>NZ_LR701627.1 GCF_902498805.1 Imperialibacter sp. EC-SDR9 | reverse complement strand
CTTGAGTTTGGCTATTTTCGGCAATAAAAAAGTGCGGCCTGGGTTCTTTCAGGTCTAATTCTACGGCTTTGCATCATAGCCTGAAGATTAACGAAGTGGGTAAAATTGATATTTAGGCTTTGAGCATATATTTGAGCTCTGAGTTGATTGATAATATCTCCAGTGGTGGGCTTATTACTATGTTTATTCGGGTACCATTTGGATCTTGGTAGGCAGTTGGTTGTGTTGGTTGATTTATGTGCTGCCAGTTGGAGCATGGCATAAACGGCGACAATGAAGGCGGGTACTTTTTCTACCGCTTTGGTGGTTCGTACTTGAGCCTGCCCACAACCTAATACGGTTTTTTCCTCTCTAAAATTCACCTCAATGCCCCATCGCCATAAATAAGCCTGTAGGAGTTGATCGCTGCTCATCTCAGGGTCAGTGCATATCAAATAGGCAGGCTTCCTATAGAGTAGTTTTGAGTGCTTGGTTAATCGATATGATAGTGGACGAATAACTACCAATTGAAGGTTTTGATTTCCTGCTTTTCTCCAACGTATATGCTGGATCACTTTTATATTAAAGTGGTGGAGCTTTCCTGCCGCATAGGCTTCTACCTCTTGCCAAGCGTATTGGTCTGATTGTCTAATTTGCTCAGGGGTGGGGAGTTGTTGCCCATATACTCTATTCCTACCCACCTTCTTACCATTTTCTGGTAGGTAGTTTAGTAACGTATCCTTTCTTATTCTTCCGATAAGTGTTGTGCGCTGAGGGAGTGATTTCAATACCGTCTCATTGGAGTAGCTTCCATCTACACTGACTACTAATAGACGATCTTTGGCACCATCCTGATCTAGCTTTTCTCGAAGTATATTGATCCTTTCGACCCCTTGCCTGCTTAGTTTGGCTTGCTTCTGTTGTTCCTTGTAATTATCCCATTCAATTTTTCCCTCAGCCTTCCACGGTTTTTTCGCTGTGGGAGCATGAAAAAACTCTACTGGAACCGAACGGGCAGCAGTAGCTACTTTACCACTTTCCGGCAGCGAGATGGAAAGTTGTATAAATCGCTGACCCCATATAAAATTGGTATGAAAAGGTGGGCCCAAAGGATCTCTTCTCCATGCACTACCAGCTACCTTCTTTCCTGTTTTCTTCACAATAGTATCATCCATGTGAGCATAAATGGGCTGCTGGATACCAAGCTGGCTTACTAATTCTTTTCTAACGACATCAAACAGGCAGCTAACTTGCATCCTGCCTTGCTGGAAGAGGCGATAGTCGGCAGACCAGTCTTCAAAAAGTTTTCCACAAGAGGATAAAAGGCCCGTTATCGTATGCCTGCCCACACAGTTAATTACTCCATAAGCCAACTCCCTGGCTCGAAGCATAGTCCTGGTTTGCTTGAAAGCTGGGGCGCCTTGAGCAAAAAGTTCTTCGAAGGCCTCCAAAACGGTTATAGAAGTTTTTTTTTCACCTCATTGCCTTGCTGTGTCGGCAACCTTTTTAAAGTCATCTTTTGCTTGTCCTCCACTACCCACTCAACAACCTCCCCTTTTTCAAACTCCATTGCTTGGGCAACAGCGGCTGGAAAATTAATGTACCACTGCTCACTCTTAGCTCGCTTGATTAATTGAATCTTTGTTGGAAACCCCATATCTAAATATCTAGTCATATAACTAGATATAAAAATCACAAAAAATAAACTCAAAATCAAAATATTGAGCTTATTTATTGCTTATCTAGTAAAAGGCCAAAGTCGAG
>NZ_LR701583.1 GCF_902498805.1 Imperialibacter sp. EC-SDR9 | reverse complement strand
CCAAAGTAGCGCTATCCTTACTCGAAGATTGTCAAATCAAATTACCTAGAACCCAGAAAAGAAACAGAGCTGCATTCAACCCTGCTTTCAGAGAAGAATTACTCAAGGTTTAAATGCGATTGCCCTGGATGATGTAATTGTTGCCTCTAACTCCAACCCGCCCACAAAACAAATTACCGACAAAATTCGCCATATCCTCCGCTGTTCCAATTCTCCCTCCATTCTTTGGATATGAAACCTGCAGACTCTTATTTCAGGCACCAGATAAACAGCAATTATTCGTTAACTACTTGATAATCTTATGTATCTAAAAAGAGGATTCCTGGCCCTGCTATCAGCTTTCTGCCTGATGATGGTCAACACAACATTTGCTCAAGTTCCTACACCGGAGTCACATTTCGGCTTCCAGGTGGGTGCCGACTACAAACTGTTCAATCACCAGCAGCAGATGGATTACTTCCAGAAGCTGGATGCAGCTTCCGACAGGGTGCTGATGAAAGAGATTGGCAAAACCACGCTCGGCAAACCGATGGTGGTGGTGTTTATTTCGAGTGAAGACAATATCAAAAACCTTGAGAAATACCGAAAAATAAGCGAAGACCTGGCCAGGGTCAGGGTAGATGAAGCCACCGCCCGCAAGTACAGCGAAGAAGGCAAGGCTGTCATCTGGATAGATGGTGGTCTGCATGCCACTGAGCGTGCCGGTGCGCAAATGACGCCGGAGCTGGCCTACAGGGTGGCTACTGAAGAGACTTCGGAGATGAAGAAAATCCGGGACGAGGTCATCTTCATCTTGATGCCCAGTATGAACCCCGACGGACTGAACATCGTAGAAAGCTGGTACAAAAAGAACCTGGGCACGCCATGGGAAACTACAAACCCGCCGTGGCTCTACCACCACTTTATCGGTCACGATAACAACCGTGACTGGTTCATGAACAACATGCCGGAGAGCTACCATGTGAACGAAGTGCTGTACAACGAGTGGTATCCGCAGATTGTGTACAACCAACACCAGACCTCACCAGGGTGGGCGAGGATTTTCCTTCCTCCTTTTGATAACCCAGTTAACCCCAATATTCACCCCGGCGCTACCACGGGCACCAATTTGGTAGGCACAGCCATGGCCAACCGATTTGCGCTGGAAAGAAAGCCTGGCGTGATCTCCAACCACACTTTCAGCATGTGGTGGAACGGCGGGATGCGTACTGTGCCCTATTTCCATAATATGATTGGCATTCTGACAGAAACAGGGCATGCCACGCCAACACCCCGTTTCTACGATCCCGATTCTATTCCCAAGTATATCCGTGGCCTGGGTGGCTCCAAGCCTACCGACGGCACGCACATTTTCTATTCTGACCCATGGAAGGGTGGCGAGTCGCATTTCAGAGACGCCGTGGACTATATGATCACAGGCTCACTGGCCGTGCTTGACCTGGCCGCCGACCGCAAGGAACACTACCTGTACAATATCTACAGCATGGGCAAAGACGCCATCGAAGCTAAACTTTTAGAAAATAGCTTTGCCTACGTGATCCCTGCTGAGCAGTTCGATAAAGGGGAGGCCCGCAACCTGGTGAATATTTTGCGCCAGGGTGGCGTGGAAATGCACAAGGCCACCAAGTCGTTTATGGTGAAAGGAAAAGAATATGCCGCCGGCACATATATTGCTTATTCGGCACAGGCGTTCCGCCCTTACCTGGTCGATTTGATGGAGAAGCAAAGCTATCCTGATCTTAGAATCAGCCCGGGAGGCCCTCCAATTCCTCCTTATGACCTCGCTGGCTGGACATTGCCTATGCAAATGGGCGTGACGGTCGACAAGGTGATGGAGAAATTCACTGCCAGTACTGAGGAAATTAAAACAAGAGAGCCTGTCACAGCTGGTAAAGTATCAGGCAAGTCGGGCTATGGTTATAGCCTCACCACCAATGAAAACTCTGCCATCAAGGCCGTTAACTTCCTTTTGGCCAAGGGCGAGAAGGTAAGCCGCCTGGCTGCGAAGCAGGGCGACATGGCTGCTGGTACTTTTGTTGTTGAAAAAGGCGGCTCCACCGATGCCAATGTTTCAGAAGCCTCGAAAACATATGGAGTAGACTTCGCTGGTCTTGCCGCCAAGCCTGCGGGCACGATGAAAGCCATCAAACTGCCGAAGGTTGGTTTGTACAAGACATGGCAGGCCAATATGGACGAAGGCTGGACCCGCTGGTTGCTGCAGGACTACGGCTTCCCACTGGATACACTGCACGACAACGATGTGCGCACCAAAGACCTTTCGCAGTACGATGCCATCATCATTCCTGATCAACGCCCTGATGGTATCCTCAACGGTTATTCGTTTGGTTTTATGCCACCAGAGTACACAGGAGGTATGGGCATCGACGGACTGGCGGCCATCAAAAACTATGTGGCCAATGGTGGTCAGCTGATCACCTTCGACGAGGCCAGCGATTTTGCTGTCGACCAGTTTGGGCTGTCGTTGCGAAGCACCACCAACGGTTTGTCGCCCAACACCTTCTTTATCCCGGGGTCGCTCATCAGGACCAATGTAGATACCAACCACAGCCTGGCTTACGGTGTGCAGGCAGAAGTGGCTGCGTCGTTCAACCAGAGTCGTGCTTACAGCAGGGTGGTGAAGGAGAACGAAGGCGAAGGAGGGAAGGAGCCGACTGTGAAGGAAGCACCTGAGCCCCCGATTGAAATAGTGGCAACTTACGCCAAAGACAAGCTGCTGATGAGCGGCTGGGCCATGGGGCAGGACAAGTACATTGGTTCCAAAGCAGCGGTGATCAAAGCTGGGTATGGCAGCGGCAGCATAGTGCTGTTTGCTTTCCGTCCGCAGTTCAGAGGCCAGCCCAGGGCTACTTACAAGCTGATCTTCAATGCTATTTATGAAGGCACGATGGAGTAGGGTGTGATGTATGCAGTTCGTTTGCCTACCGCCTAACGTCACTTGGAAATAAATGTAAATCGTTTCGTCACTTCGATGGAGGCACGACTGAGAAGTCTCCCGAACTTAAAATGCTGGCGGGATGAGATTGTTCTTCTTTCCCGGGGACTTCTCGCTCCACTGCGTTGCGCTTCGAAGTGACGATCAGGTGGTGGTTGGAGGTTTCCAACGGGATTGGGCTTCGGGATAAAAAGATCGCAACAACTGCTGAAGAATGTAAATACCATTAAGTCGTTAGTCAATTAACAATGATCCCCGGGTCGTGGGTAAATCCACAGCCCGGGGATTTTTACTTTCAGCGTTCGCTTTTAACACTCTTTAACCCTTTTTAACCGGTCATTAACATTAGTCGGTTTTTTGGTGTCGTACCTTGGAAGCAACTAATCGAACTGCCAATGACCACTTTTTTACGCACCGCCTTCCGGGTTTTCAAAAAGGACAAAGCCTTTACTTTCATCAATATTCTGGGCCTGACGCTCGGCATCATGTCGGCTATCATAATTTTTCTGGTGGTGAAGCAGGAAATGAGCTATGAGAAGTTTCATGTCAACCTCGATAGGATTTACAGGATCAATAGTCAAACCAGCCAAAAGGGTGGCTTTTCTTTTTTAACAGCTACACCCGGGCCGCTGGGGGAGGCGCTCGAAGCCGAAGTGCCAGGTGTGGAAGAAAGCGCCTGCACCTACTATCGGCGGGCGGGTAACTTTGTGATAGAAGCCGATGGGCAAAAGCGGGAGTTTACTGAGGCTGAAGGAGTGGCACTTTTGGGACCTTCCTTTTTTAAGATGTTCAGCTTTGAGGTGCTCTCAGGGGATGTAAATGACCTCAACCTGCCCGACAAGGTGTTTCTTTCGGAGACGATTGCTAAAAAGTTTTTCGCCATCAGCGATCCATTAGAAGCTGTAGGCCAAACGCTGAGAATGGACAACGACTTCACGCTTTCGGTGGCGGGAATTCTGAAAGACTTTCCGGCGAATACGGATTTTCCCTTTACCATTGTGGTGTCACCCGAAACACTCAAAGACCAGATAGATTTCAGCTCATGGAATAGACTCGATAATTCCATGAACACGTATTTCATGCTGGCAGAGCAGGCAGATACCACAGGGTTTCAGTCGCAGATCGATACCCTGATAGCCAAAAATGCAGGTTCTTTCTTTGCCAGGTTCTTCAATTTCGAGCTCCAGCCTTTGAGCCAGGTGCATTTCGATAATCATTTTAGCAACTACAACTCAAGGACGATTTCCGGCACTACCATCACCGGCATGATGGTGCTGGGGGCCTTTTTACTGCTTACTGCCTGTATCAATTTTATCAACCTGGCCACAGCCAATGCGATGAAAAGAGGCAAAGAAGTAGGCATCAGGAAGGTGCTCGGCAGCTCTTCGGGTAACCTGATAGGGCAGTTTCTTGGCGAGACTACTTTGCTGGCGCTCATTTCTCTTGCGCTGTCAATTCCACTGGCTTATCTGTTGAAGCCGTATGTAGAAGACCTTATCGGGTTTCCGTTTCACTTTAGTTTGTTTAACGATCCTATGGCGCTCGGTTTTCTGGCGCTTCTGCTTGTGGCAGTAGTGTTGATTTCAGGTCTGTATCCTTCATTGGTCATGGCAAGGTTTCGCCCTTCGCAAGTCATCAGAAGCGGGTTGACCGGGAAAGCAGGCAAAGGGAGCTTGTTACGAAAAATACTTGTCGTGTTCCAGTTTTTGATCTCGCAGGTGCTGATCATCGGCCTTTTTGTGATTTTTTCTCAGATGGATTACTTCATCAACAAGGACCTGGGCTTTGCCAAAGAAGGCGTTATCAATATTCAGTTTCCAAATGGAAAACAAGGTAAAGGTGCAGCCTTTAAAGGTGCTGTACAGAACGTTAGTGGGGTGGAAATGGTGACGTTGCAGAACGCCAGCCCCAGCTCGAGAAGTCGCTGGGTGAGTACCTATTCTTTCGAGGGTTCATCGGAGGACACACCATATTCTGCAGAGCTGAAATTCGGCGATAAAGATTATATCGATATGTACCAGCTCACCTTTCTGGCAGGACGGGGCTTTCTTAGAGATGATACCGTTACCGAAATTGTCGCTAACCGGAAGATGATCGAAGAAATGGGGTTTGCCAGCCCTGAAGAGGCTTTGAATGCAAAAATATTATCAGGTGAATCCGGTGTGCCTATTGTGGGCGTAGTAGAAAACTATCACACCAATGGGCTGAGGGAGCCTATCAAAGCTGGCTACATCTCCGCTAACCCGGAGTCTTTTGTGGAGGTTGGGATTAAGCTCAATATGTCGCAAGCAAAAGAGTCGCTGGCCAACATAGAGGCAATCTGGAATGATATGTTTCCTAACGAGCCCTTCAAGTATCAATTTCTGGATGAAACAATCAGGAGTTTTTATGAGGCTGAGCAACGGCTGGCAAAGGTGATAGGCGTTTTTACCGGTATCGCCATTTTTATCGGTTGCCTTGGGTTGTATGGGCTGGTTTCATTTGTCACTAACCAGCGTATGAAGGAGATCGGCATCAGGAAAGTGTTAGGAGCAGGTTTGTTCAATATTTTTTATATCATTTCAAGAGAGTTCGTCGTGCTGGTGGTGGTTGCATTTGTCGCAGCAGCGCCCATTGCTTTCCACTATACCTCAGAGTGGCTGGACGGTTTTGAGTACAGGGTGGAGGTGCAGCCTTTGGTATACCTGGTAGCCATTGTGCTCAGCCTGGTGATTGCTCTTTTCTCGGTCACGTTCAAAGCGCTGGCTGCGGCAAAAATTAATCCTGTGGATACACTGAGAACGGAGTAACGAAAGATGACCACCACCTGCCGTCTTTGCGAGAAGCCTTTGATAATTCTCATTTTGTGTCTAAATCACACGGAGACGAAGCAATCTGTCTGTTAGAACACGGCTCCGTAGTCAACAGATTGCTTCAGTCGCTCGGTGATTAGTAACATAGATTGGGCATTGGTCTGCTCCGTCGCAATGACGTCAGGTTAAGGTTTAGGAGTGAGAGAACCAACTACGAAGCACTCAACACCCCCTGCCGGTCATTGCGAATCACTGCTCTGTATATTAATTGTGTCAGGAATGGTCGGGTGATGTGGCCATCTGTCTGTTAGAATATTGCTTTGGAATGAACAGATTGCTTCAGTCGCTCAAAGAGTGGTGGCATAGAGAGCCTGGAGCTGGCTCCATCGCAATGACCGTCGAGTCGGGGTTAGCGTTGATAAAACATAAAGTCAACACCACCCATTGCAGCCAAATACCATCTTCCCTTCATTTTGATTTTTTTACCTATCTTTAAATAAATCATTTTTTGGCTGTATGGATTACGTACTAAGAAAGCAGATCAGTCTGCTGATTGAACTCGCTCTTTCTGATAATAAATTTGACTTGAGTGAAAAAGCTTACCTGATGAAGTTTGCTTCCAGCCGTGGTGCGAAGAATGCCGAGGTTGCCCGAATGATCAACAACCCAACACCAACAGGTTCACTCGAAATGCTGAATTTGACGCAGAAAATGGAGCTGATGTTGAGTTGCGGCAGGGTTGTCGTGGCCGACGGAGTTGTTGAGCCTGAGGAGCAAACGTTTATGTACGAGGTAGCCAAAAAGATGGGCTTTAAAAAGGGGGTGGTTGATTACCTCCTGAAAAATGTAACCACATTACCAGAGACTGAACTCAAAGAAGGGTTCCTTGCGTTCGCTGGTTAACAGAACCTTTTGGGTTGATTAAGGAAGTTGCTGTTTGATCCAGCCTGCCACCAGGTGAAGCACCTTTTCCCGGTCTACATCATAGTGTGTTTCGTGTTTAGAGGTTTTCCACTCCTGAAATGTGACGTAGCCCGGAGCCTTTGAAGCAAACTCCTTCGTAGCTTCCATGCTGGTGATTTTGTCCTGACCGCCGTGAAATGCCAGCACGGGAATATTGAGTTCGCCAGCCTTTCCAATGGCCTTTTCCCCTGCTTCTATTAAGCTCAAAGAAAGCTGAGAAGTAATCCGGCTATGTATGAGGGGGTCGCTTTTGTATTTCTCAACTTCTGCTGCTATCGATGAGATTCCGTTGGGGTCGAGCCCACTGGACGCACTGAAGGAAGGCCAGATATTTCGCATGATTTTCGCCAACTTCAATAGGATCGCCGGAGGCGACATTGCCAGCCTCAGAAAAGGTGAGGACAGAATAGCTCCGTGTAGTTCGAGCGTCTTTTTTGATGTTAGAAAGTTCACGACCATGTTGCCACCCATGCTATGTCCGTAGAGAAACATGGGTGTTTCTATGAACTCCACCCTGGCGGATTTCATCAAGTCTTCGACATCTTCCAATAGCAGGTCGTAGGAGGGAGTATGGCCTTTTTTGCCGTCGGAATGTCCATGACCACGAAGATCCATGCCAAACACAGCCATGCCCTGTTGAGTGAAAAATTCGGCAACGTGCTGATACCTGCCTATGTGTTCCCCATGCCCGTGCACAAGGCAGATCAAAGCTGATGGCTCCATGTCAGGCAACCAGGAGCGACCCTTTAGATTGAGTCCGTCCCTGGAAATTATGTCGTAAGATTCCTCTGTCATGCAGCCACTTCTGTATTTAGCCATTTATAACTGCCGTGAAGATACGTCTGACGATCTTTTTTTTATTACTTTGATGCAAAAGTTTACCCTAATACACCCGAATGATGCAAGGAAAGTATATCGTAGCCCTCGACCAGGGCACCACAAGTTCACGTGCGATCATCTTCAATGCTGATGGGAGCATTCTCGGCAGCGCTCAGAAAGAATTCAGACAAATATTTCCCAAACCAGGCTGGGTCGAGCACGACCCCGACGAGATTTGGGCTACACAATGGGAAGTGTTCAAAAAGGCACTTGCCGACCACAAGGTAGCCCCGTCGCAGATTGCCGCCATTGGCATCACCAACCAAAGGGAAACCACCGTGGTATGGGATAGAAAGACCGGTCAGCCAATTTTTAATGCCATTGTGTGGCAGGACCGGCGAACGGCGGAGATTTGCGAAAAGCTGAAAGCCGATGGTCACGAGCAATACATCAGGGAGAATACGGGACTGGTGGTAGATGCCTATTTCTCCGGTACAAAAGTGCAATGGATCCTCGACAACGTGGAAGGAGCCAGGAAGCGGGCAGAGAAGGGTGAGCTGGCCTTTGGTACCATCGACTCGTGGCTGGTGTGGAAGCTGACTAATGGAAAGAAACACGTGACAGACTACACGAATGCTTCCAGAACCTTGCTTTATAATATCAAGAAACTGGAATGGGACAGCACGCTGCTGAAAGCACTTAAGGTGCCTGAGTCGCTGCTGCCTGAGGTGAAGCCCTCATCACATCACTTTGGTGACCTGGAAATGGACGGCGTCAAAATTCCGATAGCAGGTATCGCCGGCGATCAGCAAGCCGCCTTGTTTGGGCAAGCATGCTTTGAACCGGGCATGGCCAAAAATACTTATGGCACCGGTTGCTTCATGCTGATGAACACAGGCACGAAGATGCAGCTGTCTCACTCAGGACTGGTGAGCACGATAGCCTGGGGGCTTGACGGTAAGGTGACCTATGCGCTCGAAGGCAGTATTTTCATTGCTGGTGCAGCCGTACAGTGGCTTCGGGATGGACTTAAATTGATTGATGAGGCACCGGATTCGGAGTACTTTGCTGTGAAGGCTGGCGATTCGGAGGGGGTGTATGTAGTGCCAGCATTTGCCGGCCTGGGTGCACCTTACTGGGACATGTATGCCAGGGGTGCCATTTTCGGCCTCACCCGAGACACAGGCAAGAGTCATCTGGTAAAAGCCACGCTGGAGTCGATGGCCTACCAAACCAAAGATGTGCTGGAGGCGATGCAAAAAGATGCCGGTTTGTCCCTGAAAACCCTTAAGGTAGACGGTGGAGCTACTGCTAACAATTTTCTCATGCAGTTTCAGGCGGATATTTTAGGAGCCAATGTGGAGCGCCCAAGTATTATTGAGTCAACCGCCATGGGCGCTGCTTTTCTGGCAGGTATTGAAGTAGGATTGTGGAGTCAAAAGGAAATTGTGAAAAACAGAGAGATCAATAGAGTGTTTACTCCAGAGATGGAGGAGGGTGATAGAAAACGCCTGTACAACGGGTGGAAAAGCGCCGTGAAACGCAGCATGGGCTGGCTAAAAGATGTGGAATAAACTCATTTATTCCTTTCCTGTACAATTATTGGTTATGCACGTCAGGCGTAACCTGTTTATGCTATTCTTTTGGGTGAGCCTGGTGGCAGTGTTTACTGGCAACTTCGGGCGAATATTGGGTATCCCTTACTTATTTCTCGATCCGGAATACCTGAACAGAGTGGACTTTTGGAGCTTTTTTATAGTCGGCTTTTGTATGGGCGGCTTTACCGCAGCCTTCAACATTTCCTGTTATATCCTTTACGGCCATGAGTATTCATTTCTGGGTGTGCTTGAGCGCCCTTTTACCAAGTTTTCTATCAACAACAGCCTGTTGCCCATCATTGTGAATGTGGCTTACCTGGTTTTTATTTTTCAATTTCAAATGGAAAATGAATTCAGAGGGCCTGGCGACCTGTTCTGGAAAATCCTTGGCTATCTGGCTGGTTTTCTGGGCATGCTTGCCGTGCTGTATACCTATTTCAGGTTGACCAATAAAGACATTTTCAAATACCTGACGGGTAGTGTGGATAAACGCCTGAAAAAGGTGAAAGTCAACCGCAAAAGGGCGTTGGATAAGCTGAAGGAAGTAAGAGAGAGTAAAAACAGGGTCGACTTCTACTGGGACGAAAAATTCAGGCTAAGACCGACTGCCTATATCAACGATTTCTATGACAAGGAAGCCATCTTAAAAGTGTTTGATCAAAACCACTTCAATTTGGTGCTGATTGAGCTTCTTATCATTGTCGTTGTTTTGCTGCTGGGCTTCTTCATGGACAATCCCTATTTCCAGATACCGGCTGCTGCCAGCGCTATCCTCTTTGGCACCATTTTCATTATGCTTAGTGGTGCCATTAGCTACTGGTTCCGTAGCTGGGGGCTTATTTTCAGTATTACGGCATTTCTGCTGCTCAATTTCCTGGTAAAAATGGACGTTTTTCGGAGCCTCAATCCCGCCTTCGGGCTCAACTATAAAGGCAACAGGGCAGAGTACTCTATCAAGACTTTGAATGACCGTAACACGCCCGAAGTGTACGACCGTGATGTGGAATCGATGCTGCCGGTGCTGGAGAAGTGGAAGGCCAAGCAAAAAACGACAGGAAAGCCCAAGATGGTGTTCCTGTGCGTGAGTGGAGGAGGGCAACGGGCAGCGCTTTGGACCATGCGGGTGATGCAGCAGATGGACAGCCTTTTGAATGGGACTTTGTTGGATAACACAATGATGATTACCGGTGCCTCAGGAGGCATTGTGGGAGCGGCTTACTATAGGGAGCTTTTTCTGCGGGAGAAGAGTGGTGAGATAGAGAACCGAATGGAGGATCAGTACCTGTCTAAAATCGCCATGGATAACCTGAATCCCATGATTTTCAGCCTGCTTGTGAACGATATGTTTATCAGGTTCCAGTATTTCAGGTACGAGGGAGAAGTTTATCTCAAAGACAGGGGTTACGCTTTTGAGAACCAGCTCAACCGGAATACGGACATGATCATGGAAAAGAAGCTAAAAGACTATCAGGAGGCCGAAAGCAATGCAGAAGTGCCCTTGCTGCTGATGGCTCCTACGATAGTGAATGACGGACGAAAGCTTTATATCTCCACACAAGACGTTGGCTTTATGACCACGAATGCTGCAAGCACCAATGCGGAACTGGTTACCAAGGTGAGAGGGGTAGATTTCAGAAGCTTTTTTAAAGAGCAAAATGCTGATGAGCTTCGGTTTTTAAGTGCGTTGAGAATGAGTGCTACTTTTCCCTATATCACTCCCAATATAGAGTTGCCCAGCGATCCGCCGCTCGAAATCATGGACGCTGGCATTTCCGACAACTATGGCATATCAGATGCCGTGCGATTCGTTTATGTGTTCCGGGAGTGGATTGAGGAAAACACCTCTGGCGTCGTAATTTTTTCTGTGAGAGACCATCAGAAGAATGCTGAGATAGAGAAAAAGGCGTCAGAGTCTATCGTGCAGAAGTTTTCATCGCCTATCAGCAGTGTGTATAACAACCTTGGCAATATCCAGGATCTTAACAACGACAGCCGGATTGAGTTTGCTACCGAATGGTTCAAAGGCAACCTGTATCAGATAGAGGTGGAGTACAACACTAACACCATGTTTGAAGGGGAGAGCGGTTTGCCCACTGAAGTGCTGCTGGAAAGAAAGCAAAATGAACGAGCTTCTCTCAACTGGCACCTGACGACGAGGGAGAAGAAGAACATTATCGACAATATCAATTTGGTAAGCAACCAGCAGGCGCTGATGAGGTTGAAGGAATTGCTGGAGGAAAATGAATAGGTGTTTTTTTCTGGCAGAAGGACAACTACAAGAAAAATATGACGCCATCCTTCCTGGTAGGTTGACGAGGTAAAAATACATGAAAAATTGCTTGATAACTCTGGATGATAGATCGCTTTTCGAACTATTTCCAATACTTTTCAACCAAGCGCAGAATACGAGGTTGGTCTAGAAATTTAACGGAACCCTTTAGCGCTGGACTTATTTTATTTCTTATTATTTCAATTGCTTGTTTTGATATTTTGCCACTTACAAACACATAGAATGTTGAAATATATTTTTGTTCTTCATCATTGAGTTGTTGATACGGTATCACAAATGCGTCGTCGAGTTGGGCAATGATCTCCTTTAGTTTGCCCGTAGATTTTCCATCTAGGTTTCCTGTTTTCACTTGAATTGCACTATGACTCATTGTCCCAAATCTTGTTTGTTCGGAGAATACATAGTCTTTCCCATGTTCTGTTGTCCCATGAGTAAACTCAAGATTATCTAGCCCCATCTTCCGAAACAAAGGCGAAAGGACCTCCTTACAAAAAAGGAGCTCATCTGATTCATAAGCTTCTTTCCACTTGAAACCAACTAGCTCTAATTCAACAAGATTGATGGTTGAACCAAGAACCATAAATGTATGGTCAAGGACTTCCTTAAATTTGGTTTCCTGAGTGAACTCTGTTTGATATTGAAATACGATGATCGGACTTTCAAGGTCATCATAGTCTAGTACTTTTATAAGAAACTCTGTATTACATTCAGAAAATCTTCTCATGTAGGTGTTGGGATTCCAAATACTTTGATGAAATGAGACTTTATCTCCAGTTATTTCTATGACTATATGCTCTTCCTTTCGGTCAATCCTTGTTACTACAAAATTTGTGTTTAGAATCTCTTTCATCATGAAGAAGCCGTGCTTGTTCGGTAAATTTGAAATTAATTCATCGCCAAGTTCATCAAGACTAATTAAAATGTCATCGTCATTTGAAGTAGTCCCGTCCGAATTCAGATATCCCTGGCTAGTAATTAATTTGTCATCTAAATAGGCATGGAGATGGTCATTAGTCTCAACGAATCTAATCATAAGGGTCTTTAGGTATTTGGTTAAGTTGTTAGGATAAGAATGAAGCTTCAGAGTTTAGTGTTGAAAAGTAATTTTTGATTTTGCTAAATAGTTAAAATTAAGTCAGTTGATGAAAAGCCAAGCAAGAATTCGGGGGAATTAGAGTCAGAACCGAATGCTATTACGTCTTCTGCTTCTTTTTTTGAGCCGAAGGAAACAGCACGTTGTTCAGAATAAGCCTGTAACCTGGTGAGTTGGGGTAAAGGTCGAGGTTGGTTTGCTCCCGCCAGCCACCAGGAGAGCGCTCAGGGTCGTGGCCGCTGTAGAAGGTCCAGTGGCCATAGCCCATTTCCCCGTAGATGTAGCGCACCTCGCCATCGCCACTGTTTTCGCCAAGGATCAGCACATCGGACTTAACGGTGGAGGCCGAAAATGCAGTGGTTTGTCCGAAGAAGGACTTGACAATGGCCGTATGGTTTTGGGTGAGGAGGGACGGCACAATGTCCCACTTGGCAGAAAAATCGAACAGTGAAAAGTAGCCCGAGCTTTCGTCGTAGTAATAGCGCCGACCTTCCGATGTGTTGATGTTTGAAAACCTTCTCGAATTGGGCGGGTCGAGTATGAAATCGGTAAAGGCAAAAGTCTTGCTGAAGTCAAGCTTTTGCTGCGCCTGCGGATCCATACCGTCGCCATCGTACATGCTTTCTACAATATCTACACCCTCAGCAGCCAGGGCGATGTCGAACGTTTCGGCACCGGAGCACATGGCAAAAAGATAGCCACCTGTCAGTGTGAAGCCCTCAATCTTTTTGGCCACCGCCAGCTTCATGTCGGATACTTTTCTGTACCCAAAAGAGGCCGCTGTAGCTTCCTGTATCTTCGCCTCAATCTGCGAAGACTGTCTTCTCAAATGCCGCCCAAATTGCCCGGTAAAGTCTTCATGATGCAGGTGCAGCCAGTCGAAATGTACCAGGCTGTCGGACAGGACTTCCGTGTCGTAAATGATGGTGTAGGGAATTTCTGCGTAATCGAGGGCGGTAATCACAGCGTCGGTATTGTCTTCCACCATGTCGTTCTTTGGAGAGTAAACGGCGATTCGGGGTTCCTTTTCCATTTTCACCGAGTTCATATTTACCCTGGGGCTTTCAATTTCTTTCATCAGCAGGGCAGTTTCGCCGTCACTGATCACGTCGAACGACACGCCCCTGATGCTACACTCATTTTCCACTAACGGGTTGTAGGGAAAAAGAAAGCTGCCGCCCCGGTAGTTGAGCAGCCAGTTGATAGGTATTTCATTCTGGAGAGACAGGTAGGCGATGCCGTAGGCCTTGAGGTGGTTCTTTTGGCGGGCATCCATGGGTATGAGTATAGACGCTGATTTTCCAATAGCAGGAATCAGAAACATGATGCAACAAAGAAACCGTAGAACTACTGTCCCCATGAGAAACGAGGGTTAGTGGTTACTCAATATAACGAATTAATTCGCAAGCTCGCCGCCAATCGTCACATTTCGGTTTGCATTGACAATGCCCCTGGCCGACTACATGTCAGAGTAGCTTGACCAAACCATATATCGCAACGGCAACAATGGAGATGATGCTGACCCAAAGAGTGATGTTGTACAATGTTCCTGAGGCGATGGGTTGCTCTCTTTTGTATTTGAAGTGAATGGCTGCGAAGGCCACCAATAGGAGCAGAACAGAACCGACAATGCCACCAGAAAGAATCATTAGCACCGGAGACTCCACAAAGAAATAGGCGAGGGCCCAGGCTGTGGGAAAAACCCACGCCAGCATAGCGATGGTTCTTTTTCTGGCTGCCATGTCAAAAAAGTCTATCCAACCAAGCTGCCCGAAAATATCGGCGTACATTCTCGTCCAGAAGGCGAGGGTGGCGAAAACGCTGGAGAACAGTACGAAGAAGGCGCCAACAAGGAAGATCGTTTTGAAGCCAGGCCCCAAGGATTCCGTGTAAATCGTGGCAATGGTTTCTACCATTTTCAGCCCTTCAGGCACATTGCCACTGTGGTTGAGGACAGCAGCACCCAATAAGTAGAAGGCAGCAGTGACCGACGTGTAAATAATCATCGCAACAGTGGCGTCGAGATACATGACTTTGGTCCAGCCTTCTGCTCTGCAAAGCCAGTCGTCGGAGTCGTCACGAGGGCCAGTGTAGGCAGCGTAGCCTTTCTCACGGCACCAGTAGGTGTAGGCAAGTATTTCGTCGCTGGCCACACCCGTAATGCCAAAAGCACCAATGGCTACGCCCACCAGGGCAGGTGACAGGTCGAACTGGAGCCCGCTCCATATATCGGCCATGGAAATGCTGTACTGGGTTTCGGAAAGGAAAATCAGGCAGGCAATGGTAAGGCAGGTGAAAAGCACCGTCATCACCAGTGAGGCTTTTTCCACAGGCAGGTAGTAGCCCTTGAAAATGATGCTTGCCACCAGCAAGGCAACAAAAATTACCCAGACCATGGTGGCTACAGATGGAAATAGCATGCTTAGCACCAGAGCGGAGCCGCCCATCATGCCACCAATCTGGAATACTTTGAGCGACATCAGACCGAGTATGGTCACCACAGACCATTTCCCCTTGCCAGACTTGGTGCCTGGCAGCAGCTTTAATGCCTGCATAGCTGTTTCGCCGGTGAGGATGGTATGCTTGCCAAACTCCACCTGCACTGCCACTTTTATCAGGCAGCTGGCAATAATAATCCAGAAGGCGGTGAAACCTGCCGACGCACCAAGGGTGGTAGTAGCGATCAGCTCACCTGAGCCAACGATGGAGGCTGAAAGGATGAAACCAGGCCCAAGGAATTTAAGACGCTGAAAGAAGGTGGTAGGCGGTTCTTTGATGGTCGCCGCACTGATGAGGTAAGAGTTGTCGGTCATTTATGCAGATAAGTAGGATGCAAACAATATAGTTAATAATACGCAGCCACTACCTGATTTGAAAGCCCTTTCCCCATCGGTGGTTGATAATCCGACCGTAGGCAGGGTTCTTTTCGTTTGAAAGGAGTAAAACCAGAACTACTCTTTTACCTTGTAAAAAAGGGTCTTTCCATACCAGCCATTGGAATTGAACCTGACCGTTATCCTCAGTACATCGCCAACGGTATATACACTATCAGGGAAGGAGGAATAGACGATGGAGTTTTCATAGTTGTTGCGTCCATTCCAGCCGTTTGTTGAATACTTGACCAGCTCGGTGCCAGTAATGTCAATGACCCCTTCATCATTTCTTTGCGTCAGGTAACGAACGGAGCTAGCATCTGAGCCAGCCTCCACCAGGAGCTCCTGCTGCGAATTAAGATCAACAAAAAGGGTGTCGTCATAGATTACTTCCGCATAGGTATCTTTAAAAATGACGTAAGGTGCGGGGTCGTCGTAGTAGCAAGCAGTAAGTGTGGCTGTCATGAGGACGAAAATGTTCAAAGATGCCTTCATATGGTTGTATGAGTAAGATAGTTTTTAAAAGACAACTCCACCTTGTAAAGGCTTCCAGAATGAGTGGGATATTTTTCCTGGCTTAATTCGTACGGTTTTTTATCTGAAAATTTCAGATATTGAAGTTTATTGCGGCATGAGGCTATATTCCTGTTAGATGAGAAATTCTTTGTTTCTGGTGTTTATGTTGCTTTTAAGTGTAAGCTTAAGGGCGCAGGAAGGCCGTAAGTTCAAAGTAAGGCCCGGAGAAGTGACTAAGTCAGTGATTCCGTTATCTGAAGTATTCAGGTTTGCCTCATTTGAGTACGGAGATGTAGATTTGGTCAGTGGATCCACTATCGAGGCACTCCTTAATTATAATTTACTCTTGAGGGAAATGCTTTACATTAATTATGCTGGCGATACCGTAAGTATCAGTGCAACGGCTACAAAAAAGATCACGGTCGGAGGATCGGAGTTCTACTCGTTTCCCGGTAATATGTGGGTGGAGGTGATAGCCGGTGACAAAAAACTTCAGTTGGGCGTTCATCAGGTAGTAGGGCTTGCGAAGACCGAGGTTTTTGGAGAGCAATATCGTGACGGAATAACCCCATTTAGAAATATTGAAAGGGGCATATACCCGACGTACAGGGAGCTTTATAACCAGAAAGCCAGGTACTGCATGCTGCTGACGAAGCAGACGGCCTACTATTTTATAGACAAGAACAAAAGGATTAGTCGAGCCAAAAGATCAGTTATCGTAAAACTTTTTCCACAGTATTCAAATGAAATAAAGTCCTTCATAAAGGAGAAGTCGATTAAAACGAATCAGGAGGAAGATCTTAGACAACTTGTTGCCTTTTGCCACCAAATAGGCGATTAACGAATATTTTCTCACTCCTCTGATCTTCAATGAGGATTCATGTCCCGTTTTCCAAGTAATACAATTCTAAGCATTCCAATTGTCTATCTTTGCGTTTTTAAAGAAGATACGCATTGCAAAAAGAATTTCAGTTTCAGGTACTACCCGAAGAGGCCGCCGACCAGGAAGCGCTCTATAAGCTGGCTAGCCAAAAGGCCTACATCCCGTTTTCAGACATCAGGCATGTGGAGGTGCTCAAGCGGTCGATCGACGCCAGACAGCGCATTATCAAAGTAAATCTCACTGTGCGGGTGTATGTGAACGAAGATTTTAAGGAGGAACAGGCTTGGCTGCCAGACTATCCTGACGTATCCACAGCGGAAGAAGTAGTCATTATTGGGGCCGGGCCTGCCGGACTTTTTGCGGCGCTGAGGTGTATCGAATTGGGGAAGAAGCCCGTCATCCTTGAAAGAGGCAAGGACGTCCGTGACCGCCGCCGTGACCTGAAATCTATTAACATCGACCATATTGTCAATGAGGACTCGAACTACTGTTTTGGTGAAGGGGGCGCTGGCACTTATTCAGACGGCAAGCTTTATACCCGCAGCAAGAAACGGGGCGATGTGCAGCGGATTTTGAAGCTGTTGGTGGGCTTTGGGGCAACGAGAGAAATACTCGTGGAGGCTCATCCGCACATTGGCACTAATAAATTGCCAGAGATCATTACTGACATCCGGGAGTGCATCTTAGCCCACGGTGGTGTGGTGAAATTCAATACCAGAGTAACCGACATTCTGCTGAAAGGCGATGCTATTGATGGCGTGACAACTGCTTCCGGAGATATTATTAAAACGAAAAAGGTCATCCTGGCCACCGGCCATTCGGCCAGGGATATATTTGCACTGCTCGATAGAAAAAAGATCGCTATAGAACTCAAGCCTTTTGCATTGGGAGTGAGGGTGGAACATCCGCAGTCGTTGATCGACACGATTCAGTACAAATGCGAAGACCGGGGTACCTATTTGCCCCCTGCTCCCTATAGCATCGTGAAGCAGGTAGGTAGCGGTACCAACACCCGTGGCGTGTATTCTTTCTGCATGTGTCCGGGAGGGGTGATTGCTCCCTGTGCCACAAGCCCCGGCGAGGTGGTGACAAACGGGTGGTCACCTTCGAAAAGAGACCAGCCAAGCGCTAACTCGGGCATAGTGGTAGAGCTGCGGCCGGAGGATTTTAAAGCGTTTTCCAGTAAGGGCCCTTTGGCGGCTATGGCTTTTCAGCAATCCATTGAGCAATTGGCCTGGAAAGAAGGTGGACAGACGCAACGTGTCCCCGGACAAAGACTGATCGATTTTACCAATGGTAAACTATCAGCTGATGTACCGGAAACATCTTACAAGCCTGGCGTCACTTCTGTGGAACTAGGAAGCGTGTTGCCAGACTTCATTTACAAGACACTTCAGGAAGGCTTTAGGGAGTTTGGTAAAGCCATGAAGGGCTACCTGACCAATGAGGCAGTAGTGCATGCGCCGGAGAGCAGGACTTCATCTCCGGTGCGCATTCCCCGTGATCCGGAAACACTCGAGCATATTGCCGTAAAAGGACTGTACCCCTGCGGAGAGGGGGCAGGCTACGCTGGCGGCATTGTTTCGGCGGCCATTGATGGGGAAAAGTGTGCAGAGAAGGCGGTGGGGTATGTGGCGGCGGTTGTTGGTGAGTGAGGACACTCAACAAGGCGGCTGCTTTTGAGGCTCGTGAGTGAAGATATTCACCAGAGCCGAGCCAACTGAGAACATTCATACTTCAGTCTTCACTCAGCAATTAAAATCTCATTCTTTTGAAGGATATTATTGGCATTAGCGCTACATTTCTGGCAGAACTCAACAACTAAAGCAAATAGCCATGGCAAAAGGAACATCGCCCCAAAAAGGTAACGAAAAAAAGGAGCCTACTAAGAATCTGAAAGAGAAAAGAGCTGAGAAGAAGGCTAAGAAAGCATCAAAAAGGGATTAAGTTCCCTTTTTTTATTCTACGTAAGTGTACTCCAGCCTGTAGCTCATGGAAGAGAGCCACAACGCTTTGTTGATTGATTTCAACTCCACCAGGTTGCTATTGGAATCGTAAGCTCGTTTCTCTTCTTTGATAAGCTCGTTGTTAAAGGAGTAAAATGATGAGTGTCTGCGCAGTTCTCCGTCATAAACATGGATGACATAGTTGTTAAGTTCGCCGGTGGAGGAATAAGCCGTCTCCTTTTTTAATGTGCCGCTGTCATTGTACTCAAAGACCGTATATCTCTCAAGCAACCCTTTGTTGTCAAACTCTTCAGATTTTGCAAGTAGAATACCTTCGTAGCTGAACTTCCTTTCTTTTTTGAGGCCGATCTGTGGGTTTTCCACACTTTCTTTTGTCTTGACACCGTCTCCCGAATAGAAGATATTTTTCACTTCGATCAACAAAAAGCCATTTGGTTCTCCTGTGTTGGCTACATAAGTAGAAACGGAGCTTACCCTGTCCTCGCTGTCATACTCAAAACTTTGGTATTGAGCGATATCGTCCATGCCGCCCACGCCTGGCGTTACTATCCTGGAAACTCTGTCATTTTCATCATACTCGTAGCTTTCGATAACGTTACCTGGAAGGCTACTACTTTCGAGGCCATACAAAGTCACTTGCTGTAGTTGTGCACCTGAACTGTACTGAGGCAGATTATCCCGGTTCTTTTTGCTATCTACGTCCTCTTTTTGGCAGCCAAATGCAAAAATAAGAAGGAGGACTGAGGGTAAAGTGTAGTTTTTCATAGACGAGACTATTGGTAACTACCAGACACTAATCTATAAAAAATGGTTGAACTTTATTCGTAAAAATCGATCAAAGCTCCAAAATAAGTCGTATTCCAGCCTTCTACAATGTCGTCGTAGTCCTCATCGGGAATGTTGCTATGGCGAAGTTCCGCCGACGTGCCATTTTTATGAGGATGGAGTATGATGGTCACTATCGAAGCCTCTTCCTGCTCGCCAAAATACCACTGCTGCACAATTTTTCTTCCAGGCTCAAACTCCAGGTTCTTCCCAACAATGCTTCCTTCCCAAAGAGAGAATTCTGAGCCTGGTTCGGTCGACATTTCTGCTTCTTCACCTGTCCAGGCATGAAGGGAGGCGGGGTGTGTAAGAGCGGCGAATACTTCTTCTGGTAGGGCAGGTACGATGTAGTATTTTTTATAGTCTTTCATTCAAACGAATTACTGATTTGATATTGCTGATTTCAAATTTGATGCTGCCATCGGCACTGCTTTTTATGCTAAAAATCCTTAAGAAAAACCAAAGAATGATTCCCTTATTCGCATTTGCGATTGCCATCTGGAAATTATATGAATCAACCTGAAAAATAAAATTCTTTATTCAGCTTTATTTGGCCAATATCAGTTGGGTAGAAACGGGCGAGCATGTCGCTCACTTTGGTTAACTTTAAGGAATCATTGACCCAATATCCATTTCGTTAATTTTTATGTCACATACCGAATCACCCTACAAGCCGAAAAATCACATCAGGATAGTCACTGCTGCTTCGTTGTTCGACGGCCATGATGCTGCCATCAATATCATGCGCCGGATTATTCAGGCCACAGGCGTAGAGGTGATTCACCTGGGCCACAACAGGTCAGTGCAGGAAATTGTCGACTGCGCTATTCAGGAAGATGTGCAGTCCATTGCTATCACCAGTTACCAGGGTGGGCATGTAGAGTTTTTCAAGTACATGTACGACCTGCTTAGAGAGAAAGGGGCCGGTCACATCAAGATATTTGGGGGGGGAGGCGGAACCATCCTGCCCACGGAAGTAGAGGAGTTGCATGCCTACGGTATCAACCGCATTTACTCGCCGGACGACGGCCGTACGATGGGGCTTCAGGGTATGATCAATGACCTTATCGCAGGAAGCGACTTCCCCATTGGTGATCACCTCAACGGAGAGCTTGGTAGCTTGAAGAAGAAAGATGTGAAGTCGGTGGCCAGGCTGATATCGGCCGCTGAGAATTTTCCAGAAGTTGCTCAGCCACTGCTACAAAAGATAGATGCTGAGGCTGCAAAAAGCAAGGTGCCGGTACTGGGGATCACAGGTACCGGTGGTGCTGGCAAGTCCAGCTTAGTTGATGAGCTGGTGCGGAGGTTTTTAGTTGATTTCGACGACAAGCATATCGGAGTGGTGTCGGTTGACCCATCCAAAAGGAAAACAGGCGGTGCCTTGCTGGGAGACAGGATCCGCATGAACGCCATCCATCACCCCAGGGTTTACATGCGGTCGCTGGCCACACGGCAGTCGAACCTTGCACTGTCGAAGCATGTACAGGAAGCTGTGAACATTCTCAAAGCCGCCGAGTTTGACCTGATTATTCTTGAGACCTCTGGCATTGGTCAGTCGGATACAGAAATCACCGATCACTCCGACGTGTCGTTGTACGTGATGACGCCGGAGTACGGTGCAGCTACTCAGCTGGAAAAGATCGATATGCTCGACTTTGCCGACATGATCGCTATCAACAAGTTTGACAAGAGAGGCGCCCTTGACGCCGTGCGGGATGTGAAGAAACAGTACAAGCGCAACCATGGCCTTTGGGAAACACCAGACGACCAATTGCCAGTATTTGGCACCATTGCCAGCCAGTTTAATGACCCCGGCATGAACACGCTGTACAGGAAGCTGATGGATAAGATTGTAGAGAAAACAGGTGCTGGGCTGGCGTCTGCTTCCGCATCGTCGGACGAACTCTCAGAAAAGATTTTCATCATTCCTCCCAAGCGTACCCGCTATTTGTCGGAGATTACTGAGACCATCAGGCACTACAATCAGTGGGTGGAGGATCAAAAGGAAGTGGCACAAACGCTTTACAGCATCAAAAAAACCATAGCCGCAGCAAAGAAAGCCGGAGAGGACAAGGTGTTGGGAGAGAAGCTTGATGCACTTTTTGAGAAGACGTCGCTTGACCTTGACCCCAAAAACTTAAAAGTGATTGAGGAATGGCCTGAAAAAGTACAGCGGTATAAAAGCGGGGAATATGTTTATTCGGTAAGAGGGAAGGAGATTAAAGTGCCTACTCATTCTGAGTCGCTCTCACACACCAAAGTGCCCAAAATAAGCTTGCCCAGGTATGACGGCTGGGGCGACGTGCTGAAGTGGAATTTGCAGGAGAATGTGCCGGGAGAGTTTCCTTACGCCGCTGGCGTGTTTCCTTTTAAGCGCACCACCGAAGACCCTACCCGGATGTTTGCCGGAGAGGGCGGCCCGGAGCGCACCAATAAGCGCTTCCATTATGTGTCGAAAGACAATGCGTTTGCCAGGTTGTCGACTGCTTTCGATTCGGTGACTTTGTACGGAGAAGACCCCGATCACCGGCCCGACATCTATGGCAAGATCGGCAACTCAGGGGTGAGCGTCTGCTCGCTGGACGATGCCAAGAAGCTTTACTCCGGCTTTGACCTGATTGACCCGACTACATCGGTGTCGATGACCATCAACGGGCCGGCGGCTACTATCTGTGCTTTTTTCATGAATGCTGCCATTGACCAGAACTGCGAGAAATACATCAAAGCGCAGGGCCTCGAAGCGGAGGTGAAGGAGAAAATCACCCAACTCTTTAAGGCCAAAGGAATGACGCAGCCTGTCTACAGTGGTGCGATTCCTGAGGGTAACAATGGGCTGGGGCTTATGCTGTTGGGTGTTACCGGAGATCAGGTGATGCCTGCTGATGTGTATCAAAAGATCAAAGCTGATACCCTTTCAAAAGTTAGAGGTACGGTGCAGGCCGATATCCTCAAAGAAGACCAGGCGCAAAATACCTGCATTTTCAGCACGGAATTCTCACTGAAAGTAATGGGTGACGTGCAGCAATATTTTATCGATCAGAATGTTCGGAATTTCTACTCTGTATCTATCTCGGGCTATCACATTGCTGAGGCAGGTGCCAACCCCATTTCTCAGCTGGCCTTTACCTTGTCGAACGGGTTTACCTTTGTCGAGTATTATGTCAGCCGTGGCATGCATGTCGACGATTTCGCTCCTAATCTCTCCTTCTTCTTCAGTAATGGTGTCGATCCGGAATATTCGGTTATCGGCAGGGTAGCCAGAAAAATTTGGGCGAAAGCTATGAAGCTGAAATACGGTGCCAACGAGCGTTCTCAAATGCTGAAGTACCATATCCAAACCAGTGGTCGGTCGCTACACGCACAGGAGATCGACTTCAACGACATCAGAACGACGCTTCAGGCCTTGTATGCCATTTACGACAACTGTAATTCGCTACATACCAACGCCTACGACGAGGCCATTACCACCCCGACGGAGGAATCGGTGCGTCGTGCCATGGCCATCCAACTCATCATCAACAAGGAACTGGGGCTGGCCAAAAATGAAAACCCATTGCAGGGCTCCTTCATTATCGAAGAACTGACCGATTTGGTCGAGGAAGCTGTTATGGCAGAGTTTGACAGGATCACCGAAAGAGGAGGAGTTCTGGGTGCTATGGAAACCATGTACCAACGGAGCAAAATCCAGGAAGAAAGCCTTTATTATGAGACAATGAAGCACAACGGCGACTTCCCGATCATTGGCGTGAATACCTTCCTTTCTTCCAAAGGCTCACCAACCATCACGCCCATGGAAGTGATAAGGGCCACGAAAGAGGAAAAAGAATTTCAGATTGAGTCACTCAACAACCTGCAGAGGTTCAATGAAGGCAAGTCTCAGGAGGTGCTTTCGAGCCTTCAGCAGGCTGCCATCAGCAATCAAAACATGTTTGAGGAGCTGATGGAAGCCGTGAAGTACTGTTCTTTAGGGCAAATCACCCATGCTTTGTATGAAGTGGGTGGGCAGTACAGGAGGAATATGTAAAGCCTTATACCTTCTTCGGAGGCAAGTCAAAAGCAATGGCTTCGTGTTCAAAGTGCTCTTTGTGCGACCCATCGCAGAATGGCTTGTTGGCGGATTTTCCGCAACGGCACAAGGAAACGATTGTCCTTCCCTGAAGGCCGTATGCATTGCCTTCTTTGTCTACGATTTCAAAATCCCCGTCAATTTTCAGAGAGCCATTATTGTTTACTGTGATTTTGGTCATGGATGTTTTTTTGACGCAAATGTAGAAACTTAGAAACCGGATAAAAGGAAATCGGCTTGTGGTGTGTAGTTTTGTGTCTAAATAGTCTGAATATCTCAAAATCCTTGAGCTTGCCTTTCGATCCACTAGCATTCGATCTTCCTGTTGTCGACATTATTCCGCAGATAAAGGAGAGTCTGGCTAAGGAAAACACCCTGATTGTGAATGCGCCTCCGGGAGCGGGAAAAAGCACGCTGCTACCACTAGCGCTGATGGACGAGCCCTGGCTAGAGGGTAAAAAAGTACTGATGCTGGAGCCCCGGCGCCTGGCGGCCAGATCGATCGCCACCAGGATGGCTTCAATGCTGAATGATGAGCTCGGAAAGAAAATTGGCTACCGGATCAGGTTCGAAAACAGGACGTCGGACCAGACGCAAATTGAAGTGCTCACCGAAGGCATTCTTACCCGATTGATCCACTCCGATAATGCGTTGGAAGGCGTGGGGATGGTCGTCTTTGATGAGTTTCATGAAAGGAGCCTGCATGCGGATGTGGCCCTGGCACTTTGCAGAGAGGTGCAGCAGGTGCTGCGGCCCGATCTGCGCATCATGATCATGTCGGCTACGCTGGATATGGAACGGTTGCCTGAGCTGATGAAAGCACCCGTAGCGGTAAGTGAAGGTCGGCAGTATCCCGTAGAGGTGATCTACACTGGCGAGCAGGACCTAATGATGTTGCCGGAAATGACTGCCAGAACCATTCTCAAAGCATCGAGGGAAAGAGAAGGCGATATCCTGGCTTTTTTTCCCGGAGAAGGGGAGATCAGAAAATGCGAGGAGCTGCTCAGAAAAGAAATGACTGACTTCGCCATCCACCCGCTTTACAGTCAGCTACCACAAAACCAGCAATTCGCCGCCATTATGCCCGGTAAAGACGGGCGCAGAAAAGTGGTGCTTGCTACGTCCATAGCAGAAACCAGTTTGACCATTGAAGGCATCAAAGTGGTGGTGGACACAGGTTACGGCCGCACGTCGAAGTTTGACCCCCGCTCAGGACTTTCAAGGCTGGAAACCGTACAGATATCCAAAGATTCCGCCGACCAACGTGCGGGCAGGGCTGGCAGGCTGAGCCCAGGCACTTGCTACCGTATGTGGAGCAAGGCCACACAGGAGCGGCTGGAGCCACACCGAACTCCCGAAATCATGGAAGCTGATCTGGCCAACCTTGTGCTGGACATGGCGCAGTGGGGCATTGTGGATGTTAAACAGCTTACGTGGTTGACGTCACCGCCTAAGGGCGCTCTGGCTCAGGCTTCAGACACCCTGCATCAGTTGGAGGCCCTTGAAAATGCCAAAATTACTTCTCATGGCAAGAAGATGCATGAGCTGCCTTGTCACCCTCGCATTGCCCACATGTTGCTAATGGCAAAGGAATCTGACAAGGTGGAGTTGGCTACCGACCTGGCTGCCGTGCTGGAAGAACGAGACCCCTTACCACGGGAAGCTGGCATCGATATCACCTTGCGGATTGAGGCCTTGCGGAGGTTTCGGGATAATGGCGGGCAGGGAAAGCAGTTTGGGAGAATAGAAAAGGTAGCGGAATCGTACCGGAGAATATTTAGCCTTGAAGGGGATAATGGCGTTTTTGACCCCTATGAGGTCGGTTTGCTATTGGCCTATGCATACCCTGAAAGAATTGCCTGCGCAAGGCCGGGCAATAATGCCCAGTTTCAGCTTGCCAACGGCAAGTATGCCATGGCTTCACATAAAGACGATCTGGCTCACGAACCATGGCTGGCAGTGGCTCACCTCGACGCCCGTGATGGTATGGGAAAGATTTTTCTGGCTGCTCCGCTTAATCCTAAAGTTCTCACACCCCTGGTGAAAGAAAAGGAAATAGTGACCTGGGACACCAGAAAGGGAGGCCTCATAGCCTCACTCGATTTGAGGATTGGAAGCATCGTCCTTCGTTCGAAACCATTGCCAACACCCGATGAAGGCCAGTTGATACAAGCGATAAGTGAAGTCATAGCTAAGGAAGGGGAGGCGCTTCTAAGCTTTGACGATAAGTTCGTTCAATGGCAGAGCCGGGTAATGAGCTTAAAGAAATGGAATCCGGAGCAGGGCTGGCCCGCTGTAAGTACTCATTCACTGTTGGCGACAAACGGAGAGTGGCTTGGCCCTTATTTGTCGGGCATAAAGAAGCCGGAGGATCTGAAGAAGATTGACCTTGTTGAGGTGCTTTATAGTTCGCTGGACTGGGAAACTCAAAAGGAGCTTGAGATATTGGCCCCAACACATATTGAGGTGCCGAGCGGATCAAGAATTAAGCTTCAGTACTTTTCCGCCGGGGAATCCCCGGTGTTATCGGTAAGGCTTCAGGAAGTATTTGGGCTTGCTGAAACCCCAAGAATAAATGGCGGGAAAACAGCGGTGGTGCTGCATCTGCTATCGCCGGGATACAAGCCAGTGCAGGTAACCTCAGACCTCAAAAGCTTCTGGAGCAATGCCTATTTTGAGGTTAAAAAGGATCTTAAGAGAAGGTATCCGAAGCATTCCTGGCCCGATGACCCCTGGACAGCCCTGGCCGTACGAGGCGTTCAAAGAAAGGGTAGATGACGCTGCCCGAGGCTTTTAGCAATTCAGGGTTTACCTTTCCGTGCCGGGTGTTAGGTCAATTTGATGAACCACAGAGCTTTTCCATCACGCTGGCCACTTTGGTGTCGCCAAGCTCACTGGCCATCGATAAATCGCTACAGCCTCCCTGCTTGTCACGGAGTCTAATCTTCTCGATGCCTCTAAGTTTATAAGCCCTGCTCGACTGAGGGTTGATTTCAATGACTTTTGTGAAATCCTCTATGGCACCTCTGTAGTCTTTCAGTTTGTCTTTGGCGGTTGCCCGGTAGTAAAATGCCTCCTCGTGGTTCGGAGAGAGTTTTACTACTTCGGTGAGGTCTTCTATGGCACCGTTGAGGTCTAGCGTCTCAATCTTTGCCATTCCTCTCACATAGTAAGTCTTTAACTTGTCAGGGTCGTCAATCAGGTACTTCAGGGCGTTGGTGTAATCTTCGATGGCACCTGCGTAGTTTTTTAATTCGGCACGAGCATTACCTCTATCGTAATACACTTCCCCCTTCAGTCCATACAGTTGGATGGATTTGTTGTAGTCAACAATGGCGGCTTCATAATCCCCTTTAACGGCACTAACGTACCCTTTGCCCCACCAATACTGGGCGGAATCTGCGTCGGACGCTTTCTCCTGGGATTTCGATTCCCCATTGAAAAATACGACGAAGAGGACTCCTACGGTTAATAGCTTCTTAATCATGCTGGTCGACTAAATCAGTTAATCTCAATTTCCGAAAAAAAAAATACAACGTCGCTCGATCACAATGTTTATAAATCGGTAAAACAAATTATTTCAGGCGGCGCAGTTACAAACTAGTAAAACAGAAAAAAACGAAAGTGGATAACTAAAATTACTCATGTAAGTTTATAATGTTCACTGGTGTTGATATCACATTATCGTTAAAGGTAACCCCTAATAATTATTTTTTTTATTACTTAAGTCCTATAATTAATGTAGACCTGACAGTGTTTAAGAAAAATAGGCTGTGAAAGAGTGCTATTTTTTGTCAAAAGTCATCGAAAATGGCCAGTTGACGGCAGAAACACCCCTTTTTGTATTTGGTTTTGATGTCATATCAAATGAGATTTTCGCCCCTTTCACCAACCCGGAATGAGCGAGCCAATTTTTATCATACACACTTCCATTGTAGACCACTTCATTAACATAAAAATTTGCATGATTGTTTTCCGTTGCAAGAATTTCAATGTTTTTACCGTTTTCCAGGGAAATCATTACTTCTTTGAACAGTGGAGCTCCCAACACATACTGATCTGTGCCAGGGCATACCGGATAAAAACCCATAGCTGAGAATACATACCAGGCGGAGGTTTGTCCGTTGTCTTCGTCGCCACAGTAACCGTCCGGGGCAGGGGTGTACAGCTTGTTCATGACTTCACGGATCCAGTACTGCGCCTTCCAGGGTTCTGAAGTGAAATTGTACAGATAGGTCATATGCTGGATGGGCTGGTTTCCGTGTGCATATTGTCCCATGTTCATGATTTGCATCTCTCTGATTTCGTGGATGGTGAAGCCATAATAGCTATCGTCAAAGAGCGGTGGCATGCTAAAGACAGAGTCGAGCATATTTATAAACATTTTGTCGCCACCCATGAGTTGCTTTAGCCCTTCTATGTCGTGAAAAACTGACCAGGTATAGTGCCAGCTATTGCCCTCAGTGAATGCGTCTCCCCACTTGAGCGGATTAAAAGGAGATTGAAAACTGCCGTCTTCATTCTTACCTCGCATGAGTTTTGTCTCGTTGTCAAAAAGATTCCGATAGTTTTGTGAGCGCTTTTTGTAGAGATCGATCTCTTTCTGAGGCTTGTTGAGTGCTTTTGCCAGTTGATAAATGGTGAAGTCATCGTAGGCATATTCCAAAGTGCGTGCGGCGTTCTCGTTGATGCCAACATTGTAGGGCACGTAGCCCAGCTTATTGTAGTAGGGAGCACCCCTTCTGGCTACAGCGTCCATGGGACCTTCGGTATTGGCATCCTTTTTCAACGCTTCGTACAGCGTATTGATGTCATATCCTCTGAGGCCCTTTATATAAGCATCGGCCACGACAGAAGCTGAGTTGTTGCCTACCATTACGTTTCGGTATCCCGGACTTGCCCATTCCGGCAGGAAACCTCCCTCTTTGTAGTCGTTGATGAGCCCCTCCTGCATCTCTTTGTTGATAGACGGGTAAAGCAGATTGAGCAAGGGATAAAGTGCCCTGAAGGTGTCCCAAAATCCGGTGCCAGAAAACATGTAGCCGGGAAGTACTTGTCCGTTATAGGGGCTGTAGTGCACGATTTTTTCCTGCTCGTTCAACTCGTACATTTTTTGAGGAAACAGGAGTGTGCGGTAGAGGCATGAATAGAATGTGCGCATCTGATCGATTGAACCGCCGTCGACAGTCACCACGCCAAGCTTTTCGTTCCACACTTTTTCTGCTTCGGTTTTTACTTGCTCAAAGGTTTTGTCGCCCACTTCTCTTTTGAGGTTGATGACGGCCTGTTCAAGGCTTATGAAGGAGGAGGCTACCTTGAGGTGAACTACTTCACCCTTTTTTGTTGAGAAGCCAACGGCTCCCACAGCATGCCCTTTCTTGAGCGTGTCGGAAACGCTCCAATTCACTTTTTTATCCAGCTCAATGATAAAATAGTTGCGGAAATTGTCCGGCACGCCACCACTGTTTCTTACTGTGTAGCCGGTTATTCTGCCGTTTTCTTCGTCTATGACTACTTCCGAACCTTTGTCGAAGCCGTCGATAACAAGCCAGGTGCTGTCTGCCTCCGGGTAGGTGAGCCTGAAAATAGCTGCTCTTTCAGTGGGGGTTATTTCTGTTGTTATATTAACGTCGGCCAGATAAACGCTATAGTAATGCGGCTGGGCTATTTCAGCCTTGTGGGAGAACCAGCTCGCTCTTTTGTCTTGGTCAAACTTAACCGTTCCTGTGCCTGGCATAAGACTGAACTGACCATGGTCATTCATCCAGGGTGATGGTTGATGGGTTTGTTTGAATCCCCTGATTTTGTCAGCATCGTAGGTATAGGCCCAACCGTCGCCCATTTTTCCTGTTTGTGGAATCCAAAAGTTCATGCCCCAGGGCACGGCAATTGCCGGGTAGGCGTTGCCATTGGACAGCTCCATTTTTGAATCTGTTCCCATGAGCGTATTGACCAGCGCAACGGGATTTTGCGTGGTTTGTGCCTGTAGTGCAAAAGACAAAAGGCAACAAGGGATAAGTAAGAGTAACCTCATAGAATACTGGTTGAAAAGCTATTTGAGCTGGCGAATAATAAAACAATTGGCGCTATCTGGAGAAGCTCAACGCCATTCCCCAAGTACCATCTGTAAAAGTAAATACTTAGATATTGTTTAGCCAGACTGAGAAGTCATTTTTCGGACTTAAATTGCTATTTCGAAACTCATTTGACAAGCCTCCTAAAAAGAAAAAAGGAATGAAGCATGCGTTTGAAGTCACTGTCGCTCTTGTTTTTAGCGTTCTTGTTGCAAAAGCCCAGCCTTCCGGCCCGCCGTTAACATCCCGGCAGCTGACAGACTCGCTTGAAGTGCTGATGGAAAGGAACGACATCCCTGGTATCATGCTGACCATTGTTAAAGATGACAGCACTATCTTTTCAGGCGGACTGGGTGTGAAAGACAAAGGGACCAACTCGCAGGTAGATGGATCGACCCTGTTCAGGTTGGGATCCATCACCAAAAGCTTTGTGGCGTTGGGCGTGCTCAGGTTAGTGGAAGAAGGCAAGTTTTCGCTGGAAGACGAAGTGAAGGCGTTGGTGCCGGAAATCGACTTTGAGAATAGCTTTGAGCCGGAGCACCCTGTGCGGGTAAAACACCTGCTTTCACACACAGCAGGGTTTGACGACATGCACCTGAATGAGGTTTATAATACGTCGGACACTATCGTTTATCCTTTAAAAAAGGTACTGGAACAGCATAAGAAAACACTTAAAGTACGGTGGCAGCCAGGAACCCGCTATGCCTACAGCAACCCTGGCTGGACAGTGGCTGGGTATCTTATCGAAAAATATGCGGAACGGCCTTACGATGAATTTATCACTGAAGCTGTGCTCAACCCAATCGGAATGAAGACTTCTAATTTTAAGTCTGTTCCTGAAGGACAGGCTTATTCTAAAGGATATGACGGAACCGGCAGGGAGGTGCCCTTTCTCCCTATCTATCATCGCCCTGCAGGAGCCTTCAATAGCAATGCCAATGATATGGCACGGTTTCTTTCTTTTTGGATCAACAGAGGCATGGTAGATTCTGCCCAGGTTTTCCCCTCAAAGGTACTTGACCTGATGGAAAGACCAGTCTACACCCTTGCCAATCAGGCCGGACTGCCAGTTGGGTATGGGTTAGGCAACTATACTTTTGATACGCAGTTGCCTGCTTCGTTTCATGGGCACGATGGTGGGATTGATGGTTTTTCTTCCTCTTACGGCTACAATAGTCAGTATGGGATAGGTTATGCCATTTCCAACAATGCAGGCAAGGGCATGGGAGATTTGGTTAACCTCATCAAACAATTTCTGGTGCAGGACATATCAGTTGCCAAGCCAGCTGCTCAAGCATTGGACGTTGAAACAATGAGACAATACGAAGGCTACTACCTCTTCAAGGCGTCCCGCAACCAGATTTTTGCCTTTATCGATCGCATATTCAGTACCTGCGAAGTGACCATCGACAACGACACCCTGTACCTGAAGCAGTTTATGAAGGATCGCTTTCCAGTGGTGCCAGTTATTAATTCAAATGGGGAGGGCTATCTTTTTGCCGGGCTCAAAGACTATGTTCCCAGTCATGCATTTGTACCGACCGACACAGGTGAGCCTGTGCTGGCTACGGCAGTTGTTGGCAACTACCTTGAGAGAGTGAAATACTCAAGTGTTGTTACCAAACGGGTACTGCTGGTGGTGTCGTTGGTGTTGCTGGTTAGCTCGTGCTTTGCGACGCTGGTGTGGTTGATTTTTGCAATCAGGAAGTCGCTGCCCTGGAAGGAGTTCTTTCGGAGAATGGTGCCGTCGTTGGTGGTGGTTGGGCTGGTTATGGTTTCTACCGGGCTCCTCGGAACCATCAATAAGTTAAGTGAAGCAGGCGAACCGAACGTCAATGGCTGGCTTATTTATCTGGGAGGTTGGATCATCTTGTTCAGCGCTTTTTTAAGCACTCGCTTCGGTATTATGAACTTTAAGTTGGGGGAGAAAAAGGCTTTCTCGGTGTATTATATCTTGCTGGCCTTCTCATGTGTGATTGTCACCTTGTTTCTTTACGATGCGGGTTGGATGGGATTAAAAGTGTGGGAGTACTAGCATAGCCGGTTCTCTTATCAGGTAATGTAGCCAACATTTTTCCGTGGACGTGATTTTTACGTTCGTGACCACTCGACTTGCCAATGGGCTGGTCGATAAAGAATCGCTTTGTATTTCTGTTGGATTGCTTAGATTCATCAGAAATCTGGAAATATGAGCAAGAAGAAACTACTGGTGCTAACAGGCGGCGGCGACTGCCCCGGTCTCAACGCCGTGTTGCGGGGGATTGTAAAAAGGTCGCAGCAGAACCCTGAATGGGAGGTGTACGGAAGTATAGAAGCCTATAATGGCGTGCTGAGCGACCCCCAGGAGATTGTCAGGTTGGACAACAAGGCCATCGCCGGCATCCACGTAAAGGGCGGCACTATCATAAAAACAACCAATAAAGGAGGGCCATTTACCTGGCCCGTGAAGCATGAAGACGGAAGCTGGTCCAGCATCGACCGCTCCGATGACTTACTCAACCGCCTCGATGATCTAGGCATAACCGCAGTGATTAGTATCGGCGGGGATGGCTCACAACGCATTTCGCAGAAACTGTACGAGCAGGGCCTGGACATCGTAGGCGTGCCGAAAACCATTGACAACGATCTTTCGGGCACCGATTTTACTTTTGGTTTTCAAACAGCTGTGCAAATAGCTTCCGATAGCCTCGACAAGCTGGTGACCACTGCCGAAAGCCACCACCGGGTAATGATCATGGAGGTGATGGGCAGGGCAGCTGGCTGGATTGCCCTTCATACAGCCATTTCTGGTGGGGCAGAGGTTTGTCTTATTCCAGAGATTCCCTATGATGTACAGAAAATAAAGCAACGAATTGATCAGCGTTACCATAATGGGAAGGGCTTTGCTCATATTGTGATGGCTGAAGGTGCTAAGCCGATTGGGGGTGATGTGGTTGCCACTAAAAGCAGCGAGGTGGGGTATAAAAATGTTCGGTTGGGAGGATGTGCTTACCGGCTTTCTCAAGAATTGAAAGATGCGGGCTGTGAGGCCGACATTCGTGAGACCGTATTGGGTCATATCCAAAGAGGAGGGGGCCCTATAGCTTTTGACAGGGTGCTTGCCTTGCAATTTGGCGTGAAGGCATTTGAAATGGTGCTGGAACAGAAGTTTGGCAGGATGGTGGCCTATAAACACAACGACATCGTGGACGTTCCCTTGCTGGAGGCCATTAGTACCTACAACTATGTTAACACTGATTCCTACCTAGTGAAAACAGCCAGAGGGTTAGGAATCTCTTTTGGAGATTGAGTTCTGCTTTCAGTAAAATCTCTATCACTTCTAAAGCGGCGAGTCTGGGCAAAAAAAAAGCCAAACAACATTGTTCGGCTTTTCGAGGAAGTTAGGTTGATTAATAATAAACAGGGCATAAAGGATCTTTAGAAAGAGCCTTTATTAATACTCTATAGTTGATCATGATCTCATGCGTTCCGTTCGTGTATTGCCTTTGGTTCGATGTAACCATATCGTAGGCATAGCCAAGCCGGATGTTCTCGTTCAATACAAGTTGGGTGATCAACGTCATTGAGTCACCGCTACGGTAGGAGAGACCTGCGTAAACAATGTCTTCAAATATCACATTGCAGTTAAGGTCGATACCCAATGGCAGGTGATCCTGGTACCTGATCAGCACGGCTGGGAGCAGATTGATGTTATCGGTCAAAGGGAAAACTATTCCGCCGGTTAAATATACGTAGCGGGGTGTTCTGGCTTCCGTCTCCTTCCCTAAACTTACATCGACAACCCTGTTTTTAACAATGTGGGGGATCGATGCTCCCAGGTACACTCGTTTATTGTAATAGTAAGCACCTGTTCCAAAATTCGGGCTGAACTTTCGATCAACTCCTGAAAGAATGTTGTCATTTTCATCCCTGATAGTAAGCAGGTCGTAGTTTGATCTTCTGTCATTGAACCCGCCTTGCAGCCCCATTGCCAAATAGCCTGTCGCTAGCTTGATTTTGTAGGCATAGCTGGCATAAAATCCATAATCAGTATGAATACCCACCTGGTCTCTCGTTGCCGTTAGACCGACGCCGATCTGATTACTAAACAAAGGTGTGTGCCCAGTGAATGTCTGGAATGACGGTGCACCATCAATATTGACCCATTGATCCCGGTGGATAACCGCAGCACTGAACTCGTTGGTGCTGCCGGCGTAGGCAGGGTTAAGTACCATTCCGTTGTACATGTACTGCGAAATAACCGGGCGTTGCTGGGCGAATACACCCCAGCTACCCAACAACAACACGACGCAGAACGATAATCTAGTTACAATCTTCATACTTCAAATTATCTTACGAGCTCAAGATAGCCAGAAAGTGGATCAGTTCCATCACCTTTGTCGACGAGATAGAAATAGGTACCTGCAGGTAACAGCCTGCTTCCAGCAACTATTCCCTTATTACTTACACCGTCAAAGTATATGTCGGTGTTGTCGTAACCATCGTTTTCCCATACAATAGCTCCGGCTCTGTTGAATATCTTCACATTGTTGTTAGGGAACTGATCGATACAATCCATGATGAAGAAATCGTTCAGTCCATCGCCATTGGCAGAGACGCCATTGTAAATCACGATATCCGCCCCGATAGTGAATTCCTGTGTCGCAGTACATCCGTTGCCATCCCAAATGGTCACCGAATAGTCACCAAAAGTTGCTTCAAACAAACCACCTTCAAAAGTAGTGTTGCCAGTAGCAAGGTGAGTCCACACAACGCTGTCAAGCTCTACAGGCTCAGGGAACACCAGCAGCGCAACTCCTGTTGGCACCAGACACTGTGAGTCTTGCACATCCACCACAAACTGAGGCTCTGTACGAGCATCGCTGATTGATATTCTTGACTCTTCAGATACGCAACCTGTCAGAAGATCAGTAGCGATCACAATGTACTCTACGGTTTCACCTTCTCTTCCCAGCCCCTTAGGATCGAAGCCGGTGTAAATGATAGTGGTAGTATCTGTTGCTTCGTACCAGTCGAACTGATAGTTGCCAATGTTGCCGTCCACTGTCGCCCTCGCTTCACCGTTTGGAGCGGCACAACTTGTCATATTACTCACAAGTGTCAGAGTCGGGTTAGAAGGCGTTACTGTTTGATCCGTCACCTCTACTGTTTGGGTAGACTGACAACCAGTAATTGTGTTGGTCACTCTCAGTGTGTAGGGACCAGCAGCCAGATTGCCAACCACAGGCCCGTCGAAGATTTTAGCGGCTGGATCAACCAGCGCTCCGATATACCATTCGAAAGTGTGACCGGTTACTGTGCTGTCGGCAAGGATAGCAGTCAATTCGCCGTTGGGTTGGTCTTCGAAGCATATGGTCAGTGCCTGTGTCTCAGTAACGATCACGTCAGGAATGGTAGTTGCATCCGGCACCACGACTTGAATTGGTTGTGACTGACACAATTGGTCACCCCGGTTATACACCATCAGTGTATACGTACCGCTGTTCAAATTCTCCCACGACTGTCCTTCAAAGTCAAACTCTCCGGTGTTGAAGCCAGGAGGAACCAAACCTGCGTTCCATACGAACTTATAGTCCTGAATTTCCTTACCAAATGGCAGGGTGATCAGGTTAGCGGCTACTACACCATCAAATGGTGCTATACATCTGTCGTTCACAGTTGCCGTAGTTGTTACTTCCAGTGGGTTGATTGACTCGTCCGTCATTGGATAAGTCTCAACAGAGCTGCAACCTGTGGCAAGGTCTGTGACCAGCACGGTGTACATACCGGCAGCAATACCACTGAGGACAGGGTTGTTTGTCAGAAGCGGCGTGCCGGTGGCTGTGGTGCCCCTGTACCAGGCGAAAGTATAGGCATTTGTGTCATTTGACCCATTAGCTGTTACTTCGAGTAAGCCGTTAGGAATGGCAGGGTTACAGTTCGTTTGCACCTCAACATTTACCAGACTAATTACAGGCGGTGTTGAAGCGTCTTCCACTTCTACTTCTACTTCTATGGAGCTACATCCGAAGGCATTGTCCACAGCCCTTATGTAGTAGATGCCTGCTTCTAAGTCCGTGAAGATAGTGTCGGTAGCTGAAGCGATTGGTGATGCACCCGCCGTAGCCGGGTTTACGTTCCACAGCTCGAAGGTATAATCAGCCAATACGCCAGGCGTGATGCCGTTGATCTCTATAGAGCCATCAGCTGGGTCACATACTGTCATTGGCAACACCTCAATGTCATCAAAAATCAACTGCGGTATTACCGGCACGTTCTCTAAGGTGATTTCTGCGGTGCTTGTGCAACCGGTAAGGTTATTCAATACCTCAACGGTGTAAGGCCCGGCAGCCAAACCACTAATGGATTGCGTGTTGCCCAGGTTAGTGCCTGTTACACCACTGCCTTCGTACCAGGTGATTACATAGTTGTTGATATCGTAGCCAACAGCACTTGGATCATCTACTATTACACTCAACTCTCCATTGGCAGTGGAAGGATCACAGCTTTGATCAACCTGCACCAGTGTGATGTCGGCCACAGGGTAAGTGATTTCTTCTTCTACCACAAATTCAAGTGTCTGCGCACAACCTGTAACGGCATGTGTTAGAGTGACAGTGTAAGCTCCAGCGCTCAGGTTGCTGATGCTGTTCTGCCCAGCCACATTGTTGACAAGGGTAGTGGCATTGTCTACATCCTTCCAAGTGAAGTTGTAGTCTGCCAAAGCACTTGCAGCGCCACCCAGAGTAACTACGTCTACCGAAGCAGCACCGTTAGGTGTACAGCTGGTTTGGTCAGTAGTTGTTCTTGCGGTTACTACGACTGGAAGCGACTGGGTGCCTACAACTATTTGCTGGGACACTTGACAGGTCGAGACATTGTTAACTATCGTGACCGTATAAGTGTCAGCTGAGAGACCGGTGATGGTTGTCAGGCCATTGAAGGCAGGCAGTGCTCCGGCAGTATTGGCCCAAGTAATGGTCGTGCCATCTGTTGTAGCATCGCCGTCCGTATCCTGTGCAGCCAGAGTGATTGTTATTGCTCCCACGCCAAGCGTTCCACCCACACAACCCTGGTCTTCAGTAACTACGGCTGTCAGTGAAGGATTCACGTGGTGGTCTTCGATAGTCAGCTTAATGAATGCCGAAGGACAACCTGTCGAATTTCTGGTTGCTTGAATGTAGTATTCACCCTGGCCAAGCGTTCTCGTATGATTGTAAACAGTGGTTGACCCGCTTACGTCGAGGTTGGCACCTATCTGTGTTGTTTTGTCGCTTTGGTAAAGTCTCCAGGTATACGCCTGCAGATCCTGAACGCCCGTTGCGATCTTATTGCTCCTCAATTCGAATGATCCGTTACCCGCCGGAGTAGTACACAACGTAGAGTGTGTCAACGCCGCTACGGTAAAGGCAGGGGTCACAAGGTTCTGAGTAACCTGGAACCGCTCGGTGGTTTCGCAACCAGAAGCAGTATTTTCTACTATTACAGTATAGAAGCCTGCAGCCAGGTCGGAAACCACAAACTCAGTTCCTGAGTTACCATCTCCGCTGATCGAGCCGGGAACAAAGGCACTAGCTGCGGCAGATAAAGTTGTCTGGTATGTCCAGGTCAGGCTATAGGTCTCACCAATAATGTCGGCTCCAGTTCTCATGCCAAATGTAATGGTTCCATTGTCGCCTGTGCAGTTGACATCTGCGGTGATCGAAGATGTTTCAAGTTCAGGGAACTCAATAGCGTCCTCGATATCTAATGGATAGAACTCAGAAGAGCATTTAAATACTCTATGGGTTGCTACTAAATAGTAACGGCCAGGGGCATACATGTTGGTGTTGGTGAGATCAACTGCTGTTACAGCTCCCAGTGAACCAAAGCTTGAATTGAAGAGCTCCAGCGTGTAATCTGTATCAATCAATCCAGGGGTGGTGGCACTTGCATCATCGGTTGGATTTCCAGCACTTGTGATATTCACGAAGTCTGAGCCTCCAAAGAAAATCCTGCCGTTGTCAGCCGCACATGACGTATCATCAGTGCTGCTGGCCTGTAGGGTGATTACTACTGGTACGTATTGGAGGTTGAAAGTGGCTCGTGCTGTACAACCCAGATTGGCTGGATTGCTGTCGGTTACTTCTACCCAATAATTGCCATCTTCAGCTCCCGTGATTTGGGCAGTGTTGCCACCATCGCCGTTAGGAACTGGTGTGCTTGAAGCTACCGTGCCTTTATGCCATTGGAAGGTATAATCGCCACCAAGTGTTGTTCCATCTACACCGCCTACGAAGGCGGTCAGTTGACCGTCGAAGTTGGCAGGGTCACAGTAGGTGTTCGCCTGGTTTTGAGTGATGGTCACTACCGGCTTCACGGTCTGGTTAATGATGTTTACCTGTCTTCCTGGCGATAAACAACCGGTAGTAAGGTTTCTTGCTCTAACAAAGTAGGTACCAGCAGTGAGGTTGGCCGTTGTGTTAGGGAAGCTAACGCCAGCAACACCCTGGTTGTCAAACAGCCTGATCAAAGCGGTATTGCCACTGTTCCAAAGCTCAATCTGGTAGTTGGCTAAGTCGGTGGTAGTAGTCAAGGTGACACCCGCTACTTTAATTTCATCCACTTCCAGTCTTCCATTCGCCGGGCTACAGTCGTTCACATTTGTAATGTTAACGCCCGTGGCGGGAATGGACAGGTTAGCTGGGGTGTCTTGTACTTGCACCACGATTTGATCGGAACAGCCGACACCTGCTGTAGCTGTGGCTTGTGCTGTGACGACGATGGTGTAGAAACCTGCGTCGAGGTTAGAAGCAGAGAACATGTTAACACCGCTTAGGGCAGGGAGAGCAACACTAGGTGCAGCAGTACCTACACCGCTAAACCATTGAAAGTCGTACCTTGCTTCATCTCCGTCACCGTTAGTGATCGATAGGTTAATCGTACCATCACCACCGGTACAATATGTGTCTGGTGTTACGACAGCACTCATTGTGGGCTCAGTACCATCCTGACCGACAGTAACCTGATATGTTGTGGATACACAACCAGTTGTTTCGTCGGTGATAGTGATATCGTAAGTATCAGGCTCAAGGTTGCTGATCGTTTCAGGGTCAGTCGAGAGAGCTAAAGCAGCATTATCAGCTGAGTTTGTATTTACTCCGTTGATAGCAATTGTATAGTCAGTAATAGCTGCTCCACTTCCTGAGATGTCAGCCAGGTCAATGATTATAGAGCCATTGGCAGGCGCTGTACAGTCAGTAGCAGGGTTGGCTACCACATTGGCCACATCCAGTGTTATTGGAGTGAGGTTAGATGCGAGTGTAAATCCACCAGTGACAGTACATCCCAAATTTCCAGTAGTGACGTCAGTGACCTGAACCCAATAGTTGCCTTGCTCCACAAAGCTAAGAACCGAAGTACGAATTCCTGATTCATCAATATCCATTGTAGAGCCATTGATAACCATGGCATCTGCCAGAGCGGTACTCGCACCAACATTACCAGTTGGGCCTTTGTACCATTGGAAAGTATAGTTGTCATCAGCGTCTCCGGTGACAGTTGCTGTTAACTGACCGTCTGCCTCAAGAGCGCCAAAATTAGGATCACAAATGGTATTAGCCTGATTTTGCACGATGGCTACTGTAGGAGCTGTGCCATTATCCAACACTTCAAGTTGTACAGCAGGAGACACGCATCCGGGAGCGATGGCACCACCTGTAAATTGGGCGGTTACATAGTAGGTCCCAGGAGCCAAAGAAGTGAAAGTAGGAGCAGCGCCAGTAATAGTTAATGTATTTGCATTAACGGTCAGGGCAGCATTGTCATACACGTTGTAGGTAAGGTTGGCATCACTAAGGCCAGCTGCGGTGATAGTTGTGGCTCCATCTTCTACTGAAGTATATGTAAGTTCAGTGACATCAATGATTCCATTGTCCGGCGTACAGTCAGCTACGTCAGTTACTGCAGTATTGGAAATAGTAAGCTCATAAGGATCATCGAGCACTTCTACCACGATTTGGTCTGAGCAGCCGACGCCATCGGCAGCAGTTCCTGAAGCAGTGACCACTATGGTATAGAAACCAGCACTAAGTCCTGTGATTTCATCGCCACCACCGTTGCCTGTTCCGGCTACACCTGCAATAGGGCCATTGCCTGGGGAGCCTTCAGCCAGCGTGAAAGGATCAGTCACACCTACACCCTGATACCAGTCGAAAGTGTAGTTTGATTCGTCGAGATCAGGCGCAGTTACTTCCAGCTGAATAGTACCGTTTCCACCAGTGCAGAAGTTGTCGGCAGTAACACTTACCAGGTTGATGGTAGGCTCAGTACCATCCTGACCGACAGTAACCTGATATGTTGTGGATACACAACCAGTTGTTTCGTCGGTGATAGTGATATCGTAAGTATCAGGCTCAAGGTTGCTGATTGTTTCAGGATCAGTCGACAGCGCCAAAGCAGCGTTGTCAGCTAAATTTGTATTTACACCATTGATAGCGATGGTGTAGTCAGTAATGGCAGCACCACTTCCTGATATGTCGGCCAGATCAATGATGATTGATCCATTGGCAGGCGCTGTACAGTCTGTAGCAGGGTTAGCCACCACATTGGCCACATCCAGTGTTACAGGAGTGAGGTTAGCTGTAAGTGTAAATCCACCAGTGACAGTACATCCGAGATTTCCAGTAGTGATGTCAGTGACCTGAACCCAATAGTTACCTTGTTCGACAAAGCTAAGAACCGAAGTGCGAACTCCTGATTCATCAATATCCATCGTAGAACCATTGATGACCATGGCATCTGCCAGAGCGGTACTCGCACCAACATTACCAGTTGGCCCTTTGTACCATTGGAAAGTATAGTTGTCATCAGCGTCTCCGGTAACGGTAGCTGTTAACTGACCGTTTGCTTCAAGAGTACCAAAATTAGGATCACAAATGGTGTTAGCCTGATCTTGTACAATGGCTACAGTAGGGGTAACAGCGTCGTCTTCTATCACAACCTGAAGCAAGTTAGATGAGCAACCACTGCCTGTTGTGCTCCTCGCCTCTACAAAATAGGTTGCCGGAGAAAGCGAAGAAACGATCGCTGTGCCATTGAAGGCCGAAGCGGCTGGGATTTCAGTTACTCCATCACTTTGATACAGGTGGAAGGTGTAATTGCCGAGGGCGTCACTAGACGTATTGCGGAGCACATCAGTCACCTCAATTTGACCGTTATCAGGTGTGCAATCGGTTACATTTGTTACATCAACAATTGTTGTGTTAAGTTCTATTACGTCAGGGTTGTCAAGCACTTCAACTATCACCTGATCAAAGCAACCTCTACCCAAACCATCATTGGCAGCTACGTCATTCGCAGTGACCACTACAGTGTAAAAGCCAGGAGCCAGATTGGTTCTTTCATCGGAGCCGGCGCCAGGGAGAGCGTCGCCGACACCTGATGATGGGGATGACGGGCCAGCACTACCGGATTGAAGGTCATACCAATCGAAGGTGTAGTTGGCAGGATCGTAGTATCCACCCAGAGGGTTTTGAACACGAATTTCAATTGCTCCATTTCCAACAGTACCGCCACTTGTGTCGCAGAATCTGTTGGCGCTATTTGTCGTCACTTCAATGATAGGCTCGACAGGAGCGAACAGCACGGTTTTTTGATAGACCACTGAAACACACCCAGTTGTTTTGTCGATGATAGTCAAATCATAGGTATCAGCGGATAAGTCTGTAATAATAAATGGATCAACTGCGCCAGGGTTGTATGTCTGATCATCTGCGGTTGTAGTAACACCTGCAATGATTATTCGGTAATCGCTCATGTCGTTACCCAGAAAACCCGATATATCAGCTAAGTCGATGCTTATTGTTCCATTGTCAGGGTTGGCGCAATCAGTTGCTGGAGTTGTCGAAACATTGGCAATGTCCAGCGTTACAGGAGTGAGGTTAGCTGTAAGTGTAAACCCACCAGTGACAGTACATCCCAAATTTCCAGTAGTCACGTCAGTGATGAAAACCCAGTAATTACCTTCTTGAATGTTAGAGATGACAGATGTGTTGACACCCGATTCGTCAATACCTACTGTCGAACCATTGTGCGCTACTCCATTAGAAAGAGCAGTACTTGAGCCGACATTTCCTGTGGGGCCGTTGTACCATTGGAAAGTGTAGTTGTCATCAGCGTCTCCGGTAACAGTAGCAGTCAACTGCCCGTTAGCTTCTAACGCACCGAAAGTTGGATCGCAAATGGTGTTCTTCTGATCTTCCACAATGTCAACAGTAGGTGAACTACTGAGGTCATCGATTGTGAACGCCTTTTGGGCTGAGAAACATTGTGTTGCCGGATTTAGAATCTCAATCAGGTAATTTCCAGCTGGTAGCCCGGCAATGGTTACATTATCACCGGCATCTTCCACATTGGTGTCAACTATCGAGTTGTCTGATGCATCGTAGACATTCATGGTATATGCATCAATGGCTATGATGTCGCCCGGCGCAGTTAAAGTGCTTGCCACATTGGTGGAGCTATTGTAGAGGTCGATGCTGGTTAATGTCACTGATCCATTATCCGGTGTACAATCGGGGTTATCAACTACGTTGAAAGTAAAGTCAATAATGTTATCGATATCGTCGGCAATAGTTTCCGTGACAAAACTGAAACAACCAAAATCAGGTGAAGAGTTGTCCGTTACTTTAAGTGTATAAGTACCACCAGATAGCCCGGAAATTTGAGTTTCTGTGCCTGACGGGTTTGACTCAGTTCCGGTAAAAGCAGTTGTGCTGGTGATGTCACCAACAAACCAGCTGTAATTGTAACCTGCAACCGCTCCACCTAAATCGACGGTAATCTGACCATTATTGGTTGTGCAGTTGGTGTTGTTGGTAGTAGAGCTAACAGTTAGTGTTGGCAGTGTAGTAGCATCTACTACTGTGACAGGGAAGGCAGTCGATTCGCAAGTGAGGCTATTTTCAACAACCACTTCATAATCCCCGTCTTCAAGAGCAGTGAATTGGTCGGTAGCACCATTCGAAAATATAGGGCCTGCAAATGGTGTAGCCGCACCTACTTTGTACAAATTAGCGCTAAAATTAGCCGTTGTATTCCACGGCATTGCACCGCCTCCATCTACCTCAACGGTAGTGATCGTAATAACTCCGTTAAAAGGTGCAGAACAGTTGGTATTGTCGGTCGGTGCTGCGATTACTTCAATTACTTCCGGTTCGTTTTGAACCTCGAACGTATAGGTGGCTGTACATGCATCGGCGCTACCGGTAGTTGTTGTTCCGTTTGTGATAAGTACGGTGTAAGAGCCAGCAGGGATATTAGTGATTTGGTGACCGTTGTTGACTGCAGCAGTTGCAGTTGTTCCGAGTGCTGGAGCAGAGGTGTTGATGCCTTCAAACCACTGGTAAGTGTAGTCTGTACTAATGGTTGCATCATCAATACCATCACTAGTAGGAACACCAGCTCCGTCAAGAATTCTACGATCAATCTGTTTAATGTTAATAACACCATTTGAGTTGGCGGCGATTCCATTGCAATTGGTATCGTTGGTTATTTCAATGTCTGCGACATCTGATTCGTCAATGTATAGCTCAAAGAATCTGTCTTCGATTTCGAAGACTACTGACGGAGACAAGCAAAATAGTGCTCCTTCCTGGGCTGCCATTACAGTGTATTCCCCAGCGGTCAGGCCACTAAACACATAGGTGTTTTCTATATCATCGTGGCCTGCTGTTACGTCACCATATCCTAGGTTGGCCTGATTTTGAAATGCCGTGGTTCCTTCTAGCACCTGAATATTGGTAGGCCTGCCTTCAGCAACAGACCATAACCCAGCATGAGTAACCCCAGTGATAGTGTGAGTGTTGATTCCATCGCTAATTGTATTACCAGCCAAAATGCTGGTAATGTCCCCTCCTGTATAATCAATTGTCAGCTCCAGACCGCTGATAGCGTCTATTTCTCCGGTTGCTGTCCCTCCATTGATGGTCATATTGTCATTTACGGAGAAACCAGTAATATCATCGACCGTAAGAACTATTTCAGTTTCGGGTTGTGTAACTACTGTTGTTGGGAAAAGGAATACCTGATAATTGTCATGACTGTCACCTGTGAATTCTCCGTCCACAAGCGTAAGTGTTACACTAACTTGGCCTGTTGCACCTCCCTGGCCACCGGTCACTCCATTGGTGTTATCTCCTGCGATAATAGCTGCACCATCGTAAGGCTGGCAGTTGGTACTATGACTAACAACGACTGGGACAGCTAAATCTAGTCGTGGAGCGCCAACGTATGGTAAAAAGAAGTCTTGCTCGTCAACACAACCTGTAACCTGATCAGTCACTTCAATTACGTACTTGCCATTAATAAAACCAGCATTGGAGAAATAGGTAGTGGCACCGGGATCAGAGTCTGCCACTGTGACGTCAGGGTTGACAGCGGCCACGTTGATGCCAGTTTGGGTGATCATTACTGTGCCGTCTTCTTTCAGAACACGTATGTCAACAACACCAGAGCTGCCGGTTATATCAAACTCAAACTCGCCAGCATCTGAATCGCAATCCCCAGGTGCGGAATTGATGGTTACACTTACCAGAGCGACAGACGACCTGGTGAGTGTTTTGCTCATCAAGCTAGATACACAACCGGTCTCTTTGTCCTGAATTCTTACGTAATAAAGGCCCTCTGGAAGGCTTGACGCTACTCCCTCCACCGATACATCACCACCGACAGTGGTCACGCTAGTGGTCTGGTCGTCAGTAAACCAAAACCAGTTATATTCTGAGGCGGCCTTTGGAGCTGGCGTTCCGGTGAGGATGCCATCAGGGTTGTTACAATCGGTCACCTCTTGTGTAACCGCTACCGTCAAGGATGGTGAGGCAGGCACACCAGACCCTACTACAAACTGTTGAACTCTGAAACAACCAGTGGCTGTATTTGTCACTTTAACAGAATAAGTTCCAGGTGAAACGTTGTCCAACACGTCGTCTATTAAGTCATCGGAGAGATTGTTATTATCGGTTGTAACATTTCCTACTGCCATAGTCGCAGTTCCACCGGTATGCCATTCAATAGTATAACCAGCGGGATTGTTGGCGACGTTGCCATCAGGGTCTATATCAATTGTACCATTAGGGAAATTGGTATTGTCGCAACTTAAAGATGGTGTAATGGTGAAGTTACCTGCCAATACTGGCTTAGCCGTGTTGTCTCCAATGGTAAATGGAACCGGCGAAGACACACAACCTGTTGCTGTATTTTTTGCCACCACTCGGTAGCTTCCGGCATTGAAGTCATTATTTATTGCACCAGCAGTATTGATGATGAAAACTCCGGCGCTGGTATACCAGTCAAATGTGTAGCTTCCAAGCACATCTGCAACGCCATCCTTATTGACAGTCAGCACTTCGAATTCTCCATTGTATCCGTCAGGGTCTGCGGCCGGATCACAAATTGTATTGTCTTGATTTTTGTTGCTGCCAGCAATTGTGATCACTGGTTGATCCGTAAGGATAGAAACTTCCTGCCGGTAAACGCAACCTGTGCCAGCACCTCCATCCGTATCAGTAATTTCCACATAGTAGGTGCCTGCCGATAATCCTGTAACGGTTGCTAATGTTGGATCGCTGGGTACAGATCCATTGCCTGGGTTAGCCCCAGTCACGAGTGCTACGGCCGTTCCAGAGGCTATAGTACCGAAATACCACTGATAGGAAATCGCTCCGCCTGTCCAAACAAAATTCGATGATACCTGGCCGTTCGGCGTAGCAGTACAAGATGTATTGTCGACCCCAGCTACCGTATTGGTCGTTGGAATTGGTGTTGTATTACCAATGCTAAACTGTTTAAGCGCCGACACGCACCCCAGGTCGTTAGTTACTTCGATGAAGTAAGTACCTGGAGCAAGAGCGGTAGCAGTGGGGAATGTGTTTGTACCACCATTGGCTGCTACGTCGAATACTTNTACTGTAGCGGAACCATTTGCTCCGGTACCACCAGCGCAAACAGAGGAGGGTGCAGCTTCCGATGCAGCAAGGACAGGGGCAACACTGGCATCTGTAATACTAAACTGTTTAAGCGCCGACACGCACCCCAGGTCGTTAGTTACTTCGATGAAGTAAGTACCTGGAGCAAGAGCGGTAGCAGTGGGGAATGTGTTTGTACCACCATTGGCTGCTACGTCGAATACTTTTTCAAGAGTGGTTGCATCGCTTCTCAATACTCTGTAAGTATATCCGGTAAGTCCCTGGAAACCGGCCGCAGTGTTGGTGGGCGTTCCGTTAACAGTAATGGCAGTGAGTTCAATAGAGCCATTAGAAGGTGTACACTGATTAGACGGAGTTGCCGTGGAAGCAGTGACAACAATAGTAGCCGGGTTGTCAGCAATGGTTCTGTTTGCATCAACACGGCAATTGCTTGACGGGTCAGTTGTGTCTGTTACTCTCACCCAATATACCTGACCAGCAATGTTGGCAGGCAGTGCTGAGAGCACATTACCAGTAAAGCCACCATTGTCGCCTATTGCGACCGTAGCACCATTGTAATTAGTACCATTAGTCAGAGGAGTGGCCGCTACGGTATTACCGAAGTTGGCAGGGGTAGACACATACCATGTAAAAGTGTAGTTGAAATTAACAGCAGGAACGGTATTATTGGTTACCGTAGCAGTTAATGAGCCATTGGCAGTTGCACCACCATTACAGCTGGTGTTATCGACAGCCGTAAGGCTAACAATAGGAGCTACCGACACATCAGTGATAGAGAAGGGAATAGAAGCCGAGCTACACTGCGAAGAAGTACGCTTAACGACTACTGAGTAGTTACCAACTGCAAGGTTTGAAATAGAGGCAGTAGTGTTAGGCCCTTGAATAGAAGTTCCAGCGTTGTTGAAGAACTCGTAGGTATAGTCAGTAAGAGTTACTCCACCCACCGCACTACCATTTTCAGTAACTGTGTTGATAGTGTAGGTGCCATTGTTAGGCGTAGGGCAATTAGAGGCGTTGACCGTAGTGCTTGTCACTGCTATGGTAGGCTTAGCCAGGGTTACGGTGGTAGTAGCCACTTGTGAACAACCAAGTCCGGCACCGTTGGTGTCAGTTACCTGTACAGTGTACTGTCCTGCAGCTACCCCTGTTAAAGTAGCAGTGACAGCCGATGCATTGGTACCAGCGGCAATGATATTAGCAGGCACAGCGCTTGTTCCTGTGTACCATTGATAGGTATAGTCGGTACTACCACCCGAGTTGGTGACGTTTACTGTAGCGGAACCATTTGCTCCGGTACCACCAGCGCAAACAGAGGAGGGTGCAGCTTCCGATGCAGCAAGGACAGGGGCAACACTGGCATCTGTAATACTAAACTGTTTAAGCGCCGACACGCACCCCAGGTCGTTAGTTACTTCGATGAAGTAAGTACCTGGAGCAAGAGCGGTAGCAGTGGGGAATGTGTTTGTACCACCATTGGCTGCTACGTCGAATACTTTTTCAAGAGTGGTTGCATCGCTTCTCAATACTCTGTAAGTATATCCGGTAAGTCCCTGGAAACCGGCCGCAGTGTTGGTGGGCGTTCCGTTAACAGTAATGGCAGTGAGTTCAATAGAGCCATTAGAAGGTGTACACTGATTAGACGGAGTTGCCGTGGAAGCAGTGACAACAATAGTAGCCGGGTTGTCAGCAATGGTTCTGTTTGCATCAACACGGCAATTGCTTGACGGGTCAGTTGTGTCTGTTACTCTCACCCAATATACCTGACCAGCAATGTTGGCAGGCAGTGCTGAGAGCACATTACCAGTAAAGCCACCATTGTCGCCTATTGCGACCGTAGCACCATTGTAATTAGTACCATTAGTCAGAGGAGTGGCCGCTACGGTATTACCGAAGTTGGCAGGGGTAGACACATACCATGTAAAAGTGTAGTTGAAATTAACAGCAGGAACGGTATTATTGGTTACCGTAGCAGTTAATGAGCCATTGGCAGTTGCACCACCATTACAGCTGGTGTTATCGACAGCCGTAAGGCTAACAATAGGAGCTACCGACACATCAGTGATAGAGAAGGGAATAGAAGCCGAGCTACACTGCGAAGAAGTACGCTTAACGACTACTGAGTAGTTACCAACTGCAAGGTTTGAAATAGAGGCAGTAGTGTTAGGCCCTTGAATAGAAGTTCCAGCGTTGTTAAAGAATTCGTAGGTGTAGTCAGCAACAGCAGCCACAACTGTGGCGCCTGATCCTGCGTCTTCGGTAACCGATGTAATAGTATAAGAACCATTGTTAGGCGTAGGGCAGTTATTAGCATTCACCGTAGTGGCAACAACCTCTATTGTGGGAGTAGCTGCAGTAATCTCCACCGTCTCAGTAGCAAAACACCCATCACCAAGAGAGGCATTGTCGGTTACCAACACAGTGTAAAATCCGGCCGCAACGCCAGTCAATGTAGCTGTTGCTGCTGACGTGTTAAGTACCGGATCGATGGGGGTTGAGGTGTCTGTGCCGGTATGCCACTTGTAGGTGTAATCAGTACTGCCGCCAGCGTTGGTCACAGTTACGGTCGCTTCTCCATCACCACCCGTTCCACCCGGGCAAATTGAAGAAGGCTGATCTTCTGTGATCGACAGTGTAGGTGATACCGCATTGTCGGCGATGTCGAACTGCAATGTTTCAGAATCACAACTGGAAGATTTGTGGGTAATCACCACATAGTAGGTGCCAGGCATCAAACCACCGAAAGTCGCAGAGCCGTCAGTGTCTGAGTCGGTGATGTCGGCGTTGGAAGCATCCTGCAAGGTGAGGTTGTAGCTCGCCAGAATAGCCGCCTCTGAATTAGCTACCACAGGTGCCCCGGAAGTTGTTATGGAGGCACTGGTAATAGTGATACTGCCATTGCCGGAGCAGTCTTCCGAGTCGGCTTTAGTTCCCGATCCGTCTATGTCAGCCAAAACCTGGGAGACAGAGGAAGTAAGCACCTGCACACAACCTGTCGATTGGTTGGTAACTCTTACGGTATAGGTACCAGCAGCTAAATTATCTATCTGACGGTTCGTTGTAAGTACAGCACCGCTTACTGAACCACCAGCATACCATTGGAAAGTATAGCCGACTCCAAGCTGAGGAGTACCGCTTACAGTTACGTCAGCACTTAGAGAACCATTGTTGGGAACATCGCAATTTGTCTGATCCGACAACTTGGTGATAACGATATTTGGCAGCACAGGGCTGTTAACAATCGTAACAACAAAAGGATCTGCTTCGCAGCCTGTGGTTGGGTTAGTAGCCACCACAGTGTACTGCCCGCCGTTAAGACCACCAATGGTTTCGGTGGTTGCTCCGGTAACGCTTCCGCCTACGGCTCCATTATTGCCGTTGGTAACAACCGCTCCCCCAGTACCACTACCAACGTGCCAAACAAAGGTGTAGCCAGCAGATGATGGGCTTGCTACAGGCGTTCCATTAAAACTTACATTAACAGTTGCTCCGCCATTGTAATTGGCGACCAAACAGCTTGTATTGGGGTTCTTAACATTAAGTGTTGTTGCTGGCTTGACCGGGTTACTATTAATTTCATAGGTAAGGTCATTCACACAACCAGTCGCCGTGTTTGTAACCAGTACCGTATACTCACCAGCAGAAAGGTTGGCAGCAGTTTGAGTTCCGGTCGCAAAACCGGTGCCAGCTGTTCCGGCAGTTGCTCCTGTAAACCACTCAAATGTGTAGCCAACGGTTACGCCCGGCGTTCCATTCTCAGTTACTGATGCAGAAAGCTGGGCAGTACCAGCCCCTCCACAGGAGATGTCTGGCTGATCTTCAACAATGGTGATATCCGGGATGGTTTTTTCGTCGGAAACCTCGAGTGTATACTGAGGTGACTCACAACCGGTAGAACCGGCAGAGGTTTTGGTGGCCACTACCGTGTAAAATCCAGCAGCTAGCCCCGTAACAGTATTACTGTTAATCGCTGGAGTAGAACCATTTCCAGGGTCAACGCCGTTTACAAGCAGATCTGGCGCCGAAACGACACTGCCAAAATACCATTCAAACGTGTATTCAGAAGGATCGTCGAAGTTACCAGCCCCGTCATCCACCTGCACCGTGAGCCTGCCATCGGGAGTGTCGCATCCATGATTAGGCTCGTTGGTCGTTCCTGTTACCACAAATTGAGGATCAACTGAAAGGTCATCCAGCGTAACATCCTGCTCGAAGGTACAGGTCTTCGCTGGGTTGGTTGATTTCACCGTGTAGGTGCCGCTAAGGAGGCCGGTGAAAGTATGCCTTGCTTTGAGCGTAGCATTTTGCCACATCACTCCGATCTCTTCATCTATTTTCACCCCACCTTGCCACAACTCCATATTGTAGCCTGCCGCCGGTTCGCCGTCGGGTGTGAATTGCGATTCCGAAACTACCAGAATCTCTCCGTCACCTACCGTACAACCGGTGTTGTCGACCTTAGTAACTACAGTATTGGGCACATCCTGATCCAGGCTGACAACAAGGTCAGTTGCAGAAACAAAGCAGCCGGTCAGGTTATCGAGAAACTTAATGGAATATGTGCCTTCGTCAAGCCCTGAGAAAACACCTGTTTCATTTGAGCTAATAGGAACGCCGTTCGTGTCATTTCCCAGGAAAAGCTCGAATGTGTTAGCGGCTGCCTCGAATGTGATGGCATCCAGAAAGTTACCAACCGACTTGTTTCCGCCCGCCGTACTAACAGCTTTATAAAAGAACCTGGTTACATATTGACCCGCAGGTACTACGTAAGTGCCTGAGTACAGGCTCCACGCCGTGTTGCCAGTGCAAAATTGATTAATCTGATTGTCGGGTGCGCCGGGTGCATTGATCAACAGAGCAATACAATCTGTTCCTGCTCTGCCCCTGTGAGCAAACGACCAGTTCATGGTCACTCCTGGTACAGTCACCACATCAAAGTAAAGCGTGGCGTCGTTGTTTGCATTGATTTCGGCAAATTGTGTTCCCTGATACGCTGGCACTCCCAGTGCCCCACTAGACCAGATTTCAATTCTTCCATCAGGTGATGTGGTTTGCCAGCCCGGTACGTTCGATTGGTTGTATGTCTTAATTGCGCCGCCAACAAAAGACTGAGCAAATGGGGTCGACCCAAAGATATCTGGTTGATCAAAGCCTCCATTTGAACTGCTTGAGATGGCAATCGGGTTTCCGTTAGAGTCAAAAGATGAACCACTACCGCCGGAAACGGCCGCAGAAGCGTCAATAGAACCATCGGCAGTAGGTCCGCACCCCTTATTGGAGTTGAGGTCGATCTGCGACGGATCGATAGTAAGGGTCGAAGGGATGTCAGAAATGGTTACTTCTTCGGTTGAGAAGCAGCCCGTGGCTGTCTCTGTTACTTTTACGGTATAAATACCACCCTTAAGTAATGAAGCAATATTGCCGTCGTTACCAGTAATCTTATAAGCAGGAACGCTGTTCGTCGTATTTTGCCCTATAAAATATTCGAAGGTAAACCCAGTCGTGGCACCGCCTGAAGTAGTCGTGATCGTTCCGTTACCGTCCACCCGGCAAGAGGTATTTTCTGTGAATTCTGTCTCAAGAACCGGTCCTCCCGAAGTATTTGTAATTTCAACAGTGACCCCCTCAGATACGCAACCTGATGAATTGACGGCTTGAACTGTATAAAACCCCGAGACCAGATTGGATACAGTGGCTCCTGTGTAGTCTGCAATGGCCTTAATACTTGAGCCTTTGTACCATTTAAAGGTAAAACCGGCAGTTACACCCCCGCTGCTGGCGGAGACGGCACCTGAGTTGGGTGCTGTACAACTCGTCACGTTGGCAGTTACTGTGGCCTGAACGGTAGGAGCCGTAAGCGTAGAGGTCACCGTCTCTTCTTCGACGGCTTCGCAACCACTTGTGTTATTGATCACCCTAACAGAGTAGTTTTGGGCTTTCAAATTGGTTGCTGTGGGACCTGTGGCAAAACTTGAGGTGAAATCCACACCCACATACCAGAGGAACGTATAACCGGCTGTCGTAGGAACACCGTTAACATTCACATAGGCCTCAAGTACTCCGTTCGGGCTGGCGCAATTGGTTACTTCCTGCACCTGGTTGATCACTACAACAGGAGCATCAGTAACCTTGTCTATAGTTACTGTTAGAGGTGTTGCATCGCATCCGTAGGTTGAAGTTGCCTGCACCGTGTAGGTGCCTTCAGCCATGGTGTTGTAGGTAGCACCTGTATAGACTAAGTCAGCTGCATTAGTGGTTCCGGGGGCACCATCGTACCACCTAAAGGTATAGCCCGCAGTAATATATGTTGTGGTTGGAGGGGAGTCACCAGTCACCAGCACATCATCAATGCTGTAGTATTCGCTACTGCTGTTGTTAATAAACTCGAATATTACCTTTACAGTTGACCCCAAACTGCCGTTGGGAATGGTCACCGATGCAGACGTTGAGCCTCCGGAGATGTCATCAGAGTGGTTGAAAAATTCCACTCTGGCGTTTGTTCCCACCTGGTAGAATGCTTTAACATTATCGTTGCCCTCAAGCGTACCCACCTCACTGATACTTGCTTGTATTTTTACGTTGGAATACCCCGTCGTTGTAATGGCTCCTGATGTCCATGTAATAATCTGATCGGCATCATTTACTTCGAATCTCTTGTTTCCGCTGCTATTAACAACCTTTGCATAACCACTTGCGTTACCGGATTTGCTCCAGGATGTGGTTCCATTATCGACCGTGGCATTGGTAGACAGGTCATTAAATTTTTCTTCCCATATGTTGACACTGGTGCTGGTTACAGTTGCGGAGCTAATATAAGCCCTGGCTGACCCATTGTCAGGAAGAGCATCATTACAGAGCTCGTTGTCAGTCAATTTATCGAGCATGAAGTTGTAGGGCACGCACTGAACATCAATATAAGCCCACTCAGGAGAACAAAGGCTATAGCAGCGGCCAACGGGCACGTCACATATTTGATATTGGATAGAGTCTAGTCCGGCAAATCCAACATTTGGGGTATACATGATGTCAAGCGTGGCTCCATCAATGTAGGAAGAGCCGTTAGCTGCAGGAGTTAAAATCGTAAATGTCCACAGTGAATCAAGATCAGGGTTCAAAACAATATCATTAGCCCTTACAGGAAGTAATTTACTGGTGTTCTGTGGCGTGGTAAAATTATCTTCCGCTGTTAGGGGCGGCTGCTGGCCACCACTCAAACAAACAGTTTGTTCGTTGCGTGCACCGCCTGTTGATCCTGTAAAACCATAATTCACGTTAGTCACCCCGCCGAAAACGGTAGTAATCATGTTCGCAGTATGTGAGATTCGCAGTTCTTCTTCTACATACATCTGAATCGTTTGTGTTCCATCGGCATTAGGCTGCCACAAGATCACGTAATCATAACACGAGTTGTCTTCAATATTGTCAAAGGTCGGGTGTATTCTCGGCGTTTTGTTAGTAGATAATTCGTTGGTTTGCGGGTCGCAAATATTTCCATTGTAGGCCACGGCCGTGTGATCATGAGCAGGGTCATCACCAGCTGTGCCCGGGCACTCGGTATTTCTCCAGGTGTCGAATTCAATAGCAACCGATGGAATAATTTTGTTGGCAAATTGATAGTCTCCAAACCCAAGCCCACCACCGGCCCGACCAGTTGCTTCAAAGCCTCTGGGGTCTGTTTGCAACACAAAACCAAATCCGTCAGCGCCACTGCCGTCTTTGTCCCCAGCAAAAATGATAAAATCAAGCCTGAAAGGCTGAGTAAGATCTAATTTGGTGTTCCACCAAAGGCGGCCAAAACGGTTGTTCTGGTCTTGAGTAATGAGATAACAGCGCTCTGAAAGTGCCGATGCGTCTCCCCTGGTAGCAAAACCATCCTTGTAGTCAGGAATGAAAAAGGATGAGGTGTTCGGTAATGGACTCCCCTCGGTTTTTGGCAGCTGGGCCATGGCCTGAGAAGTACATATAAACAAAATTAGGGCAAAAGCAGAGGTGGCTAGGCTGTGTCGTCTCATGGTATTTTTCGAAATCGTGGCGTTTCTCAAAACTGAAAATACTTATTAGGATAAACTCAAAGGCTATAAAAGCATAGTTTTTTACTTTGAGCGCTTTCCGTTCTTAGATTGTTAATACAATTTAAAGAAAAAGTGTAACCCATCTAAGAGTAAAAGAATTGAAAATAATTTTTTGAAGAAAAAATGTGATAATTCTTATATGCGTCAGGCATATACACTTGCAGGTGATTGAAAGGATAATTTAACCGTCGAATATACACATAAAAGTTAAATATCACTGAGCTGGCTGTGTTGTCATCTAAAAAGCAATATGCTCCCGTTTTGGCTCCTGGTGGCGTCGTCGCAGATGAAAACGTAATAGTAAACACCCTGCTCCACGTCATTTCCATTGACCCTGCCGGCCCAATCGTTATTGTATGGTTTCTTCTCCAGAATGGCACGACCCCGGCGGTCGTAGATCACCACTTTACAGTCCTGGTTGAATTCGACATTTTCGACGCTCCAAAGGTCATCTATACCATCTCCATTGGGCGAGAAGGATTTCATTGGCTGGGGAGACTCGTCGGGTATTATGAATAAAGGAATGCTGGCCTGCACCTCACAACCATTGCCATCAAGGGCTGTTACCACGTAGAGGTATTCTCTTTGGTTGGATGCATTCAAAACATCGCCAAACTCATAAGTACCTGTTACAATCGGATTGCTGATAGTTGGGTCATCCATGCCGGTTAGCGGCGTCCAGTCAAGTATCTCCGAGGCTCCAGTAACATTGAACTGAGTAGTGTCAAATTCATCTATGACGGATCTGTTCGACACAGCCGTTATAGAGTTTGAGGTATCGAAGTTTACTATGTCCACTGTGCTGTTGATGATACACTGGGCATCATCAATAATTGTCAGAGTGTAGGTTCCTGGATCTATTACGCTAATAGCATTCCCAGTTTCTGAGGTACTCCATGCGTAGGACACAAAGTTGTCAGCCACTTCAAGAGTCACCTCATTTTCGGGGCATTTTTCAGTTCCATCTGGCGTTTCGATGGCTATAACAGGCAAGGCTCTTACTTCAATAGATTTTGTGGCTGAACTGACGCACCCGGCAATTTCATCATAGCCGGTTGTCAGGTTTACAATGGTTGTCCCTGCTGTTGCGAAGGTATTTGTTGCATTTGCGTTGGTGTTGTCTGTTGTTCCGTCACTGGTAAAATCCCAGGCGTAGTTGAGCGTAAGGTCGGCTTCCCCGGTAGATTCGGCAGTAAATTCGGTATCCACATTCACGCAAATGGCATCTACTGCTGTAAACTGACTCGCTGGAAGTGTCTTTTTTGTGAGCGCCACGGCCACACTTGTAGCAGCACAACCAGTTGCCGCATCCGAAATTTTTATGGCATAGTTCCCACTTGCGCTTGCTGAAAGTGATGTAGTAGTTTGACTGGCGATATCTGCTCCGTCAGCCACCCATTGGTAGTTATAGCCCGCATAGGAAGCGGCTGAAAGAGCTACTGTAGCATCCTCGCAGAAAAGTCCGTTGCCGTCGAATCTGACAGCCACCGGTGGAAGGCTTTTTATCTCAGCTCTTAGCTGCGTAGGAGGGCTTAGGCAGTCCGATGCGGTTACATAACGAAGGGTGTAGATTCCGGCCTTGGCAGGTTGAAAGTTAGCGACACTTAAAACTGCTTCTGTGGATGCGAATCCGTCGGGCCCGGTCCATTGGTAGGATTTAGCTCCGGCAATTGTACCATCAATTTGCAGTGTTTCTCCGGCGCAAATTGGAGAAGGGTCAACAACTCCAGGTGGAGTGGGAGGGGTTCCGCTTACGAGCAGTTGCGAAGAGTTGGCCGAACTGGCGTCACACGCTCCGTCGTTCGACTTGATATTGACTCTGATGAAGAGGCTGCCCTCGGGCAGGCTTGACAGGTTGAGAGATGATGAAGTTTCTGCCTGAGCCGTAAAGGGGCCAGAGGCACTGGAAGCGGTTTCCCATGTGTAGGTATGCCCTATGCTTTTTGTTGCCTCTACAGTGAAATCAGTGCCAGTACAAACAGTGGCACTGCTTGGCGTTATTGTTGGCGAAATACAATTTCTGTTGGCAATAACAATCAGCTCGTTGTTCGTAATGCCGGCTGCCAGCAAGTCTGGCTTGCCGTCGGCATTTACGTCGGCAATCTTTACGTTTCTGGTTGCGCTTCCAGCAGGTATATTAAACCGCTCAAAAGTGAGGCCGGTCGTCGACGTATTGGCAAGGACGGTCATATTGTTGCTAGTGGTGCTCGCTACCAGCAGATCAAGCTTGCCGTCACCATTCAGGTCGCCAAGGTCAAGCCCCCAGGCGCCCGACGAGACACTAAATGAACTCGCAGCACCGAAGGAGATAGCGCCGCCTACTTCGCTGGTTTGGTTAAGGATGACAGACACTGAATTGTTACCAATTTGAGTAGTGGAGATGTCATTTAGTCCGTCTCCATTTAAGTCGCCAACCACAAGGTTGGCAAGGTTGCCTGAAACTGGCAGCGTGACCGATGGGCCAAAGGCGATGGTGCCTTCACTACTAATATTGGGCAGCACAAAGATGTTTGGCTGTTGAAGTGCGCAAGCTACAATTTCAGGAAATCCATCATTGTTTAAGTCCTTCACATCTAATCCGAACGACCGACTGACACCGATACTGAATTGTGCGGGCTGAGCCGCAAAGCTGAGCGTGCCGACAGTAGATGTGTTTTTGAATGCATCTATTTGATTATCAACCTGGTTGGAAACAATTACCTCTGGTTTTCCATCCCCGTCAAGGTCAATAATAGAAACACGGCTAACGTTCTTTCGGTTGCCAGCGGGGTCCGGCGGAAGGGTGAGCGAGATAGGGGACGAAAAGCTAATGGCTCCCGGTGTACTTGTGTTTCGGAAGGCAAATACTATATCACCCGGAGTTACACCAGCAATCGCTCTGGTGGCCAGCAAGTCTGGCCTTCCGTCGCCATCCAAATCGCCACAAGTGATACTCAAAGTTGCTTCGTTAATGAGTAGAGAGGGTAGATTGAGTTTGGTGAATGTAGTAGTAGTGATTGAGCTTGTATTTCGGTAAACAGGCACTCTCGATGCCTGATCATTGAAATGTGAAGTTGCTGCGTCAATCACCCCATCGCCGTCAAAATCACAAGCACAAAGATCGTAGGTTCCATTTTGATCGGCCGCAAAACCTACTGCGCCATCTATAGCGGCAGAAAGAAATGAAGTGCCGCCAAAACTCAATGTGAAAAACTCGGATGAATAGCCGATGAGGCCGTTGGTAAGATTGGTCACCGATACGTTGCCAAAGGTTGCATTGCCAGGGATGGTCACCTCAAGTAAGTTGGTTGAGGCGTAGGTGACAGTGCCGACACCGGCGCCAAACCGCACCTTGATGTTAGCTGCGGAGGTTGGGAAATTAATGCCCGAAATAGTGAGTTTGTCACCCGCAGCCGCTGTAGTTTTATCCAGGTTTGTTATAAAAGGCCGTTGGGCCATCACGCTGAAAGCAAAGAACAGCAAACCGACAATCGTTAACCCAATCCGCCTCATATCCATTTTCTGATTTCTGACACTACGATAAAATCTCCCTGAACTCAAAGCTTGTTTTGATGTCCACCTGATGGGGTTAGACGACAATTTAAAATGGCTGTTAATCATCTTCATTATCATTTAACGGTATATACCCATGCCTTGCTTAGTGTGGGACTCTTTCTTAACCTGTCTCTTTCTTTTTCAGCTTGTGGCAAACTTTGCGAACTGTAAATCTGCACGTAGTACAAGTTTTTGGGTGAGTGATATCCTACCTGAGTAAAATAACCCTCATCCAATAAGGTGTCGCTATAGTTTTGGGCGTTGTCGAAATTGGCAAATGCCCCAACTATCACATAATTGCCCGGGGCCATTTCCAGAAGGTTTCTGCCACTTCGTGGCGTTGGCGTAGCCGGAGTAGCTACAGGCACGGTTTCAGTGTTTTCCACAATTCGGGGAGTAGCATTTACTCTTGTCACCGGCTCATATTGAACAAGCAACTCCTGACTCCCGTCGGCATGAATCTTTTTCACAGTGAAACCCATTTCTTTCTGCCCTGAGCTTCCTATCCTAACCAAAGGTTTTTCTCCTTCCTCTGCAATTTCCCATTGCTCGCCGGTGGTTTTGTCCGGTGCAGGTACCCAAATCGTGGATTCCTCCACATCACCATTAGGGAGAGTGTTTCTGAACAAATAGCCAACCTGATCTTCTCCTTTAATCGTTCTTGTCGGCTTGCTACCAGTGTTGCTTACAAGGTTGAAGTTGTTGTTCGGGTCTGTCTCCTCTTTTCTTCCCTGCACACCAATTCTCACACCTTGCTTCCTTAGATCTTCTTTAAGGAGTGCTTCACTCGAATAAGCAGGAGACCATACAGTAGACACCTTTGATGGAAGACCCGGCCCTGAAACCCGCCATTTCAAACCGACTTCTTTCTGTCCATTTGGAGCAGTTCGTTCTTCCACGTTGTCAATGGAGTTAACAAGCGACCATCTTTCTTCAGAATTGAAGTCAGCAACAGGAATAAAGCTTACTGTATACTCAGTGTTTCCCTGGGCGTTTTGTCGGGAGAGTGTTATACCCTCTTCTTTTACGCCGTTAACTTCTCTTTCTATAGGTGCTCCCTCGTTTTCGGAAACATAAATCCAATTGGTTGTTTTTGGTGCGGCGGCCACGTTAGGGGTAGGCTTAGGTGCTTCTTTTTTCACCACCGGCTCGTATTCTACCATCAAGTCCTCAGTGCCGTCGGGGTGGATTCGCTTGAGAATTACGCCAAGTTCTTTCTCTCCATTAGGTCCAATTCTCACCGCAGGCTTCTCATTAGGATCCGCCAATTCCCACCTTTCGCCAGTATTTGGATCGGGAGCAGGCACCCACACAGTAGTTTCCTCAACCGTTCCGTCTGCCAAAGTATTTTTGAATACAAAGCCTACCTGCCTTTCACCGTTAACCGTTCTTTCGGGCATAGTTGAGCGGCTACTTGTCAGTGCAAAATTATGAGCGGCATCTGGGTTTTGGCCAGTAGTCATGTCAACGCCAGAGGCGACCATCTCAGCCTTCATATCGGCTTCGGAGGTATAAACTGGGGACCAAATAATTTTGTCTTCTATAGTGCCATCTTCGTGCTTCACTCGCCAAAGTACACCAACCTCCTTTTGTCCATTGGCATTCACTCGCTCCTGCGCAGCTCCTGCATTATTTACCAGCGACCATGCTTCTTCTGACCCAAACTTCGCTTCAGGAATAAAGCTAACAATGAACTCCTTGTTTCCCTGGGCGTTCGTCCTGGTCAGTGTCACACCTTCTTCGTCCTGTCCGGCAGCATTTGTTCTTGAAATGGGTGCACCGTTATTTTCAGAAACGTATTGCCATGAAGAGGCTCCTGCGGGCTTCTTTTCTTCGACTGGCTTTTCGGGCGTGCCGTCGACCAGTAGCGCACTCTTCTTCTCTTCCGGCTTAGCATTGTTCAAGGCCTGCAGCCTTTCTTCTTCACGTTTTTTCCGTGCCTCTTCCAGAGCCAATTGTCTGGCAGCTTCTTCATCCCTTTCCGCTTTTGACTTCGAATGGCTCTTTATGAAGGAAGAAACATGCTCAGCGTGCTCTTTTCTGGTGCCCAGGTGAAGCCCCAGGTGTATTTCATGAGATCCGGTGGAGAAAGTTGCCAGGTCAGAAGAAGGCAAATCATAAGCATAGCCAACTGCCAGACGCTCCGCTATTTTTATACCTGCCAGTCCCACAAAACCGGCATCTTGCCGATACGAAGCACCCACCCACACAAGGTGCTTGATATGAAAGATGTTGGTGACTTCATACTGGCTATTGCCGACTCCGGAATATTTATATAATAAATGCGGCTCCCAGGCAAGAGCATCGTCAAAAAGACTTTGACGATAATTGGCCTTGAATAATATATTGTCGATGGGCGTAACTCTGACCGGGCTAAGTGTTTTTTGACTGAGTACGTCGTGACTGATGAGGCTTGGTAATGAAAAACCGGCATTGAACTTGCCAAAGTGATAGGTGACACCAAAGTCGCTCCTCATATAAAAATTATTATCGAGCAGGTTAACCAACGCAGGGTCAGAACTGTTGCCAATGGCGTCCAAATCCACTGCATTGTTTCCCGCACCTAACGAAAGACCGAACCTCAAATAGTGTTTCCTGTCGAGAGGCAGCAGGTAGCCGCCGGTTACTCTGAATGAATTATCCGTCAACGGCCCTTGCCTGTCCGTACTAATTTCACCTCCCAGTGCGAGTCGGTTTTTTAAAGGAGTATGAAAAACCACGTGGGAATATTGAGGGGCTCCTTCAATGCCAACCCATTGTTGCCGGTGCATAAAATACACAACAGTATGCCCTTCAATACCCGCAAAAGCAGGGTTGTAGAGGTAGGGATTCATGAAGAACTGGCTATAAACAGGTACTTGCTGGGCTTCTGATAGAAAGGGTAAAAAACTCAGAAAAAGCCAAAGTATACGTTTTCTCATGTCAACGCTATTGGATAATATTACTATTCTTTTAAACCAGTTCTCAGTAGCGGGTCAAAAGCAGATAGAAAACAGAAATCGAAATTTATCAAAATTAATTTACAGCTTATAATAATCTTTACAGAACCGGCCTAAAAAAGGCAATTCCTAAAGAATAGAACTCACTTTTAACGCAAGCTAGCGAGATTTATTCTTATAGTAAAATTTCAACTTCAAATTAGATTTTTTTAATTTGAGAGTAAAAATCTGTTTTTAAACCCTAAATTTCGGATAATTGAATAAATCGCCTTCAGGGTTTTCTATGACAAGAACCTCATTTGTTATTCTAGTTACTTTATTTTTAAGCAGTTACCTGGCAAAAGGGCAGATATTGACCGGGCCAAAGGTTGGGATCAACCTCTCCACTATGCATTTCGACGAGAAGCAATATACCCGGGACTACGAGACCGTTTGGAGACCAGGGTTTAGTGGCGGGTGGGTGTTCAACTATTCTGCTTCAAAGTCGACTGTTTGGTCGTTCCATGGAGAATTGTATTATTCCACAAAAGGGAGGACTATTCAGAAAAGAGGTTTGGACTACGTGAAAAACGTAACACGATTCCATAATATCGATATGCCAGCTATGTTCAGGGGCACTTTTCAAATGGGGTCGCTCAAATGGTACGTGAATGCTGGCCCCGCCCTAAGCTATTGGGTGTATGGAAATGGTCAGATATCGTCATCCGAACTGGATGAGGGGAAGGTGGGTACGGTGAATTACCATTATGATTTCACAAAATATGATTCCCCACGCCCGGATGAAAGAGACTATCCAATCGCAAATGGTATCATAGAAGTGCCAAATGCCAACAGACTACAGGTGGGACTCAGTTTTGGAGGTGGTTTTGAATTTCCAGTGCTGGAGGACCAAATTGTGCAACTCGATTTCAGATACAATATGGGGCACACCAATATCGGGGAAAAGGAAGATAACTTCTTTGGGCTTAATAAATACAAAGAGAATTTTGAAGGCTCAAACCGGAACGTTGAAATATCACTGGCGTTTTTGTTAGACTACAATACACAGCTCAGGAAAAAAGGCCGCAGCACAAGCAAAGTAAAATGATATGAGAATAAGTGAATTTGAGTTTGACGAAAAGAGCATTGGGAAGGTGAAGGAAGAGATGAAAGCGCTTGATTCCACTTATGTGATCAACGAAACCGACGACAACTCAGACGACTATTTGGAGTTTCTTTTTGTAGGCAAACACAACGGTGCCGAAATGTTGTTTGATGCTGCCTTGTATACTTTACAGCTACATCACGAAAGTGAGTTGTATGATGAAGCTGAAAAGCAAGCCATGAAGAGATTCCCGGAGTACAGGGATTTGGTCAACAAAGGAATAGAGATTCGTGAAGGCGTGTTGCCGGCAAAACTTGAAGAAGAAATAGGCATTTTCATAACTGAGACAATGCTTGATCTCGAAGAGGAGGAGTCAGTAAAGGTGAAAGAGCACATGGAGCTGGACGAGGAGCTTGAAGCCCGTGTGGGAATCGATGTCTGCCTCAATGTAGATAAAGTTACTCCAGCGGTGGTTGAAAAGTTTATCAGCGACTTTAACTCCGGTCAGCTCAGGCTTGATCCCACACTCTACAGCTTCGAGTCGGATGAAAGCGACGACTAATTAAAAAAAAGGCGGCATGCTTCGAGTGGCTTGGTCAAAGGCGTACAACCATCCGCTACCTGACAAGCACAGGTTTCCGATGATGAAATATGAGCTGCTTCCGGAACAACTCATTTACGAGGGGACTATCAAAGAAAGTCAGTTGTTCATCCCCGGGCGCCTCCAACCTGAACAAATCCTCCGGACACACGACGCCAACTACTGGCAGAGGTTAAGCAGCCTGAACCTCTCGTCAGCAGAAGTAAGAAAAACTGGTTTTCCGCACTCCGAGGTACTTATTGAGCGAGAAGTAAACATTGCCGCTGGCACTGTTGAGTGTTGTCAACATGCGTTGAAGCACGGTGTGTCATTCAATATTGCCGGAGGCACACACCATGCCTTTACCGATAGGGGAGAAGGTTTCTGTCTGTTGAACGACATGGCCATTGCAGCCAGCGATCTGCTGGCAAATTCCCTTGCCTCAAAAATCCTGATGATCGATCTGGATGTTCATCAGGGCAATGGAACCGCTGAAATATTTACCGGAAACAAACAGGTGTTTACGCTGAGCATGCATGGTGCCAGAAACTATCCTGCCAGAAAGGAGCAGTCGAGCCTCGATATTGGGCTGGCCGACGGTACTGACGATAAGCTGTACCTTAAACTACTTGAGGCGAACCTTAAAAGCATTTTGGATGACTTTCAGCCTGACTTCGCATTTTATCAGGCTGGTGTTGATGTGCTGGCCACCGACAAGCTGGGTAGACTAGCCTTGAGTCAATCAGGATGCAAGGAAAGGGATCGGTTGGTTTTGCAGCTTTGTAAAGCCTGTGGGCTCCCCGTGGTGGTGACCATGGGAGGTGGTTATTCTGAAAAAATCACTGACATTGTGGAGGCGCACGCCAATACTTTCAGGCTTGCACAGGATATTTACTTTTGACCCACGCTTACAATTTTGCTAGAAAATAGCTTAATTCAATAATGAACGAGCGCAAGCTTTTCAGAGAAAGCGTTTTCATCACACTTGCTTTTGTGGGAGTGCTGTGGTGTATCAAGTCATGGGAGTACGCAACTTCAGTTGACCTGTCGTTTCTTGGCATATACCCCAGGACTTTGAAAGGCTCTCTGGGGATTGTTACGTCCCCGTTTATCCACGGCGATATTCAGCACCTGCTCTCCAATACGTTTCCTCTTGCGATCCTTGGGATAGGGCTTTTTTTCTTTTTTAGAAAGATAGCCATCGAGGTTTTTGTTATCGTGTACCTGTCTACCGGCTTTTGGGTTTGGACAACAGCCCGCCCGGCTTTTCATATCGGTGCCAGCGGTATTATTTACGGGTTGGTTTCCTTCCTTTTCTTTTTTGGACTCATCAAGCGGGATGCTAGGTCGCTGGCTGTAAGTATGATAGTTGTTTTTCTTTACCACGGCCTTTTTGCCGGTATTTTTCCTTTTTCAGACCAGATAAGCTGGGAGTCACATCTATTTGGCGGCCTGTCGGGGCTATTTTGCGCCATCCATTTCAGAAACAAGTGTGTTACCGAAGAAGAATTAACGGTAAACCAGGTAATTCAGCATGATGAGCTCACTGCGGAAGGCCAGGCCAGTGATGGAGATGAGATTCCTGGCACCGTGGCCGAACAGGTTCAAATACCCTCCAGTCTTTTGATAAGGTTTACAAATTCGACTAAAAACGAGGAAGATGCCAGCGATGATATTATCTCATTGCATTAGCCATTGCCGTTCAAATAGTTTCTATATATTTGCCGCTTCTTAATCAAAACTAGAGCGTGAAAAATCTATCCACTGTACTTAGTGTCGTCCTTTTAGCAGCAGTTGCTGTGTTGTTTTATCTGGTGCTTAGCAATAAGGCTGCATCTTCAGAACCTGAGCTAGCTAATCTTGATTCTTCCATTGACAGAATCAGTGGAGATCTTTCGATTGCCTATGTCAACTCAGACACGCTGCTGAGTAAATATGAATATTTCAAGGATATCAGCAGTGATCTGGAAAAAAAGAGAGCGAAGTTGGAGTCTGAGTACAGGAATCGGGCAGAGGGCCTCCAGAGAGAAATACAGAACTTCCAGAACAGTGCCCAGAACATGACGATGAACCAGGCCAGGGCCAAGGAGGAGGAACTTACTGTTAAACAACAAAACCTCTATCAGTATCAGCAAACACTGGGACAGCAGTTGGTTGAAGAAGAGACCAAGCTCAACGAACAACTGTATAATGCTGTTAGCGGCTACCTGTCTGAGTTTAGCGGAAGTAACAAATACCACCTTGTATTGACCTACACGAAGGGTAGTGGCGTACTTTATGCGGATAAAAGACTTGATATCACTGATGAAGTGATAAAAGGATTGAATAAGAGCTATCTTCAGTCGAAGGGTGTCATCCCCTCTGACAAAACCGATTCTACTGCCACCACCAAATAGGTGGTGCAGTAAAATTTGCTATTTTTTCATGTTAAGTTGATGATTAATGAAATTTTAAGTACAATTGTAACTGTATTTGCCGGCTATTTTTTTGACGCTGCTTGTGAGCCTGCATCTAATTCATTGTAAGCTTTCTAAAGACAATTTTTTTTGGTACTTTGGCAATATTCTGGTGTGCTCTGTGTGCCGGAAATGTCAACCTAACTATACTGATTCGTGCTGCAAGCTTTCTTAAAATTTTTAGGAGGTGAGCCAGGCGAGGAGAAGCAAATGTGGCTACTCCTTGGCAAGGGCTTTTTTATGGGCATCTTCCTGGCTACCTATACTGTAGGCGCAGAAACGCTGTTTATCAGCCGAATGGGAGAGGGTTTGTTGGGAATCGCCTTTTTTACTGGTGGGTTCTTAGGCATCGTAAGTACCATTGTTTTTGTTTCCCTCCAACGCAATATTAATTTCTCGAGTCTCGCCATTACCAATACCTTCTTGATCCTGGCGTATGTTACCTTACTGAGAGGAACATATGAGTTTTACGATAGTCCCTGGATCAGTTTTGCCTTCTTTGTGATGATGGGCCCCATAACTGCAGTTACACTGCTGACTTTCTGGGGTGTCTTTGGCAGAATGTTCAATCTGAGAGCCTCCAAGAGGATAATGGGAGGTATTGATACAGGTCAGCTTCTGGCGACTTGTCTTGCTTTCTTTTCAATTCCAGGGTTAAGGAGACTTCAGTTGATAAATGATACAACTGATTTGTTGTTTATTTCCATTGCCGGTGCCTTCGGTATTTTTATTTTTACTCTTCTTATAGTTAAAAATTACAACCTTGATGGTGCGACCAAAAAGGTTTCCAGGGAGAGGCCAAATACGAGCTATTCCGACCTATTCAAAAGCAAGTACCTTGGGCTGTTGTCAATGTTTTTGATTTTTTCGGCGTCGGCCAACGTATTTGTTGAATACAGCTTTTATGAGTCGGTGAACGTTATGTACCCGAACGAAACGGAACTCTCCAACTTTTTGTCGTTCTACGACGGGTCGATCATCGTTATTAGCTTCATTATTCAGAGCTTTCTCAACGATCTTATCATAGGTAAATTTGGACTGAAAGTATCGCTTATGGTAATGCCTATTGTACTCGCCGGACTAACAATAGGGGCCATCGTATCGGGGCATATTTTTGGTTTCGAAGTAAAAAACGAAGAATACATCTTGTTCTTTCTTTTTACCGGACTAGCCAGACTTTTGACCGCCTCCCTGAAAGACGCTTTGGAAAACCCGGCCTTCAAGATTTTCTTCTTGCCTCTGGATATTAAAATCCGGTTTGATATTCAATCCAGGGTTGAAGGTGTAGTGAATGAATTTGCTGCACTCATCTCAGGTGCCGCATTGATTGGTCTGGGTTTGCTGAGTTTCTTCAAATTGATTCACTTTTCGTACATCATCATCTTTTTGGCAGTTGGTGTCATATACGTAGCCGTGAAACTCTACGATGAGTATAAGGGAACATTGAAAATTACTTTAACAAGGCAAAAGGAGGCACTTGGATCCAAAGGGAAGAAGAATGAGAATAGTACGGTGAACGTGCTTCAGCGGGAGTTCGATGAGCACAATGCAGAGAGTATTATTCTGTCGATGAAGTTATTTGAAAAGTTGGAACCGATAGAATTCAGAAAGATTCTGGTGGAAACGCTCAAGAGCCCTCATCCAGAGGTGCGAAAATATGCTTATGCCAAGTGCAGGCAGGTAAACAACTTTGAGAAGCTGGCAGAAATCAAAAAGCTGGCTTCCTATGAGCAAGAAGAGCAAATAAGGAACCTGGCGATAGAAGTAATTGCGTTCCTACAGTTGGCTGAAGACTACAAACTGAACGAGGTCAGTATCAGAAAACTTGTTAGGTCTGTTGACAAGGATGATCGGGTATTCGCAGCTCAGGTGTTGGCAAAACTAGACGAAGAAAAGTATATCCCCTTGCTCGTGGAGCTTGCCAGAGACATCAATGTTAATGTAAGGACAGCAGCCATTGCTAGTGCCGGAATTAATAAGTGGCCGGAGCTTTGGCCCATTTTGATTGAGAACCTTCATGTGCCTATTTATTCTAATGTTGCCAAGGCTGCGCTGACGGCCGGGGGGGAAGCGACCTTGCATACCGTGGATACCGCTTTTTACAAAACCGGGCAGCAAGGAAGTACAATGTTCAGAGTTGTGCAGATTCTTGGACGAATAGGCGGCCCCGAGGGGGTTGAACGCCTCTGGAAAAAGATTGACTTCCCTGATAAAGCCATCGTTTCAGAAATCTTGTTATCGCTAAGCTATATTGGCTACCACGCCAAAGACTTTCAGGCGGCACGAATCAAGATTCAGATCGAGGCTGAAATTGGTGACTTGGCCTGGAATATTAAAGTGCTCACTGAAATTCCAACTGAAAATGAAACCGACCAATTGCTCGTTCAGGCAATGGAAGAGGAGAACGCCCAAAACTATGATGATATTTATATGCTTTTGGCGCTTATCTACGACTCTCAGGCTGTGGAGCTTGTCAAAGAGAATATCAATGTAGGCACCAGTGAAAGCGTCACGTTCGCAGTCGAAATGCTCGATATTATCCTGGAGGATGAATTGAAGCCAAAGTTATTTCCGGTTTTCGACGAACTCAAGCCCCAGGACAGGTTGAGCCAACTCAATGACTTCTATGCACCTGAGACTTTTAGAGGTTATGAAGACTTGCTCCTTTCCATAGTCAACAGGGATTATAATCACATAAACAGGTGGACCAAGGCAGTGGCATTGTACAGGTTGTCCATGATGGATGAAACAAAAGTTTCAGCAGATCTTATTGCCAATCTTTTCAACCCTGATAAGCTCATTCTTCAAACATCTGCCTGGATCATTTACCAAAAAGACAAGGCGGAGTATCAGCGTCACACCAGAAGAATACGCCCGGGTGTTAAGAAAGACCTGGACAGGGCCATAGTGCCGCCAACATTTGTTGAGACAGAGGAGGACCTGCACATGAAGATGCTGCTCATTGAGAAGGCTGTGTTTGTGAAAGGGTTGGATTTATTTAAAACGATCCCTGGGTCAGTGTTAACGGACGTGGTAGACGCCTCAGAAGAAGTAAGAATGAGGCAAGGGGTAACCTTCATCAATAAAGGAGATAATGGCAATGCACCAATTTACATTATTGTAAAGGGCAGTGTGCTTGAACAAGACGACAATGGGCGCCAGAGAACACTGGGCAGTAGAGATGTGATCGGTTTCAATAAATTGGTTGAGACAGACCAATTTGAATACAACTATACAACGACCAGCGAGGCGATCTTTTTGACTATTTCAATGGAGGCGCTGTTCGATTTAATGAGCAAAAACATTGAGATGGTTGAGGCAACACTTTTGTCAGTGAAAGACTCTGACCAGATCGAGGCAGAAGATGAGGTGATGGATGAAGAAAGACTGTTGCTTTTTAGTCAATAGTAGGACAATATTTATCGAGTTTTTAAAAGGAATATGAGATTTTGACCTGAAAAAAATGGCAGTTGGAAAAGAAATTTTAATTAGTTTTTCCTCAGAAGATAACCATCCAAGGATAGCGGGCGACAGAGGCTGGGTGACGAGCTTTTGTAAGTTCCTCACCACACTTCTTACACAAATAATGAAGGAGGAGCCTCATGTGAGAATGGTTGACGAAAATCAGCAGCACCCGGAGGAAATCGAAAAGGCAGCTGTTTTGATTGCCATACTGTCAAACAACTTCAAGGCAGACGCCAAACTGATAAAAGGCATTACACACTTTGGCGATAAGGCCACTGCTGAAAAGAACCTAAGTCTTGCGGGGAAGTCAAGGATGTTCAAGGTGTTGAAACACCCGGTCGAGATTGACAGTGTCCTTCCCAATTACGAGGAAATTTTACCGTACGACCTGTTTCAGATCGATCCAATGACTGGTGAGGCGCAGGAATACACCCGGTATTTTGGCTCGGAAGCGGAGAGAAGTTACTGGCTGAAATTGGTAGATATGTCGTACGATATTTACCAGATCCTCGAAAAAATTGGATCCACAAAGAAGATTGCAAAAGATACGGTTCCGAAAGAACGCACAGTTTACCTGGCTAGCACAGGTGTAGATATTCTGATTCAACGAGACATTATCAAAAGGGAATTGTTGCGCCATGGTTACAGGGTGCTGCCTGAACAGTCTCTCCCGAAGGAAGCCAAACTGCTGGAGGCAATGGTAAAGGCGGATTTGGAAAAGTGCCGTTTATCCATTCACCTGATTGGGGAGGACTATGGTTATAAGCCGAAGGGCTCTGATCTGTCGATCGTAGATATGCAGAATAAGATAGCCTCGGAATATGTGCTGAAGGTAATCGAGCACAATAGTAAAAGTGCCAATAGAGAGCCTTTTTCAAGATTGATTTGGCTTTCACCCGACATGGTTAATGTGTCGGAGAGGCAAAAGATTTTTATTGAGGACTTAAAGTCTGATGCCGCTGCAGTGGAAGAAGCCGAGGTTCTTCAAATTACACTGCAAGAGCTTAAATCCATTGTAAGGGAGGAACTGCTTACCGGCGGAAGGTTCAAAACAAGGGATCATTACGCAAGGGAGGAGGAAGAGAGCAAAGGCGGGAAAATGATCTACCTGATTTGTGATAAATCTGACGCCGAGGCGGCTCAGCCCATTGCTAAAGCGCTGACTGCCAAAGGATGCGAGGTGATGACGTCCCTTTTTGATGGTGACCTGATCGATTTGCGATACCTGCATCAGGAAAACTTGAGACGCTGTGATGCTTCGCTGATTTATTTCGGAAAAGCCAATCATCACTGGATAAAAGCCAAGCTTCAGGATCTTTTGAAAGCACCCGGGTTTGGCAGAATTAAGCCCTTAAAGGCAAAAGCAATTTATGTGGCAGGGGAGGCCAAAGTGAAGGCTGAGGAGTTTAAAGAAGAAGGCACCCTGATTTTAACTGGTAACGGCGAATTCAAAGCCGATTCTTTAAAACCATTCCTGGAGAAAATTGAAAAGTAAATTATGAGCGCTAGCAACCTTGACCCCAACGAGTCCGACGGAAGACCTGATCAGGTTTCGTCTGGCACTATTTCAAGAGGTAGCACCACTACCTTGTTCAATCCATTCCCTGGCCTTAGGCCATTCGGTGTGGAAGAATCCCATCTTTTCTTTGGCCGTGAGGGCCAGAGTGATGAAGTCCTTGTAAAGCTGGCAGAGAACAGGTTCTCGGCAGTGTTGGGATCATCGGGAAGTGGTAAGTCGTCGTTGATGTATTGTGGACTGATTCCAACGCTCTACGGGGGATTCATGACACAGGCAGGCTCCAACTGGAAAATTGTGGTGTTGCGACCGGGCGGGGGGCCGATCGACAACCTGGCAGAGTCGCTGGTGGAAAAAGACGATGAATACGCAGGGCTGGAAGAAGAGGAACGGCTGATAAGGAAGACGATTACCGCTACAGTGCTCAGGAGTAGTTCTCTCGGACTAGTTGAGGCGGTTAAGCAACTAAAAAAATCGGAAGATGAGAACATCCTGATCCTTGTCGATCAGTTTGAAGAACTCTTTCGCTATAAGAAGACAGAAAGTATGACTTCGTCTCAGGACGAGTCTTCTGCATTCGTGAACTTGCTGATGGAAGCAGTTCATCAGTTCGATGAGCCTATTTATGTCACCATCACCATGCGGTCCGACTTCATAGGTGAGTGCGCAGTTTTTCCGGAGCTCACACAAATGATCAACGACAGCCACTACCTCATCCCGCAAATGACCAGGGATCAGAAGAGACTGGCGATTGAAGGCCCGGTGGCGGTAGGTGGAGGTACCATCGCACCTCGTTTGGTACAACAGCTGTTAAACGACGTGGGAGACAACCCCGATCAGCTACCCATCCTTCAGCACTCCCTGATGCGAACCTGGTCATTCTGGGCTGATAATCACAAGGAAGCCGAGTCAATGGACATCCGGCATTATAATGCTATTGGTACGCTGAAAGAGGCGCTGTCGCAGCATGCCAACGAGGCCTACGACATGCTCTCCAAAAGGGAGAAGCAGATATGCGAGACCATGTTCAAGGCACTCACCGAACGGGGATCAGAAAATCAGGGCATTAGAAGGCCTACCAAGCTGAGCGTCATTGCGTCCATTGCTGGCGTAACCGAGGACGAGGTGTACCGGGTGGTCGATAAATTCCGTGAACCAGGCAGGTCTTTGCTGATGCCACCTCATGGCAAACAGCTAGAATCTGAGACTGTAATTGACATTTCTCACGAAAGCTTGATGCGCATCTGGACCAGGCTGAAGTCGTGGCTGGATGAAGAAAGCAGGTCGGCTGAAATGTACCTCAAGCTATCGGAGTCGGCGGGAAGGTATCAGGAAGGGCGGGCCGGTCTTTGGAAAATGCCCGATTTGCAACTGGCCCTCAACTGGCAGGAGGAAAACAGACCTACGCTGGTGTGGGGTCAAAGGTATAACACAGCTTATGAGCGTACGATTGTTTTTCTTGAAACGAGCAAGCGTGCCTACGAAACCGAGCAAAGAAACAAAGAGCTTCTCCAGAAGAGGCAGATACGCCGGTCCAGGATCTTTGCACTTGTGCTGGCTGGTGCTGCGCTTGTGTGTATTTTCATGATGATTTATGCGTTTATTTTGGCGGCTGAGGCGACCAAGCAAGAGGCACTTGCTGTTACCGAGGCTGAAAATGCAAAAATTGCCCAGGCCGATGCTGAAAAGCAACGGGGATTGGCAGTGGAATCTGCGAAAGAAGCCAACGATCAACGGGAAAAGGCCGAGCTAGCCACTACCGAGGCGATTGAACAAAAAAACGAAGCAGATCAACAAAGAAGAAATGCTGAGGCTGCTACATTACAGGCTGAGGCTGCCAGAAAGGATGCAGTGATTGCACAGGAGGAAGCCGTAAAGCAAGCAACAATTGCCAACGAGCAAAAAGACCTTGCCACGGCTGCCAGAGTACAAGCGGACGAAGCGAGAAAAAACGCTGAAGACCTTCGTTACCAGGCCGTTGCGCAGTCCATGGCGATCAAAACTGCTCAGGTGAAGGATACCACCCGAAAGACGCTAATTGCCATGCAGGCATTCAACTTTTTTAGAGAATATAGTAACAAGCCGTACAACGGTGATATTTATCAGGGTCTCTACAACGCATGGACAACGGAGAACGGGGCGGACGTGGTAAAATGGAAGGGACATACTGGTGGTGTTAAGTCGGTAGTTTACAGTAAAGACGGTCAAAGTATGTACACAGCCGGGTCTGATGGAAGAGTGCTAAAGTGGAACATAGCCAACAACGCCAGAGAAGGGGTTGACATGTTACCAGCTCCAAACTCAAGCGTAAACAGGGTTGTGGCCGTTAGCCCGGATGAAAAGTACCTGGCGGTTGGCAATGAAGACCATATACAACTAATTGACCTGTCCAACCCTGCCGCTCCCAACTTACTTGACGCCCATGGGGGCACGGTGTATGATTTGGTCTTCCTGCCAGATGCGAGTGGGTTTGTGTCAGCAGGAACCGATGGGAAAATTCAAAGAAGCAATTTCTCCTCTTTTTCTTCGATTGCGACCCTTGATCAGCCAGTCAAAAAGCTGGCAATCAGTGACGATGGAAAAACACTTGCGGCAGGAGGGACTGATGGCAACGTATACTTATACAGCATGGCTAATAATAACCTACAGGCCACAATTGTCAATGCCGACAATGTTCCAATCACCTCGGTGGCCTTCAGCCGAAACGGACAGTTTCTGGCTTATGGCGATCAATCCGGCAGAATCGTCATTCAGGATATCGTTGCAAAGACGCCTCTGGCGGAGTTAAATGGCCATGAAAGTACAGTCTCGGATCTTGAATTCAATGGGCTTACCACCCTGCTGGCATCATCAGGTTGGGACAAAACGGCAAAGCTTTGGGTGCTTAACGACATTTTCGGATTGCCTACGATTTTGAATGACCACGGCGACTATGTCAACGCTGTTTCATTTTCTCCCGATGGTCATTATTTGGCTTCGGCGAGCAATGACAAGTTCCTGAGGGTGTGGCCCACCAAACCCGACATGATTGCTGCTGGATTGTGCAACGAAATTGACCGGAACCTTGACCAAACAGAATGGAACCAATATGTTGGCAGCGACATCGATTACGAAATTACCTGTCCGGATTATCCAAGCGGGGCTGAACAATAAAATGATGAAGGATACAAAGAGAAATGTGTTACTGGTAATCGCTTTGTTTAGCGTTTTCATTGTTCTGACTTCCAGAGGGGCATTTGCGCAGAGCGTTGTTTGTACTCAAAATTTGGATCGGGCGCAAGCAATGTTCGATATCGGCGACCTTCCTGGTATTCCAACTTTACTAATGCCTTGTATTAAAGGTGGAGGCTTTTCTAAAGAAGAGACGATAAGGGCGCTTGAGATAATGACAGAGACTTACCTCTACCAGGACGATCTGGCCAATGCCGATATTTGGATGATTGAACTGTTAAAGGCAGACCCAGAACATAAGCTGGATCCTTCTTTGGATCCGCAGGAAATCATTTTGCACAAGGAGAAATTCAGATATAAACCTATTTTTAGGGTGAGTGGCAGTATTGGGTTGAACCGGAGTTCCTATAGGTTGATAACAAGTTACTCTCTTTGGTCAGAAGATGATCAGTCGGTTTATACGCCCGGCATACAATTCAATGGGTTTGCCCAGATCGAGAAAGAGGTATATCCCGGCTTCGATGTGGGCCTGGGCTTAGGCTATGTGTTGAAGACATTTTCGGCAGAAAGCGAGGTAATATACGGCAAGGCCGCCAGCGACGCATCTGACCCACTGACTGTTGCGCAAGGTTTGGGTAACCTGGCTACGTACTCAGAGAACTACGCTGTATTGGAAGCTCCTGTTTTTGTAAAATACACCTATTATGGAGATGGAGAGAGAACATTCAATCCGTACGTTTTTGCTGGGATGAGTTTTGATTACCTGGTCAATGCCAAGCAGACCTCAACAAGAAGAGCGAATCAGTCAGAGCGTGATGGGGTGAAGGCGTCGGCTACACTCCCTGATCCCAACCTGGTAGCGGATGAACGAAGAAAAGCATTGACTTACTATGGTTTTGCCGGATTAGGCGTAAAAATCCGAAGAAAGACACATTTCTTTTTTGTAGAGGCCAGGTACAACCACGGCATGATGAACATCGTCAACGGTGATAATAGATTTCCGTCGGAAATCACAGCGGATGGAAACAAGCAGGAGAGTATTTTTAACATCGGGTTGGTCGACAATGATTTCACACTCGATGGCGTCACAGTTGTAGGTGGATTTCAGCTATCGATCTACAATCCACAGAAACTAAAAGAGAAGAGACTTAAATGAAGAGGATATTAAGAGCGATGTGCTTTGCGGTAGTAGGTGGTTTAGCAGGATGCACACCTGAAGACCCCAACTCTTTAGCCCCAGACGAGGTTTTTGTTAAATATTTTGGCGGTGAGGGTATTGATAAGGGAGCAGACTTTGTCGTGAACCTGCAAGGGTCGGAAGTGGAAAACTATGCGATTTTCGGTTCAAGTGACAGCTATTTGCTGACAGAGCAAACTGGAAACACGGAGTGGGTTGTGCTTTTTGCAGATAAGGGTGGTAATCTCTTACCAAATGGCATCAGGCGTTTTCCTACGGCAGACTTTCTCCCATTATTGCCTTATTTTTCGTCCACGGGGAAAGTGACGTGTACCCCGGTTCGAATAAAGAAGACTGCAAATGGGGGATACTTGCTTATTGGGTGGATCACCTATGGCAGTATATATGAAAATAAAAGTACGAATAGTTTTCAACAATCTGCGATGCTGATAGTGAGGTTGGATGCCAACGGAAACTATGACCGTGTTTCAGATGTCCGGGTGTTTGGTAGCAATTATAAAACAGTTGAGATAGGGTCAAGCGGGTTATTTGATACATTATCGCTTAGCCAAAAAGGGGCTGATATAGTAGAAATAGCCGATGGATATTTCGCTGTTGGTTCAACCGAAAACGTTCCACTCAGAGATGATCAGGTGCAGGACTTAAGTGATTTTTTCCTTGTCAAGCTTGATACAGACCTCAATACCGTGTGGGCAAAGACCGAGGGGACAGCCTCTGATGATGAGGGGGTTGCTGTTGTTAGCATTCAAAATGGCAGCCAGGTAGTCATCGCCGGACATACCAAAGGAAACAATCGGTCATTGTTCAATGCAGCTACTGCAACAATTCCGGTACAGGGCCCAGTAAGCAACGAAAGTATTCGATTTACGCAATCGGGAAATGCGGATGTTAATGAAAAGGTGGTCAGGATGCTTAAGTTGTCAGACGCTGATATTTTTTTAGCAGGGAACAGGTTGTCACTTACGATGCAAAATTTGACACCTTTTTTGATGAGAATTACTAGTGGTGAGATTCAGCTCTCAAGCCAAATAGATGTACCGGTTGGGGTTCAGGTGGCTGATTTTTATAGAACACTTGGTGGTAGATTCGTATATGCGGCTACTACAGCAGAAACGGATGAAGGCGGAGCTAATGGATCGCAGTTACTTCTCATGAGAACTGATGATTTTGGTGGCGAGACCAGCAATTTTGGTGAAGCCGGTTACCTGGGGCACAGGTATGGAGGAAGTGGCAATGACCAAGCCAATGCCATTGTTCAACTCCCGGACGGTAAGTTTGTCATGCTAACAACTATAGAAATTGATAACAACCCGCAGACAGTCATTGGTTTAATAAAAACCAATAAAAACGGTGTACTTGGGAAATAATTGTATAATTCCCGCATTTAATTTCACTTTTTGTTTATTTTTATAGATTGATCAATCCTCATTACTATGAGAAATATATATCGACACATTGGCCTGATTTTTTTAGCTGGAATGTTTTTTAGCGTTGGAGCATATGCCCAACCGACCTACAATAGTGCCAGTACGATTAGCGCAACGCAAGTAGAAATAACCTTCAACACCAGTTTGACAGCAATAGGGGCTACCGGATTATTCACTATTCCCGGTGTCAATATTACCGCAGCCATTGTTGATCCGGGAGACGATACGAAAGCGCTTTTAACTTGTGACCCATTTGGTACCGATTTTTCGTTACCGGCGGGGCCGGGAGGAATGTCACTGGCAGCGGGTGCCGTCACTGATGCTGGCGGTGCCAGTGTGCTTCAGGACGAATTGGCCGTTGACGACGGTGCGGCTCCTGTGTTGTTAAGTGCGCAAACGACGAGTTTGACCAATATCAGGCTTACTTTTTCGGAAGATGTCACTGTATCAACCCCGGCGGGTACAGAATTTACGTCAGGAGATTTTACAGTGTCAGCGGCAACCTCAGCAGGGGGTGCACTGGTAGATTTAAATGTAGCCGGGATAGCCGATGGTGCTTTTAGCTCCACAGATTTGAATATAGCAGTCGACGCTGTAAAAGACGTAAGTGCTGGCACGATAGGCAATGCGACTGCATTGGGTCAGACGGTTGATGACGGCATCGCTCCAACTTTTGTAAGTGCCCAAACAACCAGCCTGACCAATATCAGGGTGACGTTTTCGGAGGCTGTGACGGTTGTAACTGCCTCAGGAGCCGACTTTGCGATAGGTGGTGTGACGATAACAGGCGCTGCTTCTTTTAGTGCTACAGAGGTTGACCTGACAGTTGATCCGTTAAGCGGAACAGATTTTACATCGATAGATTTAGACATATCAGCCGGAGCGGTTGAAGACGGGGGGGCTAATCCAATTGCCTCTACACCGGATCAGATAATCACCGACGGTGCGGCTCCTGTGTTGTTAAGTGCGCAAACGACGAGTTTGACCAACATCAGGCTTACTTTTTCGGAAGATGTCACTGTATCAACCCCGGCGGGTACAGAATTTACGTCAGGAGATTTTACAGTGTCAGCGGCAACCTCAGCAGGGGGTGCACTGGTAGATTTAAATGTAGCCGGGATAGCCGATGGTGCTTTTAGCTCCACAGATTTGAATATAGCAGTCGACGCTGTAAAAGACGTAAGTGCTGGCACGATAGGCAATGCGACTGCATTGGGTCAGACGGTTGATGACGGCATCGCTCCAACTTTTGTAAGTGCCCAAACAACCAGCCTGACCAATATCAGGGTGACGTTTTCGGAGGCTGTGACGGTTGTAACTGCCTCAGGAGCCGACTTTGCGATAGGTGGTGTGACGATAACAGGCGCTGCTTCTTTTAGTGCTACAGAGGTTGACCTGACAGTTGATCCGTTAAGCGGAACAGATTTTACATCGATAGATTTAGACATATCAGCCGGAGCGGTTGAAGACGGGGGGGCTAATCCAATTGCCTCTACACCGGATCAGATAATCACCGACGGTGCGGCTCCTGTGTTGTTAAGTGCGCAAACGACGAGTTTGACCAACATCAGGCTTACTTTTTCGGAAGATGTCACTGTATCAACCCCGGCGGGTACAGAATTTACGTCAGGAGATTTTACAGTGTCAGCGGCAACCTCAGCAGGGGGTGCACTGGTAGATTTAACTGTAGCCGGGATAGCCGATGGTGCTTTTAGCTCCACAGATTTGAATATAGCAGTCGACGCTGTAAAAGACGTAAGTGCTGGCACGATAGGCAATGCGACTGCATTGGGTCAGACGGTTGATGACGGCATCGCTCCAACTTTTGTAAGTGCCCAAACAACCAGCCTGACCAATATCAGGGTGACGTTTTCCGAACAAATTACAGTAACGACAGCGGGTGGAGGCGATTTTTCTTCAAGCGGAGGTGACTTCACAGTGACCAGCGCAGTGGTTTTTGGAACTAGCCAGGTTGATCTGACGGTGAATACGTTGAGCGGAACAGATTTCACTTCTACCGATCTGGACATAGCTGTTGATGCCGTGAAGGATGTCGGGGCATTGACCAATGGCATAGCAGCGATAGCAGATCGAACGGTAGCAGATGGGGTGGCACCAACGGTTGTCTCGGCTGTAACCAAAGACAACACGCCCGATGGTTATATTGACCAAATCGTCATTACTTTTTCAGAGGACATTGCTGCCGGTTCTATTGATGTAGACGGTGGATCCGATGATTTCTCCGTTGCAGGTTATACCATTTTATCTGCGGCAGTATCGGCTGCCAATGAGGTAACTTTGACACTCAATACTGGTGGCTCTCCGGATACTGGAGTTACCCCAGATGTGGATATCGTCGCTTCTCAGGTGACAGATTTAAATGCTGTTGCAGCCATTGCAGCGACTGTTGGTGCCTCAGATGGGGCTGCACCTTACATTGTTTCCTCTTCTGTACAATCAGCAAACGCCTATTTTGAGGTAGTTTTTTCAGAAGTTGTTGTGAAGCAGGGCGGCGGCACTTTGGCGAAGGCTGACTTCACCACCGCTACTGCGCCAAACGGTGGAGCTACTATTTCTATTGGTTCAACTCTGCAAGACGATCTGGATCAGGACTTAACTGCGACCGGTAGTGCCATCATTCGGTTTATCCTTACAGCGACCCCAACCGTGCTTGACGTCACCGGAGCTGAGACGGTAAGTGTTGCAGTGAATGGTACCAATGTCAAAGACGGCAGCGATAATACGTTAGTAGGGAATACGGGTAACCAGAACTTAAATTTGATTGATGTTAGCAACCTCATAAGGATTATTAGCGCAGTCCCTCAGCCTGACAACTCGTATGTAACAATTACCTTTTCTGAAGAAGTTTACAGAGACGGTACCAGCGATAGAGTTGTACACATCGCCAATTCGAATAATGGCCAAATAAAAAGGGATGACTATACCAATGGCAGCTCGCTTTGCGATGAAGATGAGCTCTGTTTGATTTACAATGACAATGGAACAGGCGTTGTGATCAATGACAATGATGATGCAGATATCCAGTGGGCCAGGAACCAAAGCCCAAAAAGTATCTTTGGTAATAATGACAACTACTCGGGGCCGTCATTCAGGCTCTATTTGAATGATATAGTTGGTACTCCTACAGGAAAGGAAACATATACATTAAAGGTCAGGAACAACTCCCAGATAAGCGCCAAAGCGGATCCCACCAAATTTATGTTGGACATAGCCGCCAACCAGTTCACATTTTATCTCGCTGATGAGGCTGCTCCTGTTTTCTCACCAAATCCGGTGGCAACAGGAAGTAATGTCGTAGGATCGGCGGGCATCTTCAGCTCCGATGAGCTCATCACAATTTCAGCAGACTTAGGAGAGTCTGGGCTGACCGTCACAGCTGATTTGACCAACCTCCTTCTTTCATTGTCTGCAACTCAACCTATGACAGAAGTAGGAGCTACGGGTGTTTATACTTACCAATTGCCCATTCCTGCCAAGTTCTTAAACAATGGGATAAGAAATATACCAATCACGGCGACCGACGCAAGCGTTAACCTTAACTCCACAACTAATTCGACGCTTAATGTGACAGTTGACAGTCAGGGGCCTGCACTTACAGTGTATTCTCTGATTACGATAGACCAAACCCCTCTTTTGGAAGGTCTTGCTACCGGTGCTGCATCTGTTAGCATTACTATCGATGGCCCGGGCGGCCCTTATGGCCCCTATGTATCAGGAGGTGCTGTTACGCTTTCAGGTGGTAGCTGGTCCCTGAACGTGCCGACTACCCTGCCTCTTGGAACCTTCAGTGTTAACGTAACCGGCCTCGACGCCGAATCAAACAGTTCGGCCGACCTTACCGATAACGAACTCCTGATTTCAAACGGGGTTAATATCACAGCTTTAGACCTTACTCAAATATGTGTAGACGGGGGGTATCGAACAGGGTCTTTTGCCATTACTGAAACACAAGACGGTGACATTCAGCAGGGCACGAGTAAGGTGTTCAGCGTTCAATTGCCCAATGGGTTTGTTTTCAATACTGCGGTGATACCGACATTTTCAGATACTCAAGGTGGCGGCAACCCGGTTACAGGCTCTGTGAGCTTCCCGGCCAACAATGTGCTTCGTGTTACGTACACTGCCAGCGCCGGTAGCCTTGGTCAACTAAACGATATCACGATAGCAAACGTGCAAGTGGGCACGAATTTGGCCACCGCCACCGCCACCGCTGATGTACTTAATCTTGGAGGTGCTGCCAGCATACTTGGATTAGACGTGGGCACGGACCTGGGTGATGTGGGCAGTGTAAAACCTGACGCACCTGTTGCTTCGCCCACCGAGTTTAATTATTTCACCGAGTCATATACCTACAATTCAGTCGACTATGATAACCCATATTATTACAGCCCGAACCCAATAAACTTTACTTCCAATAATAATTCGTTAGAATGGTTTGCCGATGCTAATTTAACGGTTCCCGGCCAAGGAGGTGCTTTAGACGGTCTCACGAACCCCTCCTTTACTCAGTGGGGTTTGGCTGATGGCGGGGACCCTTACAATGACTATCCGGATCCATCCTCAGCGGGAATAGCTACCTACTGGGTTATTCAAACTGATGCGGCCTCTGGTTGCAAGAGTCTGCCGACCAAGGTAAGCTTAAAGCACATTAGGTTATATCAAGATCCTTATACGACCAATTTTACGGAAAATGATGATAACCCAGTGACCCTAAAAGGGTATGCACCTGCTAATCACACGGGGGTATTCACCGGGCCTGGTCTGGGAACCCAGACAACCAGTGGGGGCCAAGTCACGACAAAATTTACCCCTTTGCTGGCTGGCCAGGGATTGCATAATATCAAATATACTATGACAAACACGGTGACTGGAGTCACAGCTGATTATACAAGGCAGATGAACGTCAACGCCTATGTATCAGTTTTTGCAGAAAATAACGATGTGGATGGCAGTAATAACATTGCGCTTGAATATTGCGCTAATGATATAGATCCGGTTTTTACGTATTACGATACTGACCTGGTTGGGTACGGTGTGAAATTTAGTCGGTACACAGTGGTTACCCCAAATGGTGTTGAGGATAATGCTGGTTTAACAGGCACTGCTGCTTCCTGGAATGGCGTTATTTATACAGCGCCTTCATCGTCCTGGTCGATAGACATTTCATACTATAATAAGGAATATGGAGCTGGTGGTTTCAGGGTTTACAGGAATTACTGGTATGAAACGGGTTTAGCAACTTACTCCCCGGTTTATCGATACGACTCAGAGACAATTAATATATACTCACAACCTACCTTAGCGATTCAAAACCTAATTGGTAATACTTACTGTTTGGAGCCCGGAGAAAAATATGATTTCGATGTGCTAATCAACAACGGAAGTTTCAGTGGCTTAGCTAGTCTGACCGAGTGGGCATCTTATAGAGTCGAAAACGTTACGAGAGGAATTTCAAAAACCTTTACCTTTCCTCCTGGTTCAGAAGCGACGGAAATTGTAATAGACCAACTGGCCAGTGATGGCACTATCGGAGTGACAAGTAATACCACTACGTATAGGCTATATTTAAAAGCACCAGGGTCGGAGGATCCTCACCCACAGGGTAGCTGCGAATCTTTAGAAGCATCTGCAGTTTTTAGAGTTAACAAAGTGCCTGGTATTTCAAATCTGGCTTCTGGTGAATACACTTACAACTTTTGTAATGATGAGACAGTAAGTAATTTTTCTTTTACTTCCACCTTTACCTCCACAGTAACCTATTCCTTCTATCAGGATAACGCAGGTGTAAGAGGCCCGTTATTGGCACAAAACACCACTGGGGTGGTCACTCCAAGTATAATGGGCTTGGCAAATATTTCGGGTTCAGTCACTAGTGGGTCTCCAAGAAAACCAACCAAGATTTATGTCACTCAAACTTACCAAGACTGTGAGGGGCCCGAGCGAGTGTTGACCATCAATGTATTTTACCGGCCACAGGCACCAGTTATTGAAGATGAAACGCTTGTAGCTAGCGGGGAGTATCGGTTTGAGTATTGTCAGAAGGACGCAGCTATTAGTGGTATCACGCTTGATAATTCTACTTTGGATACAGGATATCCCGCTGGGACTTTCTTCACATGGTATAACGCAGATGGTTCCGGCAATATCAACTATGGCTCGCCCATCGCTATTGCTTCAGCGAAAGGCGTAACCGCTACTGCCGAAGAGCTAATTTTGCCTTTGGAACCAGGCGGTCTAACTCCAGGCGACCTAACACCAAAAGAATATATATTCTTCGTTGAGCAGACCAGCTATATGGGGGAAGGAAATTTTGCAAGTGGCTGTGTGTCGACTCCCAGAAAGATTGTAGTGGATGTGACAGCAACGCCGTTGTCACCCGCTATTGCGTTGGGGGCGTCGTTGAAGACAAGCTATTATACCTGCCAGGGTGATGATGTCGAAAACCTTACAGCGACGGCAGCAACGGGAGTGTTGTACACCTGGTATTTTGACAACGATGAGAATGGCGAATTTGACGCAACAGACAAGTTTGTTGCAAAGGCTAATAGTATTACAAGTGCACAGTTGGCAGCAAAGGATTTCAATAAAAATGATCCTGGAACTCACAGAGTTTGGCTAACCAGGACAGAAGGTGAGAATGATGAAACAGAGTTTGATGGTTGTGAGGGCCCTGCGACGCTTATTGAAATTACAGTTTATCCCGACTATTCTCAGCCAGTAATAGCCAGCAATGTGAATCACGGTGCCCTACCCGCAGTAGATATAGGAGGAACGGATGTATTTGAGTTTAAATATTGCACCGATGAGGTTACATCTGATGTCGAGTTTGTTGTTCAAAATAGCTACTCGTCTGCTGACGCAAAAACAAAATATAACTGGTTCCTGGCAGCAGAGGTAGGTGGGAATATAGTTAAGAGTCTTACCACACCAATATTTATCTCCGGCTCGTCAACCGATCCAGAGCAGAAAACCGCTACAGCTAGTGACTTGTTTCTTGTTGGTGCTACTGCTCCGCCTAACGGAGGATCTTCTTCCAGGTATTTTCTAGTAACACAAACAACCGACATTAGGAATGATGGAAATTGGGCAGGTTGCGAAACTCCTCCTATAGCTGTGAAAGTAACGTTGTACAGCAAGCCAAATCCACCTACCACCCTGAGTGGGATCAACAACTACTTTTATTGTAACGATACTGATCCAATTCCAGATTTTCAATTGACTCAGGTAAGCCCAAGTGAGCGCTATCGCTGGTACCTCGTTGATGAACTTACTGGTATTTCTAGCTTCGTCTATGAAGGTGCGGTCGGGTCTACTTCTGCCTCTGCCGCAAATTTGGGAATAACTAAACCGATAACAGATCTCAACAAGAACAAAGTTTATACTTTCCAGGCAACGAGAACAAGTAATATTGATGGAACGATTTCCTACGAAGGATGTGAAAGCAGTTCCAGGACAATAACGATTACTATAGTCCCAGTGCCGCTGGAACCTACCATGAGCAATGTTTCTGATGATAGCGACCCTATTTATTCGAAGTGTGAAAACGAGAATAACTTCCCCACTTTTAGCATATCAAACAGATTTCCGGGGTCACGTGTCCGAATATGGAATGAAGATGGTTTGCTGGTTTCGGAGATTAATAGCTTTACTCCCGACGAACTTCAAGCAGACGGTATTACCCCAAAATACTATGCCAGGCAGGAACCATGGTTGTTCACGGTTACACAGACAAATGGATTTGATCTGGACGGAGCGTTTACCGGCTGCGAGAGTGAGACGGAAACTTTTAAATATTTCCATGTGCCAACAGCGTCAACTCCTCTTGTGATTGGAAATAACGGTGAGAACAATGTTTACACCTATTGCATAGGTGAAGATATAGGCAATATCCAGATAGATAACCCAAATTCTGATTTCACTTATAGGTGGTATAGTGATCAGGTACTGAATAACCTCTTAACAACGACAACTGCTGACAATAACAATCTCGTACCAAACCTAAATCCGGTTTTTGACTCGGAGACACCGGACACTTATCGATTCTATGTCACCTCTGAGGTAACCGGCGAAGGCTGCCGTAGTGCCGCTACCGAGGTACAGGTCATCATCAACGCACTTCCAACGGTCACAATGACCTTTGATGATGATGATAACACACCTGTGCCAGGTACCTATGCCATTTGCGTAGATAATGGAACATTTAACCTTGTTGGTTCTTTGGCGGGAACGCTGGCCGGCACCTTTAAGGGAACCGGTATTACAGACAATGGCGATGGAACTGCCATTTTTGATCCTCTGTTGGCAGTGGGGCTCACGGATCCACAAGAGTTGCCTGCTGCGGAAAATCCAGAGTTTACGATTACGTACACATTGACAAATGCCAATGGTTGTATCGACTCTCTCCAAAGGGTGGTTCGGGTGAAGCCTTTGACAGTGGTTGATTTTTCCAGCACAATTTCTTTTGATGAAGAAAACAGTAACCTGTTAGTAGATGTGTCGGAAAGTCAGGTTATCCGGTTTACCGGCAATCAGAGCAATGGTACATTTACCGGCACTGGTACCACTACTACAAGTCTCACCACAGCAGTATTTGCTCCGTTGGTTGCGAGAGGCGAAGATTTGTATGGAGCTAACACCAGCTATCCGATAACCTACGGATCTTCTGGTACAAATGGCTGCTACAATGAGGTCACAAAAACAGTTACTGTGCAGCCCATTCCTCAGGTTGATTTAGTTGTGACTGGTGGATGTTCATCGTTTGATATTGATTTAACAGCCAATGTTCCCAACGCAGAAGCTTTAGGTGGTATTAGCTCAGTAGAATGGACGATTAAGGGAGATGCCGCCAATGCTGTGGAAACTGTTATAGGTACAGGAACTAATTTCATTTATACTGAAAAACCTACGCCTGGTAACTATATCTTCAAGGCGAAAGTTACTGGTGTTAATGGTACTGTTAATTCGGTAGAGGTAGTTAGAAATATCGGTAGTTCGCCCGACCCCTATATTGCCTGGAGGCATGTCGTAGCCGGTAGCCCGACTATTTTCTCGTTTGACAACCGAATATTGCCCGATCAGTTTTTGAAATACATGAAGCTTGAGTGGGTAACCGCTAGCGGGGACATTTTAATCATGGAGAGGAGCAGCAACCCTGATACCCAGAATAGCAATGATTTTGCTCGGGCCTATTTTGACGCTGAGTACGGAGGCTTTACTTTCCCTGGAGAGGGCGATTACACTGTGAGGTTGACAATGGTTTCTGTGAACGAGTGTGTTGCTGCTACCGAGAGGGTGGTTCACATTTTACCCCTTGTTAGTGTCGGCGAAAATTTCACTCCGCACAGCTTTGAGGCTGGCACTGATGGCTGGTGGGTAGATAATACATTTCTGTTTACGCCTACTGAGGATAAGTTTTCAAAAGCCGTCCGTCCCAATGATTGGGAGACAGGTACCAGCGGCGGACAAAATCTCAACTCAGCCAGTGTTGGGGAGAGGGCGATGTTTACAAAAGCCGGAGGCCTCTATCAAATCAATCAAACCGCCTGGGTGATGTCACCTGCTTTTGATCTCTCAGCACTTACACGCCCAATGGTGAGCTTCGACAGGATGTTTCTAACAGAGGCCAGGAAGGACGGCGTTGTATTTCAATACTCTGTCGACAATGGAGATACCTGGAAGGTGCTTGGAAGTTACGAACCACTCGAAGATCAGTCAACTGGAGAAAATTGGTATACAATCGACGGCATCTCTTCTGATCCGGGAAGCCAGGATTTTTTCAGTACCTCAAGCAGCAGAGTAGGCTGGGCTGGAACGAGCCTGAAGACCGGTCAGGTGGACTTTACCTACGCATCGGCCCGACAGAAACTGGATCTGATTCCCGGTGACAAAAAGCAAGTTATTTTTCGGTTTGCGTTTGCGTCCAACGCCTCAGAAGATCCAACCGACGAGGGCTTTGCATTTGATAACTTCTGGATAGGCAACCGAACCAAACAGGTGCTGCTTGAGAAATTTAGCTCAACAACTAACTCGTTGAGCAATGAGGTTGACACACAACTTCAAAAGGAACTTGCGGTTCTTACTAACAACAATAATGATATTATCCCGATAGCTTATCATACCGAATTCAAAGGAGGGGAGGGCAGTGATCCGTTTAACCAGCTCAACAAGGCCGATGCCGGGTCAAGGGTTCTTTTCTATGGTATTACAGATGTGCCCACTTCAATTCTCTCTGGCAACGTGTCGGAAGAAACTTATCGGGCGGCAGGTGCCAGTGGAAGACCTTTTCGTGAACTGGAGTTATCCAGGTCGTCGCTTCGGGATCCTCTGGCAGGCATATCCATCGAACAGCTAAGTGCCGGTGATACTGAGCTGTCGTTCAATGTTAAGGTAAGCAGAAAGGCTTCTACAAATGGAACTGTACCTTCAAGTGGTGAGCATCGCTTGTATGTAGCCATCGTAGAAGATTCTCTTGAGTTTCAGGGCAAACCATACCAAAGTGTTATGCGTAAGTTACTACCCAATGGTAATGGCGAGATCATCAGTGGGTTTGCCGGGCTAAGCACGGAAACAGTGCTAACCTTCCCTTACACCTGGGAAATTAGTGGGAAGCTTGTAAAGGACCCCGATCATTTGAAAGTGGTGGCGTTTATTCAGAGCAACGACACTAAGTTGATTTATCAAGCTGCGTCTCTGGACATTAAAGGCAAGCAGGCTACAGAAACCGGCGTAGACCTTCCCGGCGAAATAGCCTCATCCTACGCCCTTTACCCGAACCCGGCCAATACAGAAGTTGGTGTCAGGTTTGATAGTCAACTAAACAACGACTTTGAATGGAGGCTGATTGATCAGGCGGGAGCTACCATTTCGAACGGAAGGGTCCAGAAGGGGAGTGAAGCGGCAACATTCGACACAAGGTCCGTGCCCAGTGGCATGTACTTTGTGATCATCAGCAACGAGAATGCCAGGTTCGAACCTAAGAAGCTGTTGATTATTCATTGATCCGTTGGCGATCCAGCAAAAAAGGCTGTGCTTCCATGAAGCACAGCCTTTTTTTGCTTACATACAATAGGGTTGCTAGAATGTCTTTAGCAGCTCACTCAATTCAGCAATCGCCTGAGTGGTGGTGCTATCCACTTTGGCAACAAGTGTCTTTATTTCGGCAGGCTTTTTCCCCTCTTTGGCAAGCGTTTCCAGCTCAAGTACATTAGCTTTTAGCTCCTCTATGCCCATAAATGCGATGGAGGGCTTCATTTTATGAACTATTCGTGCCAGCAGAGGCCAGTCGGCGGCATTGTGAGCGTTTTGCATTTCAGTCAAATTCTCTGGGATAGTCTCGATAAATGCCTCAATCATTTCTTTCATGAATTCAGTATCTCCTTCACAAACTTTTTCCAAATAAGATAAATCTATTATGTTGGCCATATTTTCTTTTTAGCTTTCCAAGTCTTTAAATTTAAGTAAAACATTAGAAATATAGTGAGGTTTAAATGTTTGTTAGTAAAAGTGATGACTCATCGTTTTCAGTAACGCAAATTTTGATATTTTCGCATAAGACATTCATTTCAACAAACGATATCTAATGATACCTGAATTTGAGAAACTTCGTGACGACGAAGTAGAAATTTTGCTAAAGGCACCTGCCTATGTATCGGTGCTGATTGCGGGCGCAGACGATAATATTGATAAGTCAGAGATTCAAAAGGCAATTCAGCTGGCTAAGGTGAAACAGCAGAAAGCAAGGGAGTCGCTGCTAGGCTACTATAAGGCAGTAGGGGAGAGGTTTGAAAACGATTTCATGACCATGATAGAGGAGCTGCCTCACAACGCATCCGAGAGAGGGCCGGCCATCAACAGAGAACTGAAAAAGTTGAACCTCATTTTGCCAAAGCTAAACAAAACCTTTTCTACTGAATTTTATGCCAGTCTGAAGGATATTGCCAAGAAGATTGCTGAATCCTCTGGCGGCATTCTGGGATATTTGTCGGTTAGTTATGAGGAGGCCAAATTGATGGAGTTGACGATGATCAACGACCCGGCAAAGAAGTAAAAACCTATTTGACAATAAACAGCCCAGGCAGTCCCTGGGTTTTTTCATGCTTAACGGAAAGTACATTCTTCCCCCCCTCAGGCTTGTCTTCTTAATGTGGGCTTTCTTTGCTGTGGAAAACTACGTGTCTATTGATCTTGGCTTTCTTGGCATTTATCCAAGGACACTCCACGGATTGATCGGCATACTTACCGGCCCTATGATCCACGGTAGCTGGATGCACATCACATCCAATACACTCCCTTTACTTTTTTTGGGTGGAGCCCTTTACTATTTCTATGACAAGATTGCCACCAGGGTATTTCTCCAGTGTTATCTTTTCACGGGGATATTTGTATGGTTGTTTGGCAGGCCTTTCTACCATGTTGGTGCCAGTGGATTGATATACGGGTTGGCTTTTTTCCTCATTTCGTTTGGTATTTTTCGGAAGGATTTCCAATCATTGTTCATTTCTATTGTAGTGGTGGTGCTGTATGGCAGCATCATCTATGGGATTTTCCCTTCGCAGCCGGGGGTGAGTTGGGAGTCACACTTGATGGGTGCCATTGTAGGTGTGACAACGGCGTTTACGTTGTCGAAAGTAAGATCAGTTTCCTCGTCCTAGAGTGGGGTAAGCGACTGCATGATCGACGTGACCTGCTCAAGGGTGATTGGCTTAGAAAAAAAGCCCTTTACAATATCAATTTCCTTTGCTCTTGCCCTGTCGGAGTTCAGTAGTGACGAGCTGATGACAAACACAGGTATTTTTTTAGCAAGAGATACCTGAAGATCTACGAAGCCTTCCAGAAACTCCCAGCCGTTTAATGTCGGAAAATTCAAATCAAGAAGGATTACGTCCGGCAGATTCTCGGCACTTTTCTTGTGGAGCATGATTTGCCTTAGGGCATCATAAATATCTTCAAAGTCCTCTATCAGACCAATCGAAGGCTCCTTCTCACACAATTTTTTTGTTATGAAACGAAAAGATGGATCATCGTCTACAATGAAAACATGAAATTTCTTAGCTGCCATCCCGGGTCGATTATTACAGGCTCAGTGTCCTGATCAAATTGGCTAAAAAAAAGCCCTATCGCAAGACAGGGCTAAGTTATTTTCAATAAAAACGATCTTATCTCTTACTAATTGGGACGTAGTTTCTTTCCACCTCTCCCACATATACTTGCCTTGGTCTGCCGATCGGTTCACTGTTGGCTCTCATTTCCTTCCACTGAGCAATCCAACCCGGAAGCCTTCCCAGTGCAAACATGACAGTGAACATTTCCGTAGGTATGCCAATGGCCCTGTAAATAATGCCGCTGTAGAAATCTACGTTAGGGTAAAGCTTTCTTTCTACGAAATAAGGGTCTTTCAATGCAGCTTCTTCCAACTCTTTGGCTATATCGAGCACCGGGTCATTCACACCCATTTTCGCCAGAACATCGTCAGCAGCTTTCTTGATAATCTTCGCCCTTGGATCAAAGTTCTTGTATACTCTGTGGCCAAATCCCATCAAACGGAAAGGGTCATCTTTGTCTTTCGCTTTTTCCAACCACTTTTTGCTGTTGCCACCATCTTCTTTAATAGCTTCCAGCATTTCGATAACCGCCTGATTGGCACCACCATGGAGCGGGCCCCACAGCGCATTGATACCTGCAGATACTGAAGAGTAAAGGCTTGCCTGAGATGAGCCTACAATTCGTACAGTTGACGTTGAACAGTTTTGTTCATGATCCGCATGGAGGATGAGCAGTTTGTCCAAAGCGCTGGCAACAACAGGGTCAGCTTCGTACTGATCGGCAGGAAGAGCAAACATCATCTTCAGAAAGTTGCCGCAGTAGTCGAGGTTATTGTCAGGATAAATGACCGGATGCCCCATTTCGTTCTTGTATGCCCAGGCAGCAAAAGTGGGCATTTTGGCGATCAGCCTGATAATACCAAGATTCACTTTGTCCCACGACCTGTTTGGGTCGAGAGATTCAGGGTAAAAAGCGGTAAGCGAACAAACCAATGAAGAAAGTACGCCCATTGGGTGGGCATTGCTTGGAAACCCTTCCAGTATTTTCTTGATGTCCTCATGCACAAGTGTATGGTGCGTGATGTCTTTTTTGAAACTGTCGAAGGTTTCTTTTTTCGGTAGCTCTCCGTAAATAAGCAGGTACGCCACCTCAAGGAAAGTCGATTTTTCAGCGAGATCCTCTATTGGGTAGCCCCGGTACCTGAGAATGCCCAACTCTCCATCGAGAAAGGTGATGGCTGACGTAGTAGAGCCCGTGTTTTTGAAGCCTTGATCAATGGTGATCAGCCCGCTTTTTGCTCTGAGGCTACTAATGTCGATTGCTTTTTCATTTTCTGAACCCTCAATCACAGGCATTTCGTAAACCTGGCCGTCGTAATGTATTTCAGCAACTTTAGACATTGATTCGAATAAATTTATATGATACTAACGATAAATAATGCTGCCCTAAAATATGTAAAATTATTGGATCAGGAAAGATCAATTATTTCCCAAAATAAGAGGGAGCCCGTCCTTTGCACTACCAATAACTACAATTTTTGCGTTAGGAGAGTTGGCTAATTGTTGAGTGGCTTCAATACCCCTCATCTTAAGCAACTCGTCCGTCAAACTGCTGTTAATAATTTTGTTAGCGGCAGCTTCGCCTTCTGCACCAATTCGTTTACGTTCTGCCTCACTTTTTTCTCTGTCGAGTCTGAACTGATAGGCCAGTGCTTCCTGTTCTTGCTTCAGCTTATTTTCGATAGCAAGCCCTATTTGCTCCGGCAGTTTGATCGACCGGATAAGTAGTGCTCTCATTTGAATATAGTTTCCTTCAGCACCTAATACTGCTTCAGTTTCAGTTTTGATAGCGCCTTCAACTTCAGGTCTTTTGGTTGAGTATATTTCTTCCGCTGAGAACCTGCCCATTACCTGACGAACGGTAGACCGCACCTCGGGCACAACCAGTCTGTTGACATAGTCTTGCTGGAAAGTCTCTTGTATATACCCGATTTTGTCGAACATTGGGTGAAATCTCACCGAGATATCGACGCTGATAGACAAACCGTTTCTGTCAAGCACATCGAGTGTTTCTTCCACTTGATTTTCGGTTACGTCATATACGAACAACTCATTGTAGGGTGCTTTCACATGGAAGCCTGGCATTTGAATATTTTCCTTGTCCATTCCTTTTCCAAATTTGTAAAAAAGAACTGCTCTTTCTCCAGGGCGTATTGTATAGAAGATACTTGATGAAAGATAGATGAGAAGAATGACTGCGATAAGTAAGACAACGATGACGGGGACAAAACGACGATTTTCCATGGTTTGTGATACTCTTTAAATGTTATGCTTGATGAATTTTACCGAAAGGTAGGTAACTATATATCAATACACGTTTTATTACAATAAAATTCTGTTTGCTTCAAATAATTTGAGTGGTCATAAAAGATCATTCTGGATAAAATGAAAAATTTGTTTGCAAAGGCCCTCCTTTATTATATCAAACTTCAGTTGAATCACGGAAAAGATAGCTGTAATATCTGACATTGAAAATGATAGTTGTTCGTTTTAGTTAACTTTCAATTACATTTAATGTTTGTGGAAAATCATCAAAGCATTTTTTTCGGATGAAGAGTAAATGGAGGTTCATAGTTGGTGCGGTGGCAGCCGCCGTCAGTTTGGTTGGGTATTGTGCCGATGCGCAGCGTTACAGGCTTGCGTGGTCCGATGAATTCGATTATAAGGGGTTGCCCGACAGCACTAAATGGACCTACGATGTTGGTGATGGGTGCCCTGTGTTCTGCGGATGGGGAGGCTCTGAAGAGCAATATTACACCTACAAGCGAACCAACAATGCGAGAGTTGAGTCAGGCTATCTCGTAATTGAAGCACATCAGGAAAAATTTGGAGACGCTGACTACACGTCGGCCAGGGTAGTTACCCGTGGAAAGAACGAGTGGCTATATGGAAAAATTGAGGTGAGGGCACGGCTCCCGGGTGGCTCTGGCACTAGTCCTGCCATATGGATGCTCCCTTACTTCGACGACAGGCCTGTGAAGTTACCTGAGGACGGGCAGTTGGACATCATGGTACATACAGGTGCTGAGCTGGACGTGATACACGGCATGGTTCACACTTCGGCTTATAATTTGTCTCTTGGTACCGAAAGAATGGGACACATACAGCTAAGCTCGGTCGATAAGAGATTCCATACTTTCTCTATAGAGTGGACTCCCACCAAAATCGAATGGTTTGTTGATGGGAAGAAGTACCACAAAGTGGTGGATGACGGCACAGGAAAAGATGGCTGGCCATTTTTTAACCCTTTTTATCTCATTCTCAATTTGTCTGTAAGCCAGGGGCAGGGCTTGGAGTCTACCAGTTGGCCCCAGCGGATGGAAGTAGATTTTGTTAGGGTATATCAACGAAAACCGAAGAAACGGCCTCAGGTTGATGAATTTATGGATGAAGGTTTTTGATGAAGTATAGCCATTCATGTTAACAGCACCTTATATAAGAACCATACTGTTTGTTATTCTCTAGGAGGACTAAGCATAATATGTGCTCTGTGAGTACCAGGGTTCATGATCCATGGCTGCCCTGCAAATTCGGGTTTTGTTGGAAGGCCGGTTGACTCAGAAGTTTCAAAAGGAACATACACCACATATCTTAAGTAGCCATTAACCACCTCACCGGAAGCCCAGGTAACATCGCCATCCTCAGCATTGTAAACATAGAGTGTACTGCCCTTGGGAATATTTATTTTCCCAGCTTTTGTTTCAGTTTCTCTGATGTCGAATATTTCCTGCGAGGTTTTGCCTTCCTTTTTTAATTCTCTGCCTCTCGCCATAAACGGATCGAGGTCCTTTTGATAACACGCCACATTGAAGCCTTTTGAATTGGGGTCGTCGGAGAGGCAAATTAGCCCATTTGTTCCCTCACGGAGGGTGATGAACTCTCCTGCACCATTGTAGCCGTAAATTTTGGCTCCGTCCTTAAGCTCCGTTGGTGCGGCAAGCAAGGCTGTTTTCATTTGAATATCTGATGAGGGAACGTCCTGACCAAAGCCACTGACGTAAGTAAGAAGTAAAAGACCAACAAGTGTAATCGTCTTCATAATTTTGATTTTTAGAGGATGCACAACCCTGGCGTAGGAGGAGTATGCCTGCTCATTCACTAGCCGCCAGGGGTTTAGTTAGGTGAATTTAGAAAAAACTTAGGTTATTATTGGCCTTGCTGGTTGTATTGTTTGTCGAAACACAATTCGTAATAAGACCTCTAAGCAGTGTTGGGAGACTATTGGAGTTTTCATTTGTCGAATTTGGGATACACTTAGGCATCTTCCGGTCTTGCCATTCGTTAATTTCGTTGTACAATTAACTCCTTCCATCAATCTGAGTGAGTTTTTTTATGTTCAAAAATTCGCTTTTAGGAAGTAAAAACGTTGCATGAGTATTTGGTCAAAGTATAAGGAGTTGGTAGCGTCAAGGCTATCAAATGGGTCTGTTCCTGATGTAAAAGGAGTGGGATATTGGCGAGACAAGCTGTTTCATGTCATAGTACTCTACACATTACCTGTGTGTATGATTGCCTACATACCAGCAATGGTTCTATGCTATTACCTTGATCAGCCCTATATAGCATTTTATGACAGCCTGGCTGTAGCGTTAATTGTAGTCGTTACGTTTTCAACGAAACTAAGTCTTCGTTGGAGAAAGCTCTTGTTTGTGGGCACAATGTACCTACTGTCAATCACCCTGTTGTACTATATGGGGGTATACGGGCCTGGTCTTCTTTATTTGTTGTCTACCGTCATTTTTGTGAGTCTCATTTACTCCAGCAAACTGGCATATTGGTGTGTTGTTGTCAACGCAGCTATCTGTGTTCTTTTTGCGGTTTTTATGAACCTTGGTTTGATGGATTCTGCTCTGGTGAATATTTACACGCCTGAGGCCTGGCTGGCTGTAGCTTCAAATCAGGTGCTGTTAAGTGTTTTGTTTGCAGTCTCTATTCAGATACTCACCTCGGGCTTTGCCCAAACACTTGAAAAGGAAAGTATGCTCAAGGAAAATATAAAAAATGAGGTGGTTGAATCTGAGAGGCTTGTCAAAGAGCTGAAAATCAAGAACGAGGAAATGGAGCAGTTCACTTATATAGCTTCACACGATCTTCAGGAACCCCTCAATACCATACTGGGCATAACTGAAATACTTAAGCTGCCGAGTTCAAAGAAAGGAGAAGGAGATTTTGAAAAGAGCCTGGATTACATTTCTTTTTCGGTCGAACGATTGAAGCTGTTAATTAAAGGGCTTTTGGACTATTCCCGCATTGGCAGGCAACTGGCAGTGGAGGAAGTTAGCAGCGAAGAGGTGATAAAAAATGTTGCCAGCGACTTGTACTCGGCCATCTCAGAAAGTGGCACAAAGGTGCTGATTGATGAGTCAGTCAGGCGCATGGGCCCGATAGCAGTTTTTCTGCTAGACTTCAATCAGTTGTTTCAAAACCTGATCAGTAATGCTATTAAATTCAGGAGCATGTCTGTGAAACCTGTTATAGAAGTGTCAGTCAAGGAACGAAGTGATTTTTTTGAATTTTTAGTGAAGGATAATGGCATAGGAATAGATAAGGATAATCTCGATAAGATATTCGTTATTTTTAAAAGGGCTCACAGTGATGCCTCTTACGAAGGGACCGGAATAGGGTTAGCATTCTGCAAAAAGATAGTGGAACTCCATGGAGGTCAGATTTGGGTGGAGTCAAAAGCAGGCAGCGGAAGTAGCTTTTACTTTACTATTTCCCGGCATCTCGCAAAATGATGGTCAGACTACATTGAAGTTATTTATTGTTGTATTTCTCGATGTGATTGACATGCAGAAGACCGCCCATCCTTTTCATATAAATATTTGAAGGAAAATTTATGTTTTGCCAATCCACAACTGCTAGTTTCGTGCGTATATAGGATTGAATCCTATTATGAATAGACTACTTTTCTATCTTTTCTGGTTTGCATTTTTTTTAACTCCAACTCTGGCCATTTCTCAAAATTGCCTGGAACAGTTGGACAGCGCCAACTACTACTCAAAAACAGATAGGGTCAGGGCGTTGTACTTTGCAGATCAACTCATCTCAAGGCTCGACTCCGGGCTTTGTCAGAGGGAGGTGGGGTACGCAGAGGCATACAATAATATTGGACTTATTTACCTGGGCTTTGCAGAGCACAACAGGGCCATCAGAGCCATTCAGAACAGCCTGAAGCAAGAAGTGGAGCAATATGATAGCCTGAGCCCCGGGCTTATCAAGATATGTTTGAACCTTTCCGTGGCTTATCAGAACAATAGCGACTACCTGGCGGCTGAATCGTATCTGCTTTGGGCAGACTCGCTTGTGCGAAAGAATTATTCCGAACAGAGCCCTATATACCTGGACGCCACTTACAAAAATGGACTCTTCTATATGGAAGTTGGTCAATATGAAAAGAGCCGACTCCAGTTTGAACGGGCACTCAGGTTAACCTCGCAGTATTTTTCAGAAAATGACTCCATAAAGGGAGCCTTGCTGACCGAGTACGGGACACTGCTAAGGGACATGGGTGACTATGAGGAAGGTGAAGTTGCCCTGAACCAGGCGATAGAAGCGCTTAAGGGAAAGAATGAGGTCATGCATTTGCGGGCACTTGACAGGTTGGCAGCGATAAAACTTGATCAGGGAGAGTTTTCTGCCTCGGAAAACCAGTTGCTAAGCAATTTGCAATTGAAAAAGGAGCGCTATCCCTCGGACTCACTGTTTAGAATCGAAACACTTAATAGCCTGGCTGTATTGTACTTTAAGGTCAATGACCTTGTGACCTCAGAGGCATATTTTGAGAACTTGTTGAACTATGCAGGTAGCAGGACTGAAATATTGCCCTACGTGACCAATAACATAGGGGCTATTTATTCAAAGAAGAAAGAGTACAAACAGGCTTTCATCATGTTTCAGGAGAGTGCTGCTGCGATGCGGGAGTTATATGGAGGCGTTCACCCCGATTATGCTAACGTGCTGAGCAATTTGGCAAATTGTCAGAAAAGCCTGGGAGACATCAATAGCGCCCTTAATATCTATATGAGAGTGCTTGACCTGGACAAGACTATTTATGGCCCCGAAAACCCCAGGTATGCTACTACACTTAACAATATAGCACTGATTTATCAGGCGTTTGGGTATGTAGAATTGTCGGAGAAGCTTTTGAAACAGGCACTGAAGATCAGGAAGGAGAAGCTGGGGGAGAAACACCCGATGTATGCGAAGAGCCTCAACGACCTCGGCGTCCACTTTTTGAATAAGGGCGACACACTTCAGGCTCTCGGGCATTTCGACCAAGCACTAAAAACAGAAATTCATCACATGCAGTCGGTGTTTCCTGTGCTCACTGATCAACAAAGGCAGCTATTTTTTGAAGACATTAAGTTTAACCTGGAACGTTTTGCGAGTATTTCTTTCGGGAAAAGATATTTTGAAACAGAGTGGACGGAAAAGGTTTACAACTACTATTTGAACACGAAATCAGTATTGTTTTATGCGGCCGACAAGATGCGGACTACCATGTTGGAAAATTCAGATCCCGCCGTGAAAAATAGCTTTATTAAATGGAGAGAGGCGAAGTATACGTTGGCTCAAAGCTACCTTCTTTCCGAACATGAGCTGGCGCTGAGGGGGATCAATATTGCAAGCCTGGAAGATCAGTGCAACAACCTGGAGAAAAAAATGGCGCTTCTTTCGTCAACGTTCTCCTCTCAGAGTGAGCTCTCTTTCTACAGCTGGCAAGATGTAGAGAAGAATATTGCAGATAGCGCTGTTTTAGTAGAGGTGATTGAATTCAGGAACTACTCACTCAAGCTGGGTAAATTTGGTGCGGAACAGGGTTTTGACGACCAAAGCAGCTACGTGGTGTTCATTCTCCAGGGAGGCTCTAACCAGCTGAAAAGGATCAAGCTTGATGGCAGTGAACAGCTGGTGGATCAGTATAGTTTCTATAAAAATTCCCTCAGATACGGCCTTGAAGATGCTTCTTCCTATAATGTATTCTGGAAAAAAATTGACAATGAAGTTAAAACAGACAAGAAGGTTTATTACGCCCCGGACGGCATCTATCACAAGTTAAACCCGGCCGTTTTGTATGATTCAGCCACACAGCAATACGTGTCGGACAAGTACAAGCTAGTGCATATTACCAGCGGCAAGGACTTTATCCAAACTGGTAAGGTTGCTGCGAACAAGCTTTACACAGCGGCTATTTTTGGTAATCCGGACTTTAGCAGCCTCAATTTGACTGAGCCACTCAATGCATTGCCGGAAGCGGAGCGGGAGGCGGATGATGTCACTGAGATTCTGCAGGGAGGAAAGTGGAAAGTGTCGGACTTCTATTACCTGAATGCAACAGAGAGCAACCTCAAACTTAATCAGGATCCCGGCATACTTCACCTGGCAACTCATGGCTATTTTGAGGAAGACAGCAAGCGGCAGAGTGCGTTGCTTAACTCAGGCGTTTATCTGGCCAGAGATAAGAGCACACAAGAGGATGGAATATTGACAGCCTATGAGGCTATGAACTTAAAGCTTGATCAAACGAGGCTGGTTGTGCTCTCGGCTTGCGAAACGGCACTGGGAACGGTTAAGAATGGGGAGGGTGTTTACGGCTTACAGCGTGCCTTTTTGGTAGCTGGAGCAAGCAACCTCATTATTTCTCTGGTAAAGGTGAATGACACCGCCACCAAAAACTTCATGAACATGTTTTATTCAGAGTTTGTGAAAGAGCATTCCATCGAGGACTCTTTTTTCACAGCAAGACAGCGTTTTAAGGAACAATACCCTGACCCATTTACCTGGGGTGCTTTTATTCTCGTAGCGAAGAAGTAACTACAACATCACTATTATTTCGTCGCCTGGTTTCAAGTCTTCTTCGAGCTGATTTATTTCGTATATGAGCTCTTCAATGGTTTTGAATTTCCTGGCGATCGATTCAAGCGACTCCCCAGGTTTTACTGTGTACAGAAAGAAATTATCATCTATATCTTTTTGATTGATCAGGTTGCGCATGCTTGGTGTTCTGTGCTCGGCGTCAAAAACCCTCAGCGTATGGCCTTCAGCCAGGTCACGATTGTCGATACCATTCCATTCTTTAAGTTTGTTTGAAGCGATGCCCAAATTCTGCGCCACCGACTTTAGATCCAGCGACCTCATCACCAAAAACGTTTCGGGCTTATTATAGATGACCTGAGTTTCGGTGTGAATAATAATTTGGGCTCGCCTGTTAAAGAACCTGGCGTACCATGAGTCATTTTCTGAAATCGGCTCCTCTTCCCCGAAAGCGAATACCCTCATTTTGGCTTCGGGTATCCCTTTCGATAGCAGGTATTTCATGATAGAGACACCCCTTTTTTCGCTCAATGTCCTATTGTAATCCTTGTCGCCTCTGCTGTCGGCATGTGTCTGAATGTCAATCAGCGCAATATTGCTTTCTTCAAACTGCCTCACCAGGTCATCGAGTGCCACAAAAGTCTCGCTTCTTAAATGCGAGCTCCCATAGTTAAAATAGACTTTTTCGTAAGCATACTCATAAAAGCTCCCCGCTGTATCTACTTCATTCACTACTGCCCGCTGCTTGCTTGTCGTAGTAATGGTGTATTTGTTTGAGATACTGTCGGGAGATAGCAAATATGCAAAACGGCCAGACTGGTTGGCCAGTGTCAGAATATCAGTCCGGGAGTCAATGGTCAGCCTGACAAGCTCTCCAGGCGTTACACCAGCGCCGTGTATATTGATAAGCTCCGTTGTTGTATTGAAAGTTGGTGGGGCCGAGTCTCTCCCTGTTGGAAAAAAGATATCGTACCCCTGGTAGTCGTCCATCCGGAAAGTGTAAAGATCAAGTGAGGAGGCTGTGTAATACTGAAAGTCGATAATGGCATCGTTGGTCATGATGTACTCAAAAAACTCCTTAAGACTGCCGTAAGGAAAGGTCATGACGTCAAGTTCTTTGCCATCTCTGTTAGATGAGAGATAGCCGCTTTTTCCCAGGAATAGATAGGTGTCGTCCAGGGTACTATTGAAGGGCACCCCCAGGTTATATACTTTCGGTTCGAAAAAAGATAGCTGCTTAGCCAGGTACAGATCGAAGCCGCCGTAGCCCGCCAAGCCGTTGGAAGCAAATGTGAGGCAGCTATAGGCAGGGGAGTAGAAGGGAGTTATTTCGTCGCCCTGCGTATTGATTCTTTCCCCCAGGTTGATAGCCGTTGTCCATCTGCTGCTGTCAATCCGAAGACTCATCCAAATATCGAGGCCGCCCTGACCTCCGGGCCTGTTGGAGGAGAAAAAGATGGTGTCGGCGCTTGCTGTAACAAAAGGATGCTTTACATCAGTGCCAGGCATGTTGATAGTAGTGTCAAGCTCCGCAGGCGCTGTCCAGTTTTTCCCATCCCAGGTGGTAACCAGCACTTTGCAGGTACTCTCTTTATTGCAGTCGCTGTAGTAAAACGTGCGTCCGTCAGCAGTAAATGAGCCAGTGCCCTGCGACCATCGGGTGTTGAGCTTTTTGAAAAATGAGGTCTCTTTCCATTTATCGTTGTTGGCTTTGCCGTACGATATAAGACTGGGCAGGTAGTCGCCAAATTTAGGGTCATAGTATTGGAGAGAGTGTACTTTTCGGGTTGTGGACATCACAAGGTTGCCATTAACAGCCCACTCTATTACCCCAAGGTCGTTTTGATCCGAATTAACGTCTGTTAAAGAAGTGAGTTTATACTTGGGTTTGGCTCGCTGGAGCCTCATGCCCAGCTCACAACCAGCCTTCTGAAATTTAACCAGCGACAAAAGCTTTTGCTGGCTTGCTGGTTCTAGTTGCAGGAAGGTGCTAAAGATGGAGTCCGCAGCCTTAAAGTCTCCCTTGATCTTTGTCAGGAACCCATGGTAGTAAATGGAGGACGGTTGATGAGGGCCGGAAACCAAACTCAGCGCACTGAATTTCTCTTCCGCCGTGTTGTAGTTGGTACTCTTTAAGTAGCTAAACGCCTGCCGGTATCTCGACTCAAGGTCGCTGGGAGAAAGAGAGATAACCTTTTCGTAAAACTCCGCTGCCTCAAGGTACCTTTCTGCATCGTAGTATTCGTCAGCCACCTTTTTTAGTTTTTCGACAGACTGACCGGAAACATGCAGTGAAAAAGCAAGCAGCAACGCAGACCAAAAAAATTTCATGTCTTAGAATATTGGGCTATTAACCTTGAACGGGTTATTGCGGAAGTTGAAGTCATATCCCAAAGATACTTCAAATGATGGTGCAATTTGACCATAAATCTCGTTGTTACGATAAGTATTCGAATTGAGGTCGTAACTAATGCCGACACTAAAGTCATTGATTTTGAGCCCACCCAATACAATGAATGAATCAAACAACCGGTACCATGTGCCCACTTGCAGGGTCAAGCCAACATCGGACATGGTGCTATTGATCTGATGGGACAGGTAAGTGCCGAAGTTTACCTGATAGCTTTGTGATGAGTACGCCACCAGAAGGGAAGGGTGTACGTATGTTTTCGGCGTTACTATAAACTTGGCGTTTGATACCAGCTTGAATAGTATCGGATTATCCGAAAGGTAGAGGCCGCCAAACCGACTTTTTGGAGTATTGAGGTTGTCGGCAGAGAGCCCAATAGTAAACGACCGATCCCTGAACATCGCATTGGGATTGTCGATGGCGGAATATAAAACGCCAAAATTGAAAACAGGGTGGTAAGACGACAGTTTGCCAATGTCCTCAGGGTTTTGTGTGTTGTCGAAGCCGATATAGGGGTTGTACTGCGAGCCCCATTGTAATCCATTCAGAGAGATTCTTGTTTGTGTAACGCCTCCCTGCAACCCAAAGATCAAGGTATTGTTCTTTAGTCTTTTTAGCTTGAGTGCATAGGCGCCCGTAAGTAATATTTTTTGTGTAGAGAAGGCACCCTGAATGCCCTGGGTTTCCTTAAAGAAAGTAAGACCCGCACCACCAACCTGAAATTTCCTGCTTGTATTTTGAAAAACAGGGTAGGAGACAGTGGCCTGACTGAGGTCGTGAAGGGAACCATCGCCTGCCAGCTTGCTTTTGTTGAAGTTGATTCGTGCGGAGAGATACGGGTTTGTTCCTGCAAACGCCGGGTTAACAAAAATAGCGCTGGAGTAAAACTGCGAAAACTGCCCACCCTGGGCTTTTATCTGTCCAATGAGCAGAAGTAGAATAAGGCCGGTGAGTGTGCTTCTTTTCATCGCAGTAAAATGAATGATCCTTTTTTACTGAATGACCCTTGTGGCGTAACCACCTGAATGGAATAGTAGTAAACTCCTTCTGAGGCTGTGGCACCACCGTTTGTAGTTCCGTCCCAACCCAGCTCGTCAAGTACCGCATCGGTTTGATTGACGTTGTACATTTCTACATTGTAGCCGTCCCAGATCGCCATTGTGAACCGTTCGACAGGAACCCCGGCAAGAAATGGCCTGAAAAGCCTGTTTTCTTCCAGCGCCGCACGGGGTGCAAATATGTTGGGTACGAAAAACGCAGGCCCGGAGCTCAAAGGCATTCTGCCAAGGCTGACGTACTTGGGCTCGTTTCGCAGTACCAGGGTTTTGGCAGAGGTCAGCATGCCGTAAGTCAGCGAATCGGTGTCGGTGAGTGAGCCTATGCCCAGCTGTAAATACTTCCCCTCTTCAGCATCTAAATGAGCTACTACCGGCCCATACCTGTGAGCCCGTATGGTTTGGGGGTTCACCAGCGAATTTAGTTCGAAGCCGTCAAAGTTAACCTCCACAGTGGTGGCCAGATTTTCTTCGCTCTCTTTGGTAACAATCCACTGCACTTCATCCGCTAAGCCAATCAGCGAATCACCGGGGATCAAAAGAGAAGCGTCAGGAATAGTGATTTCAACAGCGATTTTATCTCCCTGCGATGTTTGAAGGAGAGAGACACTGTTGAAATAACCATTAAGCCCCATTGGATAGTAGAGCACATTTCCGGCCGATGTTTGACTTATTTCCCCCTCAATATAGCTGTCGGCTGAACCACCGGCAATCCGTCCGCTTGCTACATGAACCCTAGTGGACTGGGGAAAAAGATAGCCTTTTGTCATATCCAATGTGCCGGATATTTCTAATGCACCGGCTGAAAGAAACAGGCTGGCCTGCTTGTTCAGCGAAAAATTGGTTGCTGCGACTTCATTTCCAGTCAGCGCCTGGTCTGCAGTGCCCACAAACTCGAGCGAACCGGCCGAAGTATTTTCCCCGAAGTCTACATCCTTGTTAAATAAAAAGGTACCCTGATTCTGGAGCTTGCCCTGGAAGGCGGCTTCATTGCTGAAATAAATGGAGGCATTTCCTTCAACAAACAAGGAGGCATTGGGCTGTAGCGTAAACGGTTGAGCCAGGCATTGCACACCTGCAAAAAGGATCGATATGAAGAAAAGAATACGCATCTCTATTCCTGACTGGAAGTAGTGGCTTTAGCTGTAGATTGGATGAGAAGGTCAAGTTTTGCTTCGAGGGCCTTGAACCGCTCGTCGTTGGAGGAGAGCTGGACTTTCATTTGGGCCAACTCATTTTCAAGCCCGGAGACTCTGGCGTGTTCTTCTTTGAGGGCTTCAAGGAGGATGGGGATGAGGCCCTGGTAGTCAACTGCGAGAAACCCATCAGGCCTATTCAAAATGAGATTCGGGAATACTTTTTCGACCTCTTGCGCTATGACACCGGTTTTTAGTTCCTTGCTGAGGGAGTCAGATTTAAGATAGTAGTTGTATCCGTTTAACTGCATCAATTTCTCCAGTGAACTATCGAGTTGGGTAATCTCCTTCTTTAGACGTTTGTCACTCAAAAGGACAATAATAGTCGTTGCACTAACAAACCTACCTTTGGCGTCGAAAGTTAAGCTATTGATTGCGGTAGTTGCTCCTCCGCCTACTGTGGTGCCGCCTGGAAAAAGGGTAGGCATCTCCAACTGATCTGTTGTTATTTGAAGGCCGGATGTGCCTGATAAATTGACTGCTAGTGGCGTGCCAGCCCCTCCAGATAAGCCATTTCCAGCTACTGTAGCATTCAAGTCCGCTGCAGCGATAGTACCATCGGTTATAAAACCGGTTGTTACTGAATTCTGCGAAGCCAACGCCCCAAGTGCGTTCCAGCTGGCTCCAGTACCATTGGTTGTAAGATATTCGCCGGTATGGCCGGTTTGATCTGGTAGCACGCCAATCGGACTAAGATCGACTGGACTAAGCGGGAAGCCGGATATTGTCAAATTGGTGCCGGTGAGATTTAGCGTTTGAAGCTCATTTGACGGGTTAGAATCACCATCATTTACATTATCAGTGCCAGTGTCCCAATTGGTACCATTCCATTTAAGCACCTCCATTGGGTTGGGGGAAGTGGCGGTCAGATTGAAACCAGTTCCTCCACTAATGCTTAATGTATTTCCGGAAATTGATATATCCTGCTGGTAAGGGCTTAAGTCAATGTTTGTGGCCGATCCGTTGTTGGTGATAGTGAGTGTATTCGCTGTCAGGTCCAGGTCTTGAATCTCGTTGGTTGGGTCAGCATCTGCATCGTTAACATTTAGGGCCAATGTTGATCCAGATGACAAAGTGATATTTCCTGCCGTTGCGTCCGTGCTGATGTCTTGAATTTCATTGGTTGGGTCAGGATCTGCATCGTCGACGTTAAGAGCCAATGTTGAGCCTGACGACAAGGTGATATTTCCTGCAGTTGCGTCAGTGCTGATGTCTTGAATCTCGTTGGTTGGGTCAGCATCTGCATCGTCGACATTAAGAGCCAATGTTGAGCCTGACGACAAAGTGATATTTCCTGCCGTTGCGTCGGTGCTGATATCTTGAATTTCATTGGTTGGGTCAGCATCTGCATCGTCGACATTAAGAGCCAATGTTGAGCCTGATGACAAGGTGATATTTCCTGCAGTTGCGTCAGTGCTGATGTCTTGAATCTCGTTGGTTGGGTCAGCATCTGCATCGTCGACATTAAGAGCCAGTGTTGAGCCTGATGACAAGGTGATATTTCCTGCAGTTGCGTCGGTGCTGATATCTTGAATCTCGTTGGTTGGGTCAGCATCTGCGTCGTCGACATTAAGAGCCAATGTTGAGCCTGATGACAAGGTGATATTTCCTGCCGTTGCGTCGGTGCTGATGTCTTGAATCTCGTTGGTTGGGTCAGCATCAGCATCGTCTAGCGAAAGCACGTCGATAGTAAGGTTAGGGTAGGTGCCGCCTATGGTTACATTTCCAGCACCGCCATCGGCAAGCACTACAGTCTGGTCGGGAGCAGCGTTTGTTACAGTGTAGTTTATTCCCGAAGGTGTAACCGTCATTCCTGTGCCGGCAGTGATTGTTTGTATCTCATTTGCAGTGCTGGCATCAGCATCATTCACCGACGGCACGTCCAGAGTAAAGTTAGGATAGGTACCAGTAATCGTTAGAAAACCAGAGCCTCCATTGTTAAGCGCTACTGTTTGATCAGGAGAGGTATTCGTTACCTGAAAATCGTCACCTGTTTGAACGACAGATATACCTGTCCCGGCGGAAACAGTTTGATCTTCATTATTTGGATCCGCATCGGCATCATTGACAGATGGTACGTCGAGTGTGAAATTCGGATAGCTACCGGTAATTGTAAGATTGCCGGATCCACCGTTATTGAGCGCTACCGTTTGATCGGGAGCAGCATTTGTTACAGTGTAGTTTATTCCCGAAGGTGTAACCGTCATTCCTGTGCCGGCAGTGATTGTTTGTATCTCATTTGCAGTGCTGGCATCAGCATCATTCACCGACGGCACGTCCAGAGTAAAGTTAGGATAGGTACCAGTAATCGTTAGAAAACCAGAGCCTCCATTGTTAAGCGCTACTGTTTGATCAGGAGAGGTATTCGTTACCTGAAAATCGTCACCTGTTTGAACGACAGATATACCTGTCCCGGCGGAAACAGTTTGATCTTCATTATTTGGATCCGCATCGGCATCATTGACAGATGGTACGTCGAGTGTGAAATTCGGATAGCTACCGGTAATTGTAAGATTGCCGGATCCACCGTTATTGAGTGCTACCGTTTGATCGGGAGCAGCATTTGTTACAGTGTAGTTTATTCCCGAGGGTGTGACGGTCATTCCTGTGCCGGCAGTGATTGTTTGTATCTCATTTGCAGTGCTGGCATCAGCATCATTCACCGACGGCACGTCCAGAGTAAAGTTAGGATAGGTGCCAGTAATCGTTAGAAAACCAGAGCCTCCATTGTTAAGCGCTACTGTTTGATCAGGAGAGGTATTCGTTACCTGAAAATCGTCACCTGTTTGAACGACAGATATACCTGTCCCGGCGGAAACAGTTTGATCTTCATTGTTTGGATCCGCATCGGCATCATTGACAGATGGTACGTCGAGTGTGAAATTCGGATAGCTACCGGTAATTGTAAGATTGCCGGATCCACCGTTACTGAGTGCTACCGTTTGATCGGGAGCAGCATTTGTTACAGTGTAGTTTATTCCCGAAGGTGTAACCGTCATTCCTGTGCCGGCAATAATCGTTTGTATTTCGTTACTGGCATCGGCATCAGCATCATCCACATCATCCCCATCGGCTAGGTCGGCGGGCACATTCCCAAGATCACCAAAATCACCACTAAAAAGCGTAGGTAGATTCGCTAGGCTGTTGTAATCGCCATCAAAATCGTCGGTTACATCAGTATCATAATTAGATAAGTCAACCACGACTGAGGTGGGGTCGTTGGTTAGTTTGAGCTCCCCGCCGCTGAATTCAAGTGATTGCAGTTCGTTTTCAGGGTCAGCGTCGCTGGTAGTAATAAGGCTGCTCAAATCAACTGTGTTGCCACGGTCGATGGACAGGTTGGTACCCTCAAAAGTCAGGTTCTGCTTGTCGGTGTCGATGTCGGCCAGGTCAACTTCGTTAGCGCCTGACACTTTAAGCAGACTGCCATCAAGAGATAACGTTTGAAGATTTTGTGATACCAGCAATTTATTCCATGCCGATCCGTTCCAATAGTAGAACAATCCTTCGGTGTCGTCAAATACCATCAGCCCTTTTTCCGACGCCTGCAATTGCATGGCTAGTCGTTGGGAGGTAGTAAGGCGGGGAATAAGAAGGCCCTGGTTATTGTTGGGTGAAATGAGTTGAAGGACAGCGTTGGGATTGGGTGTGGCGGTGTTGATGCCAACAGAATTGCCCTGGGAAAATGCGTCAGTAGACAGTGCTACAACAATGAGCCCGGCGAGGCCCAAATAGTGACTAAAACGGTACATAAGCTCAAAGGTTGGTACACAAAACTATTTCAATGTAACCGAAATTGTGATATTTTAATAGAGCTGGTCTGATAAAATTACGAGATGCACATAATTTCATACAAAATAACCCCTTTCCAATGTTATAAATTATAACATACTTGGACTATTTAGGGATTTTGAAAAATGGCTCTGAAATTCGGTATACCCCGTTTTAGACTATCTACGAAGAATAAGCGGATACTGGATGTACCCCTAGCGTAGTGTTATTTACCTAATTATTTTTTTGACCCTGTTTTTGCTGTTATTTCGGGCGAAAAATAAAGTCAACCTCATAATTCCGGTCGTTTCTAAGCACAAAACCATTGAAGGTGCACTGTGAGTTGCCACTCACATTGGAGACCTCAAAGAACCCTTCAATAACAATTTCCTTTTTGCTTCTGTATTCAATAGGGAAGAAGTATTGAAGTCTGTTATTCCTACTTCCAAACCACAGCTTGTCCGACTCTGCTGTAAAAATGGCCTGCAATACATCTGTAGTTTGTTCCTGAAACTCATACTCGCTGCAATCGCCGCATTTCAAATAGCGGGATACAAGGATGGTTCTTTCATATAGGCTGTCTTTCGAAAAGGTCAACTCAAAGTTTACCTCCAGTCGGCCGGAGTCACCTGCGCTGTAGTTGAACTCCGGTATATCCTGATTGAATAAACAATCCCAATTGAAAATGGTAGTCTCCTCTCCCTCAAACACGTATTTGTTTGACACCCAGGTGTGAGCGGAAAGTAGTTCATGAGGTGTAATGATAGTGTCTTCCTTGCTACAGCTGAGCAACGGAAGCAAGAAAACCAGTAGCCAGCGTGTGCGTTTGAACATAGTATATTGAATCTTGTGAGACGAAGCAAAGTAACCTTTACAAACCTGTGTGCTTGGTGAGAAATTTGAATCGTTCGATAAAGTACCTTTTTTTATCAATAAATGTTGTGACAACGTATGACACAGGCTGGTTGCATATCTTTAGCAATATTTACCCTGGTAGCCAAAGTTTCCGTTGCCGTTCAAATTCTACATTATCATGCCGTCACTTGGACAGTAATCACAAAAAATACAAAGGATCAAATGAGCTACCAATAATTGATTCATGTTTCACATTCAAATGCTTGCTCAGCAGGGTAGAGTAGATAGCTCTGAAATCAATCTCATAAATTAAATCCCCATTCTCGTCGAGATTTGAAAGGTCGGGCATGGTATTGATCAGGCCTTGTTGTTTAAGATTGTCTCCAATGACAAAGGCTACATTTGCAGTGCCATGATCCGTCCCCTCACTGGCATTTTCTTGCACTCGCCTGCCAAACTCAGAAAACGTGAAAATCACGGTCTCCTTGAATTTGCCGTTTTTAGTTAAATCATTTACGAATGATTCGACGGCATCGGCGTAAATACTTAGACGAGTCTCTTGAGTTTTGCTCTGATTTTGGTGAGAATCGAAACCACCCAATGAAGCATAATAGATCGACGTTTCGGATCCCCCAATAATTAAATCGGCAATCAGTTTTAGATCTCGTCCCAAACTAGTGCCGGGATACTCCCTGCCGCTTGGAGATTGATCCATCTTTCCTTTGAGGTAAGCTATAGAAGAGTGGGTGTCTGCAATTGTCTTATACAGGTAGCCAAGGTTGCCTTCAGACAACATTTCTTTACCATCTCCTGCAAAATTCTTTGACAATGAATTATAGATTTGACTATTCATTGATCCGAGTGAACTCCCGGTGGCAAATCCATTTACCTTCTCTCCTTTTAATGCAAATGAAAGGCTTGAGGTTGCCTCTACGGCACCGTGGGGAGGGTAGCACTGAGCGTCAAGATACCTGCCTATCCATCCTGACGACAGATATTGATCCGAGTCAGAGGCGGAATGCCAGATGTCCATCGACCGAAAGTGTGACCTGTTTGGATTGGGGTAGCCAACAGAGTTGATTATCGCCAGATGGCCCTGGTCATAAAGTCGCTTAAATGGCATGAGGCCACGATTTAATCCAATTTCATCATTTAGAAGAATAAGGTCACTTTTTGGCAAGCCTATCTTTGCCCGGTTTTGATAGTACAAGTCATTATTGAACGGCACGAGGGTGTTGAGGCCGTCATTTCCTCCTGATAGCTGAATAATAACAAGGTTTCGGCCTTCGAACGTAATTGACCCACTACTTTCGAAGGGTTTAAGGAAAAGCGGGACGAATGCAGCTGATGTCGCAAATGATGTCCTCTTTATAAACTGTCTTCTTTTCATGCTTTCTAATAAGTTTGGTATTCGGGTAGACTTAGAACAGCCAGCGTAAATTCCTCAATTGAGTCGGTCTCGTTAAAGGAGTATTCATAGTTCTGAAGTGTCAAAGGGTTGCTTTGCAATAAAAGGCTTAGAATTTCAACATGAGGAAGCTTTTTCACATCTTTTTTAAAGAAATCCCAATCTACAGAGGAAAAGAGGTTTCGTTTGGAAGGGTCACTTTCTAAGAAAGTGTCTTCGTCGCCATCAGTATCCTCCCAATCCAGACTGCCATTGTTCAATATCAATGATGGGAGTCTAAGTCGGTAAGCAAGAGTGGAGTTGTCAATCCACGTTTTCCCTCCAGGCCACCCTGCTACATTTGGAGGATAAAATAGTCTTTGATTTAGAGCTTTTTGAGCTCTCAGGAGGCCGTCTTTCTTGGTGTAGCTAACTTTAAAGGATTTGCTTAGCCCCACTACTAAGTCAATCGGTGATTTGATATTGCAGCCGATGTTGTTTTGGGAGTAAAACCAATCGGACGTAAAGATGAACTCCATAAGCTCCGAAATATTGTAGTTCCGCCGGAATACATCGGCCATTAGTTCCACAAGCTTATCGTCCACTTGCTCATTAACAAATGACTTATAAATCTTTTGGCAAATGAAGATACTCGTTTCCTTTTGTTCAAGGATTATATCAATTATGCCATCTCCATCAAGGTTGCCGGTAACCCCCTTGAAGGTTTTTTGAGAATTGTCATGTTGTTTTGTGTTGATAAAAAAGTCACCATCTTTATTGGTCTTCCAGCCAGTAAAAGCCTTTGCTACTTCTTTGATGTCCTCCTCCGTGTAATTGCCTATACCAAGAGTAAACAACTCTAAGAGTTCTCTGGCAAAATTTTCATTAGGGTGTTCCTTTTGATTTTGTCCGGTGTTAAGAAACTGCATCATCGCCGGCGACTTGGAAGCCTCCCTCAGAAGGGTGCCAAAGTTCCCAAGTGCATTCTTTCGTATGGTATTAACCAGGTCTTTCAGGTAATGTGCGTTTCCAATATTGCAAGCAAAATGTCCGTGCCAAAGGAGTGACATTTTCTCATTCAGAACATAGTCTGAAGAGATGATCTCAGTGAGCCAGTCAAAGTTTAGGTACTGTTTCTGTTGTTGCTTAATTCTGGAGGGGCTGATTTTTTTCGGAGGTATTTCATCCTTAACGAATTCCTCACTGCGCAGCTGCAATTGAGTCACCTCTCTTGGTTTTAGCAGTTGCTTGACGAGGCGGGCTCTTCCCCGTTTAGTAGCTCTTTTTAGCTCCTTGTTGGTAATACCAAAACCAGCTCTCCAATAAAGATGTTTAACTTGTTGTTGCGTCATTCTACCCATAACAGTAAAATTTTCATGCCTGGTTTGATGATCAGTCCGAGCAACAACTCGGACAAATAGCTTGCCAGTTGGGGTCAGGAGTCGCCAATTATTAACTATTTCGTATTCGCATCATTGATCTCCACCCAGTAGCCATCGGGGTCTACGATGTATATTTGGCTGGCACCATCGATACGAACATTCGATTCGCCAGGCTTGCCCTGCCAGCTTTCAAAAGGGATGCCTACTTCGTTTAAATGTTTCATGTAGGGTTTGATATCTGTTGTATGCAGACAGATGTGCATGTTCTTTTCCATCTGGATTTTGCTGTTATCACCCTGTATAATGTGTAGCTCTTGCCCGTTGCCGAGGTAGAACCAGCGGTGTCTGCCATCTTTGATCGGACAATCCATTTCTTTCAGGCCAAGGGCCTTCATATAAAACTTAGCACTAACGTTCATGTCTTTAACGTAGAGCGCATAGTGATCGAACGATAGAGGGGGCAATTTCTGAGCGGACTGGGCAAAGCTGCCAGCGCAGAAAATAAGTGACGCAGCGAGAATGGAGAAAATGTGTTTCATGTTAAGTGTTTGTTTAAGGACAGTTTAATTGTGGCGTGTTCTGCCAGTTTGATAAAGAAATATAAGCCACAATCTGGTAATTCCTTGGGTTCTTTCTTTCTTTAATCAACGGTTCGTTGCCTGACTCAAGCGAATCAATTTCAGGAGTGACCCGAAGTACAAGCTAGTACTTTTATTGTTTTCATGACAGAAAAGAAGGTTTTAACCGGGCTAATTGTGATTTGCACCCTGCTTGCCTTAACGGTACAGCTAGTCGGTGGCATTTCTGGAAATGGCGCAATAACCGACTTGCCCATTATGTATTGGCCGCTGGGCTTTGGAATGGTGGCGTTGTTGTTAGTCGTTCCTGTGTACAATACCTACGAATGGCTAATGTCCTTCAATGACAGAAAGAAACTGACGCTGGTTTTTCTTATTAGCGTTCCTTTCGGTCTCTCATTGGTTTTGCTGGCACCGGTTGTCGCTATTCTTTTCGAACGATTGTTTAGGGTCAATGAGCACTACCGTTTTGAAAACCTTGGTTCGATCTACGCTGCAGGTTGGATTTCCATTTTACCTGGTATGATGTTCTATTTCCTGCAAATACTTTTGATGATGCTACTAAGGCAGAAGTATCAGATTGTAAGGGACAAGGAGAAGGTGCTGGAATTAGAGAACGAGTTAAAGGAGGGAGCGCTGAGCAGCTTGCAATATCAGCTACGACCACATTTTCTTTTCAACTCGCTCAACAATGTCGCCATGATGGTTAGAAAAGGCGAAAAGGAAGCCTCAGTCGATGCTCTGGTGAGCCTGAGCACTATTTTATCAAAAGTGATGCGACGGGACAAGGAGCAGATGATCAGGCTTCAGGAAGAACTTGACCTACTTGAGAATTTCATCACAATTGAAAGGCTGAGGGATGATAAAGTATCCATTTCTGTTGATGTGGTGGATGGAGCGAATGCTGCAATGGTGCCTGTGTTGCTCCTACAACCCATTGTGGAAAATGCTTTTAGGTTTGCCAGGGAAAGTGGAATTGCCGAACCCACGGTGCGCATAAATGCAGCAGTTGTCGGGCAATCCGTTCAACTAAAAGTGTTTAATTCCGGTAAAGGGCTCATAGGTTGGACACTGACGGACTCGTCGGGCATCGGCCTTATCAACACTATTCACCGGCTGCGCTATATTTATGGTACCAACTTCTCGTTCACCACAACGGATTTCCCCGGTGGAGTAGAGATAGTTATTGAAATGCCCTCAAAATAGAAAAGCATTGAAAAGAGTCCGCTGCTTGATTGTTGATGATGAAAAAGGGGCCAGAGAAGGTCTTTTTCTTATGCTGAAGGCTTATGAGCAGCTTGAGGTTGTTGGAATATGCACTAATGGGCTTGAAGCTATTACGCAAATTGATACGCTACGCCCCGATCTTGTTTTTTTAGATATCCAAATGCCACAGGTAAGTGGGTTTGAAGTTGTCAACAGCCTTGAACCGCCCTTGCCGGCTTTTGTATTCATCACAGCCTTCGACGAGTATGCGCTCAAGGCTTTTGAAGTGCATGCGCTCGACTACCTGCTCAAACCATTTACCAAAAAGCGGCTTGACGAAGCTATCGCACATGTTAGTATGTTTTTGGATAAGGAGAAAGGGGTGCCAAAAGAGACACGCCGAATAGTTAAATTACCTGCTGACAACGCCAGCTCTGATGGTGTAGTCGATAGTGATGAATTGTCAGACAAACTCGTCATTAAGACTGATGGCAGGTTGTATTTTATCGAATGGACTTCCGTTATCTGGATACAGGCTTACGACTACTATGTGAAGGTGCACACAAAGGATAAGTATTACCTGGTGAGGGAAAGCATGAAAAGCATGGAAGCCAGGTTGCCTGCGCCTGCTTTTCTGCGGGTGCACAAGTCCGGCATAGTGAATACTTCCTTTATTCATTCCATTGAACCTGTGGCGAACAACGACCATTTGATCACGCTGCAGGGTGGAGTCAAAGTAAAGTCGAGCAGAAGTTATTCAGCCTCCCTTCAAAAGTGGCTTATGTGATCGGTTGGCTGCATAGGACTGACGAGTTACTGCAATTATTTTGGAGGTGCAACCCTCAAATGGTTTGATTTGGCCCATGATCAAAAACTACTTTAAAATTACTTTCAGGGTTTTCAAAAGAGACAAGATTTACTCTTCGATGAACCTGCTCGGACTTACAGTGGGCATTACTGCCTCCCTTTTGCTGTTTGCCTATAGCTACAATGAGTCACAATACGACCAGCATCACGAAAACAAGGACAGAATCATTCGGATAGTGATGGACGTCAATTTTGGCGACGATACACGGGCGGTGGCTGTGGTGCCGGCTGCGTTGGGCAACTTTATGAAAGAACATGCCCCTTCGGTAGAGGAATATGCCATGCTGAGGTCGATTCCTCATGCTGGCTTTCAGGTGGTGAAGGGCGATGAAGTGGTGGCCGAACATGGGTTGTTCTACGCCAGCCAGGGGGTGCTGGACATGTTTACCTACGATTGGCTTGCCGGAGATAGGGCTACGGCACTTGTGCCTCACAATACCATCGTGTTGAACCGGTCGCTGGCTGAAAAGTATTTTGGCGAAGTTGACAAAGCAGTCGGTGGGGTTATTTCCAGAGACGACGGTACGCAATATAAAGTGACCGGTGTAATTGAAGATGTAAACCAGAAAGGGCACTTTACGCCAAATGCCCTGGTGAGCCTTTGGGACGATTCAAAACCGACCAACTGGAGAGATTGGAACTGGTGTACTTACCTGTTGTTGTCAAACCCAGGTGAGGACTTCACGCCTGTGTTTCAACAGGCATTTGATGAAAACATGGCACCGGAGCTTGAGCAGCAAGGAGGCGGCAAGATCACTTTTTCTACGCAGAAACTGACGGACATCTATTATGCCTCCAGGCTCGAATTTGAAATGGAACCCAACGAAGGCAACAGAGCATTTATCCAGGGCTTTACCATCGTAGGGGTCTTTCTACTGCTGCTGGCCATCATTAACTACGTTAACCTTGTCACGGCTCAGTCCCAAAAACGAGCCAGAGAGGTAGGCGTGAAAAAGGCCTTTGGCGTCAATTCCAATGCGCTCAGGATGCAGTTTTTCACCGAAGCTTTTGCCCATGTGCTGCTGGCCACCCTGTTTTCCGCTGTCACACTAATTTTCATGAACCCGGTTTTCCGGCACTTCACGGGAGACAGCCTGCCCGCAGAACTAATGGCAAGCTGGGAAGCGCCGGTTTTGGTGGTGTTCTTTATTTTGATGATCAGCTTTCTCTCAGGTGCTTATCCCGCCATTCTCATTTCCTCTTTTCAACCGGTGCAGGTGCTCAAAACCAATGCTGCAGGCAAATCAGGAGGAGGCTTGGCCTTACGAAAGGCACTGATCGTATTGCAGCTTTCGGTGTCGCTGTTAATGATAGTGGGGATCACCGGCGTATATACACAGCTAAGATTTATCAGCGGTTACAGCCTGGGCTTCGAGAAGGAGCAGGTGCTGTTGTTTAATTTACCGAATGCTGCCATTGGCAACTATCATCCTCTCCGGGAAAGATTGATGACTTACACTCAAATTGGCGGAGTAGCCTCGATGACAGATGCGCTGGGAGAAAAGCCACCGGTAAATGACTTTACTTATGAGACCGACGAAGGAGAGAGAACGGAGATCATACAGCAGCTGTGGGTGGACGAAGGCTTCTTCAAAACCATCAAAGTGCCCTTGCTGGCGGGACGTGATTTTCGCTATCGGGCAGAGAACGATACTACTCAATCAGGAGTTTTGGTCAACAGGGCCTTTGTTGAGCACGCAGGCTGGCAGGTGGCAGATGTGCCCGGCAAGCGCCTTTGGTCGCATGATTGGGGAGACAGAATTATTGGTGTGGTGGAAGACTTCCATGTGGTTTCACTACACGATAAACTGGAGCCTTTGGTGTTTCGTTACAACATGCCGTCTCGAAATATGTTGGTGCGCTACAATGGCTCTTTCTCAGAAGCAATGGATATCATCCAGGAAGCTTCCAGGGAAGTGGCAGGAGAAGAATTGCCTGCCTGGACGTTTCTTGATCGCAAGTTTCAGCTTCAGTATGAAGAAGATGAAAAGAGAGCTAATCTCCTGGCTGTGTTTACAGGTATTGTCATCTTCATTGCCTGCTTAGGCCTGCTTGGTGTCACAGCCTATGAGGTGAGGCGGCGAAATAAGGAAATTGGCATCAGAAAGATACTCGGGGCGAACGCTTCAGGCATTCTTCTGCTTTTCTCCCGGTCTTATGTAGCGCTTATTGCCTGGGCGGCCTTGCTGTCCATCCCCGTGGCCAACTACCTCCTGACCGAGTGGCTGCAAAGCTTCGCCTACCGTATAGAAGTGGGATGGTGGATGCTGGTGCTGCCGTTGGTTGTTCTTGCTGGAATTTGTGCAGCGGTTATCAGCATTCAGTCGGTGAAAGCCACGAGGGTTAATCCGGTGGAGGTGCTGAGGTGTGAATAAGAATTGATCTTAAGATTGTGACCAGTTTAGTGTCGGACTTTTACATTTCAGCTCTTGATGTTAAATTGAAACAAAAAGTACATGGAAGCCCTCTGCTCACACCTCCAAAACTTTCTGCCCAAACCTTCAGATGTTCACGTCTGCGAAGAATGTGTTAAAATGGGCGGGAGCTGGGTGCACCTTCGTACATGCCAAACCTGCGGCGTTACCCTCTGCTGCAACTCTTCACCAGGCACCCACATGACGAAGCATTTTCAGGCTACCGGCCACCCTGCGGTTATTTCAGCTGAGCCTGAGGAGTATTGGGCTTACTGCTACGAGGATGACGCCTTTATGCGTTATCACTTACCAGGCTGAACGTTATTTCCCAACACTCTTCAGCACCCTCCCCACAATCCCATCCATGCTGCTGCTGTCGATCCAGCGGGCTACGATGACGAGGTCGTTTTCCTGGTCTACGTACACCATGTTGGCGCCTGCGCCCAGGTGATAAAACGCTGAGGCCGGGGCACTTGGCAAAGGTTTTTGCTCTGTATTGAGGAAGAAGTTCATGAAGCCATAAGTAGTCTGCACGGGCGTAGGCGTTCTGGCCATGCTCAGCCACTTTTCGGAGATCAGCTGCTGCCCATTCCAGTTGCCGTTGCGTAGTGTTAGATAGCCAAAGCGGGCCTGGTCATAGGCATTGATGAACATGCCACCTCCCCAGTGAGAACCACCGCTGACGGACTGCACCGGCTTGCCATCCAGCACTATCCACGAGTTTTCGTAGCCCAGCCACCGCCAGGTAGGTGAGGCCCCAATAGGATCCATGATATTTTCTTTGAGCACTTCTGGTAGCGGCTTTCTCCAAACGTTGAGAATGCACAAGGCCAGCAAGTTTACCCGGGTATCGTTGTACTTGTAGAAGCTGCCCGGCTCGTTTCTTTCTCTCCCAATCCATCCTTCAGTGTCACGGGGCGGACGGTCGGCCCAATCGGGCTTGCCCCAGAGCGTGCCTTCCCAGTCGCTGGTTTGGCGCAGCATATGGTCCCAGGTGATTTTGCGGTTGTGCTCAGAGGCAAACAGCTCCAGCACGTCAGGCTCTTCAAACGACTCTGCTTTGTTGAGCGACATCCGGGCAGGCTCATAAGGAATCACAGGCCCGATGTAGGGATAAACCTTGTCGTTCACGTCCCTGATCATGCCTTTGTCGTAAGCGAGGCCAACAGTGGTGGAAAGAAAGCTTTTTGCAACGCTAAACGTTTGGTCTACCCGGTCAGGATCACCCCATTTGGCAACGATGTAACCATTTTTGATCACCATGCCTGTGGCCGGGCCTCTTTCCTTTAGCGGACCGACGGCGTCACCAAAGGGCTCCTTCCCGAAGCTTAGGTAGTGAGCCTCCTTGAGGTTTCTTGAAGCCTTCGACTCACTGGCAATGGCAAAATCAACAGCCTCTTGGAGCAAGGCTGCATCTACACCCATGGAGGCGGGCGTGCGTTCTTCCCAGACGCCTGCCGGAGGGAAGTAAGGCTTCGGGGCTTTGCTTTTTTGACTGAATAATAGAGCAGGGGCCGTAGTGAGAATGAAAAGAAGGCAAATTTTGAACTTCATGATGCTGGATGGGCTAAAAATGAAACAGGTGGTTAGTGATTTTTCTTGCAGACCAAATTTACTATTCAGTCACAAAAAAACATTAACCACCTGTCACAGAAAGAAATGGGATTTGAGTAATTGAGCACACGCCAACTTCCGTCTCTCTTCCGACCTTTCGGGCGGCCGACGTTTCGACACTAGTCAAATATTGCCACGAAGGCACCAAGACGCTAAGTCCTCCAGCCTTCATTCTCCCAACGTTCTTCCCCAGCATCTGACGGCTCCACCGCCTGGGCCCGCTGGCCATGCCGACGCCTGCTTCGGTCTCCTGTCTTCCAACCTTTCGGACGTCTGACGATGGCTACCACCGATGCCAGCACTATCGTGCCGACTCCCGTCTTCGGTCTTCCTACTTTTCCTCAACAATCACCACCTTCTCCATCACTTCACCCTCTCTGATCGCATCAATCACGTCAAGGCCTTCGAACACTTTGCCGAAAACGGTGTGGTTTCTATCGAGGTGTGCGGTGTTTTTGCGGCTGTGGCAAATGAAGAATTGTGAACCGCCAGTGTTTCTGCCAGCGTGCGCCATGCTGAGTACGCCACGGTCGTGGTATTGGTTTTCGCCGTCAAGTTCGCAGGGGATGGTGTAGCCTGGTCCGCCGGCTCCTGTACCTTTAGGGCAGCCACCTTGAATAACAAAATCAGGAATAACCCTGTGGAAGGTAAGCCCGTCATAGAAATTGTGATTGGCCAGTTCTTTAAAGTTGGCTACTGCCTTTGGTGCGTCTTTTTCGAAGAACTTGATCTTCATAACGCCTTTCTTGGTGTGTATTTCAGCTATTTGCATGATGTTAGTTGATATTTTAGCGTAAATTAAGCGATGACACTTTGTTGGTTGTTATACTTATTTCGGCTTGCAAAACACACAAAAGTAGTATTTGTATGCAACTGATCTCTGCATTATTATCAAAACGAATTCTTTTTGTCCTGTTTTTTCTTGCGTGCTCTTTAGCTGTCCTGGGGCAAACAGGATCGTTGTCGGGTAGGGTGGTAGACGCCAGTACTGAAGAGCCGTTGCCATTTGCCAATGTTTTTATCAGTAGCACGACTTTGGGTTCTACCACAGCGCTAGATGGCTCGTTCCTGATTGAGAGAGTCCCCTTTGGGGCGGTGCGGCTTGTCGTTTCATATGTTGGCTACCAAAATCAAACATTCAACTTTGATTTTACGGAAAGCTCCAACCTAAGCGTACCGATAGCGCTTGAGCCAGCTTTGGAAGAGTTGGCTGCAGTGGAGGTGGCTTCGAAGAAGGACAAAAAGTGGGAGAGGAAGTTGTCGAAATTCACGAAAGTGTTTCTGGGAGACACGGAATTTTCAAAGCGCTGTAGGATACTGAACCCCTGGGTGCTTGAGTTTGCCGAAGACAAAGACAAGGGCCTGGTAGCAACGGCCAGCCAGCCAGTGGAAATTGAAAACCAGGCATTGGGCTACAAGGTATTTTACCATTTGCGACTTTTCAATGCCAATTCGACATATTTCTTTTTTACCGGAGAAACCAGGTTCGAAGAAATGACTCCCGCAGATGAGCAGCAAAAGAGCCAGTGGATCAAAAACAGAGTCATTGCTTTTAAAGGGTCGACGAGGCACCTCTTTCTGGCCATTCTGTATGAGTATATTCAAAAGGGACAATTGCAGCAGGAAGGCTTTGCTTTGCATCAGGAGAAGTTTCCCAGGGAAGGGCCCATTGTGCGGCACCCCGATCTTGAGAAAACAAAAAAAGAAATCCTGATAGACTACCCAATGGAAAACCTGATGGGGGCATCATATCGGACAGGGCTTTACAGAATATTGCTCAACGGCAAAGTAGAGGTGCACTACAAAAGGGAGCTGGGTGTGCCAAAAAACACGATTTACAACGACACACTGGCGGAGGTGTCGTGGCTGGAGGTGAAGGAAGGCTACATAGATGTGACTAAGACCGGGCTTAACCAAAAACCCGACCAGCTGCTGGTTTCAGGTGCTATGAGCCAGGGCTGGGTGGCCATGATGCTGCCCAACGATTATGACCCCGCCAGCAACAACCCTTAGGAAATGGCTTCTTTTACCGCCGCCACGTTCTTTGGCGAGTTCCCAATGAATATTTTTCCATCAATGACAAAGACTGGACGTTTTAGAAAGGTATACTCTTCAAGAATATAATTTCTGTAATCGTGCTCACCAAGGTTTTTATCCTTTAAGCCAAGGGCTTTGTATTTCATGGCCACTCTCGAAAACAAGGCCTCATAAGACCCCGCCATCGCTTTCATTTCGTCGATTTGTTCGGGGGTAATAGCCTCCTTTTTGATGTCCTGATAAATAAACTCTTTGCCAATGCCGAGCTCTTTGATTATTCGCTGGCAGGTGGAACAGGTAGAGAGGTGATAGACTTTCTTCATATGGCAAAGAAAGGAAAATTTGTTTAATTGGGCCTTGATCCGCCGATATAAGCCCCCGGTTTCCAATTCAAAGGCAGGGATGCAAAATAAATTTCAGCTCCAGACTTTTCAAGACCATAGCGTTCCAGGCTAACAGATATTGGGCCGGAAATTTGACGAATTAATAGTCGGACTTCTCAATTCGCAAATTGGAGTCCCTTGAGTTGCTTTGTGACCACAGGAATGATCGAAAAGTAAGCGCACTGTCACTATAGTCTCAATAGATTTTGATAAAGTATTTAGTCTTTTCGAGAACTGCTCAATAGCCAGATGCTAATGCCAGCCACAGTGATCAGTGTACCCACTGCAATGGCGAGATTTACGTTGCGCTGAGTGCGTCTTGCTTTTGTTAGGTAGGAAGAGCCAAGCCCTTTTTCTTCTATGAAGCTTTCAATTTTCTTGAGCCTGCTTTCAATTTCTTCCTTTGCTTTCGCTGCTATGTCCATGATTTTATGGTTTAGATTATATTATTACAACAGCTAGCGGTAGGGAATAGTTTAGATTCAGATGATTCCCGTATTTATTAACTCAGTTTGTGTTACCACGAATTAACGCCCAAATCTGGTTGTAGGGTTATCATTCCGGAAATGCAAAGATTCCTGCTTTGTTCTGTTACAACGCCGCTTGCCGAGCTTTCCGGGGGTAGTATGTGACGACATAAATCAGTGAAAAGGGTGTCCGCTTAAACAAGAAATACGTTCAGCTACTCTCTCCTCAGGCCGTCAACAGGGTTCGCTCTGGCGGACCGCAGCGATTGTGCTCCCACAGTTAGAAGACCGAGCGCAAGCACCAACACTCCGGGTAGCACAAAATAGAACCAATGGATGGACATCTGGTAGGCAAACTTGGAGGTCCATTCTACGATGATGTAGTTCGCCAGCGGCACTGAGATTACAAAAGCGATGAGGATCAGCTTAACGTAGTCTTTTGAAAACAGCAACACTATGGTAGCGGAGCTGGCCCCCAGCACTTTTCTTATGCTGATTTCTTTGGCTTTGCGGCTGGCAGTGAAAGCCGACAAACCGATAAGGCCCAGAATTGATACAATAATGCAGATGTAGGACAACGTTGAAATGAGTTTTAGTTGAATTTGGTCGGCCCGGTATTGTTTTGCAAACTCCTGATCCAGAAAAGTGTATTCAAAAGGATGATTGGGGTCAAAACCGGTCCAAATCTCTTCAATATCGGCAATTGTTGCCTTCATGTCTTCTCCTTTGATGCGTATGTGAATGCGCCCACCGTTGCTCTCGTCCAGCACAATGAATAGTGGCTCAATTTGGTTATGCAGAGACTCGAAATTAAAATCCTTGACCACGCCTATCACCTGACCCAACTCCTCGCCGTGAAAATACTTCACCTTCTTGCCCACAGCATTGTCTCCCCAGCCTAACTCTCTGGCGCCGGTTTCGTTGACGATAAACTTCATAACGTACTCTGCCTCAGAATCTGGATTAAAATCACGCCCGTCAACTAGTTCTATACCCATGGTTTCAAGGTAATCGGGCCCCGACCATATCATGGTCATGCTTTGCTGTGCCATGGCTGTGTCCCGTTCTACCCACACCACCTGACCGCCAAAACCCATTCCAGGCGTGCCATAGGAGGTCGCAGCACTAATGATATTGGGGTTTTTTCTAAGCTCAGTTCTAATGGCATCCATGTGGTTGGCCGTAACAGTGTCTTTGACCTCTATCACTACCACGTTTTCTTTCTTGAACCCCAGCTCCTTGTTTTGCATAAATTCGATTTGCTTGTCCATGAGCACTGTGCAAATGATAACAAACAATGACACCACAAATTGAAATATGATGAGTCCTTTTCTCAATAGGGTGCCTGATTTGTCGCCAGTGAAGGTGCCTTTGAGGGCCTGCACCACCGGCACAGAGGGGATGTAGAGAGCGGGGTATACTCCCGAAATCAGACCTACTAGCAGCGTGATGCTAATCATTCCGAAGGTGAGGAATGGGTTGGTGAAGAAGTTGAGAGAGAGGTTTTTGTCAATCCAGGAGTTGAAAGGTGTGAGTTCCAACACCACATATGATATCACAATCGCAATTAGCATGGCAATGAAGGCAATCAGGATGGCCTCCAGCATCACATTGCGGAAAAGCTCCGCCTTTGAAAACCCCAGCACTTTACGAATACCCATTTCACCTGTCCTCACCACGGAACGAGCGGTGGCCATGTTCATGTAGTTAATACAGGCCAAAATGATGATGAAAATGCCTACTATGGCGAAGGTATAAACATAGTTGATGTTGCCTACCGGCTCATCGCCAGCAAAGTCGGAATTGAAATGGATGTCGGCAAGGGGTTGTAATTTTGGTGTAACAGTTCCATTGATGCGTTTGGCAAAAAGGCCAAAAGTCTTGTCAAATATAGCCGGGAATTTGTCGTAGAAAGTGTTGGGATCATAGTCGAGGGGCATGAGGAGGTAGGTGTACCCGTTAGGATTCCAGAACCCTTCCGATTTTCGGGTAGCATCGCCTTCTTCAATCCAATTTCGTGGAGCAATATGAGATAAGAGGATCTCGTACTTCAGGTGGGAGTTGTCAGGAAGGTCAGAAATAACAGCTGTAACTTTGCGTGTGTCGCCTTCCGGGAAAATCAGCAGCTTGCCAACCGCCTCTTCCTCTCCAAAATACTTTTGAGCAATGCTCTTTGTGATGACGACCTTGCCAGGGCCTTCCAGACACGATTTTGGGTCACCTTCAAAAAAAGTGTGATCAAACAAGGAGAACATATTGCTGTCGGCCCTCCAAATCTTATCCTCGTAGAATTGCTTATGCACCCCATCTTGCTCCTTGTACTCTACCATCGACTCGCTGTATCCCAGAAACCGCACATATTCCAGCACTTCGGGGAGATCGGCTTTGAGAATAGGTGCCAGCTCCCTGGCTGTATTGGCTGTGTTGAAATCGGCACCATCAGCCTTCAGGTGGTTCGTGAAGCGATAGATTTGCTTGTGTTTGGCAAAGTGCTGGTCGTAAGTGAGCTCTCCCTGGAGGAAGATCAGGAGAATGATGCCCACAGTGATACCCAGTGCCAGGCCCATAATGTTGAGCACGGAGTAAACGCTGTCTTTTAGAAATAACCTGAGGGCAAAGATGAGGTGGTTGCGAAGCATGAGCTAGTATTTTGAGTTGTTACACCAAAAATAACGAATGCTGGCATTCCACGACTGAAGCTTGCAGCAAGAGGTAGGCGGGGTGCAGGAACAGGTCATATACCCAACCTTTCCAGCAACTGAGCACGGAAGTTTCGGCTCACCTTTAGCTGGGAGCTATCGGCTAATTCGATTTCGTATTCATTGTTTTCCTGTTTGTGGAGGGCCTTGACAAACGCATGGTTAACAATGTATGACTTGTGTATTCTTGTAAAACTACTGTCAGGCAGGCGCTCCTCCATCTTTTTCATGGTTTCCCTTAGCAGGAAGAAGCGATCTGCCACATGGATTTTTACATAGTAGTCAAATGCCTCCACATACCGGATGTCGGGAAGTTCCAGCAAATGAATGCTGCCGTCTACCTTGATCACCAGCCGTTCCTGCTCGCCATCATTTTGAACAAGTGACGACGTGCCTTTCAGGCTGGCTTTCGTTTGATCGATCAGGTTTTTAACTGCTACGTTTTCTAATCCCTGGGCCTTTATTTTCGCCTTCGCCCTGTGTAGCGCTTGTTCGAATCGTTCGTCGCTGAAGGGTTTAAGCAGGTAATCCACTGCATTGACCTCAAATGCTTTCAGCGCAAATTGATCGTGGGCCGTGATGAAAATGACTTGAGGCCAGGGCTTTGGAAGGCTAGCCAGTACTTCAAACCCATTCACGCCCGGCATCTGTACATCCAGAAAGATCAGGTCGGGTTTCAGTGCCCTGATCTGGTCGATGGCTTCCACACCGTTGATGCAGAGTCCGATAAGCTCCACCTCTTCATAATCTTCCAGCAGCACAGCCAATCCTCTGCGGGCTGTTTCCTCATCGTCTATTACCAGGCACTTCATCTTCATATCGACCGAAAAGGTAAAGTAATTCTGAAAGCAATGCCAGCACCAGTGCTCATGCTTTGGAACCGAAAGTCAGTGCCATAGTGCCTGCGAAGCCGGTGGATGACATTGGGCAAACCCACGCCTTCCGACCCGTTGGCTGTATCGAACCGTCGCATGTGTTCGGTTGTGTTGAAGACGGTGAGGATCAGAGCGCCGTTCTCCTTTGCTCCGGTAATGCTGATTTTTTGCTGTTGCAGGCTGTCTTTCACTCCATGTTTGAAGGCGTTTTCAACCAGCGGTTGTAATATCATTTGTGGCACACTTGCCGGGAGCAAATCTTCCTTGAAATCTTGTGTTACTTCTACCTGGTCACCGAACCTCACCCTTTCAATCATCAGGTACTTGTTCAGTAGCTCAATTTCCTCAGAAAGAGGCACCGTTTTTTCTCGTTTCCTTGACAGCACCGACCTCAGAAGATCATTGAGGGAGGCTATCATGGCCACAGCCAGTTTGTTCTCTTTGAGCCTCACCTTCATGGCAATGCTGTTCATAGCATTGAAAAGAAAGTGTGGGTTGAGCTCTGTTCGCAACACGCTAAGGTCGGACGCTGCCAGCTCTTTTTGAATAGCTTCCGATTTTTGCTTTTCAACGGCTAGCCGCTCTCTGGTTTGTAGGTACAAAAAAATGAAAATATAGCTCCAATACCAGAGCATGCCGTCAACCGCATAGGGCCAGGACTGCCTGAAGTAGCTGCCAGATTGATAGAAATTGTAATGTTCGGGGAGACGGAAAAACCGTTCTAATAAGATAATTAATAGACCGGTTAAGATAAAATGAAGTATGCCAAAGCCAGCGCTTATTGCCAAATGTCGTTTGATGAAAGCCCGCCGCCCAGTTGTTTCCAGCGATTTGAAGAAATACAGTGCTAAGGGGCTTAGTATCCAAAGGGAAAGGAAGTAGCCGCCAGGCCAAAAAAGGATATTGTCGACGATTAACCCATCAGTCCATGCCTCTCTGGCCCATACAAAGCCAAAAAGCCCGGCCAGCACCAGGGTGTTGTAGGGAGCGAATTGCTTGCTGGAAAATGAATCGTTTGGTGCCATTGGTTGGGTGCGAGGAATACCAAGCCTCCAAATTAGTCAATTGTTGGGTTTCGGAACTAACTAGTCTTGAAAGCTCCGGTAATCGCTTTCACTTACAACCCTCCAAGAGTTTGTTGTAGTGAGCGCAATAGAAGGTCATAGTGCGACTATATGATTGTGAACCCCTGGAGGAGTTCTTACAAAATGTCCTTAAAATAGCCTTGCTCTGAGCAACGCACAGGCCTCTCAATTCCTCGGCCCATAAACCGGCAACGCCGCTCCAGCCTCCAATGCTCCCAAATCAGGTGCTTTCCCCGTGAATCCATCGGTGATGTTTGGAATTGATACCCCGGCGTCGATTGCTTTGCTGCCTTTCTTTAGGCTAAAATTGACACCCTCAACTGGGTAAACGTGCCCCCTTTTGTCGGGAATGGGCACGTTTTCGAAAACGTCGAAATCAACTTCAATGCTGTGTGTTTCAAAACTAGTCAGCTTGCTTAGCTCTTTGATTGACGATGCTTCCACCCATGTTAGTTCTTTTTCATCGGCATGATTTTGAGCGTCAGTCGTTGGGTAGCGTAGCCGGTAGCTTTTCTCAGCTCCTGACTTTTTCCGGTACCCATTGTAGTCCATGGTCGAATAAGTTGTAAGGGTGGTTGCACTCAATGCCGGCCGACTGTCGGAAGGCCCCATGAAGAGGTTGTTACGAAAGTGGCCATTCGAAAACACACTGATGGCAGCCTCGGTAATGAACGTGTTGTTGTAAGTGTAAATGCCTGCTGGCCTGATCATGTACTTTAATGCAGTGCCGGGGGTGTTGTAGCAAATATTCCGAATAAAGTAGACAGGTCCACCAAACATGGGCTGAGCACTCAGAGAGGCGTGGTAGGAATTAAAGCCCCGGTTTTCAAACACCCGGATATTGTGCACACCACCATCGGCTTCAATAAAGTCGTCGGCCATGTTGAAGATATCGTTTCTATAAAAGTCGATTGACGCACACTTGGGCTTGCCTTCTTCAGGTAGCCCATGCGTATCAACACTGATGCCATCGTGGAAAAACGAAATGCTGTTGTGGCACACTACATGCCCCTGACCATATACTTTGATGGCCACGTAGGACGTGAGAGGAGCTGGCTCTTCGAAGCCGTACCAGCCGATAAGTGTGTCGGGCTCATGGCGGCCAATAAGTGTATTATCTGCGATATAAAAGTCTTTAGAATCAGCGCTGTGTGTCATTACGGCCATGCCTATGTCTTCCATTTTGCAGCGCTTCACGGTCAGTCCGCTGGCACCCATGACCCGTTTTAGTCCGGCATAAAAGGCCACCTCGGTATTCCTGATGGTCAGTCCTTCGAAGTAATGGTAGTCGGCGGCCATCACATCGAACAGGCGGTAGGCACCATCGCCATCGAATATCACCTCTCCATCGCCAGCAGCTTTGATTGTGATGGGCTTTTCAGCAGTGCCTTTTTGAGTGAGCACGTAGGCACCATGAAAATCAAGCGCCAGCTCATGGGCATACTTTCTTCTGTCTCCTTTGTAAAGACCGGCGTGTATGAGAATAACGTCTCCCGGCTGCACACGGGGCTCTGGCACCATCCACCAGTCGCCCTGGTTGCCTTCGCCATAATATGCAGCATTCAAGCCGGTAAAAGCCGGACTTTCCTTTGGCCCGTCGTAGCCCATGGGATACACATGGTAGGTTTGCCCGCCGACATATGGCTGGGGTTCGGCTCTTGTTTTGAAGGTGACTACTTTCTCGGCTATTCCTGATACGCCATCAGGATCAGTTAGGATGAACCGACCTTCGTACCAGGTGTCCGGTTCGAGGTTGAAAATGCTGCCAGCAAACATGTCGGACACGGTGTAAACCCATCGTTGATCGTGACCATACACCTTTTCATCGCCAATTCTCAGTAGTGGATGGCCTTGTTTCCATTGCGTGTCTCCTTTTTTTCGGTAGTCGACCGAAACAGTGGCGTTCCTGTTTTCGTCGCCAAATATTTTCCATTCGAAGCCAGCGCACAACAGGGTAGAGGGTTCAACGATAAACTCGTCTGCCATGGTTTTGTCAGCTACCGAGGCAGGTTGCCAATTAATAAAAAGGAAAGAGGTGAGGAGTGTAATCAGGACGATGGTTTTCATGGCAAAGAAGTTACAACGATAAAGGGTGAATAGAAAACCAAATAGTAGGAACAGCGTCTTACCGGTGTTTGTCGGTGGTGTTTCAAAAATATTGACGGCTTTGGCTTCGATCAGGGCAGGGAAAAGACCACCATCCAACCGCCCGGCTTCTCTCTGTTACCGGTGACGGCAATTGCTAGATGCTGCTTGCCATTTGCTTCGTATACCGCCGGACTGGCGTACCCGTTGCCGGGCAAGTCTGCCGTCCATACCTCATCACCTGTCTCTTTGTCAAATGCCCTGATCTTCTGATCGCCCGTAGCGGCGATAAACACCAGTCCTCCGGCCGTTACCACCGGGCCACCGTAATTTTCAATACCTGTGGGAGGATCGCCAGGCTGCTGAAGTTCGGGAATATTGCCCAGCGGCACCCGCCAGGAATACTCTCCTGTATTCAGGTTGATGGCGTTCAATGTGCCCCAGGGTGGCTTGATGGCTGGTCGTCCTTTATTGTCTCTGAAATAACCATAGGCTGTGAGATTAAGATACACCATGCCCGTATCCGATTCTTCCGTTGGCTTTTCGGCAATCTTGTCTTTATTAATTTCTAGTAAATAGGAGATGATCTCGTCTTCATTTCCAGCCGCCACCTGACCAAAGGCAGGCATTTTCCCTTTGCCATTTTTTACTCTGTTAAGTATCTCCTCTTTGCTTAGCCGCTTCCCCACGTCTACAAGGGATGGAATAGAGGGATCGGTTGCCTGTTTGTTAGTACCGTGACAAGAGGCGCAGTAAGTGGTATAAAACGACCGCCCCACATTGTACATACTTTGGTCTCTCGGGCTTTTCCACGCCACTCCCCGGCTTACTTTGGCAATTTCCGGTGACTCATTGGCATTGAGGTAGAGCAGGCCTGTTTCCTGGTCCCAGGCAGCACCGCCCCATTCCGAACCGCCACGACTGCCTGGCGTTAGTAGTGTGCCACTGGTATCAGGAGGCGTATAAATACCCTCATACCTGAATCGCTTGAAGGCGTCAAGCACTTCTTTTTTTGCATCAGGGGTAAAGTCCAATAAATCACTTTCGGAAATATATTGTTTTGAATAAGGCAAAGGCTTGGTAGGGAATGGCTGCGTGGGCCAGGCTTCCTCTCCGGGAATATTGCTGGCGGGCACAAGCCGTTCTTCTACAGGAAAAATAGGCTCGCCGGTTTCCCTGTCAAGAACAAATAGAAGCCCGGTTTTTGTTGTTTGAGCAACTGCGTCAATTTGCTTGCCGTTTTTTGTTACGGTGATCAGGTTAGGAGGGGCAGGTAGGTCGTAGTCCCACAGGTCGTGGTGGGTAGTTTGAAAGTACCATACGAGCTTGCCAGTCGCAGCTTCTAATGCCACCAGGCTGTTGCCAAACAAGTTCATGCCCTTCCGATCCGACCCGTAATAATCGTAAGTAGGAGAGCCTAGTGGTATATACACTATACTCCGCTTTTCATCGAGGCTCATGCCTCCCCAGTTGTTGGCACCGCCCACCTTTTTCCATGCATCCGCAGGCCAGGTATCATAGCCGACCTCTCCGGGTTGGGGAATGGTGTGGAAAGTCCACTCTAGCTTGCCTGTCAGCACATTGTAAGCCCTGATATAGCCAGGGGCTGCTCCGTACGACTCTGAAACCTCCGAGCCAAGGATAATCAGATCGTTGTAAATGATGCCGGGTGAAGTGGGCACCACCCAGGCTTCTTCGCCCGAGAAGTTTTCGATATTCAGGTTGACTTTTCCTTGCTCACCAAATCCCAGTATCTGTTCTCCATTAGTGGCGTTCAAAGCAAAGAGATGATTCCTGGCGGTGAACAGAATTCGCTTTTCACCATTACCTTCCCAGTAGGACACCCCTCTTTTAATAGCGCCCCCTTTTCCATCAAATGGATCGAATGACCAGATGACTTTGCCCGAAGCCGCTTCAAGCGCATACACCACATGTCTGGCAGACGTGAGGTACATCACAGGGCCGACAACGATTGGATTACACTCGTATTTGACCGCTCTGGCACCTTCGGGAGCGTCGGTGGGTTCAAAAATCCAACTTACTTCCAGCCGACTTACGTTGTCTTTGGTGATTTGAGTGAGACTGGAATAGCTGCTGCTGGCGGCATCTCCCTTGTACACCTGCCAGGTCTCTCTTTTCAGATCCGCACTGCTACAGGAGCACATTACCCAGGCCAATAGCAAGAGGCTGACGAAAATCAGACGGGGCTCACCAAATATGTAGTTGCCGATAAAGCAATGGGTGTTAGTCATGGGCTAGGTACAAAATGGAAGATAAATAGAAATCTGAAATAACAGAACCGACTTTTGATAAACAGCTATTCCCGTTCCTCCATATTTCGGCGCTTATTTCAATTGATATGATTATTTTGGTCAAACACCACCACCAGCCTATGAAAAAACGCATCTTATTATTCTTGGCATGCCTCTTACCTGCGTCATTTGGATTTGCTCAAAATAGCAGAATGATTGATGAGATTCGTTCTCATAGCGATGGGACGGCCGTTTGGTGGGCGGGGCACAATAGCTGGATCATTAAATCGGGGAACCTCGTCGTGACTACCGATCTTTGGTTGGAAAATGGAAGCCGCATGACTCCTGCACCTATTACACCGGAGGAGATCGCATCGGTAATTGATATCTCTTTCGTCTCCCATGCCCATGGGGATCATTTTAACGAGTATACGTCAAAGATACTCCTGGAGAAATCGACTTGTATTTTTGTGATGCCTGAAAGCTGTCTGGCCGTCGCCAAAAAACTGGGTATTCCTGACCAGCGGATAGTTATAGCCAAGCCGAGGGAACCTTTTGAAGTAAAAGGAATAAAGGTTGAACCTATCCGGGCTCTTCATGGCAATGCAAATTTTGCCATCTATTATGAAGCCAACCTGCAGGACTGTGGGTATGTACTCAATATCAATGGGAAAAGGTTTTTGCAGCCTGGCGATAGCTACCTCCTGGAAGACCATTTGTTTGCCAATGACATTGACGTCCTTTTCTTTTCGCCAACAGAGCACAATATGTATATTGATCGCTCCACCATTCTCATCAATACGCTGCAGCCCGATTATATCTTTCCCCAGCACCATAGCACAGTAAAAGTGAATGAGAGCAATCGTTTCTGGGCGAAGGGCTATCCCGAGGAAGTAAAAATATGGATCGATGATGAGCTGAAGAACCGGTATCATGTTTTTGAGATTGGCGAAAAAAAGCTGATCAGATAGGAATTAGCGGCAGTGTTTGCCGTTGCCGAAATGGCCCATCTGGTCTCTGAATATTTAATAAATTGTTACCATGAGCAGGAAACAAAATGTATTTGATGCTATTGTGATCGGTTCGGGCATCAGCGGAGGATGGGCCGCCAAAGAACTATGCGAGAAAGGAGCCAAGACCCTGGTGCTGGAAAGAGGCCGACCAGTCAAGCACATTGAAGACTATCCGACGGCGATGAAAGACCCATGGGACTTCGATTACCGGGGTAGACTCCCGGTGGAAGACGAGGAGAAAAATCCTGTGGTTAATAGGTGCTATGCCTATGAAGATGCCACAAAGCAATTTTTTGTCAAGGATGAAGAACACCCCTATGTGCAGGAAAAACCGTTCGATTGGATTCGGGGCTATCAGGAGGGCGGTAAATCTTTAATATGGGCCAGGCAAGTGCAGCGATGGAGTGATTTCGAATTTGAGGGGCCAGTAAAAGAAGGTTTTGCAGTTGATTGGCCTATTCGATACAATGACCTGGCTCCATGGTATTCTCACGTCGAGAAGTTTACGGGCATTAGCGGCAACAGGGATGGGATTCCTCATTTTCCCGACAGTGAAGTGCAGCCTGCTTTTGAATTTAACTGTGTAGAAGAGGAGATAAAGAAGAAGGTCACGGAAAAGTATCCCGACAGACCGGTAATAATGGGCAGGTGTGCACATTTGACCGATCCTCAGGAAGTACACAAGGAGCAGGGCAGAGGCCAGTGTCAGGCAAGGCACCTTTGTTACCGTGGCTGCCCGTTCGGCGGCTATTTCAGTTCCAATTCAGCCACCTTGCCTTGGGCAGCCAAAACTGGCAATCTCACCATGCGAACACACGCTGTGGTGGAGTCCATCATTTACGACGACAAACTAGGCAAGGTAACTGGCGTGAGAGTGATTGATGCCAACACCAGGGAGGTGACGGAATATTTTGCAAAAGTGATTTTTGTCAATGCGGCCTGCCTCAATTCAAACCTTATTTTGCTCAATTCGAAGTCGAACCGCTTTCCCAACGGCCTTGGCAATGACAATGGACTATTGGGAAGGTATGTCGCTTTTCACAACTACAGGGGCAATATTTCAGCGCAATACGACGGCTTTGAAGATGGTTACTATTATGGCCGCCGACCAACCAGCATTTTCATGCCGTCGTTCCGAAACACGCTCGAAAGGTTTCCGGCCTTCAAAGGACGCTATGTCACCGCCTTCAGCGCCGGGCGATTGGGTTGGAACAGAGGAGAAGCGACTGTCGGGGCTGAGCTGAAGGAAAAGCTACAAAAGCCCGGTCTATGGAATGTTTTTATGATGCTGCAGGGCGAGACGATTCCCAAGTACGACAATCATGTAAGGCTGAGCGACACTGATAAGGATGCCTGGGGCATACCTCAGCTGGTCACTTCGATCGATTACGATGAGAACGACGAAAAAATGCTGCAGGACTTTCTTGAGCAAGGCAAAAAAATGCTCGAAGCAGCAGGATGCGTCAACATCAATGCCTACGATACCAAACAAGCCCCCGGATTAGATATTCATGAGATGGGTGGTGTGCGTATGGGTTATGACCCTAAGACTTCTTTGTTGAACAAGCATAATCAGCTACACTTAGCCAGAAATGTGTACGTAACAGATGGGGCGGCCATGACATCCACAGGTTCTCAAAATCCATCGCTCACTTTCATGGCGCTGGCGGCAAGGGCAGCTAACCATGCTATTGAAGAAATGAAAGCAGGTAAGCTGAAATAGTGAGCCGTCATTGTCATTGTGTTAAAAAGACACGCAAACGTTTTGACATCCGTAGCTCATTGTCTAGCTTAGATTGACTCCGACTGGAGGCCCGTTATGATCGGTGTTCCCGGAAAAGGAACGCTGATTAATTAAACGCTATTAATTCCTCTTATATACTATGAACACCCGAAGAGATTTTCTTAAAAAGACCGGAGCAGGGGCTGCCGGTTTGGGCCTCGCTGCCACCTTGCCATTCGACCTTTTCGCAGAGGCACCAGCTAAAAAGCTGTTCTTCGATATCTCCCTGGCGCAGTTCTCCCTGGCGGGCTCTTTCTTTAGCCAGAAGCTGACCAATATCGAGTTTCCGGCGCTGGCTAAAAACACCTACGGCATCTCCAATATCGAATATGTGTCTACTTTTTGGAACGGGAAGGGTGGAGACAAGGAGTATGTGAAAGAATTAAAAGCCCGCACCGACGACCTTGGCGTGCGCAATGTGCTCATCATGGTAGATTCGGAAGGTGAACTAGGCCATCCTGATGCCGCTACCCGGAAGCAGGCCGTTGAAAATCATTACAAATGGGTGGAAGCTGCCAAAGAGCTTGGCTGCCATGCGATCAGGGTCAACCTGGACGGGCCAGGCACCGATGAGGAAATTGCCAAAGCGGGTGTGGATGGCTACGGCAGTTTGGTCGAATTCGGCCAGCAGGCGGGCATCAATGTCATCATCGAAAACCATTTTGGTCCCTCGACCGATGCCAAATGGCTGGTGGAGGTAATGAAGCAGGTAAACAACCCTTATGCAGGGCTACTGCCTGACTTCGGTAACTTCGTTCGCAGGGAGCGCATGGAAGAGATGACTATAGAGGCGTTCAAAAGCGCCAAAGTCATTGCCACTTACGACAAATACGAAAGTGTGAAAGCGATGATGCCCTATGCCAAAGGGGTAAGCGCCAAAACCCATGGATTTGATGCAAAGGGCAACGATACAGAAACAGACTTCGTTAAAATGCTCACCATCATCAAAGACTCCGGTTTCAAAGGGTTTATGGGCATAGAAGCCGAGGGCGCCGCCATGAAGATGTTTGGCGTAGAAGGCAACTACCCGACGGAAGAGGAGGGCATTAAGCTAACCAGGGCATTGTTGGAAAAGGTGGGAGGGAAAGTGTCGTGATGTCGCTGCTAATTCAAGCGTCTGCTGCCATGGGTCGTGTTTCACGACGTAACAGTAGTCTGGTTTGGAAGTCAATGTGCGGTCAAAGAGAGATCCAAAGAAAATTGTATTGTTAGCCCACTTGTGATAGCATTAGGGAGCATTTTCCTCAATAATCACTCACCCTCGCTTTCCTGAAATCAAACACAAAATTATACCCCTCCACTGGCACCACCACACGGTAATACCTGTAATAACCATTTTTCGGGAAGTAGACCTTCCCTCTAAGGGCTGAAGTGTCGGGTAAGTCCATCGGCTGCATGATTTCCTGATCGAGGTAATGGAGGTCTTCTCTTGTATAGTAGTTTCTTTCTTGCGAGGAGCGGATGACCGCATCTGTTGTCATCAGGGTGGTGGCTGTTAGCACGTCCCTGGTTTGAGACTTGTTCCAGTCTTTTTGGGTATAAAACTCTTTCTTTGAATCTCGTACGTCGCTGGCAACATCAGCCACCATCATGCCTACCGAGAGTACACCGAAAATAATGGCCAATGTTTGCTGCTGCTTGATTTGTGTTTCATAATGGTCTTCCACCACGTTCTTGGTCAGCGATTTTCTCAGATAGCCAGGCACCTGGCTGTAGGGGAATGATACCTGATGGACATTGTCGGCCTCACCGGTAAGCTCAGGAAAAGGGCTGCTCCCAGCGTAATAATGAAACAGCTTAGGATCAACTTTGAGCGGCAGGCCACTCTTGTTGACTATTTCCAGATCAAAGATGACCAACCTATTTTCGGTTTCCACATGCTCAAGCACCGCTGTGATGCTGTCGGCTTCCAGCACCATATAGTATGGATCCTGGTAAGCTTTGGAAAAATTGATGGGTACAAGGCGCTGACCAAAGGCAGTTGAGCCAACCAGCAGCAATAGGAGGGTAGTATAAGTCTTCATGGCGCAGGGTTTTGAAATAATGAAGCAAGTATTGTGCCTTTTTTGCTCCCAGTACTTTCTGACTAAGGTAGTCAATGTTATGTCTTGCTACCAGCTAAGGTTTTCCGTCGTGCCCACAGCCCTGGCTGGTGGCACGACAGGTTACCCTTTACTTTTGAAGTCGTGCTAGTTACTTTTAGCTTCAACTTTTGCGAATACTCTTCTAAAACAACTCAATGAAAAAATACCTGCTCCAGTCTATCCTACTTTTTTCTCTATTTGCCTACTACTTGCCTGCCAAAGCCCAACAAAATGTCACCCACCAGAATGTGTTTGACACCATTCCATTCATCATGGAGCATCACAAGCGGAGGCTGGAGAAGTTTGCAAAAGAACCCATGAGCACAGGCAAAATACTCTTTCTGGGCAACAGCATCACAGAGGGCGGGCCCTGGGCCGAACTGCTTGGTGATCCAACGGTCGTTAACCGGGGTATCGGCGGCGACTTCAGCTATGGCATCCTCAACAGGCTTGACGAGATCATTCAGCGCAAGCCGTCGAAGCTGTTTCTGCTGATTGGCGTCAATGATATCGGCAACGACATCCCAGATGCAGTGATCGCCAACAATGTCAGGAAGATAGTTACGAGGCTAAAAGCTGAAACCCCTGCCACAGAGATTTATATTCAAAGCATTTTACCAGTCAATCCTGAGTACCCAAGGTTTCCTCAGCACTACGACAAGCAGTACCATGTGTTGATGACCAATCAGTTATTGTATAGAGTGGCGCTCGACACCAAAGTGACCTTCGTGAACCTGTTTCCGCTGTTCCTTGACGACCGCCAGCGGCTGGATGCCAATCTCACAAAAGACGGGCTGCACCTCAACCGCCAGGGCTATGAAATTTGGGTGAAGCATTTGAGGGAGATGGGGTATTTACCTCACCCCTAGAAATCCGAAAGATTTCTTCCCCTCTCCTGCCAGGAGAGGGGGAAAGTCACTCCGTGACTTGGGGTGAGGTCAATATACCTCCACCTCAGCCAGCACCGGGCAAGCCTTGCTCTCCGCAATATTCACCCGAATAGCCTCAGTCTCTACAGGCGCATCCAGCTTCAATATCCTCTTGTAGCCGATAGTGGTACCCATGGCAACTTGTTTCCAGGCACCATCCACTTTGGCTTCCACAGTAAATGCTTTTACTCTTTGTCCCAGCTTGATGAATTCTTTCAAAGTCACATAACTAACGGTCGTCGATGCAGGCAAAGCGATCTCCACACTGCCTGTAGTCACTTCATCATCTGTTGCCCAGTAGGTGTCGGTTCTTCCGTCGGTCAGGTTGGCAGCACCATAAGCCTCTGCTTCTCCTCTCACCGTTGACGCTGTTGCTTTTGCATTCAATGCCAGATTGGTGCTAAAGGCCTCGTCGAGGAGTTTCTTCCAGCCTTGCAGGGCAGCCACATCATTTTCATGAACCAGTCCCCGGCGATCAGGTGGGATATTGAGCAATAAATTGGAGCCTCTACCCACCGACGTCATGTATATCTCAAACAACCTTTCAGGTGTTTTCACCAGACTGTCCTCTTTGGCATGGTAAAACCAGCCTGGCCGGATGCTAACGTCTACTTCGGCTGGAATCCATTGTTGCCCTTCAGCGTGGCCCGTATTCAACAAGTCGGTAATGCCAGCTTGCCCAGCGTATAAAGTATCGTTGCTGATGGTGTTCCAGTTGGTTTCTCCTGCGAGCCCTCTTTCGTTCCCCACCCACCGGATGCTCGGCCCCGCATCGCTAAAGAACAGGACTTTAGGTTCCATCTTTCTAACCATTTCAATCGTAGTTGGCCAGTCGTAGTAGGTCTTTCCATCAATCCGGCGCTTTTCGTTGGCTCCACCGTAGTATCCATCGCCGCCATTGGCTCCATCAAACCACATTTCGAAGATGGGCCCGTAGTTGGTGAAGATTTCTTGCAGTTGATTCCTGTAGTAAGTAACATACTCTGGTCGTCCATATTCAGCATGATTTCTGTCCCACGGAGAGAGATAGATGCCAAATAGCAGCCCTTCCTTTCTGCATGCTTCTGAAAGTTCTTTCACTAAATCCCCATTACCATTTTTATAAGGACTATTTTTGATGGAATGTTCAGTATAGATACTGGGCCAAAGACAAAAGCCGTCATGATGCTTGGCAGTTAAAATAACTGCCTTTAGCCCCGCATCTTTGATTACTTTTACCCATTGGCTAACATCCAGCCCTGTTGGGTTAAATATGCTTTCCGGCTCATCGCCGAATCCCCATTCCTTGTCAGTAAAAGTATTCGTTGTAAAGTGAATAAAGGCATATTGCTCCAGTTCATGCCACTTGAGTTGCTCTTCACTGGGCACAGGGAAAACAGGCATCGGCGGCACAACTGGTTTGGTTTCGCAGGCAGCCAAAATGATGACGAAGAAGACTGAGATTTTGAGAAAGGAGGATCGGGTCATAAGTCAAATTGTTGAATGTCGAAATATAAGGACTTATACACTAACAGCAGACGGGTTTTCGGCAATTCTGTGCAGCCAATGTTTGAACCAGCGGGACGATAGTATTGGAATCAATACCCTCTTGGCGCAACAATTTGCTGCCGCAGTCGTTAATAATTGTATTAATACACTAAAAATTATAACTTTTTGTAGTTTTCACAATTACCTAAGATTGTGTAGTGCAACAAGTTCAACCATCAATTAAACCAGCAAATCATGAATTCTACCAAATTAGTTTTTGGATTAATTATCATTCTTTTCGCCAGCTGCAAAAGCAACAGCTACTATGGCGCCATTACTTACAACGAGGACAAGTTTACAGGTACCAAAGAAGAAATGGCCAACTACCTGGTTGAAGTGCAGAACAAAACCCAGTTTATAAAAAATGCCTCAGTATTCGCCGGAAAGGATTCCAAGTTGAGAACCACTTATCTGGCAGCCAACGACGTGGCCTCCCTTATGGGCGATGTGCTGTTCGACCTAAGTATTGTGTCGACCAAGTCGGGGATGAAACTACCCAGGGCCCTGGACAGTGATGCCGATCGTGACTATCAGTTTATCGAAAAGCAGGCAGGAACGGACAAATTTGATCTCTATTACATCAATGAATCGCTCAGGTACCTGACCGACCTTGAGAAAATGATGAAAGCCTATGCTTCTGGCGGAAAAGAGGAGCAGGGCAGGTCGTTCAGCAGCAAGCATTTGACTGAGGTGAACACCTCCATTACAAAGCTTGAAAAGGCCCGTGACGAAGTCAACGCCAATGCACCAGCCACAAGCAAATAACCTTTAAGGTTTCTTCGAAAAATATTCTTTTCTCAGAAGGCGTTTATGTGAAATCATGGCAAACATTTTGTGTATGATGATTTCATTAAACCTCTTAATAGAAAATGAAAATCAATTGGTATGACTTGTTGTTATGCCGTAACTTTTGAGCAAAATTAAACAACTGACAAATCATGTTACAACACGTAAACAGGTGGATGAAAACAGGTACCCTAAATGGCCTACTTGTGTTATTAATTGTATTGGGAGCCTCTTCCTGCAAAAGCAAGAAGAAAATGAGGGAAGTATCCAATAAAGAGCCTATGGAAAAGGTGGAAAAGGATATTTCTTATGACAATGCGAACAAAGAAATGGAAAACGATGCCAACAAGGCAAAGACTGCCCCTCCGGCTACGCTGTCATCTAAATTGTCTGGATACTTCGCCGCTATTTCTTCTGCGCCAACGGTCACTTCAGCCAATAGCAGCATCAACGAAGCGCTGATGCTGTTTGCATCTCCCGGCGTCCCTGTTTTTATTGTCATTTATGAGTCGCCTTCAGGAGAGGTCGATTATGATGAGCCTACCACAGCGGAGAAGTACCTCAACTATTTGAAAGACCAAAAGAAGAACCTGAACAATATCCGGGACATGAAAACCAATGCCTCAGGAAAGATTACAGAACTTGAGTTGATAAAAAGGTAGAGGTACGATAACCATCCAAAAAAGAAATAACCATGCATAAGATATTCAAATATACGTTCTCAGTAATGCTTGTTGCGATGATGGGCACAGCCATGGCCCAAACCGCCGACATCAGCCCCCGCAGAAAGCAGGCGATTGATTCACTGGCACTTGAAAAGGTGAAAGACCTGAGCAAGTACATCAGCATTATTGGTGACAAAAAAACAGCCTATTCAGAGGCCGTAAGGGTAATGGACAGGGCTGAAGAGCTATTTGCTCCTGACAGCGAAATGGGCGTGTCTTCGCTTAGCTCCACCGACATCAATTACTACAAAGTTAGAAAGTACTTCGAACGCTTGATGGCACTCAACTACGACAAGGTGTCCATTAAATGGTACGATATTCACTATATCAGTGACCTGGAGCGACAGCCTGACGGTCGATATGTGGGTGTAATCACGATCTACCAGCGCTTTGAGGGTACTTCGGACGATGGGATGACCTACAAGGATACCACCAAAAAGGACATCACCATTTACGTAGAAAGAAAGAAAACCCAAATATCCGGTCGCACCATTGAGTTTTGGGATGTGATGCTTGGCGATATCCGGGTAACCGAAACTTCTGCATGATAAGGATGAAGCGGCTGTTTTATGCGCTTCTTCTTTCGTTCTCCATTTTGTCGGCCGGGCAGGTCAGCGCTCAGGTGATTGACGAAATGGGGGACGAAAGTAAGCTGTATGCCTCTACGAAGCTGGTGAATCAGTTTTTCCGCCGCTTTAATGGCGAGGAAGACGAGAAAGGGGAGCGGTACTACGAAGGCAACAAAAACTTCCATGACCCGGCCATCCGAAGGAGGTACATTGGGATTCTTTTCGATAACCAGAACACCATGATTCCTGCCTCTCTGAAAAAGGAGTTTGCGCAGGAAATGACAGACAAAGCGGGCCAGAAGTTTCTCGATTTTCACTCAGGCAATTGGATGGCTGAGGTGAATGCCCTCTTTACCTATCAGGGGAAAGAACAGCCGGTCACGCTGTTTATGAAGCTCCAACCTCAGCGCCTGGGTTACGAATGGGTTATAGAAGAAGTTTACTTTGAGCCCTTCAAAAAGTACTTTAACAAAGATACCACGGCCTCCAAGAAGTTTCTACACCCAATGAGCCATGAGCTGGATTTCATGAACCTGCGCAAGGCTTTCCAGGAAAGTGAAAATCCAGAGTCGTATACACCAGATGAATTTGCACCGAGCTATCTCACGCTTTTTCTTTACGAGATGAAAAGAGGAAATTTGAAGTTCAAAACAGTCAGAGAGGTGAAGTTTCATTTCTTTCAGCTCAACAACTGGTATTTTGAGGTGTCTCAATTCAATCGGTCAGGTTACAACTCAGGCTGGCTGATTTCTAATATTGTAAAAACCTCCGAGGAGAATAAAAAAGCGATCAAGAACTATTTGTATGGGAAGAACTAGCCTTCGGTATGCCATTGCATTTTTATTAGCTGGGGCTTTCTCTATTACCGGAGTTTTTTCTCAAGCAGTCAACCTTAACGAAGACGACCTCAAAATCTACGAGCAAAAGAGCAAGGACCTGGTGTCTTTTCTACAGTTTATGCTCAACACTGTCGGCGATCAGAAAACTTCCGCCAGAGACAAGGAGGTAATTATTTCTGAAAGTTACCTGAAGGTATTCAGAGACGGAAAAGTACAAATTGAAGATGATCTGCTCACAGACAGGCAGGTAGTCATCAACAAAGACGTGCAGGCCTACTTCAAGGATGTTGATTTTTTTTTCAAGCACGTTTCCCTTGAATTTGAAATACTGAAAGTAGAGCCGCTCAAAAGAGACAACGGTCAATGGTATTTCAAGGTAGAAACTAATCGATTAATAAAGGGCGCAGGGATAGAAGGCGATGCGGTTTCCAACACCCGAAAGAGGTTTATTGAGATCAATCTGGACGCTGAGAAAGATGACTTGAAAATAGCCAGTATCTACACCACGAAGATAAGCCGTGAAAAGGCGCTGAGAGCCTGGTGGAACACGCTTTCATTTGAGTGGATGGCGCTGTTGCAGCAAACAGCAGGCATCATACCTGCCGACAGCGTCAGCAATGCCCAGTTGGAGACGATTGCAAGAATTGACAGTATCGATATTTCAGACAACCGATACCTGGCAGATATCAACCCACTGGAAATGCTGCCTGACCTGGTGTACCTGAAAATGAGCAACACCCGGATCACAGACCTTAGTCCTGTGAGGAGCTTGTCGAATCTTCAGCACCTTGACATTTCGAACACGAAGGTGGTGGACATCACCTTTTTGAAGTACTCAGAAAAACTAAACATGCTGGATGCTTCTCTAACGCCAGTATATGACTTAAGTGAACTGGCCGGTCTGTCGGAGCTGCGTGTTTTGCTGCTGAAAGGGATTCCAGCATCTGACTTTAGCGCCATTGGCTTACTGACTGAACTTCGTTGGCTCGATGTTTCCCAAACAAGCCTCTCTACCACAGCGTCACTCATCAAACTCAGCAAGCTGGAGGAACTGAATATTTCGTCCACTGCCATTACCTCTTTGGAAGGATTGGAAAACCTCAGCAAGCTTAATGTGCTTCAAGCCAACAGCACTTTTGTCTCAGACCTCTCGCCACTTTCCGGGTTGAGTGGACTAAAAGACCTGATGGTCAACGACTGCCCGGTTTCGTCATTGGACGCCCTGCTGGGAATAGCCTCTCTGGAAAAAGTCTATTGCGACAATACCTCTGTCTCAGACAAGCAGGCCGACGATTTCATGAGTAAAAAGAAAAGGACGCTGGTGGTGATGAACAGCCGCCAGTTGGATGCCTGGTGGACAGGGCTAACCGGCGAGTGGCGCCTGGCATTGATGTCGCTCATGCAGGTACCAAAGGGACAAAAACCTACCAAGGAGCAGCTGGTAAAGCTGGTCAATATGGATTCACTCGTCCTTGTGAACAAGATGCTTTCTAATCTGTTGCCACTGGAACGATTCAAAAAGCTTAATTACTTAGACATCAGCAAGAACCCGATTGATGAGCTTATTTCATTGTCGAGGCTGGGGGATATCAAAGTGCTGAAGGCCAATGATACGCCGATAGAAAATATTGCTGGGTTAAAAGGCATAGTCACACTTGAAAGGATTGAGCTGACTAACACAAAGGTGTACGACCTAGAAGTACTACAGGGTTTGCCACGTCTTCAATACCTAAATCTGGACGACACCTTTGTTTCCAGGGGTTCGGTGGTCAACTTCATACGTACACACCCTGATGCGGTGGTGATTTTTCAAACAAAAGAAGTAATGGCCTGGTGGGAGGCCTTGTCAGCAGATTGGCAAACGGTGTTCCGCCAAAATCAAAAGTTGAGCCCAGGCCCGACAAGCGTAGAGTTGCACCGATTGATTGCGCAAACCAGTATTGACGCCGCAGGTTCGTCTGTTAAATCGCTTGCGCCTTTGTATGCCTTTCTGGATATTAAGACACTCAACCTAAGCGGTATTGGCCTTTCATCGCTCACAGAGCTATCACGACTCGACAACCTTGAAGTCCTCAATATCTCCAAGAACCCAGTCTCAAATCTTCTGCCCATCCAGGGCCTCATTCATCTGACAAAACTGGACGTGAGTAATACCGCTGTTGCCGACCTGCGGGAAATTGAATATTTCAGGGAGCTGGAGTCGCTCAACTGCGCTGGCACCCAACTCAAGAACCTTAAGGGCATTGAAAGGTTTGGCAGACTGAAAGAAATTGATTTTTCTAATACGAAAGTGGGGAGGTTAGACCGTTTAGTAGACATAAAGGGTTTGCAATCGCTTACCTGCTTTAATACGAAGGTGTCGGCAAGGGAAATTGAGGACTTCAAGTCTCAGCAGCCTGATTGTAAGGTAACCTTTTATTGAATCAACTTCGGAACTGGCTTCCGTTGTTAACCTATTTTATTTAGCTATGGGATCTAATCGAACGAGGAAGCTGGTTTACGGCTTGCTCACTTTGTCATTTATACTGTTTGCATCTCCATTCTTTGTCTGGTGGGGAGTGAAGGCGGGATTGTTCGGAGCTATTCCGGATGCCGTCGAAATTCAAAGCATAAGAAACAACCAGGCGTCTGAAATCTATTTCTCCAACGGCGACCTTCTCGGTAAATACTACTTGTACGACAGAACCTCGGTGGATTACGACTACCTTCCAACTCACGTTGTCAATGCGCTGATTGCTACCGAGGACGCCCGCTTTTTCGAGCATCATGGCATCGACTACAAGAGTCTTTTGCGGGTGTTTTTCAAAACGATCGTTTTGCAGGACAACAGCGCAGGTGGCGGCAGTACTATTACCCAACAGCTAGCCAAAAACCTCTTCCCACGGCAGGATTTCGGACTTCTGAGCATTCCGGTTAACAAATTCAGAGAAATGGCTATCGCTGAAAAGCTGGAAGAAGTCTACAGCAAGAATGAGATCATAGCGCTATACCTCAACACCGTTCCCTTTGGTGATCATGTATTTGGTGTGGAAAGTGCTTCGAGGCGGTTCTACAATGCGTCGGTGAATGACTTAACGATAGACCAGGCCGCTGTGCTGGTTGGCATGTTGAAAGGCAACTACGCTTACAATCCAAGGGTGTTTCCAGAGAGATCACTGAACAGAAGGAATGTAGTCTTATCGCAGATGAATAAATACGGTTACCTGACCGAACTGGAGCTTCATGCCTACCAGGATTTGCCGATACAGCTGGACTATACCAAAATGACCCTGCATGAAGGCCCTGCGCCGTATTTCAGAGAGCAGATACGGATGCAATTGCTGGAATGGTGCAAAAGTAATTTCAAAGCCGATGGGTCACCCTACAATTTGTATACCGATGGACTGAAAATATACACCACGCTGGATGCCGGCATGCAGCAAGCGGCAGAGCTTGCTATGCAGAAGCATATGGCAGCGCTGCAAACCGCCTTCGAAAAGGAGTGGGGAAACAACGCTCCATGGCTAGAGAACAAGTCGCTGATAGAGCATGCAGTTAAGCAAACGCCCATTTATCTTTCTCTCCTGAAAAAAGGACTGACAGAAAAGGAGATATCCGACTCGTTGCATAAGGAAAGAACGATGGAGCTTTTTGAATGGGCTGGAAATAAAGAGGTAAAGGCAAGTGTGTACGACAGTGTGCAGCATTACCTCAAATTTTTACAGGCCGGTTTCGTGGCGATGGATCCGAAAACCGGGGCTGTGAGGGCCTGGGTTGGTGGTATTAACCATCAATACTTTGAATATGACCACGTAAACGTCAACACGAAAAGACAAGTGGGGTCTACATTCAAGCCCTTTGTTTTTGCCAGCGCCCTCGAGAATGGAGTGAAGCCATGCGACTACTTTTCTTCGAAGCAAATTACTTACGAAAACATGGAGAACTGGGCGCCCGAAAATGCCGAAGCGGAGACCCATAACTTCTATACTATGAAAGGGGCTTTGACGCACTCCGTCAATACCGTGTCGGTGAAAGTGTTGGAAGAAACAGGAATTGCGTCAGCAGTAAAGTTGGCCAGAAACCTTAATATCTCGAGCGCATTGCCGGAAGTGCCCTCACTGGCGCTAGGCACAGCAGACATTTCGACAATAGAGCTGGCAGGGGCTTACGCTGCTTTCCTCAATCATGGGATATCCGTCGCACCTCAAATGTTGTTAAGAGTGGAGGATGGCGAAGGGAAGGTATTGGAAGAGTTTGTTGCCGACGAGCAGCAAGCGGCCATGAGCGAAAACACAAGCAAGATCATGCTGGACATGATGCAGGCAGTGGTAAAAGACGGAACTGGAAAACGACTTCACTCCAGGTACAACCTCTCCAATACGATAGCAGGCAAAACCGGTACTACTCAGTCGAACCGTGACGGGTGGTTTGTGGGAATGCTCCCAAATTTGGTGACAGTCACTTGGGTTGGTGCAAATAATCCTAAAATTTATTTTAAAAGTACTATATTAGGGCAGGGAGCTTCATCAGCTTTGCCTATATTTGCATTCTTCCTGGAAAAACTCAATAAAGACAGTCATTATAATGGCATTACCCGAGAGAGATTCGCTGCTCCTTCGGATGACTTATTGCATTTAGTTGATTGTGATCCGTTTAAAGAAAAGGAAGGATTCATTAAGGGACTGCTTACGAGAAAAGAACAGGAAGTAAGGGACTTTGGTGAGGAGAAAAAGAAGGGCTTTTTATCAAAAATAAAGAGCATTTTTAAAAAGAAGGAAAATTAGTAACCAGTGTTTATTTTAAATGATTAGCTATGAAAGGAATGATTTTACCGGAGATCAGAAGGGGTGGGGTGCTTATCCTTTTGATCGGGCTTAATGCCGGGATGGCATTTGGCAAACAAAGTGATGAAAATGGTACGCTGCAGGCCAAGTACAAAAAAATGGTGGAAGATGCGGAGACTTACGAAAAATACAAAGTGATCGCCACCCAACAGCTCAACAGCTTTTGGGGAGAAGTGGAAGATAGTTTGGTAAGCTATCGCAAAGAAATAGCGGATGTTAAAACTGCCATAGCTAATATCAACTCAACACTGGAAGCCGCTAACGATAGTCTGGCCGTAGTCAATGAGCAACTTCAGGCCAGCGAAGAAGTTAATAGCGAGATTAGTTTTCTCGGGATGTCACTCAATAAGTCCTTCTACAATGTGGTGGTTTGGGGAATTGTAGGGGGGCTGCTGGTTTTGCTGGGCATCATGTATGTTTCATTCAAGAACAGCCATTCCATTACTAACCGAGCCAAGAGAGACCTGGCCCAGGTATCTGATGAACTTGAGGAGCTTCGTCAACGATCCAATGAAAAGCAGGTAAAACTGAAACGTGAATTACAAACAGCTGTGAATCAATTGGACGAAGTTCGAAGAAAGACTCCGGCTGGCAGATAGCCCTTTACTTTGTTGTATGTGGGTGAGACTACCCTGGTTAATCCACCCACTTAGTTAGTTTCTAGTACCGAAGAACCCTTTTTCGTTGTTCAAACGCACTACAGGCATTCTTCGGTCTGTCTACCCGTAACAAACCCTAATTTTACTTAGCAAAATACAATAAATTATATAATTTATCGTATTTTAAGTGTTGTGCTCGAAACGAGTGAGTCGATAAGTTTTTTACCATAAACCAATTAGCTATGAAAAATTACAAGTTGATTCTGTTTGTAGCCGTGCCGCTGATTTTAGCTGGCTGCAACAAGGAAAAGGTGGAGAATTTGACAACTGAAAATGTAACGCTCAAGGGTGAGAATGACAGGCTGGAGGAAACGCTCAATAGCTACCTCGTAACGTTCAATGAGATTGAAAGTAACCTGGCGGAGATAAAGGAGCGTGAAGAGAAAATAGGGCTTGCCACGTCGAACGAGGTGGAAAATTCGTCCTCAGCCGAGAAGGCAATTGTAGCAGACATAAAAGCAATTAACGCACTTCTGGCAGATAACAAGGCCCGAATTGCTGAGTTGCAGAAAAGCCTGCAGGGCTCGTCTGTTAAGATGAAAGAATTCAACAAGTTGGTAAACAATCTTCAGGCCCGGGTAGAAGAAAAGGATGAGGAAGTGAACGAGTTGAAAGTTACGCTGGCAGCATTGAATACTTCCAATAAAGAGCTCTTAGACAATGTGGCAGTACTTTCGATGAAAGTGGACACCCTTAATGGGGTTAAACTGGAAAATGAGACCACAATAAACGAACAAAGTGACTTGCTGGCCACGCAGCAGGAGCAGTTGAACACCGGCTATGTAGCAACAGGCACCTATAAGAAACTGAAGGAGGAGCAAGTCGTTACAAAAGAGGGGGGAGTATTAGGATTGGGCAAAGTTGAAAAACTGAACGCTGATTTTAACAATGCTTCATTTGAACGCATCGACATCACAGCAACAAACGAAATACTACTTGCCGGTAAAAAAGTTGACATCGTGACAAACCACCCTGGTGACTCTTACAATGTGAGAGAAGACGAGAGCGGCGACTTCTCTACCCTGGTAATAACCAACCCTGAAGAGTTTTGGAAATCTTCAAAGTACCTGGTGGCAGTGGTTAATTAGCCCAGTCATCAGTTTTGTTCATCTAAGAGGGATCTTTCGCCGGATCCCTCTGCTTTTTTCACACCTTGATGTAAATATTTCTTTTCTCAAGCCATTTGCCGGCTGCCCAGCAAATCATCATAAATACAATAGCGAAGGCCAGCGAGTTGATATAGGGAGGCAGCCAACTGAAAAGACTCTCATAAACCACACGGAAAAGACTTCTGTCTCCTATTTTGACAACATACATAGTGATGGCCAGGTATTCGGAAAGCAAATAGATGAAAAGAGGGTTCTTTCCGAAGGTCTGGAAAAAGCTGAATTTGTATGGCTTAGCAGAAAACTCGGTCAGGTAGATGATAATTCCAATGATGATGAAGTCCAATCCAATAGTAAGAACCACAAAAGAGCTTGTCCAAAGCTTCTTGTTGAAAGGGAAAATGAAGTTCCACAAATAGGCGACCAACAATATGTAGGCACCATATAGCATGACCTTGGCCAGTTTTTCGTAGTTGACACCCTCCTTGAGATAAAGCCCCAGGAGGTAGCCACCAATTACGTTGACAATGGAAGGCAGCGTACTAAGTATCCCTTCCGGCTCAAAAGCGACACCTTCTCCGTGGTACATATGCCCTTCGCCTAAAATCAGGAGATCCAGTGTTTGCCCGGCATTGCCCAGCATGGTGAGGTCGCCAAACCACGACATAATTGCCCAGTAGCCGAGCAACAGCCCTCCGGATACCCAGTACAGCGTTTTGGTGGAAAAGAAATGGATCATCAACGCACCGGCGAAGTAGCAAATGGCAATCCGTTGCAGCACACCAAGTATTCTTGTGTCTGAAAACGGTATAAACGACCATGCACCGGACGCATCCTGCCTGAAGAAAGGAAACCAGTACATGATAAAGCCCAGAAGGAAGATGACGGCGGATCGCTTCAAAAGCTTCAGAAAAACCTCTTTAAACTCCCAGTCCTTCCATTTGGGCATCACAAAAGCCAGGGCATTGCCCACTGCAAAAAGAAACGACGGGAAGACAAGATCGGTCGGGGTGAAACCGTGCCAGTCGGCATGAAGTAGCAGGGAAAAAGTGGAGGCCCCATCGCCAGGTGTGTTTACAATGATCATCAGACAGATCGTCATCCCACGAAAAATATCCAATGCTTCAAATCTTTTCATTTGAGGTAGGGTTAGGTATGTAGCAGTACGTGTTCAATCGCTACCAGTATTGTTTGTTGGCGGCAACAGTGTAATATCTCACTTAATAAGTGGAAGTCAAAACATAAAATCAACCTTTGTGATAACCGGAATATTGGGAACGAAGCAAATTTGGGATAGACTGGTTTGCACGCTTCCTTTCAATTGTAAAAACCAATGATTCCTCAGGTTGAAATAACCGGCTCTAACTAACCAAGGATTTATCATCTATGCCGTGTAGCCTAAGTTTCATGTCCGTTAAAGGACTTTCTTTGGCCCAATGCTGGCAATTGTAACCGCTTATAATTAACTTTTAACTTATTGGTGATGAAATGGTTAACAAAGTATACTAAATTCCAACGCTATGAAAAAACTACTTACAGTCTTCTTTTCGATGCTCTTCTTTATCGCCTCGGCGGAAGAGAAATCCCTGAAAGCCAATTTCAAAGACGGCAATCCAAACATCAAGTCAATCAATGCGATGACATTTGGGCCGGAAGGCATCCTATTTATCGGGGATTCTAAATCGGCTTCTATTGTTGCTCTCGACACAAAAGATGCAAAGGCCACGGAAGCTCCGGCCAAAATAGAAATGAAAAATGTGGACGTGGCTATTGCGGCTGCGCTCGGGACTACTGCCGATAAGATTTCCATCCAGGACATGGTAGTGAATCCACTATCGAATGTTCCCTATTTCGCTGTTCACAACCAGGATGGAACGCCAGTGCTTTTGAAACTCATTGGCGATAAAATTGAGTGGGTTCCTCTCGATAAAGTTTCCTATTCTTCGAGAGGAATTGAAAACGCCTACGCTGAAGACTACAAGGACGACAGAGGCAGGGCTCAGCGGGTGTGGACAGTATCCGACATTGAGTTCAAGAATGGAAAAGTGATGGTGACGGGCTTGAGCAATGCCGAGTTCAGCTCCACTTTTCGAAGCATGGCGTTTCCTTTCGGGAAAAGCCACGACGATGCATCACTGGAAATATACCACGCTGCACACGGCCGCTTTGAGACTTACGCACCAGTTAAAACCTTTACGACAGGCACGATTAACGGCAAAGACTATCTGGTTGCTAGCTACACATGTACGCCGCTGGTGCTTTTTCCGATGGATGAACTGAAAGGTGGCAAACACATCAAAGGCCGCACTGTAGCCGAATTTGGTGCCGGCAATACGCCTCTCGATATGGTAGTGATTGATAGAGGCGGTGAAAGCTTTCTTTTGATGGCCAATAGTAATCGTTCGGTAATGAAAGTGAGATTTTCTGACATTGCCGGATTCGAAGGTAGCCTGACAGAGCCGATAGAGGAGCCTGGCAAAACCGGTGGTGTGAATTTCATAGCTCTTCCTATGGTAAATGTTGTGCAGCTGGATAAATTAGGAGACAAGAACTTTGTGATGCTGAAAAGAGAAGCCAATGGCGATCTCAACCTTATCACTGGCAATGATTTCTGGTTGTAAATTCACCCATACTTGAAGAAATATTACTTAACACCCCTGCTGGTTTTAAGTTGCTTTGTGGCTACTGCTCAACTTTCTCCTGAGTTCATTTTGGAGGAGGGAAAGGCAGTAGCCATTCAGTTTCCTTACACTGGCGACCTAAAAAGACTTTCAGTTGGACTCCAGAATAACCCCAAACCCATTTTTGGACATTTTCTTACCGAAGGAGACAAGACTATTTTCAGAGCGGCCATTCCCTTTGCTGAAGGGCAGGAGTATGTGATCCGGGAAGGGGAGAAGTTGCTTGCCAATTTTCGTTTTGAGGGTAGTAACGAGCCGCCCCCCATGGTACTGGCCGTTTATCCAAGCTCAAATATTGTTCCCGCCAATCAGCTAAAGATGTATGTCAAATTTGATCAGCCTATGAGGGCAGACGGCGTCTATGAGCACATTTACGTGGCAGACGAAAATGGACGGAGGTTGCCTGGTGCGATATTGCCGTTACAACCAGCCTTGTGGAACGCTGATAATACCATCCTGACTCTTTGGTTTGATCCGGGGAAAATCAAACGGGATTTGCAACCCAATCAAATGCATGGCACTCCACTACAACCCGGCAAGCGATATTCGTTGGTAATCGAAGGAGTTTTTAGTAGCCAAAAAGGAGATCAGTTAGGTCAACGATTTAGTCGTCCTTTTTCCACCGGTGATGATGACAGGGAGAAGCCCGACCTTGAGACATGGAAGCTGGTGGCCCCATCTGCTGGCAGCAACAATGCACTTACTGTTCAATTCGGCGAGCCGATGGACTTTGGCTCATTGGATGGGAAATTTGGTATCAAGAGGGAAAGTGCCAACGGGCAAGTAATTGACGGCGTTTTTGAAATCATAGCTGGAGAAGCCGGACTGACTTTTAAGTCAGCTAAGCCCTGGTTGGCAGGTTCCTACGTGCTGGTTGTTGACCCAACCATTGAGGACCTTGCCGGCAACAACCTCCAACGCCTTTTTGATGAAGATACAACCGTTGAGAACCCAGAGCTGGCGAAGCAGGATTGGCAACTAAGATTTACCACAAGGTAAAAGCTCCTTTTCCAACCAGATCAATCAAAATTCCATAAATTGGCGTTTCAATTAAATCTGTCTTACTATGCGCAAGAAAATACTAATTGGTGCCGGTGTGGTTGTGGTGCTGCTTGCGGCTGCCCTGTTTTATATGAATAACCGTAACAGGACGCTAAGCCCTGCTGGCAGTGCCGAACTAACTAATGCCGGAGTAAAAGTTTCTTTGACTTACAGCCGCCCCTCTGTTCGTGATCGGGTAATTTTTGGAACAGAGGAGGAGGGGGCGCTGCAACCTTATGGGGTTTACTGGAGGCTGGGAGCCAATGAGTCGACAGAGGTGACAGTTGATAGGGACGTAAGTATTGATGGAAAGCCTCTTAAAAAGGGGACGTATAAGGTTTACGCAGTTCCTGGACCGGATACCTTTGAGGTAATTTTTAATACCGAATTGGGAAACTGGGGCTATTCTGAGGCTGATCATAAACTAGATGTTCTTACCACAACGGTGCCGGTGGTGAAAGATGGAAGTGTCACGGAACAACATACAATCACACTATCTCCGGCTGATGGTGGGGTAGATATCAACGTAGCATTTGAAAAAGTAAAGTTCACCATTCCCATCGAGGCTAAATAATAGTAAGATGACTGCCTACATTTTGGTGAAGTACCTACACTACCTGGGTATTCTGGCTGTATTCAGCAGCTTGGTTGGGGAGCACCTGCTCCTGGAAGATAAGCTTTCCCGCAAAGCCATACAAAGGCTGTCAATGGTCGATGCCGTGTACGGTATTGGCGCTCTGCTGGTAATGGGAGCCGGATTCACCTTGTGGTTTGGTGTTGGCAAGGCTGCTGAGTTCTATAGCAATGGCTGGATCATTTATGCCAAGCTCATTCTGTTTGGTGTAGTTGGAGCCATTTCCCTGATTCCCACTTTTTACTTTTTGAAAGAAAGGAAGGGTGATCCAGAAGAAGTGATTGATATTCCAAAAAAGATGAAAATGATTCTGCGAATCGAGCTGAGTCTTGTGCTTATTATTCCGTTGCTCGGGGCCATGATGGCGATGGGAGTGGGGGCAAGTTGATTTTTTAATCTTAATTGAGTTCGATTAATGGGTTACTAAAATTTGAATTCAGCTATTAACTATATACTTGACTTTTTTTTTTGGTGTTTTTTGAGTGAATTTGTGTTTTTGAAAGGCTGATTTTTCTTTTATCTCACCTCGTCTTCATCAAAAATGAAAAGAATTTTACTATTTGTAGGGACTGTTTTTTCCCTCAGCGCAGCTTCATCCCAAACGCCCCCATTTAAAGATTTTTATTTTGCATCCCCGATGTTGATTAATCCAGCGATGGCGGGTGAACGGATCGATCCTACCTTCACGTTGATTTCAAATATCCCAACCAGTGGTATTGATGGGGCACCCTCAAGCGTTACATTTTCATATGACCAGCGTATTGAAAAAATTAACAGTGGATTTGGAGCAATGTTCAATAGGGAAACCATAGGTGTACATACTGAAATGAAGCAAGCTTTAATGTACAATTACCGCTGGAAAATGAGAAGCGGAAACGGATTGGCTTTGGGAGGTTCCCTATTCTACAAATCCTGGAGGGCTGACTGGGATAAATTGTTTTCTTCAGGAGGCAGTGTGTTGAGCGGCGTTGAAAGAGCCGAATCATTAGGTTATGACCTTGGGGTGGGCTATTCTTTTGTCAGAGGGGCCAGGGTGGGATTAAGTGTTATCAACGATCCGATTACATATTACACAATAGACGATTCAAACAGTTTGTCTGTTATAGAGGGCAGAACAAAAGTAGTTGCGTTTTTGCAGCAGAATTTCACACTAAATAAATGGCTGAAGTTGACGCCATCGGCACTTTATGCCCTGCCGGGTGAACTTCCGGCAATATTGAATTTGAATGCAACGGCCTACATTGGCAAATGGGCGTTTGTTGGTGCACAATATTCAAACAATAATAGTCATAATAACACATCCAATGTTTTTGCAGGATTATGCTACAATGATGCCATTCAAATTGGTGTAAAGGTATTCAAAAAGCAAACTCAAATGCATGCATATGGATACCGCTCGCTTGCTTTCATGCTACAGGTAAGTCCGAAAAGGAAGAGCACCACCGCTATGTGACGCTGATTGTGCAACAATTGGCGACTTGATTGAGGGGCGGTTAGAATCATGCTTTCAAACCGACCGGATGCCGTTGAAGATTAATGTATCCACAGGTAGATGGATGAAGCAACGGAATAGTGCAGAACATAGTATCGTACACAGTATTCCTTAACCCCAGGCAGCTGACCTGGATAATAATAATGGAGCCAATTCGCCAAACATGGGCTCCATTATTGTTTTTAGTACAACACCCTGAACCTGATCGTCCCCTCAATCGCCTTAAGGTCGGTCAGCACTTCTTTATCATACTTCTTGTTGATGTCGGCGATGACGTAGCCCGTCAACTCATTGGTTTTCAAATACTGCCCAACAACGTTGATTTCATGCTTGGCAAACACCTGGTTGATTTTGGCCATAATGCCAGGTATGTTCTCATGAATATGCAACAACCTGTGAGCCTCCTTGAGCAATGGTAATGTCACATTAGGGAAGTTGACACTGCCGCTGGTGGAGCCAGTGTTCACATACTCAATCATTTTGTTGGGCACGTAGGTAGCGATGTTTTCCTGAGCTTCCAGCGTGCTGCCGCCAATATGCGGAGTGAGGATGGTGTTAGGTAACCCTCTCAACTCACTGGTAAACTCTTCGTTGTTGCTGATGGGCTCATGCGGAAATACATCCACTGAACAACCACTCACTTTTTTTGATACAATGGCATCTTTCAACGCTTTGATGTCAACGATATGACCACGGCTCAGGTTCATGAAGATCACACCATCTTTCATTTTCTTGAACTCAGCAGCACCAATGATGTTTTTGTTGGTTTTTCTGCCATCCACGTGAAGACTAAGAACGTCGGAAATAGCCAGCAGCTCGTCCAGCGTATTGCATTTGGTGGCATTACCCAGCGCCAGCTTTTCTTCCACGTCAAAGAAATGCACCTTCATGCCCATCGATTCAGCTAAGACAGAAAGCTGAGAGCCTATATTGCCGTAACCGATAATGCCCAGGTTTTTGCCTCTGATTTCGAAGCTGTTGTTGGCCGACTTGTTCCATACGCCGTCATGCATTTTTGCAATTTTATCGGGCAGGTTACGGATCAAAAGAATCATTTCGCCAATGGCCAGCTCCACTACCGAACGTGTATTACTAAATGGTGCATTGAATACTGCCACGCCTTTCTTTTCTGCCGTTTCCAGGTCGATCTGGTTGGTGCCAATGCAAAAGGCACCGATGGAAATAAGCCGTTGAGCACTTTCCAGTACTTTTTTGGTGACCTGGGTTTTTGACCTGATACCAAGAATAGAAACGTCTTTGATGCGCTCGATGAGCTCATCTTCATCGAGGCCGGCTGCGTGAACCTCTACCTGATAGCCTTCTTCTTTTAGTATTTCTATGGCCCTTGGGTGGATGTTCTCCAGCAAAAGTACTTTGATTCGATTCTTAGGGTAAGAAAGGGTGGTGTTCATCTTGTTCATGTACAAAAATTCGTCGAAGGATGGTGTTATATGGTCTGCTTTATCAGTTACTTTTTTCCTGGATACATTTTCGGTGAAGGCATAGAATTTCTTGGCGAAGCCTGCCGCCTTTATTTCATAGTCGGTATATCCATCGCCGATAACATATACCTCGCCATCAAGGTTCAGAGACTTAATCAAGGCTGGCTTTCCGTTACTTTTCGATAAGATATTGTTCTCGTCGAAGCCAATGATGTTTCCTTTGTCGTCAAAACGGAACTCATTGGCAAATACGTTTTCAGCCTTTACTCCATGGGGAGTTACAATAGGGACGATGAACTCTTTGAAGCCATTACTAATGATGAAAATATTGTCGCTATAGGTCTCAAAAAAGTCTTTGTTGCGCTTTACCGACTTGGTAATGAGTTTGTTCAGCCTTTCGATAAGTGGCGGCAAGTGGTTTTTATGTGCTTGCAGAAGATCGAGCCTGCGTTTCAGTGATTCTCTGAAATCGATGCTGCCTTCCATCCCTAAATCTGTGATGTCCTTGATTTTTTGAAGTACTTCTTCTTTTTCCGGCCTTCCGTCTAAAGATACCTCACATAACACGTCCAGGGCTTCAACTTTTGTAAAGGTGCTGTCAAAATCAATGACGAAGAATTTCCTTTCTTCCATTTATGGCTTGTTTTAAGCGCACTAAGTTAAGTATATTCTCGACTGAAGAATGAACACAGTTCAATAAAAAGCATAGTAAACGCACCCATCCTTTTAAATAAATGACTTCATATTTAACTGCATACGTTTGAAATCAAATCAACCTAAGGTTTGGGGGTTTTTGAACCCATGGAAAAAAATCTTAACGAGTAAGAAGCGAAAAGACCGTTTAAAGAAATCAGTGCTGTTTGGTTTGGCAATTTCGAATGTTGCCTTTGCTGCAACTGCGGCTTACTACTTCCGAAGCTATGATCCCCGGGAGGTGAACCTGGTGCTCGGAATTATCTACGGAATAGCTGCCCAATATGGTCTCGGGCTCATGTATTTTCACTTGGATCGTTGGGTGAACAAGCGGCAGGCACCAGTGGGTGCATTGGTTGTATCTTCGATAACGGTTTGTTGGCTCATCGGGAGTAACTTTTTTCGTTTCCCACCCCAATACTACTGGTTGGGAGCGGTGGGCGTATGGCTAACGGCGTTGCCTTTGTCAGCCTTTTTGCTGGGCACTTTTTCTAAAAAGAAATCATCGAAGACCTTTCTCAATCTTGCGTTCATGCTGGGGTCGGTTGGTTCGCTTATTCTCGTCGTCGGGTTCTATTGGCTTACTTACGTCGGGAGTCCGGAGGAGGCAACGCTGCCTACCACTCCACCGAAGAAGGGTACCCAGTTGACCCTGGCCGACCCTACATTGAATGGCACTTTTGGAGTGAAGACTTTTAGCTATGGGTCGGGAGATAGCAAGAGACGGAAACAGTTTGCTAAGGAGGCGAAGTTTGTTACCCCTACCGTTGATGGTTCCCGGATCATTCCAGCCTGGAAAGGCGACAAACATAAGGGCAGAGAAAAATACTGGGGTTTTGGGCCAAAAAAGCTTCCTGTAAACGGACTCGTTTGGATGCCGGAGGGGGCAGGGCCATTCCCTATCGTACTCACCGTACATGGGAATCACTCCATGCTGGAGTACTCCGACCCCGGTTATGCCTACCTGGGTGAGTGGATGGCCTCAAACGGCATCATCATGGTGTCCGTTGACGAAAACTTTCTGAATGGCTCACCTGATGGAGATTTTGGCGGCAAGGAAATGCCCGCCAGGGGTTGGCTGCTGCTGAAGCACTTGCAGCAGTGGCAACAATGGAATAAGGATAAAACTCATGAGCTGTTTGGAAAAGTTGATCTGGACAGAATAGCGCTGATTGGTCACAGCAGGGGAGGAGAGGCAGTAAGTATTGCAGCGGCCTTCAATGAGCTTCCCGCTTTTCCAGACAATGCGCTGGAAGCTTTTGACTTTCATTTCGGCATTAAAGGGGTAATTGCCCTGGCTCAGACCGATTACCGTTATGAGAGGCGCATGGAACTGAAAGGCGTGAATTTCCTGGCGCTTCAGGGCTCGCTGGACAGCGATGAAGATAGCTTTTACGGGCTTCGCCAATACAGAAGGGCGGAATTGACAAACAGCACTTTCAAAGCAGGCGTTCTCATTCATGGGGCCAACCATGGGCAGTTCAACACCATTTGGGGAGCCAACGATGCCGGGCCTCCCTATAGCTATCTGCTCAACAAAACCCCGCTGGTAGATGGAGAAATACAGCGTAAAACCGCAAAGGTAATGATCGGTGCGTTTCTCAGGGCAGCGCTTTTTGATCAGGCCGATTACAGGGCTGTGTTCAGAAACAGATGGTCCGCCGGCAAGTGGTTACCCAAAAACAATATCAGTGTTGTATATCAGGACAATCAGATAGCCATGCTGGAAGACTTCGAATCTGATATTGACATTGAAAGCTTTGGTAATGGAAAAGCCGAAGCCGACAGCTTCAAAGTGTTCAGAGAAGAGCTGATGCAATATAAGGGCAAGCTATTTCAGGAAAACAATGCACTCCTGCTTGGCTGGCAGCTTGACTCAGCGTCAGGGAGTACAGCGACCTATAAAGTAAGCTTCCCGAACGGCTTAGGAGAGGCGTTCAACCCCAGCCGGTTTGTGTTCGACTTGTCGCATGGAGACAAAGACCTGTTGGATTCGATCACGGGGGAGCTGTTTCCTGATTTCAGGATTGTTTTCAAAGACAGTGCGGGCGTGGTTCTTGAAAAGCAACTGGCGGATTATCATGTGTTGGCACCCAGGGCAGAATCGCACTATTTCAAATCGGATAAGATGACCAAAGACCGCTTCAACGTCTTTTGGGAGCCACATTTTGAGTATGTGGAAATAGACGTGAGCGACGCTGAGCTTAATTGGCCCGGGCTAACTGAGATAAGCTTTGAGTTTGGAAAACCGTCGAAGGGGATTGTTTACCTTGATAATATTGGGTTTAGAAAGTGATGGCTCTCATGAAAAGCAGCTAGCTATGAACGGAAAGTTTGTCAATGTAGACGTTGATAAACTCCTCCAGCCGCTTCAGCCTGTACTGCATCACCCACCTGGGATGTGGCAGCACTTCCAGCTTTTTGAAAAAGCACTTTTCATCATTCAACTTTGAGAGAAACTTGAGGTTTTGTCCCTGCCCAAGCACGTAGGCCACCTCACGGTTGACGCCCATTTGTAGCTGGCTTTCGAAGCAGTTGGTCATGAAATCCACCCATTGTTTGGTTTGCAGCTCCTTGTGATCGTAGTAGTTGAGGTTTTTGCCATGCATGGTAAAGCCCACCGGCGACACAGCCGAAAAGCAGAAGTATTTGTAGAAAGCTTCCGGGCCACCAAAGGCAGCAATCATGTGATAGATAAACGTTGAGGAAAGCTCCTGCTTTCTGGCGAGGTTGTTTTCAATACCGCAGACGTCCTGTAGTTTCAAGGGGTCGGTGAACGGAATGCCCGTTACCCCACCGCCGAAACGACCCGGGTTAATGCCAATGATGAGGCTTCTGGCCTGATTGTCCGAATAGTATTTTCTGTAAAAAGTCTGCGTAAGCGCCCATGCCGTTGCGTCTGCATAAGGATTCATCACTTCCACTTCCTTTGGCACTTCAGGCCACTCAAGGTCTGCCAAAAACGCAAGGAGTTGATCTGCAAATGTAGCATCTCTATTTGAGGGTAGTTGTTCCATGGCATGAATATGATAAATGGAGCCCTTTTATCCAGAACAAATTTTATTATTGATCCGAAAACCAATCCTGCTCTATCATGATAGAAGGCCCGCTACTGCTTGTTGTCATCCTTTTGGCTGTCGTGCTGATTGTTGTTGGGGCTTCCGTTTTCAAAGTGCATCCCTTTATCATGTTATTGATCGCTTCGCTGCTTGTGGGCATTGTGGTGGGCATTCCTGCCATCAAGGTGGTTGGTTTTATCAACGACGGCTTCGGGAGCATCATCGGCGGCATTGGTATCGTGATCATATTGGGCAGCATTTTGGGCGTGATTCTGGAGAAGTCCGGCGCTGCTGTAAAAATCGCTGAATTCATCCTTCAAACGATTGGACGAAAGAGCCCTGAGCTTGGTATTGGTTTCCTTGGAGCACTCGTTAGTATTCCAGTTTTCTGCGATTCAGGATTTATCATCCTCTCAAGGCTTTGTCACGTCATGGCTCAAAAGCGAAATATTGCGGCGGGTTCGCTGTTTCTCTCATTGGCTGGTGGCATGTATACCACACACACCCTTGTGCCGCCAACGCCCGGACCGATTGCAGCAGCAGGTAACCTGGGCGGCGAAAGCTACTTAGGTTTGGTGATCATTTCAGGACTGCTTATTTCCATCCCGGTGGTTTTAATTGCTGTCGCCTATTCAAAATATATTTTCACGAAGTATCCCTATGAGTCTGACCTGAGCGATGCTCCCATCCTTTCCGACCAGTCGCTGCCTTCTCTTGGTCTTTCCATGAGTCCTATTTTCGTTCCGCTGCTTTTGATTGGCCTGGGCTCGGTTGCTCAGTTTGTCGGTTTTCAAAATAACCTGACAGATGCCCTGGTCTTTTTTGGAAACCCTGTCATAGCCCTGCTGGTGGGCTTGCTCATGGCTACGCCGCTTCTGCAGTTCATTGGTCGGGGAGAAAAATCATCCTCTTTTCAGGAGGGCCTTGTGCAGGCTGGTCCTGTGCTTATACTTACCGGAGCTGGTGCAGCTTTCGGTGCAGTGCTAAAGGCAACCCCCATGGCACAGATGGTGGAAGGTTGGCTGAGCGGCGGAGATGCCGGTGGTATCTACTTTATTCTGGCGGGCTTTGTTTTCACAGCCATTCTTAAGACCTCCCAGGGGTCTACCACTTCGGCTATGGTGATTACCTCTTCCATACTTGGGCCTTTGCTGTCGCTTGGTGGGCTTGATAATCCCACTGGCATTGTGCTCATGGTGGCAGCCATTGGTGGGGGAGGGATGACGGTGTCTCACGCCAACGACTCTTTCTTTTGGGTTGTGGCTCAGTTTTCAGGCATCAAGGATATCAAAGTCGCTTACCGCACCATCACCATCATGTCGCTGCTGCAGGGCACCTCTATTCTTTTAATTGCAATTTTGGCCTTTTTGGTACTTCTGTAAAAAGCACGCCGAAACCCCTTCCGAGCAAAAAATTCCAACTTTTGCCATTTGATGTAAAACACCAAAACTCGTCTATAGATAGATTAACTGCTCATATCGAGTCATAGTCTTCATTCGTCGAATGCTGCCCTCCGGCGTTAGTCAGGCTGCGTATTCAGTAATAGATTTGAACTATTAATTGAAACAACCAGCGAAATGAAATCAGGATTCTCAATCACTTTAGTACTAGTTTTTTTAGCCTTTTACGCCGCAAGCGCACAAACGACCTACACCTCAAAGGCAAATGGCAACTGGCACACCGGAACCACATGGAACGGTAACGCCGTACCTACTGAATGGGCTGGACCAAAGAACAACGTAACGGTCAATCACAATATCACCGGCACTACCAGTGGGTCTATCAACGGCTTGGGTAACGTTACCCTTGCGACTGGAAAAACTTTCACTTCTACAGGAAACCTTACATTGTCCAATATCACCAATTTTGTTTCCAACGGAACAATTACAATAAATGGTGATTTGACAATTCCCGCTACTTCTCTCACGATCAACTCTGGAACGCTTGTGGTTACTGGTAAATTGACTGTCACTTACGGAAGTACCTTGACGATTAAATCAGGTTCTTCTTTTACCGCTGGAAGTATGGAAGTGACGAGCAATAGTGATGCCGTGGTCAACCTTTATGGAAATGGCCGTGTGACAAGCGACCTGGCGATGAATGGCGTGTTCAACGTGTATCAGGGTGGTTATCTCGACGTTGACAGGGACGCAAGCTCATCTGGCGGAGCTGGCCGGTTCAATATCAGCGGTGACGTAAACATCGACAGAGACTTGACTTTATCATCAGGCCCTGGTACAGGTACACCGATGATGACGATAACACCTACAGGAAAGCTTACAGTGGGAAGACACTTTGCGGTAAGCGGTGGTACCTCTGCCACTATTGACGGAACAATAACCGTTGCACAGCATATTAGACTAGGAAACCCTTCAGGTGGTTCGCAGATCAATGGCACTGGAACAGCGACTTGGGGTGGTAATTTTCAAATGTCAAATAATGGATCGACTGTAAACGGTCATGATTATACCAACCCTCCCTCTAGCAGTCCCTTTGACCTTGGAAGCTACTCAGCAGTGGTTCTCCCTATCAAACTTGCTGCTTTCACCGTGGCCAAGTCGGGGCAACATATCCTTGTGAAATGGACAACTTCTATGGAAGAGAATTTCGAATACTTTTCAGTACAACGTTCAACCAACGGTGTTGACTTCCAAGAGATTGCTCAAATCAATGGCGAAGGTTGGTCAGAAGTATTGAATGATTATTCTTATACGGACACTTCAGCTCCTTCTGGCCGTTTGTACTACAGACTCCAGTCTTTCGACTTCGACGGATATACTGAGATATTCAAAGTGCTGAGCATCGAAAAAAGTAGGTTCGCTACCTCGTCTTTCAGCGCCTATCCTAATCCGTTATCAGGCACCGAGCTGACCCTGTCTGAAGGCAGCGTATCAACTGAAGCAGTTGCGATCAATATCTTCGATCAGTCTGGTGTGCTTATTAAAACAGTAGAGCTGGCACCTTTCCAAAACACAGTTGACTTGAACGACCTTCAGGCTGGTGTTTATATCCTGAAAAGCAGTGCAAGTGGCGAGGTGTTCAGGTTGATTAAGAAGTAATAACTAAGCTATCTGGCATAGCCGGCGTGTTTTAGGCCTCCAATGCCCTGGATAAGATTAATGGAACCATTTTTCAACAGAAGCACGGTGTCGCTGCTGTCGATAACCTGCTGGTAGCGATGGTCAGTTAGCAAGATACCTTTCACTTGTGCCTGAGATCGGATAACGGGCAACAATTGCTCAACCTGCAAAGGTGATAAAAAGGAGAAGGGCTCATCCAGCAGAACGAAATGACTTCTGGAATGGAGGAAGAGCAGTGCTTCCAGTAGTTTTCTTTCACCTGTAGAAAGCTTAGAAAACCGTGTATTGAAATGCTTTTTGACCACTTCGTGGCATAAAACCCTCTCAACTTGATTACCGTCACAATCGAACAGCGTCAATAGCTCCTTAAATGTGAGGTGAGTAGGAATACTGGCAAACTGCGGCATATAACTGACTAGCCCTCGTTTTTGGAAAGCGCTCGTGATATATTTCGAATTCCATCTTACCGAACCGCCTCCGGGACTGGCAGTGCCAAACAGGATATTGAATAGTGTTGACTTTCCTGCACCATTTCTGCCCAGCAAGCCCGTTACCTTACCAGTTTCACACTTAATGTAGGCACCAGCCAACACGCTGTGGCTTCCATAATGGAAGTCTATCGAATCACCCTCCAATACATGGTGTGGCATCATGTGATCGAATCGGTAATTGCTACAGCACCTAAGAACAGAATAATATCGGAGAGACCAGCTATTGCTAGAAGTGCAGGCACCGACAGACCAAGATTATGAAAAAATGTAAGCTGGTGGTCTTTGGAGAAGTAATAGAGAGCGCAAATAGCGAGGAAACCGACAACCTTGATCCAGAAAATGTAGATAAGCCCCAACCAACCTATATTGACATAGATCACCAGCGCCAAGCTACTAAATATCAGCGTATACACTACGAACGCTCTGAAAATCAATAAGTAAATCTGCCAGTACCGATTCAAGTCAGTGTTAGTTGGTAAAAGACGGCCATTCCAACCACCTGACTTAAAATACGACTGACCAACCGAAATATTTTACCAGCTCCTATTATTTATGCTATCTTCAAGCCTTTACTTTAAAAACAACAACACTGCTTGTAAGTATGCGGCCTTTTCTGGATCATAATTTCCTACTTTCTAACAACACTGCGGAGTACCTCTATTTTGAACATGCCAGGGATCAACCAATCATAGATTACCATTGTCATCTGTCGCCAAAGGACATCGCTGAGGACAGGCGTTTTAAAACACTGACCGAAATTTGGCTGGAGGGCGACCACTACAAATGGCGGGCCATGCGGGCCAATGGCGTCAATGAAAAGTATTGCACTGGCCAAGCCTCCGACTATGAGAAGTTTGAAAAATGGGCTGAAACGGTTCCCTACACCATGCGGAATCCGCTCTACCACTGGACGCATATGGAACTGCAAAGACCATTTAGTATTCATAAAATTCTTAACCCTTCTTCCGCTAGGGAAATATATGATGAGGCCAACGAACAGTTAGGTGCCAAGTGGACCGTGAGAAGCATTTTGGAGGAGATGAAAGTGGAGACGATTTGTACCACCGATGACCCTTCCGACGATCTTTCTTACCATCAAGCGCTTCAAAAGGAGGGGTATAAGATAAAATTGTTTCCGGCTTTCAGGGCCGACAAAGTAGTTGTCGCCAGCGATGCAGCCAGCTTCAATGCCTACTTGGAAAAGCTCGGAAAGGCTGCTTCACAAAGCATTTCCACACTTGATGACCTTCTGTCAGCCTTGCGAAGCCGCCACGACTTCTTTGCCTCGCTTGGCTGCAAGCTGAGCGACCATGGGCTGGAAACCTTCTATGCCGCCGACTTTACTGAAGCCGAAGCTGCAAAAGTGTTTGCGGAGCTACGATATGGGAAAATGCCTGCAAAAGCTGATATGCTGCTTTACCAGTCGTTCGTGTTGCACCAATTGGCGCTCATGGACCATGAAAAAGGCTGGACGCAGCAGTTTCACATCGGCGCCCTTCGCAACAATAGCAAGCGCATGCTTGATACCCTCGGGCCCGACACTGGATTTGACAGCATGGGTGACTTTGAGCATGGCAGAGCCATGAGCCGCTTCTTTGATAGACTTGACTCAACAGACCAACTTGCCAAGACCATTCTTTATAACCTCAACTCAAGGGATAATGAGCTTTTCGCAACTATGGCGGGCAACTTTAATGACGGATCTACACCCGGCAAGATGCAATACGGCTCGGCCTGGTGGTTTCTCGACCAGAAAGACGGGATGGAAAAGCAAATCAATGCTTTGTCGAATATGGGGCTCCTCAGCCGGTTTGTTGGGATGCTTACCGACAGCCGAAGTTTTCTTTCCTACCCCCGGCATGATTATTTCCGAAGGATTCTGTGTAATTTGATCGGAACTGACGTTCACAACGGTGAATTACCGAATGACCGGGCGTGGCTGGGCAAAATGGTGGAGGATATCTGCTATTTCAATGCAAAATCATATTTTGGATTTAATAAATAAATAAGGTGACGACAACTTCCCTAAGGTACCTGCTCTATTTTTTTTTAATGCTAACGATTGCGGGCTGTGCCGTGAAAAGCGATGTGAAGGTGATTAAGCTTGGCCATGCTCTCGACGTAAACCATTCAGTGCACAAGGCGATGGTTTTTTTGGCGGAGAAAGTAGATGAGAAATCAAACGGCAAGATGCGAATTGATGTCTACCCCAATGGACAGTTGGGATCTGAAAGGGAGCTGCTTGAGTTGTTGCAGATAGGCTCCATCGGTATGACCAAAGCCTCTGCGGCAGTATTGGAAAGCTTCATGCCGTCGATGGCAGTGGTGAATTTACCCTATGTTTTTCATAGCAAGGATCATTACAGAAAAGTGCTGGGTGGCGAAATTGGGCAGGAGCTCTTGACAAGTGGCGAGGAGTTCTGGATGCGGGGCATGTGCTTTTACGATGCAGGTAGTCGCAGCTTTTATTCCAAAGACAAGCCTATCATGAAGCCAGAGGACCTGGAAGGCCTCAAGGTAAGGGTGCAGTCCAGCGCTTCGGCTATTCAAATGGTGCGATTACTGGGTGGCTCCGCCACACCAATTCCTTTCGGAGAGTTGTACACTGCCCTCCAGCAGGGCGTTGTGGATGCCGCCGAAAACAATCCACCCAGTCTTTACCTAACCAGGCACTATGAAGTTTGTCGTTATTATAGCCTCAATGAGCACACTTTCGTGCCCGACGTAATGCTGGTGAGTACCCATACATGGAACGACTTGAACGACGAACAAAAGAAGTGGCTTAGCGAAGCCTCCTATGAGTCGGCGGTGCATCAGAGAACGCTTTGGGAGGAGTCGGAAAAAGAGGCGCTGGATGCTATGATTGCCGATGGGGTGCACGTTGAGTATCCAGAAAAGGGGCCATTTATTGAGAAAGTAAAGCCGATGCTGGATGCATTTGCGAATACCGAATACCGAAAAAAACTACTTGAAAGAATTGAAGCCGTAGATGAAAGCTCTCAGACAGAAAATTGACAAAATAACGGAAGCGGGCCTGGTTATCCTCATGGCCCTTTTGGTGTTGGATGTCCTTTGGCAGGTGGCGTCCCGCTATATTTTGAGGAGTCCCAGCTCGTTCACCGATGAATTGGCCAGGTACCTGCTCATTTGGGTAGCACTGATTGGCGCAGCCTATGCCACTGGCAAAGATATGCACCTGGCCATTGATATTCTTCCTGGCAAACTGGAAGGTGCCAAAGCTGTTTTACTCCATCGCTTTATCTACCTGCTAATACTTGTATTCGCTCTGCTGGTTATGGTTGTTGGCGGTATCAGGCTTGTCTACATTTCGTTTGCTCTGGGTCAGCTGGCAGCCACGCTTCAGGTATCGCTTGCCTACGTATACATTTCACTGCCCGTCAGTGGACTTCTAATTTGTTTTTACTGCATTCATGAATTGATCAAAGGGAGGGCCGAAGTATGAACTGGACAGAGATAGCCATTTTAGTATTGACTTTCGTTGTGCTGCTGGGCATTGGAGTACCCGTAGCTTATAGCATCGGACTTTCTTCGCTTGTCACGATCCTTATTACGATGGACCCCGTGATTGCATTTACCACCCTAGCCCAGCGAATGGCTACAGGAATTGATAGTTTCTCACTGCTTGCCATCCCGTTTTTTGTGCTGGCAGGGCAATTGATGAACAAGGGTGGTATTGCCAGCCGACTGATCGATTTGGCGAGGGCCATGGTGGGGCCACTTCCCGGAGGGCTGGCATTTATTAACATACTGGCATGTATGCTTTTCGGTGCCATTTCGGGTTCTTCTGTCGCTGCTGCTTCTGCTATCGGTGGTTTTATGGTACCCAGAATGGAAAAGGAAGGTTACGATAAAGCTTTTGGTGCTGCTGTGAACCTTACCTCAGCTTCTACCGGCCTGGTTATCCCACCGAGCAATATTCTCATTGTGTTCAGCCTGGCAAGTGGAGGAGTTTCTATCGCAGCGCTGTTCCTGGCTGGCTATATTCCAGGTCTTCTTATTGGTGTTGCATTGATGATTGTTGCTGGTGTTGTGGCCCTGAAAAAAGGATACAAGTCAAACGAGACAACGGGGGTAAAAATATTCTTCAAAAGCTTTTTCGGGGCATTGCCAAGCCTGTTGCTATTGGTAATCGTCATCGGTGGTATTATCGCTGGGATCTTTACCGCCACTGAGGCGTCGGCCATTGCTGTGCTGTACACCCTGATCCTGTCGATGGTTGTTTACAAAGAGGTGAAGTACAAAGACCTTCCAAGAATTTTACTCGACACCACGCTGACCACGACCATCGTCTTGATGCTTGTGGCGACTTCCATGGGTATGTCGTGGGTATTGTCCTATGAGAATATCCCTCAGGGGGTCAGCGACTTCCTGCTGAATGTGAGCGACAACCCGGTTGTGATCCTGCTCATTATTAATCTCTTGTTGCTGGCTGTGGGTACCTTTATGGATATGACGCCAGCGGTACTGATCTTCACCCCCATATTTCTCCCAGTTGTGGTGCAAATGGGCATGAATCCTATTCACTTTGGTATTGTGATGGTGATGAACCTCTGTATCGGTCTTTGCACGCCGCCTGTAGGCTCTCTGCTTTTTGTCGGTTGCAGCGTAGCCGGTTTGAGCATTCAGAAAGTGCTCAAACCGTTACTTCCGCTGTTTTTAGCGATGATTGCCGTGCTGTTGCTCGTTACGTACGTACCAGCGCTTAGTTTGTGGTTGCCGGAGTTGTTTGGGTATTAATCAGTTCTTGAAGTATTTTTTCTGAGCGCTGGATTTAATCTTGATAGTGATAACACCTCCTTTTGCCGAGTCACCATATTTTTCAATGGCTGATTGGCCCTTTTCAACACTGACAGCTGCGATATCGTTGGGGTCTATGTCTTTTAGGAGAGAAGCTTTTCCGGCAATTGTTATTTTTGGGTCGTCTCCAACAATGAAGTAGATAGCTTCTGTGCTGATCAGATTGGAGTTATTGGATGCTCGGATGCTGATTTTCGTTCTGTCACTATCACTTCCCATTTCTAATTCGAAAGCTTTATCGTAGTCAGGATCTTTTTTCTTAATGGTATCTAAATTTTCTTGTTGTTCCTCCGTTAGTTCGTTCTTGATTTCCGTCAACGAGCGAAGCTTAATTTTTTTGATTTCCGATTCAATAGAAAGAAGATTAGTAAACATTCTGTCAACTTCAGTGTAGTCTACTTTTGGGCCGCTTATTGCTGTTTGAAATTCTCTCATTGCCGCTGACCATTCTTTCTTTTTCTCACTAAAGCGATAACTGTTGGATTCATAAATGTCCATTATCTTCGATTCCTGTAAGAAGCTTAGAGAGATTTCTTTCTTGTATTTAACAATCAGGTCGGGTTCATAAAGCGAATCGGTAAAAGGATCAGATTGCTGAGCACTTACGGAAAAACGAAATGCTACAAATACGCAGAGAACAATTGTTGGTAATTTTTTCATGTGGCGGAATTAAAAGTCACTTAATAAATGATCGGTTGGTGTTTCCCATTTCATGAAGTCAATATTTTGCTCAGATAATGGATTGGGAGCAGAGTCGATTGTTCGTTGGTTTTGGTTACTTAAGTACCAAAAGCCTCCGACAAAAAGAATAATATTGATGGCCGCAGCGGCTACAGCCCAAGCGGGCAGTTTTCGCTGCTTTTGCTGTGGCAGTAGCTTAGCCAAAGGCGGAACCTCACGAGATGCGTCACCCTCTTTCATTTCAAGAAAGAAGTCTCTTAACTCTTCGTCTTCATTTTTCATATCGCTTTCTTTAATTGTGAAGCCAATATCAATGCTCTAAGTTTCTTTTTTCCTCTGTCGTAGTGGGTGCGTGCCGTTCCAATACTCGTTTCCATTACCTCAGCGGCTTTTTCAAGGGTCATGTCGTGGTAGAAAACCAGTAATAGTAGTTCAGCCTGGCGCCCGGGCAACTGACTGATCATGCTCTCGTAGTTCATTGCATCGCCTTCTTTCTGCGAGTTGGTCACCTCCATAAGTTGAATACCGTCAATGCCGAGGTGTTTACTCACATGCAGATGCTGTGCTGTTGCCATGTCAATAGCGGTAAACCGGATCACGCTGAAAAGCCAGGTTTTAAAGCTTGATTTGCCATGAAAGAGGGCCCTTTTCTCCAGCACTTTGAGGTAAGCTGTCTGCAGAACGTCTTCTGCTAAGTCAGGTTGAAAGCGACAGCATTGTCTGGCCCAAAACCAAGCCTCTTTGTGGTGTACTTCCAGTTGCTCCCTTGTTGTCATCTGTTAGCTTAGTCTGGAAAGACGGGGATTTATATGACAAGCGTTCTGAAAAAGTTGAAAGCGCCGGGCTACTTTGTGAAGTTTTCCAGAAAAACTTCATTGGTGTATCCCAATGCATTGAATCTAATGGTGAGAAGGAGAGGAGGCTCTATGCTGTTCTCGCAGGTTGGCCCAGGTTCCATGTAGTAAACGAAAAACTTCTGACTTCTGACATAAAGCTCCTGTTTGTCGGGTTTGCCTAGCAGTCTGAGTATTTGCGGCTCATCCAAACCTTTAATTTTGTCTTTTTGTGTGACAAACACGTCAGTCATCGAAAGTCTATCTCCATTGCATCCATTGGCATCACTCTTCCATGTCACATCATTGTACCCATCCAAATCTGCAGGTAGTCCGCAGCCATAAAACATTAGGGCGATGATAGGCAGCAAACTATACTTTTTCAATTGTCTTAGGTCAGGCATTGATGGTTTGATCCGGTTTGGGAGTCAGGGTTCTTATTTTGTACATCCAAATTAAGGAGGCAATGCCAACAACTCCCAGTATGTAGACAGGAATTAATGCGTGGACTAAAAAATATGCTAAAAGTGGTTGTACAAGCTGTCTGATGCGCTCCATGGTGAAGGCCCACTCTCTCATTTCTATAATGCCCCCAAGAATGATGATAGAAACCACGATGGTTACAGCTATCACCGATTTCTCTATGATAGAGAAATTACCTTGATTGAACATAAAGAACGACGTGCCTCCCAGGACGAACAGGTATTGGAAGATCAGGTAAGCCGAAAATACCGAAGGCGGATGAAGGTTGAATTTGTGATAGGCACTTTTATCAACTTCAGGCACACCCTGATAGCCACCAAGGTAATCGGGGAGCCAGCCGGGTTTGTTAAACATGATCCTGAGGCCATCACCCAACGACCTGACTCTTTTGAGTTGCCCAGCCATGTCGATATAATGCTGCAGGTTGGCTTTGATAGGGTTCCAGGTGTTCACAGGGTTAGTAATGCCATAGGTCGGCCGCTCTTCCTCTTCCTGAAAAGTGCCGAAGAGTCGATCCCAAATAATAAATGTGCCACCATGGTTTTTGTCGATATACTTTGGGTCACGACCATGATGCACCCGGTGGTGGGAAGGGGTGTTGAAAATGTATTCGAACCAGCCCAGCTTGCCAATCGTTTCAGTGTGGATCCAAAACTGGTAGACCGTATTCAGGGCGGCGATTAGCACAAACGTAAGTGTGTCGACGCCTAAAATTGCCAGTGGAAGATAGAAAAAGAAGGTCCAGAACACCTGAAACGAGCCCTGCCTGAGCGCTACAGAGAAATTGTAGTCCTCACTTTGATGGTGCACCACATGGCCTCCCCAAAATAGGTTGATTTCGTGGCTCATCCGGTGTGCCCAGTAGTAGCACAAGTCCACACCCAGCCAGATAAGGATAAAAGTGTACCAGGTCACAGGTATATTGAAAAGAGCAAAGTGCTCGTAGATCACCTGGTAGGTAGTGACAGTAAGTACTTTAAGGAAGGCGCCTGTGATTTGCTGAGTGATACCGCAGCTCATGTTGGTAAGCGCATCATTCAGCCGGTAAATTTTCCTATGCTGAAAGTGTTGAATGATGAGTTCTACGCCAATCAGAAGAAAATAGATAGGGATAGAAAGAATGACAGGGTTAATGTTCATGGGTGTTACTAATACAGATAACAATGTAATTAAAAAAGCTGTTTATTTAAGAATACTGACTAGTTTTGCATCCAAATTGATGGCTGTCGCATGAAGAGGGTATTTTCATTTATCAGAATTATTTCGCTGCTTTTTTTTCTGGGCGGACTCCTGTTTGTGTATGCTTACTTGCCGGAAAATGTTTCGTTGTACAGCGATGAACTGGGAACGCCGGTCTATTTCATTTCTAAAAGCCAGTTCTTCTATTACTCATTTGCTTTTTCCCTCATTGTTAACCTTTTGTTGTTCATGTTTGGCAAGGTGCTCGATGGTGTGCCTGTCACTGAAGGAAGAGGTTTCTTTTCATCTGAGGTATTCAAGAACAAAACACTTATTTGGCTGGAGGTGCTCATCAGTCTCATCAACGTATTTTTTGTAACAGGCGCTGTCTTTATAGGCGTTTACAACAATCGGGTCAACCTCGACTTTAATAATTTTGCGTATCTGGTCTATTTGGGCACTTTTCTGATTTTTGCCTGGATTCTTTCTTACGGTTTTGTTCTCCGTTACCGGAGCTATCAACCCTCTTAATATCAGTATTTTAGTGCTGGGGTATTCAATCAATAGTTGAATATAAATCCTTCATTTACAGCAAGTTAAGAGAAATTATATTCCAGAAAATTTCCATAATTATCCTAAATTCACTGCAATTTTTGACCCCAGATACGGTCAAAATGATGGAAACTTTCTGCGATTGAAGGACTTATGGCAAACGAACAAGCTGCAGTATCAAATTACACCGAAGACAATATTCGTTCACTTGACTGGAAAGAGCATATCAGGCTCAGGCCCGGTATGTATATCGGCAAGCTCGGCGACGGTGCTGCGATGGATGACGGTATTTATGTGATGGTAAAAGAGATCATCGACAACAGTATCGATGAGCACATGATGGGCAATGGAAAGGTGATCAACGTGAAGGTGACCGACCATAGGGTGGAGGTGCGTGACTTTGGTCGTGGCATTCCGCTTGGCAAGGTTATCGACTGTGTTTCAAAGATCAATACAGGTGGAAAATACGATTCTAACGCCTTTCAAAAATCGGTAGGCTTGAACGGAGTTGGTACCAAAGCTGTGAACGCCCTTTCGGACTACTTCAAGGTGCAGTCATTCAGAGAAGGTCGCACTAAATTGGCCGAGTTCCACCAGGGAGAGCTGACCACCGATGCGCAGGAAACAACTACTTCTGAAAGAAACGGTACACTGACTGTTTTTGAGCCTGACGGCTCCATCTTCAAAAACTTCCATTTCATTCCTCAGTATCTCGACAACCTACTTTGGAACTATGCTTTCCTTAATGCCGGGTTGACGATCAATTTCAACGGAGTCAAGTATTATTCAGAAAACGGCCTTCTCGACCTACTGAATCGAAAGACCAACGAAGAAGAGTTGCGCTACCCAATTATTCACCTGAAAGGAGAAGACATTGAGATAGCTATTACACACAATAACCAATACGGCGAGGAGTATTACAGCTTCGTTAATGGTCAGTATACTACCCAGGGAGGTACCCACCTGGCAGCTTTCCGGGAGGCTCTGGTAAAAACGGTGAGGGAGTTTTACAAAAAAGACTTTGACGCTTCTGACGTGCGTACAAGTATTGTGGGGGCCATAGCGGTGCGTGTGCAGGAGCCAGTTTTCGAATCGCAGACCAAAACGAAGCTAGGCTCTCAAAGCGTTGGGCCGGAAGGTCCAACCATGCGTACTTTCATCAACGACTTTGTTAAAAAGTATCTCGACGACTTTCTTCATAGTCATCCCACGGTGGCCGATGCATTGCAAAAGCGAATTATTCAGTCGGAGAGGGAACGCAAAGAAATTGCAGGTATTAAGAAGTTAGCGAATGACAGGGCCAAGAAGGCCAACCTGCACAACAAGAAGCTGAGAGATTGCCGCATACACTTCGACGACCTGAAGAATGAGCGTCGGGATGATTCCATGATCTTCATTACCGAGGGTGATTCCGCTTCTGGTTCCATTACCAAGTCACGGGACGTTCAAACGCAGGCTGTGTTCAGTTTGCGTGGTAAGCCATTGAACTGCTACAGCCTGACGAAAAAAATTGTGTATGAAAACGAGGAGTTTAACCTTCTTCAACATGCACTCAATATTGAGGATGGGCTGGAAGGGCTTCGCTACCGCAAAATCATTATTTCTACTGACGCTGACGTGGATGGGATGCACATCAGACTACTGATGCTGACTTTCTTTCTGCAGTTTTTTCCTGACCTGGTTCGAAATGGCCATGTATACATTTTGGAAACACCACTTTTCAGGGTTAGGAATAAGAAGGAAACTATCTATTGCTATAGCGACGAAGAAAGGCAGCAGGCCATCAACAAGCTTGGGTCTAAGCCGGAAATAACCCGATTCAAAGGACTGGGAGAAATATCACCGGAGGAGTTTGGGAAGTTTATCGGGGAAGATATGCGACTGGAGCCTATCATTTTGAAGAAGGAAACAAAAATCCCTCAACTTCTGGAGTTCTTTATGGGCAAGAATACACCAGACAGGCAGGTCTTCATTATTGACAACCTGAAGATAGAGAAGGATTTAGTGGAAGAAGTGGTGATTGAAGATTGATTGTAATTTTATTACAATTTATTAAAAATTGTAATTTTAGTACAAAATATATATAATTGCAATTATTTTACAATAAAATAAAAATTGCAATTATGTACTTTGTTTTAATGGGGGACATTGTTGGGAGCTCAGAAAAGAAAGGAGCGACTTTAATGACCAGTTTTAAATCGGTCATCCAATCGGCAAACGGCAACTTTTCGAAGCAGATATTGTCTCCACTCACTATCACGTTAGGTGATGAGTTTCAGGGAGTAGTGCACGATCTAAGGTCAGTGGTAGATATCATCTTTCACATAGACCAGTCGCTCATTGGCACAAACCCGGAGTTCAGGATCCGATACAGCATGCAGTATGGCCCCATTGATACACCGGTCAATAAGGAAAACGCTCATGAAATGCTGGGTGAGGGGCTTACCAGGGCCAGAAAAGGCCTGGAAGAGATGAAGCAAAAGAAGTTGCACTATCGCATGGTAACAACGGATAGTAAAACCGACGATATGTTGAATGGATTGTTCCGATTATACGACTCTTTCTACAGTGACTGGTCAAAAAATGACCGTGAGTACCTGGAGCGCTTCTTTGAGCGGGACGATTACAAGTGGGTAGGAGAGCAGCTTTCGAAAGACCCATCCACAGTTTGGAGAAAACGTATTTCCCTTAAACTGGATGAATTTAACATAGCTAAAGAGTTGATAAGATCAACAGCAAACGCATTTGAATGAACCATTGGGTATACATCATACTGGTTTTAGTTGGCGGCGAAGTATTGTCGGTGTTGTTGTTTTGGCTCTTGTCAAAAATATTCACAGGCAAGGATGGAGCGGGCATAAGCAAACGATCCGTTTTCAAAGGCATGGTGGAGCGTCTATTCCTTTTTTTTGCATTAGCGCACGATTTGCCTCATGTGCTGACATTACTGGGAGCGCTAAAAATTGCGACAAGAATTAAGGATGAAAACAAAATATCAAACGATTACTTTTTAGTGGGCAACCTGCTGTCGATCAGCCTGGCCATTGCCTATTTTATTATCTGGAGAGAAGTTTTGAAGTAAAGTATGGAAGAAGAGAACCTTAACAGTCACGAAGGAGAAGATCAGATTCATGATGTGGTAGCCGTTTCGGGCATGTACGAAAGCTGGTTCCTCGATTATGCATCTTATGTAATTTTGGAAAGGGCCGTGCCTGCAATTGAAGACGGATTTAAGCCGGTACAGCGGCGTATCCTGCATGCCATGAAGGAAATGGACGATGGTCGCTTCAACAAAGTGGCGAACATCATCGGCAGCACCATGCAGTACCATCCGCACGGCGACGCTTCAATTGGCGATGCCATCGTCAATATTGGCCAGAAAGACCTGCTGATTGAAACCCAGGGCAACTGGGGAGATATCCGCACAGGAGACAGGGCAGCAGCACCCCGTTACATCGAAGCCCGACTATCGAAGTTTGCTCTCGAAGTGGTTTTCAACCCGCAAACCACCAACTGGCAGCTTTCCTACGACGGACGTAAACGTGAGCCCGTCACTCTTCCGGTTAAATTTCCACTACTTCTGGCGCAGGGAGTGGAAGGTATTGCTGTTGGCCTCTCCACCAAACTGCTGCCACACAACTTCCGGGAACTGATAGAAGCCTCCATTGCGGTGCTTAAGGGCAAGAAGACTAATATTTTACCCGACTTTCCTACGGGTGGCCTGGCCGACTTTTCCGACTACAATGAAGGCAAGAGAGGCGGCAAAGTTCGTGTGCGGGCCAAAATAGAAGAGCTCGATAAAAAGACGCTTGTCATCAAAGACATCCCGTTTGGCACTACCACCACCAACCTGATGGACTCTATAGTAAAAGCCAACGATAAGGGAAAGATCAAGGTCAAAAAGGTGGTCGACAACACGGCCAAGGACGTTGAAATTGAAGTGCACCTGGCACCGGGTGTGTCGCCCGATATCACCATCGACGCTTTATATGCCTTCACAGATTGTGAAGTATCAATTTCTCCCAACGCCTGTGTGATCGTTGAGGACAAGCCTGTATTCATGTCTGTCAATGACATTCTAAAGGTTTGTACCAACCAGACGGTCAACCTGCTCAAGCGGGAGTTGGAGATTAGGAAGGCAGAATTGATGGAAAAGATGCTCTTCTCTTCACTGGAAAAGATTTTTATCGAAAACAGAATCTACCGGGACATTGAGGAATGTGAAACCTGGGAAGCTGTTTTAGAAACCATTGATAAAGGACTAGACCCTTTCAAGAACCAGTTTTACAGGGAGATTGTACAGGACGACATTCTGAAATTGACTGAGATCAAGATCAAGAGAATCTCCAAATTTGACTCCTTCAAGGCTGACGAGCTGATGAAGAAACTTCAGGAAGAGCTGGAAGAGGTCAATTACAACCTGGAGAACCTTGTCGATTATGCTATCAAGTACTATCAAAGTCTTCTTGATAAATACGGCAAAGGCAGAGAGAGGCTCACTGAAATTGCTCAGTTTGATACAATTACCGCCACTGTGGTAGCGGCCAACAACCAGAAACTGTATGTCAACAGATCTGATGGATTTATAGGCTATGGATTGAAGAAAGATGAGTACATCTGCGACTGCTCCGATCTGGACGACATCATCGCCTTCAGACGGGATGGGAAGTTTTCTGTCGTCAAAATTCAGGACAAAGTGTTTGTTGGCAAGGACATCCTCTATGCAGGTGTGTTCAAGAAAAACGACGAACGCATGGTGTACAATGCCGTGTATGTAGATGGCAAGTCGGGCCGATCCATGATCAAACGCTTTCAGGTGCTGGGCGTTACCCGTGACAAAGAATATGATGTCAGCAAAGGCGAAAAAGGCTCAAGGGTATTGTATTTCTCGGCCAACCCAAATGGAGAGGCGGAAATCATTAATATCAGCCTGACCTCTGGGTCGAAGGCCAAGAAAAAGGTTTTTGATTTTGATTTTTCGGAAATAGAGATCAAGGGTCGTGGCTCTCAGGGTAATATTTTGACCAAATACCCTGTGAGGAAGATTGTGTTGAAGGAAGCAGGCAGGTCAACGCTGGGCGGGCTCGATATATGGTATGACGCCACTATCGGACGACTCAATACTGATGATAGGGGAGAGCATCTTGGTAACTTCCTGGCGGACGATAAAATCATCGTCTTCTACCTGGATGGCAGCTACGAACTCACTTCGTTTGAGCTGACTAATAGATTTGACTATCATCAAATCCTCGCTCTTCAGAAATTCAATCCGAAAGCTGTTTTCAGCGCAGTGTACTTAGATGGGAAGACAAAGGTGCATTTTGGTAAGCGATTCCAGATTGAGACTAGTACGGTCGAAAAGAAATTTGTGTTCATTTCTGAGGAAAAGGGATCTAAGCTGCTTCTGGTGAGCTCGCATGCGTCGCCATCTTTTGAAGTCAGCTATAAAAAGAAGGGCAGCAAGGAGACAGAAAAGGAAACTATTGTTTTTGAAGACTTCATTGATATCAAAGGGTGGAAGGCAGTCGGCAACAAATTGAATTTCCCCGACATCAAAAAACTGGAGTGGCTGGCCAATGAAGACCCGGAGGTTGAGGGGAAGGATAGCAACGACGATGACTCAGGGCCGGACTCCACAGAGTCTGGAGATGATACTGCTTCGAAAGCAACCGACGACAAGCAGGAAATAGCAGAGACGGTAAAGAAGCTAAAAGAAGAGTTCAGCAAAGAAACAGATGAGAATTTTGATGTGGGAAGCAGCATAGATTTGGATATTAAGAAACCAAAAAGCAATGGAGAAGACCAACTTGGTCTTTTCTGATTTGCAGATAATAGATGGATGATGCCACCAGAGATAAGCTAATTAATTACCTGGGAAGTTTCGTAACCCCCGAAAGGGCTGCGAAGGTGCAACAGGTGCTTGAGAAAAGAACTCGTCACATTGCGGTGGTAATGGAAGATTTTGAAAACTCTCTGAACGTAAGCGCCGTTGTAAGGTCATGCGAGGCCATGGGAGTTCAGGATGTTCATATCATCGAAAACCAGTTTAGGAATAAATTAAGTGCTTATGTGGCCAAAGGTGGTAGTAAATGGCTGACTGTTACTAAGCACAATGAGCACGAGTCAACGAATAGTTCTCGTTGTTTGCAGTTGTTGAAGGATGCCGGCTATCAAATTTGGGTAACCAGTCCTGATCAGTCTGCCGCCGACTTGAACGTCGTTGATCTAGATTCAAAAGTAGCCCTGGTTTTTGGCACAGAATTCGACGGAGCGTCGAAGGATGTACTTGAAATGGCTGACAAAAGGGTATGCCTGCCGATGCAAGGTTTTACAGAGAGCTACAACGTGTCAGTAAGTGTTGCTTTGTGTTTGCATGTTTTGTTAAGGAAGTTAAGAGACTCGGAAATTGATTGGTGTATGAGTGAAGAAGAAAAGAAGCAGTTGACCCTGGAGTGGTATCGCAAGATTGTAAGGAGATCTGATATTCACGAAGTGAGATTTCTTTCAAGCATTTAGTATTAGCGCTGACGGATGCGGTTTATATTAAAGATGCTTTTTATGCTTGGTGGATTGGTGTTTGCCTTTGTCATCTCCAGCAATGTATGGATCATGTGGAAAACAACAGATGATATCCATTTCAACGTCGAAGAAATTCCGGCTGTTGATGTCGGCGTAGTCCTCGGAACATCGAAAAGAAGCGTGGATGGGGGGGCAAACTCATTCTTCACTACTCGAATGGAGGCCGCTGCTAAACTATATAAGGCCGGCAAAGTAAAGCACCTGATACTCAGCGGCGATAACAACACAAAGTACTACAATGAGCCCCAGGACATGTTCAATGCCCTTGTACAGTTGGGTGTGCCCGCACAAGACATGACAATGGACTATGCCGGCTTTCGAACCCTTGACTCCATAGTGCGTTCAAAGGAAGTATTTGGGCAAAACGAGATTGTTATTATCACCCAGCAATTTCATGCCTACCGGGCGCTCTTTATCAGTAAGTTTTATGGGATAAAAGCAGTTACCTTTGCGTCTGATGATGCGGCAAAATCAGGGATGAAGTCTGTGGTGAGCAGAGAATGGCTTGCCAGACCGAAAGCGATTTTAGACCTTTACGTTCTCAAGCAACCCCCCAAATTCCTCGGTGAGAAGGAAATTATAGAGATCAGAAAATAATTCTCACATTTTTTGAACGATTTAGCGAGAAAAGTGTCCTTAAGGATGTTATTGGTTTACCAAACCTATGAAAAGAGTACAAATTCTCTTTCTGTTATTTATTCTATCTGTCAGTAGCTGGGTTCAGGCGCAAGGCACAACAGTAGTATGGGGCAAAGTTACCGAAGCATCTACCGGTAGCCCGATTCCTTTTGCCAATGTCGTTTTCAAGGGGACTTCTATTGGTGCAACTACTGATTTTGAAGGCTATTACAAACTTAGCACTACCCAGCACTTCGACTCCATTCACTTCAGCTACATCGGATTTGTTCCAAAAACAAAATTCATTGTGGTGGGACAGGAGCAAAACATCAATATCCAACTGGAAGAAGATGTGGTCAACCTTCAGGAGCTTGTTTTTGAAGCAGGCGAAAATCCAGCGTTTCAAGTATTGAGGAATATAATCGACCATAAAAAGGTGAACGATAAGAGGAGGCTTTCTGCCTATGAATACGAGGCGTACACCAAAATTGAAATGGATATTGATAACATTTCAGACAAGTTTAAGCAGCGCAAGATCATTCAGAAAGTGACTTCTGTGCTCGACAGTATTGAGCAAATTGCAGGCGAAGATGGGAAACCGGTGCTGCCCGTGTTTATTTCAGAGGCCATCAGCAAATACTATTACAAAGACAGTCCCAGAATGGCGCACGAGACCGTTTTGAATACGAAAGTAACCGGGGTGGGGGTAACCGATGGCACGCTTACGTCGCAAGTGATCGGTGCCTCTTTTCAGCAGTATAACTTTTATCAAAACTGGCTCAATATTGTTGGCAAAGACTTCGTGTCTCCAATTTCGGATGGCTGGAAGATCAACTATGAATATGACCTGGTAGATAGCCTTTGGCTTGGTGATTATTATTGCTACCGGCTGGATTTTTTTCCGAAGAGGGAGCAGGACCTGGCCTTTCGTGGCTCGATGTGGATTCACAAAGACACCTGGGCGATCAGACAAATTGACGTAACGGTCGGAAAAGAGGCGAATGTCAACTTCATTGAGAAGATCAAAATTCAACAGGAGCTGGTGCCCACTACTGAAGGTGCCTGGCTGCCTGCCAAAACCCGGGTAATGATTGACGTAAGTGAGCTCACCACCCGATCAGCTGGGTTTCTTGCCAAGTTCTATGTGTCCAACAAAGACATTGTGGTGAATCAGCCAAAGCCAGATAAGTTCTATGAAAACCCCATTGAGATGGTGGAGGATGTTAACGACCGGGCAGACGACAATGAATTTTGGGCAGACATCAGGCACGACACCCTTAGTGCGACGGAAGTTCACGTGTACGAAATGATTGACACACTGACGAAGATTCCGGTGATCAAAACCTATACGGACATAATTCAGACAGGGTACACAGGCTATTACAAAATAGGAAAGTTCGACATAGGCCCCTATTCCTATTTCTTTGGTAATAACAACATTGAGGGCACCAGGCTTGGGTTTGGTGGTAGAACCAATATTGACTTCAGTAGAAAATGGGAGCTCAGTGCCAATGTAGCGTATGGTCTCAAAGACGAGGAATGGAAGTACAAGTTTCATGTGCGGCGGATTTTGAGTCGTAGCCCGTGGACTGAGGTGAAATACATGCACCAAAAAGAGATTGATCAGATTTGGCTCTTGAATGATGATATTGATAATGCTAACGTCTTTTACACGTTTTCCCGCTTTGGCACGCTCATAGACCCCTTTCTCCGGCAAAAGAACTACTTTACTTTTTTTACGGTGCTGGGCCGTGGCCTTTCTCAGAGAGTATCGTATCGTCAGGAATACTTCAAACCATTGTTTGACTTTGAATACTATAAAGACCCCTACGCTGAAACGCCTACGGTTCGAAATAACCTGAGTGTGGCAGAGGTAATTCTCGACACCCATTACGCCCCTGACGAAATTTTTGTTATCAACGACAACCAGCGGGTAAGCATGGGCACCATTCGCTGGCCGGCTGTCAATTTCCGCTATACACTTGGCCTTAGCGCCCTCGGGGGTGATTTTACTTACCACAAGTTCGGCTTTTCGATTGAAAAAAGACAAAAGATGGGGATTTTTGGAGTGGGGTACCTTACTCTCAGTGGAGGCTATAACTTCAACAATTTGCCTTACCCTTTGCTGAAGGCGCACATCGGGAACCAGACGCCTTTCTATTTTAACTTTGCCTATAACATGATGGACTACTTCGAGTTCGTCACCGATAAGCATGTAGCTTTCAGGTGGAACCACTCATTCAATGGGTTCCTGCTCAACAGCATTCCGGCAATCAAAAAGTTGAAGTGGAGGCTTGTCGGCACAGTTAATGTGCTTTATGGTGGCGTAGGGAAGAATAACTACAATCTCATACCACCTACTTATGATGCTAATGGCGACGAAATAGCGCCTTTTTTTGCTCTTGGCCAGTGGCCTTATATAGAGGCGGGGTACGGTGTGGAGAATATATTCCGGTTTTTTAGGGTAGACTTCATTCACAGGGTTACTTACACTAATCGACCTGGCGTAAATAATTTTGGGATTAAATTCAGCTATAAGTTTTCTTTGTAGTATGGCGTTCGGAACACAAAGAGCTTCTCTCGGTTTAATACTTGTCTCAGTTATGTGCATGGTGGGGTGCTCATCTCCTCAGGCGTCATTGCCAATTGCAGACAGCCCAAACCCCGACAAAGCCTACTATAGTGAACTATTAGCACTTGTGGAAGACAAAGTACAGGAAGATCCCGATAACCTTGGGCTGAGGGTCAAATTGGCTTCATATCATCAAACGCTTGAATGGCCGGAAGTGGCCAATGGAAATATCGAGGCAATTTTAAGGATGGCACCCAAAGATCCGGAGGTGATGGTGCTGGTGGCCGACTACTATATACATAGAAACGATTTCGAGAGGAGTTGGATATATGCCCAGCAGGCTGACAGGCTGGGTTCGGTTCACCCTAGTCTATCGCTGATCAAGTCAAAATATCACTATTCCAGAAGGGACTACAGTGAGGCTGCCAGGTACCTCGATCATTATTTTGATACCGGAGGTAAGCTTCCTGAGGCATTTCTGGTAGCAGCTGAGCTGGATCTCCAGAAGAAGGATACAACCAAAGCGCTATCTGTTTTGGAGAGGGGGGTAACAGCGAATCCAGGTCATAAGAGCATGACCCGCTTGTTGGTGGCTCTCCTCGGGCAGCGAGACCAGCTAACCGAGCTGGTTGAAGTGTTAGAGGGATATGGCAAAGTCACAGAGGACTACAGCACCTATAGAGGCGAACTGCTCAATGCATATTTTCAAGCTGCCGACTATGAAAAGGCCTCCAGATTTGCTGCTAGCTGGCCTGAATCGTCCGAAAATGGACTTTTTGAATATGGCAGCTTGATGCTCGAATCGTCGATGAGCGATTCCGCCTTTTGGTATGCCGACAGGATGATTCAGCAGGATTCGCTTAGTGTGCCGGGCCGACTCCTCAAAGCCCGATACTTTAATCGCAGGGGTAGAATGGGAGATGCTTATAATTTTTACACATCAGCGCTGGCGTTGGATTCCACCAACCAAATAGCCCTCGAAGAACGGGGTATTGTTGCCGGAAAAATTGCATATTTGCGCAAACTTAGGGAGCAGCAGGCAGCAATGCCAGTGTTTGATCTGACTCCCAAGAAATCTGATAATTAGTAGAATTGAATGAGTAACGAGAAAATTAAGCTTACCCTCCCTGATGGAAGTGTTCGGGAATATGACAAGGGGGTAACCGGGCTGGATGTGGCAATGAGCATCAGCGAGGGCCTGGCCAGGAATGTTTTGGCTGCCAAATTCAATGGAAACGTAATTGATGCATTTCGTGCCATCACGGAAGACGGAACATTTCAGTTGCTCACATGGAATGACAAGGAAGGGAAATCAACTTTTTGGCACTCTTCAGCTCACTTAATGGCTGAGGCCCTTGAGGCGTTGTACCCGGGTGTTAAGTTGGGGATTGGCCCACCAATTGAAAACGGTTTTTACTACGATGTTGATTTTGGAGACAGGGAATTTACCGCTGCCGAACTTCCTAAAATAGAGGAAAAAATGCTGGAACTGGCCAGGCAAAAGAACGCTTTCTCTCGTCGTGATGTAAGCAAGAAAGACGCCGTGGCTTATTTCGAGGAGAAGGGAGATCCTTACAAGTTGGAGCTTATTGCCGATTTGGCAGATGGCACCATCTCTTTTTACGAGCAGGGCAACTTCACGGATCTCTGCCGGGGACCGCATATTCCAAATACAGGTTTTATCAAAGCGACCAAGATACTGAACATCGCAGGTGCCTACTGGCGTGGTAATGAGAAGAACAAGCAGCTTACAAGGCTTTATGGGATTACTTTCCCTAAACAGGGGGAGCTCAAAGAATACTTGGAGCTACTTGAAGAGGCTAAGAAGCGTGATCATAGAAAAATAGGGAAGGAACTTGAGCTTTTCACTTTCTCAGAAAAGGTGGGCAAAGGACTTCCGTTGTGGTTGCCTAAGGGTGCCATTCTTCGTGAGCGCCTTGAAAACTTCATGCGCAAAGCGCAGGTGAAAGCAGGTTACGACCAGGTGGTGTCACCTCATATTGGCAGTAAGGAGTTATATGTAACTTCAGGCCACTACGAAAAATATGGCAAAGATTCTTTTCAGCCCATCAACACACCAGAGGAAGGGGAAGAGTTTCTTTTGAAGCCGATGAACTGCCCTCACCATTGTGAGATGTACAAAAGCAAGCCGAGGTCGTACAAGGACTTGCCTGTGAGGTACGCTGAGTTTGGTACTGTCTACCGTTACGAGCAAAGTGGCGAGCTGCACGGCCTGACTCGTGTGCGAGGCTTCACTCAGGACGATGCGCATATTTTCTGCCGTCCTGATCAAGTAAAGGAGGAATTTGCTAAGGTAATTGACCTGGTATTGTATGTATTTAAGTCTTTGGGCTTCAGCGACTACAATGCGCAAGTGTCGTTGAGAGATCCTGAGACGCCTGAAAAATACATTGGTACTGAGGAGAACTGGGTAATTGCAGAAAATGCGATTATAGAGGTAGCCGCTGCAAAGGGACTAAAAACAACTGTAGAGCTTGGAGAAGCAGCTTTTTACGGCCCTAAACTCGACTTCATGGTGAAAGATGCCCTTGGCAGAAACTGGCAGCTGGGAACGATACAAGTGGACTACACGTTGCCAGACCGATTCGAACTTGAGTATGTGGGTGCCGATAACCAGAAGCACAGGCCGGTTATGATCCACAGAGCACCGTTCGGCTCTATGGAGCGCTTTGTGGCTATTCTGATTGAAAGCACTGCCGGCGAGTTTCCGTTGTGGTTATCACCAGAGCAGATTGCCATCCTGCCCATTTCGGAGAAATTCCATGACTACGCCAATCAAGTTAGACTGATGCTCCAGGAGAATGATATCCGGGGCAATGTCGATGAAAGAGATGAGAAAATAGGCCGGAAGATCAGGGATGCGGAAATCAAAAAGATTCCGTTCATGTTGATCGTAGGGGAGAAGGAGGCGGAAAGTAAAACCATTGCTCTTAGGGAGCATGGCAAGGGAGATATCGGCACCTTTTCGGGCAGCGAATTCGTTGACTATTTTGGAAAGCGAATAAAAATGAGTCTGGCGGGCGAAAAAGAAGCCTGAGGATTATAGAAGGCTATTTATAAAAGCGGCTTGCTGCTTTTGATTAGTAGAATTTTTGTGGATATTTGCATCCTTGTTTTGAAACCTAAATACGGAGGTATAAAATTTTAAGACCGAGACCACGAGGTTTTAGGGGTAAACCTGAAGAACCTTACAAGATTAATGAGAGAATTGAAGCCCGTGAGGTAAGGGTAATAGCCGAAGATGGAAATCTTGGCGTTATTCCAACCCGGGATGCGATCAAAATTGCCAAAGAGCAAAACCTGGATTTGGTAGAGATTTCTCCTACTGCAGTTCCTCCTGTTTGCCGTATAGTTGATTATTCAAAATTCAAATACGAGCAAAAGAAGAAACAGAAGGAAATCAAGGCCAAAGCTCAGAAGACTGTCATTAAGGAAATTCGTTTTGGTCCTAACACGGATGATCACGACTTCAATTTCAAATTGAAGCACGCCATCAACTTTCTTAAGGAAGGTTCCAAAGTAAAAGCATACGTGCAGTTTGTGGGTAGAACGATCGTGTTTAAAGAAAGAGGAGAAATTCTTCTGCTTAAGTTCGCTCAGGAATTGGAAGAGTATGGAAAGGTAGAGCAACTACCAAGACTGGAAGGAAAGCGCATGTCGCTATTTGTCGCCCCTAAGGTTGCTAAGAAATAATTTTTGTTAAACTATATATACAATGCCGAAAGTTAAAACCAAATCGGGAGCAAAGAAACGCTTTAAGCTAACGGGGACTGGTAAAATCAAACGTAAGCATGCTTTCAAAAGCCACATTCTTACGAAGAAGGAAACCAAGCAAAAGCGCTCTCTTACTGACATGACTTTAGTACACAAGTCAGACGAGAACAGAGTAAGAGATATGCTCAACATCTAAGAAAAACTTAGGTTCTATGTTTCACCAGGTTTTTGGTCAACAAGTGTTCTGAGTAGAGCCACCAAACACCAAAAAATGTAATTACTATGCCAAGATCAGTAAATCACGTAGCGTCAAGAGCGAGGAGAAAGAAAATCCTCAAAGCAGCCAAGGGTTTTTATGGCCGCAGAAAAAATGTTTGGACGGTAGCTAAGAATGCCGTTGAAAAAGCATGGAAATATGCTTATGAAGGCCGCAAGCAGAAGAAGAGAAATTTCAGAGCTTTGTGGATTCAGCGTATCAATGCAGGTGCCAGAGAGCACGGAATATCATATTCTGTATTGATGGGTAAAATGAAAACTTCCAAGATCGATTTGAACCGTAAGGTACTTGCCGACCTGGCCATGAACCACCCCGAAGCTTTCAAAGCTGTGGTGGACAAGGTAAAGTAGTTCGACAAGTCTTTGTCAATAATATTAAAGCCCCATCATGGGGCTTTTTTAGTTTAAGCGTGAATGACTTACTGCAAGCAAAAGGCTGCTAAATGCTGTTGCCTCCAAAGAGATACTTTCTTGCAGAGTTGTAGTCGATGAAATAGGTGAGCCTTACCGACAAGCTATTGACCTGGGGCAGACTCAGGGTCTTGTCAAAGTTTTCAGCAAAATTAATGTCGGTATTATTGTCACTTGAGCTGATAGAGTCTTTCCAAACCACATTCAAAAAGCTGCCAGGCGCAATTTGGTAGAAGTAAACAAAGTCAACGTTGAGTGCATTGAAGTTGGTGTCGTGCTGCTTTTGTCCGGACTCGTCGATGCCTTCATACTCAGAGTTAGCCAATTGACCATTGCCCTGCAGGTCGTAAAATCCGTTATACTTAACATTGCTCCAATAGTGCCTTACCCGGAGGGTCAGCCCCATTTTGTTATTGAAGGTGTATTTGGTGCCAAGGATATTATTGGTGGTAAGAACATCTCTTTCTCCAAAGATGATCTCATCAAGCGATTCGTCATCAGCATACAATTTGGTAACGTAGCCCTTTGAGTCTTCGGAGCTCTCTCTGCTAACCCGGAAGTCGATGGATAGTCTGTTGTTGACCCTGTAGCGGATAGATGCTCCCAATGAATTATACGCCTGCTGCCAGTCGGGCCTTCTCCAGGTATTTTGACTTACATATATTTTTACCGCTTTGCGGGAATCGCTTTCTACCCATGAGTTCACGCTGTAGGAGCCCGGCTGAACGAAATAGTAGCCTTCTTCTCTGGGCTCGAAGTAGTCGTAGCTGTCAATAGGCTTCAGACTGGACGACATGCCCACTCCCCAGAAATTCTTGAATTGGGCGTAAGTAGATGCGTAAACGTCGGTGCTTGTGAATGTTCTTGGCTCAAAAAGCTGCCGGTATGATCCGCTGACATTTGCCCGGTAGTAGTTAAATACCCCTGTCGGCTTAAATATCCTGTACATGAGCGACACGTTGTGCGAGACACTATTGGCTGCCCTGTTAAATCCAAAATCGTTTGGATCGTAGTCTTTGCTCTCAACATTTCTGCTCACGCCATACTGAAAGCTTCCGCTGACCTTAGAAAGGCCCACGCTATATTTGTATCCGTCCTCTAATTCGGCAGCTACATCAGCGTTTTCAGCATTGTAGATGTTAGACACAGCGCCGAATGCTGAGAATCGGTAGGTGTTGGTACTGTCGAGCAGGCTAACGCTTGCTCCTGTAACGTTGGCATCGTTGGCACCATCAAGTCTCGTTACGTTGGTATTGATCAGGTTGACGTTGGAATTGTTTTTCAGGATCTTGTCTACCACCAGCACATTGAAATTGGTCAGCGGATCCACCTGCTCCTCTCTGGTTTCGCCGGTCTCAATATTGCGTATGTTGGCGTGCGTTTTGTTGGTCAGCGCATTAAGGAAGCCAAGTCCCCAGCCTTCCCCATTCCTGCCAGAGATTTTGGTGGCATTGATCAGAGGTGCTGCGGATGGCGAACTGACTACTTCTTCGGTTTTGTCATTGTAGCTAACCTCTCCAAAAGTAGAACCAATACGCCTGGAATACACCAGATCGCCCTTGTCGAATAGTTCCGTTCCTTCCGTGAAGAACTGCCTGTTTTCGCTGTATTGTACCTCATACGCCGATAGGTTCAGTACCACGTTGTCGGACTGCACCTGGCTAAAGTCAGGAATGAGGGCCATGTCGAGGGTGTAAGACTCGTTGATGCCATATTTGAGGTCCATGCCGCCAGTAAACGAGAATTTTTCTTTGCCATTGACACCGTCGTTTGTGTAAATGGTGGTAGCGTAGGGCAATAGCGACAAACGAACAGGTGGTTTGATATCTTCAAGTCCTCTGAGAACGCCCGATTGATTCACTGTGCCTCTGATTGAGTTGTCTACTGGATTCCAATACGATTCCTCCTGATTTCGTTTTACCTGGCGGTAAAAGTTGATGCCCCAGTTTTGTTGAGAAGTAGCTGGAAACCGGAGAGCGTAGTAGGGAATCTTTACTTCTACAGTCCAGCCGTGGTCGTCATAAGCAATGGCACTTTCCCAAACAGCATCCCAATTCTCATCCCAATTATCGCCATTGATGAAGTAGTCGCCTTGCACACCTGCCGCTGACACGAAAAAGCTGAAAGCATTCTGACCGCTGTTATAGGGGTCAACTAAAATGCCAAACCAGTCGGTGTTTCGGTTAAAGTCATCTCTTTTGCCAAATTCTCTTCTTATTTCGGAGGGATTTGGATCGTATAGTCTTGCTGAAAGGTAGAGGGCATTGTCATCATACACCAACTCAACCGCCGTCAAGAAATCCGACTTTTCGCCGTTGTTCGGTTTGAATTGAGTGAACTGGGTGGGTGTCGGGCTTTGACTCCAAATGTCTTCGTCAAGGATGCCATCCACTTTTGGACTACTTGTGATGCGTTTGGTGGCAAACTCATTTTTACCGGAGCCGGAGGCTGACACCAGGCGTGGAGAGAAAAGAAAAATTAAAAGAAAACAACCAAGGGGTAAGAGTTCTTTACGATCTAAATTGAACATTAAGGGCTTTTGTTAAACGAACTGTGCTAATACGCTTTGCAAATTTAGCCATGATTGCCGTTAGCTCATCCCAAATTCTGATAAATGGCGAGTGTTGGTGACATCTTTTTACACTTTAGCCCACTCGGTGTTGCCGTACACAATGGTGCAGTTCAATGATTGGATTCCCCGGTCTTCATTAGTGCCTTAATCTCCGCCAGTAGCTCGTCTCGTTTGGTCTTTCCCACGTTGTTGAGCATGATAATCACACTGCCTGTGGCAAGATCCCGATCAATATAGGTGCGAAAACTGGTGAGTGTGCCGCCATGACTTACAGACGCTGGAGCATCCTTGTTCAACGCCCAGCCAAAGCCATACCATGAAGTGGAGCCATCATTGAGGATCATTGGCGAATAGACCTCGCTCATGGCCGCCGCCGACACCAATTTATTGGTCTGCAGGGCCAGGTGCCACTGATACATGTCGTCAACGTTGGAGTACAACCCACCGCCGCCAGTGGTAAAGAAAGGATAGTCATCTTCCTTTCCATTAGCATCAAAGCCTTTGCAGCGATTGGTTCTTTGAGGCTTTGTCTCATCATACGCCACGGTACTTTTCATGCCAATCGGCTGAAAAACATTTTCTTGCATAAAGGAATTGAACCCCATTCCGCTGATTTGCTGCACGATAGAAGAGAGGAGCACGTATGCCGTATTGGAGTATTCGTATTTAGCTCCAGGAGTAAACCGCAACGCCTTGATACCTTTAACGACTTCCACAACATCTGTATTGGTAAATCCAGGTCGGGAAGCTCCGAGGCCGTAATAGTCTGGAATGCCGGAGGTATGGGTGAGCAGATGGCGAATGGTAACCGAATGGGCCCAATCCGGAAAAGACGGGAAGTAGGTACTTAGTTTGTCATCAATAGTGAGCAATTTTCTCTCTTTCAATAGCATGATGGCCATGGCCGTAAACTGTTTGGACACAGACGCCATATAAAAAGTAGAACTAGTTTCCAGTGGCCTCTTTTTGCCAAAATCGGCCATACCATAAGCTTTTTTGAGTAATGTGCCGTTTTTGTCAGCAACGAGAATAGTGCCGTTGTAGTACCCGTCCTGGTGATAGCGTTCAACGATTTGGTCGAGCTTCTCAGTAACAGATATGGAGGTACCCGATGTGAAAACAAGGAGTAGACCCAGGGTAACCAGCAAGATTGATTTCATAACAGTCACTTTTCTTTTGTAAAAGATAGCTCATACCGGAGGAACAAAAAAGCATTTTTGACAGTAGTGGCTTGTTAAAAACCTGAGTTCGATTAATAAAACGTTGAAATATTGGGGAGGAAAAATAGATAAAACCAGTGCGCTTGTTTATATTTAAGTATCTGACATTCAAAGATATACAAGCAAAGCACATGGTTCTATCTGACA
>NZ_LR701626.1 GCF_902498805.1 Imperialibacter sp. EC-SDR9 | reverse complement strand
CCATCCGCTCTGTTCGTTTGTACTCCCCGACTAGCTCTGGTTCAGTCTGCCCGAAAGCCAGGGTAACAACGAAAATTGGAAGTATGGTTAAAGCTCTTGTCATAGTACGTAGCGCATGTGCCCCAACGCCTCGGTAAAATGAGTGTGGGAGTTTCATGCAGCTCCGCTTCCACTACATCTTAGCCACGCCGATGATAAAATTATAATTTGTGGCGGACAATCCAAGCCAACTGACCTACGATAACCTGTGAAGCCCACATTCATTTTTACCGCTGTGTTGTGAGGCTTTTCTCCTTCGTCCAGTAGAAGAACTCCCGTTCGACATCCCTTGATAACTGCGTCACACTTCGTCGCATCCAAAAGTACCACCAAGTCATTGAGAAAATTAGAATTAAAGCTAGAATTGGGGCGATTACTGATGGATGGGACTGTAACTGTCCTGTCGATATGGTCGCCGAAATAGTCAGTCCGTTGATTGCAAGTAGCAACGAAAAAGACAGAAGCAATGTAGGTTGAGGAATTTTAGTCACTCCGATCAAATTCGTTCTATCGCCGTTTGGCAGAAGTGTCACATAGGTTGCAGCGTTGTTACTTTGGTAAGCAGAAATGGACTTCCATATCTTGACAGTATTGTTCTCCAGTCTGCCTTGAAATTCAGTCGATGGACGACCAAAACCAACGATAGCAGGAGTCCGTCCAACTTCTCTTTCAAAAGACGCCTTGAATGCCTCTATTTCGACAGGCAGTTGAAGTGAGAAGTCTTTCTCAAGCCCGATTTTTTTGAAGAACTGGTTTTCCATGCGGTAGTCTATGCCTCACAACGCTCGGCTAACATGAGTGGCGGAATGTTATGCACTTCCGTTTCCCATTGCAGTTAGCCACGCCGATGAATAAAATTATACTTTGTGGCGGAGATTCCAAGCCAGCAAATGATTGAAAACCGGTGAAGCCGCCATTCATTGTTAGCCTTGTGTTATAGCCATTTCTATCTAAGTTCGTTAAGCTGGATTTTTAACTTGGTTGGGCCATGGGTTTTCACCAAGTTTGGTTGGCTAGCTAAATGGGCAGATATGAAAAGCCAAGGCGAGTAGGTTCGAAAGTCATTTTTAGTGTCGAAACTCTTAGACACTTTGATATTTCCGACCACTCGAATGTCCAACTTGCTCGACTTATACGTGACTGCCATGCACCAACTAATGATTGGGTAGTCTTTAAATTCAGTTCTTGACTCCTGCATCTTGGAGATTAAAACAGTTGCATCCTGGAAGAACGTCGTGGTAGGTGGTTCATTTTTAAGATAATTGCAGACAGCAACGAGATTCATTCCGTATTCGGTTTGCTGTTCAGATTCAAGTACATAGGCCGCACCAAATTTCCCATCTTCGAGAGCAATACTCAAACAGTCGCCCTTCTTAAAAATTGAATCTCTAAAAACTTTCTTCTTCCTTTTCCTTGGTGACTTCTTTTCGGAATTCAATTTGTCCCAAAATTTTTCGAGCGCCTTTTGCCGTTTTGTAAGATCCTGTTTGCTAGCTCCAAGCTTTTTCCAAATCTCTATGTCCTCACCAGTCTCGATGATTGTCCTGACTCTGTTAAGTAATTCTGAATCAAGTGCCTTGCATTCCCATTGCGCTAAGGCTAATGCAAACCAGAGATTGTTCCGATCCTCCTCCTCGTCCAGTATCTCTTGGTTGTCTGCGAGAATCTTGTCTGTGATTTGTGCCGGGGATAGTCCTTCATTGTAAAGCTCAAAAAACCCGTAAGTTATGTCCTCATAAGTGTCGTTCGACGAAATCCCTGGCCCCCAAGCTCCCATGTTTCGGTTTTAGTTTGTGCGGTTCTGCAATTGGCTGTAACGTCTGGCTAAAGTGAGTGTGGGAATTTTATGCAGTACTGCTTCCATCACCACTTAGCCACGCAGAAGATAAAATTAACTCTTGTGGCGGACATTCCAAGCCAGCAAATGATAAGTAACTACTGC
>NZ_LR701582.1 GCF_902498805.1 Imperialibacter sp. EC-SDR9 | reverse complement strand
TCCAAGTCATTACACCTTCTTCCAAAAGTCCTGTCAAGAAAACAATCCTTATAAAGGACGAACAAAAACAATTAGCACAGCTTTTCGACTTTCCCTAATTTGGGTGTCCCAGTGCGGAACTCAGGAGTTTTTCTTGCCTACACCAGCACCACTCCCTCTTCCAGCGCTTTTTCATACACCTCGTCGTTGAAGGTGTAGAAGGTGGGTGAGCGATGAGCTCCGATCTTCAGCTTTTCATCGGTCTTTTTGATCAGACCAATAGAAATCAACTTATTGGGGAAATTGGAAGCATTGAGGGTTTTTCCAGACATCACCTCGTAAAAAAGCCTGATCTCCTTTAGCGTAAATTTCTGCGGCAAAAGGTTTTTTCCAATAGGGAAATGATACAAGTGTATCCGCATATTAAAAAGCGCCTCCCGCACAATCTCATTGTGGTCGAAGGCCAAACGAGGAAGCTCATCAATAGAAAACCACTGGCTTTCGCTGGAAAATATATCGGCTTTGGGCTGAGCATGCACGATGTCGGTAATGGCATAAAACCCAATAGTTACGGCCTGCCCAGCCAGCCAGCTATCTCCATTTACCCTGACGCCCGTCATTTCATAAAGTTTCTCAGGGTCGAAACCGTCCAGCCTGTTTCTATCTGGATCTCCGAACGCCTTGAACTGCTTCAGAAAAAGGTTTTCGATGCCTGTTCTTTCTGCCGTTACCCTGGCAGCCGCCTCATCCAGATTTTCCGTATGCTTCACATAGCCTCCCGGCAGGCTCCATTGAGACAACAGTTTGTTTTTAAGCAGCAGCACCTGGAGCTTGCCTTCGTGGTAACCAAAAATTGTGCAATCAACTGAGACGTTAGCCCGGTAGTCCTGGTACCCCTTCTCTAAAAAATGTCTTATTTCCTGCAAACCGTTCATAGTTTTCAACAGAGCAAAATTTATTTATTAAAATTTAATAAATGTTAATAATAAAGCAGTTACCTTTATTTATTAAACTTTAACAAATGTAACAAAAAAGCTAACCTGGCCTCCATTCCTGTTAGTTTAAATTATTAGCTTTCATTATGAAAAAACGCTACATCATCCTGCTGACATTGGCCGTGCTTGTCGCCGCCGCTTACTTTTACTTTACCCGGGACACACGTGACATCAAAGTGCTGGTTTTCTCCAAAACGGCGGAGTTTCGCCACGAGTCCATACCTGCGGCAAAAACAGCCATACTTGAGCTGGCAAAACAGCATGGCTTTTCCGTTGACACCACTGAGAACAGTGATGACTTCAACGAAGCCAACCTTCAGAATTACAACGTAATCGTGTTTCTGCACACCACTGGCGATGTGCTCAACGACGCCCAGCAGCTGGAGATGAACCGCTGGATCCAGGCAGGTGGCGGATTTGTGGGCGTCCATGCTGCCGCCGACACAGAATATGACTGGCCCTGGTACGGCGAACTGGTGGGTGCTTATTTCAACGGCCACCCCTCCGATCCGAATGTAAGAGATGCCACGGTGCGGGTGGTGGACAAAACCCATCTTTCTACACAACACCTACCCGAAAGCTGGCCCCGCACCGACGAGTGGTACAACTATAAAGAGATCAAGTCTGACATCAACGTATTGCTCAATCTCGATGAGCTGTCTTATGAAGGTGGCACGAACGGTGAAAATCATCCCATCACCTGGTACCGTGATTTTGACGGAGGCAGGTCGTGGTACACAGGCCTGGGACACACGAATGAAGCATGGAAAGATCAGGACTTCCTGACAATGCTTTGGGGCGGCATCCAATATGCTGCGGGGCCCGGAACACCCGTTGACTATAACAATTCGAGGGTTGCTCCGGAAGAGAACCGGTTCCAGAAAAATGTACTTGCTTTCAACCTGAATGAGCCAATGGAACTTGATATTTTCCCCAATGAAGACATCCTTTTTATAGAAAGGAAAGGGGCTATTAAGCTCTTCAAGAAAGGGGCGGACAGTGTGAAGCTTGTCACCACTTTTCCGGTACACAGTGAACTGGAAGATGGCCTGTTGGGATTTGCCATTGATCCTGACTACGCCAGCAACCACTGGATCTACCTGTTCTACTCTCCGGTTGGTGACGAACCGAAGCAGCACCTTTCCCGCTTCACTTTTGAAGGTGACTCTTTGCACTATGGGTCCGAAAAGGTGCTACTGACCGTGCCCACGCAGCGGCAGGAATGTTGCCACTCGGCCGGCTCTGTAGAGTTTGGCCCGGACAGGTTGCTTTATGTGTCGCTGGGAGACAACACCAGCCCTCGTGCCACCGGGTATGGCCCAATTGACGAAGGCGAAGGCCGGTCACCATGGGACGCACAGAAATCGTCGGCCAATACCAACGACCTGCGTGGAAAAATACTCCGCATCAAGCCTGAAGGCGACGGTACCTACTCAATTCCTGATGGCAATCTTTTCACTGACCCCGCAAAAGGAAGGCCAGAGATTTACGTAATGGGATTACGGAACCCGTTCAGAATATCAATTGACCCTAAAAACGGCTACCTCTACTGGGGTGACGTGGGGCCCGATGCCGCCAAAGACAGCGCTGGCTTTGGCTCCCGGGGTTATGACGAGCTCAATCAGGCCAAAAAGGCAGGTAACTTTGGGTGGCCTTATTTTATAGGCAACAACTTCCCCTATAATCACTACGACTACACCAACAACAAGACCGGCCCGCTGTTTGACCCAAAAAAGCCCGTCAACACCTCCCCCAACAATACCGGAGCAAAGGATTTACCACCGGCTACCCCTCCATTGTACTACTATCCCTATGCTGAATCCACCGAGTACCCGTTGGTGGGTGAAGGCGGCAGAAATGCCATGGCTGGCCCTGTCTTTTACAAAGACCACTACCCCGAATCAGACCAGCGGCTGCCTGAGTACTACGACAAAAAGCTTTTCACCTACGACTGGATGCGTGGCTGGGTAATGGCGGTAACACTGGATGACAATGGAGACTTTGTGAGAATGGAGCGCTTTCTGCCCAATATGTTGTTCAACAACATGGTCGACCTGGTGATTAGTCCCACGGGTGATTTCTATGCCCTTGAATACGGCACCAACTGGTTCACGCAAAATATGGATGCAAGGTTGATCCACATCACTTACTCATCAGGCAACAGGGTGCCGCTTGCGGTCATTGAAGCGGATAAAATGATAGGGAAAACACCTTTTGCCGTTCAATTCAGTGGAGAGGCCTCTAAAGACTTCGATGGAGATGCACTTTCCTACGCCTGGGCCTTTGGTGATGGTGGTTCATCAACGGAGAAAAACCCTGTGTACGAGTATAAAACGCCCGGTGAGTACAAGGTGAGCCTGACGGTAACGGATCCGTCTGGCGAAGTATCTACTGCTGAAGCTGCCGTTTTGGCTGGCAACGATCTGCCCGAGATAAAACTTACCTTTAAAGGAAATCAGTCATTTTACTGGAGCAATTCAACCTTTGACTATGAAGTGACCGTGCAAGATGCTGAAGACGGTGCCATCAACCAGGGCATCGACCCCTCGGCTGTTACCTTCACCGCCGATTACCTCGCCAGGGGCTACGATGTAACCGAAATCATGCAGGGGCATCAGGCCAACATGGAAGCATCAGCATTCCTCGTAGGTAAAGCGCTGATGGAAACCTCCGACTGCAAGGCATGCCATTCTCTTACCGAAAAATCGGTCGGCCCTACCTTCACAGCCATTGCAGATAAGTATGCAGGCAACGAAGGTGCGGTGAAAGCCCTGGCCGAAAAAGTCATCAAAGGTGGCTCCGGCGTATGGGGTGACCTGATGATGTCGCCTCACCCACAGCTGAGCACCGCCGACACGGAGAAAATGATTGCTTATATCCTTTCACTGAACAAAAACTCCGCTAAAGGCGCCGGCCTTCCCTACAAAGGAAGCTATGCGCTCAACAAACACAAAGCCGGAGAAACGGAAGGCAGCTACATCTTCACCGCCTCTTACACCGACAAAGGCGCCAATGGCATGAAGCCGCTAACCGCCACCAAAGTACTATCGCTCTCCTATCCGATTATCGGCGGAGACAAGTTCAGCCGTAAAAAGAATGTGATGACTTTCAACGTAACGGCAGGCATGATGCCCGGGATTGAGAAAGACATGACCATGACTTTGCCCAGCGACGATGGTGTGCTCCAATATGATAACATCGACCTGACAGGAATCGGCAAGCTGAAGCTAAACTTAGTGGTGGCCCCCACCTATTTCTCAGGCGGCTCAATGAATGTATTGATTGACAGCGTTGATGGCCAAAAGATAGGCTCAGGCACCTTCGAGACAGGCCTGACTGATCTTGGCTTTAAGGAAATGGTCGTAGATATTGCCCCGGTCGACGGCCCGCATACGCTTGTTTTCACGTTCAAATGCGCTGATGCCTCGAAGATATTTGCGGGCCTGGCCTCCATTGAATTTATTAAGAGATAAAAATTAACTGCATACCCATGAAAAAAATTCTGAAAATAGCTCTTTGGTCTGTGCTAGGTATCGTTGTGGTGCTAATCGGGCTGATGGCAGGCTTCATGTACAAAGTGAAGAATGGCTTTCCAGTATCATATGAAACAGAAGCCCCGAACCTCACCATTCCGGCAGGTCAAACCAGTGTGCTGCTCTTCTCCAAAGCTACTGGCTTCAGACACGGAGAATCGATAGAGGCTGGTAAAAAGGTGTTTGCTCAATTGGCCATTAAGAACAACTGGTTTCTTTACGACACAGAGGATGGCGGCGTCTTTAACCCTGACCAGCTAGCGCAGTTTGATGCGGTTATCTTCAACAATTCCACAGGCCGTGTGCTGAACGATGAACAGCAGCAAAATCTGGAAGACTACGTCACTAATGGCGGCAGCCTGATAGGTATCCACGGTGCCGGCGACAATTCCCATCACTGGGACTGGTATACTAATAACCTGATGGGAGCTACTTTCTCCCACCATCCGCTGAATCCCCAGTTGCAGGAAACAACGGTGATGCTTGAGGCAGGTGCCGACAGTGTACTTGCCGCCGGTCTGGCGCCCCAGTTTACCCATATCGATGAATGGTATGTGTTTTTCGAGAACCCACGCAAAAAAGGATTCAATATTCTTTATACAATTGACGGAGATAAAATCCTTCCCAGCGGCAACATGCTGTGGATGACCGACAAAGACTTTGGTATGGGGAAAGACCATCCGGTAGCCTGGTGGCTTGCCAGTGGCAGGGGTCGTACCTTCTACACCTCCATGGGCCACAACAGCACGGCCTGGCAGCAGCCAGCTTTTGTGAAGATGCTGGAGAATGCGGTTGAGAGATGACATTGTGAACCCATTGCGGCGCAAGCTGCCACAAACGAAAAAAGCCGCTAAAAAGCGGCTTTTTTGCAGCCCGTAAAGACAATTTAAATAGCTCATTATCAATTCTTTATCGAAATTTTATAAAACAACCAGTAAAACTTCCTGCGCTATCTTTAGTTACACACTTTCTATCAAAATGAGTTTACTAAGCAGACCCTAGCTACTTTCTAAACTCGTTTTTTGTTGCTTATCTATTACATTTTTATTGCAATAAACTGTCCCGTGTAAACAAAAATCTGTTCTACAATTGAGGCTTATAATTAATCTATCTCCCTTTTTTGATTTGGTTCCTCACCCACCTATAAAGTGAAGTCAATTTTCACTCATAAACAAAGTCAACAAATCCCCTTTTTTCAGAATTAGTGTAGAAAGCTACATGAGCGAAAAAAAATGTAAAAGTTGGGTCTTACCTATCTCGACGAGGTCTCAATCTGCTCATCAAAAGACCTAAGGTTTATAAAGTCAAAAATTTCAATACTTGTGGTGAGCAAAGTAACCATGAGTGTTAGACAATGGAGATGGAATTGGTGGAAAATACTAATTTTTGAGTACTTAGTCTTGTTTTTTTAAGATTTCCGTATTTTAAAAGTTAAACTGCAATTGATTAATAAATAAACATTAGAATGAAAGTCTACTGTCTGCTTCTTACACTGCTAACTTTTACCATCGTCCGTCAAAGTAATGCTCAAGAGAGCCTTGTTCTTGAAGATTTCAACATATCGACTAATGGAAATGTAAAAGCAATAACGATAGACGAGGCAAATAACATCGTTTACCTGGGAGGGGATTTCACCAAAGTAGGTAAGATAGGTAAATTCGGAGCTGCACTCGATCCCGTCAGTGGCTTACTACCTACAAATTATCCGTTGCCAAATGGCAATGTTTACACTGCCATATCAGATGGTGCAGGCGGCTATTTTATTGGTGGAAGTTTTGACAAGGTCGGTAATTTGGATAGAAGAAATGTGGCACACATTAATTCGGCTGGTGAGGTAACCAACTGGGCGGAAAACTTAAACCTGGATGGCCATGTCAACGCACTGGTACTGGACAACGATATAGTGTATGTAGGAGGTGCTTTTCTTTCTTTTAATCCTGTGTTCAACACCAGTGGCGCGGCTTTAAATATAAATGATGCCGAACCTAGTAGAAATTTCCCAGCCGTTAATGGGACAATAAATACTGTGATCGAAGATGGAAGTGGCGGTTGGTTTATTGGTGGAAACTTTACAAAAGTGGGAGGTCAGTCCAGAGGGGGATTGGCACAAATCAATAGTACAGGAGAGCTAACCAGTTTTTTTGAAAACGAAACTAGCAATGGATATATCAACGCCATACAGCGAAACAACGACATATTGTACATTGGAGGTAGTTTTTCGCAGCTGACAGATAATACAACGCTTACAGATACTCAAGGAGCTTTAATAGACGTGAATGGAATTCCTGTATCAAATTCTCCTGCAGTCAATGGTCCAATTAACGTTGTGGTCGAAGATGGAAATGGTGGCTGGTTTATTAGCGGAAATTTCACAAAAGTAGGAACTCAGTTTCGAGATGGTTTGGCACAAATCAACCATGCGGGAGAATTAACCACTTTTTTCAAAGACAAGAGTAGCAATGGCCCGATCAGCGCAATGCAGCGTGAGAACAATACTTTGTACCTTGGAGGAGATTTCACACGGTTCACAGATAATACAACACTTACCGGTAGTCGAGGAGCCTTAATAGACGTCAATGGAAATCCTATTCCCAACTCCCCGGCAGTCAATGGATTGATTAATACCGTGGTTGAAGACGGAAATGGCGGATGGTTTATAGGTGGTGATTTTACGGAAGTGGGGGGTGAACCTCGAGAAGCATTGGCGCAAATCACTAATACTGGAGCAGTCACAGACTGGAATCCATCGGTCAGTGGTACTGTGACCTCACTGGCGATCTCGGGAAGTACGGTGTATGCAGGAGGGTATTTTGAAAGCATCGGTGGCCAATCTCGCAATAATATTGCTGCAATAGATGCAAGTACAGGACAAGCCACAGCCTGGAACCCCTCGGCCAACAATGGGGTACATTCACTATCGGTCTCGGAAACTATAGTATATGCTGGAGGGAGTTTCACTAGCATAGGCGGTCAATCACGCAGTAATATTGCTGCAATAGATGCAAGTACTGGACAAGCCACTTCCTGGAATCCATCGGCCAGTGGCAGTGTACATTCAATAGCGATCTCGGGAAACACGGTGTATGCAGGAGGTTATTTTGAAAGCATCGGAGGGCAATCTCGCAATAATATTGCTGCAATAGATGCAAGTACAGGACAAGCCACAACCTGGAACCCCTCAGCAAATAATTCGGTAAGCTCACTGGCAATCTCCGGAACGATAGTATATGTAGGCGGAAGTTTCACCAGTATTGGAGGCCAATCTCGCAATTATATTGCTGCGTTGGATCCTGACACAGGAGAAGCCACAACCTGGAACCCCTCAGCCAATAATTCAGTGAATTCACTGGTGGCGTCGGGTAGCACAGTGTATGCAGGAGGGACTTTCACCAGCATTGGAGGCCAGTCCCGTAGTCATATTGCTTCTTTTGATGCCTATACAGGGCTAGTCACGGCCTGGGACCCCTCGGCAAATCGTTATGTAAGTTCACTGGCGATCTCGGGAGGCACAGTATATGCAGGAGGGAATTTCACCAGCATAGGAGGCCAATCGCTCAATTATATTGCTGCTTTTGATACGAGTACAGGGCAAGCCACAGACTGGGACCCTTCAGCTAGTTATCAGGTAAGTTCACTGGCGATCTCGGAAAACACTGTATATGTAGGGGGGCAATTCTCTAGCATTGGAGGCAAGTCCCGCAGAAATATTGCCGCAATAGATGCCAGTACCGGACAAGCCACTTCCTGGAATCCATCGGCCAGTGGGACTGTATATTCATTGGCAATCTCGGAGAGTACGGTGTATGCAGGAGGTTATTTTGAAAGCATTGGAGGCCAATCTCGTATTTTTATTGCTGCTTTGGATGCCAGGACAGGGCAAGCCACTGACTGGAACCCGTCAGCCAATAATTTAGTAAATTCGCTGGCGATCTCTGGAAGCACAGTGTATGCAGGAGGTCTATTCACAAGTATCGGTGGTCAACCACGCAGATATATAGCTGCTATAGATGCGAGTACAGGACAAGCCACTGACTGGAACCCCTCACCTAATAATACGATAAGTTCACTGGCGATCTCGGGAGCTACGTTATATGCGGGAGGGGGTTTCACCAGTATTGGAGGCCAATCGCACAGTGGTATTGCTGCTTTGGATGCCAGCACAGGACAAGCCACTGATTGGGATCCCTCGGCCAATGGTTCTGTAAATTCACTAGCGATCTCGGGTAATAAGGTGTATGCAGGAGGGAATTTCACCAGTATAGGAGGCCAATCCCGTAGTAATATAGCAGCATTGGATGTCAGTACCGGACAAGTAAGTGCCTGGGACCCTTCAGCCACTAGTGCTGTACGTTCACTGGCAATCTCAGGAACTACAGTATATGTAGGAGGTATTTTCAATCGCATCGGTGGTCAACCCCGTAGTTTTATTGCTGCCTTGGATGCCGATACAGGACAAGCCACGGCATGGAATCCATCGGCGAATGGCGTTGTTAATTCACTGGTGGTCTCGGGTAGCACAGTGTATGCGGGAGGAGATTTCACCAGCATAGGTAGCCAATCTCGCAATTATGTCGCTGCCTTGGATACAAGTACAGGGCAGGCCACTACCTGGAATCCTTCAGCTAATAATTATGTGAATTCACTGACTATCTCGGGAAGTACAGTGTACGCTGGAGGAGATTTCACCAGCATTGGAGGGCAATCACGCAGTCATATTGCTGCGTTGGATGTTAGTACGGGACAAGCTACAAATTGGAACCCTTCAGCTAACAATTCGGTGAATTCACTGACAATCTCAGGAAGCATGGTATATGCTGGTGGGAATTTCACCGGCATTGGAGGCCAATCACGCAGTTATATAGCTGCTTTGGATGCAAGTACTGGGCAAGCCTCAGCCTGGGATCCCTCGGCAAATAGTCAGGTAGCTTCGATGGCGATCTCAGGAAGTATGATATATGCAGGAGGGTATTTCACAATCATTGGAGGTCAATCTCGCAGCCATATTGCAGCCTTGGATGCAAGTACAGGACAAGCCACTGCCTGGAACCCTTCAGCTAATCATTTTGTGAATTCGTTGGCGACCTCGGAAGGTACGGTATATGCGGGAGGGTATTTCACACATATTGGAAACCAATCTCGCAGTTATATAGCTGCTTTGGATGCAAGCACAGGACAAGCCACAGACTGGGATCCCTCGGCTAATAGTGCTGTAAATTCTCTAGCAATCTCGGGAAGTACGGTATATGTTGGCGGGAATTTCACCAGCATAGGAGGCCAATCACGCAGTCGTATTGCTGCATTAGACATCGGTACAGGGCAAGCCACAGCCTGGGATCCTTCGGCATCGGTAGGTAGTCATGTAAATTCGCTAGCAATCTCAGGAAATACTGTATATGCCGGAGGTAGTTTTAATGACATCGGAGGCCATTCTCGAAGCTATGTTGCTGCTTTAGATGCCAGTACTGGACAAGCTACCGACTGGGATCCCTCGGCCAATAGTGCTGTAACTTCATTAGCAATCTCGGGAAGTACCGTATATGTGGCAGGTGGCTTCACTGGTATCGGAGGAAAATCTCGCAGTCGTATCGCTGCTTTGGATGCCAGTTCAGGACAAGCCACCGACTGGAACCCCTCGGCAGATGATTTTGTGAATTCACTGGCGATCTCGGGAAGTACGATATATGCAGGAGGCACTTTCAATAGCATAGGAGGGGAATCACGTAGTTATCTAGCTGCCTGGGATGCAAGTGCAGGACAAATCACCGTCTGGGATCCTTCGGCTAATAATACAGTAAGCTCACTGACTGTCTCGGGTACCACGGTATATGCAGGAGGGGATTTCACCAGTATTGGAGGCCAATCTCGCAATTATATTGCTGCGTTGGATCCTAACACAGGAGAAGCCACCCCCTGGAACCCCTCAGCCAATAATTCAGTGAATTCACTGGTGGCGTCGGGTAGCACAGTGTATGCAGGAGGGACTTTCACCAGCATTGGAGGTCAGTCTCGCAGTCGTATTGCTGGTCTGGATGCCAGTTCGGGACAAGCTACCGCCTGGGATCCCTCTGCCAATAACACAGTAAATTCACTAGCGATATCAGGAAGTACGATATATGCAGGAGGGCTTTTTACAAGCATCGGAGGTCAATCTCGCAGTCGTATTGCAGCTTTGGACGCCGTTACAGGACAAGCAACGGCATGGAACCCTTCGGCATCGGCAGGTAGCCAGGTAACTTCACTGGCAATCTCGGGAAGTACGGTATATGCAGGAGGCAGTTTCACCAGTATTGGAGGCCAATCCCGTAGTCGTATTGCTGCGTTGGATGCCGGGACAGGGGAAGCCAAAGTATGGAATCCTTCAGCTGATAATCAGGTGAATTCACTGGCTATCTCTGGAGCAATAATATACGCAGGAGGTAGTTTCACTAATATTGGAGGCCAATCTCGTAGTTATATTGCGGCTTTAAATGCCAACACAGGACTAGTCGCTGACTGGGATCCCTCAGCGAGTAGTACTGTAAATTCACTCGCTATCTCAGGTAGTACAGTGTATGCAGGAGGTTCTTTCACCAGTATCGGAGGGCAACCACGCAATTATGTCGCGGCATTGGATACGTTTCAGGATGTTGTTGATCCAACAATTACGTCAGCTACTTCTGTGAGCGTAGCTGAAAACAGTGTAGGGACAATCTACTCGGCGACTGCTAGTGAATCGGTAACCTTCAGCTTAGGTGTCAGCAAAGATGAGAGCCTGTTTACCTTAGTCGCTGGTGCAATTAGCTTTACCAGCGCTCCAGACTTTGAAATGCCTCTGGATGGTAATGCAGACAATGTCTATCTCATTGATTTGATTGCCACCGATGCTGGGGGCAACACTACTACCTTTGAAGTAGCCCTCACAGTTACAAATTTGCTCCCAACAATCACCTCAACTACAGCGGCAAGCGTTGCTGAGAACTCCACCGGAACGGCCTACACTGCCGCAGCAGATGAGTCAGTAACCTTCAGCTTAGGTGTCAGCAAAGATGAGAGCCTGTTTACCTTAGTCGCTGGTGCAATTAGTTTCTCCAGCGCTCCAGACATTGAAAGCCCTCTGGATGGCAATGCAGATAATGTCTATCTCATTGATTTGATTGCCACCGATGCTGGGGGCAACACTACTACCCTTGAAGTGGCCATCACCGTGACAGATTTAGACGAGATAGCCCCAACAATCACATCAGCCACTACTGCCAGCGTAGCTGAAAACAGTGTAGGCACAGTCTACACAGCGACTGCTAATGAATCGGTAACATTCAGCTTAGGTGTCAGCAAAGATGAGAGCCTGTTTACCTTAGCCGCTGGTGCAATTAGCTTTACCAGCGCTCCAGACTTTGAAAGCCCTCTGGATGGTAATACCGACAATGTCTATCTCATTGATTTGATTGCCACCGATGCTGGTGGCAACGCTACTACCCTTGAAGTGGCCATCACCGTGACAGATTTAGACGAGATAGCCCCAACAATCACATCAGCCACTACTGCCAGCGTAGCTGAAAACAGTGTAGGCACAGTCTACACAGCGACTGCTAATGAATCGGTAACATTCAGCTTAGGTGTCAGCAAAGATGAGAGCCTGTTTACCTTAGCCGCTGGTGCAATTAGCTTTACCAGCGCTCCAGACTTTGAAAGCCCTCTGGATGGTAATACCGACAATGTCTATCTCATTGATTTGATTGCCACCGATGCTGGTGGCAACGCTACTACCCTTGAAGTGGCCATCACCGTGACAGATTTAGACGAGATAGCCCCAACAATCACATCAGCCACTACTGCCAGCGTAGCTGAAAACAGTGTAGGCACAGTCTACACAGCGACTGCTAATGAATCGGTAACATTCAGCTTAGGTGTCAGCAAAGATGAGAGCCTGTTTACCTTAGCCGCTGGTGCAATTAGTTTCTCCAGCGCTCCAGACTTTGAAAGCCCTCTGGATGGTAATGCAGACAATGTCTATCTCATTGATTTGATTGCCACCGATGCTGGGGGCAACACTACTACCCTTGAAGTGGCCATCACCGTGACAGATCAGGATGAGATAGCCCCAACAATCACATCAGCCACTACTGCCAGCGTAGTTGAGAACAGTGTAGGCACAGTCTACACAGCGACTGCTAATGAATCGGTAACATTCAGCTTAGGTGTCAGCAAAGATGAGAGCCTGTTTACCTTAGCCGCTGGTGCAATTAGCTTTACCAGCGCTCCAGACTTTGAAAGCCCTCTGGATGGCAATGCAGACAATGTCTATCTCATTGATTTAATTGCGACTGATGCTGCAGGCAACGCTACTACCCTTGAAGTGGCCATCACCGTGACAGATTTAGACGAGATAGCCCCAACAATCACATCAGCCACTACTGCCAGCGTAGCTGAAAACAGTGTAGGCACAGTCTACACAGCGACAGCGGATGAGTCCGTAACATTCAGCTTAGGTGTCAGCAAAGATGAGAGCCTGTTTACCTTAGTCGCTGGTGCAATTAGTTTCTCCAGCGCTCCAGACTTTGAAAGCCCTCTGGATGGTAATGCAGACAATGTCTATCTCATTGATTTGATTGCCACCGATGCTGCAGGCAACGCTACTACCCTTGAAGTGGCCATCACCGTTACAGATTTAGATGAGGATATCACCGGACTCCGAAAAGTTGGAAATGCGATCTCAATTTATCCGAACCCGGTGAGGAATCAATTTAGTTTAGAAGGGGTAGAACTTGACAGCAACAGCAGAATACGATTATTGACGTTGGATGGAAGACTTGCCAAAGAATTTCATTTTAGAAAAGATCATATCTATGATGTAAAAGACTTAAATGCCGGCACGTATATCATTGTACTTCAGGGCGATAGTATACATCAAACACTCGGAAAAATCATAAAGGAAAATTAAGACAGAGATAAATAAGTGATGCGTCTGAGAAAAAAGCGAGCCTTTGATGGCGGGCATAAGCGTTTGAATCCATTGCCAGCTTTATACATAACAACAGATTCGATATATCGACAACAAAACACTCCGACCCCACTTCAAGAACTTCAGCAAGTTTAAATATGGCGGTCGCTGTTGGCAGGTTATGCCCATTTTCAAAACGATGAATAAGCGTTGGATGTGATCCGTCCTCAAATGCAAGCTTCTCTTGAGAAAGCTGCCTCTCCTCTTTGATCCACTTTTTACGTCAAAATTATACTCTTTCTCTATACTCCCCAGGTTTTCCGCTTGATCCATTTTCCGCTTGATCCGAATTAATCCCCCAGAAATATTGCTTGATCCCAGATTTTCCGCTTGATCCCGTAGAGCAAACATAAGTTCTTATTAACGAAAAAAGCCGCTTCGCAGCGGCTTTTTGTAGTCCGTAGGGGAATCGAACCCCTGTTACCAGGATGAAAACCTGGCGTCCTAACCCCTAGACGAACGGACCATTTTGGGGACAATCCTGAACGAGTTTTGCATTATTTGCTACCCCTTTCCTGAATTGTGGTGCAAAGATATATGGCCTCATTTTAATTGCAAAGCATTGCGGAAAAATTTTCTAAAAATGATTGAAAAACTACTGAACCTTAACGGCTAACTTCTTTGTTTTTAGTGGGTACGGGTGTTAGATTTGCACTCTCTCGTAATAACCATAAACTTTTTTGAAAATGACAAAAGTAAAAGTAGGTATCAATGGTTTCGGTCGTATAGGTCGCCTGGTGTTCAGGGCGGCTATCAACAACCCCTCGATCGAAATCGTAGGAATCAATGACCTGATCGAACCAGATTATATGGCATATATGCTCAAGTACGACTCTACTCATGGCCTGTTCAAGGGTGAGGTGTCTGTAAAGGGCGGCAACCTGGTGGTAAATGGTCAAACGATCCGGGTAACTGCAGAAAGGGATCCTGCCAATTTGAAATGGAATGAAGTAAGCGCTGAGTATGTAGTTGAATCTACTGGCCTCTTCCTTACCAAAGAAACTGCTGAGAAGCACATTGCTGCAGGTGCCAAGAAGGTGGTAATGTCCGCACCTTCTAAAGATGATACCCCTATGTTTGTTATGGGTGTAAATCACACTGAATACAAGAGCAACATCAATATCGTTTCAAACGCTTCATGTACTACCAACTGTCTGGCTCCACTTGCTAAGGTGCTTCACGACAAGTTCGGTATCGTTGAAGGTTTGATGACCACAGTACATGCCACCACTGCTACACAGAAAACTGTCGACGGTCCTTCTATGAAAGACTGGAGAGGCGGACGTGGCGCTGGTCAAAACATCATCCCATCATCTACCGGCGCTGCTAAAGCTGTAGGAAAAGTTATTCCTTCACTAAACGGTAAATTGACTGGTATGTCGTTCCGTGTTCCTACTCCTGACGTATCTGTAGTTGACCTTACTTGCCGTCTTGAGAAGGCTGCTTCTTATGAAGACATCAAGAAAGCCATGAAAGATGCTGCCGATGGACCTATGAAAGGCATTATGGGCTACACTGAAGATGCGGTAGTAAGCACCGACTTCGTTGGTGACGCTCGTTCATCTATCTTCGATGCTGACGCAGGCATCATGCTGAACGCTAACTTCGTGAAAGTGGTATCCTGGTACGACAACGAGTGGGGCTATAGCAACCGTGTAGTTGACTTGCTGCTTCATATGGCTTCAGTTAAGTAATCAGTGAATAGTAAATGGTAATCAGTAAAAAGTGACTGATTACCATTTACTGATTACTTCTTACCTCCTCACCTCCACCCCTGCCCTCTCCATTTCCTTCAGGGCCTCTTCAAAGTCGCCACGTTGTAAATTGACGGCCCGTGTGCCCGCCACAGTCAACACGACCTCAAAGCCAAATTCCTTCGCATCCAAAGCGGTGAACTTCACGCAGTAATCGGCAGCCAGCCCCACCACAGTAACTTTCTCCACACCTTCTGATTTTAAGTATTCGCCAAGTCCTGTCGACTTCCTCTTCCCGTTGTCGAACAAGCCGCTATAGCTATCAATTGTGGAGTCGGTGCCTTTTCGAAATACTTTCCTAAATCTTGTCGTATTCAAATTTGAAGCAAACTCAGCGCCTTTCGACCCCTGCACACAATGCACCGGCCACATGATCTGAGGCAGTCCATGCAAGTCAATTATCTCGCCCGGCTTCTTCCCTTCGTGGTTAGCCGCAAAGCTACCGTGGTTGGCCGGGTGCCAGTCTTGTGTAACAACGACGAGGTCGAACTGTTCCATCAACTCATTGACAAAAGGAATGATCTCATCACCCTGGTTAACTGCCAGCGCACCACCAGGAAGAAAGTCGTTTTGTATGTCTACAACGATCAGGGCTTCTTTATTCATTGCTAGTCACTTTTCGAAGTTTTAGAATCAGTTCTGTTTTGGCCTTATGAAGGCTTTCCTCCAAGCCTACGGGGTAAACATGTGGATTCACAAAGCGTTTTACACTTCTATCGAGCATGCCAAGTTGCTCAGTGTGCCGCTTCTTGATATCCTTGATGTCAGGAAGGTCATATATACAACGGCCACTTTTAAAAACCGGCACCAGCAAGTCTTCACTGTTTAACTTCTCAGCATTCAGTGTTTTTCTCTTTGTAGCATCCATCGGATCAATGATGAGGCTCTTCTTTTTTAGCTCTGTATTTACATCAAAAATCATGTCACCTACATACTGCTTGCCGTCATTGAACCTTTTGACCTGCTGGATGCCTGGGTTGTTCATTTTCACCGTCTGCTCCGAAAGCTTCAGCTTATACTGCCACATGCCATGGTTCTCAATAGCTGACAGTTTGTACACTGCCCCCAGCGCAGGCTGGTCATAAGCTGTCACCAGCTTGGTGCCGATGCCCCATACGTCAATTTTCGCTTCCTGCAGCTTCAAACTCTGAATGAGGTTTTCATCCAGGTCGTTGCTGGCCACAACTTTCACATTCTTCAGGCGGGCTTCGTCAAGCATCTCTCTGGCCATTTGCGAGAAATAGGCCAGGTCACCGCTGTCTATCCGAATACCCATCAACTGCTGCCCTTTGGCCTGCATCGTCTTTCCGACAGCGATGGCCTGACGGATGCCTTCCTCCGTGTCGTAGGTGTCGACCAGCAGCACCGTGTTGTTAGGCATGGCTTCGGCATAAGTTTCAAAAGCCTCCTTCTCACTATCGAACGACATCACCCAGCTATGGGCATGGGTGCCACTTACCGGAATTCCGAAGAGCTTGCCCGCCATCACGTTGCTGGTGGAAGTGCAGCCGCCGATAAAAGCGGAGCGACTAGCGGCCAGCGCTCCGTCAATACCTTGCGCCCTCCTCAAACCAAACTCCATGACCGGATCACCGCCGGCAGCCTGGTAGATGCGGGATGCTTTGGTAGCCACCAGCGTTTGAAAATTAATAAGGTTCAAGAGCGGCGTTTCTATGAGTTGGCATTGAAGAATCGAACCTGTCACCCGCACCATAGGTTCGTGAGGGAAAACGATGGTTCCTTCGGGCACCGCTTCGATATCACAGGTAAACTTCAGGTTGGCCAGATACTCGAGAAATGCAGGCTCAAACAGCGGTTGCCCGTCGTTACCTGTTTTTTCAGCCAGGTAGTTGAGATCCTGTTTTGAAAAATGGAAGTTGTTAAGATAGTCGACGACATATTCCAAACCGCAGGCGACTGTATAGCCTCCGCCGAAAGGGTTGTTTCTAAAGAATAGGTTAAAAACGGCTTTCTGATCTGCCTTGCCCGACTTCCAGTAGCCATAGGCCATGGTGAGTTGGTAAAGGTCGGTAAGCAGCGCCATAGAAGCACTGTATAAGTCTTTGGTAATCTTCATAAATAAAAAAGGATTGATTTAGTATCAATCCCTATCCGAAAGTAACATTAAAAGAGGTCAAATCAATTCCATTTGACTCTCTGTAATTTCGAGATTATGGAATACCTTCTGCACATCGTCATCATCTTCCAATGCGTCGATGAGCTTCATCACTTTCACAAACTCTTCATCCCCCAAGCTTAGGCGGTTGGCTGGCACTCTCTGTAGCTCTGCATTCTCCACCTGCACATTCATCTCATCAAGCTTCTTCTGCATTTTACCGAAATCTTCGAATGCACAAGTCACCGTCACATACTCCTCTTCCACCTCCAGGTCTTCCGCTCCTCCATCGATCACTTCTAGGGTAAACTCATCCTCGTCAAAGCCTTCCGGTTTCACTACTTGAAAGCTCCCCTTTCTTTCGAACAGAAACTCAAGCGAGCCATTAGTACCCAAACTTCCGCCATGCTTTGTAAAAGCGTGTCTTACATTTTGTACTGTGCGGTTCTGGTTGTCTGTGGTGCACTCCACGTATATAGCAATGCCGTGCGGGCCGTATCCCTCGTAGGTCAGCTCCTGATAGCTGTCAGCATCGTCGCCTGAGGCTTTTTTTATCGCCCTATCGATGTTATCCTTGGGCATATTAGCCCCTTTAGCGTTCTGAATAGCAATCTTCAGCCTGGTATTCGCCTCCTGGTTAGGGCCACCTTCTTTGATAGCGACAGTGATTTCCCTGTTCAGTTTGGTAAATATCTTTCCCCGTTTGGCGTCCAGCGCACCTTTCTTCCGCTTGATGGTTGACCACTTACTATGTCCTGACATTGATAGTTATCGGTATTTAGTGTTCAGTAATTTAGTGAGTTGTGATCAGTGATTGGTATTCAGTGATCGGTTTCGTTTTGACTGCCACCGCAAAACATTTTTGATTTTGCTGTCATGGAGTAGATCATCTTTCCTATGTAATTGCGTTGTTCAATCCGAGTATTCCTCTCATCCACAGATATATACAAGCAGTTCAGAGCAACTTCTATCCAATGTTGGGTTTCAAGTTGCTCGGCATCAGCATCTGTAAGTTTACTAACAAAATGCTTTTCATACCGTCTCTTTCCCCAGGCTTCAGCTATCTGTGCTCCGACGGATCTCGAAGATCTTCTAATTTGATCAGTAAGCGAATAAATTTCTTCTTTTGGAAACCTCTTAGTAATAGCAAAAATATCATCAGAGAGTTTAATTGAAATCTTGTAAACATCCAAATCCCGGAAGCTTCTAACATACCATTTATTACTTTCCATTTAGCAAAACTAAAAAAATCACCAATACTAAAGCCACCTATTTGCCTTCCGATAATTTCATCAAGCCATCGATCTTCATCACTCCTCACTGATTACCGATTACTACTTACAGATCACTGATTACTATTTACAGGTCACTGACTGCTCTTCACTATTGATCTCCTCCTCTTCAACACCTCTCCTTTCTTCTTCCACCAAATATTGCTGACCACCCCCATCACAACACAAGCCATGCCGATGTAGGTCAACAGATTAAAGGTTTCGCCAAAAAGGAAGCCAAATCCAAGCCCATAAACAATGCCGAGATAGCTGAGACTTGAGATGATTGAAAGTTCCTCCTGCTGGTAAGCTTTCGTCATAAAATACTGTGCAAACTGGGTAAACAGTCCCACCATGATGAGCCAGAACCATTCCCACCCCACAGGCTGCTCCCAAATGAAAATGGAATAAACACCTGCGATGGGGATAGTGACCAAAGGAAAATATAGAATGATCACCAGTGGATGCTCACTGGTTTTTAGTTTGCGAATAACGTTGTATGCCACGCCAGAACCGAGCGACGACGCCAGACCTATCAGCAAGTGAATAGGCTCTACCCTGATATCGAAACCAGTAACCATCAGCACGCCAAGCATTGACAAGGCAAAAAACACCCACTGCATGGAGAACACTTTTTCCTTGACGAAATAAATACCCAGAATGGTGGTAAACACGGGAGCAAGGTAAAGCAGCGTGTAGGTGGTGGCGAGCGGTATCTGCTGAATCAAAAGGAAATAGAGCAGCAACGAAAAAGAACCACACACCCCTCTTAAAATAAGCATGGGTTTGTTATTACCCCAGGGGGAAATACCTGCAGCTTTAATGCCTATAAATGAAATGATGAACGATATGACTGATCGAAAAAGGATGATTTCGACGGACGGAATTTGCGGAACCATTTTCACGCAAACCTTCATCATTGCAAAGAGAAGTGTGGCAAGCAGCATATACTTTACCCCTGCCGGCACGCTCTTCCATCTCCTCATTTTTCCGCATCAGTAAGCACCATGCCGTCCTGAATTTCCAATGTCCGGTCGGCCATAGCGGCAAATTCTTCGTTGTGGGTAACAATGACAAAGGTGTGGCCCAGCTCCTCTCTAATCTTAAAAAACAGGTTGTGGAGCTCATTAGCATTCTTAGAATCGAGGTTACCACTGGGCTCATCACCAAAAACAATGGAGGGGTTATTAATCAGCGCCCTGGCAATGGCTGTTCTCTGTTGCTCGCCTCCGGAAAGGGCTGAAGGCTTATGGTCGAGCCTGGCACCCAGGCCCAAAAGCTGCAACAACTCCTTTGCTCTCTTTGCTACCTCGTCATCATTTCTGCCGCCTATGTAACCGGGTATGCACACATTCTCCAGCGCCGTAAACTCAGGCAACAAGTTGTGAAACTGGAAGACAAAGCCAATCTCTTTGTTACGAAAAGATGCCAGTTGGGTAGAACTCAACTTAAAAACATCTTTACCCGACAGTTCTATCGTGCCTTCGTCTGGATTGTCCAAACTACCAAGTATATGCAAAAGAGTGCTTTTACCGGCTCCGCTTGCTCCCACTATGGAAACTACTTCTCCTTTGGCTATTTCAAGGTCTATGCCTTTCAACACTTCAAGGTTGCCGTATTTTTTCTTTATTCCTGTCGCTTTTAGCATCTAAAAAATTGTTGCCCTGCAAATATAGAAAGATTGCCTTTCCCTCAAGGCTTTATAACTACCGATCTCTTCATCATTAAACTTTAGCTTGTAATTGCACCCCCTATGGCTTAGATTCGCACAAAAAAATTAGAGGATGAACATTCACGAATATCAAGCCAAAGGAATTCTGAAAAGCTACGGAGTTACCATCCAGGAAGGTATCGTTGCTGATACGCCTGAAAGGGCTTTGGAAGCTGCAAGAACCCTCAATGCAGACACAGGCACAAGCTGGTATGTTGTAAAAGCACAAATCCATGCCGGCGGACGTGGTAAGGGCAAAGTAAGGGAAACCGATTCCAATGGAGTGGTGCTTGCCAAGAGCCTGAATGAAGTGGCACCAAAGGCTGAAAAAATATTGGGAGGTACGCTGGTAACACACCAAACTGGGCCCGAAGGAAAAAAGGTGAATAAAGTGCTCATTGCTCAGGACGTTTACTATCCTGGCGAATCGGAGCCGAAAGAATATTACATGAGTATTTTGCTCGACAGGGCAAAGGCCAGCAATGTTATCATGGCATCTACTGAGGGTGGTATGGACATCGAAGAAGTGGCTGCGCATACACCTGAGAAAATAATTAAAGAGTGGATAGACCCATCTGTTGGTTTGCAGCCCTTCCAGGCACGCAAAGTGGCTTTCAAATTGGGGCTGGAAGGCAACGCACTAAAGGAAATGGTGAAATTTATCCATTCTCTTTACAATGCATTCATTGGAAGTGACTCCACCATGTTTGAGATCAACCCTGTGTTGAAAACTTCTGATAACAAAATTCTGGCTGTTGATGCCAAAGTGAACCTTGACGACAACGCCTTGTTCCGTCACAAAGACCTAGCTGAGCTTCGTGATATTTCGGAGGAAGATCCTTTGGAAGTAGAGGCCGGCGTAGCAGGTCTTAACTATGTGAAGCTCGACGGAAACGTGGGTTGCATGGTAAATGGTGCGGGACTGGCCATGGCTACTATGGACATCATCAAGCTTTCTGGTGGCGAACCTGCCAACTTCCTTGACGTAGGGGGTGGAGCCAACGCAAAAACTGTTGAAGCCGGCTTCAGGATCATCCTAAAAGACCCTAACGTGAAGGCTATCCTTATCAACATTTTCGGGGGTATCGTACGCTGCGACAGAGTAGCTACAGGTGTGGTAGAAGCCTACAAAAACATAGGAGAGATCAAAGTACCAATCATTGTTCGTCTTCAAGGCACCAACGCTGAAGAAGGAGCGAAAATAATTGCTGAGTCAGGACTGAAAGTGTTCCCAGCCATCGTGCTAAAAGATGCCGCCACCAAAGTGAAGGAAGTGCTGGCCTAAGTTAAAAGAAGAAATATCATATAGTGGGAGCCCCTCTTTCTTGAGACGGGCTCCTTTTTTTTGCACCAGCCTACTTGAATTTTTTAATGTACTCGAGTGCTTCTTCAATCGAGCTGAACATTTTTGTCGGCACATCAGGCTTACTAACCTTCAGATAAAAGTTAGCCATAAACTCGTATGCCGGTGAGTCAACCACAAGGGCCACGGCGTCCACCAGAGAAGATCCCTCTTTCGCAAGAAAGTCTCTGGCAACCTTATCTACATCTTTTAGCCCCCGTATATCACACAAAACGGGGTATGATTTGCCCTTCTGAATAGTTTTTCTATCTTCAACCACCTTCTTGGCTGCATCCAGATTTAACTCAGTATTGGGTTTGTAGATAAAATGCAGAATCCCATCTTTCAAAAAAAAGCTAGCAAACTCATTTTCTATCTTGTCCATTGATCAATCGCAAACTACTAATAGTCAAATTCTTGAGGAAAAATACATAATTTCTGCACCTCTCTTCTTATTAAAATGCAAATATTACAATTAGCTGGTGTAATTTAGCTGGCAATCTAACTAACCCGAATGGCAAAAGTAAAACATAATAACTTAATTGATACACTTAATACCATAGCAGAGGACGCAAAATCCAGAGGCGTCATACAATTGCACACCGAAGATGAAAGTTTTACAGGTAGAACTATCAAAATAAATGGCAACGATCTTTTCCACTTCGGCACCACAGGATACCTCGGACTTGAGCAAGATCAACGGTTAAAAGATGCGGCCATCGACGCCATTCAAAAATTCGGTACGCAATTTCCCCTATCCAAAAGTTATGTTTCCCATTCGCTGTACCAGGAACTAGAAGAAAAGTTAAATCTCATGTTTAAAGTTCCCGTGCTTGTTATGAAAAATAGCACGCTTGGCCACATGGGAGTAATTCCATCGATTGTACGAGATGAGGATGCTGTAATTTTAGATCACTATGTCCATTGGAGTGTGCAGAATGCATCCCTGCTGCTAAAAAACAGAGGAGTGACAGTAGATATGATCAGGCATAATAATATGAATATGCTTGAGGAAAAAATTAAAGTACTAAGCCCTGGCCGGGAAAAAATATGGTACTGTGCTGATGGTGTTTATTCCATGTTTGGCGACACCGCACCAATTGAGCATCTAAAGACCCTCTGTGCGAAGTATCCACAGCTATACCTATATTTCGACGACGTGCATGGCATGAGCTGGGTAGGTGAGAACGGAACCGGTTATGTGCTTAACCAATACAAAGAACTGCCAGAGAATGTATTCCTTTTCAGCACACTCAGCAAGTCGTTTGGCGCAAGCGGAGGCATACTGGTTTCTTCCAACCTGCCCTACTTCAATAAGGTAAAAAACTTTGGAGGACCGCTCACTTTTTCTGCTCAGCTCGAACCGGCATCTGTTGCAGCTGCCATTGCCTCTGCCAAGATTCACCTCAGCCCTGAGATCGTTGAGATGCAAGCAGAATTGCGTGGCAAAATAGACTATTGCAATGATTTGCTGGCGCAGACGAATCTACCGCTGGTAGATAGAAATGACTGCCCGGTTTTCTATATCGGAGCAGGCGCACCTGCCGTGGGCTATAATTTTGTCAACAAAATGTATGATGCCGGTTTCTATGGCAACATGGGAATTTTTCCTGCTGTACCGGTAAAGAAAACTGGCATTAGGTTTACAATCTCCCGGCATAACCATCGTGAGGACATTGAGCAGTTGGTGTCTGCGTTGAACGAAAACTTTCCGAAGACATTGGAGGAAGAGCGTTATTCGATGAACAGCATACGAAAGATTTTTGACCTTCCGCTCATTGAAAAAGAAAACAAAGTCGTAGCCAGGAAAACAGAGACACTGACATTAGAAACCTATGGCTCTGCTAGGGAAATTGACGCCAAAACCTGGGACAAGTACTTTGGAGGAGAGGGCGTTTTCAATCATGCCGGGCTTCAGTTTCTTGAGAAGACCTTTACTGATAATGCAGAGAAGGAAAATAACTGGCAGTTCTTTTATCTGCTCGTTCGGGATGAAAATAAAAAAGTGATAGCCGCTACCTTTTTCACTTTGGCTCTTTGGAAAGAAGACATGTTGGCTCCGGCTTCAATTTCCAAGGAATTTGAAGAGAAAAGGAAAACAGAGCCCGACTTCATGGTCTCTACTGCGCTAATTATGGGATCGCTGTTTACTGAAGGTCCTCACCTCTTTCTTGATAAAGAGGACGAGCGGTGGCGAAATGCGATGAATCTTATTATCGAAAAAGTGGAAGAGCTGGATGAGGCCCTGAAGCCTTCTTCTATTGTACTGAGAGACTTTGACGAAAGTGACACGCAAATTGAAGAGTATGTTTTGAAGAAAGGATTTTTTAAAACTACCCTACCTGAGTCATGCTCTTTGGAAGATCTGTCATGGGCAAACACAGAAGAATATATTTCAACGCTTTCCAGCAAATCCAGGAAGCATTTCAGACAAGACGTGGCTCCCTACGAAGACTACTTTGACATCGAAGTAAAGCAAAAGCTTGTGCCAGAAGAGGTTTCCCAGTTTATGAAACTGTACCAAAACGTCTGGAACAAGAACTTAGATGTCAATACGTTTCCGTTTAACAAAGGCGTTTTCGAACAGATGTCGGAGAATCCCAACTGGGAGTTTATCGTATTGAGGCTTAAAAAAGAAAAACAGGGACAAAATGAAACCGACAACCCCATTGCGGTCATGTTCTGTTTCAACAACAATAACATAACCTACGTGCCTGCATTCATCGGCATGGACTACGACTATGTGCAGAAGTATCAGACCTACAGGCAAATGCTGTATCAGACAATTGTAAGAGCGCAGTCGTTGGGCTTTAAGAAAATAAACTTTGGTTACTCCTCATCTTTTGAGAAAAAGAAACTCGGCGCCACCATTTATCCCAGGGTTGCTTTTATTCAAGCCAAAGACAACTACTCTATCGAAATGATGGGGATTATTCAAAAAAAATAAGTCGCTAAAGCTCTAAAAAACCCTTTGAAGCAACGAAAATCTCCTCCTTTGTAAATGGTTTTTTCACGTGAGCATTCATGCCCGATTGAAGCGACTTTAGCACAGCTTCCTCATATGCATCTGCCGAAAGTGCGATAAGCGGCATATTATATTGCATTTTCCTGATTCTTACTGCCAGTTCGTAGCCGTCCATTTCGGGCATGTGAATGTCTATGAACACCAAATCAAAGTCATGGATATTGATCAGATCTAACGCACTCTGACCACCGTCGGCTACAAGCACTTTGGCACCCAGATTTTCCAACACCCGCTTGGCAAGCTTCAGGTTGAGATCGTTGTCATCAACCACGAGTATATGATATTGTCGGCTGAATTTGAGCTTCAAGGCTTGTACTTCCTCTTTTGGCTTCACAACCTGCGAGTCTGCCACCTTGAGCTCCATGGTAAATGTAAATGCGGTACCTTTTTCGAACCCAAAACTCACTGGTGGGCTTTCTACTCTTATGTCTCCGTCCATAGAGTTAAGTAAATACCTGCAGATAGTAAGTCCCAAACCGGATCCGCCATAGTTACGGGAGGTGGAATCATCAGCCTGGGTGAAGCTATCAAAAATGACGTTTAGCTTATTGGAGGGGATGCCGATGCCCGAATCGATAATATCTCCCTGAATAATAGCGTAGCCGGGCCTGGCTGGCAAGCTGGTGAAATTCACATTTATATTACCGGCCACTGTAAACTTCACCGCATTGCTTACAAGATTTCGGACTACCTGGTTTATCTTTTGAGGGTCTCCAATAAGCACTTTAGGTATGTCAGGGTCAATATTAATGGACAAATCGATCCCTTTTTCTCTGGCCAGGTAACGATAAGGATTCAAGTTTGACTTCATTATTTCTTCAAACTGAAATTCTATTTGTTCAAGCGTAAGCTTGCCTGCCTCAATCTTATTGATATCGAGAATATTATTAATCAGTTTGGAGAGGTCTTCACCGGAAGCCTTAATAAGCCTTAAGAAATTTTGCTGTTCCTCTGTAGGGGAGGTTTCAAACATCAGGTCGATAAACCCCAAAATGGCACTCAGGGGCGTCCTTATTTCATGACTCATGTTAGCCAAAAAGCGTGTCTTGGCCTCATTGGACGCCTCAGCCCGTTCCCTTGCCTCTTTAAAAACAGAGACGTCTTTGGCAATTAGCAGGATATTGGAGGGCTGATTCTGGCTATTGAGGAGGTAGGAAAAAGTGGCTGAGTGCGGCTTGGAAAGCTCGCCGTTAAAGGAGAAGTGCAACTCATTGATCCGGCAAATGTTTTTCTCGCCAAGTTCCGCCCTCACCCTTTCAAGGAGTATCTGCTCATTCTCGCTTAGCAACTCAGCAAGTGGCTGTTTGAGCAAAGCACTTTCTTCACACCTAAACTTTTCCAGTGTGATTTCATTCACTTCCTCAATTCTAAAATTGATATCAAGAATGAACAGGACATCTACTACCCCCTTATAAATGCTTTCAAGGTAGTTTTTGGATACCATGGAGGACTTGAGCTCCTCACCCAACATGTTGATTCCACCGACAAGGCCATCCAATTCGTCATTGAATCCATAGCGAGGAAGCCGATATTCGAAATTACCATTGGCTATCTCATATACCAACTGAATAATGTCGTCAATTCTGCCTTTGAGGTGATCTGGAATCTCGTGTTTTGGAAGCATCTGGCGTACGCTTTACATTTTCGACTATTTCAGTAAAAGAGATGATCCATACTATTTACCTGACACTGGTCTACGGTTAAACTCCCTCTAATTTACAATTATAGTTCGAAGGCGTTAATATCCAGCATAAATTAATGCAAAGGGAGAGAAAACCTTATAGAATCATAAAGTGGTCAACTACCGGACAGAAGTTTGCAGGTGGCAATCAAGACCAAAACAACGCAGCATTGCCAAAAAAACCGGCGATTCGGTGCTGTAGACAACCGGGAGGAAATGCCTGCCAACCTGCTTAAAGCATACCATGTGGCGGAAGATAGGAATAGTGCTTGATCTATTCTAACGCATTTTTCAACGCTCTGAAAATGGATAATTTGGTAAATGGCTTACCAATGTGATCGTCCATGCCAGCTAGCCTGCTCCTGTCTATATCTTCCTTGAACACATTGGCAGACAGGCCAATGATCGGCAAATTGTACCCAAGTCTCCTGATAATTCGTGTGGCTTGAAGGCCATCCATTACAGGCATTTGAACGTCCATTAAAATAGCATCATAGTTATTCATCTTGAGCATCTGTACTGCTTCTTTGCCATGCACAGCGTATTCAACTGTTGCTCCAAATTTATTCAACACTCTCCCTGCCAGTATCCTGTTCATCTCATTGTCTTCGACGACAAGCAACTTATGTGGGGATGTAAATTCCAGTTTTTCGAACTTTTCGACAGCTTCTTTTGCCGGTGATTCGGCTATATCCACAGAGAAGTTAAAATTGAACTCAGAGCCAGGGTTTTCGGCTGTGCCTATGTGAGAGGGGCTGCCAATGCTGATTTCGCCTCCCATTAGGTGAATAAGCTCTTTTACAATCGACAAGCCCAGACCTGAGCCACCAAATCTCCTTGTAATAGATGAATCGGACTGCACAAATGCCTTAAAAATATCATTTTTGACGCCCTCTGGAATACCTATCCCTGTATCGGAAACACAACCTCTGATCATCGCTTGCTTGCCATCGCTTATGGGGGAAATGCTTAGGCTGATGCTTACTTTTCCCTTGCTGGTAAATTTCAGCGCATTTCCTACCAGGTTCACCATTATCTGATTTACACGGGTAGGGTCGCAATACACATGGGAAATCTTATCGAAGTTTTCAAAATGGAGGTCAAACTCCACTCCTTTTTCATTGGCCATGTATTTATATGGCTGCAGAGAAGAGGTCATGGTCTCTTTGAAATGAATGGGCACATAATCAAAACCAAGCTTCCCTTCTTCTATCTTGTTAAGATCCAGAATATCACTTAAAAGCTTCATTAGCGTTTGGCCGGATCTTTCGATCAGCTGAAGGTATTCCTTTTGCTCGTCGGTAATGCTCATCCCTATGAGGTATTCGGTAAATCCAAGTATCCCATTGAGAGGCGTCCTGATTTCATGGCTCATATTGGCCAGAAAACTGCTTTTCATGCGATTGGACAACTCAGCTGCTTCTTTGCTTTTCTTAAGTTCAGCCTCAATTTGTTTCTGAACAGTCATGTCCTTGGCAACAAGCAGTAGGCCTGCAGGTTCGCCTTTTGAGTCAATCAAAATTGAGCAGGAGGTACTAACCGGCGTTTCTTTACCCGACTTACCCACCACCATGCCTTCAATATTATGGAGGCTGCTATCATCTCGCATGTGCTCCAGAAAACCCAGAGGCTCGGCAGAATCGGAGCTAAAAACCTCCGACAAATTCTTCCCAACCAAATCACTCTCCGAGTAGTCGAGCAGTTTCGTTACGGCACCATTTACTCCCTGAATAAGACCGTCCTCTTTGACAATGATGACCATGTCTACAATACCATCATATATGCTTTTCAGGTAATTGCGTGAAACTGTAGAGCTTTGAAGCTCCTCGCCCAGCATATTTATCCCTGCGATAATAGCATCGATTTCATCGAAGTCATCCGACGGCCTTTCTCTGGCATTCAAGTCCCCGGAAGCCAGCCTTACAATCAAGGCATTGATTCTATCAAGTCGCTCGTCATCCGTAGTTACACTCATTTCTGATACGGTCATAAGATATAATAAAGAGAGTAAAATAATTTCCTTTAAATCAAGCCTGGCTTACCGCCAATTGCTCAATCTGTTCCATGTTGAAGTTGTCCTTGATCTGGACAAACGCCACCTTTGGATGAACATTAGCGCCAAATTTCTTCTTCTCAATGGTTGCTGAAATACCTAGTCGCAGCGTCTGATAGCCAAGCGTGTTGGCCTGCTCAAGGGTTCTGTAAATAGTCTGCCTGTATATATTGTACTTTTCGAGATATTCATAGTCCATTCCTATCAAAAGGAATGTATATACTCCGGCGTCATTGCGGTAATTAAAGGCAACGGCCACGGGTTTCTGGTTACTATCGAATTCAGGCTTCAGCCTCAGCACAACAAACTCCCATCCAGCTTCGCCTGGCATCATCTGGAAAAATTTATCAGGGTAATCAAACACATTAATGGCAAAGTTCCTGTTCCTAACGTTCCTGAACAGGCTCTGAAAATGCTTCATATCCTCTTTAGAAGGTGAGTTTATTACCTCAACATCAAACATATGCTCATACTTCAGCACATCGTAACGAACGTGGCGACGTGAGCGGGTTGAGAGTCCCTCAAGGAATTCGTCTGTATTTTTCCACCCAAGCTTGTCTATTACACAAGAGTCCGGAACATCCACTTTCACAAAGCCTTGGTCGTGAAACACCTCCTTCAGTTTAGGATCGTTGTCGTCAAAATCTCTCAGGTAGGTAGCACTTATTTTCTCAGACTCCTGTATTTCGCCGACCTTTCCAATCATGATCCTGACAGCTTCTTCCCACTGGCCATGCTCCTTATTCAGGTAAAAGTGGTTGCCTTCGGTCATCAAAGAGCCCATCACAAGGGTTTGTGAAGTAAGCAGATAGGGATTATATTTTCTATCCTCTTCAAGTTGAATGGAAACGCCAGCCTGGGCGAATATATCGTCCTTGCAGAGTGCGCTTGAGAAGAATGTAGCCAAAACCGGCGTTCCATGACCATCTCGCACCATTAGGTAATGAAATTTCCAGTTTTCCTCGGGAAGGTCGTTACCAGAAAATGCCTCCTCAATGAATTTCATACCTTTCCAGTCGACAGACATGTTTTTGCTGATCAGCCTGTTCCATTCATCTTCTGGAAATGCTTCGACGGTTGTACTCATCTCTGTAGTAAGCTCCGACGAGACTTTTGCCTCCACAACAGCCCTCTCCGTTAACAGTGGCATTTTAAATGATTTGCGCACTTCGTTCTCTGTTTTGCCCTCATCTTCCAATGCCTTCGGGTAGTGGTAGTCCATCGCCTCGACAAAGCCTTCAATGTCTGCTTCGCTGTTGTGGCAAGAGATTGTAAACCGAACGCCCGTGTTTTTCACAGGTACTGCTGGAAACACACCCAGGTTGACATAGTACCCTTCGTTCATCAGCCGCTCCACAAAATTGTAGCCTGTAGCCGGCATGCCCGTACCTATAAAGAAAATAGGGCATTCATTCTCTACCACCAAGGGGAGGTCAGTTTGCCGAATAAGCTCATTGCAAAACTCAATCTTACCAGCCAGCCGCTGCTGCATGGTGTATATTTCATCCGAAAGGTGAATTTTAGCGGAAGCAATGGCAGCCCCAAGCATAGGTGGTTCTATTTGCACTGAGAAAGTAAGGGGGCCACCGAATATTTTTACTTTGCGTCGCATTTCCTCTTCGGGAAAAACAATGAGTCCCCCGGTAGCGCCAAAGCACTTGCCCATGGTAGCGCACAACACCATTTTTCTATGCATCTCAACCTGGCTCATAATAAATCCTGTGCCATGCTCGCCAGCCCAGCTCATTCCGTGGGCGTCGTCTACGTACAAGTAGAGTTGATCGTATTTGTCAGCCAGCTTTTGCATTTCCTTTATCGGAGCCACATCGCCGTACATGGAGTACACGCCGTCGGCCATGTACCAGATGCGGTTGTATTTTGAGCGCAGCTCCTGTATTCTTTCCTCTAGCATTTCGAGGTTGCTATGACGGATAACCTCTACTCTAACGCCTTTTGGCTTCAGCATTTGTACGGCGCTTTGTATACTTGCATGCACTTGCTGGTCCAGGATAACAACATCGTCATCTCTTATGATAGAAGGAATAACAGTGATGTGACCAAGGGTGCTATTCTTAGTGAGAATAACCGGATAGCCATACATAGTTTCTACCAAATTTTCCAACTCGGCATACAACGGTGATGACACATATGTCTTCGACATAGGAAATTGAGTGCCATATTTCGTCACGGCATCAATCACTCCTGCTTTTAGCCTGGAGTCTTGCTCTAGTCCTAAATAACCACAGGTACCGAAATGCTTCAATTCCCTGTCATTGATCCTTAGGGTTGAGCCCGACAGGGAGTCTCCCTGAGAATGAAGGTGAACAATGCCCTTATTAGCGGCACTGGTGATAATATCATCGATTGTATCCAGTAAATGATTGTGACGTGTTTTAGCCATTAGAAAAATAGTTTACTTTTGAACCTTACTACTTGAGATTAGTTATTGTTATTTACGATCCAAAATTACTCTGCCATCTGTCCTGAATATGACCTAATGAGCTAAGAACCCTACATCCGTAACAGAGTGAATGATATGATAGAAAACCAGTACATAAAGATTTGGGTGGAAGACAATATTATGTTTGGGTATTACAAAGTGGACGAAGTCAGTCTGGAAGTGGCCAACCACATGATTACTACCCGGGTAGAAGCCTGTGGTGAAAAAACATATCCTTTCCTTGGAGATGTTTCAAGCGTGAAAACAATCACAAAAGATGCTCGTTCGGCTTTTGCTGAGGGTGAGGGAATCAAAAACATGAACGCTTGTGCGCTGGTTGTGGGCTCGCCAGTCAATCGGCTGCTGGGTAACTTCTTCCTCAGCGTTAGCAAACCCACCATACCTACCAGGCTTTTTACATCACAGGAAGATGCTTTAAGCTGGCTTTCAACATTTAAAAAAGAAAAAGTGGATTAGTGGGTGTTTCCTTACATTCATAAAATGGATTTAGAACGGTTCGCTTCTGACGCAATCAGTAAAAAACCAGGATTTCAGAAGTTTATTTCAAAAATTAAAAGAAAAAGAACCGCCCATTTGGACGATCTTTTTCACGCACTTCATGAAGAAGTGTTTGAAGAAGTGGACTGTTTGGCCTGCGCCAATTGCTGCAAGACCACCAGCCCCATTTTTATTAGTGCCGATATCGACAGAATATCCCGGTTTTTGAAAGTTAAGCCATCTGCGTTTACGGAAGAGTATTTAAAAATTGACAATGAGGGCGACTATGTGCTAAAAAGCTCCCCCTGTGCCTTTCTGGGCGCTGACAACTATTGCTCCATATATGAAGCCCGCCCAAGAGCTTGCAGAGAGTATCCCCACACAAACAGAAAGAAGATGCACCAAATCCTGGATCTTACGATGAGAAACACCCAGGTTTGTCCAGCCGTGTTGCAAATTGTAGAAAGGCTTGAGAAAGTAATATAAATTTCGAGTGCCTGTCAGGGTCAAACCACGTTGACTGGTTTATGAAAATATGGCTTAAAATGGGAGCAGTTGTCCCTAAAATGTAAAACATTTCCTATTTTCGGCCTTAGGCGTATGAAAAAAGCTATCCTCCTTGCCATTTTATTGATCCCTTATGTAAAGGTATCCGCCCAGAATTTTTTATCCTGGCAATACAACGACCGTTATTTCAGTCTGACTGCCGGAACTGGTCACACACTGTACCTGGGAGAGCTGAACAACGGAAAGGGGTTTCAGCAGGGGCTTTCTAACCTCAACCTTGGGGTAGAGTGCCGCTTGCTTACCCGGTGGGCAGCCAGGGCTGAGTTTGTTTACTATAATATATCGGGCAGTGACACCTATGCTGAAGACAGTAGCTTCAGCAAACAACGCAACCTTTCTTTTCGTTCCAATAATTTTGAAGGACAATTAGGAGCTATGTATTACTTCAAGCCCTATAATAAAATCTATCACCAGAGAAGAAAGTTTGAACCGTACGCACATGTTGCGGTTGGGGTGACAACCGTAAACCCCAAAGCTCAGCTCGACGGGAAATGGGAAGCCCTCCGCCCCCTGGCGACTGAGGGTACTACCTACAAAGGGACTGCCATCGTTATTCCATTTGGTGTGGGAGTAAAAGCAAGGATTAACGAGTTCATTAACCTGGTTGGCGAAGTCGGTTACCGCTATGCATTTACCGACAGGCTCGACGATGTGTCAGAAAACTACGGAAGCGGTCTTTCGGGCAAAGCGCTCGCCCTTTCTAACAGGAAAGATGAAATAGACGTGGTAAATGAAGCTGCCTACGAGGCCATGATCCCGGGAGCAAAACGAGGAGAAGCTGGGAATGATTCTTACCTGCTATTGCAGTGGAAACTGGAATTTTACCTTCCCACACATCTTTTCAAAGGCGGTGAAAGCTGGTTCTCCAAACCTTCTGCCTTTCATTAAAACGATAAAGCTACAAGCGACATCCTTGCTTAGTATTTCGTCGGCAATCGCCCCTGCTGTCGTTGATCAATCCATAACGACCACCTAAAAAAACATCGATCACATTTTTTGACGAATCCCTGAAGACCTTTTTAAAAGTGGCTATATTTCGACGTAGAAACCCAGCCCCAGAATGAAAGTATTTAAGTTTGTCTTTTTCACAATAATAACGATCGTTCTTGTAGTCGTTCTGAATTCCAAAAATGGCAATATCCCACCTCTGGGGAAATTCCTTAACCCAATGAGTGGTTTCTGGGCCAACAGCGAATACACCGCCATCAAAGCACCAGAGCAGCTCACTTTGGAAGGCCTGGAAGAACCTGTAAAAATATACTGGGACAAAGACCTGATTCCACACATCTTCGCCGAAAACGACCACGATCTCTACTTTGCAGAAGGATATACCATCGCCTTCCATCGGCTTTGGCAAATGGAGTTCCAACTCTACAAAACAGCAGGTCGGCTGTCGGAAATTCTTGGCCCCCTCACCCTATCGCTTGATCAGCAGCAACGAAGAAAAGGACTGGCCTACAGCGCCAACTGGATGCTTGATGAGGTAAAAAAAGACAAGGCCATATACGGAATGCTTAAGGCCTATAGCGATGGTGTAAATGCTTACATCGCCACGCTGGACTACAAAGATCTCCCGATAGAATACAAATTGCTCGACTATGAGCCGGAGCCATTTAGCCCCTATAAAATATGCTTACTGCTCAAAGAAATGTCTGATCAGCTTTCTTCAGGGGAAGCCGACCTGGAAAACACCAACATGCTGAGGCTTTTGGGCAAAGACACGTTCAACTTTTTGTTTCCTGACAGAGACCCTGGAATTGATCCAATTATTACAGCGGGCACTAAGTTTGACTTCGAGCCCTTAAAAGTTGCTAGTCCCAACGACTCTCTGCCCCTGGCAAAAATAAAGCAGGTTATCAACAAGCCCGACCCTAAAAATGGCAGTAACAGCTTTGCTGTGGCTGGCAGCAAAACGGCAAGCGGCAATGTGTTGCTGGCCAACGAACCAGATCTTGGCCTCAACTTACCCTCCATTTGGTATGCGGCACACCTGCATAGCCCATCAGTAAATGTAATGGGTGCTGTTTTCCCCGGATCACCCGGCATCACCATTGGATTTACAGATTCTATCGCTTTTGGATTTACCAACGCCAAGAGAGACGTGGCAGATTGGTTCTACATCCAATTCAGAAATGACGACCGTGACGAATACCTCTACGAGGGCAAATGGTTGAAAACACAAAAGGTGATAGAAAAAATTATTGTAAGAGGAGAGGACACAAAGTACGACACGGTGATCTACACCCACTTTGGCCCTGTGACTTACGACCGAAACTTTAAAGGCAACGGCGAGCAGGTGAATTTTGCTTTTCGGTGGACAGCCCACGACACCTCCAACGACTTCCGTCTGTTCTATCATTTCAACCGTGGCAAAAACTATAACGACTACCTGGAGGGGCTCAAACACTACTCAGGGCCTCCTCAAAACATTGTCTACGGAGATGTGCACGGCAATATTGCCATGTGGGTGCAGGGTAAGTTCCCTGTAAAATACCCCGAGCAGGGAAAATTCCTGATGGACGGGCGTTACAGTAAATACGACTGGGGGCCTTTCGTTCCTCAACAGCAAAACATCCACGAACTCAATCCAGCGAGGAATTTCGTAAGCTCAGCGAACCAGCACCCGGCAGACGCCACCTATCCCTATTATGTTTACGACTATAATTACGAGCACTATAGAAACAGGCGAATTAACGACCGGCTGAAAATCATGCAGGGGATTAAGCCCGAAGACATGATGAAGCTGCAAAACGACAACTACAACTACCTCGCCTACGAGAATCTTACATTCATGCTCGACAGCCTTGATACGGGGAAAATGGTTGCCAGCACCAGGGAGGTTTATCAATTGTTACGCAAGTGGGACTATTTTAACGACCCCGAAAGAGTAGCGCCGATCTACTTCGAAGAGTGGTGGGATCAGTTTTACGAGTTGCTGTGGGATGAGTTTGACACAATGACTGTAGCGACCTACAAGCCGCATAACTACCACACCAGCGTGCTCATGAAAAACATTCCTGATCTGGCTTTCGCCGATGTGCTTGGCACCTCCGGAAAAGAAACGATAAAGGATGTTTTGTCAATGACCTTTGCCTCCGCACTTGACAGCGTTGAAAGCTGGAGAAACAACCACGCTGTTGACCTCACCTGGGCCAACTTCAAAAACACGACCATTCAGCATCTCATGCGGCTGGAACCATTCAGTGTAAGCAATGTGCCGATTGGTGGCAATCATGGCATTGTTAATGCCGCCAGCAGAAGGCATGGGCCTTCCTGGAGAATGGTGGTGGATCTGGACAAGGCAGGCGTAAAAGCCTGGGGAGTTTACCCCGGCAGCCAAACAGGCAACCCGGGTAACCCGACTTATGCGGATATGGTCACGCCCTGGGCAACCGGCAAATACCTCAGCCTGCAATTCACATCTCAGCAGGCTGATCTTGCTGCCGATGCAACGCTGGTTCAAACGCTTAACCCTTCCAAAAAATGAAACTAATTATAAAAGTAATGCTCATCGCCGGATTGGCTTACCTGTCAGGCCTGTACCTTCCCTGGTGGGGAATGGTAGTGGTGGCTGCAGGAGTGTCGCTGGCAATTCCAACCAGCAGCTTTGGTGCATTTGTCAGTGGCTTTATTGGCGTTGGCTTGCTTTGGATGGTTATTTCATGGAAAATAGATATTGAATCACACAGTATACTTACTGCCAAGGTAGCTGCACTGTTCAAAGTGGACGATCCTATTTACCTGGTAATTGGCTCGGGCTTCATAGGTGCCATTGCTGGCGGGCTAGGGTCGCTGTGGGGCAACAGCTTCCGCCAAATATTCATCAAGAAAAAGAAAGCCAGCTTCTATAGTTAAAAAAATAGCCAGCTGCTGAACAACTGGCTACAATAGACTGCGTCTTTTTGGGCTTCTATTTTTTGTTTTGAACGTCGCTAACGATCATTCCATCTTCAAGCTTCACAATACGAGTGCCATATTCCGCATATGCCTCGTTGTGAGTTACCTGAATAATGGTCATTCCTTCTTCGTTCAGCTTCTTGAAAAGCTCCATAATATCTTTGCCCTGCTCCGAATGCAGGTTACCGGTAGGTTCATCGGCCAGAAGCAACTTCGGCTCTCCTACAATGGCCCTGGCAATACCTACCAACTGCTGTTGCCCGCCTGAAAGTTGTTCAGGGAAGAGGTCTTTTTTGGCCACCATAGAAAAGCGGTCGAGCATTTCTGCCACCATGCTGGAGCGCTCCTTACCCTTTACTCCACGGTACAGCAAAGGTGTTTCAATGTTTTCATACACAGTCAGCTCGTCAATCAGGTGATAAGCCTGAAAAACGAACCCAATATGGTTTTTATGTAGCTCAGAGGTCTTTCGCTCACTGAATTTATGAACTGGCTCATCAAGGAAATAGTACTCTCCAGCGTTTGGCTTGTCGAGCATACCGATGATGTTTAAAACAGTCGATTTACCCGAGCCTGATGGGCCCATGATGCTGACAAATTCTCCTTGCTTTACCTCCAGGTCAATCCCTTTAAGTATAAATACCCTCTGAAATTTAGAATCGACATACTTGTCGATGTTTTGCAGTTTGATCATTATTAGTCCTTTTATTTTGAATGGTTGAGTATACGGAAATTCATATCAAAATGACGAACAATTTATGCAAAAGCTGCATCAGTCTCCAAACGGAATGACAGGCAACACAATGTGCGAAGGCTGTTCCCTGGTCATATAAACCGTGTTTGTAGCCACTTTCTTAGTGGTAGCCATCCCTTCAGGCTCACCTGTGTTGAAGTTGAGGTCAAAATGCGGGAAATTACTGCTCGATATGTCCAGTCTTATTCTATGTCCCTTTTTGAAGAAGTTGCTGCTGGGAAATGGTTCTATGGAAATGGGATATACTTCCCCGGGTGTCATAAGCGTCGGTTTTTCCCATGAATCTCTGTACCTGCATCGTAAAATTCCGTCCGTAATATTCATTGCAAAGCCGTTCGGGTAGTCCTCGGACGGCGGATAGATATCGACGAGCTTCATGGTGAAATCCGTGTCCACACAGTTGGACGAAACCCAAAGATTGGCCAGTATATGCCCCGTTACCTCGATGTCCTGCTCCAGCGGCTCTGTTTGAAAGCTTAGCACATCCGACCGATCCGAAAGCTTTCTGCCTTCGCTCTCGGAGCCAAAAAAACGTCCCCCCTCCACCTGATCAAAGGCACCACCCTCCATAATGGGCGCACCCGACGTAATGTTTCCACCAATGCTTGGTACTGGATGTTCGGGGTCATATGTAAATGAAAGAGGCTCGCTATCTGCGGCCAGCTCCCTTCGCAGCCCTCCTTCACTGCTCAAATACAGCTTCAACTCTTGCGCTTCGGGTATCGGCCATTGCTTCGCAAGCCTCCACTTCCCACCATGGTCAAGCCTTCCCTCAGCGTTCTTCCTTCCGCTGCCCCCTCCCATCACAAACACCGCTACCTCGGGTTCTTCTTTGGTGCCGTTGTTCTCTCCCTTCATCCATTGATCGAACCAACGTAGCCTGGCCGTGAGGTAGTCGGGCGACAGGTTTGTATCCAGGGTGGCTTGAGGGCCAAAATCAACATCGCCGGCATAGGTGAACGACCTCCTACCATGCATCCACGGCCCAATGATGAGTTTCAGAGGCCCCTTGCCCAGCTTCTTCATGCCGATGTAATTATCAATGGCTGTCCGGGGATAGGGATCGTACCAACCACTCATGTGCACCTGTGCTGCGTTCGGGAATTTATCATAGTAGCCCTGCGCATAAATGCCGGGCTGCTTCCAGTAGTCGTCGAAGTCGCCATGCCGCCACTGTTCAAACACATAGTCTTCATATTCTGGCACGGCGGTTAAGGGAGAATTACCCGGCTGCCACGGCATTTTTTTGAACCAGCCATGAACGTCCATGTTCTTGTAAGTTTCCTGAATCACAGTATCTTTCAATGCTTCAGGATCTTTCGGGCCATTTCTAATTGCCCAGGTGACCTGCTTGAGCTCAAAAGCTCCCCCCTGCCGAATGCCGCCCTGATAGCTGTTGGAGAAGCCTCCCGAGTCGAGCCACATCGCCACTACCCCCGGAGCTCCGGCACTGGCCAGCGACGCCTGGTTGTGAGCGGCATACGACAAGCCCATTGTGCCGATCTTCCCGTTGCACCATGGCTGCTTCAAAATCCACTCACATGTATCGAAACCATCGTTTGGGTCGGACAAGTACTTCACATATTCACCTTCAGAATTATAGCGGCCACGGCAGTCCTGGTAGACAACAATGTAACCTTCCTTAACAAAGAATGCTGCTACCTCTGCCCTATTCTTATAGGTTTTAGTATCTGCAGCTGTCACTTCCGAAACGACTGGTAAATGCTTGCCGTAAGGTGTACGCTCCAGAATCACAGGAAAGGCCTTATCAACTTTATTATCGCCTTTTGCAGGGAAATAAACGTCGGTGGCAAGTCGTACCCCATCCCGCATGTCGATCATGATGTCATTCTCGACAATCGCATCGAAATGTTTATCACTTTCTTGTTTGCAGCCCACCAGTACTCCGCCGCCATACACCATGAGGCCCAGCAAGCCGGATGTCCGCACAAACTCCCTGCGGCTCAATTCTTTATCAGTAAGCACTCTGTGTATTGGCATTTGTTTTCTATTTTGGAGTAATCGTGGCCGCCACTGCCATCAACCGATATAAAAATAATGACACAAGGAAATTGATTTCCACCATTAGCGTAATAAAAGCAACCTTTTTCACATTAATTCGCTCATACAGTAACTCAAAACTCAAAGGACATGCTTAAGAACTACTTCAAAGTGGCGATAAGGAATCTTCTGCGTCACAAAGCCTATTCTCTCATCAATATTCTTGGGCTGTCTATCGGCCTCACCTGCTGCCTGCTCCTCTTCATATATGTGCAGGATGAGTTGAGCTATGATAAGTTTCACACCAAGAGTGATCGCATTTACAGGCTCAAATATGAAATCAATGGATTCAATCTTGCACGAAGTCCTTTGCCTATTGCTCCTCACCTGACAGAATTCTTCCCGGAAATAGAGAACGCAGCCAGGCTTTATAATAGGGATGCCAGCGTAGAGGTCAGGGATGAGGCAGGGAACAAAAAACAGTTCGAAGAAAACAGAGTCTTTTTTGCGGACAGTACAATTCAGGATATTTTTTCCTTCAACTATGTGGCGGGCAACCCAAAAACGATGCTGAAAAGCCCCTACTCGGTTGTGCTCGTAGAAGAAGTCGCCACAAAGTACTTTGGAGACGAAAACCCTATTGGAAAGACCATTTACCTTGCCGGTAACCATCCCTTCAATGTAACTGGCGTGATCAAAGACTTTCCGAGTGCTTCTCACGTAAGATTCAATATGATCGCTCCCTTTGACAACTTGTTTGACATAGAGCAGGGGGATGGGCAGCAGCTGAAAGAGCGACTGAACCAAAACTGGGTGGCTTCTCACCTCTACACATACGTACTACTCAAGGAAGCAGAATCGGCAGCAACTGCCAATGCAAGATTCCCGGAGTTCTATGACAAGTTTGTGCCAGAGCCCATCAAAATTGGTCAAAAATGGTCTCTGTTTCCCATGACCGATACCCGGCTGTATGCCAATCTCTCTGCTGAGCCAGAGGCAGTGTCGGACATTACATTTGTTTATATTTTCTCTGCCATTGCCATTCTAACTTTGCTCATTGCCTGCATTAACTTCATTAACCTATCCACGGCAAGGTCACTACAGCGGACGAAAGAAATAGGCATGAGAAAAGTACTGGGTGCCTGGAAAACGCAATTAGTGATGCAGTTCCTGGGAGAGTCATTCGTTGTTAGCCTGGCTGCGGCCTTCATTGCTGCCGGGCTGTCTTTCTATCTATTGCCCTCTCTCAATACCCTCACGGACAAAGAGCTGGTGTACTCCGATTTTCTAACTATCACTAATGTATTAATCTTCCTGGGGCTGGTGTTGATCACCGCTGTGGCTGCTGGTATCTACCCCGCTTTCTTCGTGACCAAAATAGATCCCGCCAATTCGCTCAAAGGCATCCTCTCAAACAAAGGAAGGTCAGGTTTGTCATTCAGAAAAACCCTGGTTATTATCCAGTTCACCGTTTCCATCATCTTAATCTCAGGTGGCATCATAGTATACCAACAGGTCAACTTCATGCGAAATCGGCCCATGGGTTTTGAAAAAGACTTCATTATTAATGTGCCACTTTTCAGCAACAATTTCAATAATGCCTTTGGAGGTGTTGAAGGCAATATGAGACAACGAATGAACACCTTCGAAGACGAAATATTGAGGAGCCCCAATGTATTGGCGTCCACCCTTTCCGATAACCCACTGGGCTTGGGATCTGTCTATCGGCCTGTTGTTCCCGATGGACATACAAGAGAAGAAAACATCATTGCACCCGTTCTGTCAGTAGACTATGACTTTATCGACACCTACGGGCTGAGCATTGTTGCTGGCAGAGACTTTGACAAGTCGTTTGGCACTGACCATCTTAACGCAGTGCTCGTTAATGAGTCAGCTGTGAAAGACTACGGCTTTGGTTCGAATGAAGAGGCCATTGGCAAAAAATTCACGGTGGAAGGAAATGACTGCCAGGTGGTTGGAGTAATCAAAGACTTTCATTTCATGACGTTGCAACAGCCTATAGGTCCTCTGGCGTTCAGGGTATCCGTGGCCAACTTCACTATGTTCTCTATAAAAATTCATCCTGAAAATTTGCCAGCAACCCTCGCTGGCGTTGAACAGGTTTGGATCAAACACTTCCCTGAAAAGGCATTTGAGTATACCTTCCTGGATGAAACGCTCGCATCTTCATACCGAAATGAGGAGCGACTAGGAAAAATAGTGGGCTATTTTGCGGGTATTGCCATTCTTATTTCCTGTCTGGGCTCGTATGGCCTGATCATGTTTCTGGCACAGCAGAAAATGAAGGAAATCAGCATACGTAAGGTGCTGGGTGCAACTATTGGCAACATTGTCATTCTACTTTCCAAAGGCTTTGCCCTACTGATTCTTTTCTCACTACTTATTGCCGTGCCGGTCGTCTACTACTTCATGGACGGCTGGCTTGATGACTTCAGCTTTCGCATCGATATTGGGCCGGGAAGCTTCTTGCTGGCAGGGGGGCTTACTTTGATGATTGTTGGCTTGACCATCAGCTACCAGGCGATCAAAGCGGCCTATTCGAATCCGGTAAGTACGCTCAGGAATGAATAGCAGGGTAAAGGCTCAAATGGCAAAAGGCAAAAAAACAAATAAGCGCCAAATTCGAAATTGAACTGTAACGCCACTTGTCGGTAATTTGGCACTAGGCTTAAGTTCAGAGCTTTGGATTTGCTATTAGTTTGCCTTTTGAGTTTTTGAGCTTTGTTATTTCTTTCTTCATGTGTTCAGTCTTCCTGGTGACGTTTGGATCGAATAAACTGAACCGAATAAACCAACATTCTTGTTAACTTCGTAGTTATACCAAAAAAGAAAGCCATGAAGAACTTATTGATAAAAATGACCGGCCTTGCTATGTTGGTATTCGTTACCAGCTGCCAGGCACAGGGACAAAAAGAAGTTGCGGCCAATACCGGCACCGGAGAGTTTAAGCTAACAGAAGCGCAATGGAAAGAAAAGCTGACAGCCGACCAATACTATGTGCTGAGAGAAAAGGGTACTGAAAGAGCTTTCACAGGCAAATACTGGGACAACCACGACAAAGGAGAATATGTGTGTGCAGCATGTGCACTTCCATTGTTTAGCTCGCAGACCAAATTTGAGTCTGGCACCGGATGGCCAAGTTTCTACCAGCCGCTGGAAAAGAAGAATATCCTCGTTGGTACCGATAAATCGTTAGGTATGGTGCGGGACGAAGTGCTGTGCGCCCGTTGTGGCGGTCATCTTGGCCATGTGTTTCCTGACGGCCCCAAGCCAACAGGTTTGAGATATTGTTTGAACTCTGTGTCACTGGAGTTTGTAGCTGAGAAGAAGTAGCATTTATTACATGGGTTCTTGTACCCAAATTAAAGTTCAGGCGTGTGTATCCATACGCCTGATTCTCTCCTTTCTTACAATTTCCCTCGCTGCGGCCATCCCAATATAATCGCCGACTCCTGCCAACACTTCTTCCTTTTTCAGCTTCTTATTTGCTATTTCATTTCAACACCGTAATTTCCTTTTCAAAAAAAGGAAGTATGAAATACCTACTCTTACTCGGAATCATTTGCATATCGTTGAACAGCTTCGCTCAGGAAAAAATATACCTCTGGCCTGACGGTGCTCCCATGGCCAAAAGCAAAGAAGATGCCGACCAGCCTTATATGATGGCTTACTACCCGGCTACCAAAAACGCACAGAAATCCGCAGTTGTTATCTGCCCCGGCGGCGGCTATGGGCATCTGGCCGATGACCATGAAGGCAAGCAAGTAGCCAAATGGTACAACGACCGTGGTGTCACGGCCTATGTACTCTACTACCGCCTGGGTTTTCACAAAAGCGGCTATACCCACCCGGTGCCCCTGATGGATGCAGAAAGAGCACTAAGAACGGTAAGAGCCAATGCTGGTAAGTGGGGGCTCGACCCCAACAAGGTAGGCATCATGGGCTTCTCCGCCGGTGGGCACCTGGCGTCCAGTCTTGGCACACATTTCACGGATGGTGACAAAAGCAGCAAAGACGCTGTAGAGAAAGTCAGTTCCAGACCGAACTACATGGTGCTGGGCTATCCGGTAATCAATATGGACGACAGCTTCACTCACCGGGGTTCTATGTTCAACCTGCTGGGTGACTCACCCAACAAGGAGGAACAAACCTTGATGTCGAACGAAAAACAGGTAACCAACCTTACTCCTCCTACTTTCTTGGTGCACACCACAGAAGACTCGGCCGTGCCAGTAGAAAACAGCCTTTATTTTTATTTGGCGCTGAAGAAAGCAGGAGTGCCTGCCGAAATGCACATTTACGAAAAAGGAGCCCATGGCCTGGGTATGGTCAACACTAAAAACGAAATATTCAACTCCTGGGCAGACAGGCTGGCCGATTGGCTGAAAGTGCATCAGGTGATTGACTAGGCCATTTGCTAAATTTGTCGTGCCACCAGCTACGGCTGTGGGCACGACAAAACTCCCCCAACAGATTCAAATGAACAGCCCCTACAACGTTCCCACACTACTTCAGGAACACTACAACCTCGCCTGCACCCACTTCAAAAGCCTCGAAGGCTACGACAGCACCAACTTCAAAGCCTTAACGGAGAAGGGCACCTTCTTACTCAAAATTTATCAGGAAGAGCCTGGCCTTGAAGAACTGCTGGATGCCGAGAATAAAATTCTATTGCTGCTCAACAACGAGCTGCCGGGCTACTTCTCCAACCCCATCGCCAATGCCCGGCAGGAGCTAGTCTCCATCATCCAAACTAACAAAGGCGAAAGCGTATTCCTGCGCCTGCTCACCTTTCTTGAAGGCTCCTTCTTTGCAGAATCAACGCCAAGCACTACCCTGTATTACTCATTGGGCCAACTTCTTGGCAAAATGGACAAAGCGCTAACCGGGCAATACTACTCAGCCGTTGCCGCCAAAGATTTCGATTGGGATTTAAAACTGTATTCACGCAATCTTCAGTATGTCTCCTATATCGAAGATTCAAAAAAACGCAAATGGGTTGAGTACTTTTTTATGCAACAAAAAGAAGTCGCCGACCCCTTGCTGCGAAAACTTCCGAAAACAATCCTGCACGGAGACGCCAACGACTGGAACCTGCTGGTGAATGGCGACAAGGTCACTGGCCTGATCGACTTTGGCGACATGTGCTACAGCCCGCTGATTAATGAGCTGGCCATAGCGCTTACCTACGTGATGTTTGAGAAAGAAGAACCGCTGGAATGGGCCATCCCGGTGCTGACCGGCTACCATGAGGTGCTGCCCTTGGATGAGATAGAAATTGACCTACTGTTTTACCTCATCGGCACCCGCCTGGCGGTGAGTGTGAGCAAGTCGGCTTACACAAAAACCCTGAAGCCCGACAGCGACTACATTACTATTAGCGAAAAACCAGCCTGGGATCTGCTGGAAAAATGGATTCGAATGAATCCCAGACGGGTCAGTCACGAGTTCAGAACAGCTATTGGCTTGCCTCCGACTATTAGCGACAACACCAACGAGCTGCTGAGCAAAAGGCTGAAAGTAGCCAGTAAGGCATTGTCCATCAGCTTCGATAAACCCATCCACATGGTAGGTGCCGCCTTTCAGTACATGCACGACGACCTGGGCAACACCTACCTCGATGCTTATAACAATATTCCGCACGTAGGGCACTGCCACCCCAGAGTGGTGCAGGCTGGTCAACAACAGATGGCCCGGCTCAACACCAACACCCGCTACCTGAGCGAGGTTTACAACAACTATGCAGAGAAGCTGCTGAGCAAGTTTCCGGCTAAGCTATCCAAAGTCTTTTTTGTTAATTCCGGCAGTGCAGCCAGCGACCTGGCCCTGCGGCTAGCGCAAACGCACTCCCGCAAAAAGGGCATTGTGGTGATGGAGCACGGTTACCACGGCAATACCCGACAGGTGATAGACATCAGCCATTACAAATACAACCGCAAAGGCGGCCAGGGCAAAGCAGAGCATATTCTGGAGGCCGCACTACCCGATACCTATAAAGGCCAATACACTCAGAACGACGGTACGGCAGGCAAACAATATGCTGTAGATCTGATCGCCAGAATAAAAGCAAGTGATCTTGAAATCGGAACTTTCATCTCTGAGCCGATCGTTGGCTGCGGTGGACAGGTGCCGCTGGCCAAAGGCTACCTGAAAGAAGTGTACACCTATATGCGGGCCAATGGAGGTGTATGCATCAACGATGAGGTGCAAACTGGCTTTGGCCGACTAGGTGACTACTTCTGGGGCTTCGAAATGCAGGACGTGATACCCGACATTGTCATCCTTGGCAAGCCTATCGCCAATGGCCACCCCATGGGCGCCGTGGTAACCACAGATGAAATCGCTGCTTCTTTTGAAACTGGTATGGAGTTCTTCAGCTCTTTTGGCGGCAACCCGGTATCCTGTGCCATCGCCCATGCCGTGCTCGACGTGCTGGAAGAGGAAAAATTGCCTGAACATGCACAAAAACTGGGCACCTATATCCTCAACGGCTTTGAGAACCTGACCAGGAAATACGAATGGGCAGGCAATGCCCGGGGACAGGGCTTGTTTCTGGGGCTGGAGCTGGTAAAAGACAAGGGCAAAAAAGAACCCTTCACCGAACTGGCTGCCTTTGTGAAAAACAAACTCAAGGAGCAGAATATCCTCGTAGGTACCGATGGGCCCTTCGACAATACACTAAAGATAAAGCCACCACTGTGTTTCACGCAGGCCAATGCTGATGAGTTGCTGAAGGCGATTGATGAGGCGCTGAGTGCCTGGACTAACTCCTAAATCCTTTTCACGGGCATACCCCAAGACAAGCCAGTTACGAATCGAGTAATTCATGAAACAGCTGTAGACAGACTTTTCCGTCTGGTTTGATTTGTATTTTTATTATACATTGATTATCTATGTATAAAGACTTCTTAAGTATATGGACTTTTCCAAATCATTGATTGCTGCTTCTTCCAAACCTCTCATCCTCGGTATCCTACAACAGGGCCCCAACTACGGGTATGATATTATCCAACAAATCAAAACCCTTTCGGGCGGACAACTGGAATGGGCCGACGGCATGCTATACCCTGTTCTCCACAGGCTTGAGAAAGAGGGGCTGGTCACCTCGCAGTGGAACCAATCGGACAATGGCCGTCACCGCAAGTACTACGCCATTACCGAGCTTGGCAAGGCGGCCATTCATCAAGAGCAGGAACATTGGCTGGCCATGCACCATGTACTCCAGAAGCTTTGGTCACTCAACTCAAAAACGTCACATGGATAATCAACAACTCATCGAACGCCACATCACTCAATGGCGCCAACAACTCCGAAAACAAAAGAACCTGGAAGATGGCGTGATCGCCGAACTGGAAGATCACCTGCGACAAAGTATTGAACGACTGCAAACGAAGGGCTGCTCTGTAGAAGACGCCTGCAAAAAAGCCATTGAAGAGCTGGGCACCCCTGCCGACATCAGTGAAGAAGAGCGCTCAGTACAATTCAGGTACAACGGCTCCTACTGGCCATTGCTGGGCAGCTATTTCCTGATTGCGCTGCGCAACATCCGCCACAGAAAGTTCATTGCTTCCATTAATGTGATTGGCCTTACCCTGGGTGTGGCTGTAAGCCTGTTGCTGGGTGTTTATGCTTACGACATCATCACCTATGACCAGTTTCATGAGAACACAGAAGATATCTACTTCCTGTACCGCACCCGTTTGACCCCCGAGGGTGGAAAAATGGATGTGAGCGACACCTGGGCACCACTGGCGGAAGAAGTACAAAAAGCGTTTCCCAGTGTTTCTTCTATTGGTCGATTTGTTTTTGCCGGCGAAACTACGATCCGTCACGGGGAGCAGGAGTACAACGAGGGCGTGACTTTCAGTGAACAGGGAATGTTCGATATGTTTTCGTTTCCTATGCTTCATGGGGATAAGGGTCGGGTGTTTGAAAATCCAAGGTCGGTAGTGATTAGTAGCGAGGTGGCTAAGCGAATCTTTGGAGACGAAGACCCATTGGGCAAAACAATTGAGGTGGCCTTTAATGAACCAGTTACCTATGAAGTCACCGGGGTGCTGGGCAAGATCCCGTTTAATTCCAGCTTCGACTTTGATATTGTCATCAATCTGGAGTCAAGAAAGCAGCAATGGACTGAGCTCGGCTACTTTGGCTGGGACGCTTCTTTTATGTTCAGTTTCATCCAACTTCAGGAGGGGCAGGATCCGAAAGCCCTGGTTGAGCAATTTCCTCAACTAGTGGAGAAATTTGTCACCCCCTCCGAGCGGGGCACCCTTGAGCTGATGCCTCTGGCCGACTATTACGACTTCAACACCGGACAGCAGCAATACGGCTATTTTCTGGGATATATCTCTTTCGGGCTACTGCTGATTGCCTTTTTCAACTTTGCGAATCTCAACGCTGCCCAGTCGTTTGGCAGGTTCAAAGAGGTAGCAGTGCGCAAAACGTTTGGCGCCGGGGGCAAAGACCTGGTTCTCCAGTTTACAGGAGAAACCACCTTCCTTTTTGCCATCGGCAGCGTGTTGGGTATCGGGCTTTCTTTTGTACTGCTTCCCTACTTCATAGACCTTTTTGGGCAGCAAATGTCTCTCGCATTTCTGTTTGAGCCCATGCCATTGGCCAGTCTCCTGTCAGGCATTATCGGTTTGGGCCTGGTAGCAGGTATTTACCCTACTCTCACCCTTTCGAAGCTGAGGGCCTGTGAAGTGATGCATGGCAGCACTTCTCTAAAGAGGAGCGGCTTTGACCCAAAAAATATTCTAGTCACTTGCCAGTTCGCAATTGCCGTGATGCTTGTCAGCGCTGTACTGATCATGTATCAGCAAATCAACTTCATGAAGACAGCAGACATGAATTTCGATCCCGACAATGTACTGATCATCAATGCACGGTCAGGTGAAGGTGAAGAAAACGAACAGCGATGGGCCGCTTTCCGGAATTCGCTCGAAGCAGTGCCGGGCGTGAAATCGGTGAGTGCTTCCAACTCCGCACCAGGCAGGTACAGCGGGAGTTTCGTATTGGTGCAATCGGAAGATGCCAGAGACAGGGCTCCCCTCGACTGGCGGTTTGTGAGTGTCGACGACAAGTATTTCGCCACCATGGACATTGAGTTTGTGGAAGGCCGGGATTTTGATATTGATATGCGCTCCGACCAACGCAAGTCGGTCATCAACCAAGCTGCTATGAAACAGCTGGGCTGGGCTTCGGTGGAAGGCCATAAGCTCATGTTTCCTGATTCTGATGAAGGATTTGAGGTGATTGGGGTAGTAAAAGATTTCAACTTCAGCTCCCTGGCCAATGCCGTAGAACCAGTCATCCACGTTTTCCGGGGCAGAAACAGTAACCGCTACAACATGCTGCTGGTACGCCTCAATGCCGCCGGCCTTAGCGAAACCATGGCTCAAATTGAGAGCGCCTGGAAAGGCTTTGACGCCAATCACCCGATTGACTACACTTTTGTCGATCAGCAGTTCCAAAACCTCTACGAGACAGAAGAACGCATAGGCTCGATGACACTCTATGCTACTTTTATGGCCATCCTGGTGGCCGTGCTGGGTATTCTTGGTCTGGCAAGCTTCACTGTGGCACAGCGAATGAAAGAAATGGCCATCAGAAAAGTATTAGGTGCTTCTGTACAACAATTACTCATGATCCTCTTAAAACAAACGACGCTTCTATTCCTCGCAAGTTTGCTCATTGCGGTGCCACTCAACTACTATGTAATGAACGACTGGCTTGAGGGATTCGCCTTCCGAATCAACCTTGGGCCATTCGCCTACTTGCTGGCGGCTGGCATCGTGATGGTTACTTCCTGGGTGGTGCTGGGCAGCTATGCACTAAAGTCGCTGAAGACAAATCCGGCCAGCACATTGAGGAGTGAGTAGACCGGACGGACTGAAAGATTCAGCGACGTGGGTTTTCATACGAAAAAACGAAAGGCGGCCATTGTTAACTTCAGCAATGGCCCGCTATTTCTCTACCACCCTTATCACACTGTTGCCATTCACCATTACGTCATAGTCGACCCCGTTGAGTGATATTTCTACACTCACCAGCGCTCCGAGTGAGAGGTCATTAAATTCGGCCTCGGTTACTTCAAGGGTGGCTATTTGAGCGGCATGATTGGCGGCAATATCTATTGCTTCTGTGGTGGCAGCAACTTCCGCTTCGATAGTAAAAGTAAAGCCGTTTGTACTGTACAGAGTGACCTTCCCTGTCGTTACAGGCACATCGATACTCCCTAGAAACACTTTGTATTGGTATTTGCCAGCAAATGTCACCACGTTCACAAAGCTGGCAGTCACCAGCTGGCCTTCTTCGGCTGGAATAACGGTCACTGCATCATAAATCAAAGGGTCATTTTCCCGGTAAGCCTCCACAAACACATAGCCCAGGGTTTTGGCCAGCACCTTTCCGTTGGGATCCACGCTTAGCACATTGGTATTCGACGACCTCCACTGTATACTTTGATCGGTAGAGTTATCCGGCAAGAAAGACAATGGCAAGGCCTGCTCAACACCAATGAACGCAACGATCACTGAATCGCCGCTTGCTATCTCCACGGCTGACAAGGGAACAGGGAGTACATTCACAGTAAGCTGCGCTTCGGCCCCCTCGCTCGCACTGCTCAGCTTAACAGTTGTCGTTCCAATGCCCAAAGCTTTGAGCATGCCTGTGGACGACACCGTCGCAATGTCTTCGTTCAAGGAAGTCCACACCAGGTCCTCAATAATAATGGTATCGGGCGTGATGGTATAAAGCAGCCTGGTAGAGTCTCCCATCATGATATTGATGGTCGATTCACTCAAATGAACCTCTGCGTGCACCTCTTCAACAGGATCAGGCTCCTCAGTGTCTCCACCGCAACCAACAACGAATACACAGGCAGCCAAAAGAATCAATAGCGAAATGGTACGGAGTGACTTCATAGAGCGTTTTAAAAGCTTATTTTGCTGGCGAAATAAGCAAGATTGCACGGCATTTTCACTTCCATTTTTAAAGAATGGAAGAACGGTCAACGGAAGTGAAGGCGGGTTGAAAAAGTCTTCAAAACAGATAACGGTGGAGTCCTTTGTGGGAGACGCTACACGCCCGGGAGATAAGCTCCTAACTGGCGGTAGGTTTTTGTTGGCATTATTTCTGGTATTCCTATCTTAGCACCAAAGCCAACCAACCATGAAAAAATATTATCACCTGCTCATTATTTTAGGCGCTGTTGCAATGCTGTCCGGCTGTGCCAGTGGGAAAAAAGCGCTCCAAAAGGGTGACTACGAAAGGGCAGTTTCACAAGCAATCAACCGGCTCCGGTCCAACGACGGGCAGAAAAAGGCCAAAGCAACACTCGAAAAAGCTTACAAATATGCCCTGGAGTCTCACTTGGGAAATATCAAAAAAGCAAGAGCTTCTAACGACATCATGAAATGGGAGGTGATTGCGAGAAACTATCAATACATCAATTTTCTGGCCGACGAAATCCAAAGATGCCCTGGCTGCCGACAGGTAGTACCAAAGCCTGCCCGCTACGATGCAGAGCTGACAGACGCAAAAAACAAGGCTGCTGAAGTTCACTATAACCTGGGTGTAGAAGCATTGAGAAAAAAAGACCAAAGAATAAAGGCCATTGAAGCCCATCAGCATTTTCAGGCAGCTCAGGCGTTGGCCCCCCGGTTCAAAGATGTGGAACAGAAACTTGGAGTGGCGCTTTATTTTGCCACGCTTCGTGTAGTAGTAGAACCCATTCCTTCCCCTTCAAGGATGTTTGATATAAAGCATGAATTTTTTGTAAACAAAATCAATGAATACCTGCACAACAATATGATCAACCAATATGTGAGGTTTTATACCCCTGGTGAAGCCAACTCACAGAAATTGGACTATGTGGATCACATCATCACCATGGAATTTGATCGGTTCAACCTGGGCAATATCTACAGCAACAAAACAACCACTGATGTAAGCCGTGACAGTGTGGTTATCGCTACAAGAAACAATGAGAAAATCTATGGAACGGTCAAGGCCAAACTTACAACCAATGAAAAAGCCATTACGGGCACCGGAGTGCTGGACTTCAAAGTGTTCGACAATGGCCTGAATAAAGTGCTCACACAAGAAAAGTTTCCCAGCGAATACACCTGGGCCATCAGGTGGGCGTCGTTCAATGGTGATGAACGGGCACTGAGCGATGAAGAGCTCAAGATGGTAAATACAGTGGAAGCATCAGCCCCAAGTCCACAGTTTATGTTCGAGGAATTTACGGCACCGCTTTATAGTCAGGCCATCTCGAAAATCAGGGACTATTATCGCAATTATTGACAGAGGTTTGTCAGCGAACTACTTTCCCTAAGCGCTTAGCTTGAAACTGGGTTGCCACTGTAGCCAGGTGTCGTTCCATTTCCCTCAAAAATCAATTAACTTACCCAGCCCATTTCAAACTATCGTACCTCATGCGCTATCTGCTCGTCCTATTACCCTTCGCCTTCCTCCTCTCCTGCCAAACTACGCCTCAGCAAGACTGGCCCGCTGAATCGGTTACAACCAAACCCTGGACCCGCTGGTGGTGGATGGGTAATGCCGTGGACGATGCCAATATCCGAAAGCAGTTGATCGCCTACCACGAGGCCGGGCTGGGTGGCGTGGAGATCACCCCTATTTATGGAGCCATGGGCTTCGAAGACCAATACATCGACTACCTGTCGGAAGAGTGGATGCAAAGACTACAAACGGTCATACGTGTGGCCGACTCCCTCGGTATGGGCGTGGATATGAACCTGGGCACGGGCTGGCCTTACGGTGGCCCGCAGATCACGCCGGAATATGCTGCCTCCAAAATGATTGTGCAGCAATACACATTGAAAGCAGGGCAATTACTGAAAGAGAAAATTGCCGTCAACGATGAGAAACAGGCAGCCATGCATCCCCGGCTGGTAACATTAATGGCTTATGGGCCTGAATCAACCGTTGACCTGACTGATTCGTTGAGCGACGACGGGCTTTTGCCATGGACACCCGACGCCAATTATGAGCTTTACGCCATCTTTGCCGGCAAAACCGGGCAAATGGTGAAACGGGCCGCCCCTGGTGGTGCCGGTCTGGTGATGGATCACCTCAATAAAGAGTCCTTCCCCGTTTACACAGCCCGATTCGAAGAAGCCTTTGGCACGCCCGACCCCAATATCCGAAGCTTTTTCAACGACAGCTATGAGGTATACGGTGCCAATTTCACGGCTACACTATTCGAAGGCTTTGAACGCAACCGTGGCTACGACCTCAAACCATACCTCCCTGCACTGCTCAGCGGCGACAGCTCAGCAACCATTCGCAGGCTCAAGACCGACTACCGTCAAACCATGGGCGAAATGCTGCTAGCCAACTTCAGTGAGCCCTGGAAAAACTGGATCAACAACCACGGTGCTTTGTCCCGCAACCAGGCACATGGTTCCCCGGCCAATCTGCTGGATGTGTACGCCGCTACGGACATTCCGGAGTGCGAAACCTTTGGCTATTCCGGGTTCGATATTCCCGGTGCCAAGAACTACACCCACTCCAGCCGTCATTTGCCACCGGATCTTTATATGCTCAAGTTTGCCTCCTCGGCAGCCCATGTGGCTGGCAAGCCATTAGTGTCGTCCGAAACCTTCACCTGGCTGGGTGAGCATTTCAAAACGCCCCTTTCACAAACCAAACCCGAGCTCGATCAGGCTTTTCTCGCTGGAGTAAACCATGTGTTCTTTCATGGCACTACCTATAGTCCGGCGGAAGCGGAATGGCCTGGCTGGCTCTTCTATGCTTCTACCAACTTTGCCCCTTCCAATAGCTGGTGGTCTCATATCGATGGGCTCACCGGCTACATCAACAGAAGCCAGTCGGTGCTGCAAACCGGGCAGGCCGATGGCGACGTGTTGCTCTACTTTCCCTACGACGACGCTGCGTACTTCTCGGGCAAGAAAAGCCTGGAGTACCTGTTTACAGTACATAATATCGATGAATGGCTGCACCCGACCAACTTTTATGCGACGGCCAAAAGGCTGACAGAAAAAGGCTACCTGGTCGACTATATCTCTGAGAGCTGGCTGGAGAAGCTGGCCGTTCCCAACGGACAGCTGAGCACTGGCCCCAACGGCACATCATACAAAGCGCTGGTCATTCCTAAAATGACTTTCATGTCTACCAAAGCGCTCCAAACGCTGCTTAAGCTCAAGAAGCAAGGAGCGACCATCATTCTCCAGGGGTTGCCGGAAGACGTGCCTGGCCTCCACAATCTGGAGCAGCGAAGGGCAATTCTCGACTCACTGGTGATGGGGCTGGGTACCTCCACGAGCCCTGCCGGCAACGTACAGGCATCGTTAACAGCTGCCATGATTCAGCCGGAAGGGCTGGCGGCTCTCGGCCTGAAGTTTGTACGCAGGGTGGATGGCAACAATACCTATTATTTTATTGTCAACCAGCGACCCGAAGCTTTCGATGGGTGGATGCCATTCAATAAAGCTTTTGAGCAAGCTGTAATACTGGATGCTATGACAGGCCGGGCTGGCAATGCAGAAACAAAGACCGAAAACGGGCTAACACAAGTCCGCATGCAGATCAAATCTGGCGAGTCTCTTTTCCTTAAGGTGGGCAACGAAACCTCGGCAACAGACTGGAGCTATGCTAACCAAACCGGTGGAGCCGTTGCGCTCAATGATCCATGGACGCTTGACTTCAAAGCTGGCGGCCCTAGTCTGCCCGGCAACAAAACCCTGGACAAACTCCAGCCCTGGACAACCCTGGGGGATTCATTAGCAGACCAGTTTTCCGGCACTGCCACCTACGCCACCCACTTCACCCTGGCTTCGAAAAAGGATGACTACCTTCTTCAGCTGGGCGATGTCCGGGAAAGTGCCAAAGTATGGGTGAACGGGCAGTATGCAGGTAATAGCTGGGCTGTGCCCCACGAGTTAAGGATTGGGGAATATCTAAAAGAAGGCGACAATACCATAGAAATAGAAGTAGCCAACCTGATGGCCAACCGCATTCGCTACATGGACAGGGCGGCGATAGAATGGCGCAAGTACCACGAAATTAACTTCGTGAATATCGACTATCAGGCGTTCGATGCCAGCGGCTGGGAGGTGCAGCCGTCGGGATTGATAGGACCAGTGAAGCTGGTGGAGGTGGATTAAGAAGTCGTTAGCTATTCCTTTGCAAACCGATACCGGATTCCCCAGCTCCCCCTCAATAGAGGGTCGCTGCTGCCAACAATAGCAGCCAATTCCATTTGAAAGCCAAAATTATCCGTGGCGAAAGGATATATATTCATTCCCAGCGGAACAACAACGCCATCCAGTATCTGCACCCTCGCTCCGAGTCCAGTGTAAACATCAACATTCTCGTCTTTTTTGAAAATGTAGTTGAATGTTAGCTCTAGGCTGGTGTTGTCAAAGTAATTGTCGGTTCCAATCCTCAACTCAGGCAAAAATCTCTCTTTGAATTGGTAATTGATCCCCACAAAGGGGAGGTTGGACTGGTGAATGCTGGCCCCGAACTGGGCATTTGCAAATTGGCTCAAAAGACAAAATGCAGCAACAAACAGAATATTTCTCATGTTGTAAGTATTAGAGTAGCGTAATAGTAATACATAACTTATAGCAAAAATATCTCCAAAAATTACTCATATAGAGTTTTTGTTGCTTTACAAACAAGTAAATAGTACAATATTAGGCAGCTTTACTTTGGAACCATAGCTATACCTCCCGACTTCACCTGGGCAAGCCTGGCTTCACCTGAAAATAGGCATCATCTTCTTTCTGAGTCGAATTAATGCTTTTCCTTTCACTTGCATCCAGCTCCCTAAAAAACGGAATAAACGCCCAGCGATTCCTGTACATGGAAGGTGGCCCCCCAACTTCCAGCGTATGCATACCCTGCGGCAACTGTGCGATATCGATGTAAGCCAGATAGCCCGGCTGATTTGTCTTAAGCCTAAAATGATAGAGAAGAGGGTATTCCCTTACCAGGCTGTCGTCCAGGTAGAAGTGATAAAACTTTTTAATGGCGGGCATATCCCTGGCATCTCTTGTCATGCCTTTGCTGGCGGCAACCAGAGAATCATAGTTCACATATGCCCTGATGGAGTCCTCTTTGACAACCCCAGCTGGTATAAAGACTCTAAGTACATTCCCATCAATAATATCAGAAGGTATCTGCGCCTGGTAGGAAAAAAGCTCTTCATTTTGATCTTCATAGTAACCAGTGAACACCCTTAGCTTTTGATCACCACCATGCCAAAAGCTCAATCTGGAAAACGAGCTACCATCATACACATCATTGGTAACTTCATCCAGCCCAAATAAGCTCCCAATGGCAAACACGCTAAGGAGTAAGAAAACCACCCACCGGTTGGAGTTGCTGACAAAGGCGAAATAAATAGGCCTGTAATAGCGCCCCAATGTAAACGTGCTAATGATTTGGTGAAAAGGCCAGTAGATTTTGCTGATCCAGGAAAAGCGCCGGAAAAACCCGAGGGTGAGGAAGTCAATAAGACCCATGAAGGCGATAACCAGCAACACAACAACATATACTTCAAAGGCCCGTGTGTCGGTAAAGTTTAAACTCCCCTGGAAAGCGATTCCTATAAAAAACGGGACAACCAAAAGGATGAAAAAGTATAGATAGGCCCCTACAGTACTCATAAAGAGCATAAAAGAGAGCGAAAACAAGGAGCTGCAAAGTTTCTCCAGATTAATAATAATACGCTGAAAGGGTGGGATTTTCTCCACTCTTTCCTTAAACCGGTGCTTGTATTTGAGTCGCTCTGTGTTGACTCCATTCGGAAAGGTATAGCTCAGCCCAACCATTCCCACCCATATACCCCGGCAAATCAAGTGAAGAATAAGGCCGAGAATGAGCCAATAAATACCAAGTTTGAGTATGCCCACCAGATTGTCAATATCGGTGGTTGAGCTAAATACCTGAGACTTGAAAAATGCCAACGCCTTGTCCAGCAATGGTGGCACCTTGAACATGCCAAACAGAACAATTCCTGAAAGCAGCACTTCCGGTTCCCAGCTTCTTTGCTGGAGGTCTTCCAGCCACTTGGGGGTTTCTTCTTTCTCCATAAAAGTTAGGATCAGTTCAAAAAATTTAGCCTCAGAATAGTTTCAAAAAAATGCACAATCTGTTTTACGTTTTTAACTCCTAGCTGTGTCGGCAGTCACCATCTCCTTATTATTCCTGGACCACTCACTCCATGAGCCCACATACAGTTTGGGAATTTCAAGGCCAGCGTAGTCGGCGGCCAGCAGCAAATGGCACGCAGTAACGCCCGATCCGCAGTGTACAATTACCCGGTCGGCAGGTGTATTACCAAATACAGCCTGGTACTTCTCATTTAACTCCTTGGGAGACTTAAAAAGACCATCGGCGGTCAGGTTATCACTGAAGGGAACATTGACAGCACCGGGAATATGTCCCGCAATTAAGTCGATGGGCTCTGTAAGACCTGCATACCTTTTGGCATCCCGAACGTCGATAACAATGTGATTCTTGTCTTTGGCTACCTTTTCCACCTCCTGCATATCGGCCTGAGGCAACTGCCACATACCAACCGGATAGGGAGCTACTTTTCCGGGGATTTCCATTTTCGACGACGTGACCAACCCTGCCTTCTCTGCTGCCAAAAGCCCGCCGTCGAGCACCTGGACTTTGGAGTGTCCAATTGCCCTCAGCATCCACCACAAGCGAGCGGCGGCATTGGCACCGCCCATATCATCATACACCACCACGTGGCTCCCGGGCGTGATCCCCAATCGCCCCAGCGCCTGCGAAAATTGCTCAGCAGTAGGCAGTGGATGCCTCCCCCCTTCTGCTGCATTGGGCTTTACGTTAGCAAGCTCTTTATTGATGTCAGCAAATAAAGCTTTATCAAGGTGCTTCGTACTGTAGTTTTCTCTGGCTTTCGGGCCACCGCTTGCATCCACAATTACCAGATTATCATTCTGATAGATAGCTAGAAGTTCTTTGGCGCTTATAATAGGAGACAATTTGATGTTCATTTGGTCTTTAAGATTCCGGGTAAAGTAATTAGCAAAGGGTGTGGAAGCAATATAAGGAAACTTCTTCCAACTAGGTGAGGATCCCTGCCAACAGTCGGCTTTTTCAGCGCACCGCTAGTACCGCCTCGACGACTCACGGATAACAAGTCTGCTTTTTATCAGTTCTTTCTGCTGGGTGATTTCCTTAGATGAGATTTGTTTCAGCAAAATCCTTGTTGCAGCTACCCCCATATCGAACGCAGGATGTTCGATGCTACTCAGCGTTGGCTCAACAAAATCACAGATAACTTCGTTGTTGAAACCCAACACCGCCACGTCTCTGGGAATCTGCAAGCCCCTCATTTTTAAGATATGCATCATTTCAAGAGCAGATATGTCGTTGATGGCAAAAATGCCATCTGGCGCCTCCCCGGCGTCGAAGAGGTGCCTGGTGTACTGCTGCACATGCCCAGCCTGGTAGTTGGCTTGCACTATCAGCGACTCCAGCACTGGAATATTGTTAGCTTTAAGTGCCTCCAGGTAGCCGTTCAGTCGGTTGCGGCTATTGAAAAGGTGCAATGGGCCAGCCACAAAGGCAATTCTTTTGCAGCCCTGTTGGATCAGGTGTTCGGTACCTTGAAAACTAATATCAAAATTATCCGAGTAGACCTGAGGCACCGCCAACTCTTCTAATATTCGGTCGAAAAAAACCAACGGTATGTCCTTGTTGATCGCATACTGAAAGTGGTCGCTCCGGTCGGTTTGCCTTGACACCGATACCAGCAATCCATCAACCTTGCTCGACATCAGGGTTTGCAAATTATTCTGTTCAAGCGTTAGCGTTTCGTTCGACTGGCAAATCATCACATTGTACCCGGCACTATTGGCCACCTCCTGTATCCCTCCAACAGCCTTAGCAAAAAACCGGTTAATAGTTTCCGGAATAATAACCCCAAGAGTATTGGTGCGCTGGAGCTTTAACTGCCTGGCTAAAACATTAGGTTGGTAATCCATTTTTAGCGCCAATTCCTTCACCTTCCTGGCTGTCTCCTGGCTTACGTCATAATGGTTGTTCAAGGCCCGTGATACGGTGGATTTTGATATCCCCAATGTGCGTGCAATGTCCCGTATGGTTGAGTCAGATTTGCTCATTATTAGATTTTGATAGCTCAATGTAAAGCTAAAAAAAATTTCGGTACCGTTCCCGGGACAGATACCGTTAAAAAAAAATTCCCAAATCTGTTTTGTTCAGATTTTGAGAGTAAATTTATTTCAATCGATTGAAATCGACTACTTACTTAAACAATGCTTATAACCAAAAGAGCTTCAATTACCGGGACAAGACTGGCTCCGTCAAAATCTGTTGACAGCATAGACTATTTGCTGTGGAGAGTACTTCGTAATGACGACTCTCAGGCGTTTGAAAAATTATTTGTTGTTGGCTATCACCCGCTTCGCAGCTTCTGCGAGAAATTGGTTGAAAATAATGAAGTTGCTGAAGAATTAGTAAGCGAGGTCTTCCTTAAAATCTGGATCAATCGAAATGTGATTGTTATTTCCAGCTCCCCCAAGTCATACCTTTATACAGCGGTTAGAAATATCTCTTTCGATTACCTTAGGAAAGAGAAGAAATACAGCTTCACAAATATTGAGAACGAATTGGCCATTCCCTGCGATCACTTCGACCCACAGAAGCGGTCGGAGTATGCTGAATTGCAGGAAAGTATAGATAACGCTGTAGCCAGGTTGCCTAAGCAATGTCGCCTGGTGTTTCAGCTAAGCCGTGACCAGGGCCTGCGCTACGTTGAGATTGCCGATAGGCTTCATCTCAGCGTTAAAACCATTGAAACACAAATGAGCCGGGCTTTAAAATCATTAAGAAAATCAATAGTCTAATTTTTCACCATTAAACTGTCTTCCAGGATAAAGAAGAATACTTATATGTCGACAAAAACAAAAGAAAAGTAGCTCGATTTTAGTAACTTACTAAATGCCTCGCAGCCTAACAGGAGATAGAGGCATTGGGTCTAAACAATTTAAATTCATTACATTATTTATAAACCCTACTTACTATGAATGAAATTTTATCAAAATGTAAGCGAGTCCTGTGGTGCTTTCCGGTGGGACTAGCACTCGTTGTGATTTGCTCCGGCCAGGCGATCGCCAGGCAGGATTCGACGGTATCAGGTACGATCACATCTGTGGAAGATGGCTCGGCTCTACCTGGTGTCAACGTGATTGTGAAAGGAACAACCACGGGAACAGTGACAGATATTGATGGAAAATACTCTCTAAGGGTTCCTTCAAGAGACGCCGTTTTGGTGTTTAGTGCCATCGGCTTTTCTACCACAGAAGTGACCGTCGGCTCGCAGTCTCAAATAAGTGTTGGGATGGAAGTTGATGTCAAATCACTTTCTGAAGTAGTCGTTGTTGGTTACGGAACGCAGGACAAGCGAGACGTGACAGCAGCTATCGGATCAATCGAAAGTGATGCGATTGTAAGAATTCCAACATCCAATGCAATGGAAGCCATGAAAGGGCAAATTGCTGGTGTAGACGTTCTTCAGAATGGTGGCCGTCCAGGCCAAAATTCAAGCATTACAATTCGGGGAAGAAGATCATTAACAGCTTCAAACGACCCTCTTTTTGTGGTTGACGGAATCCCGATGACGGCTGGAACAAACTCCATACAAGATTTTAACCCGTCCGACATAGCTTCTATGGAGGTACTGAAAGATGCGGCTGCTACTGCTATTTACGGTTCAAGGGGATCTAACGGTGTGGTGCTTATTACTACCAAAAGGGGAAAACCCGGCAAGACTTCTGTAACCTATTCCAGCAGTTACGCCGTCACGCAGCCCTTCAGAACTATTCCTATGATGAACGGCTCAGAGTTTGCTGACTTGAAAAGAGAAGGCAGCAGAGTAGATGCTACAGGCAGATCAGGGCGTGCTGCATGGGGAGATGCAGGATCGTCTATCCCAGCCGACGACGCCGTTTTTATTGACCCGGTGGAATTAAATTCTGTCCAGAATGGTCTCTCAACTGATTGGCAAGACCTTATCTACCAAAATGGTTCACAGATGAATCAGCAGGTTAGTGTAAATGGTGGTACCGAAAAAACGCAGGTAAGCCTGGCGCTTAGCTACTTTAAAGAAGACGGTCTGATTGAAGGTATCGACTACAGAAGATATACCGCAAGAATCAATGTCGATCATCAAATCAATAAGATATTCAAAGTAGGTGTATCCTCACTCTTCTCAAATTCCACTCAGAATTGGGGTTCTGGATCCGTTATTTCAGAAGCGGTCAACCAAACACCCCTTGGTTTACCATATGATGATAATGGAGACCTCATCTTCCTTCCGATATCGGACGGTATTCGTTCCAATCCACTGAGCGAACTGGTGCCAGGCAAAAGAATTGACGAAAGAAAAATAAACAGAGTATTCTCTTCTGTTTATGCCGAGGCTCAAATTTTGGATGGCTTAAAGTATAAATTCCTTTTAGGTCAAGATTACCAGTTCTGGGAAAGAGGCCTTTTTGAAGGTCAGTTCACCAACCCAAGGAAAAACGGAACTCCTTCAGCCTCGCTGTTCAATCAGCAAAGCTTTGGTTATACATTGGAGAACATCTTAACGTATAATAAGTCGTTTGGTGATCATGATTTGGGGCTTACTGGTCTTCAAAGTGTTGCCCAGCAAGACTCCACACAAAATGGTATGTCCGCTATTGATTTGCCATATGAAACAGCTGAATGGTACAACCTCGGATTGGCCACGATATCCCAATATGGTACCCGTTACGAACAATACAGATTATTGTCCTATATGGGCCGTGTGAATTACTCATTCAAAGGCAAGTATCTGTTTCAGGCTAGTATGCGTTGGGATGGATCGTCTCGTTTGGCAGATGGCAATAAATGGAATGCATTCCCGGGTGTGTCAGCAGGATGGAGAATTAAAGACGAGGCGTTTATGTCAGGTGTAAGGGTTGTGAGTGACCTGAAACTGAGGGCATCCTATGGTAAAGTTGGTAACACGGCTGTATCGCCGTATCAGACACAGGGTACCCTGGGACAATCAATTTACGACTGGAACAACGTCGATGCCCGTGGATTCCAACTTTCATCTATCCCTAACCCGGATTTATCATGGGAGTACTCAGAAACTACGAACATAGGTGTAGATTTTGGGCTTTTTGATAACAGGCTAAGTGGTTCATTTGAATATTATCGCACGTCGTCTGGTACGTCTCTACTGTTGAGAAGAGCACTTCCTCCAACTTCTGGTTATGCTTCGATCCTGCAAAACATTGGTGGAACGCAAACCAACGGATTTGAAATCACACTTAATTCTACCATTCTGGATATGTCGAATGGATTGAGATGGACAGCCGACTTCAATTTGGGTAGTTACAACGAAGAAATTGTGGATTTGGCCCAGAGAGATGCCGACGGAAACAAAGTAGACGATGTAGGCAATGGCTGGTTTATCGGACAACCTATCCGTTCTTTTTACGATTACGAAAAAATAGGAATCTGGCAAGTGTCTGAAAAAGATCAGGCTTCAGCATTGATGGGCGCATTCCCAGGTGAAATTAAGCTGAAAGACCAGGATGGCGATGGAACAATCAGCCCTGCAAATGACCGGATTATCCTTGGAAACGACGTGCCGGCCGCCTATGGCGGTTTGAATACTCGTGTAGAATTCAAAGGCTTTGATCTTTCGATGTTTTTCTACTATCGTGTGGGCTTCCTCATCCAATGCGACTTCTGCAACGGTCAGGCGACCATGCAGGCTCGTTATAACAACCTGGCGGTAGACTATTGGACGGTTGATAATCCGACAAACGATTACCCAAGACCAAATATTAACCAGGAAAACATTTCTTTTGGCAGCACCTTGAGATATACTGATGGGGGCTATATGAAGCTTAGAAATATCACTCTTGGGTACACGCTTCCTAATAGTGTACTTGATAAACTTAAATTTTCGACTGTCAGAATTTATGCAACTGCACAAAACCCAATTGTTTGGTCAAAATTCAAACAATTTGACCCCGAAAGAGGTGGAAATATCGGATCGGGCGAGATGCCTTCCAACCAGCTTTTCTTAGGTGGACTTAACATATCATTTTAGGGTCTATCAAAACACGATAAATTATGAAAATAACGAAATATATTACATCGAAATTACTGGTTCTAACGTTTGTTGCGTTTACAATCCAGTCGTGTTCAGATTTTCTTGATGAGAAACTGATTTCGGACGTATCTGCAGGAAGTTATTATACTACAGCAGCCGGTCTTGAAGATGCTGTGGACGCCTCCTACTCGTTCCTTCGGGAGATTCACAGTAATGAACGGGCCTATATGTTAACCATATTTGGCACCGACACACACACGAACGGCGCAGATGGGGGGTATAAGTCGTTCAACTTTTATGATAATGGCCTCAATCCTGCTGTCAACATCCTGGATCAACAATGGACCTTCCTTTACCAGGGGATTAACCAAGCCAATGCGGTATTGAATAGGTCTGAAGCAGTTACAAATATGAGCGACGCAATCAAAACTCAGCGTCGTGCAGAAGTTCGCTTCCTGAGAGCCTACTACTATTTCTACCTGGTGCAAACCTGGGGTGATGTGTACCTTACTTTGGAAGAAACGATTGGGGCTGAAGTAGAGGCGGCTCCGTCTCCACAATCTGCTGTTTACTCGGAAGCAATTATTCCTGATCTTGAATTTGCTATTGCCAACCTGCCTGAAACTCAGAGTAACTACGGTAGAGCAACTAAAGGTGCAGCAGAGTTTCTACTTGCAAAAGCTTATTTGACCAGAGGATACCAGTCTTTTGGGTCACCAGCTGACTTTGCCAGTGCCAACACGTTGTTTTCTAACGTAATCAATGACCGTGGCTATGCGTTGGTTGATTCCCACGATGCCCTTTGGGATCAGGATAATCAGCTCAACTCCGAAATCATCTGGGCTGTTCAGTACTCTACGGACTTGATCTTGAACGGTGGAAACGGTGGAGTGGGAAACAGAGGTCATCTTTACTTCCTGATGGAGTACGACATTCGTCCTGGTATGATTCGTGATATTAACGGAGGACGTCCATTTAAACGTTTCAGACCCACTGACTATATGGTTTCGGTTTGGGAAGAAACACGTGAGATTGATGACCGATATGACCAGACCTATAAGCATGCCTACATTTCGAATAACCCGAATAATATTCCAAAATGGGAGCAGATTCACGTAGATAATAACGCAGTGAAAGCTGATGGATCTACTGTTACTTCTTCAGATATCGGATCTAACCGATTCGAAGTAGGTGATACTGCCATATTTGTGCCGGGCCCCGGAAGAGATGCCGAATGGATGACTGGTAAGAAGCTTCAAGTTAGATATAATGTTATAACTAAAGACGCCGCATTTGAGGGCGATCAGTATATCTACACTGAAAGACTCTTCCCCACGTTGAGTAAGTTCATCGACCCACGAAGACCAACAATACAGTGGGAACGTGGATCAAGGGACTGGTTTGTGATGAGATTGGCTGACGCTCACTTGCTTCGTGCCGAAGCTCGCTTCCAGACAGGAAACAATGCAGGTGCTGCAGAAGATATCAACGTAGTAAGAACCCGTGCCGCCAAAGAAGGTGCGGAAGCAGCCATGCAAATAACAGCAGCTGATGTCGACCTTGACTTAATTCTGAAAGAGCGTGCTCTCGAAATGGACGGCGAGCAGTGCCGCTGGTTCGACCTTGCAAGAACAGGGAAATTGGTGGAATATGTGAGAGCATACAATCCGTTAGGAGCTGACAACATCGAGGACTATCATATTCACCGTCCGATACCATTGACCCAAATCGATCGAACTTTGGGCGGATACCCTCAGAACTGTGGCTATCCTGGATCGGATTGTAATTAAACTTCAGTAATAATTAAATAGTAGTTTTTGATGGGCCGGGCATATTGCCTGGCCCTTCTTATTTTATTACAGGCAAGAGCAAGACTCAAATCAGCCTCCTGGCGACCGCCACCTGAGAGTAACTTTTTCCTTGTTGTGGACAAATAGAAGCGCCGGTGAATATCCTTTAGTCTTGCAAAGCCTTTAACTTTGACCTAATTTTAAAAGAGCAGGTAAATCAGTCAGCAACCATTAAATTTTAGCTGACTATCTATCTAAATCATACTGCCACTATGCTGTTTAAACTACAAATACATCTAAACTCCATTTTCGGAGGACTTCTGCTTTTATCGATACTTGCGGCCTGCGAAACCAAGCCGGATGTCATCTCGACGCCTGAAGAGAAGAAGGAAGAACCCGTTTTTAAAAGGCTCCCCGGGGCCAGCAGCGGAGTTACTTTCCGCAACGACGTGGATGAGAACTACAACAACTACTTCGATAATTTCGCCTATGTGTACAATGGCGGTGGCGTTGGCATTGGAGACATCAACAACGACGGACTTTCAGATATATATTTTACAGGCAATGAAGTACCCAACAAGCTTTACCTCAATGAGGGGGACCTGAAATTCAAAGACATTTCTCAGTCAGCTGGAGTAGAAGGCAACGGCCGGTGGAACAATGGCGTGACCATGGTAGACATCAATGGCGATGGCTTGCTTGATATATACGTCTGCAAGGGTGGCTATCACGATAGCGAAGAAGAAAGAACCAACTTACTATATATCAATCAGGGAGACCTGACCTTCAAGGAACAGGCAAAAGACTTCGGGCTTGACGAGTCTGGCTACTCCATACATGCGTCATTTTTTGATATGGACAATGACAACGACCTGGATGTTTACCTGACTAACAGACCAGATTCGTTTGACCTGCCACTCACTGAAATGATCCGGCAAAAGAAGCTGTCCCCCTCCTTCAGCAGAGATAAGCTTTACAAAAACGAAAATGGCAAGTTCCGTGAAATCGGTGCCCAGGCGGGGATCAAAAATAATTTTGGCTATGCCCTCAGCGTAGTTACCGCCGACTTTAACGGAGATGGCTATACCGACATTTTTGTTGCCAATGATTTTGCTGAAGGTGACTATATGTACATCAACCAGAAAAACGGCACTTTCAAAGAGCAGATAAAGGAGACTACCAATCATATCTCCATGTATTCGATGGGAACAGATGTGGCAGACATCAACAACGATGGGCTGGAAGACATTATGGTCACCGAAATGCTGCCAGAAGACTACAAACGATCAAAGGTTTCCATGCCCTCCATGGACGTCGAAGGCTTTTACAATATTGTGAACGGAGGCATGCATAAGCAGTACATGCACAATGCGCTCCACCTAAATCAAGGGAATTCATTCTTCGGCGACATTTCGCAAATGGCCGGAGTGTCCAAAACAGAATGGAGCTGGTCGGTACTGATGTCTGATTTTGACAACGACGGATACAGAGATGTTTTTGTAGCGAATGGCTATCGCCGTGATGTGTTTGATGGAGATCTTGATAAGAAATTGCGGGATTTTGTTTTAAAAAATAAAAGCAAGTACACGTCGATGAACGACATGCTCAAAAATGGTTACAAGGATTTTATTGATGTGTATGACCCCATTAAGGTGAAAAACTACCTTTTCAGAAACACCGGCAACCTGCACTTCGAAAATGCCATAGAATCATGGGGCTTTGATGAAACCAGCTTCTCCAATGGTGCTGCGGTAGGCGACCTGGACAACGATGGAGACCTGGAACTCGTGGTCAACAACCTGGATGACGAAGCGTTCATTTACGAAAACACTTCTTCTGACAGAAACAACTACCTGAAAGTAAAACTCGAAGGACCTGCCACAAACGCACATGGCATCGGAGCCAAAGTCACCATATACTACGACGACAAAATTCAGTTTTTCGAGAACAAAACCGTAAGGGGCTATCTTTCGTCAAATGACCCGGTAGTCCATTTCGGTCTGGGGCAAGTTGCTGGTATTGACAGCCTTAATGTTTCATGGCCTGATGGCATGCAGAATACTATGTCTGTTGCTGGTGTCAATCAAATAGTAGTTGTCGCCCACGAGACGGCAGTGACGCCAAAGAAACTGCCCGCTTCAAAAGAGTTATTATTCCAAGCCTCACCGGGAGTGCTGGCGGAAGCCTTTGTGCACAAAGAAAACGAAGTGAATGAGTACAAAGACCAAACGTTGCTGCCACATAATTTCTCAAAGAGCGGGCCTTTCATGTCAACTGGAGATGTTAACGGAGATGGAGAAGATGATTTATTCATTGGTGGTGCTTCTGGCCAGGCCGGGCAACTTTATGTACAGTCAAAAGGCAAGCTGGTTAAAAAATCTACAGCCGCCTTTGCAGTAGATAAAAGCTATGAAGACATGGGATCCACAATGTTCGATGCTGACGGTGATGGAGACCTCGATCTCTATGTTGTGAGCGGAGGAAGCGAGTTCCCTGATAAAGCCGACCAATACAAAGACAGGCTCTATTTGAATGATGGGAAAGGGAACTTTGCCAAGTCAGCAACCATCAATACGCAAAGCAGTGGATCCTGCGTAGTGGCGTACGATATTGACAGCGATGGCGACCTCGATCTTTTCCGTGGTGGGCACGTTATCACCGGTGCCTACCCCTACTCCCCCAGAAGTTATGTGTTGATTAATGAGTCCGGGCAATTTATCGATCAAACCAAGGCACTCGCTCCAGACCTTACCGACGTGGGCATGGTAACCTCCGCCATCTGGGCCGACTTGAATGGCGACAAAACGGCCGAACTGGTGATTGTTGGCGAATGGATGCCTGTGATGGTATTTGCCAACGTTAACGGGAAGCTGAAAAACGCCACCGTGATCTACGGACTTGACAAAACGGAGGGCTGGTGGAACAAAGTGGTGGCCAACGATATTGACGGCGATGGAGACCAGGATTTGATTGTTGGCAACCTTGGCGAAAACTACAAATTCAAAACCAACTTGGAAAAGCCATTTCAGGTGTTTGCCAAAGACTTCGACAACAATGGAACCAATGATATTTTTCTGGCCCGTTACTACAACGACTCTGTTTTGGTGCCCGTTCGTGGTATCGAATGCAGTTCAGGCCAGGTGCCATCCATTCGACAAAAATTCCCCAGCTACCTCTCCTTCGCAAGCTCGGATCTTCAATCGATCCTCGGGCCGGGAATGAGCTCAGCATTGAATAAAAAAGTCTATACTTTTTCAAACGCCATTCTGGTCAACAATGGCGCAAAGTTTGAAAGTAAAAAACTGCCTATCGAAGCGCAGCTATCAGCGGTCAATGGCATACTCATAGAGGATTTTGATGGCGATGGTATCAAAGACCTTCTCGTGGCGGGCAACAACTTCGACACAGAAGTAGAAACTACCCCCAATGACGCCTCGCCCGGAGCGTTTTTGAAAGGACTTGGTAACTTCGAATTCAAAGCAGCGGGTAGCCTTCAAAGCGGCTTCTTTGTACCCTACAATGTAAAAGATGTGCAAATGATCAAGTCTGGGGCGAACTGGCTGGTGCTGGTTTCATCCAATAATGACATCCTAAGGGTTTTTTCGACCTCCCGGACCACCTCTGATGAAAAAGTAGCGCTCAATAAATAGTTGGATATGCGTGTAGAGAGAAAAGGATGGGCCTGGGTTGTTCTCGCAGTCTTGGTTTGTGCAGGATGCAGTTCGCCGGCGACAGAAAACACCGAATCGCTCAATCGCCTGGCGAAAGCGAGCAGCCCCTACCTGCGTGAACATGCCGACAACCCCGTGGACTGGTATGAATGGGGAGACGAGGCTCTGGCAAAGGCGGCCAGTGAAGGCAAGCCGCTGATCATAAGCATTGGCTATGCATCGTGCCACTGGTGCCATGTGATGGAGGAAGAGTCTTTTATGGACACCACGGTGGCTCGCATCATGAATGAGAATTTTGTGGCAATCAAAATCGACAGAGAAGAGCGGCCCGACGTCGATCAGGTATACATCGACGCTGCCCAACTCATTTCGGGCCGTGCTGGTTGGCCACTGAATGCCTTTGCTCTACCGAACGGGAAGCCATTTTATGCCGGCACCTATTACCCGAAAGATCAATGGATCAACTTATTATCTCAGATAACAACAGCCTACAAAGAGGACATTACCAACGTCCGGAAACAGGCTGATGCCGTAACAGACGGGATTGTGCTGAACGATATGATAAGCCCCCAAGGAACGGAGGAACAAGCGGATATCTTATCAGTCTACAATACCATATTCCCGGACTGGGAGCCTGAGCTAGATTACCTCTCTGGCGGCCTGGCGGGTGCTCCCAAGTTCCCAATGCCTGTGGTTTGGGAATTTTTACTACAAGAGCACAAGCAAAATAATAATGAGCGTGCCCTGAAAGTGGTCAGCACAACCCTTGATGCTATGGCTGCTGGCGGGATTTATGATCACCTGGCGGGAGGATTTGCCAGGTACTCAACTGATGCAGACTGGAAGGTGCCTCACTTTGAAAAAATGCTGTACGACAATGGCCAGCTAGTTAGCCTGTACGCCCATGCCTATCAGGTGACGAAAAATGAGACTTACGCTCAAATAGTAGAAGAAACGCTCTCCTTCGTAAGTGAAGAATTGACCTCGCCTCAATCTGGCTTCTATTCATCGCTGAATGCAGACAGCGAAGGTGGAGAAGGCACATTTTATGTCTGGACAAAAGCTGGGATAGAAGCAACCCTTGACACAGAGTCGGCTGAGCTTTTCTGCGACTATTTCGGTGTTACCGAAGAGGGCAATTGGGAGCACGGGAAAAACGTCTTATACAAACAAACGCAGCTCGAAGAATTGGCCGCAAAACATGCAGTGACCGCAGATGCGGCAATATTGGCACTTGAGAAATCGAGAAAAAAGCTTTTGGAAGCCAGAAACAAGCGCATCCGCCCATCGCTGGATGACAAGATACTCACCTCCTGGAACGCCCTGATGCTGTCGGGCTATTTAGATGCCTATTGGGCGCTGGGTAAGGCGGAATATCTGGATATCGCTCTTAAGAATGCTGATTTTCTGAAGAAAAACATGATAAGAAGCGACGGCGGGCTGTGGCGAAGCTATACAAATGGCGGGCCGTCAATCGAGGCCTTTCTCGATGACTACGCCTTCCTGTCACTTGCACTCATTCAGCTATATCAGGCTACATTCGACATCCGCTGGCTTGAACAGGCCCGCAGCCTTGCCGACTATGCCGTCACACACTTTCACGACCCATCAAATGTTTTTTTTTACTACACATCCAACACGTCGGAGCAGTTGGTGGCAAGGAAATTCGAAATCGCCGATCAGGTAATCCCCTCCTCCAATGCGGCAATGGCAGAAGTGCTTTTCAAGCTCGGGCATTACTATGAGTCTGCCACTTATCTGGACATGAGCGTAAAAATGGTAGGCTCACTATCAAAAGACTTCACCCAAAGTGGCCCTTACTTCGCCAAATGGGCGAGCCTGATGGGCTTGCTGGTGAACGAACCGTTTGAAGTGGCAGTAATGGGGCCAGATGCACTGGAAAAAAGCCAACTTTTGATGAGGGAGTATCACCCAGGAATGCTGCTAATGGGAGGGAACAGTGAAAACCTTCCTCTGCTTGAAAATAAGCTCATTGAAGGCGAAACCATCATTTATGTTTGCCAAAACAAAGTATGCAAGCTTCCAGTAAAAAGTGTAGAATTGGCTCTGAAGCAGCTTAGCAACAATTAGGGCTTTCATTTTAGAGTTAGCTTCGCCCAGCTTTGCCATCTTTTTTGAGACATGCCTGATGTTTTTGGTGTTTTACTCATGTAAAACCGGCTAATAAAAGTTCCTTTTCTTCTAACTTTGAGCCTAACAAATCGCAAAGGACTTTAAACCATTTGAGTCTATGTGGGTCTTATCAACTATTATGAGTTCGCTAACTTTAAACAGAAACCTTAACTAATGAGGATTGTACTAAATAGAACCTTTGCCTTGAAAGCAAATATTTTCCTGACAGCATTCATTTTTCTCTTTTCAGGATGCAACAAAGATGTAGCCGAACCGCTGACTGCCCAAGATGTTTTGGACAGCACACTTAAAAATGTAGATCAGACTCAGCTGGAAACAGATACAAAGATCATTGACGATTCACTGGCAGTTTGGGGCCTCAAAGATATTGTTTTGACAGAACCAAATGGCGTTCGTTACAAAATTGACGCATTGGGCAATGGGGAAAAGCCCATATTGGAAAGCGTTGTGTGGATTAAGTACTCAGGCAAGCTGCTTAGCACAGGCGAGGAATTTGACGCCGGCGATAAACTGGAAACCTATCTTTACAGACTCATAGCCGGCTTCCAAACAACACTACCCCTTATTCCAAACGGGTCTACCATCACATTATATATTCCTTCGGGACTTGGCTATGGGGCAAATGATGTGCTTGACAATTCCGGCAAGGTGGCCATCCCAAAAAACTCCAATCTCATTTTTGATATTGAGTTGTTTGGGGTCTTTTAGGGACAGCCTTTTCTCATAGAGATATCAATCGCTGCCTCCTGAGCTTTATATCTTTTTCGGAATGGCGTACGGTGCCCGGTACTCTCTTTTCGTCAAGGCATTGGCCTCATCGTCACCCGGGAATGTTTCCGTTTTGGGGTCGAAGGTTAAAACACGACCAGTGTGATAAGCAATATTCCCCAGGTGAGCCAGGCCGGAAGACAAATGGGCTGTCTCAACGGGTGCATTGCACAGAGCCGGGTTTTTGGCCAGCACTGCATCGACAAAGTTTTGATAGTGGCTACCACCCTCCTTTTTTGTCGGGCCGGGGGTTCTGTCTTTACCCAAAAACGTTTGGTACTCGTTGTAACCATTCACCACCATGTACCCCTCACTGCCGTAAAAGATGTTTCCAATGCCGACGCCATCTTCCTTGTTGGTCATCCATGGGCGAACCTCGAACTGAATCATCTTCTTTTGATCCGGGTAGTGGTAGGTGGAAGTCAACACTTCAGGGGTTTCTTTGTAATCATCCCACAGGAACTTCCCTCCCATTGAGGTGATCTTTGTTGGCAGTCCAACGTCCAGGCCCCACATGCACAGGTCGGTTTCGTGAATCCCCTGGTTTCCTACGTCGCCGTTGCCATAATTCCAGCTCCAGTGCCAGTTGTAGTGCACGTAGTTTCTGGAAAAGTCCCGCATCTCGGCAGGGCCAGTCCAAAGATCGTAGTCCAGTCCTGCTGGCACGGCCTCCGTTCCTTTGTCGCCGATGTCGGGCCTCCACTTGAACACAAGTCCTCTGGCCATATAAACATTGCCAATGAGCCCGTCACGCAGGTGCTGTATCGCCTCTTGTATCGCCACTGAGCTCCGAAGCTGAACGCCGTGCTGAACCACACGGTTGTACTTCTTGGCGGCTTCAATCAATTTCTTTCCCTCATACAGGTTGTGGGTTCCAGGCTTCTCCACATAAACATCCTTGCCAGCCTGCATGGCCCAAATGGCGGCCAGTGTGTGCCAGTGATTTGGCGTGGCTATACTCACTGCGTCAATGTTTTTATCGTTGAAGACCTTCCTGAGGTCCTGCTCCATTTTTACCTTAGCCCCATATGTCGCCTCAAATTCTCCGGCTCTGGTGGTCAGGATATTTCTATCAGGATCACACAGCGTAGCCACCTGAGCTTTGTCAAGTCCCTGAAATCCCTTGATGTGATCTTTCCCTCTTCCGTTTACACCAAGTACAGCCACCTGCACCTTGTCATTGGCTCCAAAGGCACTTGAGGGAATAATAGTAGGAAAGCTCAACGCAATAGCGGCTCCTGTAGTGTTTTTAATAAACTTTCTTCGGGTGAATGGTTCTGGCTTTTTCATAATAGTAATGTAGGTTTTTATAATATTGCGAATCGCTATTCATTCACTAAGTGAAGGTGAAATGAAAACGGCTTGTGCAGCGCTGGGAGGTAGAGAACGCCCCTACAAAAAGGCGCTTTGCTACTATAAGACGGATTTTTCTTTCGCCACCCTTAGTTTGTTTTTTCACCCAAGAAAAAAGCTAGAGACATGTAAGGATCGGCCATCAAAATTTCGTCATAACTATGACAATTCGTAAACTCACCCAAAATCAAATTATAAACCACATCATTAATGAATCTACTAAGTAAAATTGCAAAAACAGGTACTGCATTATTCCTGTTTGTACTGATCGCCCATGTTGGGTATGCACAAATGAAGGCTGTGAAGTTTGTAACTGACGAGAAGAACAAAAAGGTAGATGTGATGATAGATGGAAAACTCTTCACATCTTATATCTATCCCGAAGACCTGGACAAGCCAGTACTATACCCAATATACACGGCAAACGGAACAGTGATCACAAGGGGTTTCCCCAGAGATCCAAGAGCAGGAGAGCGGATAGATCACCCTCATCATGTGGGGTTGTGGTTCAATTATGGAGATGTGAATAATCTTGATTTTTGGAACAACTCTTACGCCATTCCAGCCGAACAAAAGAAAGACTATGGTAGCATCCGTCATCAAAAAGTTATAAAAGCAGAAGGCGGCAAGGGCAAAGGCACGTTGGTGGTTCAATCCAATTGGGCAGACAATTCAGGCAAAGTACTATTGGTGGAAGAAACTACGCTGGTATTTTCAGGTACTGGCGATTTGAGGACAGTAGACCGCACAACGAAACTAACTGCCCAAAAAGACAAAGTGGTCTTTGAGGAGTCAAAAGAAGGCATGATGGGCATCAGGTTGGATCGTGCGTTTGAAGAACCCAGCAACAAGCCGGAAGTATTTACCGATGCCGCCGGCAATCCAACAACCGTTGCTGCCCTTAACAACGAAGGTGTGAACGGTGTGTACAGAAACAGTGGTGGGCTTGAAAAAGGTGACGTATGGGGCAAACGAGCCGACTGGGTCAGCCTTTCTGCTACCAAAGGAGACGAAGATATTACCATCGCCATGGTAGACAACAAGAAAAACATGGGCTATCCAGCGCACTGGCATGCTCGTGGTTACGGGCTGTTTGCAGTCAACAACCTGGCTTCCAAAGCTTACGTCCCCACCGATCCAGAGTTTACTACCACACTGAACCCGGGCGAATCTATCGTTTTCAACCACAGGGTACTGCTCAGTTCCGGTAAGTTTTTGAGTGACGAAGAAATGAACAAACAGTTCAAAGAATTTAACAAGTAGGCTATTCATGAATCAATCCCCCAACCAACTATTTTCAGTAGAAGGCAAAACAATTGTGATCACTGGCGGCACCGGCATATTGGGCTCGGTGATGGCGAAAAATATGGCGGCAGCAGGCGCTCATGTGGTCGTTCTCGGCCGAAGGGAAGATGCGGGTAACGGCCTCGTCAATGACATCGAAAAAACTGGTGGTAAAGCCAGCTTTTTCAAGACCGACGTACTGGACAAAGAGAACCTGTTAGGTGTTAAGAAAGACATCCTGAAGGTTACCGGGCGAATTGATGTTTTGGTCAATGCAGCTGGCGGAAATATGCCAGGGGCTACCATTTCACCTGACAAAACATTCTTTGACCTTGATACGAAGGCCTTTCAGCAGGTAGTAGATCTAAACCTGCTGGGCACAGTGCTACCCTCCCAAATATTTGGTGAAGTAATGGCCGCCAACAAAAAAGGCATTATTATCAACATTTCATCTATGTCGGCCTTCAGGCCTATCACCAGGGTGGTGGGCTATTCTGCTGCAAAAGCAGCTATCGACAATTTCACGCAGTGGCTAGCTGTAGAAATGGCAAAAAAAGTGGGTGAAGGCATACGTGTAAATGCGATTGCGCCAGGATTTTTCCTCACCGAGCAAAACCGAGCCTTGTTAACTAACCCTGATGGAACGCTAACAGCCCGGGGAAATGCTGTGATCAACCAAACACCATTTGGCCGATTTGGCGACGCCGAAGAGCTCATTGGAACCTTACTTTGGTTGTGTTCCGACGCTTCCAAGTTTGTTACCGGAGTGGTGGTGCCAGTTGACGGCGGATTCAATGCCTATTGTGGAGTTTAGTCAGCGATAATTTAAATATTTAGAACGCATGTCCATGGAAAGCGTGCAACCAACAGGACTTCTTACGATTAACACCTAAACATGAACCCAACCTTTTTAACCGAGGACTTCCTTTTACAATCGGAAGAAGCAAAACAACTATATAACAAGCATGCTAAAAATGCTTCCATCGTAGACTACCATAATCACCTCTCTCCGAAAGATATTGCTGAGAACCGGCAGTTTTCGGATCTCACGGAAATCTGGCTTGAGGGAGACCACTACAAGTGGAGAGCAATGCGAATCAACGGCATCGATGAGCGCTACTGCACCGGCAACGCCACTCCTGAAGAAAAATTCGTGAAATGGGCGGAAACAGTGCCGAAAACCATGCGCAATCCACTTTACCACTGGACCCACCTGGAGCTTCAAAGGTATTTTGGTGTGACAGAACTCCTCAACGGTAAAAGTGCTCGGAAGATCTATGAAGATTGTTCCAACATGCTGCAAAGGGAAGACTTCAGGGTGCAGGGTTTGCTGGCAAAAATGAATGCAGAGGTTGTTTGCACGACGGACGACCCCTGCGATGACTTGCATTACCATGAGGCAATGCAGTCGTCAAAAACGCTCAAAATGCTGCCAACCTTCAGACCTGACAAAGCATATACATTTGCTGGTTCTGCATCATATGCTACCTACGTCCAAAAACTAGCAGAAGCCTCTTCCGTCAATATCAGCTCTCTTCAGGGCTTATTTACAGCACTTGAAAACAGAGTAAATTTCTTTCATGACCACGGTTGCCGTGCGGCGGATCATGGGCTGGAAACTCTTCCTTTTAGCAACATTACCGAAAAAGAAGCCGAGAAACTCTTCATTCAAGCCCTGGAAGGGCACCCATTGACTACCTCTGAGGCAGTTGGTCTGCGTTTTATTATCCTAAGTCACCTGAGCACACTTTACCACAGCAAAGGCTGGGTACAGCAATTTCACCTTGGAGCCTTAAGAAATAACAACGACAGGATGCTACGGGAGCTGGGCCCTGACACTGGCTTTGATTCCATTGGCGATTTCCCACAGGCCCAAACCATGGCCAGGTATTTCAATCACCTTGACAGCAGCAATCAACTGGCAAAAACCATCCTTTACAACCTCAACCCTGCTGATAACGAGCTGTTCGCTACTATGACGGGCAATTTCAACGACGGAACAACCGCCGGGAAAATGCAATGGGGAAGCGGCTGGTGGTACCTCGACCAGAAAGATGGCATGGAGAAGCAAATGAACACACTATCCAACATGGGCCTCCTCTCTGTTTTTGTGGGTATGGTCACCGATTCCAGAAGCTTTCTATCCTTTCCAAGGCACGAATACTTCAGAAGAATACTTTGTAACCTCATTGGCGAAGATGTGAAAAACGGTGAGCTTCCAAATGACATGGCGCTGCTGGGTAAAATGGTAGAGGATGTTTGTTACAACAATGCTAAAACCTATTTTGGCTTCTGATTCGTAGCTACCTTGTAACGGATCCTACGCATCTTCGAATTTAGTCAACGCACATGCCAGCCGACTCTTCTCATTCGCTCAAATCAAGCGTAATAAAGAACTATCGCTGGTATGTTTGTGCCTTATTGTTCTACGCCACCACCCTCCGGTATGTGGACAGGCAGGTCATAGGCATACTTAAGCCCACGCTGGAACAGTATTTTGGCTGGAGTGAAATCGACTACAGCCATGTGGTGATGGCTTTCACTGCATCCTACGCCTTGGGCTTGCTTAGCTTTGGCGGACTCATCGACAGGATCGGCACCAAATTGGGCTACTCCCTTTCCTTGATCATTTGGAGCCTGGCCTCTATGGCACATGCACTAACGACTAGAACTATTGGCTTTGCCTCAGCAAGAGCAGTCCTGGGGCTGAGTGAGGCAATGAATTTACCAACAGCCATCAAAACCGTGGCAGAATGGTTTCCGAAGAAAGAACGAGCGTTGGCTACTGGCATTTTCATTAGCGGTACCAACGTTGGTGCTATTGTGGCGCCAATCCTCGTACCCATTATTGTCTCCCTGTGGGGCTGGGAAGAAGCCTTTATCCTTACCGGAGCCATGGGGTTTGTATGGCTCGCCTTGTGGTGGAGATTCTACGACATCCCAGTATCGCAAAAAAGGCTAAGCAAGGAGGAATACGACTACATCCACAGCGATGATGAAGAAAAAGATGAAAGTACCATAAGGGTTTCGTGGCTCAAACTGCTTTCCTTTCGTCAAACCTGGGCATTTATTGTTGGTAAATTCCTTTCAGATCCCATTTGGTGGTTCTTCTTGTTTTGGCTGCCCTCCTACTTTGTCAATGCCTTTCAGGTCGACTTCACCAAGCCTAGCCTGCTGCTGGCGATTATCTACACTGCCACCACCCTGGGTAGTATCGGGGGTGGCTACCTGTCGAGCTGGCTGATCAAAAAGGGTTGGCCTATCTTCAAAGCCAGAAGAGTGTCGATGCTGGTGTTTGCCCTTTGTGTAGTGCCGATTATGCTGGCGCAGTTCCTAAGTAATTTGTGGATCGCCGTCGCATTAGTCAGCCTGGCGGCGGCATCACATCAGGGTTGGAGCGCCAACATTCTCACAACCATAGGAGATGAATTCCCAAAAAAGGTCATCAGCAGCCTGATTGGTATTGGCACATTAGCGGGCGCCCTTGGTGGTGTGTTGTTTCCAATTGTTGTGGGGCGGTTGCTAGACTACTACAAGGCGCTTGGAGACATTAATGCCGGCTACAGCGTGCTTTTCATCATTTGTGGGTGCGCTTATGTGGTAGCGCTCATACTGATGCACCTCATTTCCCCCAGACCTGCTACGATAAAGATCTAGCCGCTACCCCTGAATCAACGGTTTTATTCTCGTACCAATCAGGTCATAAGCCTGCATGGTTTTTTCATGAGGAAGGTTGGCATTGTCCATTTGGAAAGTCACCCGATCTATGCCTCCTAATGCCTCGCTGTGCCGTAAAATTTTCTCAGCCACTTCCTCGGGGCTTCCCAAAAGCAACGAGCCCAGCGGCGCCCGTGCCATTTCAAATCGCTCTCTTGTCATTGGCGGCCACCCACGCTCTTTCCCTAGCCTCGTCATATTGGCAGAAAAGCCCGGGAAGTAGTCTGCTATAGCTCCTTCTGTCGTGTTTGCCACATACCCCAGGGAGTGCAGCCCTACTTTCATCTCGTTTTCGGGGTGGCCAGCCTCCAGCCATGCCTTCCTGTACAAGTCGACCAGTGGACGAAACCGATGCGTATCGCCGCCGATGATGGCCACCATGAGTGGAAGTCCAAGCATACCAGCCCTGGCAAACGACTGCGGCGTGCCGCCCACTCCCAGCCAAATAGGCAATGGGGTTTGAACTGGTCTTGGATAGATAGGTTGATCCACGAGCCTCGGCCGGAATTTACCTGACCAGTTGGCAATTTCATTGTCACGGATATGCAGCAGAAGCCCCAGCTTCTCAGCAAAAAGCTGATCATAGTCCTTCAGGTCGAAGCCAAAAAGAGGAAAGGCTTCTATGGAAGAGCCCCTGCCTACCACCATTTCCGCTCTGCCTTTGGAAATGAGGTCGAGCGTCGCATGGCTTTGGAACACCCTCACCGGATCGGCAGCGCTTAGCACTGCTACGGCGCTTGTTAGCCTTATGGTTTTAGTACGAGCGGCCGCCGCCGCCAGAATGGTGACGGTAGAGGAATCGAGGAACTCCCTGCGATGATGTTCACCGATGCCAAACACATCCAACCCAGATTTATCCGCATGTTCAATTCTTTCAAGCAAATTGGCCATCGCCTGCATGCTGTCTGCCTCAACACCGGATTCACTATCCGACACAATCGAAGCAAAGCTGTCTATTCCTATTTCCATATGACAATTACTGTTTTTGACACAAAAACACTTCGGATGAACACAGACTCGTTAAAGTAAATTCCCGTCATTTAGAAGCGGGTCTCTTAAATGCAAAAAGCCGCTCTGGAGCGGCTTTCATACTGTGTGAATTTTGAGATACTTTTTACTCTACATAAGCCTTCACTGTCAGCGTCTGTGCTGAGGCTGTTGGGTCATTGGAGAAAATAGTAATGGTCTTCTGTTGTGTTCCCTTTCTTCCCTTGGGGTCGAAGGTAACTGACAGTATACCGGTTTCGCCCGGCTTTAAATCCTCTTTGCTTACGGTAGAAACAGTGCAACCACAGTTGGTTCGGGTGTCTCTGATATTGAGCGGAGATTTACCTGTGTTTGTATAGGCAAAGTCGAACGAAACGCTGGCACTTTGCTGAATCCTTCCAAAATCATGAGTCACTTCCTGAAACGATAACCTTGCTGCTTTGGCTTTTTCGGCGTCTGTCATTGGTGGGAAATATTCTTCTATCGTGGCCAGCACATAAAGCAGCTTCTCACCACTCTCTGCCTCATCTGTAAAAAGCTTCACATTGTCAGAATTATAGCCAAATCTGGCTTTTTCTTTTGCATCATAAGTTACAACGACTTTGCCTACCTTCTTAGGCTCCAAAATCAAAGGATCATACGACACCTTGATATGAGCCGGCGCTTCTATGTTCTCTTTGAATGTGATGGCTGCGTCGCTGTCGTTATATACCTCAAATTCTTTCGTTATGGGCTTTTCAGTTGTAATCACACCGAAGTTCATCGACCGGTACTTGAACCGGGTGTTTCCCAATTTGCTCGGATAGTCATCGGCAGGTGTTCGTGGCTTGGGCGTCACATTGCCCTTTATGTATAAATAGCTGGTAGCTCCAGCGGATGAGTTGCTGGTGACGGTAAGCGACTTCCTAAACGAACCCGGGCGGTTAGCTGGGTTGTACTGCGCTTTGACAAAACCTTTTTCTCCGGGTAATACAGGCTCCTGGCTCCAGCCAGGGGTAGTACAGCCACACGAGGCTTTCACACTGGATATCACCATAGGCGCATTGCCTTTGTTCACAAACTCAAAAGTGTGGGTAATGGGGCCCTCCTCTTCTCTTACATCTCCAAAATCGTGTTCTGTTTCGGTAAACTCGGCGACGGCACCACTTTGCGCTACTGCACTACTTGCAGCAAAAAACAGCAAACTGCCCATCAAAAATGTAAATACCAGCCTTTTCATTGTCTCCATATTTTTCATCCTAAACTTGTTACGAAATAACGCAGTCGGTAGTTAACGATCAACACTTATCACTATTACTGAAGTATCAACGTAAGATTTTTATTTACTTTGCCCAAAATTTGATCAATGGCAAGAATACTTACAGGCATACAGAGTTCAGGGAAACCACATTTAGGTAATTTGATGGGAGCCATCATTCCGGCCATTGAACTTTCAAGGCAGGAAAAGAACGATTCCCTCTTCTTTATCGCTGACCTGCATTCGTTAACAAGCATCAAGGATGCCAATGTAAGAAGAGAAAACACCAAAGCAGTTGCCGCTGCCTGGCTTGCCTGTGGATTCGATACCGACAAAAATATATTCTATCGTCAGTCGAGGGTAACAGAGGTAACGGAGCTGGCCTGGCACCTGAGCTGCTTCACGCCGTTTCCTATGTTGCAGAACGCCCATTCGTTCAAAGACAAGTCGGACAGGCTGGCTGATGTCAATGCTGGGCTTTTCGTGTATCCTGTGCTGATGGCAGCTGATATCTTGCTCTATGATGCCAATGTGGTGCCGGTAGGAAAAGACCAGCTGCAGCACCTGGAAATGGCCAGAGACATCGCAGGGGCTTTCAACAGCCGCTATGGCGAGGTGTTTGTTATGCCGGAAGCCCGGATTGACCAGCAGCTTATGACAATACCGGGTATCGATGGTCAGAAAATGAGCAAGTCTTACGGCAACACAATCGATATTTTTGCTTCTGAAAAGGACCTCAAAAAACAGGTGATGTCTATCGTAACAGACGCTACTCCTCTGGAAGAGCCGAAGGATCCTGATACAAATAATGTATTCAAACTTTACAGCCTGCTGGCATCACCTTCTGACGTCGAAGCCATGCGGGGTAAATTCCTGGGAGGCAATTACGGCTACGGCCATGCAAAAAAGGAATTGCTTGAATTGATTCTTTCCCATTTTTCCAAAGAACGAACCACATTCGACTACTTCATGACTCACCAGGACGAACTGGAAGCCAAACTACAGGAAGGAGAGGCAAAAGCCAGAGTGATTGCCCGGAAGGTGTTAGATAGGGTGAGGAACACTCTTGGGTTCAGCTAACTACAGGACTGAAGGCTTCTTTTTTCAAAAAAAATTCCAACGTAACCAAAGTCACATACTTCGCCCGATTGCCGTCGGATATTTGTATCGTATTAGGACATAAACCTCTAATCATACAACTATCATGAAAGCAAATATGGGTTCAATCGACAAGGTGATCAGAATCGTTCTGGCACTGGTCATCGGCGCACTTTACTACTTCGGAGAGTTATCCGGTATGGCCGCCACTATTTTATTGATACTTGCGGGCGTTTTTATCCTCACAAGCTTCATTGGAGTTTGTCCGCTTTATCTACCGTTTGGCATCAGCACAAAGAAAAAATAATCTTATCAAATAAACTTTATATCTAAAATGAGTAAGAACGCAACAGTAATAGACGTGCGTACTCCAGGAGAATTCATGGGTGGACACGTACGGGGATCAATCAACATTCCATTACAAGACATCACTTCAAAAGTTCAGGAGATCAAGAAAATGGCTCAGCCCATCATTCTTTGCTGCGCTAGTGGCAACAGAAGTGGTCAGGCGGCTGGCTTCTTAAAAGCCCAGGGGATAGACTGCTCTAATGGCGGTTCATGGCTTGAGGTAAACATGGAAATGGTTAATAGCTAATCATATGATTCAAGCTATCAAAAACATGCTAGGCATGGGGCCATCTGTTGATTTAAAGCAGTTGGTGAAGGACGGCGCCATCATAGTGGACGTTCGCACAAAAGGGGAATATACTGGCGGCCATGTAAAGGGTGCTATCAACATCCCTCTTCAGGTGCTGGGAAATAACCTTGGAAAGCTGAAGAAAGAAAAGACCATTATTACCTGCTGTGCATCGGGCATGCGAAGCGGATCAGCCAAAAGCCTTCTTAAATCAAAGGGCTACACCGTGCACAATGGCGGTGGCTGGATGAGTCTTCAAAACAAATTAAGATAACTACCCAGTTAGACAAGTAAGCTTGCAGTTCGATAAAGCAGTCGTTTAAACACTTCCGTTACACGCCTGCAAGCCTTGTTTTTCTCCAGAACTTATGACAAAAATCTACGAATTAGTGACCACAGGATGGCATTTTGCGAGGTGGCTCAGGCTTGGATTTGGAGTTTTCCTGGCAGCCCAGGCTATTCAGTTAAGCGATGTGTTGTCAGGCGTTCTGGCTGCGCTTTTGCTGTTTCAGGCTGTCACCAATACCGGGTGTTGTGGAGCCGGTGGCTGTGCAGTACCAACAGCTTCAAAAAAAGAGAACTTACCTGATCAGAAAACAGTTTATGAGGAAGTGAAATAACATTATGAGCAAACAATCATTTTCTGAATTGATAAAAAGTGAGCAACCTGTATTGGTTGACTTCACTGCTAGCTGGTGTGGGCCGTGCAAAGCCATGGCGCCGGTGCTGGACGACGTGAAACGCAAGCTGGGAGACAGGGCCAGGATCATCAAAATTGATGTGGACAAAAACCCTAAAGCAGCCCAGAGCTACCGGGTAACGGGCGTCCCGACCTTTATCCTTTTTAAAGGCGGGCAAATCAAATGGCGGCAGTCAGGTGCAGTGCCTGGCTATCAGCTTGAGAAGCTCTTTCGGGAACATGCATAAGGTTTTCAGGTAAACAACACAATAAAGGGCGGTCTTTCAACCGCCCTTTTGTTTTTACTTCTGGTGAAAGGTGTCTGACACAAAAGACAACACCGTTGGCAAGGCTGTTCGCCAGTAGGTCCAGTTGTGGCCACCATCTCTGATTCTGAACTCGTGAGGCACTTCTTTTTTTCTTAGCGCTATGTGCACCAGCGAGTTACCTTCATACAAAAAGTCATCGTCGCCACAGTCAATATACCACTTCACTGACTTCAGCTTTTCGGCCTCCATGCCGTCAATGATCTTATTCACACCAAACTTGTTGTAGTAGTCTTCCAACTGGGCTTGAGTAGGGTTTTCCGTACCACTTCGTTCCAGCCACCGGCGGCCATCCTCCGGAGTGAGAGGGCCTGTGCTGGCACTCAATGGACATGCCGAAGAGAATAGCTCTGGATGGTGCAGCGCATAAATAAAGGTGCCGCCGCCTCCCATGGACAGGCCAGCCACTGCTCTGTAGCGTTTGTCTGCTTTGATCCGATAGGTCTTTTCAACGTGTGGCATCAACTCCTGAAAGAAGAAGTCTTCATAGTTCCACTTACCATCGGTGGTATTGAAGTAGCCCCTCACGCCTGTATCAGCGTCAGGCATCACAATGATCATGGCTGTGGCCGTACCATCCAGAATGGCCTTGTCGGCGATCCGCAGCACCTCACCAAACTGCACCCAGCCGGTTTGATCATCGCCAGCGCCATGCAATAAGTAAAGCACAGGGTAGCTGCGTTGCGACGTCTCATAGTCTGGTGGGAGATAGATTGCGAACTTGCGTTCGCTCTTCAAAATTTTACTGGTAACAGTAAGGTTGTCGAAAACTTTGCCGGTTTGGGCCAGCAGATTACCTGCAAAGCACACAAAGGCGGCAAGAATAAAGTGTTTTTTCATTATTAAGTAGGTTTACAAATGATCTGACAATAGTCGGGCACGTGTGTGCCTGGTCAGATAATGATAGCCATTTTCGGGCGAACGACCTACAGAAAATATACTACACCCTTCTCACAGAAGGAAACGGTCATTTTGATGTTTGAAAGAATGTAGATTAACCCTGGTTACTCCGCTTTCCAAACAACCTGCTGATTCTGTGCATCAACAATAAGCACCAGGCGTGTAGGAGCAGGAATAAGAACAATCCTTGTTTTCTTATCAGGAAAGTCATCCATATCCACCGGCACACCCTGATTGGTCAGCGTGGTGTAAGTAACCTTTCCGTCTGCCTCCTTCTTAATGTATTCATTTGCCAGGTAGGCTATTGGCAGCAACACCTCACTGTCGGGGCAGAATTCATCATGCACATCTCTTAGCGCCTCCTCAATATAGTCGCCGTAATTCTCAACAAACTCATCTTCCTGGTCGTGCAGTAACTCCTCCAGGTCATCGTACTTTGGGTCGTCGTAGCTAAGTCCGCTTAAGGCAATCTTTGTTTCCACCAAGTCAATGAGAGCCTTGTCAAGTTTATTGATATCCATATTCGAAGCTTTCTTAAGAGATTATTCAATAGGTTTAAAGCGCACAAACTTTGGAATACTTACTTTAAGATTCAAGCAAGCCTTCAGATTTTTAGCATTGCCTTCATTTTTATTGAAGAAATCCGAAGACCCTTTTGTCTTGAAAACATATCTGCTAAATTCCCCTCTCAAAATAACTGAACATTTATGGAACAGCAAGCCCTGATAAAAGCGAAACAATGGCTATCGAGCAAAAACCTTGACGACGCAGCCAGAAAAGAAGTAGAGGCCATGGTCGCTTCTACCGACAAATCCCAGTTGATAGAATGCTTTTATAGAGACCTTGAGTTTGGCACAGGCGGCCTCAGGGGCATTATGGGCACTGGATCTAACAGGATCAATAAATACACCATAGGCATGGCCACCCAGGGGCTGGCCAACTACTTAAAAAAAACCTACCCCGGCAAGCAAGTAAAAGTGGCCATTGCTCACGACAGTCGGAACAATAGCCCATTCTTTGCTCAAACAACCGCCGATGTATTTTCAGCCAATGGCTTCAAAGTGTATTTTTTTGACGCACTTCGCCCCACTCCCGAGCTTTCCTTTGCCATCCGTCACCTTGGCTGCCAAAGTGGTGTAGTCATCACAGCTTCTCACAACCCTAAAGAATACAACGGTTACAAAGCCTACTGGAACGACGGCGCACAGATGATTGCACCACACGACAAGAACACCATAACCGAAGTCGGCAATATCAAGAGCATCGACGACGTAAAGTTCGCACCAAACAACTCGCTTATTGAAAAGATAAGCAAAGAAGTAGACGAGCCTTACCTGGAAGCGATCAAAGCAGGAAGCCTTTCGCCTGATATCATCAAAAGGCAAAAGGATCTGAAAATAGTCTTCTCGCCCATCCATGGCACGGGCATTACTTTAGTGCCAGAAATCCTGAAAAGAATGGGATTTGAAAACGTAACCATTGTAGACGAGCAGGCCACGCCCGATGGCAACTTCCCAACGGTGGTGTATCCCAACCCAGAAGAAGCTGAGGCTATGAGCATTGCTTTGAAAAAAGCGAAGGCCATTGACGCTGACCTTGTGATGGCCACCGACCCCGATGCAGACAGAGTGGGCATAGCAGTGAAAAATGACAAAGGCGAATTTCAGCTCCTCAATGGCAACCAAACGGGAGCCTTGCTGGTATACTACCTGCTGGAGCAGTGGAAAAACAACGGCAAACTCGACGGCAAGCAGTTTGTGGTAAAAACCATCGTCACCACCGACCTCATTGGCAAAATCGCCGACGGCTACAAAGTAAAATGCTACGAAACACTCACCGGCTTTAAGTTCATTGCTGCTTTGATCAGAGAGCTCGAAGGCAAGGAAACCTTTATTGGTGGTGGCGAAGAAAGCTACGGCTATCTGATAGGCGATGCGGTAAGAGACAAAGATGCCATTGCCTCTTGTGCTTTCATTGCAGAAATGACGGCCTTTGCCAAAGATAAGGGAATGAGTTTGTTTCAGATGCTGAACGAGATGTACCTCAAATTTGGCTACTACAAGGAGCACCTCATTTCACTAACTAAGAAGGGAATCAAAGGGCAGGAAGAAATCAAACAAATGATGGACGACCTGAGAGCCAACCCACCCAAAACGATCAACGGTAGTAAACTGCTCAAACTAGCAGACTACACATTGCTGGAGGAAAGGGACTTTGTGACAGGCAAAACTTCCAAATTGGATTATCCTAAGTCTGATGTGATGCAGTTTTTCACTGAAGATGGTAGCAAAATCTCCGCAAGGCCCTCAGGCACAGAGCCAAAAATAAAATTCTACTTTAGCGTAACCACACCGGTGAAAAATGCTGAAGAGCTCAAAAATGCCGAAGGCCTTCTGATGAAAAGAATCGATGGCATCATAGCTGATATGAAATTGAAATAGCAGATTTGCCGCTTTTTCTTGAAAGGCCCATGCACCCATGGGCCTTTCTTATGTACGCTTTTTGCATTTTTGAATATAATCCTGGTCAATTCATCCCTGATTTCGTGCTGTATTATATAACTAAATCTAAAAATATTTATATTAGTATACCTTATTTGAACTATCGACCTCATTGACCGTGGAAATACTAATCAATATCGTTTTAGTTATTGTAGGATTCGTCCTCCTTATCAAGGGGGCAGACTTTCTGGTAAGCGGGGCCTCGTCCCTTGCCAAACGATTTCATGTTTCAGACATCGCAATTGGATTAACCATAGTTGCCATGGGCACCTCCGCCCCAGAGTTGGTGGTGAATATCATATCGGGAACGGAGGGCTACGATGGAGCGGTGTTTGGCAACATCATTGGGTCAAACATCTTCAACATGTTCCTGATTCTGGGAATTGCAGCTGTTATCTACCCCATCTCTGTTCAAAAGAGCTCCCTTTGGAAAGAAATCCCCTACTCCCTTCTCGCCACGCTCGTTTTCTTTGTTCTCGTCAACGATGTCCTCTTTTTTGGAGCAAAAGAAAACATCCTTAGCATAGTCGACTCCGTGATTCTGCTCTTCATGTTTTCCATGTTCCTGCTCTATATCTTCTTCAATCTCAAAAAAGGAGGAAGTTCGGAAGAGGAAGAAGATATTGTGGTCTTTACCAGTGTGAAGACGACACTCATGGTCATTGGCGGATTGGCCGGCCTTACTTTTGGAGGGAAGCTGATTGTTGACAATGCGGTGGCGATGGCCCGTTTTTTTGAAGTCAGCGAAAGATTGATCGGTTTGACTATTCTCGCAGCGGGCACGTCCCTGCCCGAGTTAGCCACTACCGTGGTAGCTGCCCTGCATAAGAAGTCAGACCTGGCCATAGGCAACATCATAGGCTCCAACGTTTTCAATTTATTGCTGGTGCTGGGAACCTCGGGTCTTGTGAGCTCTGGATATAGCCCGTTGACTTTCGACACGGTGCTTAACACTGACCTTTATGTAATCATGGGCGGCACCATGATGCTCTTCGTTTTTATGTATACTTTCGGAAAATACAAGCTGGACAGGGCTGAGGGCTTTCTATATCTCCTTTGCTTCTTTTCGTACACCTACTACCTGTTTATCCGTTTATAATTAGCGTCGTTACAACTATTTCACCTGTTTTGGCATTCTTATAGAGAACCGTAATTTCGTGCTCTCAAAAAACCTGCAATGCGCCAATCGGGAAACCTGATTCTTACTCTTCTTTTTGCAGTTTTGTTCTATGGCAATAGCTATGCACAATCGAGCCCGGCCGATTCAGTGTTGGTAATTGGACAGGTACTTGAAGACGAGAGTTATACCGGCCTTCCTTTTGCTCACATAACGGTGAAGGAGCGAGCTACTACTACCGACTTTAAAGGTATTTTTAAGGTGCGGGTGGGCAAAAGTGACACGGTGAGTGTTTCGTACGTTGGCTACAAAACGCAGCAACTGACTATTCCAAAGGGATTGAATTCGCCCGTTTTTGAAACCAAGCTGATGCTCCAAAAAGACACCATCATGATGGAGAATGCCAATATTACGGTGCTTCCCGCTTCCATCGAAAAGTTTAAGCAAGCCATTCTGACGCTCGAACTCTCGGACCAGGAATATAAAAACGTTGAAAAGAACATGGTGGCACTTACGCAGCAGGTGCTCATTTACGACTACCGCAAATACAGCATGGATGCAGCCGAGAACCAACGGGCTGCCATGGCCGGCCCTCAGTCATTTAACTTTCTTAATGTTTTACGAAAGGTGAAGGATGCGTTGGTCGACCCAAATAAAAATAAAGACGAGCTCCCCACCCCTCCTCCTGTGTACTACGACTCACCCGTGCTCCCCGACACCAGTCCCCCTGACTCCCTGCTGATCCAAAAAGCCGATACCACGCAGCGGGTAATTAACAACTGACCTCCGACGCAACCCTTCATCACTATTTTGCATCTGCCATGTAACCTTGGCAAAAGCAATGTTGTCAAATAGATGCAAAACAATTTAATGGTAAAGAAAGCTACCTTGCAATACAACCTACCGTCGCCTTTTCCGTTGATGTTATCAAACTCAAAATAGGACTACTATGCTAACCAACTACTTACTTATTGCTTTTCGCTCGTTGCGAAGAAGCAAGTTTTTCTCTCTCATCAACATATTGGGGCTGGCCATTGGCATCTGCTCCTTTCTGCTGATCGTCTTTTTTGTACAGGATGAACTCAGTTTCGACAAGCACCTGCCGCATGCAGAACGAATGTACCGGATGGACATGACTGGCCGGTTTGGCGGTAATGAATTCAATATCGCCGTTGTCAGTGCTGCTCAGGGTCCACAAATGAAGGAAGACTTTCCAGAAGTAGAAGACTATGTACGGTTCAGAACCAGGGGCTACTTTCTGGTTAAATATGGTGAGGATGTGTACAAAGAAGAAAGTGTGGCATACGTTGACGCCAATGTATTCGATTTCTTCGGCATCAACATGATATCAGGCGACCCAGCCACCGCACTGAAAGAACCGAAAACGCTGGTTATTACAGAAGTCCTTGCCAAAAAGCTTTTTGGAGATGATGAGGCCGTGGGTAAAGTGGTAAAGATATCGAACGATCAGGATTACAAAATCACTGGTGTGATGGCACCTTTGCCTCAAAACACTCATTTCCACTTTGATATTCTGGCGAGTATGGAAACACTTGATGAAGCCAAAAATGCGATATGGTTAAGTCAAAATTTTCAAACTTATTTCCGCCTGGCTGAAGGCGCTTCGGTGGAAAACCTGGAAGCCAAGTTCCCTGAGATGGTAGAGAAATATATTGGACCGGAACTGGAGCGCTTTATGGGCGCATCTATGGAAGACTTCGCAGAGGCTGGTAATAACATCGGCTACTACATGACGCCCGTTACCGACATCCACCTCCATTCTCAGGTCGATGCCCAATTAGGCCCTCCGGGCGACATCAAATATGTCTACATCTTTTCGGCGGTTGCCGCTTTCATTCTGATCATTGCTTGCGTCAATTTTATGAACCTCGCTACAGCCCGCTCTGCCAACAGAGCCAAGGAAGTGGGAGTCAGAAAAGTAATGGGCGCCTACAGACATAACCTGGTCAGTCAGTTTCTTTTGGAGTCCTTAATTATCACCGCTATTTCCTTTGTAGTGGCTATTGGACTGCTGGCAGTTGCCTTGCCCTACTTCAATGAGCTTACCGGGAAAGTGTTCAGCCTAGGCATTCTTGCCACACCCACGTTGGCAGTCTCGTTGGTGGCAATCCTGATAGTTGTTGGTCTTTTAGCCGGCAGCTATCCGGCATTCTTTCTCAGCGCCTTCCAGCCAGCCAGTGTCCTGAAGGGAAAGCTAAATATTGGCATGAAGAGCGGCTCACTTAGAAGTGTATTGGTGGTGCTACAATTCTCTATTTCTATCTTTCTGGTGGTTGGTACACTTATCGTTTTCGATCAGCTCGACTATATTCAAACAAAAAAACTGGGCTACGATCGTGAGCAGTTGATCGTGCTACAAAACACGTACGTACTGGACAAGTCAATCGAATCATTCAAAAATGAGGTTGTAGCCAACGACTACTTCCAGAGTGGTTCTATTAGCGGCTTTTTACCAATCAGGTCAAACAACAACAATAGTGCGATGTTCCCGGGAAGAAACCCAAAGAGCAACAGCACTACATCCCTTGCTATGTTTTATGTAGACTACGACTATATCCCAACCCTGGGCATGGAGTTGATAGAAGGGCGTAACTTCTCAAAGGACTTTGGCACAGATTCTACAAGTATCATCATCAACGAAGCGACTGCCAAACAATTTGGAATAGCCGACGATCCCATTGGACAGGAGTTGGGCACCTTCGACGGCGAAGGCAGTAGCCCGGAAAATCCAACAATCGCAGTGTTTAAAGTCATAGGGGTTGTCAAAGACTTTCATTTTGAGTCGTTGAAAACAGACATAAGGCCTGCTGTCATCTTCCTGGGTGAAAGCACCAGTCGAATCACTTTCAGGCTGAATACCATTGAATATCCAGAGGCCATCAGCTTCCTTCACAGTAAATGGGATGAGTTTGCCCCAGGTCAGCCATTTGAATATGCTTTTTATGATGAAGAATTCAATGCAGAATACAAGGCAGAAGAAAAGGTTGGCGAGATATTTGGGATTTTTGCTGGTTTGGCCATTTTTATCGCTTGCCTTGGTTTATTTGGTCTTGCTGCCTTCACCGCCGAGCAGCGCACCAAGGAAGTCGGAATCAGGAAAGTACTCGGCGCATCCATTAGCTCCATTATTTTACTGCTCAGCAAGGAATTCATGAAGCTGGTGTTGATTGCCTTCGTGGTCACTGTGCCCCTGGCCTGGTTTGCCATGAACGCCTGGCTACAGGACTTCGCCTATCGCACCACCATTGGCGTGGGTGTGTTTGCCCTTGCCGGCGGCCTGTCTTTCGTTATCGCCTGGCTAACGATGAGCGTCCATTCTTACAAGGCAGCGGCAATGAATCCCTCAAGTTCTTTGAGAACGGAATAGAGAGATAACTTACAGGAACTTTGTTGACGAACACCCTGATTGGTTGAGTGCCAGTCAGGGTGTTTTTGCTTCATAGCCTCTAAATCAGTAAATTAGTTTCTCTTCTCTACTTGTACAGTTAGTTATCCGATTACCGCATCATTTTTAAACTAATGACAAGAGAATCATTTTTGAAGACAAGCCTGTTAACAGCAGCCGGCCTCTATCTCACTCCTGGCCTCGTTTCCGCTTTGGGTAACCAGATGTTAATGAAAACAATTCCATCAACCGGAGAACAAATCCCTGCCATAGGAATGGGTTCTTGGCTGACTTTCAATGTAGGCCAATCGGAGAACGAAAGGGCCCCTATGAGAAATGTGTTGAAAGAATTCATCAGCCAGGGAGGCCGGGTGATTGACAGTTCTCCTATGTACGGCAGGTCAGAACAAGTAATTGGAGAGCTTGCGGCAGAGCTGGAAGTAACGGATAAGCTTTGGGTAGCAACGAAAGTTTGGACACAGGGGAAGGTTGCTGGCAAAGGACAGATCGAAAATTCGTTGGGCTACTTTCGGAAATGGCCCTCGGTGCTTCAGGTGCACAACCTTGTAGACCTGGAGACTCACCTGGAAACGCTTCGGTCTTTGAAAGAAGAAGGCAAACTCAAATATGTCGGCGTTACTCATTACCTCGACCATGCCCACAAACAATTGGCTGAAATTATCAAAAAGGAAAAGCTGGATTTCATTCAAATCAACCTTTCCATTCGCAGCAATGCAGCCGAAGACTACCTGCTTCCACTTGCCGCTGATCATGGTGTTGCCGTCATTATCAACCAGCCCTTTGAAACTGGTGGCCTTTTTAACTATATTCAGGGAGTTTCTTTGCCTGACTGGGCAAAGGAATATGGTATTAATAGCTGGGCCGAATATTTTTTAAAGTATATCATATCAAACCCTGCTGTTACTTGTACCATTCCCGCCACCACACAGGTGGCACATGTGAAAGAGAATATGGCTGCTTGCTATGGTGAGTTACCTGATCAGGCTACAAGAATTAAAATGAAAGACTATTTCAAAAAGAATGCCCTATGAGTAACAGAAGAACATTTATCGGACAATCGCTGGTCGGCCTGTCAGGCCTGGCATTGAGCTCTCATGCTTTTGCCAACATCATCGTTCCCCGCCAAAAAGATAAGCTGGGCGTAGCCCTTGTTGGGCTTGGATACTACAGCCGTGACCTGCTGGCTCCAGCCCTACAGCTCACCCAAAACTGCTACCTGGCTGGCATTGTCACCGGCACGCCATCCAAAATCCCAGAATGGCAGCAGAAGTACAACATCAAAGACAAAAACGTTTACAACTACGACAACTATGATCAACTGGCCAACAATCCGGACATAGACGTGATTTACGTTGTCCTCCCTCCTTCTATGCACGCCGAGTATAGCATAAGAGCTGCCAACGCTGGTAAGCATGTGTGGTGTGAAAAGCCCATGGCGATGAGTGAGGCCGAATGCCAGAGCATGATTGATGCCGCCAACAAAAACAAAGTGAAGCTGAGCATAGGCTACCGCATGCAACATGAGCCCAATACAATTCAAATCATGAGGTTCCAAAAAGACCAAACCTATGGCAAAGTGCAAAAGGTGACGGTTGCTGCCGGCTACAGGGAAGGGCGCACCGACCATTGGAAGCAGATCAAAGCAATGGGAGGCGGTGTAATGTACGACATGGGTGTTTACCCTCTCAACGCTGCCCGATATGCTACCGGACTGGAACCAATAGCCGTCACGGCCAAAGCCTCCACAACCAGGCCCGAGATTTACCACGAAGTAGAGGAAACCATTCTATTCGATCTTGAATTCCCAGGCGGAGCCACAGCAGCCTGCGAGGCCAGCTTTGGCAGGGGCATGAATGCTATGCAGGTCGACTGTAGTAATGGTTGGTACAAGCTGGAGCCATTCTCTGCCTACAGCGGCATTGATGGAGTAACAAGCGACGGCATTAAGCTGAACAAGCCGATCAACAACGAGCAAGCCAAACAAATGGACGACGATGCCATGGCTATCATGAAGAAACAGGCAGTGATGGTGCCTGGAGAAGAAGGCTTGAAAGATATTCGGGTAGTGGAGGCTATTTACCGATCTGCAAAAGAGGGGGGAAGAGTGTCGATAGGATGATATGCAGAAATTTGAATATAAGATCGTAACCATAAGCGTTGCTCACCTGAAAAAGAAGGACTTCCAGTCGGAGCTGAGTCGCAACTTCGACGAGTGGGGAGCCGAAGGCTGGGATCTGGTGAAGTTTGAGCCCGTAACTGAAAGCTGGTTTTTATTTGATCGTGGAAGTACTACTGAGTTCATTGTGATCTTCAAAAGGGAGAAGAGCAGTGGGCTTCCCCACGTGCTTTAACCATTTCGATGAAGATCCGGCCAGGTAAATCCTTTTTCATAATTTCAGAACACGCATTCCTTCTCTCATGACTCCTCCCGAAAAAACCCTCAGAACTTGTAAAAAGGGACACCAATACTACAAGAGCAGCGACTGTCCCGTGTGTCCTATTTGTGCCAATGAAGAAAAACCAGATGATGACTTTCTGAGCACGCTTGTGGCGCCGGCCAGGCGTGCCTTGCAGGGAAAGGGCATCACCACCGTGCAGGCGCTCGCCAACCACACCGAAGCAGAGATAATGCAACTTCATGGCATGGGGCCCTCTACCTTGCCGAAGTTGCACAAAGCCCTTGTGTCAGCCGGGCTGTCTTTCAAACCCTGAGCATACAATGAACATTCCTTTCCAAACCATCGACTGGCATTCCATTCCAAAGACCGAGTATCCCGGTGAAACCGGCACCTCCTTTTGGCAAACACTCCAAATGCCGGGATTAAGAGTGCGCATTGTTGAATATGGGGCTGGCTACCTCGCAGATCACTGGTGTCAGAAAGGGCATATTGTTTACTGCATTGAGGGGGAGTTTATCACCGAGATGGAGGACGGAAGCACCTTTAAATTGGGGAAAAACATGAGCTATGTAGTATCCGACGAGCTAAGCTCCCATCGGTCAGTGTCAGAAAAGGGCGTGAAGCTACTGATTGTAGATGGCGATTTCCTGAAAACTGAAAGTCTTTCCTAACTTCCCGAAAATAATTTCTACAACCTGTCCAATTGATCGCTACTCATTTGATATGAGGGTATAAATCAATTATCTGAAACACTAAAGATTACTATCATGGATGAGTATGTATTGATCATGAGGCATGAAGACGGGGCCAAAGTAGCCTCGGCCGAGCAAATGCAGGAGTGGATGAAGCAAACCATGGATTGGATCGGTGGCATTGCAGCGCAAAACAAATTTGTTAGTGGCACCGGCCTTCCATTCGACAACGCACGGGTTGTGAGTTCGAAAAAGGTCGTGACCAACGGCCCCTTCGGCGACATCAAGGAAACCATCGGCGGTTTTATTACCGTAAGGGCAGCGTCGGTTGAAGAAGCAGTAGAGTTTGCCAAAGGATGCCCCGTGCTGCAAGGCGAGGGTAATACGATGGAAGTAAGGCGAATTGCCAAAAACGATGGGGTTCATTAGCCTTCAAGAAGCTGTCATGCTACCGACGGCAATGTTCGTCGTGCCACCAGCTAGGGCTGTGGGCACGACTGTGGTGCCCACAGCCTTAGCTGGTGGCACCACATGGTAGATACACCATGCTCTACACTCCACTTATTGATCAATGACCCACCAGGAGCTAATCCCTCACCTGTTTCGGACTGAGTTCAGCAAAATTACTGCTGTGCTTTGCAAACTCTTCGGAGCCGACCATATCGAAGCGGCCGAGGACATTGCCAGCGAAACGTTCATGCTGGCCATTGAAACCTGGACTTACAACAAGATTCCTGAAAATCCCACCGGCTGGTTGTATGCAGTGGCCAAAAACAAAGCAAAAAACCACCTCACCCGTCAGCATATTTTCACGGATAAGGTCAAGCCTAATTTGACTCCCTCGGAGGTGACAACAGCAGAAATTGATATCGACTTATCGGATCAGAACATTGCAGACAGCCAGCTCCAAATGCTGTTCGCTATCTGCCATCCGATCATCCCCGTTGAGTCGCAAATTGGTTTGGCACTCCGAATCCTTTGCGGCTTTGGCATCGATGAAATCGCCAATGCCTTTCTAACCAACAAGGAAACCATCAACAAGCGACTCTTCAGGGCAAGGGAGAAGCTGAGAATAGAGAAGATACCGATAGCGTTCCCCGGAGAAAGCGAGATCAATAACCGGATAGATGCAGTACTCACCACGTTGTATCTCCTGTTTAATGAGGGTTACTACTCGGAAAGCAAGGAAGCTGTGGTGCAGGAAGAGCTCTGCCGGGAGGCAATGAGGCTCTGTCGGCTGCTCATAGGGAGTCCTCAAACAAATACACCGCCCGTCAATGCACTGATGGCGCTAATGTGTTTCCACGCCTCCAGACTAAAGGCCCGGAAAGGGCAAAATGGAGAGCTGGTATTGTATCAAAATCAGGACGAAACACTTTGGAACCAGGAGCTGATCACAAGCGGCGCTATCTACCTGAAAGAAGCCTCGCAAGGAGCCCGAGTTTCCAAATACCACTTTGAAGCAAGCATTGCTTACTGGCACACCATCAAAGAAGACTCCAAAGAAAAGTGGGAAAACATCCTTCAGTTGTACAACCAGTTATTACAACTTGACTACTCGCCCATAGCTGCACTGAATAGAACCTATGCACTTGCCAAAGTCAATGGAAAGGAGGCAGCGATCATTGAAGCTGAGAAACTGAAACTAATTGACAATCACTTCTACTTTATGCTGCTTGGCGAACTTTACAAAGGCATCGACAACACTAAAGCGAAGGCTCACCTTGAGCGGGCACTTGCATTGGCTAAAACATCCACTGATCAGCAAACGATCCAGAGGAGTATCGACTTACTCAAGTAACCGGCCGCTTACTGAGCGCACCACCGTACATTTTCTGTACATATTTGAACAGAAAAAATAGACATACCATCTGGTCAATCTACACCCAGAGACCTGATTCACCTGTTCTCCTGCATGGCACGCAGTTTGTCGCAGAAGGCACTTTATCTACTGCTTGCCACAATGATTAAGAACTTTCTCCTTATTTCTGTAAGGAACATTTTGCGCAATAAGGGTGCGGCTTACCTGAACATTCTGGGGCTAACACTTGGCATGGCGGCCTGTATTTTTCTTTTTAATTATATCCAGTCACACCTCTTCTATGACCGGCTTCCCCAAGCCCAAAGCGTCTTTCGAGTTGAAACCACTACGTCTACAAGAGGCGAGATTACAGTCAGAGATGCCTTCACCGCTCCGGTTGTCGGGCCCCGACTGGCAAATAACCACGTCGAAATAGCTAGTTATGCCCGGCTGCTTCCCTTCTCAGAGTACGGCAGTGCCTTCTTCAAATACCAGAAACATGATTCCCTTGCCCTCAGTGTATTTGTTGAAAAGGCCTACTACGCCGACCGCTCCATACTGGATGTACTTTCACTGACGCTGCTCCAGGGAAATCGGGATTCAGCGCTCGCAGCCCCTAACACTTTGCTCCTCTCGGCCACACTGGCAAAAAGAATCTTTCCCCAACAAATGGAAAACAACAGTTCCATTGTCGGCCAGGAGTTTGTTTCGGCTGCGGCGGGGTTTTTCGAACAAACGTATGTTATAGGAGGTGTATTCGACGACAGGCCTGAGAAAACCCACCTCAAATTTGATCTACTGGTCTCTTTAAGCTCTCCAGCCACCGGCATGGACAATCCCGGCATGCAGCAATCGGAGGTCATTTATACTTACATTCTCGTGTCGCCAGATTTTGATGTTTCATCTATTGAAAAGGCGGCCACTTCCCCGGGGTCTTCCGCAGAAATGGAAACTTACGAAAAAGGGATTTTCCTCCGCCCGATTGAGGACATTCATCTGTCAACAGAAATCTCCAATGAGCCCGAAGACGGCATCAGTCCCACCTTACTCGTCTTTCTGGCCGTGATTGCGGTCATCATTGTTGTGCTTGCCTGCACCAACTATGTCAACAACGCCATCATCAATAGCATAGAACGGGCAAAGGAAATCGGCGTGAGAAAGTTGCTTGGCATCACACCCACACAACTCACCCTCACCTTTGTGGGTGAGGCATTACTCACTAACACCCTTGCAGGGCTGCTCAGCATCTTTTTCTTTCTATTTGGCACTAAGCTGATTGTGATGTATACCAACATCAGCTACCCGCCAGTGGGATATTCCAACATGGCAGTGTTTGTTCTCTTTCTTATTCTGCTTATCCTGGTGAGCACCCTGTTATCCAGCGCCTATCCGGCCTTTCACCTGTCGTCACTCAATCCAATCGACTCTCTCAGAGGCAAGACTAGCGTGATCAACTCAGGCAACCTTAGCAAAGGAAGCAGCATTATCCGCTCCCTGCTGATCTTCCAACTAACCTCCTCCATCATCTTCCTTTCGGCCGTTTACATTGTCTATCTGCAGCTGGATTATATAGAAAGAAGCGGTGGCACCTCACGTGAGATCAAAATGAGCGGCGTATTTCCCGGGCTGCCGGGCGCCAATGCGGAGTTCACCAATCAAGTCGACCGTTTTATACTTCACAACAGAGGCGAGGGCATCAGGGGCATACATATTTCAAATCTCTACCAGGGCAAAATCAAAACAATGCAGGCCATTTCGGGCCTGGCACCGGTAGAAAAACAAGAAGACGGTATTTATGTAAAACTCTTTCCCGGCCTAAAAGACACTACCTTTAATTTATATGTGATTGACCATCAGTACTGGAAAGACTCCTCATCAGTTTTCCTGGCTGGGCGTAACTTCAGAAATATGGGTGACGACTTCAACTCTTTGGTTGTGAATGAATCGGCCGCCAAAGCGTTAGGCTTCGGCGACCCGGAAATGGCAGTAGGGCAAACCATTGACTCCCGGGGTGGCTACCATATGGTAGTGGGCGTGGTCAAAAACCAACAGACTGATGCTCCTCCCTCTATTTACGTTACAGGCTTCCGACACAGAACGTACATGGATTTTGTCTTGTTCTACCACCCCAACCAAAGTGAGAACATATCAACCTTCTTGCAGGAAATAAGATTTCAAATCGGGGCATATTTTCCCAATTTCTTCTTCCTGAGCAGGGGCTTCGAAAACCGATTGGCGCTGGAAGAAGGCATGCTGAAAATGTTCTTCTTTTTCGCCATTATCGCTATAGTCATCGCTAATATGGGCATGTTTGGGCTGGCCTCTTATGTGACACAGAAACGAACAAAGGAAATTGGTATCAGAAAAATTCTTGGTGCTCCCACCCACAATATTATGTTGCTTCTGCTCTACGATTTTCTTAAACTTATTCTCATCGCCTACCTCATTTCCAACCCCATCGTATGGTTCAGTGCCAAAGCGTGGCTGGACGACTATCCTTTCAGGATCGGCCTTGACCCCACGCTGATTCTCTTCCCCGTTCTGTTTATTCTTTTTATTTCCACGCTGGTCATTGCTGAGAAATGTTGGCAAACGGCGATAAAGAGTCCCCTGGACTCCCTCGACGCCAACTGAGCCGTTATACCTGGCCGGATTGAGACTGCCTCGTTCATAAAATAGCCTCAATTTATAACAGAAAGGCCTTTTCTCCCGTTAAGTATAATACAGCCTGACCATTTCAATAAATTATTTGTAAACAAAACCGTAGAATTATGAACGCTGGAAAAGTATTAGTTAGTGTATTGGTAAGTGCATCCATTGGAGCTGCCTTAGGAATACTGTTTGCCCCTGCTAAAGGCACTGCCACAAGGAAGAAAATAAGCAAGAAGGGAGATCATTATTTCGATGAGATGGAGTCCAAGTTCAATAAGGTGATCGATAATGTTTCTAGCAAAATTGAGACTGTCGGTAAAGAAGCCATGCGCCTCTCTAAAAATGGGGCGTCGAAATTAGAAGACGCCAAACTTGTAGGCAAAGACAGCTAAAGTCAAAATCATTTATAAACAATGAATTCAGCTTCCCGAAAGTGGCCAACACATGGCAAAACTTTCGGGAAGTTTTGTTTTGGGAGGTTCCAAGCTTTCACATTCATTAATTGTCGCTACTGCCGACATAGCCCTACCCTGGCATTACTAATCCTGGCCGTTCACAGCACCGCCCTTCCAACGTTCCACTTTTTTTCCTTAATTGACTTCCGAACGCCCATTTTACTCTTCTATTTCCAACATTAAACTGCTCGTCTATGACCAAAAGATTACTATTACTTTTCGCCTGTGCTACAGTGCTAAATGCCCACGCTCAAAAAATCAGTGCGAGCAAAACCGCCGCCATCAAAGACATTGAGGGCCGCACCTCAGAGCTCACCACCATCAGCGACAAAATATGGGCGGCAGAGGAAATCGCTTTTCAGGAAACTGTCTCCGCCGACCTGCTGGCCGATTATGCCGAAGCCAACGGTTTCACAGTTGAGCGTGGTGTAGCTGGCATCCCAACCGCATTTATTGCGACCTATGGCAGCGGAAGCCCCGTCATCGGTATTCTCGGTGAATTCGATGCACTGCCAGGACTTTCGCAGAACACTGTACCTTATAAAAGTCCTTTACATGAAGGCAAACCCGGCCACGGCTGTGGGCACAACTTGTTTGGTACGGCGAGTCTCGGAGCCGCCGTTGCGGTAAAAGACCTGATGGCACAGGGTAAGCTTAAGGGCACTATCAAGTTTTTCGGTACTCCTGCGGAAGAAAAGTTCTTCGGCAAAATATGGATGGCGAAAGCCGGGCTTTTCGATGACCTCGACGCCTGCCTCGATTGGCACCCGGGTGCTGAAACCAAAACCGCCGTGCAGAGCGGACTGGCTCTGGTGGACTTTACTGTTGAGTTTTTTGGGCAGGCTGCTCACGCTTCCGGCGATCCTTGGAACGGCCGCAGCGCCTCCGACGCCCTGGAACTGTATGCCCACGGTATCAACGCCTACAGAGAGCACATCAAGCCTACCGTGCGGATCCACTACCACATTCAGGATGGTGGCCAGGTGGTAAACGTAGTGCCCGACTACTCCCGAATTTGGGTGAGGGTACGTGACGACAAAAGGGAAGGAATGAACGAGGTATACCAGCGGGTAAGGGCTATGGCGGAAGGCGCCGCCATCATGGCAAATGTCGACTACAAAATTAACCTTGTGTCGGGTATTTACGAAGTGCTTGTCAACCGAAGTGGGGGCGCTATTATCCAAAAAAACCTTGAGCTGCTAGGCCCTATTACCTACACAGCCGACGAAACAGACTATGCCAAAAAGATCCAGGAGGCTACAGGAAAGCCACAAATTGGCTTGAATAGCAAGATAGAACCCATGGAGGAAACACTCGAGCATCCAGGGGGTGGTTCTACCGACGTGGGTGATGTGAGTTGGGTGGTGCCTGTTGCCCGCCTCACCGTAGCCACGGCACCTGACGGCACTCCCTGGCACTCATGGGCTGTGGTGGCTTGCGGCGGAATGTCCATTGGCCACAAGGGAATGATTCATGCGGCAAAGGCCCTTTCTATGTCCGCCATTGACTTGTTCGAAGACCCAAAAAAGGTGGAAGCGATGAAAAAAGAATTCAAAGAAAGAAAAGGCGATCATGTGTACACTCCTATGATTGAAGGCCCTCCGCCGATAGGGAAAGAGTAAGAGAAAGTATTAGTGCGGTTAAAAGAGGATGCCTCAAAAGCCCTATTTCAACACGTGAATGTCACATTGAGCCTGTCGAAATGTTAAGACCCCTAAATAACAAGGTTTCGACAGGCTCAACCTGACACTTGGTTTGGGCTTTTGAGACATCCTCTTCCATTTAACACACAGTGAGCGATGTGAAGATAATTCCCAACAATTCCCTAAATTGTATCAAACAACACTACCTATGAAAACTTCTCTCACCCGCCGTCAGGCGCTAAAGGCTGGCACGCTGGCTGCATCTGCGGCTTTTGTTAATTTACCTTCTCTTTTTGCCAGATCTTCTTCTTACAATGCTGAGTTCGTTTCCATGACCGACGAGGAAAGGGCTTTTTACTATTTCGAAGGGCAGGAAGGCGTAAAAGCCAGGCTTTTTGCTAACGAAAACCCATTTGGGCCATCGGAAAAGGCAATTGCTGCTATTACCAATTCTCTGAAAGACAGCTACATGTATCCTTTCGACGAAAGAGCAGAACTACAAAGAAAAATCGCTGCGTACGAGGGCGTTTCAGAAGATCATATTTTGCTTGGCGCTGGCTCTACTCAATTGCTAATGGCCGCTGGTGTTGCTTTCGGCATGAAGGGTGGTGAGATCGTGATTTCTCATCCTACTTTCGACAGCCTGCCAAAATACGCCGAAGGTGTTGGAGGCAAGCTGGTCAAAATTGATGTAGACAACGGATTGAACCAGCAACTCGGTAAAATGGCCGACGCCGTAAATGCAAAAACATCACTGGTGTACACAGTGAACCCAATGAATCCTACTGGCACCCAGGTATCGGGACAGGAGATGAGGGATTTCTGTAATTCCATTAGCAGCAAAGCTCCTGTTTTTGTTGACGAAGCTTATATCGACTATCACCCTGAAGGGTTGACAGCGAGTACGATTTCCTGTGTGCAGCAAGGCAAGAATGTCATTGTTTGCAAAACCTTCTCCAAGGTGCATGGTTTTGCTGGTTTACGGGTGGGCTATTGTGTAGCCAGACCAGACCTGCTGGCCAAAATGAAACCATTCTCCACCGGCGGGTTTGACCTATCCAGACCAGCGGTTCTGGCAGCGACAGCTTCTGTGGATGATAAAGCGTTCCTAAGCATGAGTGTTCAGCAAACAGAAGAATCCAAACAGCTGCTCTACAAAGGCCTGAAGGCCGTTGGTGCCAGCGTCATCCCTTCTTTCACCAACTTTGCTATGTTCCCCATCGACATGAATGGCAGCACTTTTCTCAGCCGCATGAAAGAAAAAGGCGTGCTGGTGAGATCATGGAACTTCAAAAATCAGGATTGGTGTCGGGTGAGCATAGGGCGCAAAGACGAAATGGAGGCTTTCAACAAGGCCCTGGCCCAGGTGGTTTAGTTGAAAATTTGCATATAACTGTGCGGCGGGCAATCTGCCCTGCCACATTCAATCTTTTTTCAGTTTTTTTTAAGTCATTTCAAACGTTTTCGATGACACATAAAGGCACTTTGCGCTATATGCGATTGCGGCGGCAGTTGAAAATCACTGGAATTATCGCAATGTTTGCCTCTGTTTTTTTGACTATTGACAAAAGATGCTCCCTAAGATAAACCCCACCACCACAGACGCCTGGAAGAAACTTCAGGCTCATTTTGGTCAGATGGAAACAGTACAGATGAAGGATCTTTTCAAAAAGGATTCTTCCCGTTTCGATAAATTCCATCTGAAGTTCGAAGACCTTCTTTTTGATTTCTCCAAGAACATCATCACAGAAGAAACGCTTAATCTGCTGCTGGAGCTTGCTGATCAGGTGAAACTGCAGGACGCCAAGAAGCAGATGTATTCAGGTGAGTGTATCAATGTAACCGAAAGTCGCTCAGTACTTCACGTAGCCCTGCGCAACCGTAGCAACACACCCATTATTGTTGATGGGCACAATGTGATGGAAGACGTGAATGCGGAGCTGTCAAAGATGAAGGCTTTCACGGAAAAACTGCATGCGGGTGAATTGAAAGGGTTTTCTGGCAAGGCTATCAGTCATGTTGTCAATATCGGCATAGGAGGCTCTGACCTGGGGCCATACATGGTTACCGAATCGCTCAAGCCTTATCAGGTAGAGGGCATCGAAAGTCACTATGTATCAAATGTGGATGGCACTCATTTGCTGCAGACGCTCAAAAAGGTAGATCCGGAAACTACCTTGTTTATTATCGCTTCCAAAACCTTTACCACGCAGGAGACCATGACCAACGCTGAGTCGGCGAGAGATTGGTTGTTGGCGGCTTGTAAGGACGAGAAATATGTTCGCAATCACTTCATCGCCCTTTCTACCAACACGGAGAAGGTGGTGCAGTTTGGCATTGCAGAAGAGAACATGTTCAAGTTCTGGGACTGGGTAGGTGGCCGTTATTCGCTTTGGTCAGCCATTGGCATGTCCATTGCCTGTGCTATAGGATTCGACAACTTTATGGAGCTGCACGACGGGGCGCATGCCATGGACAACCACTTCCTCAATGCACCGCATGGTGAAAACCTCCCAACCATACTTGCCTTGGTAGGTGTGTGGTACAATAACTTCTTTGAAGCAGAAAGTCAGGCCATCCTTTGCTACGACCAGTATATGCACCGCTTTGCTCAATTCCTGCAGCAAGGTGAAATGGAAAGCAACGGCAAGTCGGTAGGCCGTGATGAAAAAGATGTGAATTACGAAACTGGCACCATTGTATGGGGTGAACCTGGCACCAACGGCCAGCATGCTTTTTATCAGCTTTACCACCAGGGCACGAAGCTGATCCCATGCGACTTCATTGCTTCGGCCAACAGCCAAAACCCTTTGGGAGATCATCAAGAAAAGCTCCTCTCCAACTTCTTTGCGCAAACAGAGGCGTTGATGATTGGAAAAACCAGAGAAGAGGTCATTGCTGAATTGAAAAAGGCCGGCAAATCGGATGAAGATATTGAAGCGCTGACACCTTATAAAATATTCCGGGGCAACAGGCCTACCAACAGCTTCCTGATGAAAAAGCTAACCCCAAGAGCACTTGGATCGCTGATTGCCCTTTATGAGCACAAAATCTTTGTGCAAGGCATCATCTGGAACGTGTATAGCTTCGATCAGTGGGGTGTGGAACTTGGCAAGCAGCTGGCCAATCAAATACTTCCTGAGCTACTCAACGGTAGTGCGGTTACCAGCCACGATTCGTCTACCAACGGGCTGATTAATGCATATAAGGGACTGAAGGAATAACTGTCTCCTAAGCCGCTATTTACAGGCAATATTTGCATTGCAGGGGGTAAGATAAATTCCTAAATTGTCGTTCACTTTTTCATGTGTATAAAATTTGTTTTTCAACGGCCACATGGAATAGCCAAAAACCTTTTGGAAGCGATAGTCGACGGTTCTCCGACTTTATTCATTTCGTTGGGTATGGCTCTCCTTACGGCTATTTCATAGCTATGAACAGAATAGACCGGCTTTTTGGGGTAGTTACTTATATCCAATCCAGAAAATACACCTCACTTCAGCAGCTGGCCGAGAAGTTCGACAAAAGTGAGCGAACAGTATTTCGTGACCTGCGGGCAATTTCTGACATGGGCCTGCCCCTGGGCTTCGAACCCAACAAGGGATACTTTATTACCGACGGCTATTTCCTCCCTCCCGTTTCCTTTACTAATGAAGAAGCCAATGCGTTGATACTCATGGCTTCGCTGGCTGATCAGTTTACCGACAAATCCATCATCAGCCACAGCAAAACGGCCGTCGAGAAAGTAAAGGCTGTACTTAAGGGAAGCCAAAAGGAAGGCGTGGATCATCTGCACGAGCAAACCAGAGTACTTAAGTGGCACCATGAAATGCTTGATACGCAGTATCTCACGATCATTCAAACGGCCATCAGCAGTAAGCAAGTGCTAAAAATGACGTATGAAAACAAAGGGCTTGAAACCAGCACCAGAGAGGTGGAGCCAGTCGGTCTTTTGTTCTACATGTTCGACTGGCACATGATTGCCTGGTGCTGGAAAAGAAACGACTACCGGGACTTCCGTGTGGTGCGGATAAAAAAGCTTGAATGCACGGCAAAACCCTTTAAAAAGCAGGATCACATCAACCTGGACGACTACATAAAAGATCTTCCTGAAAATTTTTCAAATTCGATGACATAGGGTTGTCAGTAGCAGGGATTTCTTTGAATATAAATAGCAAAGAAATGAACCACAGCCTTACCATTAAAAGAACCTATCGTATCCAGAATACTGTTTCAAATGTTTGGCAGTCTCTCGTCTGCCCTACCCTGATCGAGCAGTATGCTCACAACTGCGAAATCGCTGAACGGAACTCGGAAGAGGCGGCCAGTTCCCTTGAAACATGCGCAACTTTCAGATCGGGTGACATCCTCGAATACGAAAAAGACGTCAGGGTTAAGTTTTCTACTTTTGATCCAAACGCCGGGCTGGCCAATGTGCCTCAAAACTACATTCACATTACCTATGAGCTATCCGAGTTTGACGACGAAACTGAACTTAGCATTACCATAGAAAACTTCATGGAAGAAAATGAGCGGTTCAAGCACTCCCAGTCAAAATGGAAGAATATATTGTCTCCAAGAGTTGAGAGCTTGCTGGCTAGTTAGTTTGGTTACTGAAGTATGAAAGACCACAAGCCAATCGGACAAACAAAAGATGCCGGTTTTCAGATCGGTGTTCGGAAGACGTTTGCGGTTGACAGGGATAAGCTCTGGGCATTTGTTTTATCCAAAAAAGGCGTTGAGCTTTGGTTTGGCAACGTAGCAACCGAGCTTCCTTATCACCAACCTTTCAGGAGCGAAGAAGGAATGGAAGGCCTTATCACCACCTTACAGGAAGGCTCCCATCTTCGGATGAAATGGAAGAAACCTAACTGGGAACATTTTTCTATGCTACAGATCAGGGTTATTCCGGCAGGAAACAAGGCAACGCTTTCTTTTCATCAGGATCAGTTGATCAGCGAAAGCCAAAGAGCAGAAATGAAGACTCACTGGGCTGTTGTCATTGACAAAGTAGGGGACCGCATTGCTTCACTATGATTTATTGTTTTCATTGATCACCATTCCCTACCCCCACCTTACCATTGACGTATTGTAGGCCGGTTCATTTGAAGGGAAACCCTACCTTCGGAAAAATAACATCCTCTAGCTATGCGAGTAAACTCATTTGTCTTGTTTCTACAGTTCTTGCTCCTCAGCACAATCGCCAGCGCTCAGAGTGAATTCAGGGTAGTTGGCTACTATTCGCTACAAGCGGCGCAAACTGGGGAGGTGAAAACCGTTCCGTTCAAACAACTCACCCACGTGAACCTATGGTTTCTAAATCCAGACACGGAAGGGAACTTTGTCAATGATTTATCCGGCTTGGTCCCGTTCGTTGAAGCAGCTCACAAACGCAATGTAAAAGTACTCTTTTCCATCGGGGGTGGTAGCCACCAGCCGCAGTACCAGGCCCTGCTTGAAGATGGCCAGAGGAGCAAATTCATTGAGTCACTCGTGATGCAGGTAACCAAATATGGACTGGACGGGCTGGATGTTGACCTCGAAAGCGCCAATATTGACGAGAACTATGAAGCATTTGTGACAGAACTCGGTGTAGCACTAAGAGCACAAAACAAACTCATGACTGCGGCCATTGCCGTGTACTACAAAGACCAGCTGACCGACAAAGCGATTGCCCAGTTCGACTTTGTCAATGTGATGAGCTACGACCGCACCGGCCCCTGGCGGCCGGAGAAACCCGGCCCTCATGCCTTGTATGAGCACGCTGTGGATGACCTCACTTATTTTGGAGAAGATCGCCAGGTGCCAAAAGGTAAAATGACACTTGGTGTTCCATTTTATGGTTACGGCTATGGCCCGGAGCTTACTTCCAAAGCGATCAGCATGAGCTACGGCAAGATTGTGGAGACGTTCGAAGGCTCAGAGTTGAAAGATGAGTGGACAATGCCAGATGGGAAGATTCTCTATTACAATGGCATACCCACCATGAAAAAGAAAGTGGCTTTAGCCAGGGAAAAGGCTTCCGGCATCATGATCTGGCAAATTCAAGGTGATGCCAAGGGATCCAAATCGTTGTTGAAGGCGATTAATAAGGCTGCTAGATAGTCAGGATTGGGTTTCGCCCAACCCTGTAGGTATTTCGCCCTTTCAGGGCTTGGATGATCACCTCAGAGCCCTGAAAGGGCAGTATACACATGCGAAGGGTGGCAGCCCCTCGTAAAATAAAAACATAAAAATTAAGGCCATTATCATCAGGATTGGGCTTCACCCAATCCTACAGGTATTTCGCCCTTTCAGGGCTTACATACGACTGCCTCAGAGCCCTGAAGGGGCGGCATACACATGCGAAGGGTGGCAGCCCTTCGCATGGCAAAGAGAAAACATCAAGCCTAATCCCAAACATATCTTTCATCAAATTCCATTTGATTCTGTAGCATCAGGTTCCTGAATTCATCCATAAAACCACTTTGACTATGGTGTTTATGTTGGCCAGCAATGTAGGCAATAACCCTATCTACTTGTTTTGGGTTGACTGAAAATGCCGCATAACCATCCTGCCAGTAAAAATTTGATAGAGACTCGTGCTTGGTCTTCATCCATTTTGAAGAATGAGATTTCACCTCCTCGAGCAGCTTCATCAAGGCTATCTTTTTTGATAGCAAACAGAGAATATGAACATGGTCAACATATCCCCCTATTTTGATCGGCATACACTCCAGGTCATTACAAATCCCACCCATGTAGCTATGTAATTGCTCTTCAAAACGTGCGTGTATCAACGGCTCACGGTACTTCGTACTAAAGACGATATGAACATAGTTTTTTACAAGAGATTGCGGCATAGCTAATTTTGTTTTTTTTTAACTTTCATTTTCAGGATTGGGCTTTCACCCAATCCTGCGGGTATACCGCCATTTCAGGGCTTGGATAAGATTGCCTCCGAGCCCTGAAGGGGCGGTATATTCTTGCGAAGGGTGGCAGCCCTTCGTGAAATAAAAATATAAAAAACTAACGGCCATTATCATCAGGATTGGGCTTTCACCCAATCCTGTGGGTATACCTCCCTTTCAGGGCCTGAATACGATCACCTCAGAGCCCTGAAGGGGCGGTATATTCTTGCGAAGGGTGGCGGCCCTTCGTAAAATAAAAATATAAAAAACTAACGGCCATTATCATCAGGATTGGGCTACACCCAAGACTGCGGGTATATCGCCATTTCAGGGCTTGGATACGATTGCCTCCGAGCCCTGAAAGGGCGGCATAATCTTGCGAAGGGTGACAGCCCTGCGCAAAGAGAAAAACATGTACAACTTCTCAACTACATTGACAGGCTTGAGCCTTCATCTCAGAAGGTTACCGACAATCTTAACAAGCAACTATTGCTGTAGGCTAAAAGAAGAACACTGCTCCGTCCTGAAATAGATTGACCCTCTCAGCATATCTCCTCCCAAATCTTCGCTTACCTCGCTATATTTAATCTATACACGACACCAGTAACAAATATGTTATTTCACTCATAATCAACAGTTTAAAACACAGTTAGCGTAAATATTTCTATATTCATCAATCACTTTTTTCCCTTTCCATCCCGCCTCGGTAATTTCATAATACTCAACAGGGATGCGGTGGATTACAAAACATCGAAGTTTCGAAGCTCATTGACTTCTTTGGCTTTACTGCTCATTCCTGCACCAGTAAACTGATACATTATGATACAACCCTACTCAAACAACAGAACAATGAAGTTCGAAGGTGACAGCAAAAGCAGCGACCTTCTCATAGGAAATTTTGGTGACGTAGAATTCATCGCTAATGGTCAGTTCGATTTGGCTGGCATGATTTATAACCCGAAGGGTGCTGTCGAATTTGATATTGCAGGCACCGGTGCCGTTTCATTCAACGGCATTTGCCGGAAACTCACAGTGAAAAATGCATCCGGCAATTGCCGCCTGGATTTCAGCAAGCTCAATTGCAAAGAAGTGAAGTTCATCTCGGTAGAAGGAGGTTCCCAGGTGATTATTGGAGCGACCCGGTTTATCAGCGAAGCAATTTTAAAAGACGACGCCATTCTCCAGTGTTCAGACAAAACGATATTGATTAACTATACGGTTTCAGATAAATCTCAAATAGAAAGAATGCCGAAAATGGCCAGCTAGGCCACCAAACATTTTTCTGTTGCTTAGCCGCAACGACAAACTACAAAGTATCATTCCACTTCATTTCGGGAAAGCACCCGAAAGGTTTGTAGGGTTGACCGGGGGTTTTATGCCTCCGGTCTTTTTTTGTCCTGAAAAAAGCTTAAAATGAGTTAATTTTCTAAAAGACAAGAAATGCCTAGCAAGAAACCAGTGCTGCGATGGACGCAACTCCGATACAGTCACATCTCTGACAAGGACATTCAACTGCCTTTTATGCTAGGTTAATTCAATGAAAAAGCACCTCTTATTTGCCCTTTTAGTCCCTTATTTCGCTTTCACTCAAGAGGTTGCCCTTTTGAATACCGATAGTATTTTAACAGTACTTGAAGGGGAAATTGCAATTAGAGAAGCCTACGTACAAAAGAAGTTAGCCACCTTAGATGCCTATAAATCCTCTCTCAGTAAATCAACCAGCCTCACAGACAAATACAAGGCATGCTGGCACATAGTGGATCAATACAAGTCGTTCCAGTACGATTCTGCATTTTTCTACTCACTCAAGCTCTCTGACCTCGCCTATCAGATCGGGTCTTTCGAATGCATTCAAACCGCTCGCATCAAAACAGCTTTTGTGCTGGAATCAGGCGGACTGCTGAAAGAGGCTGCTGACACTCTTGAAGCTGTTGACCTCACCAACATGCCTGACAGTATTAGAAGCGAATTTTATTCAGTCACTACACGACTTTACGATTTCATGGCCTACTTCGTAAAGGATTTTTATTACGCCAAGATCTATCAGCAAAGAAGCAGAGACTATATGAACAGGGAATTGGCGCTTCATTCGCCTTCCTCTCTTCGGTCTCATTTTATCCGCATTCAAATCAACCAGGCAGAGGGCGACTTCGAAGAGACCGAAAGAGTCTACCTCTCGATGGTCAAAAACTTTAATTTGACACACCATCAGCTGGCCATGAGATCGTATGATATGGGAGTTGTCTTTGATGAAAAATTCCCAGAAAAAGCCATTTACTACAAAGCACTCTCAGCCATAAATGATATAAGAGGTGCTGTAAAGGAGAACGTTTCCATGAGGGAGCTGGCAGAAAGCCTTTTCAGAAAGGGTGACTTACGCCGATCCTCTCTGTTTATCAAACAAGCCCTCGATGATGCCAATTTCTATTCTTCCCGGCTTCGAAAAGTGGAGGTGTCAGACATACTTCCAATTATCGAGGGAAAGCAGTACCAGGAGCTGGAAAGCAGAAACACAAGGGTCATCAGCTACTCCTACATTATCACATTGCTGGTACTTTTTTTAGCGCTGTTCTTGTTTATCATTTTCAGGCAGCTTAGCAAGCTTCGCATTTCAAAGCGAAGCCTCGACACCGCCAACGAATCACTTTTCAATGCCAATCACAAGCTAGAAGAATCCAACAAAATCAAAGAGGCCTATATTGGACAGTTTTTTAACCTGATTTCGGAACACCTGTTCAAGACAGAAAAGCTGGTGACCTCCATCAACCGAAAGCTAAGTCAGCGAAAGTTTGATGACCTATCGGAAATCACCGACAATATCAACTCTTTCAAAGAGCGGGAGCTGCTTTACAAGAATTTCGATGATATGTTTCTCAATCTGTTCCCGGATTTCATTGAGAAGCTAAATGGCTTGTTGAAAGCCAATGATCAGTTGGATCCACATATGAAATTGCTTACGCCTGAAATCCGCATATACGCTCTTTTGAGACTCGGCATCAACGACAACAATCAAATAGCTCGCTTACTGAATTACTCCATTAACACCATATACACCTACAAAACACGGCTTAAGAACAAGGCTATTGACCCCGAAACCTTTGAAGAATCCATCATAGAGATATAGTATCATCAGCAGAATACGCCAGCCTGCTGTCCCTGGCTCTGAAATTCATTACCTTTAATATATGAAAACTCGCCACTGCCTTTTTCTCGCCCTGTTGGGCTTTACTTCCTGCTCAGCGCCGCAGCAAACCGACAACATAGTTACCACAGCCTTCACCGGAGCCACTATTATTGATGGAACTGGCGCTGCACCTATCCAAAATGGAGTTCTGCTGGTGGCAGATGGCCGCATTGTGACAATGGGGGCAAAGAATGATGTGACTTTGCCCGACAACACCATAGTGAAAGACCTCTCGGGCAAGACCATCATCCCAGGCCTTATCAATGCACATGGCCACGTCGGTGATGTAAAAGGCATAAAAGGTGGGCACTACTCAAAGCAAAATGTGATCGACAACCTGAGCCTTTTTGCCAGATACGGCGTCACCACTGTGGTCAGTCTGGGGGCCGACAAGCAAGAAGCGGTTTCGTTGAGAGCAATCGTAGATACAGCGGTCATGCAAAGAGCCCGTTTGTACATAGCAGGTGAGGTAATTTCCGGCAATACTCTGGAAGAAGCTGTTGCCGTAGTTGATCAAAATGACGGCATGGGCGTTGACTTTATGAAGATAAGGGTCGACGATAACCTTGGCAGCAGCCCCAAAATGACGGAAGACGTTTATAAGGCAGTGATCAACCGCTCTCATGAGCTTGGCTACAAAATAGCCACTCATATGTACTATCTGGACGACGCCAAAAAACTATTGGCAGCTGGCTCCGACTTCCTCGCTCACAGTGTCCGTGATCTCCCGGTAGATGATGAGCTCATTGGGCTACTGAAGGAACAGAAAGTGTGCTACTGCCCCACCCTCACCAGAGAGCTTTCAACCTATGTTTATGAAGACACGGCTTTCTTCTTTTCAGACCCTTTCTTTCAGAAGGAATTTAGTGAGGCTACAGTGCAGCCGCTGCTTGATCCAACCAGACAACAGCAGATCAAAAACAGCAAAAGCGCCCAAACCTACAAGCAACAACTACCAACTGCCATGGCCAACTTGAAAACGCTTTCCGACAACGGCGTCACCATTGCCTTCGGCACCGACAGTGGCATCCCCACCCGCTTTATGGGCTACTTCGAACACCTGGAAATGGCCATGATGGCCGATGCCGGGCTAAGCCCCATGCAAATTATTGTGTCGGCTACAAGCTATGCAGCCAAGTGCCTCGATCTCAAAGATGTTGGCAAGCTTGCGCCTGGCTACTGGGCGGATTTTGTGGTATTGGATGCCAATCCACTGGAGGATATTAAGAACGGCAAGAGCATTTCAGGTGTTTGGATAGGTGGGGAGAAAGTGAAGTGAGCCTGACAACAACCGCTTTCAGTCCGCCACATCTATTCTACAGTGCAACAACTACTCCTTAATTACTTTAATGACTTCGTCGTTGATCCTAAGAAAATATATCCCCTTCTTCCATACGGCAGTAGCCAACTCAAATGACGTTTCCGATAAGTGTCCCTGGAAATAAATCCTGCCCGATATATCATAGATAATGAATCCATCTGTCGGGTCGGCCAGGTCAACATACAAATGTTCGTTAAATGGGTTGGGGCCATAGGTAGTTCCATCATGTTCCTTCCCCCCCGACAGGTCAACAGCAATATTAGCCGACGCAAGCTGCTCATCAAAAACTGAATACTGATAGATTCGGTAAATGTTTCTTTCGTTGCCAGGGTTTTCATGGACAAACTGGTAACTGACCGGTTCATTTTCTTTGCCGATTGCTGGAATAGTGGCAAGAACACCTGTGCTCTCTAAATGAAGAACGTAGTAGCTAACCTGATATTCGTAGCTTGTTTCCCAATTCAAAACCACGTTCTCTTCTATCATGTCAGCTGAGAAAACCAATCTTGGGCATTGTTGAAAATGAGCCAACACGTCAGGGCTCGACATATATTCATTGATCTCATCCTTGCTTTTTCTACTCCAGGAGCCTCCACTTTGGAAAGGTGACATTAAATAACCAGTCGTTGCGTCATGGCTGGCCCCAAATCCATGTCCAATCTCATGAACAATAATTTGCACAGTGCTCGATAACGAGGCTTGCTGTTCGACAATCATAATTCCTAGCGAATTCTCCGGCCCTGCAAAAATATGTCCAACGTTGTTGCCTGTTGGGTAGTTAAACTGAGTGAATGCCAATGTAAAATCGAACAAACCTGCTGACATCTCTTTTTCTTCAAGCCAATTTCTGAGATGAAAATTCAGATCACCGAAGCTCAACACCGTTGGGTCATTTGCTTTGGGAAACGGGCTTTCCTTGGTAGGCATCACCAGTTGTTTTAAACGCAGACTAAAATCTATATCAAAACTTATAAAATATGTCTGAGCGATAGCAAACCATTCAAGGACAGTCGCTTCTGCTTGTACAAATTGCTCTGTTGTCTTTCCTAAGGCCATATCACTCACGATTTGGAACTCGATCAATTGGCAACTTGTGTAAGCGAGCCGACCTCCAACACTGCCAACTTTGGTTTCCGGATCCATGTGCAGATCAAAATCGCAATTGACGTTGAGGTTTAGATCACTACCGCTGTTAGCAGAAAACTGGTACATGGAAGAATCAAGACGGATCAACTGAAAATACTCTTCCTTTTCAGACCACCTCATTGAGTTGATCTTCCCGTCAATTGTTGTTGCAATAAAACGATCTTGACCATCTGAGCCATAACCTTCCCACAAATGGACGCTACTAGGAATCCAGCCATCATCTGTGAAAATTCTGTCATACTGCTTAATTTCACTTCTTTTCCAGTGAACCAGGTATTCACCTGTCGGCAAATACAACTGACTCGCCTGGCTTTTGGTGATTTGCCCCCCTCGGATGAGCCCAGTTTGCGACGTAAATCGAGTGTTGGCCTGGCCTGGATCTGCCACAAACCTTACATCATTTTGCGCAATTGCAGAAATGCTTATAGCGAGACTGAAAACAAACAAGATGATTTTCATTGAAAAAAACTCTCTGAAAGTGGATGTTTACTTCATAAATGTATGAAAAAAAGCATTATATTTTCTCTCAATCTTTTCAAAAAAACTAAGGTTTCTTCAAGGAATTTAATCGTCTCGGAACCGGAAGCTGGCGGTTCGATTAGTCCCTGCCAATGCCTGATGGTTAGCTCGCATGACGTTTCAGCAGAAAAAGACCTCTTGTGTCCATCGGATCTGCCGGTATGGCATTAATTTTTTAGGGGAGGCCACCAACCCGACATTTACTTCGTATTTCATATAAGTAAGTCGTGTGAATATTACTTATTTGTAGATAAACCGTCAGTCAACCCTTCACCCAAAAAGCGTTATATGCGAAAACTGTTTTTACCAGTGCTTCTTTGTTTCGCCCTGGCCTCGTGCAAGTGGGACAATGAACAAGACCTCTATCCCGAGGAAACAGGAGGCGGCACCAACTGCGATGGATCAACTGCCATTACTTATTCGGCTTCCATCCAACCGATACTATCGGCTCGATGCCTTTCTTGCCACTCGGCAAGTGCATCCTCAAATCTAGGCGGGGGAGTCAGGCTCGATTCCTATCAAAATGTGAAAGTAAGGGCCGATAATGGCAGCCTGGCAGGAGTAGTCAATCACGACTCCGGCTACCCCCAAATGCCTCAGGGGAGCAGCAAGCTTTCCTCCTGCCAAATCAGCCTGATAGAGCAATGGATTGCGGAAGGAACCCTTAATAATTAACACCGAACCATGAAGAGACTTTCAATTTTTACCCTTTTGGTTGCCTTTGCCATTGCACCATCACTTGCACAAGACCTGGATGACCTGCTCAACTCGATGGAAAGCGAAACCATCGACTATACCACAGCCACTTTCAAATCCTCCAGGGTCATCAACCTTCATTCGCCCGAAAGAGTAGCCCCCGGCGCAATGGAGTTCAGAATCTCGCATCGTTTTGGCCCGCTCAACGGGGGCGCCTACAACCTGTGGGGCCTTGACCAGTCATCGGTTCGATTTGGTTTCGACTTTGGGCTCACCAAATGGCTCATGGTTGGTGTGGGGCGCTCAACCTACGAAAAGACCTACGATGGCTTTGTGAAGGCAGCCATCCTCCGCCAGTCGACTGGCAAGAAAGTAATGCCACTTAGCGCCGTTTGGGTCAGTAATATGTCTGTAAATGGTTTGAGGTGGGAGTTTCCCGACCGCACCAATTACTTTAGCTCACGCATAGCCTTTGTGCATCAGCTTGTGCTTGCCCGCAAATTCAGCGACAGGTTCTCATTTGAGGTCGTGCCTACCTGGGTGCATTTCAATCTGGTAGAGGGTACCACCGACCTCAATGATATCCCTGCTGTTGGCTTCGGAGGCCGGATCAAACTTTCCCGCAGAACCGCCTTAAATGGTGAATACATTCTGAGGGTAGCTGACAAAAATGCCCCTAACGTAGCTAACTACAACGACTCCTTCTCTATCGGTTTCGACATCGAAACAGGTGGACACGTCTTCCAGCTGCACCTCACCAACTCTTTGGCCATGATGGAAAAAGGCTTCATTGCTGAAAACACCGACACATGGGGCAATGGTGGCATACATTTTGGGTTTAATGTCACGAGAGAGTTTACACTGTCCAAAAAATCGAGAATGGAATGAAAAAGACATCGAAATTAACCTTTGCAGTACTCCTCGCCCTTTTCGTATATGCAGGAACTGCCAGAGCTCAGATTTATATGCTGGAAAGCTCCAACGTCCGCTTCTTCTCCGACGCACTGATAGAAGACATCACAGCGACTACCACTTCGGCTCAGGGCTTGATCAATGTTGCAGAGAAGTCCTTCTCCTTCAGAGTGCCAATCAAAACTTTCGAGTTCGCCAAAGACTTGATGAAAGAGCACTTCAACGAAAACTATTTGGAGAGTGAAAAGCATCCCTATGGCGCTTTCAAAGGATCGATCGTTGGCAATTTTGATTTTACCAAAAATGGGATTTATGAGGTGACTGCCAAGGGCGCACTAGACATACATGGTGTGCCACAAGAAAGATCATTACCAGCAAAACTCTTCGTCGAAGGAAGCGTCGTTCGTCTTGAGTCAGTTTTCATGGTCAAATTAGTGGATCACGACATCGAAATTCCTCAGATCGTGTTTCAAAACATAGCCGAGGAAATTGAAGTGACTATTAAATCGGATCTGGTACCTTACAAAAAATAGATCACCAAACTTATTAGCCAATTGAGGGTTATAACAAGATGGCTAGTAACAAAACAATTATTATCAGGATCGCAGCTTCAGTCATCGTTTGTTTGGCGGTGGGTGCCCTCTCCGGTATTGCAACCTCATCATCGGTATCTACCTGGTACACCACCCTAAACAAGCCGCCTTTTAATCCGCCCAATTGGTTGTTTGCCCCTGTGTGGACGCTGCTTTACGCAATGATGGGCGTGGCGGCGGGGATTGTTTGGTCCAGGGCAAAAGAGTCAATTGGAGTAAAACTCGCATTGGGCCTGTTCGTGGGACAGTTGCTTCTAAATAGTCTCTGGTCTGTTTTGTTTTTTGGTCTGAGAAACCCTACTGCTGCATTGGTTGAAATTGTGGTGCTTTGGGTTGCCATCCTGCTTTCTATCAATCGGTTTTACCTCATTAGCAAAACTGCTGCCTGGCTACTGGTTCCCTACCTTATTTGGGTTTCCTTTGCAGCCTTGCTAAATGCATCCATCGTTATATTGAATTAGCCCTTTCAGTATATTTACCGCTTAATCTTCACGTATGAAAGCGGTTTACACCATCCTTCTGCTCATTACTTCCAACGTATTCATGACACTTGCCTGGTATGGCCACCTCAAATTCAGGGAGCTGAAGTGGTTCGAAAGCCTTGGCCTTGTTTCTATAGTTTTGATTAGCTGGGGCATTGCCTTATTTGAATACATGTTTCAGGTACCTGCCAACCGAATCGGCTTCCGGGAAAACGGAGGCCCTTTTTCGCTCGTGCAGCTCAAAGTCATTCAGGAGGTGATCACACTAATTGTGTTTACCGTCTTCACCTTGCTTGTTTTCAAAACCGAGACGCTTCGGTGGAACCACCTGGCCGGGTTTGCTTGCCTGGTAGCAGCAGTATATTTTTTGTTTAAGAAATAGCCCAGGATGGAAACGCTTTGCTTATGGTAAAATCGATTATTTTATCTGCCAATATTTTTAGAAGTTTATACTGGCATTTTACTGACATGCCATGGGTAAATATATGGGCATGGAAGCAATGCCCTGTCTGCCTTCTTCATTGAGTTAAAAAGCATGCGATGAAAAACCACCTAGTCCTACCTCTCCTGTTGATAATTTCGATTTTAACGGGTTGCTCTCAGCTGGAAAAGCTTAAGCTGGAGGCCGACAATCAGCAAATCAACTACACCGGCCGAATCGATTTTGGGAACCCCAAGGCACCTGTTCTATTCTGGTCGGGCTCGGAGGCAACATTGACTATTAACGGCACGGGCCTGAGGGTCGAGCTTGCAGACGAACGAGGCGACAACTACTTCAATATTGTCATCGACAAAGACAGTATCAGGTATATCAGGCTAGACAGCGCAACAAAGTGGTACACACTCGCCAAAGACCTGGAAGAGGGAGAGCATACCATTTCGCTCATCAAAAGAAATGAATGGGACAAAGGAAGCACCACCATTCACGGGTTTGAAGTTACGGGCGAGCTGCTGCCAACGCCTGAAAATTCGAGAACGATAGAGTTCATTGGCAACTCCATCACAGCTGGTTATGCCATCGAAGATCTGACAGGTGGCGATTCGCCTGACAGCGTTTATACGAACAACTACCCAACATACGGAGCGCTAACCGCTCGAAATTTCAATGCGGACTACCTTTGCACTTGCCGCAGCGGCATTGGCATTATGATCAGTTGGGATCCCACTATTATCATGCCCGAGGTTTTTCCCAGGCTAAACCCAAAAGACTCGGCAAGCAGATGGGACTTTTCAAGAATAACACCCGATCTGGTTGTGGTTAACCTCTTTCAAAATGATTCCTGGTTGGTCAATATGCCTGAGCAGCCTTCCTTCAGTCTCCGACTGGGAGAAACAGCCCCGAGCGAAGAAAAGATAATTGCCTCTTACCAGGAGTTTATCAGCATGGTCAGAAACGTGTACCCCGACACACCCATCATTTGTGCGCTGGGCAGCATGGATGCCACCAAAGAGGGCTCAGCATGGCCAGGCTATGTGCAGGAGGCTGTCGACGGGCTGGGCGACTCGTTGATCTATACCCATTTCTTTCCCTTCATCGAAAAAGGAGGGCACCCTAGAGTGGCTGACAACAAAAAGATGGCAGAAAGTCTAACGTCATTTATAAGAGAAAAACTTAATTGGTAATGGATGTAAAGCGGGACACTTTCAAAGTTATTTGGATGAAAATGACTCTCCTGATAGCCCCGCTGGTGATCGTAGCGATGAGCTTTATGGTATCACTGGCGAAAGACTATACTTCGACGGGTCCAACACTTGCCGTTCTTCTCATCATGCTGCTGGCCAACTATCAGGTTTTCTCATCCCTCTATCCGATTCTGGCAAAAATCACTCTTGACGAGGAAAAGGTCACCATAAAGTATCCGTTCTGGGGCAAAGAGAAAACCTTTAACTACAGTCAGCTTAAGGGATTCAAAAAGCAAGTAGTTCCATTAAACTTCCTGGCTAAGTTCGGCCTTTTGCTCTACACAGAAGATGGAAAAGTCGCTGAATTGTCGCCACTTTTCATCACCAACATACCGGAAATTGAGGATTTCCTTCAAACAAAAACCAACAACCTCGGTAAAGAACCATTTCGACTGTTCAAGACAGTCTGGGATCGGCTATTTTGGAGGTATTGACTTCATCCCTTCCAACTAAGTCCGCCCTAGTGATGTCTTTAAAAAAAAGACAAACTTATGCGAGCTTCTGGAGTATTAGCCATTTTCTATGTTTTCATTTTCTTAAGCTGCGGACAAGATGAAGGTATCAATCCGGCAGAAGAGAGCCTTGACTTCTTCGTTGACGCCAAACTCACTGGTGAATTTCCCTTTGCCTTTTCAGGCGATAATGTTGTTTTCCATCGTCATTACACCAGGGAAGATGACAAAGCCATAGCAGACGATGAGTACTCAGAAGATTTTTTCGTGGAGTTGGAAAACCCGGGTGAAAGCTTTGAGTATGCTGGTGAAGAGCTAAAGGATTTGAAAACGCTTTTTCTCTATTATTGTTACTGCGGATACACTTCGAACGTTGCTTTGAAAGAGGGCTCTATCAAAGGCACGAAAAAGTCCGAAAGGAAATACGAGTTGGACGTAGACGTGACTTATGAGTACTACCACATCGATCAAGCCTCCAAAGACACTATTGATACCTACACCAGGCAAGTGAAATACAAGGGCGTGCATCAGCAGGATGCAGTACCATCTGGTACCGGTGGCTAAAACCCAGCCCTACTCCTCCTCACTCAAAAAATACGTCGACCCTTTGAATATTTTGTCCTTCAAGCCGGCATCCTTAAAGTACTCCTCAGCATTGAAATCCGAATGCACCACCAACTCACCATTGGGCAGGTAGCCCTCCAGTTTAAGCGGATTACCACTTTTAACAAGGTAAGTCACGCTAAACAGCGGGCTTCCAACCGGGTTAAAATCATCAGCAAAGTTTCTATTGGACAGGTAGGCAATGCCCTGCAGGTATTTGGCTGTGTTGGCTGAGTCGGCAGGTTGGCCGTCTAATAACCATTTGCCATCCGCTTTACTAAGCGTGAAGGCTGAATCCGGATACTCAAAGGTCACCTGATAGACACTATCTTTGGTAAACCTTGCCAGCTGCTGGTTGCGATACGAGGCAGAATTGGTCGAAAGACTGGCACCCATAAAGTTTGCCGCTGAGTAAACTTCCGGATCCTCAAACAACCTGACGTAGGTACTGAACTGCCGCTGCCCTTCCATATTGAACCTCCCCACAACCAGGTCAAGTGTTTTCTCCCCTCCCTCAAAAACTTCTACCCTCGTACCTGCACTATCGACCTGATAGTCTTTCCACTTCGACTCATCTTTGGCTACCAGCCTGCTTGGCTTCACTGACATCAGGCTATTCAAAATACCTTTAACGCTCGAAGACGTTGCGGCCACATTCTTTCCTGCTGTTGTATTCACTCTCCACTGGTTCTCCCCCTTTTCTACCACGAGCTGCTCACCGTTGGCTTCGATCTGCAGTTTTGTTACGGCAGCAGTATCAATCTTGACCAGCTCCGACCTAAACGACTTACTTCTACCCCTGTCTGTTGTGAACTGAACCACAAAGTAAAGAGCAATGAGTATCCCAAGAACACCCAATAGTTTCAATGTACTTTTCATAATTCGTGTGATTTTTCCGCTTTACGAACAAATACTACTCAATGAATCTAATAATTGCCGGCTGCCCACTGTTGCCGCTTGCGGTTGTTTCTTTGCTTCCGCACAAAAGCATAAATGAGCAGCAGCAGTATTGGAAGCAGCACATTGCCATATTTTAGAAGCTCCTTTGTGCTATCCTCCAGCTGAACCAGTGGCCTGGCCGTTACTCCCTTGGTTCGAAGGTCAATCAAACCCGTGTCGTCCGACAGCCAGTCGATGGCATTGGAAGCAAAGCTCACATTGTCGGCATTGAGCTGTTGCTGCTGCCCTTGCGGCCCATTGATAATAAATTGACCATTCGACACTACCACCATTTTCGAAGATGCAGTACCACTCAGGGGGCCTTCAACAGCCATTGCCACTGGCAGCGAGCTGTTTTGAAAATCATTCTCCGTCCACTGTCTTTGTATGTCGACAGTAGTCGGCGGACTAACCAGGCCGGAAAGCTCGGAAGTCATGAGTAGGCTGGTTGAACGAAAGGTGGTATCAGTCTTAGTAAAGTTAATCGTGCTGGCAAAAGGCAGAAAGACTGATTCAAGTCCTTTGGAAGCAGGATGGTCGGAGAAGTTTTTAATGATAGGAAAGTAAGGAAAGGCAATTTGCCGGTTCATTGTAAACTGCCCCATTTGCTGCCGTACTGAGACCGGCGCATTCTCCGCATCTACCACAAACTCCCTTCCCATTTGAATGCCCAGCCTTGAAAGCCAGCTGCTTACGCCGATGTCGTTAGCAGCCGACAAATATGCCTGGCTTAAGTCGCCGTTCAGGTTGCTGTAGGCCACGAACATGGTGCCTCCGCTGGCCAGGTATTTGTCGAGCTTCGCAAAGTCCGCCTGAGGAATGGTATCCTTCGGATTGATCCAGGCCAGCGACCTGTAGTACTGAGGAACTGTGGCAGAATCGGAAAGAGCGAATGATTCAATTTGATAAAGCACCGACAACTGTTGGTATAGCTCAATCATTTCCTCCAAAGGTGCCTCTCCATGCCCCTGTATCAAACCAATCTTAGGTTTGTCCGCTATGGCAATCTTTTTAATCGCAGTGGTGAGCGCATATTCCATGGCCGCTCCTGGCTGTATCAAAGGAATGATCTCCTTGCGGTCGCCCATCTGGATAATGGCGCCGAGATAAGCCCTCATTTGTTTCATCTGATCCTTTTCCCGCACATTGACCATTACCGGATTCACACCGGCTTGTTGCGCTTCCTGCTCCTTCTGCTCATTCTCGTTTGGGTTCAAAAACTCGTAGACCAGATAGCCGTCCGACCTGTTCTCGTATTCCAACAGCAAATCTTCAAAGTCCTGACGGGTGCTTACCAACTGTGTGGGTAAGTCTTCCGAAAAATAGGCTTTCACAGTGACCACTTCAGGCAAATCCTCCAATATGTCTTTGGTGGCCGTGCTGAGTGTGTATCGCTGGTCTTCGGTAAAATCGCCCCTGAAATATAGTTTACTCGACAGCAAGTTGACTACCACAAGAATGCCAGTCACTATAGCCAATTGAATAATTACGTTTCTTCCCCTCATGTCAGTAGTTGTTTAAGATTGCCAATTGCGACGTGAAAGCATTGCCTGGGATAGCAATAAAGAGATAGCTATAAGAGAGCCAAAGTAGATCAAATCACGAGAATCGATTACTCCTCTGCTCATAGAATCGAAATGGGTTTGCATGCTCAGGTAATAGAATATTCCACCTGCAGCACCCCTAAAACTGGATCCAAGCACATCGAATAAGATCTGAAAGAAAATTCCAATAAAAAGCGCCATTAGAAAAGCCACGATCTGATTGCTTGTGGTGCTGCTGGCAAATAGCCCGATACCGATGTAGGCTGCCGATAGCAAAATGAGCCCAAGGTAGCCTCCGATAATGCCGCCATGGTCCACATTACCCAGCTGCGACACAGTTATGTAGTAAGGTAGCGTGCACAGCAGGGCGATGGCCACCAGCAGCAGGCAGCCGAGAAATTTACCTACAACAATTTGGAAATCGGACACGGCCTTGGTCGACAGGAGCTCAATGGTTCCGCTTTTATTTTCTTCTGCCAGGGTTCTCATGGTGATGGCCGGGATAAAGAAGAATAAGGTCCAGAACGAAATTCCGAAGAACACTTTTAAGCTGGCCTGGTTGATCATAAATATATTACTCCCAAAAAGCCAGGTAAAGAACCCGCTCATGCCAAGGAAGATGATGATCATTACGTAGGCAATCAAAGAATCAAAATAGGAAGCCAACTCTCTTCTGGCAATGATCCAAATCTTGTTCATATCAGTCGTTGTTGCTAGTTAATAAATCGATATTTGGTTTCAGAGATGTAAAGTCAATTGTGTTTGTCGGCCTTACCGCAATTTAGTATTGCGGTGTATGGGCTTAGTTGGTTAATTCTCTAAACACATCTTCCAGTTTGGTTTCATGGCCTGTCATTTCCAGTAGGTACCACTTTTTTGATACACACAGGTCAAACACCTCTTTTCGGGACGAAACTTCCGGCTTACTCCGAACTGAGAAGAAACCGGCTTTCCCGTCCACAGGCTCAACAGTTTCTACCGAAGCCAACCCAAGCAGCGCCTTTTTCACATCCGCATCGGCGGCTTCAATTTTAACGGTAAGCAATTCCTTGCCCTCTGCCTGGCTTCTTAATGTATCTGAGGTGCCGTCGGCCACAATCCTCCCCCTGTTAATAATCAGGATACGGTCACAGGTAGCTTCTACTTCCGAAAGGATATGAGAGCTAAGGATCACCGTTTTCTCCTTCCCCAGTTTTTTAATCAACTTTCTGATCTCTATGATTTGGTTAGGGTCAAGGCCTGTGGTTGGCTCATCCAGTATCAAAATCTCAGGGTCGTGAATCATGGCCTGCGCAAGCCCAACCCGCTGCCGGTATCCCTTAGAAAGTTCGTTGATTTTCTTGTGGCGCTCTCTTTCCAGGCCACACATGTCTATCATATCACCTATTCTGGACGGTATTTTTTCCTTGCTCACTCCCTGTATTTCGGCACAAAACCGCAGATAGTCCACAATCGCCATATCAGTGTAGAGTGGATTGTTTTCAGGCAAATAACCGATCTTCTTCTTTATGTCCTCCTGCTCATTAAGGATGCTCAACTCGTCCAGCCTGACATCCCCACTCGTTGGTGCCATGTAGCAGGTAATCATTTTCATGGTGGTGCTTTTTCCTGCTCCATTTGGCCCCAGAAAACCAACTACCTCGCCGGTGTTAATTTTGAAGGAGATATCATTAACTGCCTTCTGCTCTCCATATTTCTTGGTCAGGTTCTCAACAACTATTGACATGATTTTTCTATCTTAAAAAAACAATTAAGAAGTTTTCAACAACTACCAGCTTTTGAGTACAGTTCCGAAGAATTCCCGGAAACGGTGGCAATTTTATAAAAGCCTAAAGTTTTTGTCAAGTTTAGATGAAATGCCAATTGTTAAAAAATATTAAAAAAACATGGCGCAATTAAAAGACCCATCGCTGATATTGCGTTGTTAATTCAGACGACAGCGGGAAATAAAAATCAGCCTGCTTTCTTTTTCGCCAGCTATTATTTATACGTTATTAACTACAGTAGTTGACTTTAGTGTATTTCACTAAAACAGCCTTTTTTTTGTAAATTCAGCTTGCATGAAAAGAAACAGGGGAACGGCCACCGATGCCGGTAAAAAAACAGCACCTAATGAAAACATCAAGACTTCCATATCCAATGCCTATCATGGAGTAGTGCTGATAGACAAGGATTATGCGATTCAGAAGTTCAACCCCCACTTTGAGAGCGCTTTTTCACAGATTACAGGCACACTACCGAGAAGAGGACTTTCAATTATCAATTCACTTTTTTTAAAAGATAAGGAAGAGATGTTTGCTCTTTTTGAACAGGTATTTAAGGATCAAGATACGATAAACAATATTCGTATCGAAGACACTAACTATAGTATGCGTCTTGAGCCAGCACTTGACAGAAAGGGAAATTTAATTGGTGCTTTTCTTTACTTGATTAATGAAAAGGATGCTGACAACAGTGAGCCTCCTAAGCCCCAAATGAACTTCCGGGCCCTTTTGGAAAGTAGTACTGACGCCGTTATCGTATTCTCAGCAGAGGGCAAACCAATTTACGTATCGCCATCCATCGAGAAAGTGCTGGGATACACTCCAGAGGAGACAATGCAACTTGACCTATACACAAATGTACATCCGGATGATCTCCTTGCCAATCAAAAAATAATGGAGAAAGTGATCCTTAATCCAGGCATTCCGGTAAAAGGTCATCGTTCAAGAATTTTGCACAAAGACGGTAGCTACCACGTATACGATTCGACCGCCGTAAACCTGCTGAATGATCCATCTATAGGAGGCATTGTGGACAATATTAAAGAGGTTATAGAAACAGAAAACTCTAATGGAGAGGACAATCAATTTACAGAGCTGTACTCCAATGCCATTGAAAACTCGAAGATAGGTGTTTGGGAAATTGATCTTACATCTGGCAAGTCGATAAGGAGTAGAATTCATGATCAAATTTTTGGATACAAGGAGCAAGCTGCTCAATGGGACTTACCGACTTTGCTCCAGCATATCCACGTGAAAGATCGGTCGGCTGCCAAAGAAATTTTCGAAGCGGCCAAAGCAGATGGCTCCTTCGACTTTGAGGTAAGGGTAATTTGGCCTGACCAATCCGTCCATTGGCTTGCGCTAAAAGGAATTTATGTGAAGAGCCCCGAAACCGGAATAGAAAAGCTTAGCGGGTCGGTAGTTGATATTACTCTGCGTCGGAACAATTTTCAAGCACTTCTCAATAGCGAAAGTCGCCTAAAAAGTATCATTGATAATATATCGGAAGGTTTGGTAGTTGCCGACAAAGGGGGCAGGCTTCTCTACTGGAACACAGCAGCATCAAAAATGCATGACTTCAGTTCTTTGCAAAGTCCTCCCAAAAGCTTCACAGAATTGCTGAAGTACTTTAAGGTGGAGCAGCTAAATGGAAAGTATTTACCCGTCAGCAAATGGCCACTACCGAGGCTGTTGAACAATGAAAATGTGGATGGGCTGGAAGTTAGAGTGCGAAGCATTAAAAATCGCTGGGCAAAAATTTTCAGGTACAATGGCGGCTCATTTGCAGACCGTGAGGGAAACCTGGTTTATTTTCTCACCATCAGCGACAGGACTGAACTAAGCAATATCAAAAAGCACTTGCGTGACAGTGAAGAAAGGTTTTTAGACGCCTTCCATGCAAGCCCAGTAGCGCTATGCATTACAAGCAACAAAGACGCCATTTGTCTCGAAATCAACAAGAGTGCTGAGGAATTGCTTGGCTACAGCTACGAAGAATATACAGGCAAGCCTATTTTAACACTCAATAGTGTGCCCCTGGCCGAAATCAGAAAAATATTTAGCCGAAAGGGTGATCCATCAAAGTCCAGAGAAAGCAAACTCTCAATCAGCACAAAACGAGGACAAAAAAGATTGATACTTTTTTCGGTTGAACAGGTTACGCTCAACGGTGAGGAATGCAGGTTGACAGTCTTTGTGGATATTACTAATAGCAAATAACCCAGTCTTGTGCAAAGTCAGATCTTGACTATTTCTACGGCCCACAAAGCTTAGGGGACTTGTTGCGAATAGACTTTGCAGCTATTTAGCCGCAGTCTTACCGAGCATCTTCCTAATCAGGCTTACCTGCCCAATGTGATATGCCTCGTGGCTAAGGTATTTTACTATCACATCACCCTTTTCTCTATCGAGGCGTCCCTGGCTATCCCATTCTAAAACCCAGGCGGAGATGTCATTGAACTGTTCCTTGAGAATATCAAGGCACTTCAACCAGTCAATAGTCTTCGGCATTTTTCGGGGATCGCCAGCCTTGCCATAGTACTGCTTGAGTTCCTGCGGAAAAGTCATCTCGCCTGTCAGGTCTTCCAGCAAAGTATCTCTTTGAGAAGCAATATGGCCCACGATCCAATGGATATTGTTGATGTTGTCGTGAGTGAACGCCAGTGTTTCATCAATTGTGAGATCCGCCAGCAATGATTCTATTTTTTTCTGATTGAATTCGAGACTGGAGATAAGAATATGAGACGACATAAAAAGCTTTTTGCGTGCACTAAGATAGTAAGATGCGCCCAATAACTGCCAACGATTAGCTTGAAATAGCCAAAATAACCTAAAAACACGAGCGATTACTTGACTTCCGGCTAAATAAAGTGTCGTCAGGTAAATGCATCAACTAAATTGTTAGGTATATTTGTAACTAATAATTTTTTGTAAAGTATACCAACCGTACCGCAATTTGAGTTATAAAAGAAGTTAATTACCTCTTTTGATTTTTTTAGTATGATTTTTGTGCAAATTCATACTTCTGTTAATTGTGTATGCTAATCGAACTTAACCATCATGAAAAAAAGATACATTCTACCTGCTTCTATTTTAGTTATTCTCATTGCCCTCCTTCTTTTCAGTCAGCGCCAAACAGACGATGGAAGGAACATCCTGGTGGATGTTGGTAAGGGTAAATTCGTTGTTGACGTTACCACTACCGGTGAGCTGAGCGCACTTAATTCGGTAAGAGTGCTTGGGCCCAGCCATGCGCAAAACAACCGGATATACAACCTTAAAATTGAACGGATCGTCGACGAGGGGACAGTAGTTAAGAAAGGTGAATTTGTTGCCTCTATCGACAAATCGGAGGTACACACCAAGTTGTCTGATGCAGGCACGAATCTCGAAAAGGCGCAATCGCAATTTGATCAGGCCAAATTAGACTCCGCAATTACACTCCGTACTGAAAGAGAAAAAATAATCAACCTACAGTACGTACTGCAGGAAAAGGAGCTGATTCTTGAACAATCTCAATTTGAACCACCAGCTACTGTAAAGCAAAACGAAATTGCTGTCCAGAAAGCCAAGCGTGAGCTTGATCAAACTACGGAAAACTATCAACTAAAAATTGAACAGTCGGTAGCAAAAATGCAGGAAGTGGGGGCTACACTGAAAAAAGAGAAGTCTGATTATCGCTCGCTTCAGGAGTTACTGACAGAGTTCACTATTCTCGCTCCGCAAGATGGAATGGTCATCTATTATTCGGACTGGAGCGGAAACAAGCGTGTTGCTGGCTCTCAATTTGGCCCGTGGGATCCGGTAGTGGCTACTCTCCCGGACCTCACTCAAATGATCTCGGTTACCTTTATCAATGAGGTGGACATCAGAAAGGTGAAGCCTGGTCAGAAGGTGAAAGTCGGCCTTGATGCCTACCCTGACAAAAGGCTTACCGGTGAGGTGATTAAGGTGGCCAATGTGGGGCAGCAGAACCCTAACTCTGACGCCAAGGTTTTTGAGGTTACAGTTAGAGTAAATGAAAGCGACCCATCGCTACGGCCTGCAATGACTACCAGCAACAATATAGTGGTACAGGAGCTTGATTCGGCTGTTTTTGTGCCGCTTGAAGCCATCCATTCCCGCAACGATTCGATTCAGTATGTTGTTCTCGCCGACGGCTCGAATCAAGAGATAGAAATGGGCATTACCAACTCAAATGAAGCTGTTGTGCTTCAGGGGCTTACCGGCAACGAAAAGGTATACCTATCCCTCCCTGAGGGAACTGGTGAGTCAAAGATCAACATGCTCAGCTCTCTGAATGGCAAAAGAAACAAAGAAAGGAACCAGGAGGTAGCTGAAGTAAGTCAAACAACGTCTGAAGTACGCTCACCCAGAAAGCCTGACTGATATGATAAACAAAAGGATGCTGGCCAACTTCCAGATTGCCCTGGAAGCAGTATTGGCCAATCAGTTAAGATCGCTTTTGACTGCTCTGGGAATCATATTTGGCGTGGCTGCAGTGATCGCTATGCTTGCCATAGGAAACGGTGCCCAAAAGGAGATTCTTGAGCAGATCAAAATGGTGGGCGTTAACAACATCATTATTGAGCCCATAGTGGAGCAGGAGGAGAAAAAATTAGATGAAACCTCCACTTCTGCCGGAGAGGAAAAAAAGAAATTTTCACCTGGTGTGAGAATGGCAGACGCAGAAGCTATTCTTGAAACCATCCCTGACATTGCTGCTATGAGCTCGGAGTGTATAATGGAGACCGTTATCATAAAGGACGGGTTTCGGAGATCTGCCAAGCTGGTAGGCGTAATGCCTGCTTATTTTGAACTCACCAGCTTCACTCTTCAGGAAGGGAATATGTTTTCTGAAGAGCAGATCAAAGGCGGGCTACCTGTTTGCATTATTGGCAAAAGTATTCGGGCCAGGTTCTTTAGTACACAGGACCCTGTTGGAAAAACAATCAAGGTCGGCAACCAGTGGCTGGAGGTAATAGGTGTGCTTGACGAAAGGATTATTTCCGAGAAAAGCATCAGTAAACTAGGTATACGGGACTATAACATGGATGTGTATGTGCCCATCAAAACCTTCCTGATGCGGTATAGAAACCGGGAGCTGATCACCAGCACCATGTTAAAAGCTGCCGCCAGAAATAATAACAATGAAAACAACGGCGAGCAGCAACCAGCCAATTACCACCAGATCGATCGGTTGGTGGTGCAGGTAAAAGATGCGGCTCTAATGCAGCCCACTGCTGAAATAATCTCAAGAATGCTGGAGCGACGCCATTTTGGAGTGATCGATTATCAGATCACCATTCCTGAGCTCCTTCTTAAACAACAGCAGCGAACACAAAACATCTTCAATATTGTGCTTGGAGCTATAGCGGGGATTTCGCTGCTGGTTGGAGGCATTGGCATTATGAACATCATGCTGGCGTCCGTTATGGAGAGAATCAAAGAAATTGGCCTTCGCCTTTCCATTGGAGCACAGAAAACTGACATCGTTACTCAATTTTTGTTCGAGGCCATGATGATCAGTGTAAGCGGGGGAATAGTTGGGGTTGTCCTCGGCATTAGCCTTGCACTGGGCATATCTAGCTTTGGAGACTTCCCAACTATTATCACTTTTTCATCAGTCATCGTTTCGTTCGGTGTAGCGGCCACGGTGGGCCTTGTGTTTGGAATAGCCCCGGCACAAAAAGCTGCCAGTCAAGACCCGATAACATCCCTCAGGTATGAATAATAGAAGCTATCTACTCTTTTTTGTTTTTCTGTTTTTTTCTCTCGCCGTTGATGCACAAAAGTTGCAACTGACGCTACGAGACATTATTCAACGGTCGCAGGATCAATCTCCCTCGGCGAAACAAGCGGAAACAGTCAAAGAAAACCGATACTGGCAATACAGGTACTTTAAAACCAACTACAACCCCCAGCTTGGACTTAGCGGAGATGTACCCAGTTTTAGCAAAGATATTCTGGCAACCCGTCAAAATGACGGCAGTTTGATTTTTCAACCCAGAACACAGACCAATTCGAACATATCCTTTGGTCTGACACAGCCCCTGGGGTTAACTGGAGGTACTGTTTACCTTCTTTCCGATGTTTATCAGTTTCAGGACTACGAGCGAACTACCACCCAGTGGACAAGCAATATCCTAAGACTGTCGGTATTCCAACCCATTTTTGCGTTCAATTCGCTAAAATGGCAGAAGCGAACTGAACCAATCCGTTTTGAAGAAAGTAAAAGAGAGTACGTGGAGCAAATGGAGTTCATCTCCAGAACGGCTGTGGACAGGTTTTTTAGCGTACTCGATGCTCAGATCAACCTTCAGATTGCGCAGTTTAATCTTGCCAACAACGACACGATTTATCAGATTGAAAAAGGCCGCTTCAATATAGGCACTACATCAGAAGACAAATTGCTTCAGGTGGAGCTTCAGTTACTGCGTTCAAGGCAGGACGTGGCGCAGGCAAGCCTCGATTTTGAGAATGCAATATTGAGACTAAAAACCTTCATAGGACTCAACGACAACCAACAAGTGGAACTGGTAATGCCAGAAGTAATTCCGCAGTTCGAAATCGCAGTGGAGCAGGCATTGACCTATGCAAAACAAAACAGAGCAGACTTTATTGCCTTTGAGCGGCGACGGCTGGAGGCAGAGCGTGATGTGGAACAGGCAAGAAAGCAACGATTTCAGGTCAACCTATCAGCTTCCTACGGATTAAACAACCGTGGTGATTACCTCAGCGATGTTTACGCCAACCCTAACTCACTTCAACGGGTCAATATCAATTTTGATATGCCTATTTTGGACTGGGGAAGAAATAAGTCAAGACTGCAAACCGCCCTGGCAAACCAACGGCTAACTGATTACGTCATTGCCCAGGACGAAGTGAATTTCGAGCAAGAAATCATCACGCAAGCGAAGCAGTTTGATATGCTGCTGAGCTCACTGGAAATAACAAAGACGGCTGATCAGGTGGCACAAAAACGGTACGAGGTTGCCCAAAACAGGTACTTAATAGGCAAGATAGATATCACCAATCTGAATATTGCCCTAACAGAAAAAGACAATGCCAAGCGTGCCTACATCGGTGCACTTGAGAGCTACTGGCAAGCTTATTACGATCTTAGAAGACTTACGCTGTATGACTTCCAGGAGAACAGGTTGCTTTATACACCTGACTTGAAGTAGCCCATCTGTCGCAGTTCCGGAGAAAAATCTCCGGAACTGCGATTGGAGAGCCTGCTATTGTGCAGCCACTGAGTTTCGCACAAAGACTATTTCGACCTTGCGGGCTTCTGACGCTCGTTGAGTTGTTTGGGCAAAACCATCGCCAATCACTTCTCCCTTTCCCTCCACAATAACCAATCTTGGTTTAGCAACTCCCAGCGCATTAGTCAAATAATCACTCACGGCCAAAGCCCTTCGCTTCGAAAGTACTTGATTGTATTCGCTGCTGCCAATTGGATCGGCATAGCCATTGACTTCGATATTCATTGCACCCTGCTCCGAAAGGAGTTTTGCCACTTTTTCGATTGCTGACTTTGATTCAGTTGACAGTACAAAAGAATCAAAACCGAAATAAACCGAAAGTGGCTCAGGAATGACATCGTAGCTACCTTCGTCAATCGGAATCTTGGTTTCCATCTCTTCAGGTTCTGTTTCAGCCACAGCTATCAGCAATTCTTCATCTATTGGCAGTAGTTTGGTTGCACTCATAAAGAATATATCTGCTTTTCCACCATCCCGGTTGGATGAAAAATAGGCGCTTCCATTTTGCTCAAAATAGTAAGCATCGAAAGCTGCCGAATTGACCTTGTCACCAAGGTTTACCGGAACTGACCAGTTGCTCCACGAGTCATCCTGCCTGGACGACATAAAGATATCGGCATCCCCGAATCCTCCATGGCCATTGCTGGCAAAAAAAAGAGTAGTTTGATCTTCAGACAAAAAGGGAGAGATTTCAAAACCTGCACTATTAATGACCGATCCAAGATGTTTAGCATCCGACCACGAACCATCTGGCTTTCTCAAACTAACGTACAAATCTTCCTCACCAACTGCTTCGTCTCCCATCATAGAAACGATAGTAACCTGCTGACTTCGGTGGACATACATGCCATAAAAATCATTTTTCGTTTTCACCTCTACTCCTTGCTCTTTTGGCGTTGTCCACTTCCCGTTTTTGAGTACGGTGTACGACAACCCAATCTTACGCCTTGGGAAAGAACTATAATTATTAATCAAGAAGATGGTGTCTCCATTGGCTGTGAACCCAGTCATTGCATTGTTGTCGCCGTTGTTAATTTCCGGAAGGGCATTAGAGGGCTCAGTCCAGCCGCCATCTGAGGCTCTATCTGAAAACCAAATATCCTGACCAGCCTGCGAACCGCCAATATTCCGCTCGAACCCAGCTCGCACAAAATATAATCTTGAGCCATCTGGTGACAGCATTGGAGTGATTTCCTCCTCTTCTGAGTTGATTGTTGATGCAAGTTTCTCTACGCCTTCGAAAGTGTATTGGCCAAAAGCAGTGGAACCTGCCAAAAAGATGATACTAAATATTTGTAGTGTTTTCATGATTACCAGAGAGGACTAAACCTGTTATGATTGTAAAGTTTTAAGCCAAGTACTATTTCATGGCTGCCATTGTTAACGTCTGAGGCATTACCCATCCTCGATTCCAGCGAATAGCTAAAATTGATTTTGTCGGTGATGTCAACGCCCAGGAGACCGATAATTGACTGGTCATTGCGGAAAGAAAGGCCGGCTGAAATTAGCTTATTGTAGCGCAGTCTGGCACCTAGGTCAACCACGACAGGCTGGCTGGTTTCGAACCTGACGTTGATATTAGGCACTACATCAAATTTTTGAAAATATAGCCTGTAGCCTCCAACAGCGTGAAAAATACGATTGTTTCCATCCTTATTTAACAGGTCGTTGCCACTCAGCAAAGTTCGTGACAACTGCAACGAGCTGATACCGACATAGTACAAGTCTGAGTACAGTGCCACACCAGCGCTAAGACTTGCATAGGTGTTGTTGAACCCATTGGCCATAAACATGTTGTAAGTAGCGTCGTTCACTTGATCAGCCACCACCACTTCCGAAAGGTTTACCCGGTAATTGGAAATGCCACTGGCAATCCCCATACTCAAATAGGTTCTCTCGGTAACAGCAATATGACTGGCCACATTGAGCATGGCCTGCATTTGGTCAAATGGCCCTTGCTCCTGCTTCAGCACATAACCTCCGAGGCCCCATTTTAACTTGGAAACCGGGGTATGTGACGTGACAGCGCCCTCAGGCTGACTAGTCCGGAGTGAATTCTTTCTGTAAGGATTTACCTTTGGCTTAATGACGCCATTCGCCGAAACAAAATAGGTTTTTGGCGCCCCGTCAAAGCCGACCCACTGCTGGCGGGTTCCGGTTCTTATGTCGAGGAAGTCGGTAGCTCCTGTGAGTCCTGGGTTAAAGCCAGGCAAGTTCTGATAATATTGACTGAGGAATATTCCTCCTTGTGAGTAAGCCCTGCCTGCGCAAAGCGATAACACAGCTATTAGAGCGAGTAGTTTGAATTTCATGACTTTTTATATTTTTCTTTGTTGAATTGAAAGGGGTATCGTGCAGCACCAATGCTGACCGCTGCACGACACCATTTTATTGAAGGATCATTACATAGCTTTTGTACCCACGCCCTGATCCATCGTTGAGATCGATCACATAGTAGTACATATCAAGTGGCAACGACACTCCATTTCTCTGGCCTGTCCAGGGTTGGCGATAGCCCACCGAGCTGAATACTAAACGGCCCTGGCGGTTGTAAATATTGACCGACATATTGCGGTAGAAATTGGCATTCTCAAATTCCCAGCTATCGTTTACATTGTCATTATTGGGAGTAAACGCTGAAGGGATCACCAGATCGGAGTGGAAGCCCGGAACGATCTGAACACCGAACACTCTTTCCAGGTAAGCCCCAGCCGGGTCAGTGGTTCTCACCCGCACAGAAAGGAGAGTGATTTCGTCAATATCGAAGCGTACATTGGTCAGCAGTTTATTGCCTTCGATGATAAAGCTCTCATTGTCGATTGCGCCCTCTCCGTCCACAAGCTCATAAGTATGCGAGTCGCTGTCTATATCTTCTGTGTCAAATTCAGCGGCTTTGAAGCCCGGGGCAGCGTCCTCGGCAACGTTCACGTTGTTGAAGATAATTGCATGTGGGGCATCGTTTACCGGTAAAACCTCAACTGTCACACTTACTGTCGCAGAGGCTATTTCACCCTCCACTACTTTGTAGTTAAACACATCCGTTCCATTGAAGTTGGCATCGGGAGTGTAAACGAATGAGCCGTTAGCATTCAACACAAGGCTTCCATGAGAGACATTCTCTACCAGAACTGCCTGCAGTCCAGCCGTAACCACGTTGCCGTCGTTGACCAAAACACCGGGAGCATCAACTGCTAGCACCTCATCTTCATTCATCTCATAGCTATCGGCTGCGGCCGCAAGGCTGGCCTGCTGCCCTCTGCTCACAAGCACGGTGATTTCAGTTTCAATGCTCACGTGAATGCCGTCAGAGACCGTGAGTACGAGTGTGTAGGAAGTGGCTGTTTGCATAGCGAGTGTAGCGCTGTTTGCAACCACTAAGTCGCCAGAGGCTGCTGACAGGCCAAATATCCCATCATCATTTCCCGACACGATGGCCCATCCCTCAAGCTCGGTGCCTTCGTCTGAATCGTGGCCCATTACCTTGCCTACCAAGGTTCCGCTGGCCACTGTTTCTGTCACCTGGAACGACTGTGCGGCCAGGACTACAGGCGCACTGTCATTTTCGTTGGTGATTGTTATTTCTATGATTTGGTTGGTAACGTTGACACCGTCGGTGGCTGTTACCTGCACCACATACACATTGTCTCCATTAGCATCGGTCGGTTGTTCGAAATCCGGCGCTGATTTAAATGTGAGTTCACCTGTGATTGCGTCAATAGTGAACAGCGCCATATCCCAGCCACCTGAAAGGCTGTAAGTGATAGTTGCTCCTTCGTTGCCGTCCGTTGCAGTAACCACGAGCACATTTGTTTCATTCTCTTTCACTGACGGGCTGCCAACAGAGGTAAATACCGGCGCAACATCTACAATAATCTCACCGTCGGTTACTACAAAGGTTATTGGAACAAGGTATTTGAATGCATCTGCTCCGGCAATAGTGTATGTAACAGTGATGGTTTTGTCTACACCTGCGTTAGCATCATCATAGGCAGCTTCGGCGGTAAGTTCCACAACATCACCATCAACCACGCCAACAAGAGCACCTGCAAGTACTTCAGCAGTTGTCAAACCATCGTGCAGCTTAGCTTTGGTCAAAACAGGGTCTTGCACCGTGAGTTGCCTTGGAGTGATTTGAAGCTCGCCATCTGCAAAACTCACAGTATAGTTGCCGGAGGTCAAACCTGAAGGACTTATTGTATATACGCCTGGATTTTCGCCGATAGTTCTGGTAAATGCCAGCACACCGCTAAAGTCTGTTGCGTCATCGCCTTCAACCAAACCATGATAAGCTACAGTGGCAGTGGGATCAGCCTCTCCATATTGCTTCGTCTTGTCTTCGGCTGTGATGGTCAGCGCCTTCTTCGTGATCTCCAGTTCACCATCCACAAAACTGATAGCGTAGTTGCCCGAGGTAAGACCAGAGGGAGTAATTGCATAAGCAGCTACATCCTCTCCTGCTGTTCTGCTGAACGATAGTGTACCGCCAAGATCTGTAGCATCTTCGCCACTAATGAAGCCTGCGTAGGTTACCGTGTTAGCAGGGTCAGCCGCACCATATTCTTTGGTCTTATCTTCCGCTGTGACGGTCAAAGCCCTTTTGGTAATTTCCAGGTCACCAGCCACAAAGCTGATGGCATAATCGTCTGAAGTAAAGCCAGCCGGTGTAATGGCGTAAGTACCTGCACCCTCGCCTGGTGTTCTGCTGAACGACAGTGTGCCACCAAGGTCAGTTTCATCTTCACCTGAGGCAAACCCAGAATAGGTCACAGTGTTGGCTGGGTCAACTTCACCGTATGCTTTGGTCTTGTTTTCTGCCGTTACGGTAAGTACTTTTTTGGTGATCTCTAGCTCACCGCCCACAAAGCTGATCGCATAGTTGGCTGAAGTGAGACCTGAAGGGGTGATAGCATAGGTGTTTACAAACTCGCCAGCCGTTCTGTTGAACGAAAGTGTGCCACCCAGGTCTGTAACATCTTCGCCAGTGATAAAGCCTGCATAAGCAGCTGTGTACACAGGGTCTGCCGCACCAAACTCCTTCGTTTTGTCTTCGGCTGTCACGGTCAAGCCCTTCTTCGTTATCTCCAGTTCACCAGCCGCAAAACTGATAGCGTAGTTGCCCGAGGTAAGACCAGAGGGAGTAATTGCATAAGCGGCTACATCCTCTCCTGCTGTTCTGCTGAACGATAGTGTACCGCCAAGATCTGTAGCATCTTCGCCACTAATGAAGCCTGCGTAGGTTACCGTGTTAGCAGGGTCAGCCGCACCATATTCTTTGGTTTTGTCTTCCGCTGTGACGGTCAAAGCCCTTTTGGTAATTTCCAGGTCACCAGCCACAAAGCTGATGGCATAATCGTCTGAAGTAAAGCCAGCCGGTGTAATGGCGTAAGTACCTGCACCCTCGCCTGGTGTTCTGCTGAACGACAGTGTGCCACCAAGGTCAGTTTCATCTTCACCTGAGGCAAACCCAGAATAGGTCACAGTGTTGGCTGGGTCAACTTCACCGTATGCTTTGGTCTTGTTTTCTGCCGTTACGGTAAGTACTTTTTTGGTGATCTCTAGCTCACCGCCCACAAAGCTGATCGCATAGTTGGCTGAAGTGAGACCTAAAGGGGTGATAGCATAAGTGTTTACAAACTCGCCAGCCGTTCTGTTGAACGAAAGTGTGCCACCCAGGTCTGTAACATCTTCGCCAGTGATAAAGCCTGTATAAGCCGCTGTGTACACAGGGTCTGCCGCACCAAACTCCTTCGTTTTGTCTTCGGCTGTAACGGTCAAGGCCTTTTTGGTAATCTCCAGTTCGCCATCCGCAAAACTGATAGCGTAGTTGCCCGAGGTAAGGCCAGAGGGAGTAATTGCATAAGCAGCTACATCCTCTCCTGGTGTTCTGCTGAACGATAGTGTACCGCCAAGATCTGTAGCATCTTCGCCACTAATGAAGCCTGCGTAGGTTACCGTGTTAGCAGGGTCAGCCGCACCATATTCTTTGGTTTTGTCTTCCGCTGTGACGGTCAAAGCCCTTTTGGTAATTTCCAGGTCACCAGCCACAAAGCTGATGGCATAATCGTCTGAAGTAAAGCCAGCCGGTGTAATGGCGTAAGTACCTGCACCCTCGCCTGGTGTTCTGCTGAACGACAGTGTGCCACCAAGGTCAGTTTCATCTTCACCTGAGGCAAACCCAGAATAGGTCACAGTGTTGGCTGGGTCAACTTCACCGTATGCTTTGGTCTTGTTTTCTGCCGTTACGGTAAGTACTTTTTTGGTGATCTCTAGCTCACCGCCCACAAAGCTGATCGCATAGTTGGCTGAAGTGAGACCTAAAGGGGTGATAGCATAAGTGTTTACAAACTCGCCAGCCGTTCTGTTGAACGAAAGTGTGCCACCCAGGTCTGTAACATCTTCGCCAGTGATAAAGCCTGTATAAGCCGCTGTGTACACAGGGTCTGCCGCACCAAACTCCTTCGTTTTGTCTTCGGCTGTAACGGTCAAGGCCTTTTTGGTAATCTCCAGTTCGCCATCCGCAAAACTGATAGCGTAGTTGCCCGAGGTAAGGCCAGAGGGAGTAATTGCATAAGCAGCTACATCCTCTCCTGGTGTTCTGCTGAACGATAGTGTACCGCCAAGATCTGTAGCATCTTCGCCACTAATGAAGCCTGCGTAGGTTACCGTGTTAGCAGGGTCAGCCGCACCATATTCTTTGGTTTTGTCTTCCGCTGTGACGGTCAAAGCCTTTTTGTTCACTGTAAGGGTTTGCTCCACAGCTACGGCCGACGCATACGTGTCATCTCCTGCCTGAGATGCGGTAATCGTTGTGCTACCGCCCTTTTTAATGGTAGCCTGATTGCCCACTATTGTCACTATGGAAGGATCGGTGGCTACATAAGTTATTACCTGGTTTTGATCTGTTCTTTCGCTACCTACTGTAAATGGCTCGTCGCCCCATGTTTTTTCGCTGATAGGGTCAAAACTGATTGTCTGAGCAATTTTTGGGGTACTAAAGCTCAATTCATTTCCATAGCTTGTGCCCAATGAATTGATGGCGTAAGCACGGAAATAGTAAGTGGTGTTCACTTCCAGTCCGGTTACACTTTGAGAGAAGGCGCCCGTGCCCGAGCCAATCTCCACTTTCGTATTAGCAATGGTAGGCTCTGCTGAGGTGGCATAAACGACACCTCTTTCCGTCACAGCAAGGCCTCCATTGGCGGTAACGTTTCCTCCAAGTGTAGCCGAGGTTGATGTCAAGTCCGTTTGAGCCGTAGAAGATACGGTAGGTGGACCTGTAAGCACCGGCGTGGAAACTTGAATATTGTTTAATGAGGGCCATGAATTGTCCCCACCCTGCATGTAAATTCTGACTTCATCAACATTGGCAAATATCGACGACAAGGCACCGGAGTTAGTCAACGCAATATAGCTTCCGTCCAGGTTTCCCGTAAATGTTATTGTTCCCTTTGAAGCGGCGTCCAAAAAAGCCTCCGCAACAAATGTGTCGCCTGTATAGCCCCCCCAGTCGTGAAAATCTACGGCGACCAAAGAGAATGCAGTTCCGTTGTCCGATTTAATCGACCACCCGAAATGGGCATCTGTGTCGCCATATGTAATGATAGCCGGGTAACCCGACCAGCCTGATTGCGTGTTGTCGTGGTATTGGATAGGTTGTCCTATAAGCTTCACGCCGGAGCTATTGATAGGCATTACCTGCAGGTTGAGGTCGCTGATCACGACAGATCCTCCCTCGCCATCCTGGGCAATATTGTCATCAAACCCAACCTCGTTCGAGAAAGAGATGGTAGGGCTGGAGCCCAGCAAAACAGTTTGGACAACAGGGCCGAGTCTATCACTCACCATAGCACTTCCTGCATCAGTACCGTCGCTGGGTGTTACCTCAAAAGTAATGTACTTGCCTTCATCTTCAGGCTGAAGGGTGTAGGTGGTTTGTGTAGCACCAGCAATAGCAACGGGTGCCAAGCAAACATCAGCAACTCCCCTGTACCACTTGTAAGTCGTGCCGCTTTCAGCATCGCTGTTAGCGTCGGCATAGGTGTATGTCCCTGTTAGTGTAGCACCTACTTCACCTGCCCCGGAAATAGCCACAAGAGAAGCCGTAGGTGCGGTATTGCCAGCAGCTACCGTTACCACCAGTTGTGGTTTGTTGGTGGCGCTGTTGTCAGATTTGAACCCAAACCAATTATCTCCCTCCGCTGTATTTCCAGAAATCACCATAGAGGCTGTGCCATCTCCCTCGGCTTGTTGTTTAATGAATGCGGTGACGTCAAATTCCTTCCATCCTGTGGCGGTAATAGATACATTTTCGCTTAGGGAAGTGTTTTTGGAGGGGACAGAATTAGTTGTAGCAAGCCAGCTGTCATCGTTAGAGCCCCAGATTTTTGCGAAAACTGTGCCAGCGCCTACTTCGCTTACATATAGCCGAAGCTTTGCGTCGGACACGGTACCAGTCACGGCGGCCAGGTTAAATTTTATTGCAGCATCAGAGTACCACCCCCACCAGTCTCCAACGTAGTTGGTTTGTGAGGTTGAATAGCCTGAACCGTCCTCAATGTAAGTGTCCATTGAAGGCAAAAGCGTGATCGGGCCAGTGCCGTCAGTTGTGGTAAATGTTATTTGTGAGCCGTAAGAAGTGCCGGCTGAATTGATGGCATATGCTCTTACGTAGTAAGTGGTGCTGAGCGAAAAGCCAGAGACTGTTTGCGAAAAAATGCCTGAACCGGTACCTATTGCCACCTGCTCCCCCCGGCCATCGCCAATAGCGGGCGACGGCGAGGTGCTGTAGACGATCCCCCGGTCCGTAATGGTGCCTCCGCCGTCACTGGTTACATTGCCACCAAGACTGGCATACGTTCCACCTATCAAATCTGCGGCTGTAGTAGTAACAGTAGGCAGCGAAGCAATTGCCGGGCCTACAATCAAATTGTCAAAGTTAAGCTCCCACAAGCCCGAAAACATCAAAGTCACTGTAGTAACATTCAAGTTTTTTGATATTGTGACGGTAGTGTTTGAACCGTAGGTGTCAGACGAAACGCCTGAACCATTGTAGTTGGCCGTAAGCCAGGGGGCGGTATAGCCGCTGGTAAAATTTTTGTATTTTAACCATACCCCATAAAACTGAAAGCGGGCTCCATCTTTCCTCTTAATGGTGATTGAACTAGTGGCTGCCGTGCTGTAAAAAAGGCTGGAGCTATTTGACACTCCACCGCTGCCGGAAAAAGCCCATCCTCCGTTTCCTCCGTTCAACAACTCATAAACTACCCCTCCGATGGTTACTTCAGCCGAAGTCTTCCACGAGGGAACAGATGGGTGAGAAATCAAAGTGGGTGATGAGGCAAAGGACTCGGTAGTTTGAGCTTTCAGATCCTCTGCAATTGTCAATAGTGTCAATACTACCAAGAGAGGTAGTCCCCAGCCGCACATCCACGACCGGTTAAGTGCTGACGAGATTTGATTGGCGACGGTGGACAATATCCCCGCTAAGTTTAAGCCCGATTTGCTGGCTCGCAAAAAGTATGGCGCATGCCGACCATTTGTTTGTTTTGTTAGATTCATATTCCAGGACGTTATTAGTAATTCACTTTCCTTATGCGACAGACCATGGTCTTTGCACATGACAAAGGGAACTCTTTCTATCGTCCTGATTTTTTGGTTTTTAGCTCCTCTCTCACTTGGGTATTACAAACAGGCAATTAGCATTAAAGCCCTCCAAGGGGCACGCCGACGTTTGCAAGTGGGCCTCCGCTTAGTCGAACTATTTGGACATTTCATCGAAAGAAAGCTGTCACTTATCGAAGCAGTCACGAGAAACCCCTACGGCCATGCTTCACGATTTTATAAAAATTGCCAAGGGATAAAATTCCGTTTTGTGCATGTTTTGTCAAAAAAGAGGTTAAAAATTACATAAGCCTCCGGACTGAAACCCGCAAACCAGACACTCTGTGAGTTCAGAAAAGTACGTTACCAGCCGACTATTGCTAAGATCATAATAAAAAAACCGGAGGCATCCGCCTCCGGTCATACTTTCAGATTAAAAAGTCCTTTTTGCTTTTGAGTGGCTAAAGTAAGCTGGCTGTCACCAGCATCGAAAAAATATTATAAACTCCTCACTGTCGTTTTATCTCCCATCGTGACTTCCATCTTCACGTCGCTGGCAACTATATTGCTTAGGTCGAATGTTTTGCTGAAACTACCCATTTCGTCGATGGCACCATTAAAGAAGATGACCCCATTCTTGTCGGTAATCTTAACTTTTACTGCCTGGTGACCAGTCTTCTTCACCACCAACTGATATTTGCCGCTTGATACCTCCTCAACATCCACATCGTAAATTGCCCTTACCGACGGCCTGTTCTTCACATGCTGAATGGTTTCTTCAATCACCTTGCCGTCCCGCTCAACCGTCATACGGTAAGTTCCGTCGGGTAGATCCTGCAAGTTGTAAGGGCGTTCAAATGAAGTAGTGTAAGCAATCTTTTCTTTCATCAGGGTATTGCCTTTTTCGTTGGCAATTTTGATTGTTACCTGACCTGGGCTGTCGGCGTCAAAACGCAGATTATAAATACCCATCGCCGTGCTTTGAGTGATTTTTACTTGTGACGATTTAGTAGCTTCATTGGTATTTTTGGAAGCTAAAGCCATACTGGTAACCATTACCAGCATTGCTGCTGTTGACATAACTTTTTTCATAATATTCGAGTTTTAAACCTTGTGATGTTGTACGGGCAAGGTTTCGGCCAAGTTCTCAGAAAAGGTGAAAGAAATTTTGAAAATAAAACTGGCAAAGGAGTAAAGAAGGTAGCTGGATTAGTTTTTTATCAATAGAACCAATGGTTTATTAACGCATTTTCAAAAAAACAATCGTTAGGCCGCAGGCGCTGACGATAAACCGCCACCCTCAGGGTTACAAAAAAAGAACCAAAAAAATACTCTGCCGCTTAAAAAAGAAATATCCCGTTCATTCCAATTGCTGACCTTTTTCAAATCCGTACACTCCTGTGGTCACAAACGAACACCGCTGGTAAACTTTTAGCTCTGTTTTACCCAACCTAAAGCTAAAGGGTGCAAGAAACCCGATACAATAATTGGCATTCATAGCACCCTCGACACATGAAGTGAGTGGCTGTGTTTCGTGCTTATCATCAATAACTTGTATAATTCTAAGTTGTCTCCTATCCAGCCTCTGGCAAATCCCAGTACCTATTTAAACTAAAGTTACTTTGCGATAAGCCCGCAAATGCGTATTATGCTGCCCAATTAGTGAAAATCCAGCCACTTAAACCACATTGCTGTTATGAGCTTTTCGTCAATTGACATTGTTGTATTTTGTATTTATGCTCTTATCATCATAGGCATTGCCTGGTGGGTCTCCAGAAAAAAGGAAGGCGTTGAGCAGGATTCAACCGACTACTTCCTGGCAGGGAAATCACTTCCCTGGTATGCCATTGGTGCTTCTTTAATTGCCTCAAACATCTCAGCAGAGCAAATCATTGGCATGTCTGGTTCAGGGTTCGCCATAGGAATGGCCATTGCAGCTTACGAGTTAATGGCAGCCGTAACGCTGCTACTGGTGGCCAAATACCTTTTACCCATCTACTTAAATAAGAAAATTTTCACTATGCCTCAGTTTCTTTTACTGAGATATGACGGCAGGGTAAGAACAAGTTTGGCTGTATTCTGGCTCCTTCTCTACGTTTTCGTCAACCTGACTACGGTGATGTTCCTGGGGGCGCTGGCTCTTAATACCGTTATCGGCATTCCATTCATGTATGGCATCCTTGGGCTTGGCACGTTTGCTCTCCTTTATTCTATTTACGGGGGGTTAAAAGCTGTGGCCTACACCGACATCATTCAGGTGATATTCCTTGTCATAGGCGGTATTCTCGTATCAGGAGTTGCGCTCAATTTAGTAAGTGGTGGCGAAGGTGCTTTTAGTGGCTTCCTCACCCTCATTAGGGAAGTACCTGGTAAGTTTGATATGGTCTTTGATGTGGACTCCACTTATATGATCAATGGTGAATCCAAGTCGTCCTATATGGATTTGCCCGGAATTTCAGTACTTATCGGAGGCATGTGGATTGCTAACCTGGCCTATTGGGGATGCAACCAGTATATCACGCAAAGGGCTCTTGCAGCCAAGAATCTATCTGAAGCACGCAAAGGCGTGGCATTCGCAGCCTTCCTGAAAGTGATCATGCCCATCTTTGTGGTAATCCCGGGTGTTGCAGCATTTTACCTTGTCGACAAAACAGGAGATGCCAACATCATTAATGCTATGATGAGTGACGGGCTCATGAAGCCTGACAAGTCTTATCCGGCTATGCTGTCGCTTGTGCCAGCCGGGCTCAAGGGGGTAACATTTGCCGCTTTAATTGGTGCCATTATTTCATCATTGGCTTCTATGATGAACTCAACAGCCACGATTTTCACGATGGACATTTACCATAAGTTCATCAATAAGGAATCTACTGAAACCAATCTGGTGAAAGTCGGTCGTATTACCAGCTTCGTCGCTTTAGCAATTGCGTGCCTTGTAACGCCCGCTCTGGAAGGCTTTGATCAGATGTTTCAGTACATCCAGGAGTTTTCCGGCTTTGTGACCCCTGCTGTCACTGTTATCTTCCTATTTGGTATGTTCTGGAGCAAGTCAACGTCCAACGCAGCCTTGTGGGTAGCAGTGCTTTCCATACCTATCAATGCCTTTTTCTACTTCTTTGTGCCTGAGGTGCCATTTATTGACCGAATGGGCTTTGTGTTCATTATCCTTTGCTTTGCAATGATCATCATCTCATGGATTGACAAGGAAGGATTCAAATGGAAGGATCAGAATTTCCTCATCATTGTTGGCTGTCTTTTCCTCTTTATCATTATGGAGGGGGGAAACCACGAAATGTTTGATGGAACCGTCTTGAGCATGGATACCCATATTGGGAAAACGCTTATTCACCTGATGAGCCTGATGTTTGTGGCCGTGGCGCTGTTCCTGTCTCAAGGCATTGACTACGACAAAAAAGCAATTGATATATCTAAAAAGGTTTATAAGTCGTCGAAACAATTTAATACCATGGCACTCATCATCGTTGTGCTGGTTACCCTCATCTACATTGTATGGTGGTAACGCCTACTCAATAAGATTTGAAGGCTCGGAAATATCCGGGCCTTTTTTGTTAATTTCGCTGGTATTCAAAGGCACAGCACCATGAGCAGCACCACTACTCTTACAGGAAAGCAGGAAAAGTTCAGGCAGAGGATGTTGAACCCATTTCTTTTCTGGATGTACACCTTTGGCAATGTGCCTGCGGGATGGATAGCCGGAATGAGATTAAAGGAACTGAACAACGAAAGAGCTGTTACTACCATCCCTTTCAAATGGCTTAACAAAAACCCTTTCAAATCTATATATTTTGCTGTTCAAAGCATGGCGGCAGAGCTTTCTACAGCTTCCATTGCCCTTTTGGCGATAACGGACAGGAGCCCCAGTGTGGCTACTATCATTGTTGATTTGAAAGCAGAATTCCCAAAAAGAGCGACTGGAAAAACCACTTTTACCTGTGAGGATGGACAGAGAATATTTGATGCAGTTGAGCTAGCCATAAGCTCGGGGCAGCCTCAAACTGTGACCGCCAAAACCACCGGCACTTTGCAGGATGGCGCAATCGTGTCTGTCTTTCACTTCACATGGTCTTTTAAACAACGTTCTAAGTGATTTTATGAGGTTAGCTAGCATAATGCGCCATTCTTTTCCGCTCGTTCTATTTCCACTATTATTTTCCTGTGGCGGGCTCTCCACTCAGGGTGATGAGGCGGTTGACCCCAGGCTTTCTCCCGAGAAAAAAGAATTACTCAAGTATCAAAGAGAAATAGCCTCGCTCGATATTCGAAAAATCACCACCTACCTTTACGACTGTGAGGCGACTGAGCCAAGGAGTAGCAGTACGGTGCTGGAAGAAAGAGAGTTTGACGAAGAAGGAAGGCTGCTGAAACAAGCAGCCTATGAATATTCAGGTGAGCTAAGAAGCAGAACCCACTACTTCTATGGGCCGGAAGGCGACAAAACATATCAAAATCTGTATAACCTAAACAATATTGTCATTCAGACTAAGTATTACGACAAGTTAGGATATGATACCCTCACAACAGACTTCCTTGAAAACGGACAGGTAAGAAGTGAAATGCGCAAGATTGTCACCCTGAACCCTGACGGTTTCCCGATTAAAATAGAGGAAAGAGATAATCTGGACAGAACCCACGCAGTGGCCACCTACTCCTACAAAGACGAAACACTACTGGAAGAAACATTCACAAGGTTCAATGTGGTGTCGGGCGATGAAGTGGCTACCCAAATGATCCAGTACAATGAGTTTGGTGATCGCATCTACATGTCAAGCTCCACTGCAAGCATCATAGACGACGAAGTGTCAATGGAGTATGAATACAATAAGTATAACAAAATTGCCCATGCTCGCTTGCTGAACAAAGATCGGCTTGTTATCAGAGAGAAGGCCAACTCCTTCTATGGTGACGGCACTCCCAGCCATATTTCAGATTTCCATATAGATGAAACTACGGGCGATACCACCCGCACCTATGAGGAGAATTTCAATGATAGTGGAAAATTGATTTCGTATTATATGAAGGCAGCAGCAGGTAACATCACCCAAAGTGGAGAATTCACCTATGACAAAAAAAAGCTTCTTGATGCGATCGAATTCAATCAGGAGCAAAACCCCAACTACATCTGTACTTATCTGGAATACGAATACTACAAATGAAGCTCGCCAAGGGGCCTGTTCACCATTGACTTGTCCATGTCAGCTTCCATGGTGTCAATCGTTTGTAGCATAAGTGTCGCCTCATCATCATTGAGAATACAGATATTGTCCAGACCTCTGTTCTCAAGGCGGTCAATCACCAGATAGGCGGTAATTAAGTCAATGTCCATTGCCGGCTGGTAAGTACTGTTTTCTCTTTCTCCCATGTTGATCTCCGAAAGAATTTTCACCTCTACGAGCTCCCTCACAATCACATTGGCAAACCTGAAGGGAACCAGCAACCGGTCGGTGATTTCGCCCACAGTCAAGCCAGGCTCTCCTTTTTTGAACCTGAGTATAAGCAGCCTTACGATAAGCAGAGCGATGAACTCCTTGTGCCTGGTGCTGGGCTGGAGAGTCTCATTTGAGAATTCATACCGGGCTGCATTTTGGTGAGCGAACGAAAGCTCTGCACCAAAAAGAACTATCATCCAGCTCGATTGAGCCCAAATAAGAAACAAAGGCAAAGCCGCTAAGCTGCCGTAGATATAGTTATACTTTGACACACCCACCTGAAACTCAATATAGCCCCATTGAAGGAGTTGAAAAGCAGTTCCGGCAACAATGCCAGCTATCATGGCAGACTTTATCTTCACTCCGGTGTTTGGCATAATCAGATAGAGAAGAATAAGCAAAAGCCAGATAAGGGTGTATGGCAAAAACTTAAGCAGAAATAAAATCAGCGGTGCAAAAAGGTTGAGCAGCTCAATTTGCTCAGTCAGCTTCCCCACCTCTGAGCTTGCTAGTACCGTGAGAGAGCTTGAGAAGAAAACTAAAATAGGAGATATGAGCAGAATAGCAGTGTATTCTGATATTTTTCGTTGCAAGGATCTTTGCTTTTTGATCTCCCATATATCATTGAAAGTTTCTTCAATACTATTAAGCAGTCTCAATACCGTATAAAGCAACACTACTAATCCCACTCCAGCGACAACGCCGCCTTTGGCGTTATCGAGCATATTTTCAGCAGCGTCAAATGCATACTTTGTCAGGTCTTCCTGACCGGCGAGCAACCTGGTGATGGTGCTTTGAATATCAAACCCAAAGCCCTTACTAATACCAAAAGCGAGCGCAATTACAGGGACAATCGACAGCAAAGTGAAATAGGTCAACGCCGAGGACTTGACACCAACCTCGTCTCTCACAAAGCCTTTCCCTGCCAATACCAACACCCTTATTTGTCTGTAAAGAAAGCTTTTGCCCCTGGGAATCGAATCCAGCTTAATTCTCCATATGTCAACCTCAATAAACTGAGCAATCTTATCAATTCTCTCTTTCAACGACGCCATAAAAGGACTTTAGTGGTTAGGCTATTCTGCGCAAAGATAAAAATACTCAATTAAGGAAATAAAAAAAGGAGCCGAAGCTCCTTAGTACCTGAACCCAAGTATAAATTCATACCTGGGCAAACAAGATTTGACTTTCTTTACGTCGATTCTTACTCTTTACAATACTAAAACACCCCTTGCCTGAGAACCCCCTACAAAAAGGTTAAAAGCTCCATTTAACACGAGTATAAGCTACTTTGGCCAGTAGTGTATACCCCTCTCCTATGTCGCCAAGAAAGAACTGACCGAGCAGGTCGAGGTCAAGGTTGGGGACAACCGAGTAAGTAACAAAAGGGCTTGTGAAGCATCCCATGTCTGACGGGAAAACCATCACAGAAAGACCACCGCTCACCAGCGGATGGAACGGATAGCTGGCCTGGCCGAACACCGACCACCGGTAAGGAGACAGGCTCCTGACATCCAGCTTGTTGAGTGAAAAGGCACCCAGGGCACTTTGATCAGGCTTGCTCGTTCCCGATGAATTGAATAAGAACGAACCATTGACATAGAATGAATTCGCAAAAGAGTAATCGATTGAGCTTGAAGTAATGAACTGCGCCTTGCGCCCGACCGCCTCACTGAACCAGGTCATTTCACCCTTGAATCCGGCATTTTTTATGCTTCCAGCCCAGCCCCCTCCCAGCACAGCATGCTCGTTCATTTTCCCGGCAAAGCCCTGGAAGTCGTAGTTCCATTTATTGGTTCGCCAGATGCCAGCCGCCACTACCTTGTCCCATGAATCAGCAGCTTTGACTGTTGCCTCCACGCTAGATGCTACATCTGTGTAGTATTGTACCCTGAGAGCATCGCTGCCAGGCCTTTCCTCATAGTCGAAGTCGAAAAACGAATACGCATTAAAAATGTCGTTGGGGTTCCACACCAGATTCTGTCCCCAGTTGATGCGCTGCCGGCCGACAGTAACCTCCAGGTTGTTTTTGTTCCATTGCAGGTAAGCACGGTCGATCATCATGTGCAGTACCGCCTTATCATTATTAATTGGCAGCACCGACATATCTACATAGTCGTTGTTGACATCCACATAGGAGCCGTAGTTGGGAATTAGGCCCAGGCTGTTGCCAATAAAAAAGCGATTTCGCACTTCCAAAGCACCGGTCAGATGTTCATTCGGATACCACTTTAGGTTCAGCCTGTTGTGAATGAGGTTGTCGAATCTGGCGTCGTTGGGCGTAGAGAAATTAGCCGTGAATAAATCTTTCACATAGCCCTTGAGAGTTAACTTGGGAGCTTCGTCCTGAGCCTGCGAGCTAAACCCACCTGCCAGCAGGATAACCAGCCCTGCGTACTTAGCGAACTTCATCCGAAACTATTTTTCCATCTTCAAGCGTGATCACCCGTCTGGCTTTGTCAATCACCCGCTGATCGTGCGTAGAAAAAACAAAGGTAGCCCCCTCTTTCTCATTCATATTGGCCATCATGTCGAGTAATGTGGCGGTAGAATGAGAATCAAGATTGGCCGTTGGCTCATCAGCCAGAATAAACTCCGGCTTCGATGCCAAAGCCCTGGCAACTGCCACCCGCTGCTGCTGCCCCCCTGAAAGCTCGGAAGGTCTGCGGTTCATTTGGTCTTTCAAGCCTACCTTAGTCAAAAGCTCGACCGTTCTTGCCTTTCTGTCCTTCTCGCTCTGCTTTTGCAGCAGCATAATAAATTCCACGTTTTCCTCAGCAGTAAGCACCGGAATCAGGTTGTAGGCCTGGAACACAAAGCCAATGTGCTTTAACCGGAAATCAATGAGCTCATTATCGCTGAATTTCGAAATATCCTCTCCCCCCAGCTCAATGGTGCCTTCGGTGGGCACATCAAGCCCCCCAATGATGTTAAGAAGAGTGGATTTGCCCGAACCCGACGGGCCGACGATGGCGGTAAATTCACCTTTCTTTATTTCAAGGTTTACATGGTTCAGCGCATGAACCGGCACCTTGTCAGGATTGTATGTTTTGCTGATGTTTTTAGCGTTGATAACTATCATTTCTAAAAAATTGAATGTTAAAGTTTTCTTAATGCTTCTACTGGTTTCAGTTTGGTGGCTTTGCGGGCCGGGTAAACTGCCCCAAGTACAGCGGTAACCACCACCGTGAAAGCCAGCATGAAATAATTACTGGCGTCAAGAGAAAGGTAAATAATTGAGTCGATGCCGTACTGCTCGAGAGAAGCGGCGTAGGCCGAGAAATCAAACCCATGGGAGCTGAAGTAAACGATGGTCAAATACCCCATGAGCATTCCCAGCGGCGCACCCGCCAGTGAGATCAAAATTGTCTCTATCATGATCATGGTGAACACACGGATCCGTTTCATCCCAATGGCCATGAGCATGCCTATTTCTTTGGTTCGCTCGAGCACAGCCATGAGCATGGTGTTGATGATGCCAAAAACCAGCGCCAGCATAATGATCACCATCAGCACAGTTTTGGAAATTTTTGTTTGCTGGGTCATCACCTCCAGGTCAGGGGCAAGGTCTTTGTACGAAGCCACCTCGAGGGCTGGCAGCGAAGTTTGTAAAGCTGCCTTCACCAGCTCCACTTCCTGAATATCCTGAAGCACTATCCCTATTTCCTGCGGTTGCAGCCAGTCTGTCAGCTTTTCGAGGTCTCCCTTTCTCACAAATACAACTCCTTCGTTGATTCGTGGCGATTTTGCTTTGATGATGCCCTCGATCCTGAATGAACCAGCCGTGATATTGTTGTGACTGTCCTGAAAAGTAAGCACCACCTTGGAGCCCAATCTTACCTTTAACTTCTCAGCCATGTGCTGGCTCAATACAATTGGGTTCCGTTTTATTTCTGTAAAATAAGTGCCCTCGGCCAGCTGATCATCCAGGTAAGTGACACTCGCTTCAGCCTCCGGATCAATGCCATAAATCATTGCTCCCTGCGTGGAATTAGCTGAAGCAACCATGCCCGAAACCATCAGTCTTTGGGAGTACGAGGCCACTTGAGGCAATCCTGCAAGCACGGTTTCTACTTCGTTTGGCCCACTTATACTATTATTGAAAGTAGGATCATTCTTGTAGGCCTTGTTGTGTAGCTGAATATGGCTATAGTCGTACTTGATTGAATTGCCGACCATATTGTTGGTGATGCTATCGGAAAAGGCAAACAAAAAAAGCAGTGCCCACACCCCCAGGATCATGGCGCCGATGACCACTCCGCTGCGGAGTTTATTGCGCCAGATATTTTTCCATGAAATATTAAAAATCATACTTCTTCAATTTAAGTTAACTGCGAAGTGCCTTGATTACCTTAAGCTTACCCACGATCCAAAGAGGATAGATCGCCATGAGAATCGTCATCACCAGCACGACCTGGGCCTGATTGACAAAAACCTCAGGCGCAAGCGAAAACGGCAGAATGGGCTCCATACCCATTTTTTCGTACGCCTGGGCCATCTCCCCACCCACGTGAATGGGGTTAAGATAGAAATAAGCCAGAATGGGGCTCGCTGCAATAATGCCCATTACTACCCCCAACACTGCCAGCATAATGATTTCCAAAAGCAACATTCCCTGCATCAGTCGTCGCTTCATGCCAATTGACAGCATGACACCAAACTCATACTGCCGTTCGTTGGTCATCATGAGAAAGGTGCCGAAAATGCCAAAGGCGATGATAGCATAAAGCACATACAACATGATGCGCCCGCTGGCATAGTCAATTTCAATGCTCTGCACAAGTTCAGGCATCAGTTCTTTCCAGTCCATCACCTCATACACAGCCGTGTCAAGCTTCGAGGTCAAGTCAGCTTTCACTCCGGGCACGGCCTCCGAATTATCGAGTAGCAAGGCAAGCGAAGTAGCTCTGTTGGGCATGTTGAAAAAGTACTGGGCATCGCTGAGCATGATGTAGGCAGCTTGTGCGCTCATTTCCTGCGTAGGAAACTTCAATGTGCCTACTATTCTGTATTTGCCTGCTGCGTTTGCCCCATGATAGCCCTGACTAATGAGCACCAGGGTGTCGCCAGGTGCTGCCTTCAGGTAGGTGGAAAGTCCTTCACCTATCATGATATCTCCAGGGGTGGAAAGGTATTGACCCTCCACAATCTTTCCCTGCAAATCGGTGAGCCCTGTTTCCTTTATGGGGTCAATGCCATTGACCAGAACGCCCTTGGTAAGCGTTCCGTGAGAAGCCAGGGCAAAGGACTCAATTCTGGGCACGTAAGCGCTCAGGTCTGCTTCTCCCGACAGCTTGGTTTGGAGACTTTCTGTCACTTCCAGGCTATTGTCAAGCGTTTTGTCATCCCAATAACCTTTTTCATGCACCTGGATATGGCCGGTGTAGAAGCGGACGGCATTTTCAATCATTCGCTCATAAGACCCCAACTGCATGCTCTGCATGATGCAGGCAAAAAAGACAGCAAATCCTATGGAAGCAAGAGTAATCAGCGTTCGGCGCTTATTGCGCCAGATATTACGCCAGGCTATTAATAGCAGCATAATCGGTAAGTTATCTGATACGTTTTAGGTTCTGGATCGAGAAAAAGTCGTCGGGTTGGTTGGTATCAAAAGTCCGGCTCACATAATCGATCACTGTTTTCTGATCCGGGTTTTCGGCAGGTATCATCTCCATGTGCGTGGGCAGCGTTCTGCCTCCCAACTCTTTGATGTCGGACAGCACCATCGTATTCACCAAATACTCATCTTCATCATAATATTTAATGAGTAGCTGCAAATAGTCTTTCTGATCGATGTAAGCTTCTATTTTGCCCCACACTACCGGTGCATCCTCCTTCGGAGTCAGTTCCATTTTCCAACATTTCCTATTTAACATCGTTGTGTCGCCCAATAGCTTGTGCGTGTAGTCGGTAACAATAGACGACTGGCGCACAAGATCATCGTTGGTAAAATCCGACCCCATCCACGACTGCATCATCATCGACGGTGGCATTTTAATCACCCTGTCAATGGAAGGCTGCCAGTTCCACATCTCCTTGCCTCTTTTCAAAAAGGCCGTGCCCTTGTCTCTTGCAGGCCCTGTGATCAATATCAGCGAATAATCCTGGTTCTTGTTCCAGCTTTTCATAGTGATTTCCCGAGTCCAGTCGGGCCGCACAATCTTCATCACCATTTCGGCATAGCCATTCTCCCCTTGCATTTTCTCGTCAGCCTTCTTAATGATTTCAAGAGCCGTTTGGGCGTGTGCCTGATAAGCGAACAGACAAAAAATAAATCCTGTGGTCAAAAAATATTTCATAGCAATCAGTTATTGATTTTGTATGTAGTCAATGAATTTTCGTTTCACATCTTCAAATGGGTACTCACGCCCGAGTACGAGGTACCCAAAGCCAATGCCGTCCATAATGGCACCGAAGAAAAAATACTCGACCTCAGCTCGCCCGGGAAATATCTCCTCGAACATAGGCATTAGCATGTCCTTCTTAGCCTTGCCCACAGTATCGAACCACGGCTTCATACTTTTCACCACGTCAGGCTGCATCATCAGTGTCAGAAAAAGGCGCATGTACTCCTGATTATTGTACATGAAATCAGCCGATGCTTCTGCCATACCTATCAGCCTCTGCTTGGCGGTTGCGTAAGGATCCAGGGTCAGAATATCCTCGGAGTTCTTCATTGCCTCGGTAAAAATGGCCTGAAGCAAATCTTCCTTGCTTTCGAAATAGTTATAAATAAGCCCCTTCGAAATGCCAGCCTTGGCGGCAACCTGAGCGATAGATGTGCTATGAAACCCATTGTGGGCAAACAAATCCAATGCTGCAGCAATAATCTTCTCCCTGCTCTGCTCTCTTATCTCGTCTATCTGCGCCTTGGTTCTTGGACTCATTTATAAGTTACTTTTACATTGACTAAACGGTCAGTCAAAAATATAGTTTCATTTTATTACTTGAAAGTTTTTCCGTGTTTTTTTGACTATCTATGTAAAAAGATAGGGTTCGATAGTAAATGTTTCCGCACACATTTTAATTTAAAGCACATTTTCCGATATTGAAGCCCCAAACAAACCCGTTCGCTATGAGATCCTTCTTTCGATTCACTCTTGTATCATTGTCACTTATCGTGTTTTCCTGCGGCACTAAGGAAAACAAGCTGATCGACGCAGATGATATTCAACTCAGCTGGGAGCTGGTGGAAAATCAGGCGAGCGGAGAAAACCAGCACAAGGCAAAGTTTACTATCACTAACAATGGCCCCGCACTCTCAGGTACCGACTGGGCCATTTACTACAACCAAATCGCCAGTCATGAATTTGTTTTCCCGGAAGGGGCAAAGCTGGCCATCGAGTTTGAACTCGGAACACTTTTTAAGCTGGTGCCAAAGGAAGGATTCGAACTGGGCCAGGGTGAAACGCTCACCTTCGAGTATACGGCCGGAGGTGCTGTCGTTAAAAACTCACAGCAGCCACTAGGCCCCTACCTTGCGCAGGGAAATGACAACGCCAAAACTATAAGCAACTACCAACCTACCACCCTCACAATGGATAACCCGGAAGTGCTGAAGGTTGTAAAGACACTGATTCCTACGGCTAAGAACCTCTTTGAGAAAAACCAATCGCTCAAAATGCTACCCGCCTCTCAGCTGAGCAACGTGGTGCCTACGCCGATGAGCATAATGGCAGGAAAGGGCTCGTTTATATTACAAACACCGCTTGTCATCTATCATGAAGCTGGTTTGGCCAGTGAGGCAGAATTACTTAAGTCGGCTCTGAGCGAGGTGCTTGATGGCGACGTGAGCATTCAAGAAGGTAAAAGCCAATCGATGCAGCTCAAGATAGGTAAAGCCGGAGGGCCTGAGTCCTACACGCTGTCTATTAACACTACAGGCATTCAAATTACCGGAGCTGATGCTGCCGGAGTATTCTATGGTATCCAGAGTTTAAGAGCGCTGCTGCCTGTGGCTACCTATGAAACGCCAGCATCGGGCATTTCACTTGATCAACTGACTATTGTCGACGCTCCACGTTACGCCTACCGGGGCATGCACCTGGATATGGCTCGGAACTTCGAATCGAAGGAAACAGTGTTTAAGCTGCTCAACCTGATGGCCTACTACAAGCTTAACTATTTCCACATGCACCTGAGCGAAGATGAAGCCTGGAGACTTGAGATACCCGGCCTTCCCGAACTGACGGAGATAGGCAGCCGCAGAGGGCACACCACCACCGAAGAAGAGTTTCTTCACCCGGAATACGGATCAGGCCCCGATCCCAACGACCCTAACTCTCCTGGCAACGGCTATTACAGCAAAGCAGATTACATAGAAATACTTCAACACGCTCATAAAAGACATATCAGGGTCATCCCTGAAATTGACATTCCCGGGCATTCGAGAGCTGCGATCGTTTCAATGAGGAATCGGTACAATCGCCTCATGAAAGAAGGCAAAACTGAAGAAGCCAATCAGTATGCCCTTCACGACCCCGAAGATGCGTCAGAATACATGTCGGTGCAGAACTTCCCCGACAACGTGATCTGCGTTTGCCGTCCTTCTGCTCTTACTTTCATGGAGAAAGTGTTTGACGAAATCATTGCCATGCACAAGGAAGCCGGAGTGCCCCTGGAGTCTATTCACATAGGTGGCGACGAAGTGCCTAAAGGCGTTTGGGAAAAGTCTCCGATTTGCAATGAATTCCGTAAGACTCACCCCGGAATTAAGAAAACCCATGATTTGATGCCCTATTTCATCGGAGAGCTGATCAAAATACTGGAGAAAAAAGGCATGCCAACATCCGGCTGGCAGGAGGTGGCTATGCGTGAAGGAGCCGATGGAAAAGAAGAGGTGAACCCGGCGTTCGCCAATTCAGGTATGCGCCCATACGTATGGATTCCCGACCCCAACTTACCAGGGCTTTTGGCCAACGCAGGATACACGCCTATCATCGCTAATGCCACCAAGTTGTATTTTGATCTGGCTTATAATAATGACCCGGAAGAGCCAGGACAAACATGGGCAGGCCTTGTTAATACCCAGTCGGCCTGGGAAATAGTGCCACAGAATATTTTCTACTCTTCGGAAAAGGATAGTCGGGGTAACTCAATAGACGTGGAGGCCGAAATGAAGAAGATGGTGAAACTAACGCCAGAAGGAGAACGAAACATCCTCGGCATACAGGGGCAGCTTTGGGCTGAAGTGGCAAAAACTCCGGAGCTACTGGAGTACGTTGTATTTCCTAAACTGGTCGGACTGGCGGAACGGGCCTGGGCCGGCAACCCGAAGTGGGCGACCATTGATAATCTGGAGCAAAGAATAAAAGCAAGAGAGGCTGCCTGGAATGGTTTTGCCAACACCATGGGACAGCGGGAAATGCCGAGGCTTAGCTACCTTGAAGGGGGCGTAGGCTACAGAATCCCACGGCCGGGGGCGAAAATAGAAGGTGGACTGCTGCTAGCCAATAGCGAGTATCCCGGATTGATTATTCGCTACACGACCGACGGATCAGAGCCCACTGCCAGCTCCCCGGACTACACCGAGCCTGTGGCCGTGAGCAGCACGGTAAAGCTAAAGTGTTTTGATATCAGGGGGAGGTCGGGGATGACTTCCACCGTCTCTCCTCAATAAGATGGCTATAAAACTTCCTGAAAGCGTTCATCTTTCAGGAAGTTGAGTTATTATTGGTTAATAAAACTCCAACAAAATGAAAAACCTGCTTATTTGCTTTGCCGTTGCTTTTGTCGCAATCGCTTTCACTTCATCTAACACTATGGCTCAGGGAAAAGGAAATTCACTTCGTCACGTCGTACTATTCAAGTTCAAAGACACTTCCTCCGCAGAAGATGTGAAGAAAGTGGTAGAAGCCTTTGAGGAGCTCCCTAAAAAGATCAAACAAATTAAAGCTTTCGAATGGGGCACCAACAATAGCCCTGAAGGACTGAACCAGGGACTTACCCATGCTTTCATTCTTACCTTCAACAGCGAAAAAGACAGGGATGATTACCTTGTTCACCCCGACCACAAAGTATTTGGTGGCATTGTGGGGCCGCATCTGGATGGTGTGACAGTAGTTGATTTCTGGGTGGAGAAATAAAGGCCAGCGCAGCGGTTTTATTTTCGTTATTGGGTTAGAAAATACAATCCCATGAACCGCAAAGATTTTTTAAAGCGCTCACTGATTATCGGAGGGTTGCTGGCCACCAGCAGCCCTCACTCTTTTGCCCGCAAAAGAAAGATGAGCGTTCGCCTCATCAGGCATGCCACTCTCTGGGTTGAGATAGGTGGAGTGAAACTACTGGTTGATCCTATGCTGTCGCCAAAAGACGCCATGGCCCCAGTGCAAAACGCCGGTAACGACTACCGCATTCCCATGGTGAACCTTCCACTGTCATCAGACGAAATAAAATCATTGATCAGCGAATGTGATGCAGTGTTAGTAACGCATACCCACCGGGACCATTGGGACAGCGAAGCCCACGCTATCATACCTAAAAACAAGCCGATATTCTGTCAACCTTCTGATCTTGAAAAAATACGGGAACTGGGCTTTGGAAATGCCGTGGCAATTGCTTCCGACTATACTTTCAAAGGCCTTTCCATTACCAGAACCGGAGGGCAGCACGGCACGGGCGAGATTGGCCAACTAATGGGGACAGTTTCCGGTTTTGTTGTAGGTGCAGGCAAAGACAAACTATACATCGCAGGGGACACCATCTGGTGCGGTGAAGTAGAAACTGCCATAGCCACACACAAACCTGCTGCCATTGTAGTGAATGCAGGTGCAGCACAGTTTCTCAAAGGGGATCCAATCACCATGACCCTGGCCGACATTGAGCAAGTGCTGCAGGCGTCTGGCAAAGGAAAGGTCATTGCTGTTCATATGGACACGGTTAACCACTGCCTCCTGCACAAAGCTGATGTGACTAAATACGCCTCCGAAAACAACCACGCAAAACGGCTGCTGGTACCTACCGATGGCGAGGTGGTCTCAGTTTAACTGCTTACCTTTCGATAATTGGTAAAGTAAATCGGCAGGTCAAACGTCATCATATTTATGGAAACAAAAATCAACGCTATCGTTACCGGTGCCAGTGGCATGGTGGGCGAAGGGGTTATGCACGAATGCCTGAATCACCCTGACGTGGAAAAGGTGCTGGTGATAGGAAGAAAGCCGTGCGGCACCACTCACCCGAAGCTTACTGAGATCATTCATAAGGACTTTTTTGACCTCACTCCTATTGCAGACCAACTCAAGGGCTACAATGCTTGTTACTTCTGCCTGGGTGTTTCATCGGTGGGCATGAAAGAGCCTGAGTACAAGAAACTTACTTACGACCTTACCCTGCATGCGGCCGAACTGCTGGCCCGGCTGAATCCCGACATGACCTTCTGTTATGTTTCGGGTGCAGCCACCGACAGCAGTGAAAAAGGCAAAAGCATGTGGGCCAGGGTAAAGGGCAAGACGGAAAACGACCTGTTGAAGCTGCCCTTCAAGGCAGCGTACATGTTCCGTCCAGGTTACATGCAGCCAACGCCCGGCCTCAGCAATACGCTGAAATACTACAAATACATCACCTGGATGTATCCTTTTCTGAAAACAGTTTTTCCTGGCAGCGTAAGTACGCTGGCAGACTTAGGACAAGCAATGCTGGGGGTAACATTGAAGGGTTATGATAAAAAAGTGCTGGAGGTGAGGGATATAAAGGCGGTGGCAAAGACGTAAGGGGTGAAAGGTAAGTAGTAGGCTGCTGTCTCCCCTTCTGACTTGGCCCATTTTTTATTACAAAAAATTGTACATAAATTTGTACATAAAAAGAAATCTCATGATCACTGCTACTATCTCAGCTTTTCGAAAAGACATGAAAACGTACCTGAACAGGGTAACACAGAACTTCGAAACGCTGATTATCAATCGGGGTGAAGACTCCGGCGTTGTGGTGATTTCGCTGGAAGAATACAATGCCTTGCAGGCGACGCAGCACGAGTTATCCTCCCAGGTCAATGAGAAGCGCTTAGATAGTGCCATCGCCAAGTTCAGGCAGGGACAATCCTTCAACAAAGACCTTATTGAGGAATGAAGCTTTGCTTTGTAGATGAGTCGTGGGAGGACTACCTCTACTGGCAGAAGACTGACGAAAAGATGCTTGGCCGGATCAATATGCTGATCAAGGAAATTTCAAGAACACCCTTTGAAGGGCTAGGAAAACCCGAACCGCTCAAACACAAATACCGTGGCTTTTGGTCGAGAAGGATTAATGAGGAGCATCGACTCATCTATAGGGTAGTGGAAGGTCAAATCTGGATTGTGAAATGCAGGTTTCATTATGATTGAAGCTTTTGACTATTCACATGAAGCTTTATCAAAACTCTATCAGAATGCTTAATACAATAGCAAGGCTTTAGAGGTCTAGCTCTTTTTTCATTTTTTCAATAATCACTCCCATATCACTAACATCTCCAAATAACCAGTTAACAGCACCAAATGAGGCAAAATAAATATGGGGCTTCTCCTTTAATTTGAGCATATAGATACCCAAAAACCTATCCAGCGATATCTCTTCCACGTCGAGCCAGGTATATTCGTATTCCTTTCCGTGATCCGCAACGAGTATCTTACTTTTTCCGATACACACAATTATAAATTTCCGCCAGATAACGAGGGTAACCGTTATAAAGAGGGCAGAAAAAAGCAAACCCAGACAGAGTTGCGTAACGGACAAAGAAAAGTCAGGAATTACTGACCTTAACGTCTGAATGAGGATAGAAAGACCTATCAACATCGGGAAAAATTGCAGGAAGCCAGTCTTTATTTTATTGCTTTCGTACATCATATCCTTCCTCTAAGAATCCTAAAATCCATCCTCGCAACAACTCCCTATCTGGCTCTACGTTCAAACTCTCAACAGCCCTCTCTACCTTCTCCCTCCCAATCCTTTCCACTCTCGATTCAAAGACCTCCCGGTCATACTCCCAGCTAAATTCCGGATGCCCCTGGATGCCCAGGAAAGTATCACCCACCGTGAACATGCCTACCGGACAATCGGGAGACGACGCCAGCACTCTTGAGTTCGGAGGCAGTTTCATTACCTGATCCTGGCAAAGCATGAGGATATTGTAGCTGTCAGGCACTTCTCCCATCCAGGCGGGTTTCTCTTTGATAACGAACTGATGAACACCGATCAAATATCCGACATCAGCTCGCTCCACCTTTCCCCCAAGCGCCTCTCCCATCATCTGGTGCCCAAAGCACACCCCGACGAACTTCTTACCGCTGTCGTAAATCTCCTTCGTAAACGCTTTTAACTGGTGTATCCAGGCAATGTCGTCGTATACTGAAGCCTTCGAGCCTGTGCAAACAAAAGCATCATAGTCTGCAATGGCTGGAAAACTTTCATCGCAGACGAACCATGGTTCCAGTTTGAGCTCAGGCAGCAATTGATCAAACATGAAGGGGTAGTCGCCATGCTTCTCAGCAAACTGCACCGCCACATGATCACAAACCAGCAGAGCCACTTTCATGTTAAGATACTCTCAGGTGAAACGACTTGGGACGGGTAAGTGCATCATATCCTAAGGAAGAAAGCGTATAACCTTTGCCAGAATTCTTCACACCTGTCCAGGCTAACTCAGGGTCGAGGTAATCGCAGCGGTTCATGAACCAGGTGCCAGTTTCCACTTCGTTGCCAATGGCAAGGGCTTTGTCTACATCTTTAGTCCAGATAGAAGCTGTGAGTCCGTACTGACTGTCGTTCATCAGCCTGATGGCTTGGTCATCGTCTTTCACCGGCATGATACCAATGATCGGCGCAAAGCTTTCCTCAGACATGATCTCCATGGTGTGATTAACGTCTACCAAAACATGTGGAGCCAAATAGGGCGCCGACATCTCCGGAAAGTCAATGGCACTGACTAGCAGTTTGGCTCCTTTGGCTACTGCTTCTTTCACTTGTTGCTGGGCTTTGGCCATATTGGAAGGTCGTACCATTGGCCCCAGTGTGGTATCTGACTTGCGAGGGTCAGCTACTTTGTAGGTTTTTGTCAGCTCCACAAAGGCTTTAACAAACTCATCATATTTCGACTGGTGCACATAAATGCGCTCAATGCCACAACAGCTTTGTCCAGAATTGAAGAAAGCCCCGTCCACCAGGTTTTCCACTGCAAAAGCCAGGTCAGCATCTTCTCTTACGTAAGCAGGGTCTTTTCCACCCAGCTCCAGACCAGCAGTGATAAACCTGTCTCCGACCGCTTCCTGAATGGCATGACCACCTTCCACCGAGCCAGTGAAGGCCACATAAGCAATTCTTGGGTCATGGATCAGGTCGGCTACCTGGGCATGATTGATATGCAAAAACTGGAAAACACCATCCGGCAATCCGGCGGCCTTGAATGCCTCCGCATATCGCTCAGCGCACAACGCTGTTTGTTCGGCGTGTTTCAGTATCACTGTGTTACCCGCCATAATGGCCGGAATCACCACATTCACGGAGGTAAGATAGGGATAGTTCCAAGGTGCCAGCACGAGCACAGTTCCCAGTGGCTCCTTTCGAATGAAGCGTTTAAAGCCCTCTTTTTGCGATACTTCTTTGTCCTTCAGGGCGTCGAAAGCAGAAGTGATCATGTATTCTGCCCGGTCTTTGAAACCACCTTTGATTTCGTTGGGCGTGTAGCGAACCGGCCGGCCCATTTGCATGGTAATTTCCATGCCCCAGTCGTCGGCATGGTCGACAAAATACTGCACAGCTTTGCGGCAAATTTCCGCTCTCTTCTCTAGCGATGTTTTTCTCCAGGAAGGAAAAGAATAACAGGACTTGGCCACAACAGCATCCACTTCAGAATCCGTAGCGTAACTCCTTTCGGCATAAACTGACCCATCGACCGGGCTGATGATTTGAAAACCTTTTTGCATAAACTTATTGAGGGGTTACATAGGCTGCTGTGATACCACCGTCTACCAGAAACTCTGTACCTGTCACGTAAGACGAATCGTCGCAGGCCAGGAACAAAGCTGATTTAGCCATCTCCTCAGATTCACCAAACCGACCCATCGGCACATGCACCAGGCGACGCTGCTTCTTTTCTTCGGTGTTTAGGAACTTCATCAGTAGGTCAGTCCTTAGCGGGCCAGGACACAAAGCATTCACCCTTATGTTTTCTCTGGCGTGAATAACTGCCAACTCTCTCGTCAAGGAAAGTACTGCTCCTTTGCTAGCCGTGTAGGCCACTTGCGGTGTGGCGGCACCAAGTATCGCCACGAAGGAAGCAGTGTTGATAATGCTTCCGCCACCAGCTCTTTTCAATGCGGGAATGCCATACTTACAGCCAAGGAATACGCCCTTGGCATTGATGTTCATAGTCAGGTCCCAGGTTTCTTCTGAGGTAGACTCGGCATTGTCGTCGTTGGAATCCATGATGCCGGCATTGTTGAACAGGATGTTCAGCTTGCCATAGGTGCTTTCAGCAAACTTCACCATATTTTCGCAGTCGGCAGCTTTAGACACATCGGCTTTCACGAAAGCAGCTTCAAAACCAGCCGCTTTAATCTCTTTCACTGTCGCTGTAGCACCTGCCTCATTCACATCGGCCACTACTACCCTGGCACCTTCCCTGGCAAACAACATGGCACTGGCCTTTCCTATGCCACTGCTACCCCCTGTAATCAGGGCTACTTTGTCTTTTAGTCTCATGTATTGGTTATGATAAATTTGTTCTCGTTTTTCCAAGTAACAGTGACAATCAAAATTGCTTTAGTCATGTTCGACGCAAAATTGACATTATTAAAATCTAGTTTCCATCGGACTCGTATGGATTCCCTCCTGATAAAATAAATTTAATCGGCAATACCATTCTAGTCGTAACAGGGATGCCATTTTGTATCGCCGGAATCCAATTTGGCATCTCACTAATGAGCCTTTTGGCTTCCTTGTCGCAAGACTCGCAAAGCCCCTTTATAATCTTTATGCCGGTCAAGGCCCCGTCGTCTTGTACTAGAAACTCCACGAACGAAGTTCCCTGAACTGTTAATTGACTCTGCGTCCAACTATAGTTTCTTTTCAAGTAGTTCTTCAAGCTATCCATCCCACCAGGAAAGGTTGGCACAGGATCAGTAATCAGAATAGACCCGTCTCCCGCAAACGCATCATCTTGTGCCAAGCAAACACCGGAAACAGAAAGAATTACTAGTGTAAATAAAATCCTCATTTACGAAGCATTAGTACCGTCTTTTTCCACCTTCCCTTTTTGGCCTCCTTTGCTAATTTATCAACATCCTCTTGCAGAGCTTTTGACTTTTTGGTTATTTCCCTAAACTTCAGCCAATCCAATAGATCCTTTAGCTCTTCGATGTCGGTATCTCCTGGAAGCCTAACAATAATTTCGTTGTCTTTCTTTTCAATTGTCATGATGATGAAAATAACATTCCCGAGTCAACAACTTAGTATCTAAATAAATGTAAACTCTGTTACCACCACCTAACGGTGTGTGCACCAGAGCAACACCACTCTATATCCTCTCAAAATACCTCTTCCGTTCCCAGTCCGACACGGCCTTTTCATGGTCGGCTACTTCCGTTTCATAGAAATGGGTATAGTGCTTCACTACTTCTTCTCCAAATGCCTCTTTGGCAAAAGTGCTTTGCTTAAACAAGCTCACTGCCTCTTTCAAAGTCCTGGGTACCCTTGGCAAATGAGCAGCTGCATAAATATCTCCTTCGAAGCATTTTTCGGGTGCCAGCTTTTCCTTCATGCCTTTCAATCCACTGGCCAAAGACGCCGCCAGTGTCAGGTAAGGGTTGCAATCAGCTCCCGGAATTCTGCACTCTATGCGAAGGCTATTCCCCTCCCCTACGATACGGAAACCAGCCGTGCGATTGTCTTTGCTCCAGGCCATGCGAGTTGGTGCCCAGCTGCCATCGACAAATCGTTTATAGGAGTTGATCGTTGGGGCATAAAACACCATCACATCCGGCACGTATTTGATCCAGCCAGCCAGAAAATGGCCAAACTCTTTCGATGCTTTTACCTGGCCAAAGTCTTCATGGCCTACAAACAGGTTCTTGCCATCTTTCCACAAACTGATATGAACATGAGAGCTGCTGCCAGCCCTGTCCTCGTGGAACTTGGCCATGAAGGTGACAGAGATGCCCATGGAATCCGCCAATTCTTTCAGGCACTGCTTATATACAGTATGGCGATCGGCCATTTCCAGACTATCTGCATATTGTACGTTGAGCTCATGCTGACCAAGTCCCCATTCTCCTTTGGAGTTCTCCACTGGTACACCCGAGTGCTTCAAGTGCTTACGGGCAGCGGCAGTAAACTCCTCCGTTCTTGTGCCTTGCATGATATGATAATCCTCCAGATACCAACCGGCAGGAGTCATTTGGCTATAGCCAGTTTCATGCGCTGAGCGATAATCGTTTTCAAACAAATAGTATTCGAGCTCAGTAGCCGCAGCGGAATCGAAGCCCTGAGCTTTTAGCTGCTTGATTTGACCTGAAAGCAGGGAACGGGGCGCTTCCGGCACCAGTTCATGCGTTTTATCGGAATACACGTCGCAAACAACCAGAGCCGTGGATTCCAACCAGCTGGCTACCCGCAGTGTTTTCATGTCGGGCACCAAATGAAAATCTCCGTAACCCAACTCCCAGTTGGCGAAGTCGTAGCCAGGAACCGGCTCCATTTCCATGTCGGTGGTGAGCAGGTAGTTGCAGGCATGCGTGCCACCTTTCACTACGCTTTCTAAAAAGAACTCCGCATCATAGCGCTTGCCCATCATGCGACCATAGTGATCGGTAAAGGCGGTAATCACCGTCTCGATCTCTTCCGAGGCGACTTTCTTTTTCAGTTCATCCAGTGTAAGCATTCCTTTCACTTGCATGGTCACTATTCTTTATAGGTAAGCTTAAACCAAATATAAGCGATAATTAGCAGTCCGAAATAGACCAGCGCCAACATTGGATTGTACCACGTGATGGCCACAAAGGCTATCGTTGCTATTACTAACGCAGTCGCAGGAAACAAAGGATACAACGGCACTCTGAACGGGCGCTCGAGGCCGGGCTCATTTTTTCTGAGTGCAAAGAAGGTAATCATCGACAAAATGTAAAGTGTCAATGCTCCAAAACAGGCAATAGTGATAATTTCGCCTGTTTTGCCAGTAAGCAAGGCCAGTATCCCAATGCCCATGTTTACCACCAGCGCATTGGCAGGCGTACCGGTTTTGGGGTGCACCCTGCCCAGAGCTTTGGGCACATAACCTACCCGCCCAAACTCAAAAGTAGAGCGACCTGCTGCCAGAATAATGCCATGAAACGATGCCACCAGGCCAAACAGGCCAACCGTAATCAGCAGGTGATATAGGATGTGCTCGTTGCCAACTATTTTTCCAAGAGCAAGTGGCAGCGGCGAATCTGATGCTGTGGTGCTTCCTTCGGGAAATACGATGGCCTCCCATCCCGCTACGCCCACCGATGAGGCAAACGTAAGGATACAGAGCACCACCAGGGTGAAAATAGCCGAGCCAAAACCAATGAGTATGCTGCGTTGTGGATTTCTGGCCTCCTCCGCCACGTTGGCTACCCCTTCGATGGCCAGGAAAAACCATATAGCAAAAGGTAGGGCTGCAAAAACGCCCTGAAAACCATTGGGCAGTGAATTTGCCTGGAGGTTTTTGAATTCAAAAGCAGGCAGCGTCACCCCGGCAAAAATCAATAGTTCCACCACTGCCAGGATGGTAATGACGAGTTCAAAAGTCGCCGCCGCCCTCACGCCGACGATATTAAGAGACGTGAAAATAATGTAGGCTGCTAAAGCAATCAGAAGGGTGTCAACAGCAGGAAAGAAAATATGAAAGTAGGCACCAATGGCCGCTGCAATTGCCGGAGGTGCGAAAATGAACTCTATATTCTGAGCCATGCCAGTTAAAAAGCCAAGGTTCTTACCCAGTGCCCGGTTTGCGTAGTCGAACGCCCCTCCTGCCTTTGGAATAGCACAAGCCAGCTCAGTATAGCTAAAGGTGAAGGTCACATACATGATGATGATAAAGAATGTAGCAATTGCCAGACCGAGTGTGCCGCCTTCTGCGAGACCGAGGTTCCAGCCAAAGTACATGCCCGAGATGACATAGCCTACTCCCAACCCCCAGAGCATCAGTGGCCCCAGCTTAGGTTCAAGTTTGTTCTCTACTGCGGCGCTTTCCGGTTTGCTGTCTCCCATCGTCCGAAAATAGCGATTTGTTATTCAATTGTTAAGTAGAAGTTGGGTTAAGGATATGTTAAGAGTGAAGTTGAAAGCACGCCAAGTCGCAAAGAGAAGAGAGACGTTTTGCGGTCTCACTCGCTTTGCGTCACAAAAATATATCTAACTTTCACCTATGCGCCTCCTCCCAACAGAGCATAAAGACATCATGAACCTGCTTAAAGAAGCGGGGCTTGACAACGAGATCCTGCTTACCAAAAAGACGGGATGGGTGCACCTGAAACACAAAGGTGGGGTTTTCAGCTTCCATCGAAAGAAAGTGACATCACTTGAAAGCGGGAAGTTTATCGACAGCCTTGAATACTATGTCGGCATGCCACGAAAACCAGAGAAAGTTGAAAACTGGCTTGAAGTTGCCGAACAACTAAAAGCCTGGCTGGAAAAATAATTTACCAGAACTGAAAAACACATTTGCAAAATATCTGTACTATCATTTACTTTGAAACACAAAGTACTTTTAAATGGAGAAACAAAAATACTTAGACGACCTGCATGAAATAAAGTCGATCATGGATCGCTCTTCCAGGTTTATCTCACTAAGCGGCATGTCGGGTATAGTGGCAGGCTGCCTGGGACTCATCGGCGCTTATGTTGCCTACGAAATGGTGTATAGCGGTCAGAACTACCTGGGCTACCGGCAGGCACTGCTGAGCAACGAAAACATCTCTCAGTTGTTGATTATCGCTGTGGCCCTCCTGCTCTCCGCCGTAGGCGCCGGTTTGTTCTTCACACAACGCAAGGCTTCCAAAAACAATCAAAAACTATGGGACAGTCAGGCTAAGCGCTTGTTGATCAATCTATTTATTCCCCTGGCGGCAGGCGGCGTTCTGTGCGTTATTTTGCTCTTCAAAGGTCTGATTGGATTACTGGCACCCCTCACCTTGCTGTTCTACGGCCTTGCGCTCGTGAATGCCAGTAAATACACCCTCTCCGAAGTAAGAAGTCTGGGCTTGATCCAGATAATTCTCGGCTTGCTTGCTTGTCAGTTTATCGGCTACGGCTTGTTGTTTTGGGCGATTGGCTTCGGACTGCTCCACATTGTCTATGGCATTGCCATGTATATAAAGTACGGGTCGTGAAAGAGCTGCTGAAAGACCTGAACAAGGCGTTCGAAAACAAGATTCGCCTGGGCATTATGTCTGCCCTGATGGTGAACGATGCCATGGATTTCAACTCATTCAAAAGCCTCCTCGACGTCACAGACGGCAACCTGGCCACCCACCTGAAGTCGCTGGAAACGAGCACTTACATTTCCGTTCAAAAGGAGTTTATTGAGCGAAAACCCAACACCAAATACATGGCCACTTCGGAAGGAAAAGAAGCTTTTGTTAAACATATCAAGGCCATTGAACAGCTTTTGAAGTAAAAAATTTTATCTATTCACTTTGAAAAACAAAGTACTTTTAAATTCAGTAAACATGGAAAATGAAACCACTCCGCTAGAAAAAGTAAACAACTGGATTAAGAATTCAGTGATGTTAAAGCTCACCACCATTACCATTTTGGTGTTGTTGTTACTGATACCCACTTCCATGATCACCTCGATCATCAGCGAACGTGAACACCTCAACAATGCAGCTGTGTCGGAAGTCAGCGGCAAATGGGCCAATAGCCAACTGGTGAATGGCCCCATACTCACAGTGCCTCTCGTGTACGAATACCTGAAAGAGGACAAAACCGTGGAAACGGTGAAATATTGGCATATACTGCCTAAGTCTCTCGATATCAACGGGACAGTTGACCCGGAAAAGCTCAGGCGAGGTATTTACGAAATTGTCGTTTACAGATCGGCATTGGCTGTGAATGGCAGCTTCGTCATCGACAAAATGCCCGATGAAAATAACCTGAAGACCATCAGGTGGGGACAGGCGTTTCTTACCATCGGTATTTCAGACCTGAGAGGTATTGAAGACGATGTGGTAGTCAAATGGAATAACCGTGATCTGAAAGTAGAGCCTGGGTCACGCATTTCGGACATCGCCTATGCTGGCTTTACCGTCGCAGTACCCGACCTGACCGACGCTTTTGGGAAAGACCTCGCTTTTGGCTTTGACCTCAAGCTTCAGGGAAGCCGGAATCTGTCGTTCACCCCGCTTGGCAGCAACACCAATATCAAGCTGACTTCGGCATGGCCCAGTCCCAGTTTCAATGGCAACTTCATTCCTGACGATCGGGAAGTGAGCGATGCTGGCTTTTCTGCCAACTGGAAAGTGCTTCAGCTCAACCGGAACTTCCCTCAGTCGTGGATCGGCTCGGGGGAAGCCGAGAAGCTGCAAAATTCGGCCTTTGGTGTGGATCTTATCTTGCCTCTGGATGACTATCAGAAATCGATGCGGTCAGCTAAATATGCCATCATGACAATTGTGCTTACATTCCTTATCTTCTTTCTGGTAGAGATACTCAACGGCCGAAAAATCCACCCTTTCCAATATACACTTGTGGGATTGGCCTTGTCACTTTTCTACATCCTGCTGATCTCCATCTCTGAGCACGCCAACTTTAACCTGGCTTACGCCATCTCCACCTGTGCGATAGTCGGCATGATTTCGTTGTATTCCATGAGTGTCTTCAAAATGCCGAAGCTTTCCATGCTGCTGGTGGCTACGTTGATTGGCATCTACGGCTTCTTGTTCGTTACGCTTCAGCTGGCTGACTATGCGCTACTGATGGGCAGCATTGGCCTTACAATCATCCTGGCCATCACCATGTACTTCACCAGAAATATCAACTGGTACAAATTGAATATTGCTACTGAGTAAACTTCTAATTGAAAGGTGTTTTATAGGCTTTCAAAACGCAATGTCACACTGAGCCCCTTCCAGGTCGGTGTCGAAGTGCTTTAGCAAATGATGTATGAATGGGTTTCGACAAGCTCAACCTGACAATGATTTAGCCTTTAAAACATCTTTCCTTACCAAACTAAACTTAAAACAAAATGAGATACATTCCTTCCCTCCTCTTTTTTGCTTTCATCTGCTTCATTATTGTGATGGCCGACACCAACCACAAGCTCGGCTTAATGAAGATTATTGAAGGTGTTCCCCTTGGCGACAAGGTGGGGCATTTCATGCTCTTTGGGTTTCTTGCAGGCCTGATCAACGTAGCACTGAAATTCAGACGATTAAAAATCCGAACGCTGGATATCAACATGGCTGGAGTGATTGTGCTGACCTTTGCCGTAGCTGAAGAGTTTACCCAATTAGCCTTTGCCACGAGAACCTTTGAGCTGGCAGACATGCTCAGCGACGTGCTGGGGGTTTGGAGCCTTGTTTTCCTTTCAGAATGGATGTGGAGAAGGATAACGAAAGAGTCACGTTAAGGTGCCATTTCAAATGATGTATTGAGAGCTCGTTTCCTATGCTGAAACTAAAATTGTTATCATTATCTTTATAGTCATAAGATGTATATTCATGAAAACAAGCTATCTGTTCACTGCGCAAATAGAGAAAGACAAAGAAACCGGGCTTTACATAGGCATGATCCCTAACCTACCCGGTGCACATACACAGGCGAGCACACTCGACGAGCTGCAGACCAACTTGAAAGAGGTAGTGGAGCTTTGCCTGGAAGAGTTAAGCCCGGAGGAACTCGGCAATTTGTCAGAATTTATTGGCTTCCAGCAAATATCGGTTTCGGTGTGAACAAGCTCCCTATTATCAATTCAAAGACATTTGAACTACTACTTTTGTCGCTTGGCTTTGAGATAAAAAGACAAAAAGGAAGCCATGTTTTTTACCGGCACCCGGATGGAAGATATACAACACTCCCACACCACAAGGGTACAGACATCAGCCGGTCTTTAACTAGAGCAATATTGAGGCAAATTGACATTACCCCAGAAGAATTTATTGCGTTGTTGGGTAAACTTTGATTGTATTTCGTCTATCGAGCTTTCCATCTTTTTCTGACATGGGTATTAGGACATTCCTCAAAGATTTCACTAAAACTAAAAAGGCGCAAAGAGAACATTTATCCCTTTGCGCCTTGATGATTCCGTTTACAAGAATTTGCGAAGAAATATCAATTCTTCTTCACCCAATCAGCTACCCAGTCGCCTACCTCAGAGGTTGATTTAGAAGCTTCCTTGCTGATGTCTTCAGTAACGAAATTCGCATCAAGCGAGGCGTTCACGGCATCTTTTATCTTCTTTGCTTCATCCAATAGGTTGAAAGATTCCAGCAGCATAGCGGCTGAAAGAATGGTTGCCACCGGGTTGGCGATGTTTTTGCCAGCCGCCTGAGGGTATGAACCGTGGATAGGTTCAAACACTGAAGTATGCAAACCAACAGACGCTGACGGTAACAAGCCAAGTGACCCAGTAATCACACTGGCTTCATCAGAAAGGATGTCACCGAACATATTCTCTGTCACCATCACATCAAACTTCTTGGGCCACTGGATCAGCTGCATGGCAGCATTGTCCACAAACATGTAGTCGACAGTAATTTCAGGGTAGTCTTTCTCCATCCGCTGTGACACTTCCCTCCACAGACGGGAGCTGGCCAGCACGTTGGCTTTGTCAACAACAGTCAGTCTTTTGTTTCTTTTACCAGCGTACTCAAACGCCAGCTTCAAGATTCTTTCAATCTCATCCACTGAGTACACGCATGTATCAAAAGCCGTCTTCTGATCCTCAGTTCTGCCTCTTGGCTGACCGAAGTAGATGCCACCTGTTAGCTCACGCACCACCACAAAGTCAGCGCCTTCTACCCGGTCGTTCTTCAATGGGCTCTTGTCGATCAGCGAAGGAAAGGTAGCCACCGGGCGAATGTTGGCATACAAGCCAAGCTTCTTTCTCATGCCCAACAATCCCTGCTCAGGTCTTACTTTGGCTTTAGGATCGTTGTCATACTTAGGGTCGCCAATAGCACCGAAAAGCACCGCATCAGCAGCCATGCAGATTTCATGTGTGGCATCAGGGTAAGGCTCGCCTACTTTGTCGATGGCAGCTGCACCCGTTAAGGCAAACTGGAAGTCAAAACTATGTCCGTATTTTTCACCTATGGCTTTCAATACTTTGATGGCCTGGTCTACGATTTCAGGGCCTATTCCGTCTCCGGGAAGGGTGGCTATTTTATACTGCATGCTCCTTATTTATGATTTTCAATAATGTTCAACATCTTAATGGTCGCCTTAATGGCCGCCACGGTCTGGTCAGGGTCTAATCCCCTGGTTTTGAATTTCTTGCCGTTCTCCCACGTAATGGAAGTGATTACCAAAGCATCGGTTTCACCTCCCGGAGGAATCTGCACCTCGTAGTCTATCAGTTTGGGCAGCTTGCGCCCAAAGTCGTCGTAAATGGCCGTCAGCGAGTTCATGAACGCATCGTACTGACCGTCGCCTGCGGCGGTTTTCTCGTATGTCTTACCACCAATCTGGATGGAAAGCGTGGCCATGGACTTCAGCCCCTGAGCGACCGACAGTGAGTAATTCTTGATGATGACATGCTGCTCGATCTTTTCGCTACGAAGCACGTCGTTGATAATAAAGGGAAGATCCTCTTTTGTAATCGTCTCCTTTTTATCCCCTAATTCAATAATTCTTTCAGTAATCTTCTTGGTATCCTCTTTGCTCAGCTCAATGCCCAGCTCTTCAAGGTTCTTCTTGATGTTGGCCTTGCCTGACATTTTGCCAAGCGCATAAGAATAACTCCTTCCGAAGCGATCGGGGCTCAGGCTGTTGTGGTACAAATTGTCTTTGCTGTCGCCATCGGCATGAATGCCGCTGGTTTGAGTGAACACAAACTCACCGATCAATGGCTTGTTGCCGGGAATCCGAACACCAGAGAATGACTCCACAATTTTGCAAACCTTGTAAAGCTTGGTCTCATCCACCTGCATATCGAGGTGAAGGTGATCTTTCACTATGCCTATTACGCTGGACAACGCCACATTACCTGCTCTTTCACCGAGGCCATTTAGTGTGGTATGCACGCCGTAAATACCAGCTTCCAGTGCCGCATATACATTGGCCGTACTCAGGTCGTAGTCGTTGTGGGCATGAAAGTCGAAGTGAGCCTGAGGGAATTTAGTGGTCACGGCCTTGCAGAAGTCGTATGACTCTTTGTGGTTCAAGATCCCAAGTGTGTCCGGCAGCATGATTCTTTTGATCGGCATCTTCAGTAGCCCCTCAATCATGGTATCTACATAGTCGGGCGAGGTGCGCATACCGTTCGACCAATCTTCGAGGTACACATTGATAATGAGCCCCTGACTGTGTGCATAGCCAACTGTTTCGGCAATATCGGCCAAGTGCTGTTCCACCGTTTTTTTGAGCTGGCCTTCACAATGCTTGCGGGAGCCTTTGCAAAGCAGATTGAGCACTTTGCCACCGGAGTTTTTGATCCAATCGACAGAAATGTTTTTGTCGACAAAGCCAAGTACTTCCACCCGGTCAAGAAATCCGTTTTGCCCGGCCCAATTCAGTATTTTCGTTGCTCCCTTCAGTTCTCCTTCGGATACACGAGCCGACGCCACCTCAATCCGGTCGATGTTCAGCTCCTCCAGCAATAGCTGCGCTATCGTCAGCTTTTCACTGTCGGTAAAAGAGACACCAGAAGTCTGCTCCCCATCTCTGAGGGTCGTATCCATTATTTCAACCTTCATGGAATTGGCTTAAGCCCTTGAAACTTCGAATGCTTCAATGTCTTTTTTAATGTTCAACAGGTAGTCTATGTCATCGAAACCGTTGATCATGCACTCTTTTTTGTAGGTGTTGATCTCGAAACTTTCCTTCTCGCCTGTAGCCAGGATGGTGAAAGTCTGATCCACCAGATTGGTTTCGAATTCAGCTTTTGGATCTTTTTCAATCGCATCAAAAATCTTGCGCAGGAACCTTTCAGAAACTGTTACAGGAAGAAGGCCAGTGTTCAGGGCATTGCCTTTAAAAATGTCAGCAAAAAAGCTTGATACAACTACCCTAAAGCCAGCATCGTAAATTGCCCAGGCAGCGTGCTCACGGCTGGAACCTGAGCCGAAGTTCTTGCCACCCACCAGGATTTTTCCACTGTACTTAGGGTTGTTTAACGGAAATTCAGGAATTGGCTGATTGTCTTTATCGTATCGCCAGTCACGGAACAGGTTGTCACCAAATCCCTCCCGGGTGGTTGCCTTCAAAAACCTGGCAGGAATAATCTGATCTGTGTCAACGTTTTCAACGTCGACAGGTACCGCACGACTTACTAGGGTATGGAATTTATCTTTTGCCATGATAGTGTTCTGATTAGGGTGAATTACATTACTTCTCTGGGGTCGACTAAGTGACCGGTAACTGCCACAGCAGCTGCCGTTAGCGGGCTGGCCAACAATGTTCTTGAGCCCGGGCCCTGCCTTCCTTCGAAGTTTCTGTTTGAAGTAGATACGGCGTATTTGCCAGATGGAATTTTATCATCATTCATTGCCAAACATGCCGAACAGCCAGGTTGACGCATTTTGAAGCCGGCAGCCTCCAGTGTTGCCACTATGCCTTCTTCAATGGCCATTTTTTCCACCATTTTTGAGCCGGGCACAATCCATGCGGTGATATTGTCTGCTTTCTTCTTTCCTTTCACAAATTCAGCTACAGCACGAAGGTCTTCGATACGGCCGTTGGTACAGCTACCTACGAACACATAGTCGATAGGCTTGCCTTGCAATTCGTCGCCAGCATTGAAGCCCATGTATTTCATCGATTTTTCGAACGACAATCTCTCGCTGGCTGGCATCTCATCCAGCTTCGGAATGTGCGACTTGATTTTAGCACCCATGCCAGGGTTGGTGCCGTAGGTGATCATTGGCTCGATGTCAGAAGCATCGTACGTCAGCTCCTTATCAAATTTCGCATCGGTGTCAGAGTAAAGCTGTTTCCATTTGGCCACAGCCTTGTCCCAGTCAGCACCTTTTGGCGCAAACTCTCTGCCTTTGATGTATTCAAATGTCTTTTCATCAGGAGCGATCAAACCACCACGGGCACCCATTTCGATGCTCATGTTGCAAACGGTCATACGCCCTTCCATAGAAAGACTGGTAAATGCTGAGCCTGCATACTCTACAAAGTAGCCTGTGCCACCAGATGCAGAGATTTTGGAAATAATATAAAGAATAAGGTCTTTGGCAGTTACCGACTTGTGCAGGTCGCCATTGACTGTGATTTTCATCTTCTTTGGCTTGGGCTGCATGATGCACTGGGTAGCCAACACCATCTCGACTTCGCTGGTGCCTATACCAAAAGCAATGCTACCAAATGCACCATGAGTTGAGGTGTGACTATCGCCACAAACGATGGTCATGCCAGGCTGGGTGATACCCATTTGAGGCCCCACCACGTGCACAATACCCTGATAAGGATGATTGATGCCGTATAGTGTGATGCCGTGCCTTTCGCAGTTCTCAGTCAGTTTGTCTACCTGAAACTTTGAAAGCTGGTCTTTGATGGTCAGGTGCTGATCGATCGTTGGAATATTGTGATCTGGCGTAGCTACTGTTCTTTCCGGCCTAAACACTGGCACTCCCCTCTTTTCGATGCCTCCAAAGGCCTGAGGGCTCGTAACCTCGTGAATGAGGTGTTTGTCAATATACAAAACGCTCGGGCCGTCCTTGATCTCCTTTACCACATGGGCATCCCAAATTTTATCAAACAGCGTGCTTCCCATTTTTTATTCTGTCTTTAAGTGTTGTCTTGCGATAATAATTCTGAAAAAGCGCAATTACTAATTCAAAAGAGGGTGCAAAATTAAGGAATAGAATTGGAAAATGCTTTTAAAGTGGTGAGACAATATGCTTTGGACCAGCAAAAAAATAGCACAGCCGGTAGATGGCACATAATGTCCCCTTCAATACCTCCAGGGTTGATCAGCTGATTTGACCTAACTCAATGCTGGGATTTTATCGTTTTGACTTTCCTCCCGGAAGGCATTATCTCAGGAAACGGGAATTGTAAAATGAAAGCTGCTTCCTTTTTTGAAGATGCTTTCCACCCAAATCCTGCCACCAATCACCTCCACAAAATGCTTGCACATCATCAATCCAAGGCCAACTCCTTTCTCGTTTTTGGTGCCGAGTGTTGTGAACTGAATGTCATTAAATATGCGCTCCATATATTCAGGTGGTATGCCCTGCCCCGTATCCTGTACTGTTATTTCCACAAAATCATTTGCTTCTTTTGAGGAAGTGGTGATGGTGTCGCCAGCGTTGCAAAATTTAATAGCATTGCTTACCAGGTTACGAACCACCAACTCAACCATATATGGGTCAGCATATACCATAGTGGCGGGCTCCAGGTTATCAATGCATATAATTCCCTTCTCAAGCGCTGCTCTTTCGTACAGCTGCATTTTCGGCCCCAAATGTTCCTTGATATCAAACCTTTGAGGCACGGCCTTTATCCCTTCCATCTGGCTCCTTGCCCAGTAGAGCAAGTTGTCGGTCAGAGCGGTGAGGCTGCCAATATTAGTCAAGACAGTTGGGAGCAATTTTTGGAACTCCTCTTTCGAAATTGACTCATTGCTAATTAGTCCGACTAACCCACCCAGGTTCACAATAGGCCCTCGTAAATCGTGAGAAACGATGGAAAACATAAGGTTCTTTATCTCATTCGACTTCCTGAGCGCCTCTGCCTGCAACGCCAGCTCCTCCTTTTGCCGGGTTATCTCCAGATTTTTTCCGGTGAGCACTTTATTGATACCCTTGATTTTCTTGTTGGTCACCACAAAATACCCTCCGAAAGTCAACATTGCGATTAGCAATATGATCAGCCCATATTGCTCAAGGCGGGCTCGCTGCAAATCCTGATCCCGAAGCAGGCTATCTCTCCTGAGCAACTCGTTTTCGTTTTCTTTCTTTTCCGCTTCAAACTGTTCCTTCATGAGTGTGATCTGCCGAAACTTTTCATCAGAAAACAATGAATCTTTGACCTCGGAATATCGCTGGTAGGTTTCATATGCCTTTTGATAGTTATTTTGGAGTGAATACACCCTGGATATATTGAGGTAGTTGTCCTTAACTATTTCCTTGTATCCATACTTTTCGGCGACGGCATTGCTCTCGTTGGCAAACTGAAGTGCATTCTTGTAGTCTCCCTTATCTGCCATGGTCGACGATATACTTTGCTTGGCAAGTGCTCGCCTGTAGTCGGAGTTTGTTTCCTCGGCCAATTGCAAAGCTTTGAAAAAGTAGTCGAGGCTTTTGTCGTAAGCTTGCATTTTGGCGTATGTCTTTCCAAAGCCATTTAAGTTCAGCCAAATCCCACCTATGTTATCCTCAGCATATTCTTCCAGCGACAATTGAAAATAATATAGTGCAGAATCGTACTGTGCCGCCGAACGCATGAAGCTGCCCATATTGTTGAGTGCATACCCGGTAGCCGACTGATCCTCTGCTTCCCTGGCGAGGGTCACCGCCCTTTTAAAATAAAAAAGAGCGTCCTCTTTTTGTCCCCACGACTCGTAGATGAGCCCTATGTTGGACATCGCCAGGCTTAGAAACTTGGTCATGCCCAACTGTTCGAAATAGGCAGTCGCATCTATATAGCTTTCAATGGCTTCACTATAATTACCCAACCCCCACAACACTGCCCCCTTGCTATTCAGTGCAATACCGAGAAGCCTGTTGGTCCGGAAGTCAGTTGAGTCGACCAACCTTAATTTATTTCCTAATTGAATGGTGGAGTCATAGTAAAAAAGGCTTGTAACGAGCTTGCCCCACTGCCAATAAATGTAACCCGTGCTGTTAAGTACACTTACAATTTCCCGTTGCTGAGCAAAATTGCCTGGATTGGCTTTTAAGAGTTTTCTATGCAGCTGAATAGATTGGGCTAAAAATGACAACGCACCATCATAGTCTGACCGGTAAAGCTCATTATAAATTTGTCCACGGAATTGCAGGAGTTTTGCCTGAGCAAATTCGTTGCCAGTTCTCTTGGCAAGATCCAGGCCTTCAAGCACTCTTTGCATGGCCTTCTCGGAGGGAGCAAGTTTATCGTAAAGCTCAATCAGGTCGATGTAAACTCTCAGCCGGGCTGTATCCGATTTTACCAACTTCAACTCAACTTCCAGGCTATCGATGCTGGCTATTTGTGCCTCTGTCTTGACAGAAAACGAGACACAAAGAATAAAAATCACTGACCAAAATAACTTTTCCATGCTCACTTAAAGGTTGCCACCATAAGGTAGTCAAATATATGCCGTATCATCAAGATATTCGATCAGCTCCCCCAAATATCCGTTCGACGCCGATTTATCTCGATAAAGGTATTTTCGTTTTTGCCATTCGTGCTTAAAGAAGTATTTCCTACTAAAAAGTAGAACAAATAAAAACTCTCTTCGTATATTAGCTCTACAATCTAGTATCATATATCATGAAGGAAACAAAATTGGGCGAATTTGAAGAAGTTCTTTTACTGCTTGTGGGCATTCTGGGAGAAGAAGCCTACTCTTTCAAAGTAGCAGAAGAGTTCGAAAGTCAGACGAAACGAGAAGTCTCCATCGGAGCTGTGCACTCCACTCTTAACCGGCTGGAGGAAAAGGGCTTTCTCGAATCGGAAATGGGCCAGGCCACAGCCGAGCGGGGCGGGCGCAGGAAGCGCATCTATACCATCACCGCCAGTGGCCAACGAGCACTGGAGACTTCAAGAGACTTTCGGGTTTCGCTGTGGAGTCAATTTCCGGCCTTTGCCACTGGCAAACTAAACTTTGGTTGAAAAAGCGGCCCCACATACCGCCACCTTTAGCAGAACGGCTGCTCCAACGAGTGCTCCGTGACGACCTGGCCGAGGAAGTGCTGGGCGACCTGGAGGAGAAGTTCTATGCTACAGTGGAAAAAAAGTCGGCCAGGAGGGCGAAGCTTAATTACTGGTACCAGGCGATGAATTACCTGCGGCCATTTGCTATACAAAAGTCAAGACTCAAAAACTCAAATACACAGGCCATGCTACAACATTATATCAAAATTTCCTGGCGATCTGTTTCACGCCAGAAGGCATTTTCATCAATCAAAATCGGCGGTTTTGCTATGGGCATTGCTGCCTGCCTGCTTATCGCCTTGTTTGTAAGGCATGAGTTGAGCTACGATACATTTTATCAGGATCAGGGCGCCATTTATCGCATGACCAACCAATGGAAGGAAGGTGGCGAAGTTGGGAGATGGACCAATTTGCAAGGTCCGCTAAAAACCGTCATTGAAGAAAATGTGCCGGAAGTAGATCTCGTAGCAAGAACAGTGCTGTGGAGTTGGGGAAACGCCGGTTCGAACCTCGTTAGGAAAACCAAGTCGAATTTCAATATTGATGAAGATGGCTTCTTTTATGCCGATCCGGAGCTTCTCAGCATTCTGGAAATCAAAATGGTTCATGGCACCAGAGAGGATGCACTTGCCGAGCCAAACAGAATGGTGATTTCCCAGACCATTGCAGACAAATATTTTTCGGATGAAAACCCTGTTGGCCGACAAATGGTCCTCAATGACAATCCGGAAGATACTTACACTGTTGGCGGAGTCATGGAAGATTTTCCTCTCAATTCGCATCTTCAGGGAGACTTTATTCTTACACTCTTTGGCAGAAAATCTGGTCCTGGAACAAGCGGCTGGTGTTGTACCAATTATGTCTTCTACACCAAATTGAAACCTGGAGCTGATCCTGGCGCTACTGAACAAAAGCTTTTGCAAGTGAGAGACACCTACGTAATGGATCAACTCCGCACAGCTGGAAAAGCAGGACTGAATGAAATGCAAGAGCACCACAGCTACTATCTGCAGCCCATTGCCGATGTCTATCTGAACAGCGCCGAGGTAAACGATAACAGTCAGCACGGCTCTCTCGATTTGGTCTGGATTTTTGGAGCAATTGCCGGCATTATTCTCCTACTGGCTTGTGTAAATTTTGTCAACTTGTCCACCGCCAGGTCTATCCAGAGGGCCAAAGAAGTAGGACTAAGGAAAGTAGTTGGTTCGGTGAGGTCCGACCTGATCGTTCAATATCTGTCCGAGTCTGTCGTCTTTTGCACAATAGCGATTTTTCTGGCACTTATCATGGCGACAATCGCCCTTCCATTTTTTAACTCTCTGGCGGGAAAATCCCTTGACATGCCCTGGTTCGAGTGGTGGTTTGCTCCCTCCCTACTGGCTCTTGCTTTGACCATTGGTATCCTGTCAGGGCTTTACCCAGCTATTTACCTGTCAAAATTCAACCCATCAGAAGTTTTTAGAGGTGTTAAAGGCGCAGGAAAAAACACCTCTTTTATGCGAAGCGGCATGGTTGTGTTTCAATTTGCGGTAACTGTTATCCTTATCATTAGTGCGATCGTATGCCAGGAGCAGTTTCGATTGATCATGAACAAATCGCTGGGCTACGACAAAGAACAGGTCATCAATATTTTGGGGCTGAATACTTTGGATTCAGCAAAGAAAGTAGCGCTTAAGAATGAAATACTGAGCGTTCCTGACGTGAGCTTTGCGACAGTAAGCGACTTCCTCCCAGTGGAGGGGGGCGCAACGCACAATAGAAATTACTGGCTGGCTGAAGAAAGGCTGCTGAATAACGGATTCGAAGCGACCAGGTGGACGGTCGACAAAGATTATCTTGACGCTTTTGGGATGACGCTCGTGGAGGGGCAAAACTTTTCCGGAATAACCTCCGACCGATTCAATATTATCATCAATGAATCAATGGCAAAGCAACTGGCACTTCAGGAACCTGTGGGAGCCGAGGTCATCGATATGTTCGACGAAAAATACAAAGTGATCGGAGTGGTGAAAGACTTCTATTTCGAATCTGTACTGGGGACTGTTGAGCCACTTGCCATGGTTTACGGCACAGGAAACGAAGTGCTGTCTGTAAGTGTGAAGTCAGCCGATATCAAAAACACATTGACTGCCCTGGGTGCTGTATGGGAAGGCTTCGTTCCCAATCAGTCTTTCAAGTACGCATTTTTGAATCAGCGCTTTGAACAGATGTATGGTGCCCTCACCAGGGCCCGGACACTTTTCATGACTTTTGCAGTACTGTCAATTGTTATCGCATGTCTCGGTCTGTTTGCGCTTTCAGCCTACATGGTGGAGCGGCGAGGCAAAGAAGTGGGCATTCGCAAGATCCTGGGAGCAAGCGTGTCAGGTATTGCTGCCTTGCTGGCCTTCGACTTTATGAAGTTGGTATTGGTAGCCGTTTTTCTTGCCATTCCAATCGGGTGGCTTTTAATGGATGCTTTCCTTGGCGACATCAACAACCGGGTGGAGCTATCATGGGGGCTGTTTGCCATTGCAGGTCTGGCAGCAATTGTCATTGCTCTGGCGACCATTAGCATTGAAACATTGAAAGCAGCTCTAACAAATCCTGTTGAAAAATTACGGTCAGAATAATGCCACGGTCAATAAAATCGACTCCACCCCGCCTGGCTGAAAAGCTTCTCCTCCGAGTGGTCAGAGACGACCTCGGCGAGGAAGTGCTGGGCGACCTGGAGGAGAAATTCTATGCTACAGCGGAACGGAAATCGGCATGGAAAGCAAAGCTGAATTACTGGTACCAGGTAGTGAATTACCTGAGGCCATTTGCTTTAAGAAAATCGAAACGGTCAAAAAACTCAAATAACATCGACATGTACATTAATTACATCAAAACCGCTGGACGCCACCTGCGGAAAAACAAACTGCATTCGTTTATCAATACGGCCGGGCTTTCGGGGGGCATGGCAGTGGCCATCCTCATTGGCCTGTGGATCTGGGACGAGTTATCGTACAACAAGTACCACGAAAACTACGACCATGTGGCCCAGGTAATACAAAACGTATCCAACAACGGAGAAATTCAGACTTGGAGAACGGCTCCCTATCCACTGGCTGAGGAGCTCAGAAGTAGCTACGGAAGTGATTTTAAAGAGGTGATTCTCGCTTCTGGCCAATGGGAAATGATCATCGCAGCAGGCGACAAAAAGATCACCAAGACTGGGCTGTTCGTTGAACCGAACCTGCCCGAGGTGCTGACTCTAAAAATGATGGCCGGCAACCGAAACAGCTTGCAGGAGCCCGCTTCCATCCTGCTTTCGCAATCACTGGCAAAAGCTTATTTTGGCGATAATGACCCGGTTGGACAGCAGCTTCAGCTCGACAACCGGATGAATGTGTTCGTCACAGGCGTGTACGAAGACCTGCCGGGCAACTCTACCTTCAAAAACGTTTCCTTCTTTGCGCCATGGCAGCTGTACTACGATGCCACCGAGTGGATCAGAACGATGAATGATCCGTGGCGACCCAACGCCTTTCAGGTGTTCGTGGAGTTGCCTGAAAATGCAGACCTAAATGCCATTTCGGCCAAGATAAAAGATGCGAAGCTCAAAAAGGTAAATCCCGAATTGGCCAAAAAGCAACCGGCACTCTTTCTTGACCCCATGAGCAACTGGCACTTGTACTCTGACTTTGAAAACGGAGTGAACGTGGGCGGCAGGATCAAGTACGTATGGCTGTTTGGCATCATTGGGGGCTTCGTTCTGCTGATGGCCTGCATCAACTTCATGAACCTGAGCACCGCCAGGTCCGAAAAAAGGGCAAGAGAGATTGGCATTCGCAAAGCGATTGGCTCCCACCGAAGCCACCTGATAGCACAGTTTTTCACCGAGTCAGTTTTGGTCACCTGTCTGTCTTTTCTTCTTTCTGTCATCATCGTTCAATTGTCGTTGCCATTTTTCAACGAAGTGGCAGACAAGCAGATAGCAATCCTTTGGAACAACCCCGTTTTTTGGATGATTGGCATTGGCTTCACCTTATTCACAGGCCTGATTGCAGGCAGCTATCCTGCCCTCTACCTCTCATCCATACAATCAGTGAGGGCGCTCAAAGGCACCTACAAAGCAGGCCGTATGGCGACTATTCCACGCAAAGTGTTGGTAGTCGTTCAATTCTCTATCTCCTTTATTTTGATTGTGGGCACACTGGTCGTATTTAAGCAGATCGAATTTGCCAGAAACAGACCCCTGGGTTATGACTCAAACGGTCTCGTGGCCATACCCCTCCTGACCAGCGATATTCATAAGCATTTTGATGCAGTCAAAACAGAGCTGACAAACAAGGGTGTCATTGTAGAAATGGCTGAATCGGAGAGCCCGATGACCAGCACCTGGTCAACCACCAGCGGCTTCGACTGGCCTGGTAAAGATCCCGCTCTTTCGGTCGATTTCCCTACGGTAGGTGTTTCCTTCGACTTTGGCCAAACCATTGGTTGGGAGGTAACACAGGGACGGGACTTCTCAAAAGATTTTGGATCGGACAGCTCGGCGGTGATTTTAAATGAGGCGGCTGTCGCATTTATGGGTCTGCCAAGTCCTGTGGGAGAAACTGTGAAATGGTTTGGCGATCCGCTAAAGGTGGTGGGTGTTGTCAAAGACGTCATTGCCAGCTCTCCTTATGAGCCCGTGGCGCCTACTGTCTACTATGTTAACAATGACCCCGGCAACTATGTGATCGCCAAGCTCAATCCCACTGTGAGTGGCAGCGATGCCATGGCAACTGTTGAAGCCGTCTTCACTACATTCAACCCATCTCAACCGTTCGAATATCAGTTTGTTGACGAGGCATATGTAAGGAAATTTGGCAACGAACAACGAATTGGCAAGCTGGCCACCGCCTTCACATCTTTGGCCATTTTTATTAGCTGCCTGGGCATTTTTGGGCTGGCCTCATTCGTGGCAGAGCAACGCACCAAGGAAATCGGTGTGAGAAAAGTGTTGGGTGCTTCATTGTTCGACCTTTGGAAACTGCTTTCCAGGGACTTTGCGGCTCTTGTGGTCATATCATCTCTCGTGTCTATTCCAATGGCCTACTACCTGCTGACCGGCTGGCTTGATAACTATGAGTACCATACCACGCTCAACTGGTGGGTGTTCGTAGTCACTCTGGCTGGTACACTCGTCATCACGCTGGCGACTGTCAGCTACCAAACCATCCGGGCGGCGATGGTGAACCCCGGTAGAAGCCTGAAAAGCGAGTAGATGAATGTTACACCATACATAATAAAAGCGTCCAAATAGCATGAACAAAACGAACACTCCTCCACGTCTCGCCGGGAAGCTACTTCTAATGCTACTCCGAGCTGATCTTGCCGAAGAAGTCCTCGGTGACCTGGAGGAGAAGTTTTATGTGACGGTCGAAAGGAAGTCACTATCAAAAGCCCGACGCAATTACTGGTACCAAACACTTCACTACCTAAGACCTTTTGCGATAAGAAAGACGCAGTCAACAAACTCAAATATTACAACCATGTTCAAGCACAACTTACTACTTTCCTTCAGGAACTTTAAAAAGTACAAAAGCTCCTTCTTTATTAATCTCGTTGGTCTGTCAACCGGTCTGGCCTGCGCTCTGCTCATTTACATGTGGGTAAACGACGAGCTTCACGTCAACAAATTTCATGCTAACGACGACAGGCTCTATCAGGTGATGGAAAACACTGAGCTAGCCAACGGAGTCATCACGCAAACCAGCACACCTGACTTTCTGGCCGAGAACATGATCAAGGAGTTTCCTGAGATCGAAATGGGCGCTGGCGTTACTCCCTCCGAGTGGTTTGGCAATTTCACGCTTGTGGAAGGCGACAACTATTTCAAAGCCACCGGCCAATACGCTGAGAAAGACTATTTCAAAATGTTCTCCTTCCCATTGATTGAAGGCGACGCCTCAACCGCTATTTCCGACATCGGATCGATCGCCATTTCCGAAGACCTGGCCAAAAAAGTCTTTAAAACCACTGAAAATGTGATCGGTAAAACCATGGAGGTTCAGCTCCTCAATTTCAAATACCCGGTAGCTGTTTCGGCTGTTTTTGAAAACCTCCCGGCCAACTCAACTGAAAGCTTCGATATGGTGCTTTCTTGGAAGATGTGGCAGGACATGAGCGATGCAATAGGAAGAAATGTGCACTGGGGAAATCATGGCCCCGACACCTATCTGGTTCTCAGGCAAGGCACTGACATTGATGCATTTAACCAGAAAATTGAGGGGTACATCAAATCAAAACTTGAGAACTCCAACGTATCACTGTTTGCCACAAGGTACTCCGACAGGTACTTGCATGGCTCCTACGAAAACGGCGTGCAAGCCGGTGGGAGAATAGAATATGTCAGGCTTTTTTCGGTTATCGCCGTTTTCATCCTCCTGATAGCCTGCATCAACTTCATGAACCTGTCCACTGCCAAGGCTTCAAGGCGAGTGAAAGAAGTAGGTGTTAAAAAAGCCATTGGAGCCGACCGGAAGTCCCTGGTTTTTCAGTACCTGAGCGAATCTACCCTGCTTACCTTTTTCTCCCTTTTTGTCGCCATTTTACTCGTTTTACTTTTCCTTCCACAGTTCAACACCATCACAGGAAAACAGCTCTCGCTTGGCCTTGACGCCAACCTTATTCTCATGGTGCTTGGTATCACAATTGCTACCGGACTTTTATCAGGCAGCTACCCCGCACTTTACCTTTCGAAATTCAATGCGGCTTTTGTGCTAAAAGGCGGTAGAATAAGCACTTCGGTAGGACAACTCTGGGCAAGAAAGGGGCTTGTTGTCTTCCAGTTTGCCATGTCGGTTATTTTGATCGTTTCGGTGGTGGTAGTGTATCAGCAGGTGAATTATGTGCAGTCTAAAAACCTTGGGTATAGCAAGGACAATGTGATCCACTTCGACAAGGAGGGGCGAGTGATGGAGAATCAGGATGCCTTTCTTTCGGAGGCTAAAAACCTCCCGGGTGTAGTGAACGCATCGAGCATTCAAGCCATTGTAGTGGGCTCCCAAAATTCAACGCAGGGCGTGGAGTGGGAAGGTAAAAACCCCGAGGAAAATGTGCGGTTTGAGGTAGTAACGGTTAACTACGACCTTATTGAAACATTGGGCATTGATATCCTGGAAGGCCGCTCTTTCTCGAAAGATTTCGGTGCCAATGAGGAAAACCTTATTTTCAATGAAGCTGCCATCAGAGCAATGGGGCTTGATAATCCTATAGGGAAGTCGGTCAAGTTTTGGGGGAAGGACATGAAGATCGCAGGTATCGCTAAAGACTTTCACTTCCAGTCGCTACACCAAAAAGTAAACCCGCTCATCATCAGGTTCGATCCATCGCAAACGATGAAAGTGATGGTGAAAATTGAGGCCGGCAGAGAAAAGGAGACGCTCGCAAGGCTGGAAGACCTTTATGGCGAATTCAACCCTGGCTATTCGTTCGAATACAGCTTCCTTGATCAGGACTACCAGGCACAGTACGTGGCCGAGCAGAGGGTCAGCAGCCTTTCAAAATACTTTGCCGGGTTTGCTATACTGATCTCCTGCCTGGGGTTATTTGGCCTGGCATCGTTCACCGCAGAACGGAGACTTAAAGAGATCGGCGTTCGTAAAATCCTCGGCTCTTCAGTTTGGAGCATTGTATGGCTACTTACATCGGACTTCACAAAAATGGTGGGTGCCGCCATCCTTATTGCCTTACCCATCAGCTATTATCTTACAAGCACATGGCTGCAGGACTTCGCTTATTCTATCAATCTGACAGTTTGGTATTTTGCAGGAGCAGGAGCAGTTGCGCTTCTAATAGCATGGATCACAGTAGGTATGCAAACATTAAGAGCTGCCCGGGTGAACCCCGCCGACTGCCTGCGCTACGAGTAAGAAATAAAAAAAGAAGATAACGCAACCTTTGAGCCCGAAAAGCATCTTTAAATAGTGTAACCACACTGGCAACGACAAACGTCTTACCCAGTGTGGTTCATTACCATGCTTTTCTAACAAAACTCAAATAAAATGAAATCAATTGCTCTACTACTTTTCTGCGCACTGGTAACGGTCTCTTCCGCTATCTCCCGGGACTTTGACTACTCTTTCAAAGAAACCTACAAAGTTTCAACGCCTGCACAACTCAGCATATCGTCTTCCGATGGCAACATTGATGTGCTGCCCGGTAATGGCAGCGAGATAGAGGTGTTTTTTGTGGTCAAACAAAACGGCCGCATGCTTGATATCTCAAGAACTCAGCTGGAAGAAGAGTTGACACTCACCATCATCAAAACCGGCAGCAGTGTTGACATTACCGTGAAATACCCCAATAATTCGTGGAATATTGACTGGAGAGACCGCATCAATGTCGATTTTAAGGTGTACGCCCCCAAAGAAACTGCTGGAGATTTAAGGTCGTCGGATGGTAATGTGACGATCAAAGGCATGACCGCCAGCCAGAAGCTAAAGACCAGCGATGGCAACATCGTCCTTGCAGAAATTACCGGAGACGTATCCGGCGTAACGTCGGATGGCAATATCAGAGGTGAGAAAATCAAAGGAAGTGTATACAGCCGCACCAGCGATGGCAACATCGACTTCAACAATGTAATTGGAGACGTAGAGTCTACGACAAGTGACGGCGACATAAGGCTGACAAATATCAATGGAACCGCCAGGGCTCACACAAGCGACGGCGACATTGAGATTTACAACGCCAAAGGGAAAACGCACACCGCCCAAACTTCGGATGGCGACATCTATTTCGAAGACCTAACCGGCGGAATGGAGGCCATAGCATCGGACGGCAGCATCAAGGGTAATATCATTGAGCTAAGGGGCTCTTTAAGGGCTAAAACTTCCGACGGAAACATAGAAATTTCTGTACCCGACAATCTGGGCATGAACCTCTATGTAAAAGGAGAATCCGTCGACGTGCCGCTGGTCAACTTCTCAGGACGGTCAACAAAAGAGGTCATCGATGGCAAGACCAACGGTGGTGGTTTAGACGTGAACCTGAGCACCTCCGACGGGAGGATCAGACTGGTGTATAGGTAGTTGCCTGTTTGCTCTGTATTTCGATAAGAAATTTGTATTTTCATTTGCAAATAGCCCACAACCCGGAGCTCAGCAGCCGGGTTGTTGCTTTTTCCATGTAAAGAAGATACGTTATGATTTACTTCCTCAGTCTCATCATTCTGGTGTTCATTGCACCTCCCAAGGCCCCATTCGAAGCACAGTTAATTGACGACCAGGTAGCGATTGGCTACGGCATCGCCCTGGGCGACGTTGATGGCGACGGCAAGCCCGATATTCTCCTGGCCGACAAAAAGCAATTCGTGTGGTACCGAAATGGCGACTGGAAAAAGTTTGTTATGATCGACAACCTGACCGAGCGGGACAATGTGTGCATTGCGGCCATGGATATCACCGGAGATGGCAAAGTAGAAGTAGCCGTTGGCGCCCAGTGGAACCCCGGCGAAACCAGCAACACAGCACAATCGGGCTCCATTCACTACCTGATAGCTCCCCAGGATCGAACCCAGCTTTGGAAGGCCGTCGAGCTTCCGCACGAGCCTACCATTCACCGGATGCGCTGGGCGAAGGCAACAAACGGTAAATTTCACCTCATAGTTGTGCCCCTGCACGGGAGAAACAACAAAGGAGGTGAAGGAGACGGGGTAAAAATCATCGCCTACGAATACCCAAAGAACATTGAAGATGCCTGGAATAGCGTGGTGTTAGACAACAACATGCACATGACCCACAACCTCGATGTGGCAGCTTCAGGGCCAAAGAGTGGCAGCCTGTATTTTGGTGGCAAGGAGGGTGTGAGGGTCATTCGGGGCTTTGCTGGCAAAGGCTCGGCAGGGGCAGCTGAAAAAATAAGCGAAATAGAGTACGGAGCCGGAGAAGTACGGGTCGGTAATAGCCTCCTCGCTACGATAGAGCCTATGCATGGGAATGCAGTGGTGGCTTACCTGGGAAATGAAAAGAAAAGAGTAGTGCTGGATGACCAACTGAAAGAGGGCCATGCCCTGGCGGTGGCAGATTTCCTTGGCATGGGCAATGAGCAAATCGTTGCCGGATGGAGAACGCCCAATGCCGAGGGAAAGGTAGGTATCAAGCTCTATCAGCAAGTAACCGGGGGCAAGTGGGAGTCGCAGTGGGTTGACGACAATGGCATGGCTTGCGAAGATTTGCAGGTAATGGATTTGAACGGCGACGGCAAGCTGGACATCGTAGCAGCCGGAAGAGCCAGCAACAATCTGAAGATTTATTGGAATAAATAGCTTTTCCGGCAGCTGCCCTAAAACGACGGAACCATCACCAGCACTTCCGGGAGTGCCAAATGCCCCTATTCCACCACAATCTCATCAATCAGCATATTGGCTGGCCTGCCTGCTCCTGGGTGCCAGCCCGGTGTGTTGCCTATTGAATAAGCCTTTACTTTGACATACCTGGCGTTTTGTGGGGCAAACTCACCAATGAAGTCCCGCTGTTGTCCTCCGTATTGATCAATGGGCAGGGTATTATTCACAGTGCTCACAATCGTGTAGTTTTCACCATCGGCCGACAGTGAATACTCCACCTTTTTGGGGAAAAGCCTCAGCCAGAAGCCATATTGAAAATAAGCCGACTCAATCCGGCGCACGGGTTGGAGTTCTTCCAGGTCAATCACCACTTCCAAATCTTGTCCTGAAAAGCTAAACCAGTTGTAGGTGTAGTCCTGGCTGCCCCGAATGCCATCTGTAAGCATAGTGGCATGTTCCCCGGCAATGTGGTCATTGGGCGGACTAATAAAAGTCACCTTTTTACCGTAGGCCAAATGCTCATTCATACCCTGAGCCAACAGGCGATAGTTGGCTGTTCTGTATTCGTCGGGCGAGGTACTCCATTCTTTTACCTGGGTCACTCCTTCCCTAATGCAGAGGTCAGTAAAGTCGTCGACTTTTGACCGGAAAACCGTACTTGCCTCCCAGCGATCACCAAACTTTTGAAACACCCCTCCTTCTCCTGCAAACTTCTTCTTTGCTTGTTCCATCCAGGCATATTCAAGGGGAAGCCTGGCTATCCTCACCCGCTCCAGCAGCTGGGCTGAATCGGCAACAGCCAGCTCAGCTGCATTAAACAATTGCTCGTACCGCTTCATCAGTTCGGGTGACAGGTAACTTGTTGACGCTTCGTTGGGCGAACCGAAAATCCTCAGCGGTTGGCCGGAAGCCAGCATGGCCTCTTTCATTTCGTCTATATAGCTTCTGATAGGCTTCGAAGCAGGCCCATAAACCCCCTGAAGAAAATCGTTCATGAGGGCATCCACATCTTCATCAGGATTCCACATGAGTTTTGAGATCAGGTAAGCCCTCAAAGCAGCGAATTCGCCACCCACTTCCCGATTGCCTTGCTCAAAGAGCGCATTCACTCCATTTCTGGCAAAAAACTGAATATTCGGCTTGAGGGTGTGAAGATTAGGGAACGGGCTGATCAGGTGATTGAACTGGATCACATAATCCCACACGATAATGTCTTTGGCGATCTTGCCCCAGTCCTCCACATCTTTCACAAAATCGGCGCTGGTCGTATCCGTTTCAATGGGCTTATCTCTGAATGCCTCAATGCTGCACAGCATAATATTGACGTTGTCCCTGGGTATCAAAGTTTTGGGAGCGGCCCGGCCATATTCGTAGGCCAGGGTAGAAATCATTTTTTCAGGAAACTGATCTGCCACCTGGTTCACAAATTGAATGATAGAACCTGAAGGTGAGCCCTCCCTGTCATCAATAGCCCTGCAATTGTCGCAGGTACAGAAATTTCGGTTGTCATTTTGACTGACCGACCAGTATTTGGCGTCCGGGTTTTCAGCGATTTTGCGACGAAGGTTCTGGATAGCAATGTCCAGTACTTCGTGGTTCGTGAGGCATAGCTGCGTAGGCAGCCGCTTGCCATTCACCATGGCGAAGTACTCAGGATGTTCGTCGTAGTATACATCTGGCGGCACCAGCTCGTTGAAGGTGTGCACCCACATGCCCCAGTCAGGTCTGCCGCCCTTAGCATTGTGATCCAGCTTGTGCCAGTCAATGTACTCAGCATCCCAGGTAACCCGATAGTGGGTATCCCGGAAGCCAATCACTGGCACTTGCTTATCATCAATTTTGTCCAACACGATTGTCGCCTGCTTCGGCACGACCTTTACCTTTGGTGAATACATCCGGCATCCGAGGTAGTTCTCCAGAAAAGTATACACGCCGTAGAGTGTTCCTTTCTCATTCCCTCCGGTTATAAACAGCCTCGCACTGTCGGTGCGGATAAGGAAGCCATCTTCTCCCAGTTCGTTCAGATTGACGTTGATGCCGAGCTCACCTAGTCGTTCGTTTTGACCAAGCACGATCTCGTACCGGCTACGGCTCCTGTCAGCTTCAATAATCGGCAGCACAGCCCCCGAAATTTGAAGCAGGTAGTCTTGCAATACGCTGGCAGCTTTTTGTTCATCAATCGTGGCTGCCGACGGAACGACAATCCGGTAGAGGGTTTGTCCTTTATCCGCAAGGATTATTTTCTCTGGCGAGTTGTTTTCCCTCTTTGACTTACTCTTTTTTTGGGCCAAAAGTGGACTGAAGCGGCCTCCAATTAAGAAAACAGCTATGAGGCAGGTAAATATTCGTAGAACCATGATAGTGTGTTGTTAGCTCAGGATAGCACAAGTAGATGGAAAATGCAATAGGAATTGATGTGTGAGGCTACTTTCGTCTCTGGACGAATCCCACTCATCCCTGGACTTTCTTTAAAATAGTCCTAACTGTTTGCCAAAAATGTCAGTATGGCTTTTAAACTAGTTACTTCCACACCATCGGCAATCCTGTAATTGTCGGCACCGGGTGTAATTACGTGAAGTATTTCTACTTGCAAGTCCTCTTTTGCCAGGTAGCTACCCTTGGTCAACACGGGAGAATTCGTCAGCTTGATTTCAGCGGCCAGCAGCCAGCGGCCATTTCTGCGTACCAGCAGGTCAATTTCAGCCCCGTCCTGTGTACGGTAGAAGTACATTTCATCGTCGGCACGAAGCACTGTCGACACCTGATGGATAACAAAACCCTCCCAGGAGCGCCCTGCCACTATATGCCCTATGAGATTATCATAAGTTGAAATATTGGACAGGTAGTGCAAAACCCCCGTGTCACGCATATATACTTTGGGAGATTTTACGATCCTTTTGCCCACATTCGCATACCACGGTTGCAACAGTGTAATCAAAAACGCATTTTCCAAAAACATCATATACGTTTTGACAGTGGGCACTGTAAGCCCTATCGACCTGGCCAGATCGCTATAGTTCAAAATTCCACCATGCACAGAGGCAATCATCTGAAGCAATTGCCTGGTAACACGGGGCGCAGCAGGCAAGCCATAAAGGGGCAGATCCCGCTGAATATAGGTGTTGATAAAGCTTCGGTACCACCTCTCAACGAAACCCCTTTTGCCCGACAGAGCAGGCTCTGGAAAGCCTCCATACATCCACAGGTTATCAAGCGACACCTTATGCTTCACCTCCATGAGGCTCAGCGGCGACATTTCCAGGTAATTGATCCTTCCTGCCAAACTCTCAGAACTTTGCTTCAGGAGTGACGGAGAAGCCGAACCCAGCACCACAAATCTGCCGGGCCTTCGGTTTTCGTCTACCAATGCCCTGATCAATGGAAAAAGCTCCGGCTTGTGCCGAATCTCATCAAGGATGATCGTCTTATTGATGTGAGCAGAAAAGAATAGCTCCGGATCCTGAAGCTTGTTGATATCCGAATCCTTCTCAAGATCCAGATAAATCATTTCAGCTTCAACGAAGGCACTTTTGACGAGTGTAGTTTTGCCCACCTGTCTGGGGCCTATAAGGGCCGTGACTGGGAACTCTTCCAAAGAAGTAAGGTAATCTTTTTCTATAAGTCGCTCAATCATCCCTGCAAATTTAAACATCTATTTTAAATTTGCAGGGATGATTGCATCTGTATTTTTGCAATCAACAGCTCTTTTTCTTAAACAAAAAGAAGGCTTGTGAATAGCACTAAACGACCTTCCATGTATCTTTTTAGCTAATGCTTTTTCCTTTGATTTTAAAAGCTGAAATTCAACACTGCTACTTAAACAATCCTTATGCAAAAAACTTCATCGTTATTGTCAATATGCCTGTTTCTGCTCGTCGGGGTAGCGCAAGCCCAGATCACAGACGACCGTTCATTGCTGGCACCGGGTGCCACCGTCGAACTACTTGGCGATGGCTACAAATTTACTGAGGGCCCAACGCCCGACAAAAACGGCAATGTTTACTTCACTGATCAGCCCAACAACACCATTCTGCGCTGGGATGCCGCTTCAGGCGAAATAAGCACCTTCGCCGCACTTTCCGGCCGCTCGAATGGCTTGTATTTTGACAAAAAAGGGAACCTCGTAGCCTGTGCCGACATGGACAACCAAATGTGGTCGTTCAGCATGGATGGTCAGCAAAAGGTGCTGATCGAAAACTACGACAACAAGTTGCTCAACGGCCCCAACGACCTGTGGATCGATGCCAAAGGAGGCATCTACTTTACCGACCCACTGTACCCGAGGGACTACTGGGCACGTGACAAAGCCATGCAGCAGGACGGACAGCACGTGTATTACCTGAGCCCCGGCAAAAAGACATTAAAGCGGGTAGACGAAACTCTCAAGCAACCTAACGGCATCGTAGGTACGCCCGATGGGAAGAACCTTTACGTAGCCGACATTGGCGACCGCAAAACCTACCGCTACGACATACAAAAAGATGGCACCCTCACCAACCGAACCTTGTTCACCGCTATGGGCTCCGACGGAATGACCATCGACAGCCAGGGCAATATTTACCTGACGGGAAAAGGCGTGACGATATTTGATAAGACTGGTGCCGAGATCGGCAAAATCCCCATCGATGAAGGTTGGACTGCCAATGTGTGCTTTGGCGGCAAAGACCGAAAAACACTTTTCATAACAGCAATGGATGCTGTTTATGGAGTAAAAATGAACGTAGCTGGTGCTAAATAATCGATATAGATAAACATAAAACAATGCTAAAAAACACCCTTCTGACCGCTCTCTTTCTGGCTGCTTCTGCAACCAGTATTTTCGCTCAGTCCAACATAAATGTCGGAGCTAAACCGACAAAAAAGGCCGTAGTCTACTTCGATGGCTCCCGTGATATGCTGGATAAAAACTGGACCTACTGGGATGGCCCCAGGCTGGCAGCTCAGCTGCCGATTAAATGGCAGATTGTGAAAGACCCGGTCGACGGCGGAACTGTCATGAGCAGCAACGACCCAGCTGGTGCGGGCGGAAAATACGGCGCCGCTGATATAGTAACCAACAAAAGATTCCGTGACTTCCGGGCACATGTGGAATTCCTGATTGTTAATCCCGGCGGTAATAGCGGGGTGTACCTGCAAAACAGGTACGAAATCCAGGTGCTGGACGGTGACTCCACCAGTCATGGCCTGGGCGCAGTCATCAACGAATCAGAATCGCCTTACTTCGCCTACAATGGTTTGGGGAAATGGAATTCGTACGACATTGTCTTCCGTGCTGCCCGGTTCAAAGACGGCAAGCTGACCGAACAGCCTATGGTGACGCTTTACTTCAACGGCAAAAAAGCCCATACCAATCAGGTCATCAGCCAGGTGTGGGGCGGGCCTAACTCAGGTATCGACGGCGGCAATGATGGTGGCAAGGGCATCACCGACGTGCCTGGCGGACTTAAGCTACAAGCAGAAGGCCACGATGTGTTTTATCGCAATATCTGGATTGAAGAACTTGATTTGAAGAAGGCTGATACAGATTTTTAATCACTATAGAATTATCTGCCATTTTGGTGTGTTTTCAACCATGTAAATATTTTCTATCTTTAATTAACAAAGAAACGCTGTATGCCAGTAGAAGTAGAAAAAAGACTCATCAACGTTGAAGAATACTACAAAATGGCAGAAGTGGGTATTCTGAAAACGGATGACAGAGTTGAGCTTATCAATGGTGAAATATACGAGATGAGTCCTATAGGTAGTAAACATGCGGCGATCGTCAACCGTTTGGCGAGACAGTTAAATATGTTGTTTGAAAAAGAGGCAACAATCGGCGTACAATCTCCTGTTAGGCTAGACAATAAAAATGAGCCTGAGCCCGATATATCTATTCTTAAGTTTAGATCTGACGATTATAGCGGCTCGCACCCCAATGTTTCTGATATACTTCTTGTCATTGAGGTAGCTGACTCATCTGTCAAGTATGATAAAAACGTAAAAATGCCTTTTTACGCTTCGTTTGGCATTCCCGAGTATTGGATAGTAGACATTGACGCTAATGCCATTGAAGTTTTCAAGCGGCCGGGTAGCAAAGCCTATGATGAAAAACAAATCTTCAAACCATTCGATATCATTGACATACTCGGCAAAACATTGGTAGTGAAAGAAATTCTCATTTTAGACTGAGGACATTCGTTTATTTAACCCTAACCAAAACAGTCTGCTCTATGTGTTTGTCAAAATCCCTCGTTCATGAATAAGATCAATTCCATAGTCCTTGCAACATCGTGCCTGGCCCTTTCCTTTTGCCAACAGGAAACATCAAAAGAAACAATCGAAGCCTCCGTTTCAAAAAAAGAAATCATCGGCTACGTACCAGGCTTCCGTGGTTTGCTCGATGAAAAAGATATTGACGCCAACAAGCTGACCATTATCAACTACGCCTTTGTAGACGTAAAAGACAGCCTGGCGTGGTTAACCAACCTCGAAACTGACAGCGTCAACTTTCGAAAGCTCAACTACCTGAAAAAAGACAATCCTGACCTGAAAATCGTGATCTCGATAGGTGGCTGGTCGTGGAGCGAGAACTTTTCGGATGCTGTGCTCACACCCAGCTCCCGGGAAAAGTTTGCTAAGAGCGGTGCCAAAATCGTAGCCGACTACAACCTCGACGGTATCGATATCGACTGGGAATACCCTGGCCTGAAAGGTGAGGACAATGTGTTCCGGGATGAGGACAAAGAGAACTTCACCCTGATGTTTGAAGCCATCAGGAAAGAGCTGGATGCTTTGGCAGCTACCACTGGCAAGAAATACATTGTATCCACCGCACTCCCCTGCTTCCCGAGGCTTTTTGAAGTCACCAATATGGGCGACGTAGCCAAACATATCGACTTCGTGAACATCATGGCTTACGATTTCTATGTGGCCGGGGATACCGTGGGGCACCATAGCAACCTCTATCCTTCCGAAAACTATGAAAAAGAAAATTCTGCCGACAAAGCCGTGAAAACCTATATCGAGCAGGGCGTGCCGGCTGAGAAGCTGGTGCTGGGAGTTCCCTTCTACGGCCGTAGCTGGACGATGAAAAGCAGCGATAATCTGGGCATCCTTCGCCCGAGGGACGAGGTAATGAGAGGTGGCGGCTTTACGTTCATCAAAGACAGCCTGATGGCCAAGGCTGGGTTCGTACGCTACTGGGATGATGCGGCTAAGTCACCTTACTTGTTCAATGCCGAGAACAACCAGTTGGTAGTATACGACGACGAAAGCTCTGTGAAGCTTAAGTGCGAATATGTTAACGACAATGGCCTGGCCGGCATCATGTTCTGGCAATACGCCAGCGACCCGAAGGAGTACTTGCTGGATGTGGTGAATGAGCATTTGGATTGAGAAAAGCATTCGAGCTTTCCCCTCAGAGTCTCCTGCAAGGGACTCTGAGGGGTTTAGATGATCGCATTCTATCAGAGCCTCCTGCAAGGGACTCTGAGACTGAGGACATACAAAGACTATGAAAATCGGAAGTATAGCTGTCATATTTGTGCAAGGAGTGGTGATGTTTTTTAGTGGATTATGGCTGCTGATATTTGCAATAATCCTTTTCATCAAGCCGACCATGTCAGGTCTTTTTGGTCTTGTAGTTGGAATTGGGATTGTTACAGGGTTCAATGCTCTTTATCTCAACCTTCGGGAAATTGAGGTGGTTGGACAGAGCATTAATTTCAGAAACCTACTATCTAGCGATAGTTTTAAACGAGAAAACTTTATTGCTGTCAAAAAAACGTCGCTATCGCCATTTGTATTTAAGCTAGAGCTTTCAGATGGAAAAGCTTTCTTTTTTGCAACAGACATAAGCACCTTCTTTACATCTATGGATTCAGATCACGCTATCAACAAATTTAGTGACCAGATTGCCCCAAGAGCTTGTGCAGATGAGTTCTAGCATTTTTGCATCAAAATCTTGTACAGCAAAGCCTGCTGTTCACGCAGAGTCCGCTGCAAAGGGCTTGAGAAGAATCTAACCTTTTAGATTATTTTTGAGCCATGCCAAGAGTCTTAACAATCCAGGGCTATATCTTTTATTTTTTTGCAGCAGACTGCGCCGAACGTGCGCATATGCACGTCAAAAAAGGAGATGCTAGTGGAAAACTATGGATCAAACCAGATATAGCAGTTTTTTATCTAAAAGGATTCAAGCAAAAAGAGAAGCGGCAATTGCTTAAATTAGCAGAAGAGAATATAGCACAACTAACGGAATACTGGGATGCCTACTGTAATAACTGACAAAACTGATATAAAGTCTATCGAAGAGATACTCGCAAGCTTTAAGGACAATGATCAAGTGGATATCTATTCGTCTGAAATGTCACCAATAGAAACAGCCATCGTCTTTAATGGCTTAAAAATCAGCAATGTGATCATACAGAAGGAAAATAACTCAATTCTTTTTATCCTCAACAATGGCACTGTACTACAGCGTCAGATTAGCCAGTTTAGAGGATTGGCTACAGCGAGCCCCAAACAATTGAGTAATTTTGAGAACATGGGAGACGGAGTGTTATGGGCAGAAATCCCCCTGGCGGATACGTCGTTAAAAAGCCTCATACAGGAAGAGTTACTACAGAAATTCAAACTTCAAATCGTTTAACAAAGCCCGATTTTCACTCAGAGTCTCCTGCAAGGGACTCTGAGAAACACCCTTCACCCCTCCCTGTAAGGCAACATCAGCTGCACCCTGGTGCCCGAGCTGCCTACGCCCGTCAAGTCTTCTACAATCAGCCTGATTTTGCTTTTAAGACCTGCGTTGAACAACTCAATGCGCTCATTAGTGATCACGCCAGCAAGTGACTTGTGGCCCTCCTTCGCCTTCACCTCACTGGCAATCCCTTTACCGTTGTCTTCCACCGTCAGCAGCACATACTCACCCTCCTGCCGGAAGGTTATTTTCACTTTGGCTCCGTCTATTTTTCCTTTCAGCCCGTGCTCCAGTGCGTTTTCAATCAAGGGCTGGGCAAACATCGGCGGAATCGATACCTCCTCCGGGTCGATGGCCTCGTCCACTGTTAGCTCATACTCAAAGGAGTTGTTGAACCGCAGCAGCTGTAGCTCCAGGTAGTTTTCCAGCGTGGCCACTTCTTCATCCAATGTAATGAAGTCCTCCCTGGAGTTTTCCAAAATCTGGCGCATGAGCCGGGCAAAGCGACTCATAAAGGAAGCAGCATCCTGCGGTTTGTTTTGCAACATATAGTTTTGAATGGCACCGAGCGCATTGAAAATAAAGTGAGGATTGAGCTGGCTTCGCAGGGCTTTCTGCTCCAGCTGGGTCAACGCCTGGGTTTGCCTGTCGGCCCTTTGCCTGTAGTAAAGCACCAAAATAGCGATCACCAGCAGCAGCACAATCGCTCCGCCAATGATCAGGTATCGCTGCTGGCTGAGCTGCAGCGCCTGTATCTCTGCCATTTGTGCAAGGCGGTCGATCTCATTCTCCTTTTTCTCCGTTTCGTATTTGATGTTCAGGTCCGATATCTGCAACGCCTTGGTTTGGTTCAGCATGGTGCTGTCGAGCTTATAAAACTTGTGCAGCGCCTCGAGGCCTTCCTTGTAACGGCCCGACGCCCGGTAAGCATTACTCAGCATCCAATAAGCGTCCGATTCCTTTTCAATGAATTCAATGTCATGAGAAAGCCCGGCTCCAAGCTCGGCATACCTGATCGCTTCCGCCGTCTTCCCTGTCTTGAGAAATATTTCCGACAGGTTCACATAGGCCGCCGACAGATTTCGTTTCTCCCCCACCTCTTTGCACAACTCAATCGCCTTCAAGTGGTTGGCAATCGACTCGTTGTACAGCCCCATGCTGCCCTGCATTTCAGCCAGCCCTTCATAAAAGTACCCCTGCAAAAACTTATTGCCCTCTACCCCGGGGCTTTCGAGGGCCTCCTGATAAAAGTAGGTGGCAGAGTCATACATGTTGAGGGCAGTGTAGCTATTGGCCATGTTGTAGTTCACTATCGACAGGTTGGCCTGGTTGGTTTGACTAAGCAACTGCTCACGTGACTTTCGAAAGTACCTGATGGCCAACCGAAAGTCCTCATTCTGAAAATAGGCAGCGCCGAGGGTAATAACAGCCCGGTTAACAACCGACTCGTCGGCGATTTTTTCACCTAATGACAAAGCTTTCAGTGAATAAAACACTACAGAATCATTTTTAGAGAAGTCGCTGTAATAGCTGGATTTTACAAGGTAAATCTGCGCCGCCATAAAATCAGACTTCAGCCGATCATTGATAACCTCAGCTCTATTCAGAGAGAGTTCTACCGAATCGGTCTTGCTAAGTTTAATATAGCTGTTGGCCAGGTTGACCAGGCTGCGAATGGTGAATTCGTCTTCGCCCGCCTGCTCAAACAAAGCTACCGCTCTCACGTGCCTCTCAATGGCCTTCTGGAACTGCTGCTGACAGGAAGCATTGTCTCCCATCAGCTTATAGGCCCTGGCTTGATAGCTGATCTCTTTCGCTTGTTCAGCCAGGTCGAGCAATCGGGCAGCCAGTGAGTCGGCCTTTTCTACATCTTGGCACAAGACAGTACTTGCTTCAGCAAACAGCTTCTCAAGCTCGCTGGTACCGGACTGCTTAGCGTATACATTCGCAGCAAAAAGGAGCAGTGACATCAGGACAAGCTCCCTTACAAAAGATTGGCGCATAAAACGGGACAATTACGGGTTAGGCAGCAGATGGGCACAGCGTTGCCAAAGTGCACATTGGCAAAAATACACTGCGACATCAACTTATCGACATCGTGGAAATAAAATGTGAGCCGAACAAAAGAATAGCAAGCCCTTCAGGAAGAAAGACGTTAGGCTGCCGGTATTCACCCCAACGGCATTTGATCAACTGAGAAAATAAATTGTAACTTTCTGACTCCATTAAAATCTTTGACTTAGCCTGATATGAAAAACACCGCAATCCTCCCCTCTTTGTTGTTATTGTTCACCTCACTGGTCATCAGCTGCCAGCCTGCTGCCGAAATAAAGGAAGCCGACGTGACCCGTATCATCACTACCCTGGCCGCTGACGATATGGAAGGCCGAAGGATGTTCAGCCCGGGTATTGAAAAGGCTTCGAAATTCATTCAGGGAGAATTTAAGGCAGCAGGATTGGAGTATGTGGATGGATTGACCAGCTATGAGCAAAAGTTCGACATGTACACCATCACTCCCAAAAGTGTGGCGGTGACGCTCAACGGGCAACCTGTGGCTGAAGAGTACGCTGCTGTTTCGGTGGACAACGAAAAACTGGAAATCACAAGCATTGACGAGGTAGAAGTGATCGTGGTAACCGCCGACGGCAACCTGCGGGGTGCCATTTCTCAGGCCAGAGGCATGAAAGGGAAAGCGCTGATATTAGCTGATCCTTCTCATCAGGTCATTTTCGAAAGGTATCGTGGCTCATTATCGGGAGGTAACCATGTGATGGCATTGGATAAAAAGGCTTTTGTGCTGATCCTGACGAGTATTACCGAGATAAGCTCGCTAAACGTAAGCGTTGAAAACGACGTCAAAACAGAAAGTTTGTCGAACGTAGTAGGCAAAATAAGTGGCAACCGTGCCAATGAAATTGTTCTTTTCAGCGCCCACTACGATCACCTGGGCATCAGAGGCACGAAAGGAGACACCATCTTCAACGGCGCCAACGACGACGCTTCGGGCACCACAGCCGTCATCACTTTGGCCAAATATTTCAAAGACATGGGCATACAGCCTGAGCGCACCATTCTGTTTGCTGCCTTTACGGCCGAGGAAGGTGGAGGCTACGGTTCGAAGTACTTCTCCCGACAATTGAACCCCGACGAGATTGTGGCAATGTTCAATATCGAAATGATTGGCAAGCCTGCCGTGAGCGGGCCAAACACCGCCTGGGTAACCGGCTTTGACAAATCCAGCTTTGGCGAGCTTTTGCAAAAGGCTGTGAAAGGCACCGAATATGAGTTCTACGCCGACCCTTACCCCGACCAAAACCTGTTCTACCGGTCCGATAATGCCACACTGGCCAGACTAGGCGTGCCTGCTCACTCCATCAGCACCACACCCATCGATGTCGACAAAGACTACCACAAAGCATCAGATGAAGTGAGCACGTTAGACTTGGCACATATGACTAATACCATCAAGGCCATTGCTGCCGCTGCTACTGGCATGATCTCAGGCGAAGACACACCAACGAGGGTAGACAAGAGCAAAGTAAACTGAACAGATTCGCCTGTTCTTGTCACCCCGGCATCGGCTATTAGTTAGTTCAACTGCCACTTTTTGGCCAGCTCTGCATTAAAACCGTCCTTGTCGATGGGATTAGGTTCACGTTTGCCCTCCGTAATCAATTTATAGAGGCTGTTGGTGATGTAACCGGTCCACGCATCGTTGCAAACATTGTAGCACTCATATTCGGGCACTAACCCCTGATGTGTGAATACCACTTTCGTTTTGCTACCCTGCCCAGTGATTTCGAAAATCAGCCGGGTGTTCACCCATTCTGTTTTGTCTTCAATGAAGTTGAATTCATTTTCCAACACCAAATACTCCAGCTTTTTGTTCTTCTCCATCACCTCCAGTTTCATTTTGCACAAGTGGATGTCTTTATAATGATAGAAAAATGTCTCACCAGGCTGATCGGTAGGGCCCTCAATCTCCTCCGACCACCAGGCCCGAAAGTTCTTAATAGCATTGAATGCATCTTCAGGTGTCGCATCCACAAGAATAGTTGCAGTAAAATCTTGATTGTTCATATCAGTTTGTTGTAAAGTACTTTCTATTATTTCGTTTTTGGGTGCTTGTTCACCTCGATTACAGGCGCACAACATCAGCCATGCTGCCAGAGAGAGAATTACTGTTTCCTTCATTTTTTACACATCCTTATTCAGCATCTGCTCCATCTGTCCCATATAGCTTCCCCAGGCTAGTGAGCATTCATTGTAACATTCGAGTCCCGGGGTTAAGCCTTCATGTGTAAATGTCACCACGGTGTTTCCAGCCTGCTGACTTATGGCAAAGCAAATTTTCGTATCAACCCATTCATCTGACCTATCCAAAAAGGTCAGGTTACTCTCGGTAACCAACCACGCAATCTTCTTTTGCGGAACCAGTTCAATGAGTTTTTGCTTTGAATAATGAGCTCCTCCCCCTGCCTTGAATGAAAACTCATCGCCCTTTTTACTGCTCCTTCCGGCAATAGTTTCTTCATAAAAGCCCGACCACCACTTCTTCACATCAAGCAACAATTCAAATACTTCCCCGGGCGGCATCGCTGTTGTAAAACTGCGGCTAAAGCTTCTCACTTTGCTACTATCCTTCACCTGGCTCGACTCCTTCATTTCCATTTTTCGGTTTGTTTTTAAATCGCTTACACAAAAGTACAGTCCAAAAACTCCCAAAAAGGTAGCCCAATCAGACAATATGAAGGGTTGATTTAGACATATGTTCGATCTACATTTGCTCAAAACGAATCCAGTGAAGCACCTGTCGATTATTGTTCCCAATGGAGAAAATAACCTTAGCAGTATTGTGGGTTCATACAAGATTTTTTCCCGGGCCAATGCCCTTTGGAAGGAAAAAGGCAACGGTGATCTTTTTAAAATTGAGCTGGTTGGCGTCGCCGGGCAGGTTGATTTTCATGGTGGGTTGTTCTCCGTCAACACCCACACCACCATATCCAGGGTGCAAAAGACTGACCTCATCATCATTCCTTCGCTCAACCACAACTACAAACAGGCCCTGAGCGAAAACAAGCAGCTACTGAACTGGCTGGTGAAACACTACAAAGAGGGAGCTTCCATTGCCAGTATTTGCACTGGTGCCTTTCTGCTGGCGGCCACTGGCTTGCTTGATGGCAAAACTTGCTCTACCCACTGGTCTGCTGACGCTGAATTCAGACAACGATTCCCGGAAATAAATTTAAAAACTGACAAACTGATCACCGACGAAGATGGCATCTACACCAACGGAGGCGCTTTTTCATTCCTCAACCTGATCATCTACCTTATTGAGAAATATTACGACAGGCAGCTTGCCATATATTGTGCTAAGGTCTTTCAAATCGACATGGACAGAAGCTTCCAGTCGGCATTCAGCATTTTTAACGGGCACAAGAAGCATAACGACAAGGAGGTATATGAAGCGCAGGTTTACCTTGAGTTGAACTATCAGGACAAAATATCGATCGGAGACTTATCAGACAAACTCCATGTGGGCCGTAGAAATTTCGATCGCCGATTTATCAGCGCCACCGGGCTCACACCACTGGAATATTTGCAAAGGGTAAAAGTAGAAGCAGCCAAGAAATTTCTGGAAAACACGAGAAAAACAGTCGGTGAAATCATGTACGACGTAGGTTACAGCGACACCAAAGCTTTTCGTACTGTATTTTCCAGAATCACTGGTGTTTCTCCCAACGACTATAAGTCGAGATACAACAAGGGCAGCTGAGGCCCTCGTTACCTCAACACTTTTTCCATTTTTCGTGAAAGGTTCTGTACCATACTCAATCCTCAATCGCTTCAACCCCCTGCTCCTTCAGTTTTTCAAGATGATCCCTCATCGCTTTGAGCTGCTCCGGCGAGTGCCCCTGCCATTCGGTGACTTCACCGGATACCTTAATGGGGTGCGCTGTTCGGTAAGATTTCGTTGGATTGCCCGGAAACCGTTTGTTTGTAAGGTTGGGGTCATCTTCAAAAGGGCCTGTTGGTTCCACTATGTAAATTCTGCCTGGCTTGTCACCAACTGCAAGCTCCGCCCCCCAAATGGCGGCATCCAGCGTGGCGCTGAAGTAGACATAAGTTGCCTTTTTCCCCGTTCCATAGTTGGACTTAAACCCTGGTGCTATCAGGTCTCCCGGTTTCAAATTTGCCTTCGTTCCATGATAGTATATCGGCTTCGCTGTCTCGTTTTCAATGCTTTCCGTTTTCATTGCTGATGTGTTTTTGATGAGCGTGCTGCTTTGCTTATTGGCAACACTTGATACTGTGAACATTCAAAAATATTCATCTCAGCTCTTCCAAAACACCATTTTCGGCTAAATTTTCAGTGGCGCAATATGCAAGCGACCACGGCGTTAACCTTACAACTAACCGCTTCCCACCTCCCTTTTCATTACGACTACGAGTTGTTTGAGCACCGCACACTTTACGAAGAAATTTTTAGGGAAGGTTCGTGCTTCTTTTCTGTCGATTTGTTGTCTGGCCATGTTGCAGTGTCTATGTGCGTTGGTTTGGTGGCTCTTTTGCAAAACTTGGTTTTGGCTTGGACTAGTGCGGTTTTGCAAATGTGCCACCAAATTGCGATGGCGTTCAGTACTCCAACCTGTCTCGTTCTGCACTTTCATCCATTCGCTTTGCATCTGCCAAATATCCTTGTTCCAGACGCTTAAATATCTCGGCAACATTTGGATATTTATTTTTAAAGTCATTTGCTAATTTGCCAAAGTAAGCCGCTTTGTCTCTCTCAATATTTCCACCGTCAAATGGCCCTCTTGTTGATGAACCTCGCTTATTGAACATAGCAGAGGAATAACTTCTGTTTAAGCTATCAGAGTTTATTTCTTCAATGAGTTTAAAAATAATTTCCTGTGGCCACTCGGGAATATTCTCTGGATATTGTGCTAATACTTGTCCTATGTGCATGTCAGCAACATCTAATCTTTCTTCTGCCTCTGCTATCTTTCTTGTTTCAGTTACCCATTTAGTTAACTCTTCTTCATCAATTGAGTTGTCCGGTTTCAGCCCTGGAATTTTTTTCCATGAGTGAAACAAATGATAAACCTGCTTTGCTCGGTTCTGAACCACTTCGGCAGAAATTCCCTTTCTCTCTTCCTCCATTTTAGTTTTGTCCTTAGGTATGTATAACCATTTAAGCATATCAACGAAAAATTTCGGATTCTTTGAAAGCTCATCTTGCAAAACTTTTGGATTTCTTCTTGTCCCATAAGAATCCAATAGTGGTATGTATAACCACTCCAAATTAATAAGTGCTGAATGGTCTAAATCGGAACGCTTGTCAAGTGTTTCAAATATTCTTTCAATCTCGTATCCCTTAAAACGGGCTTGTTCACTTGCTTCTTCCGTTGCAGATTCTTTAAGAAGTTCTGCAAGAATTTGAGTTGGTAATTCCTCTGCAAAATGTGAACTTATATCAATAGCAGAAAAAAACCTCTTGTGTTCCATAAGCATTTGAACACCAATAATTTTTTCTTCAACAGGAATGTTGTAAAATGTCGGATACATATCTTTCCAATACTCATTCTGTATTTCCTTATCTAAGGTTGAAACAAAATCCCAAAGTTGCTTGGATTGATCTATCGGTAATAGACTGTTTACAAGTGACTTGTTATTAAATCCCTTTTTCTGCAAACTCTGAAATAAAGTGGTAATCCATTCAAAGCCTTCAATGATTGATTTACGAAAAATGAAGCTGCGAATGAATCTTAGATTTTCTCCTTCATCATTAAGGCATTCGCAAACAGAAATTATTTCCTCTTGATTGGTAATTACCTTTGCTAAAGCATCACCTAAAGTCCATGATTCTTTTACGAACTTTCTAAGGTCTAAAGTTTTTTTTAGACCTAATTCTTTAAGTAAGATTTTTGCAGCATTATTTCTTGCATCATCAATTTTCTTCTGCTGTTGGTCGTGTCTTTTTTCAAATTCACTTTTCTCATACTTAGCACCTTCAGGAAAAGCAGGCCAATGTTCGTTGAAAAGCCAAATGTGCTGGCTTATTACATCAAGTGGTTTTAACTTTTCGTAAAGTTCTTCAAACCTTTTCAATTCGCTTTCAGGCAAAGTCCAATCAGCATCGGGGTGAGACCTATGATGATTTAGGATTTTTCTGATTGTTTCCCAAGTGGTGAATTCTGTTTGTTCAACCTTTGGGTAAATATTATCAGCCCAATCCAAAACCTTTTTTCTGTCATATGGAAACAGATTTACACTTTCTTCAATGAGTTGAGAAAACTTTTTTTCGCTATTATCAAATTGGTCAAGCAGCAGTGAAACAACATAGGAATGAGTGTCATAAATTTCTTCGTATGTATAACGCAAATTAAGGTTCTTATCAAAAATCCTCCAACGCATTTTATGCGTTGGGTGTGCAACTCCGTGATGGTCTGGAAGCATTCTGATTAGCAAAGTCCAACCTGTTTCCTTTTCCTTTTCTGTAATGTATTTCAATATTTCCATCCTCTCTTTGAAAGGTGAAAGAGTTTGATAGTGCCATGATTTGAAAATTTCAGATATGCTGTTGATTGGTCTGTTTGCTAAATTTCCACCTGGGTCAAGTCGTGAAAGTTTGAGTAGAATCAAACCGACTTCTCTCAAATATTCAGGCAACCACGCTAACCCTTCAAGAGCCCACAATAATCCTGTATGGCTACTTGTAGAATGTAAAAAACCTTCTACCTCTTTGAACATATCCATTATTTCAGGTTGTTCCTTTAAAAGTGAATTGCTCACTGCTTTAAGAAAACTTAATGGAGATGCTTCTGAAATGAGGGGTAATTCATGGTCTACTGAAATCCATATTTCACCGCTTGCATTAATAAGTAAGTCATGAACTAAACTGTCAACCCAAAGTTGTGGATTGGTTAGGTTGGGAATATTTAATCCTTCACCAAATCGTCCAATTAAAATTAGGGATTGAGCTATTCCTTCTCTTGACCAGTTAGAAAATTTCCGTTGCTTATTATAGAATGCCGCAAAGTCATCTTTGTCTTTGGGTTCTATTATAGGATTACCATTTTTAAAAGCGAAAGAGAAACATTCTTGAATATTTTGAAAATCTTTTTGAGTAAGATGTGGTGAAAGATTTGTCCATAAATCTAATGGTGAAGTCAATCGCCACGTTTCGCCAATTTGCATGATTGGCGATTCTTCAAGGTTTCTCCACTTTGTAAGCGTAACCAAATAGTCTGAATACATAACTCCTGATAATTTCTCAATGAGTTCAATGTCTCCCACAAAATTTTCATTCCACCTTCCTAATAAAAGTGCTGGAATAATTTCTCGGATATTCTCGGTATCTATCCATTTTGTTTTGGTATGAGGAAAACCAATTAGTTTCTTTAGGATTGTAATATTTCTTCCTGATTCTCTAGAAAACTTTTTGGCATCGTCTTCTGAAATTCCACTCTTGATTAAAGAGTTCACCTGTCCATCTCGGTCAATCGTTGGAAGAATAATTGTTTCTTGATTGAATGTGTCGTCAGCACCTAATGGAACTAAAACATGATGTCCTTTTCCAACAGCAGAATAAAGTGGTTGTGCATCATCGAATCTTGGAATTAGATTTAGTGGTGTTATTGTGTTTATTCTTATACCACGAAAATTACCTTCGGTGTCAATTATTAATGACTTTGAAAAAAATCTTTCCGATTCACTTTTAGGAAATTGTTTAGCAGCAGCAATTATAAAAGCAATCGCTTCATTTTTTGTTGATGCCTTTATTGCTTTTATACTTGCTTGTTCTTGTAAGATTTTTAATAATTGTTTTTGCTCAATCTCTCTCCCTGCCGTAACAACTTCTGGTTGTAAAACCAAACCGTTTGGGCCCATTGACCATTCCTCCCAAAATTCATCAGCAGTCATTATACCATCAAAGGGATAACTTCCTACACGACTTGAAAGCCACCTTGAAACTGATAGAGCAATGTCAAGCCATTGCTCCAAGTTTGAAGAATCATAAACCCTTACATCTTTCCAGATACCTTCTGCCTTTTTTGCTTTTATCCACTTGTCTTTCTGTTTCCAAAATCGCAGGGTGACAAAAATGTAAACACAATCCTTTTGAGTATAACCTAACGGGTCAACTTTTCTTTTATCATAATCTTCGTCAGCTTTTCCTTTGTTGTCGGCCTCGGTTCCAAACTCCCATAAAGAAATTCCTTTTGGAACATAAGCGGTTTCTTCTTCACAAGTTACCACACCGTCCCATCCTCCAACATAGGCGGCACTTCCTGATGGGAAGTCCGCTTGAGTGCTTGTAGGAGCAGTTGCCCTCACTAATCTTGAAATGAGATATGGTAAATCTCCCTTAGAGTCAACTCTATCAGCCCAATCTTCTAAATGATTTCTCGTTACAAGTTTCATAGTTGTTCAATTGGCTTGTGCGTTAGGCAAAAGCAAATGTGGTGCAACTGCGTGTCGGCTTGTGGCTAGCGTTGCACCTCTTTTGATTTTGCTGAAGCGTTGGCTTGTCTGTTCATTTTCTCTGTCCTTGTTTATGGTTGTGTCGTCTTTTAGAATGACCGGTAACGATTGTATAAACCCCAGTCACCCGCCGCACGAGCGTTTATATTCCATATACTCACAGGTGGGGCATGGCCAAAATGGATGGATATTTGCCGGTTGATCACCCTGCGTTTTCAGCACCAACTACCCAGGGCCGTCTTCCTTACTCTCACTACACAGGGCTCACAGGTAAATAGAAAGTCGGCTACAATAAAACCGCTGGCTGTTGAAAAATCCGGCAAAAAAACCATTATGCAGCCGGAGGATAAAAATTACGGAAATAATACTAGTCAAACACCGTGTAATTTACCAGCAGTTTCGGAGATATTTTCAGGGAGATGGCCAGGCCTGCAGAAAACCGTCTGATAGCCGCCAGGCTTTCACTCCCTTTTGAAGGAAGCTGGCCTGGCAGAAAAAGCAGTGCGCTGCGCCGTAAGACTACCCGTACATCGCCTTCTGTGGATTCGGAGCACTTTACTGCTCGCCAGGTACAAACCTTGCCAAGAGCAAAAATTGTTGATTTTAGTTTCAGCCTGCACTACGCTTATACAATGTTGTGGGTGGTATTTCATTCGGGTCAACCGCTTCAATTTTGCCGTTCCTAACCACAATCATGAGGCTTTTCTTTTGCTTTTTGTATTCGACAAGCCTTCTGTAAGTCTCTTCAAGTCCTTTGACTATCCTGTCCCGTTCTTCTTTCAACTGTTCTTTAGTTCCCATAGTATTTCCTTTTCAATTCTCCCCACTGTTCAACATTATTAATAGTTTCTTCATTTAAAGCCCCTTCTGCTATAATCTCGTAATTATCTCCAGAGTTGTTTACAAATAGCCAGTTGTCAACTTTGGGAAGAAACAGGTTGAAAAAATTTTTCAGACCACTTTTATACCTCCTCCTGATGACGTCTTCCGGAATATGGTGACCACCTTCTTTTACTCTTGTCTCCACTCTTGAAATGGCCAATTCTTCCGAATTGAGCCAGAAAAACAAGCAACTCACCTGGTAGTCCAATTGCTTTGCCCTATCAATAAACTGAACATAGCTTCTGGTCGAAAGCGTCGTTTCAAAAGCAAAACTTTCTCCTGACCCTAACAGTTTTTTAATCCTTTCCAACATCAATCTGCCTGCTACAATTCCCGCTTTCTCCGGCTGAAAAGGAGAGATTCCTTTGGCAATTTCATCCGCATTTACGAATTCCCTACAGTCAAGAATCTCTGGTAAAATAGTATATGAAGCGGTGGTCTTCCCCGCTCCGTTACAACCTGCTATGACATATAGTTTTTTCATTGCACTCAAATATACAATTTACTACCGATGATATCAGATGCTGAATCTTACCCACAACACTTGAACAAACCCCAGTCTGCCTCCGGGCGTTCACTCCATCCCCAACCCTACTCACTGCCCTTTTCAAGAGGCACACCTGCCTCGGATGGATAGCTGGCCTTGCAGAAAAGGAAGTGTGCTGCGTCGCAACATGGAGTCATCATTGCAGCAAGAAGGAGCTTCCTCCTGCGCTGAAAGTTGTTACCTGCAGTGCAAGAAACACCCACCACTACCGCAACACGCAGCCATCGCTACCGCAAGTTGCAGCCACCTCCTGCCCAAGAAGTTATCACCTGTTGCCTAAGAAGCACTGACCGATCCAGCAACACGGAGCCATCGGTACAGCAAGAAGTTTCCGGATCTAGCGCAAGATGTGTGAGGGTCTACGGCAAGAGTTGTGTGGCGATTGCTGTACTAATTGTTATTTGATGCGCATCGAATGGTTTTGATGAGCATCGAAGGAGTAGTTTGATGGGCATCGAAAGGAAACATCTTGCGCTGCACCAGAATGGCCTGGGAAAGGAAGAGATGATGGCCTCGTTTCTTATAATACGAAAATCAGGCCAGAAGGCGAAGGAAATTAGCCTATTTTTTGCGGATTCCAAGTTCAGGATGATTCACATCGTACTCCACATCTACATTGTTTTCATTGCTCAGGCAACTCTCAACCTGAATTTGGTCAAACGTCTCAACTGTTAAGTCCTGAGCTATTTTAATATAGGCTGCGTACACCTCCACTCCGGCACCACACGACCCGTGACCTCCCGAACCCGGATTTGATTGATGCGAATAATCAATGATCAAATGAAAACTTCCGTTGATACTTTTTTGAGCTAAAATTTTAACGCCCTCAATCAATTCTTTTTGGCTCAGTTCGTTCAGGTTGAAACTCGCCATTTCTATTCCCTGCATTAAAAGCAAAATCCGAGCTTTGGAAGTAAAGCTAAAAGGGTGAACATCTTCTAATTGGACGGGCAATGGTTCGCCCTTACCCATCTGCCAAAACATTTGGCTTTGTCCTGGCTGAATCGTAAATACCTCTTTTGCATTGGGCAAATCGCAATTTTCGTCAAGGGCGTAGTTGGTGAAATCCTCAGGCACAAACAGCTTTAATCTTGTTTCACAGGCATCTGCATAACAAGAATGCCCTATTAAGGGTATCTTCTTCCCAACTTTCTGGTACATGTACCAACCATAAACCATGTGCGGTGTCCACCTGCTCGACTCATTCGCTTTACACGACTGGTATGACTCTTCCAGGTACATTTTGATGGCGTATTTTCCATCTATCATCCCCTCCGAAACTGAATATGTTTCGAACTCGATGTGTGGTTCAAATGCCCATGAATCCTGAGCATCAGCATAGTAGCCCAAGAGACCAAAAAATATTACAAAAACCCTCATCATTTTTACACGGTAAGCTTACAAGGAAAATGCAAGCGTTATTAGTCAAAAACCAATAGCGTCCTAAACGAATAGAGTAGGGAGGTGTGAATTAAGTATCTCAAAGTTAGCTTTGAGTTGCACAACAAAAGACTACACCTCCCATGGTAAATCTAAACTTATTCTCGCAGATCATCTCAA
>NZ_LR701632.1 GCF_902498805.1 Imperialibacter sp. EC-SDR9 | reverse complement strand
ATAGTTCCACGGCCTTTGAACCTGAAGGTGTGACTTACACTGAATCTGGGAGTTATGTAGTAGAGCTATTGGCAAGCTCCTCTAATGGGAATACGGACTATGCCTCGCAGGAAGTAACAGTTCAGAGTTCACAGGCTCCTGATATTGATTTTAGTACAATCAATCAATGTGTGGGTGCGCTCAGCACCTTCACCTCCACCAACCTATCCGGCGACATCGCCACTTATTCCTGGGACTTCGACGGCGACGGGACAGAAGACTCGGCCGACCCCAATCCGACTTATCAATATTCTTCAGCAGGGGAATATGAGGTGACGCTGACAGTGATTAGTGCGTCAGGTTGCAATAATACAGTAAGTAATCAGGTAAACATTTACTCTTCTCCAATTGCCTCATTTGATCCACCAGTCACCAATTTATGTAGTAACACCCCACTAAGTTTTATAAACACAAGTACGTTTGATGTGGGGTCGCCTGTGAGTTGGGTATGGGACTTTAATGGAGAAGGGAGTAGCACAGAGCCATCTCCCAATTACGCTTTTGATAGTGGCGGCGAAAAGACGATAACACTGACAGCTACTCTGGCGGATGGTTGTGTGAATGTAGCACAAAATACGATTAACTTAGTGGCGGGTTCGCCGATAGGCTTTAGCTGGAGTAATAATTGTTTTGGGTCTGCTGTAGAGATGGTCAATACATCTGAGACGGTAGGAGTCAGCTATGAGTGGAACTTTGGCGATGGTACGCCGACAAGTGATGTGTTTGAACCCACTCATACTTATCTGGCAGCGAATACCTACAATCTTCAATTGAAGGTAACTAATGGCTCAGGATGCGAAAGTATTCTTGTTAAACCGATTATTGTAAATGATCAGGCCCTGTTAGATTTTAGTTTGACAGGCGAATTGACTCAAAATGTTCCATTACAATTTACGGGAGAAGATAAGAGCGAGTCTGGAGATCAGGTAGTTTCGTGGAGTTGGGATTTTGCAGGTTTAGGTACAGGGTCTGATCAAACAGAAGTATTTTCTTTTGGAACACCTGCTACTTATGCTGTTTCACTGGCAGTAACGACAGAGCAGGGCTGTGCTGATGAATTAACTAAAGATGTAACCATAGCTCCAGCAGAAAGGCCCACAGCGGGCTTTACGTTAGACGGGAGTTTGTGTTTGGGAGAGAGTTTACAGTTGAGTAATGAGAGTTTGAATGGAGTGTCTTATCAGTGGGATTTTTGTCAGAATGGTTTGGAGCATGCTGGAGTAGGGACGACAGCACTTAATATCA
>NZ_LR701579.1 GCF_902498805.1 Imperialibacter sp. EC-SDR9 | reverse complement strand
TTAACACAGCTATCAGAGACCATTGGGCCATTGAAAATAAACTTCATTGGGTACTAGACGTCGTCTTCAATGAAGACGCTTCCAGAAAAAGGAAAGGAAACTCAGCAGCAAACTTCAATGTCATCACCAAAGTAGCGCTATCCTTACTCGAAGATTGTCAAATCAAATTACCTAGAACCCAGAAAAGAAACAGAGCTGCATTCAACCCTGCTTTCAGAGAAGAATTACTCAAGGTTTAAATGCGATTGCCCTGAGTTGCAGACAAGTGAAGTGATCCTTATAGGGAATATCTTGTAAGATTATTCTAATTTAAAGGTTGAAAGAAACCTTTGAATAATGACTAAGCCCTACCTGCTCTGCATACTACCTTTCCTCCTTTTTGCTTGCTCCGAGCCTGACGAGCCCGGAGAAATAAAGCTGCGTTTCAATACTCCTGCCAAAGTATTCGAAGAGGCCATGCCCATTGGCAACGGTCGCCTTGGTGCTATGATGTATGGTGATGTTGCCAAAGAAAAGTTCTCGTTGAATGAAGAAACGCTTTGGTCAGGCGGGCCTGTCGATGCCAACATGAACCAGGAGGCATACAAACATCTCCCAGCTGTTAGAGCAGCCCTTTTCAACGAAAACTACCAGCTGGCTGATAGCCTCGTCCGCAATATGCAGGGTTCCTTCTCACAGGCTTATGAGCCTATGGGCTTTCTTACCTTTGATTTCGACCATGCTGGCGACCCAACTAAGTATAGCAGGTCGCTTGATTTAAGCCGGGGCATCGCTACTGTTGACTATGAAATAAATGGCACAGCCTTTCATAGGGAAAGTTTCGTGTCGTTTCCGGATCAGGTAATACTGGTGCGGCTTTCTGCTGAAGGAAATGATAAGCTAAATTTTGAATTGGGCCTCAATAGTAAACTTCCGTTTTCCACTATAGCGGAGGGAGCACAGGTGGCCATGACAGGCTTCTCTCCTATCAAGTCGGAGCCAAGTTATCGGGGTGATATGCCCGATGCGGTGAGGTTTGATAGCTTGAAGAGCATGCGCTTCTGCACCATTGCCAAAGTGCTGTCGACCGACGGAACCTCCGCCGCCACCGACGATAGAGTGAAAGTGTCGGGAGCATCGTATGCCATCATAGCACTTTCCGCTGGTACCAGCTTCAATGGCTTCGACAAGCAGCCGGGCACAGAGGGAAAAGACGAGATTGCCGCCGCCACTCAGTATCTCACTAAAGCTGAAGGCTCCGATTACGACATTTTATTGAGAAGGCACAAAGAAGACTTTGGTAAACTATTCGATAGGGTGTCCATCGACCTTGGGCATACACCTGCCGACACGCTACCAACACCGGAACGCCTCAAACGATTCACAGCAGGTGAAGCGGATCCAGACCTGGCCGCCCTTTATTTTCAATACGGCCGTTACCTGCTCATCAGCAGCTCGAGACCCGGAGGCATTCCCGCCAACCTACAGGGTATCTGGAACGAGCATGTGCGCCCGCCCTGGAGCAGCAACTACACCACCAACATCAATGTGGAAATGAACTACTGGCCTGTAGAAGTGGCTAACCTTTCGGAATTGCACGAGCCTCTGCTAAAATTCATTGGAAAGATCGCCCAAACTGGAGAAGCAACAGCCAAAAACTTCTACGATGCAGATGGGTGGGCGCTTCACCACAATTCTGACATCTGGGCAATGAGTAACCCAGTAGGAGATTTCGGCAATGGCTATCCCGGCTGGGCCAACTGGAGCATGGGCGGCCCCTGGATCAGCACCCACCTTTGGGAGCACTTCGCTTTTACAAGAGACACCGTCTTCCTTGAAAACCACGCTTATGAGCTGATGAAAGGTGCCGCACAGTTCTGCCTCGATTATCTGGTGGAAGGGCCCGAAGGATACCTGGTTACAGCACCTTCTACTTCTCCTGAAAATGACTACATCACCGACAATGGATATGTAGGCGCTACATTCTATGGCGGAACGGCTGACCATGCCATGATTAGAGAATTGTTCATTGACCTGATCGAAGCCACAAAAGTGCTCAACAGGGATGAAGATTTGAGGAAGGAGCTGGAGAGTACGTTGGGCAAGTTGTATCCCTATCAAGTTGGAAAGAAAGGCAACCTGCAAGAGTGGTATCATGACTGGGAGGACAATGACCCTCACCACAGGCATATTTCCCATTTGTTCAGCATCTACCCGGGCCACTCCATCACACCCTCGACCACACCAGATTTAATGGAAGCAGCCCGTCGCTCACTTGAACTCCGCACCAACAACGGCACCGGCTGGTCAATTTCCTGGAAAATCTCTTTGTGGGCCCGGTTGCTGGATGGCGACATGGCGCTGGATGCCATCAAAAAGCTTTTCAACTATATCGGCACAGAGGAAGGGGTGCAATACCAGGGCGGCGGCACCTACCCTAACCTGATGGACGCCCACCCACCGTTTCAGATTGACGGAAACTTCGGAGGCACAGCCGGCATTGCGGAAATGCTACTGCAAAGCCATGAAGGTGTCATCCATTTACTACCAGCGTTGCCTTCTGAGTGGAAATCCGGAAAAATCACCGGGTTGCGTGCACGTGGTGCCGTAACCGTCGATATAGAGTGGAAAGACGGCAAGCTGGTATCGGCAGTCATCACGCCCGACTTTGAGGGAGAATACACCATCAGATTCGGAGATAAAATGCAGACTATAGCGGCGAAGAAAGGAAGCAAGCAATCGATAAAATTCTAACAATATGGCGTACGATGAGCACCTTGCTGAGCGAATTGGCCAAAGCCTGAAATCGAACAAAGTGTCGTTCGAGGCCAAGAAGATGATGGGAGGGCTTTGCTACCTGGTGGACGGAAAAATGACCGTGGGCATTGTAAAAAATCAATTGATGGCCCGCATTGACCCTGCTATCTACGAGAAAGCACTACAACGAAAAGGAGCCAAGGAGATGGACTTCACTGGCCGACCAATGAAAGGCTATGTATTTGTGTCGCCTGAAGGAATAGATTTGGATGATGATCTGAACTATTGGGTCGGGCTGGCAGTGGAATTTAACCCCAAGGCCAAAGCGAGTAAAAAGAAATCGTAAATTGTGGCTATGTCAAAAGTTATCCTGAGTAAAAAAAGCATCAAAGAGCAGGAGGCAGAACGGATGAACAGGTTCCTAAGCCTGTCAGCTGAGGAGAAACTTGCATTTTTACTAAAGCTCAACAGCTATGCAGCAATGATGAAAAAAGGACCACTGAAGACACCGCAGGGAAAAGGGCTTTTGATTACAAAGCAGGTCAAAAATGACTAACGAGCTTCCGGAATTCCTTAAGGTAATTGATTCACTTAACAATCATCAGGTGCTTTATATGGTGATTGGTGGGTTTGCTGTTAACTATTACGGTCACAGCAGGGTCACCGGAGACATCAACTTGTATCTCAAAGATTCGTTGGAAAATCGCCAGAACCTTATCAACGCTATTGAGTCTCTCGGGTATGGGCGATTTGAATCACTACTCTCCGTTCCGATGATAGCTGGCTACTGTGAGATCATGATGGACGACGGGATGTATGTCGACCTGATGACGCAAATTCCAGGAATTGATCCGTTAGCTTTCGATGCAGACCGGGAGCAGTGCGAAAAAGCAATTATTCAGGGGGTACCCGTTTTCTACATCGGGTTTCGGCAGTTATTAAAGAACAAGGAAAGTACTGGTAGAAATAAGGACTTGCTTGACCTCGAAGAGTTAAGGAAAATAAGAAAGGATTAGAATATATCTCTCGCTTTCAAACTAAAACCAACAAGCACAACAGACTGAATTTCGTCCTCGCCAATAAACCGATTTCGCAGTTCAAATTTTCCGTTGTCGCCCAGCGCAAAAATCTCGATAATCTCCTCTCCCGGATACACTATCCAATACTCCCTAACACCACTTTCTTCGTACAGGCTGTATTTGTTTTTCAGATCCTTCGCTGCTGTAAAAGGAGAAAGTATTTCCACGACCAGATCGGGGGCACCTATGCATCCCTTGTCGTCCAGCTTGCTTTGGTCGCAAACGACCACTATGTCGGGTTGAACTACGTTGAAAATCTCTTTGTCTTCGCTGCCTTTCTTCGATGGAAGTCTGACATCAAAGGGAGCAAAGTATACTTCACATGAATGCCCCTCTAAGAAATTGTACATCTTATTTCCAAGTGAGGCACTTACCTTTTGATGGCTGCGATTAGGCGCTGGCGACATATGAAAAATCTTGCCTTTGATCAGCTCCACTCTATCCTCAAAAGTCCACCGCAAATAGTCGGCATAGGAATAGGCTGCTCCTGAATCAAGGAGGGTAATATCGTCTACGTTTTCCTCTGGAATTTTATATTTTACAGGCATCATGTAAATATAAAGATTTAACGCCTCTTTAAACAAAAAACCCCGACCATTTGGAATGGTCAGGGCTTGTATTTATCTACCCGAATAGATGTTAGTTCACATTCATGTTCGGGTCAAATTCAGCCTTCCAGGCAAGAATCCCTCCAGCCAGGTTATAGGCATTATCAAGCCCCTTTCTTTCGAGAAACTCCACAACCGTACCGCTTCTTCTTCCGCTTCTACAGTACACCACCACCTGCTTGCCTTTCTCCACTTTATCGATATTGTCGGCCATGTTGCCCATAGGTATGTGCAGCCCGCCAATATTGGCCTGAGCCACTTCATTGGGCTCTCTTACGTCAATCAGCTGAAAGTCAGCCCCTGAATCCATCAGTTTTTTCAGTTCGTTTACACTTATTTCCTTCATGGCTATTCCCGTTCTTTAATCTTCGAAGATCAAATTAAGTCCTTCAAAAAACAACAATTAAATGCTTAATCAGTATTTAAAGCCACTAATTTTTTTGAAAAGTTCCAAATAAGCCTTCACTTTGTCGCCTTCAATTTTGTAGTTACAGCATATGAGCAGCAAAAAACATTTCGAAACCAATGCCATCCGTACACAGGCAGAACGTTCTTCACAACGAGAACACAGTGTGCCCATCTACGCCACGTCTAGTTTCGTATTCGATAATGCTGAGCAAGCCCGTGCGTTATTTGCCAATGAGGAGCAAGGCAACATATACAGCCGGTTTTCCAACCCCAATAATGACGAATTTATCGAGAAGCTATGTCTGTTAGAAGGAACAGAGGACGGTATGGCCATGGCCTCGGGTATGGCAGCCATGTTCACCAGCATGGCGGCTTTTCTGAATAGCGGCGACCATATCATCGCTTCCCGTTCTGTCTTCGGCTCCACCCACCAGATTCTGACACAGCTTTTCCCTCGCTGGGGTATCACACATACTTACGTAGACCTGAGCGACCCCGCTGAAGTATGGGAAAAAGCTGTAACACCCAATACAAAAATGGTATTTGCAGAAACTCCCTCAAACCCAGCGCTCGACTTGATAGACCTGGAGTGGTTAGGGGAGTTCGGTAAAAAGCACAACCTGATCGTCAATATCGACAACTGCTTTGCTACCCCTTACCTGCAAAACCCAGCCAAATACGGGGTGCACATCGTTACCCACTCAGCCACTAAGTTTATCGATGGCCAGGGAAGAGCAATTGGTGGTGCTGTGCTCGGCAGCAAAGAGCATATCGAAAAAGTAAGGTTCTTCGCCCGACACACAGGCCCGGCCATGTCTCCATTTAATGGTTGGATTCTTTCCAAGAGCCTGGAAACACTGGCAGTGCGGATGGAAAAACATTGTGACAATGCGCTCAAGCTAGCCACTCACCTGGAAAGCCACCCCGAGGTGGTTTGGGTGAAATATCCTTTCCTTCCTTCTCACCCTCAACAGGCGTTGGCAAAAAAACAAATGACCCTTGGCGGCGGCCTCGTCACCTTTGAGTTGGGTGGTGGAGTAGAAAGAGGCAAGAAATTCCTCAATGCACTGCAAATGATCTCGTTCTCAGCCAATTTGGGCGACACACGCACCATAGCGACTCATCCTGCCTCTACTACACACTCGAAGCTCAACGCAGAAGAGAAAAAAGTGGTAGGCATCACCGATGGACTCATCAGGGTGTCAGTAGGCCTGGAGCACCTTGATGACATAATTGCCGACTTAGAGCAGGCAATTGAGGCATCGAAATAGCAATCAAATACTGGTGGCAAAAAAGCATCAACCCCAGCTATCAGTTGATACAAGATAACTGAGCTGAGGCTGATGACAACTTTGCCGTAAGTGAATTTATATTTTAAAGAACCACGAGCAATTGGGCAGCGGAAAGGAGTACACATCTCCATCTTGAAATACCGTTACGCCAGCCAATGCAATTTGGAAAGCCCGCCCCTCCCGATGCTGAAATCTTACGCCTGGCATCAAAACCAGCGCAGAGAATTTTTCATAACCGGACTCATCCGAGATTCTTACCGAAGTAAGCATTCCATTGCTGTCGTAGTTATCGTGCCACATACTGCTCCTGCGGTATTGGCTGGCCACAAAAAACATTGAGTCAAAAATAAAACTTGACTTACTACCTACCGGCGTTACACCGGCAATCGAGAATGATGGCGCCTTTGCCATCCCGTTTTTCTCTGATCGGTAAGGGATATTTGGATAGTAGTATCCTCCAAATTCGTCTGGCGTAACGGGATAAACGCCCGGCTCTGAATAGTAGCTTTCTGTTCCCGTCCCAACGTACAAGTAACCGGCAGAGAATGTAATATTACTCCGTCGATCCCCTAGCGTTACCATCCCCCAGTGAAGTCCTCCAGCACCTTTGAAGCTATTGAGATAACCGGAGGATCCCAGAAGCGTACCGATGCCAAAACTAACTTTATCATTTCGAGTTGGGATCGAGAGTTTGAATACTCCAACGAACGGACTGGCTATCCAGGTAGACATGATACCCGCCGAAAAATTGTCGGCCAGAGAAAAATGAACTTCAGGCCCATACAGGTTCAGCATGCCATAGTCCTCCCCCTTCCGTATTGGTAGCGCATTGGTAGTGAAATAGTACCTTGTACTGAACGGGTCATTGCCCTGGTACTCTCCGGTTACGTCAATACGATCCGACTCGGCAAAGGGTCTGATCGTTTTGACATCGCTCTTGGATATATAAATTTTTCCAAGGTTCTCCGTTTCAAGAAGTATTTCTCTCCCATCATCGCTCACAACCACACCTACTCTTACAATACCGTCGTGAGTAGTAACAACCACCTTTTCTGCCACGCTACCGGCAGCTGGCTCCTGTGCATAAGCTGCAAATGAAATAACCAGAGCAGCCACAAATGAAAAAATCAGTTTTGCTTTCATAGTACGAATCGTTTAAAAAATGATATTGGTCTTATAAAAAATCTTAAGTTCAAAACCTGAATTCCAGGTAGGCCAGGCACTATCAGCTATAGCCACCGCCTCTAAGAAAATACCCGCTTCAGGTTGCCGGGCAATAACACGAGATCAAAAAATAGCGATAGCATGCTACCCGCTATTGTGGGTTATGCAAAAAGTCGGCCAATTATTAAAACCTTAAACCAATCGAAACGCACCATGCCCACATCAAGACAATGACGTTCGCTTGCATATTCTGTCATCCTTAAATGATATTCTGCTGCTGATCATATGCTGTCCCTTGTCAAATATTACTACTTTTGCAGCTTCCGAATAAACAGCAAAAAGAATGGATTCTGCAGAATTAAAAAAAGTTGCCCTCAACGATATTCACGTGGCCCTGGGTGGCAAAATGGTGCCTTTCGCAGGCTACAATATGCCTGTTCGCTACTCCTCTGACCTGGACGAACACCATACCGTTAGAAATGCCGTAGGTGTCTTCGATGTGTCGCACATGGGAGAGTTTATGGTAGAGGGCCCGGGCGCCCTGCCCCTCATCCAAAGCGTGACATCCAACGATGCTTCGAAACTAGTAGACGGACAGGCGCAGTACTCCTGCCTGCCCAACGACAAGGGCGGCATTGTCGACGACCTGCTGGTATATAAAATGGCTGACGAGAAATACCTGCTAGTGGTCAACGCCTCCAATATCGACAAAGACTGGAACTGGATCAGCAGTCACAATTCCTTCGGAGCAAAAATGACCAATATCTCCGACGCCACTTCCCTTTTTGCGGTGCAAGGCCCGAAGGCAGTAGAAGTCCTTCAAAAGCTCACCAGCGTCGATCTTTCAGCTATTGGCTACTACCACTTCACTGTAGGAGAAATGGGCGGCATCAAAGACGTTATCATTTCCGCTACAGGCTATACAGGCGCAGGCGGCTTTGAGCTGTATGTAAAAAATGAGGACGCTAAAAAGCTCTGGGATAAAGTATTTGAAGCTGGAAAAGACGCTGGCATCAAACCTATTGGGCTTGGTGCCAGAGACACCCTGCGTCTGGAAATGGGCTTCTGCTTGTATGGCAACGACATTGACGACACCACCTCTCCCATCGAAGCTGGCCTCGGCTGGATCACCAAGTTTACCAAAGAATTCACTAACTCCGCTGCCATCAGGGCCGAAAAAGAAGCTGGTATCAGCAAAAAGCTGGTTGGCTTTGAGTTGGTTGACAGAGGCATTCCACGAGCGCACTACGAGCTGTTCAATGCCTCTGAGGAAAAAATTGGCGAAGTAACATCCGGCTCACAATCGCCCACCCTTGGCATAGGCATAGGCATGGGCTACGTGAACAAAGCATACAGCCAGCCCGACACGGAAATATTTGTGGGAGTAAGGGGCAAGTTCCTAAAGGCCAAAGTGGTAAAAGTGCCTTTTTTAAAAAAGTAAACAGATGAGGAATATTGACGTCTGCCTTTCTCCGGAACTAATCCATCAATACGAGTTAAAAGGCAAAATTGTGGTGGTGGTGGACATACTCAGGGCCACCTCCTGCATGGTGTCAGGCTTGGCTACCGGAGTAGCCGCCATCAAACCATTGGCCGATGTGGACATCTGCAAAGGGCTTAAGCAGGAAGGCTACTATACGGCAGGTGAACGCAACGGCAGCAAGGTGGAAGGCTTCGACATGGGCAACTCCCCTTTCGAATACATGGAGCCTCACCTGAAGGGGCAGAAAGTGGCCGTTACCACCACCAATGGTACTCTTGCCATCGAAAAATCAAAGACAGCAGATCAAATCGTTATCGGTGCCTTCCTCAACCTGAGCGCCGTTGCAAAATACATCCAGCAGCAAGACAAAGATGTGGTTGTGGTTTGTGCGGCCTGGAAAGGTAAAGTGAATCTGGAGGACAGCCTGTTTGCTGGTGCTCTGGTTGAAAGGCTGGCCACTTCGCACCAACCTGAGTGCGATGTCCCCCGAATGATGGTAAAGCTCTACCAGGTCGAAAAAAATGACCTCTTCACATTTGTGAAGGCATCGTCGCATGCCCGTCGGCTGAACAAGCTGGAGGTATTTAAGGACATCGAATTTTGCGTGCAGGAAGATCAGTTTGATATCGTTCCAGTCCTGAAAGAAGGACATCTCGTTTTAGCGGGCTAAAATGGCGCCGGCGGGCAACCCCACCGGCACAGCATCTATTCGACGCTACTCACTCCGCAACGTCTGCACTGGGTTGACGCTGGTAGCTTTGGTCACCTGACTTGCCACCGTCACGGCTGTTGTCACCAGCACAATGCCCATCGCCAGAATGAATGGTAGTGCTGTGGTTTGCTTAGGGTCTGGATAAATAGCGTTGATCATTTGAGTGATAAGAAAAGCACCTGCCGGTGCACCCAAAAGAAAGGCAATAAGAATCGTCCAAAAGTATTGTTTACTGGCAATTCTGATGATTTGCGTTGCATCAGCCCCCAGCACCTTCCTTATCCCAAATTCCTTTTTCCGACTTTGAATGCTAAAGCCGAGCAAACCAAACAAGCCCAGACAAGCCAGCACAATAGCTAAGCCAGAGATGAAGCTTATGATTACAATATTTCCCTGATTCTCTTTGAAGAAGTAATCAAAAACATCCACCTGATACTTGCTGTTGTAAGGGTCGTTAGGGGCAATTCCTGTCCATGCTGATGCAAAATATTCGTCCAGGCCTTTTTCATTACCCGCAGCGGTTTTCACTACGAAATAATTAAAATCCTCCTCGGGAGCAGCAGTGAAAACAGATGGTAGCATTTCATCATAAAAAGCATTGCACATAAAGTTTTCAACTACCCCCACTACTGTGTACCGTGTGCTATCGTAAGTCACCTGTTGGCCTATGGCATCGCCCCAACCGGCCTTTTCAACAAACATTTCTGTTACAATAATACTTCCTGATTGGTCAGCTGCTTTGCTGTCTCCAAAGAACCGCCCTTCCTTCAGGCGGAAGCCCATCGTTTCCATATAGTTTTCGCCCACATGAAAAGCATAGGTTTTGACCTCCTTATCAAGCACTTCGGCTTTGGTGAGTTTGTTGGCCCTGGCTACATGGTAGTTACTCCCGGCATAGCTCAAAACAGAGGTATTCTTGTTAGCTGCATCCCTCAAGGCCCGAAAGTCCGACGCCTCCACCAGTGGCATTGAAATGATTCCTTTGGGGTTGTATCCCCAGTCTTTTTCTGCCTGATAAATGGCATTGTCGGTAAAAACAAAGCAAGCGATGATGGTGCTTATGGCAAAGAAAAACTGAAAGCCCAGCAATATTTTGCTAAAGACGTTCTTCGAACCGAGCTTCTCATTTCCTCTGAAAATACTTGTTGGTTGAAACTTCGACACATAGAAGGCCGGATAGGCACCGGACACCAGCCCAATAAATAGCAGCAGTCCACCGAAGAAAGCAATCAGCATGGGAAAACTTGAAAATTCAAAAGGAATAGTAATCGGGATCATTGTGTTTAGCCCAGGCAAAAAGAAATAATAGCTCATTACGGTACCCAAAGCCAAAGCCAAAGTGCACAGAATGATGTTTTCCAAAATGAATTGGTAAATAATCTGTCGCCGGTTTCCTCCAATCACCTTCCTCATGGCTATTTCCTTCAAACGTCTTGTGGCAGCTGTGACGGAAATGTTCATATAATTAAAACAAGCCAGCAAAACCAACATAGATGCTACCACAGAAAGCCCAATACGCCCGGCTGGGTGCCCGGCTCCGCTTATCGAACCATCTATTTCAAATGACCTCAGCGCTAGTTGACTCAATGGCACCATTTCAAATTGTTCGATAGGCCATTTGCTACTTGTCTGATTCTGAAGAGCCACAAATCCATTAAAAGTCTCCTCTAACTCCTGCGGCTGATGACCATCTTTCATTTCAATAAAAATAGCATCAGTAGCATATGACCAGTCGTAGTGATCTTCGAGCTTTAAATCAAAGAAGTTGTCGATAGGCACCATGATTTCGAAGGAAAAGCTCGCTTTATCCGGCGTCTTGTCCATTACCGCCCCCACCGTATAGTTCTGAATCAAACCGTTGGAATACTTGATGGAAACATCCCTGCCCATTGGGTTTTCCTGTCCGAAATATTTCTCGGCGATATTTTTACCAATCACCACATAGCTTTTATTCTCCAGCGCATTTACATCTCCATACTTGATCGGAAAATCAAACACTTTCAGCAGAGCCGGGTCAACAAACGATACCAACTCACTAAAAACGTTGTCGCCAAACCGCATATTGCCGTACTGGAATTCGACCCGCACCACGTTGTCAACTCCAGCGTGCTTGTCCACCAAATCCGGCCCTATCAGCAAGGGAGCATCCGCCCACATTGCAGTGCTGTTCTCGGTTTTCACATGATTGATCAATTGGTAAATATTCTTCCTGTTGGAGTGGAAATCGTCCATATGCGTCTGCATATCAACAAATATGAAAATGGCGATGCCCATGCCTATCGCTACAGACAAGCCGAGGATATTGATGAGCGATATGCCCCAGTTTTTGGATAGGTTTCTGAAACCTACCGTAAAGTAATTTTTAATGAGTCCCATTTGATTAGCCTTATAATTTGAGTTTGTTCTTTTAATGTTCGCCCACCTGAAAAACCGAAGTACATTCCAAATAAACCGCCGCCGGGCTTTTTGGGTGTCTACAGCAGCCTCCCTCTCAAAAATCTCATAGATATCCCCTTCGATCTCCTCCAGAAGATCGGGATTGCAATACCACCTAAGGAATTTATCAGCCCATTTAGGCGGCGATAACTGCTTCATAATGAAAAGTTGAAGGCAATTTTTGGTATCCTTTTATACAGCTCGTTCCTGAAAGCGAAAGACTCATCCAGCGCTTTTTTGCCAACAGCCGTCAAAGTGAAGTACCGCTTGCGTCGCCCGCCTCTTTCGTTGGTCGCTCCTCCCATCCGTGACGTTACATAGCCCTTCTCTTCCAGCCTCCGCAACACAGCATGGGCCGCACTTACATTCATGCTTCTTCCAGTCTGCTTTTCTATTTCATCCATTACAGCCACGCCATAGGCCTCATCAAACAATGCCCCAACTGTCAGCAGTATAAGTTCTTCCAATTCACCCAAATACGAGCCTTTCATAGTCACTATTAGTTATACAAACATAAAAGTAATGCATTATGTTGTCTTTTTGTAGAAGAAATAAAATAAAAAGAGCCGGGAGGTTATCCCGGCTCCTGGCCCTATTCATCAATCACTTATGGTTTTTTATATCTCGCCCACGTTTCATCTATGTATACAGAGTCAATTTCTTGTCCTTGCTTCACTGTCTTTTCCGCAAAAAGTGTCCACCTGTTGGCGTTAACAACACCACCAAATGTAATGGTAGCCCCCGTTAGGGTATGACCCGACGGGTGAATCATTGCCACATTCTCGGTGTACGTCTTCCCGTCATAGATAATGGATCCTGTGCCTGTTCCCGAAATATAGTCTCCGTCATCATTGTATTGAATCCAAACAAAATGTGAAGGAGTCACAAGCTTCATATACTTCACAAAGCCAGGGTAGCTCATTTCAGGACCGCCTTCCCTTTCATGATAGGAAACCAGCTCCCAGGTTCCGACCAGAGAAGAATCGTTTTCTGCAACTGCGGGCACCTTCCTCCACATTTCCTCAATGCGAGACGAATCCACGACAACTGTTTCAGCACTTTCGACATCAAACTCAAAATCTTTCACGAAACCTCTATGATGCCATTCACCGTCAACAAAGTCAGCAGTGAAATTGATTTTTTGCCCGAGGATGCTACTGGTGGCTGGTAGAAAAAATTCAATGTTTTCAACATAATTCTCACCATCGTAGGTGTAAGTTCCGCCTCCCATCCCCACAAGTTGATCATTATCTTTCTGATAGCTTATCCAGGTAAAATGGGTTGGGGTCAGGTGTTTTTGGTATAGAATATTGGAGGGGTGATCTATCCATGCCTTTCCACCACTGGAGTCGCTCATGTAAGACACCAACTCCCACGTTCCCACAAGGCTTTTGGGGGCTTCCGTTGATTCCTTACCAGAATCGTTTGAGCAGCCGCTGATAAGCACATATATACTGACAATAAAAAAGATCGAAACATTTTTCATGGCTTGACTATTTTGGGTTGGTTTCTTCATCCTTATATGATCCTCATAAAATATAAGCAATATTTCTGAGGATGTCCGAATTTTCTACCGCTTAATATCTGCAGCATTGACAAAATCATCATCCATCGCAGGTTGACCTCACATATCGGTCACTTATAATCACTAACTTTCCAACCGATTTCATAAGTTTGCGGGTTAATAAAGAACCATGTCCTCTCATCCCTCTATTATTCTTAAAGCAGGAAAAGAACGCTCCATCCAGCGTTTCCACCCATGGGTATTTTCAGGGGCTATCCAACATACTCCAAAGGAGTTAAATGAAGGCGACCTGGTAGAGGTGCTGGACAGCAGAAAGAAGTTTCTGGGAATTGGCCACTACCAAATTGGCTCCATCACCGTGCGCATGGTGGCTTTCTCCGATGTCACAATCGATCAAGCCTTCTGGAAAGCCAAAATTGAAAAAGCAGTTGAAGCTCGCAGGGCAGTTGGTTTAACAAAAAAAGATAACCTCAATGTTTTCCGCCTGATACATGGGGAAGGCGACGGCTTACCCGGCCTGATCATGGACTACTACAACGGAACGGTGGTTTTTCAAGCGCACTCTGTTGGCATGTATCTGCTGAAAGACACTTTTGCTTCTATCCTCAAAGAGCTTGACCTCCCCATAACCGCCTGCTACAACAAAAGTGCTGGCACCATTCCTTTTAAAGCGCCTATTCAAGCTGAAGACGGATTTATCTTTGGGGAAGGCGACACCGTGGAGGTGAACGAATACGGAAGTAAGTTCACCATCAATGTGGTAGAAGGCCAGAAAACAGGCTTTTTTATCGACCAGCGGGAAAGCAGGCGACTGCTGGAGGAGTTTAGCAAGGGCAAGAAAGTGCTTAACACCTTCTGCTACACAGGTGGCTTTTCGGTATCCGCTTTAAAGGCTGGTGCCTCAGAAGTGGTCAGCGTCGACAGTTCGCAAAAAGCCATTGACCTGACTGAGCAAATCATTGATTTGAATTTCGGAAAAACGGAAAAGCATACGTCCCTGTGTGCCGACGCTTTCGACTATCTGGCTAAAATGCCCGACGATTTTGATGTGATTGTGCTCGACCCGCCTGCCTTTGCCAAGCATGTAAGGGTGCTTGAAAACGGTCTCAAGGGCTATCGCACGATCAATGAAAAGGCCATCAAAAAAATAAAGCCGGGAGGAATACTGTTTACGTTTTCATGCTCTCAGGTGGTGTCACCGCAAGATTTTCGCACGGCTGTGTTTTCAGCAGCTGCTGCCACAGGACGTGAGGTTCGCATCCTGTACCAAGTGCACCAGCCAGCCGATCACCCTGTAAGCATTTACCACCCTGAGGGGGAGTATTTGAAGGGATTGGTGTTGCAGATAAGCTAACTTTGACCCTACTTCAGCTTTTCATTGCCCTTGTGGCGGGTCTTGTCTCTGCTGGTCTTTTTCTCCAGGTTCTTTTGGAATGCCTCCGTTAGGTTAACTCCTGTCTGGTTGGCCAGGCAAATCAGCACCCACAGCACATCGGCCATTTCATCGCCCAGGTCTCTTCCTTTGTCTGATTCCTTGAACGACTGTTCGCCGTAAGTCCTTGCCATAATGCGGGCCAACTCCCCCACTTCTTCGGTCAGAATCGTCATGTTGGTCAGCTCGTTGAAGTAGCGGACACCCACGGTCTTTATCCACTGGTCTACCTGCTCCTGTGCTTGTTCTATCGTCATCTGGAAGGGTTTAAGCTTTGTTCTTAGTATCAATAATGATCGTAACAGGGCCATCGTTTACAAGCGCCACTTTCATATCGGCCCCAAACTCACCCGTCTCAATTTCACGTTGTAAGTCAACCTGCAGCTGGGCAATCATTTTCTCATAAAGAGGTATGGCCACATCCGGCCTGGCAGCTTTGATATAGGAAGGTCTGTTGCCCTTTTTTGTGCTGGCATGCAGCGTAAACTGACTGATAAGCAGTATGTCGCCCCCAACCTCCGCAAGGCTTCGGTTCATCACACCATCGTCGTCGTTAAAGATCCGCAGGTTGACAATCTTTCTACTCAACCACTCTATATCTTCCAGAGTATCGGCCTCCTCAATACCCAGAAGCAACATAATACCAGTTCCAATTTTTCCTTCGACGGCGCCCTTAATTGTTACAGATGCCTCCGAGACTCTTTGAACCACTCCAATCATTGCTCTTATTTTTCCTTCGAAACATTATCAGGTTCAAAGTACAATCAATAATCAATTCAGGCTAATCCTTTGTGGTCGTAATTTTTTCAATTTGTCGGGAGGGGAAAACGTGAAGGCCTGGTAGCCCCTTTTTGGCTGTGACCACCATTCCTTTTGCCACCCTGCTGGCCTCAATAGCAAAAAGCTTTCTACTCGATCCTATCATAAAAAAGGAGAATAGGTTGGAAAAAAACTTGGCAATTTCTTCGAAAGGGCGACGCTCATTCCTTTCACCCAAAAGAAGCGAAGGTTGGTAAATATACAGCGAAGGGAGGCTCAGTTTTTTCAATGCATCCTCCAGCATTCCTTTCACCTTGTTGTAATAAATGACCGACTCAGCATTGGCTCCCAGCGAAGTAACAACGTGGAAATGCTCACATGTGGCAGTTTTAGCAGCCATCTGAGCCAGATTGAAACAGTAGGTATAATCCACTTTGAAAAACGCTTCCTTCGACCCAGCCCTTTTCAAAGTAGTGCCCAGGCAACAAAAAAAATGATGGGCCTGCATATCAGCGGAAAGGCTCTCCAAATTCTCAAAATCTGTAATAACAGCCCGAACTTTGCTGCTTGCAGATGGGAGCTCTCTTCGTGTGAGGACTACAATTTTATCGTAATAATCATCGCCAACCAGCTGATCCAGCAACGATTTGCCAACCAGACCAGTGGCGCCAGCTATAAGTGCAGTCTTACCCATATCATTGAAGTTTAATTGTCGGCAACTCTATCTAAAGGCTACTTAAAACCATTGACGGATACCGCCTCTGCGGCCACTCTTTCCACAGACCTATTTTCTGGCTGGCGCTGGTTGAGAAAAAACACTTACCCGCTTATTGAAATATTAATTGCTGGCATTAAACGGCAAGTCGTTTAAGATAAAGTTATTTCCATCTTGCTTAAGTACAAAATATCCTTTGGAAAATTTAGTCACCTCCTGTTTTGCCAACTGCTCAGCCCTTTTCAAATCGAAAAATTATCCCTTTCCCATAACAGGTACTCGTCAATATCCTGCTTTAAGCTGCGGTAAATAAAAGCAATCATTGAGATATCATCGATCAGGCCCAGCGCTGGGATAAAATCAGGAATAAGGTCGATAGGAGTGATGAAATAAATAAGACCTGCAACCAGGAGGACGATACTTTTCCAGGGCATCACACGGTAATTACCAGAAATATAGTTCTTCACCATTCTGGAAATGACCTTGATCCGTCCGACAAAACCACTGAGCCTTTCATTGCTTTGGGTAATCTCGCCAAGCTTAGAAGACACACTCCCAATTATTTTATCCACACGATCACCATCCCGAAGTACCCGCTCGGCTTTCCTTTCATACGACGACAGTGCTTTCTTTTCCTTGTTCTCCTCCATATGACCTAAAACACCTTTCTGATTTCATCTTTCATAAAACTCAAGGCCTGCTCTACCGGATCACGCTCCTCTTGCATGGCCCTTTGAATAACGGCCTTTGCCAACTCAATGCTCTTCGATTCAGGATTCACTTCCGTAATCGCCTGATTAACAATCATAATCACACTTTCCATGGCGCTTTTTATCGACCTCCAGGCGTCGTCTGACATGTACAGCTGCTGCGACAAATTGTGGTTAAACTCGTCACGGATCTCCTTGAGAAGCACATGCTGTAGTTCTTTAGAAGTGAGGTTGCCGGTGCTCAGCCTGGCAAGCAGGTTACTTGGCGATATCCGTTCCAGAAAAAGGCACATTCTCTCATAGGCCTGGAGCCTGATCGGAAGAATGCTCTCCGTATTCTTCATTTTTAGCTCAAGCATTCGTTTTTCCAACTCTTTGTTCAGAAACGACCGCACCATCAGGTACATAGCATAAAGTACCAGACCAGCCGGAATAATAATTTTCGCAAGATCAACTAAGGGCTCCATTTACCAGGGTTTTGATTTGAAGTTAGAATTATTTTAACGGACTTACCGTTTTCAAAATAAATAAATTTAAATCCCCGAATTGCACCAACTTTGCCGGGGTTCAGGAAAAATTAGCGAATACAGATGAATATACACCCTGTAAGCATTAGCGGGAAAGCGCTGGGGGAGATCAAAGAGATCATTGCCAAAAAGAAGATACCTGAAGGCTATGGCCTGCGTATTGGCATCAGAGGAGCCGGCTGTGCAGGTGTTTCCTACATGCTTGGTTTCGACAAGAAAAAAGAGGGAGATATTGAGTACTCGATAGCGGGAATTTCCGTGTTTATTGCGAAAAAGCACACCATGTACCTGATCGGCCTGGAGGTAGATTTCTACGATGGCGCTGATGCCCGTGGCTTTTCCTTTGTCAACCCCGACCTACCGGTGCCTGACCAGGCTCACTGACGACTCCTCACACCTGCCCTCCAGCGGCGGCAATATCTTAGCCACGGTTATGTCAAGTATCTTCACCTCAGTGTATTCTTCAAAAAGTTTCTCTGATATTTTGTAAGCCAGGTGCTCTAGTAAGTTCACCGGAACTTCCATGATCTCAGCCACTATCTGATACACCTCCTCATAGTCGAGGGTGTCAGCCAGCTTATCGGACAATGCGGCTTTTGAAATGTCTGTTTGGAAAACCAGGTCAATGCGAAAATCATTGCCCCTTTCACGTTCAAAGCTATGAACGCCATGAAAAGAGTGAAACATCAGCCCCTTCAGTGCAATTTTTCCCTGCATCAATTCAGCTCATCAAAAAATGAGCCTGTCGAGCTGATTTCCTCCAGGCTGTACTCCTCGCCTGCTACCTTGATCACCTTTCTGGATTCGGTGACGGTCTTCGCTTTGACCTCTTCTTTTACGGGGGTTTTTTGAGCTGGCTTTACCTCGGCTTCCACGGAGAGTTTTCTGACCTCAGTAGGCGACTCAAGCTTCACATCCTCATCCGAAAAAATCTCCTTTTTCACACGGGAGAGTGCCTTTACCTTTTTCAATTGCTCATCAAAGGTTTTTCCGCTTCTGGCCTTTTCGATGCGATCCACCTTCTCCATGATATCGCTGGACGACATCCTCAGGCTATTGATCAAATTGTCACGGTGGTTCTCAATAGACTTATAGGTTTGCTCCAGGGTTTTCACTTCCTCATGCAAATCTTCAATAATTTCTCTTGAATGATCTTCAGCCCTCTCAATCATCGCACGGGCCTTATTTTTTGCCTCACTCATAAGGGCCTCCGCCTTCATTTGCGTCTCCTTCATATGAAGTTCAGCGGCTTTGCTTGCCTGCTCAATGAGGTTAGCAGCAGTATCGTCAGCAGTTTTGAGGGTTTTGAACAGCGAACTTTCAACTTCACGAAGCTTGGCAACTTCTTTTTCGGCGGCCTCCAGCTTGTAGCGCAACTCCTTGTGCTCATCTTGCATCCTCTCCCACTCTTGTGAAAGCGTCAGCAAAAATGCATTCACTTCATCTTTGTCGAGGCCTCTAAAAGCCTTTTCAAAAGCCTTTTGCCTTATTTCTAATGGAGTAATTTTCATCTGATAGTATATCTTCCTTTCGACGGCGGTATCGCCAAGGGGTTAACTAATAAACCGAAAATGAAGTTGCAGGTGAGCTAAAATAGGGAGGAAAGGTAGGTAAAATCTATTGTCATTCAAAGTGAGAGGGGTTGAAATTCAAATCCCACACCGATATGGACCTGTCGTCACTGGCAGAAACAAGCTGGTCATTGTAAGCCGTCCACAGCATTTTATTCACCGAAGTGCCATGTCCGGCATGGCGTGATTTGTCGATCACTTTTAGTAGTTGAAGTGTTGAGGCGTCCCACACCTTGATGCTTTTGTCCATGCTGCACGTTACAAAATGGCTACCCGAAGGGTTGTAAACAATATGATTGATGGCATACATATGGGCAACGATGGACTCATAAGCCGCATAGTCCTTCTCCACATCCCACACCTTCAAATGGGCATCCCTACCCCCGCTTAGCAGCCACTTGAAGTCAGGCGAGTAGCAAACGGAAAACACGGAATTGGTGTGAGAATCGATGGTATGAACCACATCATAAGTTTGGAGATCGATCACTCTTATGGTAGCGTCGGAATAACCCACTGCCAGGTGCCTGTCTACCGGGTTCACGGCAATCGTTCTGGCGCTTTTGTCACTGAATTTGAGCCTGCGAACAATTTTCACATTCGGCCAGTCAATCACAATCACCTCACCGCTTCCAGTGGCCACAAATAACAAATCCCTGTAATACTGAATATCGAATATAGCGGCATCGGTCAACTTCAACGAGGCCTTCTCCTTCCCTTCGGTGGTGTCAATAAAATGGACCCCGTCGTAGTTGTGTCCCGCCACTAAAAAACCCGCCTCACTGATATAGCAGAGCGCATAAATAGAGTTGTCGAGCTTGGCCACCAGCCTTCCATTTTCCGGTGCCTCCAAATCCCAACTGGCCACCATGCCATCACCAGCAGCGGAATAAAATAGCTGATTGGTACCTCCAGAAGCTAACGTGTAAATACAGTCCTTGTGCCCGGTAATGGCAGCTAATTTTTTTACCTCCACTTTTGACATTGCGCTATCTCTCTTTAGTTTCGATCAACGGATTACAAACATACAAAAGATGCCAGTGGTTCTGACGAAACGTATTAGTGAGGACGAGATTCTGGCGATTTGGGAAATCACCGAGTCGTATGAGGAATTTGAAGAGCGCCTTCACAGAACCCCCTGGATCGACAATGGGCAGGAAGGAACCATACACCCCATCAAGAGACTGGAGTACCTCGCCTGCCGTTTTGCTACCGAACACCTGACCGAAGCCATCAACATACCGTTTCACGGAGTTTATAAAGACTTCCACGGCAAGCCTCATCCGAAAGGAGATGAGTTTTTCCTTTCATGGTCGCATGCTTATCCCTATGCGGTAAGCTGCATTCATCTCAAAAAGCCTGTTGGCATAGATATTGAAAGACCAAGGGAACAACTCGTGAGAGCCAGCAGGAAATATGTGAATGACGAGGAATTATCTTTGGTAGAAGGAAACAACCTTGATCAGCTATGCCTCATTTGGGCCGCCAAAGAAGCTATTTTCAAAATGAATGGCAGAAGCGGTTTGTCGCTGAAGGACGACATAACAATAGAGAGCATAGAAAATACCAAAAAAAAGGTATTGTCTAAGGCGAATATTAATGGTAGCATTAAAAAAATATCTCTCGATTTCTTTCAAATGAAAGAAAACTGGGTGGTATATACCCGATAAATAGCTATATTTATATAAAATATTTTATATTTTATCTTCTTAAAAGAACATTAGAATTGAAAAAGACTGCTTGTGTATTTTTTTTAGTTGCCTGCTTACTTCAAACTACTGCGCCGGTTTATAGCCAAACTATCTCGGGCGATATCAACCTGCAGGACGTTTCGTCAGGAAAATCCTTTAGTTTTTCAAGTTTGCCTGGAGCTAAAGGTATTGTCGTGTTTTTTACGAGCGAACACTGCCCTTATGCCAAGCTCTACGAAAAGCGAATAGTGACGCTGGCTGCTGAGCTCAAGGGACTCGGTATTCACACAGTGTTGGTCAACCCCAACGACGGCATTCTAAGCCCCGATGATGCAGTGGAAAAGATGAAAGGGAAAAGCTATCCTTTTCCCTACCTGGCCGACAAACAGCAGCAGTGCGTGAAAATGTTCAACGCTCAAAAAACACCAGAGGTATTCCTTATCAAGGCGTCAGGAAGCAACTATGAATTGGTCTATCAGGGAGCTTTCGATGACAACCCCATGTCGGAAGAGGAAGTAACGGAGACTTATCTGGCCAATGCAGCCAGGGCTTTAGCTGCTGGGAAAGCGGTTGCCAAAAAAACCACCAGGCCAACCGGGTGCATGATTAAGAGCCGTTAAATTGGCGTTCGTTGCAACCAGGAAAGAAAGAAACGCCTGCTTACTTCAGGTAAACCTCTATGGCCTCCGGCTTGGTTTCTCCCTTAAATTCTTTGAGCAGCTTACCATCCTTGCCATAGATGAAAATATTTGGGTAGGACAGGCTACCGAAGGTTTCGTGAAGATCGACAATAGAAGTTTGCCCGAAAGTGATATTGGATGATGCTACTGGAAAATAGGTGCTTTGGAAGTGCCTTATGGTATCCAACGGCTCTTCGGAGAGAAAAATAAACTGGGTGTCTGGATAGCTATCTATTATACCAGAAATGCTTTTCGCTTCATATTGACAATGATCGCATGCCGAATTAAAAGCAACTAACACCAATGCACTCTCCCCTGCCAAGGCAGACAGCGCTAACTGGTGCTCGTCTACCGACATGAATTTGAAAGCTGGCAACGACTGCACATGTTTCTGGCGTTCTTCTTTGGCAGCCAGCATTTGCATTGATTTTGTGGCAAGCCATGCAATGGCTCCGATAGCAAGCAACGCATAGAATAAGATGAATAGCTTCCTTTTCATGAAAAACTGATTAGAATGAACACCGTAAACACTTGCATTATTACCCAAACCGAACCGTAGGAAGCAACTACCACCATCAACATGTTACTAAATGCGTTCTCCAAAAACTTCGAGAGGAAAAAGGCCAAAAGCAGAATATACCCTACCCAGAATAAACTTGAAGTCTGAATCAATGAGAATAAGTAGGCAGGATATTCAGAGACCTCCACAATGGAACTTAGGGAGAGCGGCGCAAAGGATTGCAAATCTTCCATTGAATATGTTCGATGAATAAGGCCAAACCAAATTACTTTCATGATCATCGGAATGAAGTTTACAAATTCCGCAAGAATAGTAGCCTTTAAAACACTTCGAATACTGAATTTAACATCAAACAATATAAGTCCACCGCTCACCACCATTACAACACAAAAAAACACCAAACTATAAATGCAAGGTAGAAATACATAATTCACCCACTGCATGGACATCTGGCGATCGACAAGATCTACCGCTCGCTCGTAGGCAACTTGTTTAAGGTAAGTGTCGATAAGAATAGACTCATCAATCAATGAATAACTTACAAGAAAATAGGCTACCTCAACTAGCACGAAAAAAAACAGAAGCAGCGATCGACAACTTAATTGCCCAACTTCCTGCTTAAAAGAAGTCAAATAGACCATCATCCAAACATTTTTTCTAAAAGAGACACCCTATTTCAATGAATATCAGCCGAATTAGCAACACACACCAATACTAAATAGAAGACAAAACGTAATATTTAGGACACCAAAGATACTTCACAACGAAGCTAAGACTGACATCCATTCAATAGTTACTACCTATGAAAAACATGAATACCCTAAATGGCGAAAACACAGCAAATAACCAGCTAATTTTTTATTCTAGTCCATAAAAAAGTTATCCACCTAGAGTCATAAGTGAGAATCAAACTATAAATAACAATATAAAAAATAAGGCCCATTTGATAGCCCGCCAAGCAAAGGAACCCAGTCAGAATGGCTAAAGAATGCAATAAGACGTGAACACTACTCGTCCTTGTTAGCTTAAAGCCAAAAAAAATGTAAGGAAAAATAATCGCAATTCCTGTTAAGATTATCGGGTCATCTACTGGTGATGGCATGAATCTAATAAGAGATGGAACGAATCTAATAATCAGACTGCCAAAAAACACAACAAATGAACAAACGTACACTAATTTTTCAAACGTTTTCATCTAATATCTATTCAAATTAAAACAATAAATGTGATGAATTTATAGAGCCATTGCTGGCTCTATAAATGCTTTTTTAACTGGAAGACGACAATAACCAAGACTGGTCAATTGTTAACATTCAGTATAGGCTGCCGCTATACCTCCAGCTAGTAGCTGTGCAGCAGCATATTGGCCTTGGGGGCTTGCAAAGACCGCAATTGCCAAAGGGTTACCGAATGCCGCAGAAAATCCCATGCCAATTACGGTACCAACTGCAATAGCTGCACCAGCACAGCCCCAAAAACCACCACCCTCAATCACCTCCATTTTCTCTAAACTTAATTCTTTCATAGCTTTAAAGTTATAAGTTAATAAATATTATAATACCTAATTTAGAGTCATATCACTGAAAAAAACTTTCAGTGTTCCATAAAAATATAACTTCTATTATCTTCCGAATATATGATGCCTTTCTCCGACGTTTCCTTAATAGAACTGACAATATTGTAAACAGTACGCTCGCTGACCTGAAGTCTTTTCGCCAACTCACCTGGAGAGCCTGTCTTCTGCTTTTCAATCAATTCAAGAATTAGTTTTGTTCGTTCGTAATATTTTAGTCCAGACATGGTCGGATAGTTATGGTCGTTAAGTCAATGCGTTAATTTGTGTAAGGTATTGATAGCCTTTGGCGTAGTCGTTGTCCCTTTCAACAAGCTGTTCATGTGTAGCAGCATCCACGATTGTCCCATTTTTTAGGAGGTAAATCCTATCAGCTTGTTTAGCAAGGCCAATTCTATGGGTCACCATCAGCAGGCTAGTGGCGTGTGCTTTACAATACTTTTTCAATAGCTCAAGAACTTCCCTTTCTGTGTCAAAATCCATGGCTGAGGTGGACTCATCCAATACGATAAAGGCCGGTTGCTTGTAAAGCGCCCTGGCGATGGTCACTAATTGCTTTTGCCCGCCAGAGAGAGTGGCTCCTTCCTCCCCTGTACAGGTGAAATAACCCTGCGGGAGCCTCGCAAAAAACGGCTCCATGCCCGTTTCTTTCAAAAAATTAACACATTTATCCAATTCGTTGGGATCGTTGCTCAGGCATATATTATCAAGCACCGTCGAATTAAATATCTTTTCAAACTGCGACACGGTGGCTATCCTTTTTCGCCATTCAGGCAAGCCCCACTCCGCTAGCAACTTATCATTAAGCTTTATCGCACCCCTTTCCGCCACATAAAAGCCCTGAAGGATATCCACCAGTGTGCTTTTACCACTGCCCACCTGCCCAAACAAAGTCACCACTTCACCGGCAGCAATTAGAATACTCACATCGCTGAGCAGCGGGCTCCTTCCCGGGTAGCGAAAAGTTAAATCGTTGATCGTGAGAACGGTGTTAGCACTATTTTTAAGCGTATGCTCAGGCAGCTTTGAAGGTTCATCAAACTCGTTTTCAACAGATGATATTTCAAATAGCCTGCTGAAAGCCACTTTGGCCTCCTGTATTTGAATATTGGCTATCATGAGCCCAGCAAGCGAGGGGATTATGGAGCCGCCAATACTGATCAGGGCCATTAGCTCGCCGAGCATGAGCTTTTCCTGCAGCACAAACCAAATACCCAGGCCGAAAATTACTGTAATGTACATCCCCACCAGCATTTGGGTGAAAAAACCAAAGCGGTTACCTGTCATTGCCAGGTTATATCCTTTGGTTTGATAAGCATCGTAAACCGCATTGATCCTGTCAGCATAAACGCCCTCCCTGCCAAAAGATTTAATGGTGGCTATTCCGCTCAGTGCATCTATATATTGAGACTCATTCATAGAATGGGCAGCCATTACCTCCTTTTGCCCTTCCAGTATCTGTGGGTGAAACCGCCAGGCGATGAGAACAAAGAATACAATGCTCGAGAGCGACAACACCCCCACCTCCACAGAAAGAGTGAAAACATATACACACGAAATCAGCACAACCAGCGAGTTGATAAGAATATCGCCTGTTACCAACGCCACGGTGCTCCTTATCCTCATGGAGTCGTTCATGCGGGCGATCAAATCGCCAGTGCTGAACCCCTTGAAAAATGCCATAGGCAGCTGGACTATTTTATCGATAAAAGACTTGACAATACGCACGTTCAAATCCTTGCCCTGCCTCACCATAAAAACGCCCCTGATGTAGCCCAACACCGCCCTTGCTACCAGAAGAATGAAGAGCGCAATAAAGCCAATAAGAATTTTTTCGGTTTCCTTGTTGGGCAAAAAATCGTCGATCAGTTTTTGTGAAAAAATGGCGGTAGAGAGCCCCAGCACAGCCATCGCAATACCAACTACTGCCGCAACAGATAAGATGGAAATATCGTCCGCTATGAGTGTCTTGAACCACTGCCATTGGCTTCTACTTTCGATGCCGGAAGTCTTAAATTTCTCAGACGGCTTCAGGCTAAGCAGGGCCTTTGACTGCCAAATGGCCTCCAGTTCGTCCGCCGAGTAGCTGGTAATACCCCATGCTGGGTCGCCGATTACAAACTTCCCATTGCCAAAGCCGTAGCAAACCACAAAATGTTGCCGGTTACCGTCCACTACCACGTGAAGAATGACCGGATGATCCAATTTCTTCAAATTCTCCATGTCGGCTTCAAAGCCCTTGGCTTCAAACCCAACCTGAGCGGCGGCCTGATAAAGACCCAATAATGAAGTGCCGTTGAGCGTAGTGCCGCTGGTTTCTCTCAGTTTCTCCTGCGAAATGTAGCCATCATGGTATCTGGTGATGGCACTGAGGCAGGCCAGCCCGCAAGCATATTCGCCGAGTTGCTGAACATGAATTTTCTTAAGCTGTTGTTTGGTATACTTCATTGAAAAGTAGGTTGATTTTCTCTTTTTGATCCGACAACCTTTTGAATCAATGCCAGCATATTTTCTTCTTCCACTGGCTGACTCGCTGTTATATATTTTTTCATTGTTCGTAAAGAATCGATAAAGAATGCCTTGTTTGATAAAACTTCATCGATCTTTTTTCCAATAGAAATAGCGTTGGCAGTTCTTATATTTCCTTTTAGTGCAAGCCCATGAAAAACAGCCCTGGCAGCATTGCCCGGCTGATCCCACTTTTTGGTAAGTGGGTAAATCAGCATAGGCACTTCTTTATCTATGCATTCTCTGATTGAGTTCAAACCGCCGTGCGTAAGCATCAAATCGACGTATGGGAGGAGTTCCTTCTGAGGGACCGATTGAAACACTCGCACATTAGATGGGCCTTCTGATAACTGGCCAACATCGAACCCCTGACCCACGGAAAGAATAAACTCACGATCAGGGGTTGATTTTGCCAACTCTATAACATGATTAAAAAACTTCTTACAGGTCGGTAAACTATTGTAGGTAACTGTTCCTAAAGAACAGTAAATCAAGACACTGTTGGGTTTATCCACTTTAGTTAACTCCATCTTCTTGAGCAGGCTTAGCAGTCGATTGTCGGCTATATCCAACGGTGGAACGTCCCTGTTAGAACTACAATAAGCTATGTTTGAGAATCTGTCAGCAAATGGGAAATCAAGTGGTTGTGGCGCTGTTGTGATCATAGGAACTTCTTTGAAGCCAATACCAAAACAACGATGCTTGTCAACAGTTAGAGATGCTGTTGGGCAAAGTCTCTTCATTATGGCAAGATTTGTATTTCCTCTAGTGAGCACTTCTATCCATACAGTATCGAGCCATCTCTTTAATTGATTCAGCTTCCAAAAACCATTTACAGTATTCCTTGAGAAGGCAGAAGCAGTTGGCACATAGCCGAACTGAAACGGCGGCACAGCTACCTGCTTCAAGGGCGGAAACATAGTTTGGATAGTGATAACAGGTATGTTCATGCTTCGATAGAAAAAAGCTTTCGTAGAAAAATGATCATCCAAAAGCACTACATCCGGCTTAACTTCATCAATAACTCTTTGATAAGATGTGAAAACCCTTTTATAGTTACCTATTTCAATATTATACCTCGATTTAAATAAATTACTTGCAAAAAAACTAAAGTATCCTCTTTCTTTTATCTCTGATTCGACTGGCCTGAGCAAAAATGACGGGAGTAAATAAAAACCATACTGACTTCTATCCAGAGATTTTCCAATATCAGCTAACCCAATAAAAACTACTTTAAAACTATTTAAGTGGAATATTTTGGCAATAGATAGCATTGAATTTACGTGTCCAAATGCTGGAAATGGATCGAAAAGAACCGTGATAATCAAGAAGGTACAAGGTTATTGTTGGTGAATAGTCGACATCAATATATGAATCTTTCAATCATAAATCAAAAAAAAAAAACATCCAAAATGATATTTTTCTATTACAACATAGAGGTTTGGATGCAGATATCGCCAAAATTATATACTACAACAGTTGTATTAATTGCCTCGATGATCAAATTAGGAGCGCTAAACAATGCAAATCATCAGTCGAACGTGGTTCTCGCATTTAAGGAGAAGCAGCGAGTTATGAGACATGGGGTATTACTTATCAAAAACAAAAGCAACCTGGATCAGCAATCGTATACTAATGACGAACTGTGGCCGAAAACATGAAAGGAAACAAGACCAACCTTGCATTTTTAACATGCGATGTTAAAAATGCAAGGTTGGTCATGGGTGTCGATCCCGGCGAATGGACACAATATTTAGGCGGTAGTCACAAACAGCCCACTAATAAATCTCTTCATCCCCCAAAACTTTCAAAAGTATCTTTATTTCATCGGTGCGGTGGTAGTCGCCCAGCTTATCAAAAGAAACGATCAGGTTTCTCATGATACGCCTTATGATTTCGAGGTTAGCGCACGGCTGATAGTAAGATTCCTGAGGAACGAGGTGTAGATGCTCGATGTAATTGTTGATGTCTTCTTTGCTGAACACCAACCCTTTGTTGAATACATTGATGTAAAACTGAAGCTTCTCTGTTTTGTAGGTAAGTATAAACAGATTGGGGAGGTTCACGCCTTTCACAGGCATATCGAGTTTCTGCGCTATCAGCATGTAAACCACGCACAACGAGATCGGGTTGCCTTTTCTTGACTCAAGTACTGTATTGATCATTGAGTTGGCGGGTGAATGAAAATGCTTGGTATTGGCGCTGAACTTCAGTTTCCCGAAGATGGCGCTGTTCAACATCTTGACCTGATCAAATGGGCTCAAATCAGGGTTATGCTCAGTCCAAACGTCCACAAAAAGCTGTTCAAAGTCTCTTACCAGTTTGCTGAGTTCCAGATCGGGGTATTGGTAGGTCGCAATCAACCACAAGCCTTCCAGCAGGTTGTCTTCCCTCTCATCCATCCACGCCTTCAATCGCTCCTGCAAGAGATCGAACTGTAGCGTATGAATCATGTCCTCCAGCCTTCGCTGGACAGTTGGATTGAAGCTTTTTTCCCATTCTCCTTCCAAAAACGGAATAATGGTCGTGCCTAGCGACATTATTTTCCCCTCCACATGAGTGCTAACCTCTGTGTCATCGTCGTCAAGCAACGACACCAGCGCTTTTAGCTCTCCCTCGTTGATCACCTCTACACTCATTTATACTGAATAACTTTAGTTCTGTTAATGGAGAAATACCTCGTCAAAATGCCTCAAAAAAATAAGAATCAAAAGAGAGTTTCAAATTAATGCATGCCCCTTAACGCCTGTTATGTTTGAATAATCCCCACATTGAATGGCCTGGTAATGGGGGCGTGATTGGCCGCTTCAATCCCCATGGAAATAATTTTCCTGGTCTCGGACGGATCAATGATCCCATCCACCCATAGCTGAGAAGCCGCATAGTAAGGGCTTAACTTCTTATTGTAGCTGTCGGTAATCTCGTCCAGGAGCTCCTTCTCAGCCTCCGGTGTTATTTCCTTTCCCTGCCCTTTGAGGGTTGATACTTTGATTTGCAAGAGCGTTTTGGCCGCAGAGCTGCCACTCATTACGGCAATCTGGGCCGTTGGCCAGGCGTAAATCAACCTCGGGTCATAAGCCTTGCCACACATGGCATAATTACCAGCACCATATGAATTACCTAGAATGAAAGTAAACTTGGGCACTACCGAATTAGCCACGGCGTTGACCATCTTTGCACCGTCCTTTATGATGCCGCCATGCTCAGCCCGGCTCCCCACCATGAACCCGCTCACATCGTGAAGAAACACGAGCGGTATCTTCCTCTGGTTGCAGTTCATGATAAAACGGGCCGCTTTATCTGCCGAATCACTATAAATCACCCCACCCATTTGCATTTCTGAGGCTGCTCCAGAGCCCTTTTTTGCTTTCACTATCTTCCGTTGATTGGCTACTATCCCCACTGCCCATCCGTCCACTCTTCCATGTCCGCAAATGAGCGTCTTTCCGTATTCGGGTTTGTACTCATCAAATTCGGATCTGTCTACCATGCATTTGATCACTTCCAGCATATCATAGGGTTTGACCCTATCTACAGGAAAGAGGCCATACAGCTTTTCCTCATCAAGTGGTGACTCAGTCTTTATTCTATCAAAGCCCGCATGCTCCGGAGCCCCTATCTTGTCAAAAATCTTCCTTACTGCATCGAGACATGCTTCGTCATTTGGATACCTATTATCAGTGACTCCAGATATTTCACAGTGGGTGGAGGCACCCCCAAGTGTTTCGCTGTCTACATCCTCACCGACGGCTGCCTTTACCAAATAGCTGCCAGCAAGAAAAATGGAGCCTGTTCCGTCCACAATCAGCGCTTCATCGGACATGATAGGCAAATAAGCTCCGCCGGCCACACAGCTACCCATAATAGCCGCCACCTGCACAATTCCCATGCTCGACATCAGGGCGTTGTTGCGAAACTGCCGCCCAAAGTGCTCCTTGTCAGGGAATATTTCATCCTGCATCGGCAGAAAGACACCAGCACTGTCGACGAGGTAAACGATGGGGAGTTTGTTTTCAATAGCGATTTCCTGCGCCCTTAGATTCTTTTTGGCTGTGATGGGGAACCATGCACCTGCCTTTACAGTGGCATCGTTGGCCACTATGACGCACTGGCGTTTGCTTACATAGCCAATGCCGACGACAACGCCTCCGGACGGGCAACCGCCATGCTCTTCATACATGCCGTCGCCCACAAGAGCACCTACTTCAAGAAACTCCGATTCGGCATCGATCAGATGGTGTATCCTCTCCCTGGCGGTGAGCTTTCCTTTGGCATGTTGGGCGTCTATTTTTTTAGTGCCGCCACCTTTTTTTACTTCGGCAAGTTTCTGATTGAGTTCACTAACGAGGAGCCTTAGTGCATCTTCATTTTTGTTGAATTCCAGATTCATATAAGCTTTTGGGTTAATAGCTAATTCTGACGTGCCTCCATCGCATCGGCTCAGATGAAACCCAAATTACCTCAAAAGGATTAATTTTTGTCCCTCGCCAGGTCTTTTTCGATTTTCTTCCTGCTTTTGCCCAGCGGAGCAAAGAAATGTTTGGGATATGCATTGATATGAACAACCAGGCTGTCAAGATCCTCGATGGTTTTGTTCAGATTGGAATAGATTGAATCTTCTTTGAGCAGGCGGCCTACTGTGCCCTCTCCTTTATTGAACATGTCGAGTGTGGTATTCACATGTGAAAGAAGCTCTTGCGTCTCATCCAGGGTAGCCTGTAGCTCCAGCGCATTTACTTTTTCAATCGCTCCATTGGCGTTGACTAAAATTGGGTCAATCCGCTTAATGGTTTGGCTAAGCTGAGCAGCCAGTTCCTGAAACGAAATCATGACATTGTTGAGTTCTTCCTTATTCTCGCCAATAATACCATTCACCTGGTGGGCCATCACCTGAAGCTCACCAATAGTGCTGTTGATCTTTTCACCACTGCCCTGAAGCCCAAGAAGTATTTCATTAATTCTTCTTATTGTAATCCCAAGGTTGTCGGCAACCGGTGCGGCACTTTCTTTCAGAAAATCGGTAATGCCTTTGTCGATTTCGGAAATAAGGGTGTCACCGTCCTCTATTGGCATTCCTACATCGTCGATGCTAAGCTCTATGGCCTTGCTCCCGAGAAAGTCGACATTGTACAGCTTTGCCCGTGTAGAGTCAGTCAGAATAATATCCTCATCGATGGTCATTTCTACCAAAACCTGATTATCCCTGTCCTGCAGGATACGGATTTTGCTGATCCTTCCAACAGAGTAACCGTTGACTATGACCGAGTTAGCTACTTTTAAGCCATCAATGGTCTCGTAAAGTGCATAGTACTTGCTGGTGTTGGAAAAAAAGTCGGTTCCTTTCAAAAAATTGAAGCCGTAGTATAGCAGTGCTCCAGATACAATAGTAAATAAGCCTACTTTAAATTCTTTAGAAAATCTCACGTAGTCTGGTTTAGTTCATTGACTCAATCTCATTCTTGTAATCTCTGAATGCCCGAAAGATGCCAGAAGCTATATACGATTGTTGCAAGGGATCGTTGAGTTCTCTTTCTTCCTGCTCATTGCTAAGATACCCTGTTTCAACCAAAACACTAGGCATAGAAGTTTCCCACAGCACCCAAAAACCGGCCATTTTCACTCCCCGGCTCTTTTTACCTACCCTTGTTTTGAATTGATGCTCAATTTTTGACGCCAAATTAAGGCTATTTTGCTGGTAGGCGCTCTGGGTCAAACTAAAAAGTATATAAGACTCGGGAGAATTGGGGTCAAAGCCCTCGTATACTTCGGAGTTTTCTTCCTGAAGTATAACAGCATTTTCTCTTTTGGCTACGTCAAAGTTAGCATCGCTTTTGTGAAGCCCCATTACATAGGTTTCGGTTCCCTCAACAGCAGGATTTGAAACCCAGTTACAATGTATCGAAATAAAAAGATCAGCGTTGTTTCGATTAGCAAAAAGCGCCCTGTCATGCAACGATGGGAAAGAATCATCATTTCTGGAGTAGAGGACTTCTACATCAGGAAGATATTTCTTGATTGTCTGCCCCAATTCCAGAGCAATCTTTAGTGCTATATCCTTCTCTTTGGATATCTTTCCGTGTGTTCCAGGATCCTTGCCGCCATGTCCGGCATCAATCACGACCTTCCTTACCCGATAGTCGTGAACCCCAATAGGGGAATAGGATGCAGCAACCAGAAGCAGTGAAAATGAAAGTAATAAGACAATATTTTTCACAACATTTCGGTTGTTAACCTTAAACGAAATAATTTTACGCAAAATTGAAAATTTTTATCAGAAACTGAAATCTGGTCGTTCATTTCAAATAACCATTTCTTAATTGTCCCAATTTTAAATGCTCTCAATAAAAAATGCCTTACTACTTGCTATCGGCATCGTTATATCCACATGGGGGCATGGGCAAAATTTAGGCCAGAAATCTGGACAAGATAGTGTTGCCATCGAAGAGAAACTCCCCATTTTGAAAGGAGATACGCTGGTGCCAAAACCAGAGCAAAGGTTTTTAGGCAGCGATACGCTGAGCTTGCCAGGGAGTGATTTCTTTCAAAATCTAGCTATCGATTCACTGGTTAACAAGCAGATAGGAGCAGATACATTGAAGACTGACTCGGCCAAAGTAGCAAAAGAAATTCCCAAAAGCGACATCGAAACTGCTATTAAATACGAGGCGGCAGATTCGATTTTTTTGGACGTAAACACCCAAAGAGTGATGCTCTACGGTGAAGGGAAAATTAACTATGGCAAAATCGAGCTTCAGGGAAACAGGATAGACATTGACTGGCCTACGAATACCATTAAAGCCAACTATACCACAGATTCATTGGGGAAAAAAGTCGGTGTACCGGTGTTCACCGAGGGTGATGAGAGCTACAATGCTCAGGACATGACCTACAACTTCAAAACCAGGAAGGCACTCGTGAACGGAATTGTCACTCAACAAGGTGATGCCTACATGCATGGTGAAAAAGTGAAAATGAATGCCAGTAGCGAGCTTTTTATCAGGAATGCCAAATACACCACCTGTAACCTGGAAGATCCTCATTTTCACATTGCTGCCAGTAAGCTGAAAGTGATCCCGGGCAATAAGGTGGTTTCAGGACCTTTCAACCTTCATTTCAGATCCATTCCTACTCCATTGGGCTTTGCGTTTGGTATGTTTCCGCAGCCGAAAAAGAAAGTATCGGGTGTGCTGGTACCCAAATATGGAGAAGAACGGCGGAGGGGCTTCTTTTTGAAAGACGGGGGCTACTACTTCGCCATCAACGACTATATGGATCTGGCGCTGACCGCTCAGGTTTTCTCCAAAGGAAGCTACGGTGCAACCTCTGATTTCCGATACAAAAAGCGCTATGCATTCAACGGCAATATGAACCTGTCGTTCAACAGGAATAAGGGAGAAAAGGAAGAAGACAGCCTGTCGACCAAAGACTACTGGATCAGGTGGAGCCACACTCCAGAAACAAAAGGTACTTTCCGGATTTCGTCGTCAGTGAACGCTGGTAGCTCCACCTATAGCCAAAATAACTACCAGAGTGTGCAGTTCAATACCAATGCGCAGTTCAACTCCAGTGTGAGTATGAGCAAAACGTTCACAGGCACACCGTTCAATGCCTCGCTCAACTTCAGGCAGAGCCAGAACGTGCAAACCAAATCGATGACCATTTCGGCGCCAGAGTTTACGCTGAACACCAACCGGTTTTTTCCGCTGGCCTGGATTACCTCCGGAAATGGCTCTGTGCTGGACAAATTGAGTGTCTCTCACAATTTTAGCCTTAAAAACGAGTTCAACAATACCAATCCAAACTACAATCCCAGTATTGAAGGATCGGAACAGTACCTGCCTGTCAACTCCGACAATCTTCCGGGCATGCTTCGTAACTCCAAAAATGGCGGACGGCATTCGGTACCTATTTCCACCACTTTTAATGTTTTCAAATTTATCAGTGTTAGCCCCAGCTTTAATTACACAGAATGGTGGTACCTGAAAGAGCTCAACAGGCGATGGGACGACGAGCAAAAAGAAGTGGTTACCGATACGGTTCGTGGCTTTAGCCGGGCCGGATCTTATAGTTTCGGCACAGGTTTTTCAACCAGGCTCTACGGCATGGTGTTCGTAAAAGGAGAAAAAGTGGAAGCCATTCGGCATGTAATTACTCCTACCATCTCCCTGTCCTACTCGCCTGACTTTTCAGAAGAAAAGTATGGCATCTATCAAAACGTTCAAAATGACTCGCTGGGGCACACAAAGCTGTATTCGAAATACGAAGGGTTTGTGTTTAATGGGCCGGGCCTGGGGAAATCGGGCAGTATTGGCTTTTCGCTTAACAACAACTTTGAGATGAAAGTGAGGGACAGAAAGGACAGCACCCAGGAATTCAAAAAAGTGAAGCTGCTCGACAACCTTTCCATTAGCTCGGGCTATAACTTGCTGGCAGACTCCTTTAACCTAAGCACAATAGGCTTCACAACGAGAACTCTGCTGTTCAACAAGCTGGATATCAACTATAGAATGACGCTTGATCCGTATTTGTATGTGCTCGACAGTTCAACAACAAGCTCGTCTGGAGCCAGAACAGTTTATCAAACCAAAGTAGACGAATTCACCTGGAACCACGGCCAGGGATTAGGAAACTTGAGTAATGCAAGTATTGCGCTTAGCACCAGCCTTAACCCAAAGGCACAAAAAGAGCAGAATAAGGACAAAGAAAGTGAGTTTGGAACGGAGGAGGAAAAAGACTACATCCGAACTCACCCTGATCAATATGTGGATTTTAATATCCCCTGGGATTTGCGCCTGAGTTACAATGTGGACTTTAGAAAAACAGGCTTTGCTGACCCAGTAGTTACACAGTCGTTCACAATGAATGGCAACACCTCCATCACCGAAAACACCAAGATCACCTTCAGCTCAGGCTACGACTTCAAAAACAAAGAAATAACGCAAACGAGGTTGGGAATCATAAGGGACATCCATTGCTGGGAGCTTTCCGCCGACTGGACACCCTTTGGCCGATTCACATCCTACTCTGTAACTTTGAGAGCCAAGTCGTCACTTCTGCAAGATTTGAAACTCAGCAAACAGAGGAGCTTCTTCGATTCATTTTAAAGAGCCGTTGTCCAGATGCGTCTAGGGTTTAAACAACGGATCGGCAATCTCCATGAAGTTCATAGCCAACAGCCCCAAAACGCCGATCACCAGGAGGTAGTAAATAGTAGGGATGATGGTCTTCCGCAAAATGAGACCTTCCTGCCCTAAAAACCCCACAGTAGCTGACGCCGCCACAATATTGTGAATAGCTATCATGTTTCCTGCAGCTGCCCCTACCGCCTGCAATGCCACCATAAGCGTGCCGGGCATCAACAATCTCTCAGCCACTCCAAACTGGAAAAAACTGAACATTAGGTTACTGACTGTATTACTGCCGGCAATGAAGGCTCCCAGCGCACCAATGGAAGGGGCAAATAGCGGGTAAATACTTCCGACATTGGAGGCCACCCACTCGGCCATAACAATAGGCATTCCGGGGATGTTTTCGGGGTTAACCCCTGAATTGATATAAATTCTCACCATAGGCACGGTGAAAATCAACACGAAGCCTGCGCCCAAAATCATTTTACTGCTGTCGGAAAATGCCTGCCTGACTTTCCTCATCTCCATTTTGTGCAACAAAACTGTTAAAAATCCAGCTAAAAGAAGAATGGTGCCCGGCAAGTAAAAGGGCGTGCTGCTGGCTGAGATATCAGTCCCCAGAATTTGGTTGTAGCTCACGGCGATGCTCGTAAGCATGCCTTTAAAAGGAAGCTGCGGAAGGCGGCTGAGTACCAGAAGCGCTGCCACCAACAGATAGGGAGCCCAGGCAACAGCCAGCGAAAATGGAGCTTTTTCCAGTTTGTTGTCTGGCTGCACTTCGAGGCTTCCCAGCCATAGTTTTGGCCAGTTTTCCCGAGGAGGGAAGTCCCAGCTAGTCTTCGGTAACAGAAATCCTTTTCTGGCAGCTGCCACCACTATAACCAAGCCAACGAGGGATCCAAAGAGGGAGGGAAACTCTGGTCCCAGTGCAAACCCTGTGATCACGTAAGGAATAGTGAATGCCAGGCCTCCAAGGATAGCGAATGGAATCATCGCAAAGCCCTCACGCCAGCTTTTGTTCGTTCCAAAAAAGCGGGTCATCATGCAAATCATAAATAGTGGCATTAAAACCCCGGCAATGGCGTGCAACACCACCACTTGACTGGTCACTATGTGCAGGTAATCGAGGAAACTAATATTAGCGGCGGACAGCTGGCTTTCAAAGTCAACCCCCTGCAGGCCTCCTCGTAACCCTACCAGCACTGGTGTGCCCACAGCACCAAAGGTAACTGCCGTGCTTTGCACCATCATGCCGAGCATGACAGCCGCCATGGATGGAAAACCCATGGCCACCAGTAGCGGCGCCACAATGGCGGCAGGCGTGCCAAAGCCGGCAGCACCTTCAATAAAAGATCCAAACAGCCAAACGATGATCACTACCTGCACCCGCCTGTCGGTGCTGATGTCAGAAAAGCCACGCCGGATGACTGTGATAGCTCCAGAGTAGTTCAATAATGTGAGCATCAGGATGGCACCAAAGATGATATATAAGATATCGAAGGTGATGAACAGTCCTTGAATAGTAGACGCCAGAATATTAGCCAGTGGAAAGTCCCAGGCTGTAAAAGCGACGATTGCTGTAAGTAGAAAGCCGATGGGCATCGAAATTCGGGCGGAAAGCCGGAAGCCCGCCAACATAATAGCGACAACCAGAATAGGGAAAAGCGCAAGAAATGAAAGTAGTGACAAAGACATAGGTATGGTGTTTATAACGTCGCCCCAATGGGCTTACAGAACAGGCACAAGCGTGCTTTGAATACTCATTTCAAGTGCCTGATTTGAAGATAGATCAATTCAAAATGTTTAACCAGCCGCTCACAACAATTGGTAGACATCAAGGGTAAGAAAGTCTTTAAAGTCCTCCTCTCTCACCAGTTTGTCGAACAAGTCGGCTGCCATCTTCAGCTTGCCCGTAGCCACTCGTTCTTCGCCCAAAAGCAGTGCCGCACTGGCTTTTTCCTCTTCAAAAAGTGTTTGATATAGCTCAATATCGACAGCCCTGCCATCGTCAAGTGATACTCCATCGCTATGCAGCCACTGCCATACCTGAGCCCTCGATATTTCTGCTGTAGCAGCGTCTTCCATCAGATTGTACAGAGCAGCGGCACCAGTACCCTGAAGCCATGACTCGATATAAAGGATTCCCACGTTGATGTTTAAGCGCAAGCCATTTTCAGTGATCTTTCCGCCTTCAATATTCAGGTTCAAAAGATCGTCCCTTCCCACCTTTACGTCGTCTCTCATGACATTTTTCTGATGTGGCTTGGTTTTTAAAACCGCATCAAACTCCTCCATGGCCGCAGGCACCAGAAATGGGTGGGCCACCCAGGTACCATCGTAGCCCTGGCTGGCTTCATTCTTCTTGTCCTGATGTACTTTTTGGAAAGCAAGGTTGTTTGCTGCCTCATCCTTTGACGGAATAAAAGCAGACATGCCTCCAATGGCATGGGCACCCCGTTTGTGACAGGTCTTCACCAAAAGCTCAGCGTAGGATTTCATGAAATGGACACCCATGGTGATCTGAGCACGGTCGGGTAAAATAAATGCTTTATGATGCCTCAATTTTTTTATGGTACTAAAAATATAGTCCCATCTGCCTGCATTCATGCCAGCAATATGATCTTTCAGTTCAAATAGGATTTCCTCCATCTCGAAGCTGGCCAAAATAGTTTCGACCAACACAGTGGCCTTTATCGTTGCCTGGGGAATACCGAGCAATTGCTGGGCCTTAACAAAAACATCGTTCCATAAACGTGCCTCAAGATGACTTTCCAGCTTAGGAAGGTAATAATAGGGCCCAGACCCCTTTTCGATAAGGGAGTGAGCATTGTGAAAAAAGTAAAGCCCAAAGTCGAACAGTGACGCCGACAAAGGCTCTCCGTCTACTTCAACATGCTTCTCGGTCAGATGCCAGCCCCTGGGCCTGACTACGAGTGTAGCAATCTCTTCTTCCAGTGCATAAAGTTTACCATTGGGCGCTGTAAAGTCTATTTCCCTCAAGATGGCATCTTTTAGATTGACCTGACCTTCGATGCAATTTTCCCACGTGGGCGAGTTAGCATCTTCGAAGTCAGCCATAAACACCTTCGCACCCGAGTTGAGGGCATTGATCACCATTTTCCGATCGACGGGGCCCGTAATTTCAGTTCGTCTGTCCTGTAGGTCGGCTGGAATGGGTGCTACCTGCCAGTTTCCGTCACGGATTTTTTTGGTACTCCCGAGAAAATCGGGCAGCTCGCCAGCATCAATGGCCTTTTGCCTTACTTCTCTGGCCTGCAAAAGCTGCTTTCTCTTTTTATTAAAGCTTCGATGCAACGACGCTACAAATTCGATGGCCTCGGGGGTCAGAACGGATTCATATCCATTCGACATTGCTCCGTTTATCTTTACTCCTGGTATATCTATTTTTGATGTTTTCATTTTCCGCTTTACTTAACTTTCTAATCCTTATTTAAGGCCACCAAAGCACAGGTATTTGATCTCCATAAAGTAGTCCATGCCGTATTTGGATCCTTCTCTGCCAATACCCGATTGTTTCACTCCGCCGAAAGGTGCCACTTCGGTGGATATCATGCCTTCGTTAATGCCCACCATACCCGTTTCCAAGGCTTCAGCTACCCGCCAGCATCTGCCAACATCCCGGCTGTAGAAATATGATGCAAGACCAAAATCGGTATCATTGGCGATCCGGATCGCTTCTTCCTCAGTTTTGAACCTGAATACAGGAGCTACCGGGCCAAACACCTCCTCCCGGGAAATGATCATCTCCTGGGTAGCATCGGCAAGGACGGTGGGTTCAAAATACAAGCCCTCCATTGCCTTGCCTCCTACTACAACTTTACCTCCTTTGGCCAGGGCGTCGTCCATGTGATTTTTTACCTTAGCCAACCCTTTTTCGTTGATGAGTGGCCCAATCTCAGCTCCTTCCTCCAGGCCATTGCCTACCTTCAGCGCTGCCACAGCCTTTGAAAATTTCTCTACAAACTCATCGTAAACGCCGTCCTGCACCATGAGCCGGTTTACACAAACACAGGTTTGGCCGCTGTTGCGAAACTTGGACGCCATAGCCCCTTTCACTGCTTCATCAATGTCGGCATCATCAAAAACAATAAAAGCCGCATTGCCACCAAGCTCCAGCGACAGCTTTTTAAGGGTCGAAGCGCTTTGGCTCATGAGCACCCTGCCTACGGCAGTGGAGCCAGTAAATGACAGCTTTCGCACTTTTTTGTTTTCACAAAGCTCCTTCCCTACCTCGCTGTTGTCCGATGTGGTAACCGTATTGTATACGCCCGGAGGAAAGCCTGCCAGTTCGGCGAGGTGAGAAATGGCCAGGGCGGTAAGCGGAGTCTCCGTTGGCGGTTTCACTACTACCGGGCTGCCCGCCGCCAGGGCAGGACCAACTTTTCTCGTGATCATAGCCAGCGGAAAATTCCATGGAGTGATGGCAGCTGCTACACCGATCGATTGCTTGATGACGACAATTCTCCTGTCGTTGCTATTGGCAGGGATCACATCACCATAAGTGCGCTTAGCCTCTTCTGCAAACCACTCAACAAAACCGGCTCCGTAAGTCACCTCGCCGAGGCTCTCGTTCAATACTTTCCCACATTCGAGAGTCATTAGTTTGGCTAGCTCATCCCTGTTTTCCAAAATGAGATTAAACCATTTGCGTAACAGCGCTGACCGCTCTTTAGCTGTGAGATCCCGATAAGCGGGCCATGCTGAATTGGCTGCTTCAATAGCCTTGCGTGTGTCCTCACGCCCCATGTCTGTCACGGCAGCCAGCACCTCGCCTGTTGCCGGGTTGATCACGTCAAAAGTCTTTCGGCTGGCAGCACGCACCCATTGGCCATTTACGTAGGATTCTGTTCTTATTAGTTTGCTAGTGTCCACTTTTTTGTCTGTTTAAATTAATTCAACGCCGGGCATGCCAGGGTCAGAACGTAATTATCTGGCGTATGGCCTCTCCCTTTGCCAGCCTTTCAAAGCCTTCGTTCACCTCATCGAGGCCAAGCTTATGAGTCATGAGTTTGTCCACTGGCAGCCTGCCGGATTGATACAAAGCGATGTAGGCAGGAATATCTCTCGCTGGAATGCAGCTACCCAGGTAGGAGCCCTGTAGCGTTCTTTCTTCAGCTACCAGTTTCACAGGAGCAAATTCCATTTTCTTGCTCGGATGTGGCAGGCCCGCTGTCACCGTTTTTCCGCCTCGTGCCGTAGCATTGTAAGTAAACTCCAGCGCAGCAACCACTCCAGCAAACTCCAGCCCAATATCAACGCCACCGTTGGTCAGGTCTCTTGTTTTTTCAAGTGCGTTTGGCTCCGAGGTATCAATGGTTTCATGAGCCCCCAGCTCCAGCGCCTTGGCTAGTTTCTCTTTGTTGACGTCAGCGACAACCACCTTGCTCGCACCTCCTGCCAGTGCGCCCAGCAATGCGGCAAAGCCAACGCCCCCCATGCCAGTGATCAGCACAGACTCGCCCATCGATAGTCTGGCTGTGTTGATGACTGCGCCTACACCCGTCATGACGGCACAGCCAAATAGGGCGGCTATGTCGAACGGAAGGTCTTTCACTACTCTCACTACCGACTGCCTCGACACAACAGTGTATTCCGCAAAACCTGACACTCCCATATGGTGATGTACTTTTGCATTGTCCTTGTTGGTTAGCCTTGTGCCTCCACCCAGCAAAACACCACTGTTGTTGGCGGCCATGCCGTTTTCGCACAAAGCGGGCCTGGCGGTCATGCAAGGCATGCAGTGCCCACAAATGGGCACAAATGAAAATACAATATGGTCACCCACCATCAGGTCAGTGACTCCTGGCGCCACCTCTACCACTTCTCCGGCGGCTTCATGCCCCAGCACCATGGGCATTTGGCGGGGCCTGTTTCCGTCCATTACCGATAAATCAGAATGGCAAAGTCCGGCGGCATGTATCTTCACGAGAATTTCACCCGCTTCGGGGCCTGCCAGGTCTACCTCCTCTATGGTCAGAGGTTTGCTTTCATGATAGGGTCTGCTTGCGCCCATGTCATGTAATACTGCAGCTCTTATTTTCATGGTATGTTATCTGATTAGATTTAAGTTACCTGGCTGGCTCAAATGGCACACCAGTTTTCATTTATCAACTCCTCCCAAAAATTCCTGAATATTTTGCCCCACTTTATCAATCAGCAGTGTTCGAGCTTCCATGCTTGCCCAGATGGAATGCGGCGTCATCACCAGTTTTTCCTTTTCATTTACCAACAAAAGTGGGCTTTGAGGGTCCAGCGGCTCTCTGGCAAACACATCGATACCAGCCCCGGCAATAAGTCCCTGGTTGAGTCCCCTCACCAGGTCTGTTTCATTGACTATACCTCCCCTACCAGCATTAATCAACAAGCTGGAGCGTTTCATGAGACCAAGCCTTTCATAGTTGATGAGGTTGCTGGTGTGCTGGTTCAAAGGGGCATGTATACTTACAACATCGGCAGTCGTAAGAAACTCTTCCAGTTCCAGACGAGGGTAGGGTGCCTCATAACTTTGACCCGAGGCGGAATAGTAAACCACTTCGGCCCCAAAGGCTTCCGCAATTTTTGCCACCTGCAATCCAATGCTGCCGAGCCCTATAATACCAAACCTTTTTCCGCTTAATTCCCAAAACGGTTTTTCAAAGTGCGTGAAAATATCCGTCTTTGAATAGGCCCCCGACTTCACATAATTGTCGTAGTAGGGCACTTTGTTTATCAATTGGAGTAAGATGGCAAACGTCCCCTGAGCCACACTTTTTGAAGAATAGTCGACAGCGTTTTTTACAGGAATACCCAGTTCATTAGCAGCCACAATGTCTACATTGTTAGTTCCTGTGGCTGCGATACAGATCAGCTTCAGCCTTTTGGCTTCGTGAACGGTGCCTCTGTCGATGACTACCTTATTAGTGATAATTATATCTGCTTCCCGAACTCTCTCCAGCGTTTGATCCGAAGAGGTAGTTTCATAATAAATGGCCTCACCGAAACGCTCCAATGATTTTATATTGGGAACATCTCCAATCGTTTTGGTATCAAGAAAAACCAGCTTCATTGGCGTTTTTTTTTAAAACCTTATACAATTCTCACCCAGTCACCTAATTTTAGGCGTTGCATATCCTTATTAAAATACTTTGCGTGAAGTGGATCGGCGTAAGCCGTGGTCAACCCGGCAGTCGCACTAAATCAGCCACCAGCCCTGACTTTAATAACTATCTTTTTCACCGTATCGTACCCTTCTACTTTTACGCCAGGCCGATGGGCGTCTTTGTCAGGAAAAACGACGAAAAAGGTCTCAGGATTCTCCTCGTAATATTTGCCTTTGGTTTCATGAAACATGATCTCCCTTTCAGCATCATACGGTTCAGTCACCGTGGATCCTTCCACCGGGGCTATGCCAATTTTCTCTTTGCCGTCAAAAACATAGTGAATGTCGGCGTAAACCTTGTGTGACTCGTATCTCGTCTTGGCCAGCTCTTTGGTTGGGCCATCGCTGACAATCACAAAAACGTTTTCACCGTCAATGGGGTACCTGCCCGGCTCAATGCTGGCAAGGTCGTCTCGCTGCATGTAGGCAAAGGCCTTATCCCACCAATCAGTATGGGCACTGTACTGGCTCGCCAGCTCTTGTTTGTCAATGGACTTATGAGGAACCAGATTATCGTTGCTCAGCCATTTACGCTCTTTGAACCATTCCTTTGACTCCTTTTTTCCGAGGGCTTTGCCTGATTGCGCCTGCAGCTCAAAACACATGCTGAGCGCCGTTAATAGCGTCACTGCAGATAACAAACGGCGAGAAAAACTATGCATAGCATTACAACTTTAGAGTTAGCTTAATAAAACGTTACCTATAGTAGTGAGCAACATTACTTACTGTAGTCAAAAACAAATCATGTCAAACAATTTACATAGGGCAACCAAATGAACTGCCGCCCGACATGGAATAGGTTTGGGGTGCTGTTTGAACCAACAAAAAAGGGAGGGGTTATACAGCAATGATTGCCAATAGCTATGATTCGACCGGCATTCACTTATCAGACTGCTTATGATCAGCTGACACTGTATACCCCCCTGCTTTCACCTACCTACTTAATCGTTTAATGAGGAGCACGACCCAGTCCAAACTGGTCACCAATTTTTACCGCTTTGTTGTCAACGAATTGAATTTCGACCATTTTCTCACTAGCCACATAGTTGTTACCCTCGTCAGTAAGCAACGTCACAATTTTGCGGGTTTTTACATCGATCACTTCGCCGCTTGACGGATAGGCATACTTACCATCAAGACTGAAAGTCACCCACCCTGGCATGTCCTGCAAAGGAATAGTAGTGAGCTGCTTGTATGGAGGCTTGTTTTCGAAAATATGCATGCGCATGTTATGTCCGTCGCTCACCCAAATTTCCTTCTCGTCAGGTGTGAGACCTATACCGTGACTAGGGCAGGAATGTCTCCTGACTGGTCCTTTTTCCCAGCCTTCCACAGTCACCCTGGCTAACTTTTCCCCTGTTTTCAAGTCTCCAACTTCAAAACCCAGCAACTCGTTGACGTTAACAAACACAAGCGACTCATCACTATTGACTGTGAATGGGCGAATACCTCCACCAAATGGCCCCACCTTGCTCACAAGCGTATGGGTCTTAGTGTCAGCAATATTCAAAAAAGGCGTGCCAATATCTGCCAGATAGGCTTTGGTACCAGACATGCCAATGATGGTATTGTGGGCACGGGTGAAAACCTGTATTTTGCTCTTGATTTCACCTGACGCACAGTCAACTACATTCCAAAAGTCTTTTTCCAATGATGGCAGGTACATTGTTTTACCATCCGGTGAAATCGACATTCGGTCACATCCACCTTCGAAAGGTATCTCCCACAATACTTTCTCAGAAGTAATGTCTATCCTTTGCAGGGTCTCCAGCGTACTGACATAGATACTGTTGGTGGCCAGGCTTACCGCTACACCTTTTACATTAGAGGGGGTGCCATCTTTGTGATAACCCTTCATCGGTATTCTTTTCACGAAACGATGGTTATTGTCCATATCGAAGACAAGTATTCCATGACCGCCATACCCCAGATAGTCTCTTATCCCGGGAGTGGCCACATACAGGTATCGTTTCGATGTGGCCGCCAATTCATCACCTCCTGCCGACGGTTCTTCGCCTGGCAGCGATATCCACGCCGCCGAGACTATCAAAAGCATGCCAAGGATCGCAACCTTAAAAGCGTTAATGTTCTTTTTCATGATATGTAGTTTCTTATGTTTCTTACTATTTGCTTTAAAAATGAGCTTGTTCAATTATATCCAGTGTTCTGAGGGAAAATTTCCAGGTCATTCATCAACTGAATCTGAGCAAGCGGGATTGGAAAAACTGTCATGTAGTCTTTCATTCCAAGTGGTGCCATCACCTCCAGAGCCCGGCCGGTCCTAACCAGGTCGAACCATCGATGGCCTTCAAACGAAAGCTCAAATCTTCTTTCCAGGTAAATCCGATCACGTGTTTCAGCTTGTGACAAGCCGGTCAAGTCGTCGAGCCCACCTCTGTTTCTCACCTGATTAAGGTAACCAAGTGCCTCAACAGTTTTGCCATTTTCATTCAGTGCTTCTGCATAAAGCAGCAAAACATCGGCATAGCGAATCACCTTCCAATTGGCACGGCTGTCGCAGCTGGTAAGCAAGCGAACCATGTACTTTTTGGTAAATGTAGCCACGTCGTTGGAAGTGGGAATCAGGGGAATAAAGTTACCGTCGGCATCGGTATGCCCGTTGGCAGCAGTAACATCCTTTCTTACGTCACCTGGTTCAAAAATTTCGAATAAGTGGGGAGGCGCATTGTTGTTCCCGTTTTGACCTCCGGTAACGCCATAAAACTCGGCCAATTCAGGGTTCTTTGGAGTAAAGTTAGTGGTGAAGCAGTTTCCTTCACCGCCAAGACCCTCCTCATACTCGATATCGAAGATGTATTCGCTGTGATGTTCATCTTGCATGTAATCGAATAAGTCATTGTAGTTCTCAAGTAGTGCATAACCCATCGTCGTCACTTCTTTCAACTTGGCCTCCGCCTTCACGAATTCCTGACGAGTCATGTAAACTTTGCCGAGAATTGACTTGGCAGCTCCCATAGTGGCTCTGCCAACGTCCGACCCAGAATAGCTGCCTGGCAACTTCGTTTCAGCGTCCAGCAAGTCGGGAATGATGACTTCGTTGTATATCTTTTCGACACTTTCACGTCCCTTTGTATACGACTCCTCAATGGTGATAGGCTTGGTAATCATTTGTACATCACCAAAGATTCTTACCATATCAAAGTAAGCAAGGGCACGAATGAACCTGGCTTCACCTATGTACAAGTCTTTATTCTTAACAACAGCGGGGTCGGCCTGTTCAATTCTAGCGAGCAACATGTTGCAGCGGCTGATGGTTACGTAATAGTTCCGCCATGTGTCACGCAACACATTATCGTCATTGTTGATAGTGAAGTTATCCATGGCCGCAGCGGTATTCTTAACCAACTCATCCCATGAGTCGTCGCCTCTCATATCGCCAAACAACCACATGTCCTGATATTGGTCCTGCAATGAACCGTAAATGCCTATTACAGCATCATTGTAATCTTTATCTGTTTTAAATAAAGCATCTATACTTACTGTATCTACCGGTGCTATGTCAATAAAGTCCTTGTTACATGACATCATAAACAGCGATACGAATGTGACTATGCTAATTATGTTTTTCATTTCTATTTCATTTAGGGTGAGTTAATTAAAATCCTACGTTTAGTCCAAGCTTGATGCTTTTCGCCACGGGATAATCATACTGTTCGTTGCCTGGGTTCAGGGCGCTTCCACTCCTGCTCACGTCAGGGTTGAAACCAATATGCTTCGTAAATAAAAAAGGATTGATTGTGTTAATGTAAACTCTAAGTGAGCTTAGATTAAGGCGCTCAACGAAGGCCTCTGGCAGCAGGTAACCAAGCGTTATATTATTAATACGCAAATAGGTTCCTGTATCCAGCCACAGTTGACTGTATTGCCCACGAAAGTTACCTGTTGGGGTATCGTTAGGTCTAGGCGATCCATCGCCTGGCTCACTTTCTGATTTCCAGTAGTCGTTCATGATCGACAATTGTCTGAATCTGGATCTGTTGTTAGCCAACTGGTTTCTGGAAATCGCTAAGATCTCATTTCCCTTCGATCCCTGAATACCAATGGTCAGGGAAATATTCTTGTAAGAAAGGTTATTGGTCATTCCATAGTAGAAATCCGGATAAGGAGAACCCATAATGGTTTTATCAAGACTATTGATGACTCCATCAGGCACTCCCTCCGGGCCACTCACGTCCACAAACCTTACGTCACCCACTCTTGAGGCATCTCTGGCACCCGGATTAAAAATAGGCCCTGCATCCAGCTCGGCTTGGTTTTTGAATACACCATCAGACAACCAGCCATAAAACATTCCTATCGGCTGACCTATCATGGTAATGTTACCTCCGGAAATAATCGGATCACCCTCCGGGCCCAGCTTAACCACTTCGTTCTTATAAGTGGAGATGTTAAAATTGGTTGTCCATTTGAAATCACCTGTGGTATTTACAGTGCTTGCTACAAACTCCCATCCGCTGTTTTTCACCTCTCCAATATTCTTTAACGCAGTGCTGAAACCGGTAACATCGGGCACATTCACATTCAAAAGGAGGTCATAATTCCTGGAATTGAAATAGTCGATGTTGAAGCCAAGCCTGTTATCAACAAAACTTAGGTCGACGCCTACGTTTATTTGCTTTTGCGTTTCCCAGGTCAGAGAAGGATTGGCCAGCCTGCCCGGCGCATATCCACCAACAGCACCGCCGCCGAGGGTATACTTGTCGTAATTGATGGTAGCATAGTGCTCATAATTACCAATATTATTGTTACCTGTGCTGCCGTAGCTTGTTCTTAACTTCATTTCAGAAAGAGCAGGCATGGATTGCATGAAGCTTTCGTCAGAGATTCTCCAGGCTAAAGCCAGCGAAGGAAAAACGCCAAACTTGTTCTCAGAGCCAAAGCGAGACGAGCCATCTGTTCTCAATGAAGCTGTGAAGTAGTACTTTCCCAGGTAGTTGTAGTTGACCCTTCCCAGGTAGGATACCAAAGACCATTCGTAGTAGTTGGACGTACCACCGGTGATAATCCCACTCACGGCGCTCAAAGTTGGGACGAGGTTGTTTGGGTACCTGTTACTAGTCAGACTATTTGATTCAACTGTTTCTTTTTGGGTAGTAAAACCCGCTAATCCCGAAAAGTTATGGTCGCCAAAACTTTTGTTATAGTTAAGGGTGGTTTCAGTAAGCCAGTTTAAGCGAAGGGCAGAATAGTCGGAGCCTACAGCCGGATTGTTGAAAAATGCCGGAAGCTGCGGCTTAAAACTCATCCCTTTAATTGCCTGGAGGTTTGTGCCTGCTGCTACATTCACTTTCAGTTCATCAAGGATGGCGTACTCTACATTGATATTGCCTAGTAAGCCTATTCCTTTTTGCCTGTTGATTACTTCATTAGCTAACGCAACTGGATTTTGGGTTGTAACCACTGCGTCGAGTCCGCCACCAAAAGGAAAATAAGAACCATCAGGGTTGTACAATGAATAGTATTGTGGAATTACCAGGGAGTTGTACAAAATGTCAGTGTTGCTGTTAACACCGTCAAAGCTGGTTCCTCCTACGTTGGTTTTATCAACGTAAGACGGGTTAATACTTGTTTTGATGGACAACTTATCGGTCAACTTAGAATCGATATTGGAGCGCAATGAATACCTTTTGAAATTACTGTTCAAAATAATTCCATCCTGAGATAAGTATTCGCCACTGATGGCATACTTTACATTTTCGCTGCCTCCGTTTGAAGATAGCTGGTGCTGCTGCTGGGGCGCTGTTACCAGAATTTCATCGAATGGATCTTTGAAGTCGAGAGTGACACCGGGCTGAGTAGGCGTTCTGCCTTCCAGTACTTCAACAACAGTAACCGGAACAGCGATTTTCCAGGTTTCTACCGGACCGGATACGTCATTGCCCTCGTCAATATTTCTGTTTCTTATGCCGTCATAGTAGTGCTGCGCTTCCTCCTTTGCAGATTGAAATTCAGGCATTTTGGCTATTTTCTGAAAGCCAAAGTAGGCGTCGTATTTGAAGGTTGGCTTTCCTTCTTTTCCTCTTTTGGTGTTGATTATTATCACACCGTTGGAGCCTCTCGATCCATAAATGGCAGTAGCCGAGGCATCTTTCAATACGTCGATACTCTCGATGTCGTTAGGGTTGATGGTTTGTATGCTTTGCATGGGGAAACCATCTACCACGTACAGGGGATCACCTGCAGCGGAAATACTGCCTACGCCTCTTATCCTGATTTGCGGCGGCGCTCCAGGCTCACCAGAAACTGGCATTACCTGAACGCCAGCAGCCTTTCCCAGCAATGCCTGGTCTACCCTGGTGGCCCCCAAATCTTTTATCTCATCGCTTCCCACAGACGAAATCGAGCCTGTGACGTCCTTTCTCTCCATCTCTCCATAACCCACCACCACTATCTCACTCAGCTGAGCTATGTCCGAGGTCAGCATGATGTTAATTACAGAGCGCCCATTTACCGGCACTTCCTGGCTTGCATAGCCAATAAAAGAAAAAATCAGGGTGGTACTACCTTCAGGGCTCTTTAAAGAGTAATTGCCGTCAATGTCCGTTACCGTACCGATATTGGTTCCTTTTACAATAATATTAACACCCGGAAGTGCCTCACCTTCCTCGGAAGTTACCTTCCCCGTTATTATCACATCTTCTATAATTACTTCAAGAGAAGGTGAAGACTCCTTGTCTTTATTGGCATTAATTACTGTGATGTTTTTATTTATCTGTTTAAAACTCAGGCCAGTTTCTTTGGCAATATCCAACAACACGTCGCCAACAGTTCGTGGTATTTTGTATTTACCTGAAAACTTAATATTGGGATCAAGTTTGCCCCTGTCATATGCAAAATGGTAATCTGTTGCCGACTCGATAATTTGGAAAGTCTCAACTAAGGTATTTTTATTGAATTCAATATTCAATGGATAATCTCGCACACTCTTGGTTTCCTGAACGGATGCGAAACTGAACGTAAATGCAAAAAATTGAAGAAATAACCCGTATAGCAGTCGCCTGAACACACAGGAGGTTTGGTGTAGAAATCTTTTTAACATAACTTTGTAGTTTAAGTATGAAATAATTTATCTGGCAATATTTTTTATCTGATACATAAAAAATACTTGCGACTAAGTCGGCAGCTTTCTGGTTGCCGACTTTTTTTATCCACTATCTATCGATTCTGTTTTCATAGGCTTAGAAAAATATTTTGACTTTGTTTCCCTTTAGTTCATAAGTAATGTCTTGCGATGCCTGCAAAACATCCATGATATTCTTAAGATTATCTCTCTCAAATTTTGAAGTTAGTTTCCATTCCTGATCAGGTTTCCCCACAGTAGTTATTTCCACATCGAACCAATTCTCAAGTATCTTAATTACCTTGCGATGGTCGGCATCTCTAAAGTAAATGATGCCTCTTTTCCATGAGGTCATCTCCTCTACATTAAACGACTGTCTGCTAAGCTTACCCGACTGCACGTTTAGGTCGGCCATTTCACCAGGGCTTAAGAGTAAAGTCTCGTGTTCAGCCCCGTCATTACCCTTCCTTACTCTACCTACCATTAATTTCCCCGTCACCAGTGCCACATTGTATATATCAAGTTCCGGAAAAGACTGCACATTAAACGACGTGCCCAAAACCCTCATTTCTAAATTGGACGACCTGACAATAAACGGCCTGCTTTTATCAGGTGTCACTTCAAAAAAAGCTTCACCCACAAGGCTCACCACTCGCTCAGCATCACCAAACACCTCCGGGTAGGAGATACTGCTGCCAGAGTTGAGAATGACTTCCGTACCGTCCGACAGGTGAATAGTCAATTTTTGGCCCTTGTGTGTCTCCTTCTGCAATTGCGGCACAGTCTCTACCACCTCCGGTGGGTTGTCAAATGTTCCCTTGTTGTAAAAAAACATTCCAATAATCAGCAACGACACAGCCGCTGCTGCAAGAGATGCCCTTCTCAACCAACTGGATTTTTTATCCTTTGCCACGTAAACTTGTCTAAATGGACTTTCATCAGTAGCTGTAATACTGTCCGTTTTCTTCACGTACTCAACCAAATCTTCCATATTGATCAGGTCATGAATTTTCCTCAGCATGCCTTCTTCATCGGCGCTCTTCTGGGCATCCTTTTTCCGATTGAATTCCAAAATCTGGTTAGACAAGTGCTCATCCAATTTTCCAGACTCCAGGCTTTCAAGAATATACTTCACCTCTTCTATGCTACATTCTCCCTGGAAATACCTTTCCAACAGCTTTTTGTCCATTTTTGCTTTTGTTGCTTAGTGGTAATACAATGTGCTGGCTTGCTACCCTGAAAAGCGTTGTAAAAAAATTCAGTTCGACTGTGTATACGTGAAACCAACATGGGGTCGACCTGCCTAAAACTACTCAGGCTATGCCTTACAATGACCATCACACGACACAAGTGCATGTGGCTGTATGGTTGAGCAAACGCCGCCAAAAAAAGACCGACCTGCCAGGTTCTGAGCAAATTGCCTTTCATCAAAAAAAAGCAACCCAAACTATCGATTTCTAATTTTTATGACGATGTTGTTGCCCAGTATTGCATATTTTGTAATAGCACTCATCCTATGAAAGAATCATTAGCTACGATAATTGATCAACTTAAATTAGGTGACAAAAAGGCCCTTGACACTCTATTTTACCTATATAACAAGCGGATTTACCATTTCGGTTTGAGCTACTTTCATAACAAGGAAGAATCCGAAGAAATTGTACAGGAAGTATTTTTGAAGCTTTGGTTTAATAGAAAATCCATTAACAGAGACGGCGCTTTTGAGTCGTACATTTTTACCATTGCTAAAAACACGATCCTCAATAGCCTAAAGAAAAAAATTCATCATAAAGCTTATCAGGAATACCGGCTCCATGTAGCCGACATTACTAGTAACTCAACAGAGGATGATGTTATATACCATGACTTTGAAAAGCTTTATGAGATAGCCCTGCAGGTGCTCCCGAAAAAAAGGAAAGAGATTTTTATCCTTAGCCGAATGGAAGGCCTGAGCTATCAACAAATTGCCGAAAAGCTTGGGATTTCGGTGAAGACAGTGGAAACACAAATGCAGCTCGCACTCAAGCATTTCAGGGGGGTACTGAAATCCAACACTGACCTCATAGTTTCTGCATCACTTTTTTTCCTGGCTGCCAGCTAAACTACCCACCACAAACCTTCAGTTTTACACCTCATTTAGCGCTCACCTGGCCAGTCTAACCTGGTCTTCACTTTCGCACCTCAACTGCCAGTTCATTCACCCATCTTCCTCGAAAAATAAACTTCACTTAATTCAGGGTAAGGCTTGATCACATTGTACTACTTCACAGGGAAAGACAACTACCCTAATTTCACACATAAAATATCCTGCTGCTGGCAACTGTTGGCTCAGGTTAAATTACACTACTTATGAACCTCATCATTCTTTTATCAATATCTGCCATTGTGCTACTTGTAGCCTATTTTACCTACGGGAAGTTCGTGTTCAAAAAATTAAACATAAGCAACAAAAACACCACGCCGGCACACTCTTTTGAAGATGGGATCGACTACATCCCAAGCAAAACACCAGTGGTCCTTGGGCACCACTTCGCCTCAATTGCGGGTGCCGGACCAATAGTCGGGCCGATCATCGCTGTCACCTTCGGCTGGATTCCAGCAGTGATCTGGATATTGCTCGGAGGCATTTTCTTTGGTGCTGTACACGACCTCACCAGCATGATTGCTTCTATGAGGCACGGCGGCAAGTCTATCGGGGTGATTATCCAAAAATATATCGGGCAAGGAGGAAAGCGCCTTTTCCTGATTTTCAGCTTCGCCACGCTTATTCTAATCACTGCGGTTTTTGTTGATATCATAGCCAAAACCTTTATCAATAACCCAGGAGTAGCCTCTGCATCCATCCTGTTCATGCTGCTGGCTGTAGTTTTTGGGATTGTTAACAAAGCGACCGCAAACGTCAAACATGCCTTTTTGATCAACACCGTTATTGGCGTGCTTGCTATGTACTATTTTGTTTATCTGGGCATGCAAATACCCTTCTTACTGGATTACAAACTGTGGGTTGTGTTACTGTTGGCTTACGCTTTCGTGGCCTCTGTCACACCGGTCTCATTTCTCCTGCAACCGAGAGACTATCTCAACAGCTTTCTTTTATATGGCCTCATGATTGCCGCCGTGGTGGGTGTCTTTATTGCGAATCCCGAGATTAAAATGGACAACAACGTCCAAATCAATTCTGAAAACCTTGGCTACCTCTTCCCAGTGTTGTTTGTTACCGTGGCGTGCGGTGCCATCAGCGGTTTTCACTCGCTGGTGGCCAGCGGCACCACTTCCAAACAAATCAACAAAGAAAACGACACCAAGGTGGTGGGATATGGTGGCATGTTGATTGAGTCATTTTTAGCTATCATCTCAGTTGGAACGGTCATCATTATTAGTCGGGGAGAATACGCTAGTCGATTGGTCATCGAAGGGCCAGTGACCTTGTTTTCCGACGGACTGGGTAACATCATTTCATCTTCGGGAATCTCCGCACAGTTAGCCATTTCATTCGTGGCATTAACAGTATCTGCTTTTGCGCTCACCACGCTCGATACCTGCACCCGGCTGGCTCGCTTTACAGTTCAGGAGTACTTCGAAGATGTCGACAACAAAGTGGGGAAGGCATTTACCAAAAATCGCTACCTGGCCACTTCAGTGGTCGTCGTATGCTCAGTGCTGCTGCTTACCTCAGGCGAGTTCACTACGCTGTGGCCAATTTTCGGATCGGCCAATCAATTGCTGGCGGCATTGGCACTTCTGGCGGTCGCCGTGTGGCTCATCAAAAATAAAATCAATCCCAATTTTGTGCTCGTTCCTATGTTTTTCATGTTTTCGGTCACGCTCAGCTCACTCCTCCTCTTCGCTGTCAAAAACTTCACCGACGGCATTTATGTTTTGTCGATCATTGCTGGCATTCTCTTCATCCTTTCAATAGTACTGATCTGGCTGGCCACCCGAAGTCTGAAAAAAGAAATGAATGAACAGGGGCAAACTTTAACAAACGCCTAAGCAAGCATTATACACCAATTAAAAAGAAAAAAGAGAGATGAAAATTCACAAAGTGGCCGTGATAGCGGGAGATGGAATAGGGCCTGAGGTTTTGGCTGAAGGGATCAAAGTGTTGAAGAAAGTTGAGGCGCTTGACGGCAAAATGAAGTTCGGCTTTACGCATTTTCCCTGGGGTTGTGAGTACTATGCCAACCACGGAAAAATGATGGCCGATGATGGCATGGAGCAGCTTAGGAATTTTGAAGCTATCTATTTGGGTGCTGTTGGGTTCCCGGGAGTGCCGGATCATGTTTCCCTCAGGGAACTGCTGTTGAAAATCAGAAAGGGATTCGATCAGTACGTCAACATTCGTCCCGTCCAACTCTTGGAAGGTGCTCCATGCCCTTTGAAAGATGTGAAAAGAGAAGATGTCGACATGATCGTGATCCGAGAAAATAGCGAAGGTGAGTATGCCGGAGCAGGCGACTGGCTGTTCAAAGGAAAGCCCGAAGAGGTGGTGCTTCAAACCGGCGTCTTTTCCAGAAAGGGGACAGAAAGAATCATCAGGTACGCCTACGAGCTGGCCCGAAAAGAGAAAAAGACCTTAACCAGCATAAGCAAGGCCAACGCCCTGAACTATTCCATGGTCTTCTGGGATCAGGTATTTGAAGAGGTGGGCAAGGAGTATCCGGAAGTAAAAACCGCTTCCTACCTGGTAGACGCCGCTGCCATGTTCTTTGTGAAGCAGCCGCAACGGTTCCAGATAGTGGTAACCTCCAATCTCTTTGGAGACATCATCACCGACCTGGGAGCGGCCATTGCCGGCGGTATGGGGCTTGCTGCGGGTGCAAATGTTAACCCGGAAAGGCTACACCCTTCAATGTTTGAACCAATTCACGGATCGGCGCCCGACATTGCAGGCAAGGGAATAGCTAACCCCCTCGCCGCTATTTGGTCCGCCAGCCAAATGCTTGATTTTTTTGGGTATAATGATTGGGGAAGGGCTGTGTTGAAATCCATTGAAAAAGTGATGGTGGAAAAGAAAACACTAACGCCAGATTTGGGAGGCACCTCTACTACATCAGAAGTGGGAAATGCCGTGATAGCGGCGCTTGCGGGAATTTGAAAGCCCCAATGTTAATGATTAAACCAATCAGCCAGCTCGCAGAGTTTCAGTTCATTTCTTTCTCTTATTTCTCATATCATCGGATTGCTAAAAATTAACGGAGCTCCCACGTCCGTCCCCTCCAATCACTCACTTTAGCCTTCAAAAAGGCAGTATTGGATATTTTCCCTTTCAGCTTTCAAATGATTTTAGCATGTTTAACCTGTCGTTAGTTTCAAATGCTCATTTTTTGAGCCCATCTGGTTGAAGCTTTCGAAGCACTTTATTATTTCAATAATTACTTTTCAAAAAAACCAATCCTATGAGAAGATTTACTAAAATCATGTTTTTGCCGTTTGTTGTTTTGACACTTTTGGCTGCCTGCGGTGGCAAAGATGACGAGGGCGTATCGTCTCCGCTTATTGGCACATGGAAATACAGCTCAGTAGACGTAATAGAACTGTCAATCAATGGACAAGACGTGGTTGCGTACCTTATAGCGGAATTCGAGTTGAGCGAAGCAGAGGCACAGGAAATTGCCGACGGGTTTTCTATTAACGCCGAGGAAGAGTCCGATATAACCAATGTTACCATTGAATTTAAGGCCGACAATACCTATGTCAGCAGTCAGCCAGGCGAAGATTCGGAAACAGGCACCTGGTCATTGAGCAGTGATGGCAAAATGCTGACGGTTGACGACCAGACTTTTGAAGTTCAAACGTTAACATCAAGCAAGCTCGTAGGCCGTATTAGCCAGCAGGAATCAACTGAGGTTGGAACTATGAAAATAGTGATTGAATTTAGTTTCACTAAGTCCTGATAGAATATCCTCAGACCATTGCATGCTGCGGTGGTCTGAGGATATAATCTCATCTGAGAGTCTCAAATATTATTTCAAGCTAGCTCGCTTACTGTTTCGCAACTCGCACTACTGAAAGCTTCGCCGTTGGCTTGCTTCCGCCATAGGTAGCGACATACATGTTTCCCGGCACCATCGAAGAGTCACTTTGAAAATAGGTTGTGCTCATGATGTGCTTTTCAACCCCATTCACATAGAAGTGATAAAAAGCTCCTAGCTTTAAGAGGGAAAGTCTAATGGGTGTCTCTAACTTCATCTTATCTGTGTAAAGCGAATAATTATCCCAAATTTCTTTGCCTTTATTACTGATCGAATACTCTCCACTTTGGTGATACAACTCAACGGTGATAGCATCCCATTGAAACCCGTAGATAGAGTTGAGTGAGTCGTATGTTAGTGTAAGCAGGTAATCGGTTGATTCGTCAATTGCCAACGCACCGACTATTCCAAAATGTCTGGTTTGAAAACTTTCATATTGCAATGAGTCCTCCTTTAGAAGTAAAGTATCTCCTATGACCAATTTAGTGAGGTCTTGAGTCCGATACCAGTCTGGCACCTGCACGGCTGGATCGAATAGCTCATCGATATAATAGGAGCGCCACGAGTCGCTGAAGATATCATCTACGCACGCATCTTCTCCACCCTCTTTCATTATACTGGCACATTCACCTAAAAGTAACCTTTCATTTTTGTGTTGCCGCCCTAAAACACAATGACCTAATTCATGAAAAACAAGCATTTCTCTTTGCCTGTCATTCATTTGCTTCCAAATGAGGGGGTCAAGTTTGATGTGGTTAGCGAAAAAAGTGGATTTCGAACTCCCTGCTTTATTGTCTGGCAGATTGGTAAATTCAATGGTCAAACCCCGACGAGCGTTCGAAAAATCATGGCCCCGCAGTTCAGCCTCATGAATAAACGAGTCAACGTAGCCACTAACATCGTCGGGAAAATTCCTGCCGCATCCCGTTAAAGCAAACATCCCAACCAAGCCCAACACTTTAAGAAAGCTGGATTCAGTTGGGATGCTATTTCTTTTCATTAGCTTATTTCGAGGCAGCCTCTATCCAGCCCTTCACCTCGTCGATGGTTGGATTAGTAACGTCGTTCAGCTTCAGTTTCTTGCGCATGCCGCACACATCGTTGAAAAGCTTGCTGTCTTTGCTGTCGGCAATGGCCTCTTTGGTAGACATATTGAGTTTTTGAAGTATCGGCACCAGCTCTGTCCTCACTCCCAGCTTCTCGTAATCCTTCTCCATTAGCTCGGCTACTTTCTTTTCTGGCCTCATTTGAGGGAAGAAAAGCACCTCCTGAATGGATGGCGAATTGGTCATGATCATACTCAGCCTGTCGATACCTACTCCAAGGCCTGCTGTCGGCGGCATACCATACTCCAACGCCCTAAGGAAGTCCTCGTCGAGCATCATGGCTTCATCGTCGCCTCTTTTACCCAGCTCTAGCTGCTCTTCAAAGCGCTTGCGCTGATCTATGGGGTCGTTCAGTTCAGAGAAGGCATTGCAAATCTCTTTGCCATTACAGATCGCTTCAAACCGCTCCACCAGCCCGTCTTTGCTTCGGTGCTTCTTCGCTAACGGCGACATCTCCACAGGATAATCCGTGATGAATGTTGGCTGGATCAGCTTAGCCTCGCAGTGCTCGCCGAAGATCTCATCGATCAGTTTGCCTTTACCCATCGAGTCATCAATAGGCACTTCCAATTTCTTTGCTGTAGCCCTTAGCTCCGCCTCATCCATGCTACTGATGTCAATACCAGTAAAATGCTCAATGGCCTCAAACATGGTGAAGCGCTTCCACGGACGCTGGAAGTCGATAACGTTCTCCCCCACCTGCACCTGGGTGGTTCCATGGAGGTCAAGAGCGATTTTCTCAATCATCTCCTCCACAGTATCCATCATCCAGTTGTAATCTTTATAGGCCACATACAGCTCCACCTGGGTAAACTCAGGGTTGTGAAAACGAGACATGCCCTCATTCCTGAAATCCTTTGAAAACTCATACACGCCATCAAATCCACCCACAATCAGCCTTTTCAGGTACAACTCATTGGCAATGCGCAGGTAGAGCGTCATGTCCAGCGTGTTGTGGTGCGTTTTGAACGGACGAGCAGCAGCGCCGCCATACAACGGCTGAAGGATGGGTGTTTCCACCTCCAGATAGCTTTTATTGTTCAGGTATTCCCTGATAGAGTTGACCAGCTTGGTGCGTTTGATGAACGTATCCTTTACATGAGGATTCACCACCAGATCGACATAGCGCTGGCGATAGCGCTGCTCCGGGTCAGTGAAGGCGTCGTGAAGCACTTTGTTGCCATGTTCGTCCTCAGTTTCCTTCACAATCGGTAAAGGCTTCAGTGCTTTCGTCAGCAGCTTGAACTCAGTCACATGTACGGATATTTCACCGGTTTGCGTCGTAAACACAAAGCCTTTAATGCCTACGATATCACCAATACCTATTTTCTTTTTGAAAACGTCGTTGTAAAGCGTCTTGTCCTCCCCGGGGCAAATATCATCTCTTCGGATATAAATCTGAATCCTGCCAGATGCATCCTGGAGTTCCGCAAATGAGGCCGAGCCCATAATACGGCGGCTCATGATGCGGCCTGCCATCGATATGTTTTTGTAATCGGTCTTGCGCTTTTCGTAGAATTCATGGATTTCCTCTGCGGCCACGCTGACCTCGAAGGTTTCGGAAGGGTAGGGATTAATACCGGCAGCTATGAGCTCTTCTCTCTCTTTCCGGCGCAAAATTTCCTGCTCGCTTAAATGCATCGACGTTCGTAAGGTTTAATCAGTATCAGCTAGTTAGCTGATTTTCAAATGAGGGGCAAAGTTAACTGAAAGTCGAAAAAAATACTGGATTGGCTCAGTAATAGTTGGAAAGTAGTTGACTAAGCCAAATAAGACCTTCAAATATGTTCGCTGGTAAAAATATTGGTTAGCATCTGGCGTTTACAATGGATCAATCCTGCCAGATATGAAAGTTTCAGTGATTCTCTGTTTTTTTGCTGCTTGCTTCGTTTTTTTGCTACCCTCAAAAACTTGGGGTTGGCTTCGGCACAAATGGCATAAATGTAAAAACAGCCCCATTCAATAAGTTAAGGTTCATCGGTAGAGTGAGCCCCATTTTCTCTGATGATTTTACCGTAGTTAATTGTAGCGTGGAAATAGGCCGCAATTTCATTATGGAGGAGCATGCTTCCATGTATGCAGGGCTCGGCGCAGGAACTCCATTTAGCGAGGCTTCGAAAATAGTAGATGAGGACAAGTGGTTTCTCACCATCCCAATTGGGCTTGAAATTTTCCCTTTCAACGCCAGAAAAATAAGTTTTGCGGCAGAGTCGGGTCCACAATTCGACTACGAAAACCTCAATAGATACCCTGGGAAACCAAGCTGGACGATATCTCCTAAAGGGCTGATCGAGTTCTCCTACTACTTCTAGCGCAAACAGCTAAAGTCAACCCAGCGAGGGTCTGAAACCGAATCAAAAAAAGGGTTAAGAATTATTATCCTTTACCTCAACCTCAGTTTTCTTACCATCATCCACCTCAATGGATGTTAGATTACTTCCTGAAAATAAATAATCAGGATGTTCAAATTCATTAGTGGAAGTATGCTGTGCTTGTTCTTTGTGCAAGCCGCCGCTCAGCCAGAAAAACTGACGAAGATTTTAAAAGAAGACAATGTTTCGGAGTTTGTCCGCCACTACAGCGAACCAACTGCTGACACAACCCTCCTTCACAAAAGTGTGAGAGCCGCTGCGTACAAAATCTCCGAGTTCCTTATTCAAAAGGAACCTGACATCAACAGCTTTGATGAAAATGGTCAAACACCGCTTCACATTGCTATTGAGGTTGAAAACGCAAAGCTGGTTAAACTCCTGATCAACAGTGGCGTTAACCCCAACCTGAAAACAAAAGGCGGCCTTGAGGGAACCCCACTCATGTTTGCCTCCTCTATCAAAGATCCAGCCATCAGCAAACTGCTGCTCGCCGCCGGTGCCGAAGTAAACATTGTCGACATCAACGGAGACCCTGCGCTCAACTGGGCTGCCTACTATGGCCACACGGATCAAATGAAACTCCTGATCAAGGCCGGAGCCGATTTGTCGCTAAGGAGCAAACATGGCAACGTGGTGGACGTGGTGCTGAGGCTATGGCAGGCCGACTCAGTGGCTGAGCTACTCAGGCAAACCTCCCTGGCCACAAAAATCCCCAACCAGGCGGCAAAGCTTGTGAATGCAGCCAACACCAATGACCTGGAAGTGGCCAGGAAAATCTTAAAAAGCGGTGGCGATGCCAATGCGATGGACGGACTCGGCATTCCTGCGCTCCAGCTCGCCGCACAAAAGGGCTATTTGGAAATGACGCAGCTACTATTGGACAATGGAGCCGACCCAAATAAGCTAAATCGTGTAGGACAGCCTCCTCTCGCTCTGGCCGCACGGTTTGGGCACAAAGACGTGGCGAAGCTGCTGCTCGACAACGGAGCGAATCCAAATGCAACCGACCAGCACTACAGGCTCACCTCCCTCATAGGTGCAGCAGTAAATGGCGATGCATCATTAGGCCAAATGCTTATTGACGCCGGAGCCAATATCGATCACACCGACTCGGTTAACCATTGTGCAGCACTGCACTGGTCGCTGTTCTATAGCCACAACGAGTTTGCTACTATGATGATCAACTCCGGAGCAGACTACGAAATGAAAGTGCTGGATAATAGATACACAGCCTACACCCTGGCAAAGTTTTACGGCAATCAAGAAATCATGGACTTGATCCAGGCGAAAAGAAACCAACTCAATCCACTGCTGGGGTCCTGGATGTTCAAAGAGATTCACTACATCTACAAAGACACTACGTATTCCGTGCCCGAAGCCTACCCAGGCACCTTTGTGGTAGCCCCGAACCGCTATGCCATTATGTACAACCCCTCCGACGAGCCAAGGAAACCATTCCAGTCGCTGGCCAAGCCGACCGACGCCGAAATAAAGGCGGCCTTTCAAAGCATTGTTTTCAATTCGGGCAGCTACGAACTATCGTCGGCAATGATGGTCACAACATCAGACATCGCCAGAGTGCCCGGGTTTGAAGGTGGAAAGCAGTACTATGAGTATAAATTCGAGGACGATGCTCTGCACCTGAAAATGGTTGACGAGACCTATCCCGATGGCACCAAACCGGCCTGGTACCAAAAGCTTGAAGTTCTTTTTATATTGACGAAAGAATGATGCAGTATGACGGCCTTAAGGTTTCTTCTCCTGGGATATGCATTCCTGACCATTTTCATCTCTGGCGGGCTCTTTTTTAAGAAGTCTGGGCAAGCCTATTTAACGCTTTCCGTTTTTATACTGCTATTTGGGCTGGAAATGCTCGACTTCCTGTATTCAACAAGCGAGGTGGTTAAAGTATTTCCTCAATTCTATGGCAGGTACTATTTTGTCGCCGGTTTTTTCTACGGACCTGTACTCTGCCTGCATTTCACAGCCCTGCTTCAGGAACGACGTTTCAGGGCAGTTGATTTATTCCATTTTGTGCCTGCCCTTATTGTCATAATTAGCTTCAGCAACATGCTGATGCTTCCCGGCAAAGCCAGAATAGACTATGTTTCGAATCATTTTTACGATCAGATCATGCCCCTCAACTACGCCAGGGCCACTCACATTCTGCTCTATGGGATAGCATTTATCTTTCTGATAGCGAAAAACTACCGAGGCGTTGATGCGATAAAAAGGCTGTACGCCTTGTCAATTTGCTCTATTTACTTCATCACTGCAGTACTCATGTCGTGGCTGACAGAATATGCAGACAATTGGAGGCAGTTTATTCTGTACTACATTTCCACCTCCAGCATTGTATTTATAGTTGGTTATGTGCTTTACAAAGAGCCCAACTTTTTAAAACAAATTACAGGCAAGTACTTAAGCTCCAGGCTGTCCAGAAAGGAAATGGAACTCATAAGAGACAAGATTATTTTCACCTTCAGAGAAGACAGTCTATTCTTAAATAGTAACCTTACTTTACCTCTCCTTGGAGAGGCAATCGACGAAAAACCGCATAGAATATCTCAAACAATGTCGGAGCTCGTTCAGGAGAGCTTTAACGACTTCACCAATCGCTTTAGAATCGATTATGCGAAGGAGATGCTACGAAAAAAAGAATTTCAACACTACAAAATTGAAGCAGTTGCGTTAGAATCGGGCTTCAACAACAAGGTCACCTTTCTAAAAGCCTTCTCCAAGTTTACCTCGCAGAAGCCCTCCGCATACCGAAGCAACCGGATGCAGGCAAACGCCTGACGGCTCTTATGACCAAGCTTATATGGCCGACAATTTCCTACGCTCAATCTCCTTCTTTATAAAGCTAAACTCTCTCCCTGTTTGTCCTGCTACCGACGTATTCTCCTCCGCCCTTCTAATTAGATACGGCATCACCTTTTCCAGCGGCCCATAAGGCACATACTTCGCAACGTTGTAGCCTTCCTTAGATAGCTTGAAAGAAATATTATCGCTCATGCCGTAGAGTTGCGCAAAAAACACTCCCGGATCATCCTTGGCTATGCCATATTGTTGCATCAGCGAGGTGAGCAAGGCGTTCGACTGCTCATTGTGACTGCCCGAGCAGAAAGCAATCCGCTTGTGGTTAGCTGCGCAGAAATCAAGTGCCCTGTTATAGTCAATATCTGTGGCTTGCTTCGTCGGCTGGATTGGATCCTTATAGCCCAGGTCCTCCGCCCGCTCACGCTCGTTCTCCATATAAGCACCACGCACCAGCTTCACTCCAATGTAAAACCCTTCTGCTTTTCCTTTTTCATGCAAAACCACCAGCTTATCGTAGGCGTCCCACCGGTAAAATTGAAAAGTGGTGTAAACGATCACTCGCTCTTTGTTGTATTTCCGCATCATTTCCAGCGCCAACCCGTCTATCACCCCCTGATAAGCATAGTCTTCTGCGTCAATAAATATTCTGACATTCAATTCGTGAGCTTTGCTACAGAGCTCTTCAACCCGACGGTGAATATTGTCAAACGCCTTCTGCTCTTTACCATTCAGTTGTTTGCCATCCTGCGACTTAGTCATCAACTCTTCCGACCCCAACCCCGACACTTTCATCACGGCAAAAGGGATGTGAGCGCTAGTGGCTGCATTCATCACAGTCTGCATTATTTCTTCCTTGTTGGCTTCAAATCCTGCCTCTGTTTTCTCCCCCTCGGCGGAGTAATCGAGTATGGTACCAATGCCTGAAGCACCGAGCTCAGAAATCGTTTGTTTGCACTCCTGGATCGTCTCACCACCACAGAAATGCCCGAAAACAGTACTTTTTATGAGTTTTTTGATGGGCAATTTCATTTTTAGTGCTAATATTACGCCCTGTGTTCCAAAGCGCACCAAAAAGTTACTGTTCATAGCGGCGAATAGCCAATACATCTTCTTCAATTCCCGGTCCGACTTAGAAGCAAAAGCTACTTCGGTATCTTCGAAGGTAAAGGGATGGGTAACGGGCATGGTTAATGTGTTTAATTGGAGTGCAATAATAAGTAAAAGACTAGTTTGATCGTTTTTAGTTTATAAAAAATAAGTGAGGTGGGTATGGAGCTTACTATTGACAAATTTGAATCCTGGTCTCCGGTAAAAGAAAGACCATTGATTATTTCAGGGCCTTGTAGCGCTGAATCAGAAGAGCAACTCATGGACACCTGTACCCAACTGTATAAGGAAGGTATCAGAGTGATGAGAGCTGGTGTGTGGAAGCCAAGAACTCGTCCGGGCGGATTTGAGGGCATAGGCAAAGAAGCCCTTGGCTGGATCCAGAACGTGAAGAAAGAGTTGGGTGTCAAATTTGCTGTTGAAGTAGCCAACCCCGACCACGTAGAAGCTTGTCTTGCTGCTGGCATCGACATCCTTTGGGTAGGTGCACGCTCGACAGTGAACCCCTTCACGGTGCAGGAAATTGCCGACTCTCTTGTAGGCGTTGATGTACCTGTACTGATCAAAAACCCTATCAACCCCGATTTGGCGTTGTGGTTGGGGGCAATCGAAAGAATTAACAAGGCCGGTATCACTAAAATTGGTGCTATCCACCGTGGTTTCTCTTCTTTCCAGAAGACGAAATATCGCAACGTGCCTGCATGGCAGTTCCCTATCGAGCTAAAAAGAGAGTTTCCTGAAATGCCTTTGTTTGGTGATCCCAGCCATATTTGCGGCAACAGAGAAATGCTTCTGGATGTAGCTCAGAAAGGGTTGGACTTGAACTATGACGGCTTGATGATCGAGTCGCACAGAGATCCGGACAACGCATGGAGTGATGCCAAGCAGCAGGTGACGCCTGCCCGCCTGGGTGAAATGGTAAGAGAACTGAAGCCAAAAAGCGCTCATTCAACTGACGCCACTTTCAATCATTTCATGGAGCAAATGCGTGATCAGATTGACAACGCTGACCGTGAAATCCTTGAAGCTTTGGCCAACAGGATGCGCCTGGTAGAGAAAATGGGTGAATTCAAGCGTGACAACAACGTCACTATCTTTCAGGTAGACCGCTGGAATGAAATTTACAAAAGCAGAGCTGAGTGGGGCAAGTCACTTTCCCTTTCTCCTGACTTTGTAGAAGAAACCTACAAGCTGATCCACGTTGCTTCTATCAAGCAGCAAACTGAGATTATGGCGAAAGTACCTGCAGGCGGAGAAAAGTAAAAATGATTCTCGGTAACGTAGAAATAACGAACAACCTCCCCGAGTCATTGGGGAGGTTTTTTTCAGTCCAATCCTATTCAAAGGTGGCTGTGCTGGTTGACGAAAACACCAGGCAGCATTGCTATCCACAAGTAGCGGCTCACCTTCCCGAGCACTCGGTGATTGAAATAAAAAGCGGTGAGGAAGAGAAAACGCTGCGCACTTGTGAGCACATCTGGAACGAGCTTACCAAGCTGGAGTGGGACCGAAAGGCGCTGCTTGTCAACCTTGGCGGGGGCGTGATAGGTGATATGGGTGGCTTCTGCGCTGCCACGTACAAGCGGGGCATCAAATTTCTGAACCTGCCCACTACCCTACTGGCACAAGTAGACGCCAGCGTGGGCGGCAAGCTGGGCATCGACTTCCACGGCCTAAAAAACCACATCGGCGTTTTTCAGGAGCCGGAAAGAGTCATCGTATCTTCTGGCTTTTTGGCTACGCTGCCCGAAAGAGAGCTCAGATCGGGCTTTGCAGAGGTGCTAAAGCACGCCCTGATAGCAGATGCCCGCTACTGGAAAACCCTCACTGCTAAGCCATTTGAAGAGCAGCCCTGGAACGACCATATCCAGCATTCTATTGAAGTCAAAAGCGGTGTGGTGGATAAAGACCCAAAGGAAAATGGGTTGAGAAAAATCCTGAACTTTGGGCATACCATCGGCCATGCTATAGAAACCGCCCTGCTTGATTCCGGCAACAGGTTGCTCCACGGCGAGGCCATTGCTATCGGGATGATTGCTGAAGCCTACCTGTCGACAAAAAAGACAGAACTTCCACAAGGAAGCTACGAAGAGATTACGCAATACCTGCTGGCGACGTATCATCCGGCGCAGGTAAGTGAGGCAACGATTAAAAAAGCCGAAAGCTTGATATTACAGGATAAGAAAAATGAAAAAGCTACCATTAAGGGTAGCTTGTTGAGTGCCATTGGTCAATCAGAATACGATGTGATTATTACTTTAGGGGAAGTTAGGGAAGCCTTGGCTGAGTTCAACTCAGTGGTAAATCTTTCTTCTGCTAAATAAAAAAATGATCGTCTTCGTCTCTCTGTTTCACGGGTGTGGTTTTTGTCGATTTTGATACACGAGCTTTGTTAACCATTCCCTTGATAGGAGTAACGCCGAATACTGTAATTGCACCAATAACTGCACCGGCGAGGATGGAAGTTATGGTTTTTGATCTGTTCATAATGAAAAAGGGTTTAAAGCATTTAATCACAACAACGATGCCAGACTGCCGAAGGTTTTAAAAATTATTTTTAAGTCACTATCATCCAGCTAACATAAAGACAATTAAATCGGGTATTTCCACTAAGCATCCATGAATAAAATTTCAATCAACACCTCCGCCGCTATTCCCGCAGCATCCACCATCAACCTGAGTGCTTCCAAAAGTGAAAGTAACAGGGCCTTGATTATACAGGCACTTTCTGATGAGAAAATTGACCTCAACAACCTTTCTGATGCCCGTGACACCCAAACGATGATGCGCTTACTGGCCTCAAAAGACAAAACGTGGGACGTGTTGGACGCTGGAACAACCATGCGATTTTTAACAGCATTCCTGGCACTAACAGGGGAAAACCAAACAATCACTGGGTCGGAGCGGATGCAACAACGACCCATCAAATTGCTGGTGGACGCCCTGAGAGAACTGGGCGCAAGCATCGATTACCTGAAGAATGACGGCTATCCGCCGCTTAAAGTCTCAAAATTAACTCAGCAAAAAACGGACTCCCTGAAAATACAAGGCAACATCAGCAGCCAGTACATTTCAGCCTTGCTAATGATCGCCCCTATGCTACCTAACGGTCTTACCATCGAACTGGTGGGAGATGTGTTCAGCAGACCCTACATAGAAATGACACTCGGCCTCATGCAGCAGTTTGGGGTAAAGAACGAGTGGAAGGGAAATACCATCGCTATTGCACCACAGAAATACACCGCTAATTCCTATACCATTGAGTCGGACTGGTCGGGTGCAAGCTACTGGCTAAGCATGGTATCGCTGTCTAAAAACAGCAAAGTAAACCTCACGGGGTTAAGGGAAAACTCTTACCAGGGCGACATCCGCATCAGGGAGATCATGCATGGCCTGGGGCTTACCACGAGGTTCAGCGGTAAAGAGTTTCTGATCGAGAAAAAGAACAGCGTTTCCCCCATGGTTATCGACTTTAAGACCTGCCCCGATTTGGCACAGACGGTGATGGTGGTAGCCACAGGACTCAAAAGTCCCATTTCGATGACCGGGCTTGAAAGCCTGCGGATAAAGGAAACGGACAGGCTGGCGGCGATGCAAACCGAATTGGCAAAGTTTGGGGCTACGCTGGTAGAGGAAACGCCTGGTTTTTGGGAATTGGAGCCTCCGACCGCACTTCCTGAAGGTCCTGTAACGATCAGCACCTACGAAGACCACCGCATGGCCATGGCCTTTGCACCTTTGGCTCAAAAAGTGCCTTTGATTATCGAGGAGCCCGAGGTGGTGAATAAGTCTTACCCGGGTTTCTGGGAGGACTGCAAAAAATACGGGCTGGACATCAAAGAACTATAATCCATGGACATCATCTATCAGCAAGAGCAGGATTTAACCGTGAAGGACTTCACGGAGCTGCTTATTAGTTCTACCCTCGGTGAGCGGCGTCCCGTGAACGAGCCTGAGCGCATAGAAGAGATGCTCAGGCATGCCAATCTCACCATTACCGCAAGGCACAATGGAAAACTAGTTGGGGTAAGCCGCAGCCTCACCGACTGGGTATATGCCACCTACCTCAGCGATCTGGCGGTGCACATCGAATACCAGCACAAAGGAATTGGCAAGGAGCTCATCCGCCGGACAAAGATGCTGGCGCCCAAATCTAACGTGATACTGCTGTCGGCTCCAGCTGCTGTCGACTACTATCCAAAGATTGGGATGACGCACCACGCCCATGCTTTTTGGCTGAGGGATTTAAAGGAGATAAGGTAGGCTTTCAAAAGATCAGTAAGCGCCTATTCGCTCGCTCCATTATTTAATCTATCACATTTTCTTCTGATCTACGGCCTATCTACCCTGTGTCTAATGTATAGATTTCAACTATAACCATATAGAAAATATAGATTTATACTATCGATCAGAATGTTGTAGATTTGAATATCGAACAAAATAAATCTATAACTATGGAAAATAAAACACACGCAGGAGGCGCCTACGATGTAAACGGAGCAGAAATGTGCCCGTTTCTGAATGGCGAACTCAATCAAACCGCAGGTGGTGGCACGGCAAATAGTGACTGGTGGCCTAACCAGCTGAAAGTAAACATCCTTCGTCAGCATTCTTCCCTGTCTGATCCGATGGGCGAAGACTTCAACTACGCTGAAGAGTTTAAAAGCCTTGACCTAAAGGCTTTAAAGAAAGACCTCACTGCCCTGATGACCGACTCACAGGACTGGTGGCCTGCTGACTTTGGTCACTACGGCGGTTTATTCATTCGTATGGCATGGCACAGCGCCGGCACATACCGCATTGCCGATGGCCGTGGTGGTGCAGGAGCCGGGCAGCAAAGATTTGCTCCCCTTAATAGCTGGCCTGACAATACCAGTCTGGATAAGGCACGCAGGCTCCTGTGGCCGATCAAGCAAAAGTATGGACGCAAAATCTCCTGGGCCGACCTGATGGTTTTAACCGGCAACGTGGCGCTGGAATCTATGGGCTTCAAAACCTTTGGTTTTGCCGGTGGTCGTGCCGATGTGTGGGAACCAGAGCTGGACGTGTACTGGGGTGCTGAAGACACCTGGTTGGGTGACAAGCGCTACTCAGGCGACAGAGACCTTGAAAACCCACTGGCTGCAGTGCAGATGGGACTGATTTACGTAAACCCTGAGGGGCCAAACGGTAAGCCTGACCCTCTTGCAGCTGCGAAAGATATTCGTGAGACGTTCGGTCGAATGGCAATGAATGACTACGAAACTGTGGCCCTGATTGCAGGTGGTCACACATTTGGCAAAACTCACGGCGCTGGCGATGCAGCTCACGTTGGCCCTGAGCCTGAAGCAGCTGGTATTGAAGAGCAAGGTCTTGGCTGGAGAAGCAGCTACGGCTCAGGTATAGCCGGCGACGCAATTACAAGTGGTTTGGAAGTGATCTGGACAACCACGCCAACCAAGTGGAGCAATAACTTCTTCGAGAACCTGTTTGGCTACGAATGGGAATTGACCAAGAGCCCCGCAGGTGCACACCAGTGGAAGCCTAAGGGTGACGCAGGCGCAGGTACTGTACCCGATCCATTCGATCCATCCAAGCGAAGGTCACCATCAATGCTTACTACCGACTTGGCGTTAAGAGTGGATCCAGCCTACGAAAAGATTTCAAGGAACTTCCTGGAGAACCCTGATGAGTTCGCAGATGCTTTTGCCAAAGCGTGGTTCAAACTTACTCACCGTGACATGGGGCCTCGTGCCCGTTACCTCGGCCCTGAAGTGCCAAAAGAAGAGTTGATTTGGCAAGACCCGATCCCAACTGCGACACACAAACTAGACGACAAGGACATTGCTGCCCTGAAAGCGAAAGTACTTGCTTCAGGACTGTCCGTATCGGAGCTGGTGTCAACTGCCTGGGCTTCTGCTTCCACCTTCCGTGGCTCCGATAAGCGTGGTGGTGCCAATGGAGCACGCATTCGACTTTCACCCCAGAAGAACTGGAAAGTAAACAATCCGGCCCAGCTGGCTAAAGTATTGGGTAAGTTGGAAGAAATCCAAAAGGGCTTCGGTAAGTCAGTATCATTGGCTGACCTCATCGTATTGGCGGGTTGTGCGGGTGTTGAGCAGGCGGCCAAGAACGCTGGACAAACCATCACTGTTCCTTTCACTCCCGGACGTGCTGATGCGTCTGCAGAGCAAACCGACGTGGAAAGCTTTGCAGCACTTGAGCCACAGGCCGATGGGTTCCGTAACTACGTGAAGAAAAAATTCACCATATCTGCAGAAGAGCTACTGATCGACAAAGCCCAGTTGCTAACGCTTACTGCACCAGAAATGACTGTGCTTGTGGGTGGCATGCGTGTGCTTGGCACCAACTTCGACGGATCCAAGCATGGTGTATTTACCAATCGTGTCGGTTCATTGAGCAACGACTTCTTTGTGAACCTGCTCGACATGAGCACTACATGGAAAGCTGTTTCGGCAGATGGGGACGTCTTCGAGGGGCACGATGCTAAAACTGGCAAAGTAAAATATACAGCCACTCGTGCCGACTTGATCTTTGGCTCCAACTCTGAGCTTCGTGCCCTGGCTGAAGTATATGGCTGCGGCGACTCTCAGGGCAAGTTTGTCAAAGACTTTGTGAAAGCCTGGGACAAGGTAATGAACCTCGATCGTTTTGATCTGGCCTAATTATGGCACAACTATTTGAAGTAAAAAGGTGGCCTGGAAACGGGCCACCTTTTTCTATTTATTACAACATCATCTTGCTTATGATAGATGGGCATTTACTACCAATCATACGTTCTAAAAAACTTCCTTACCCAATGTAGTTAGGAAAATTATTCTGCATCTGCTGTATCGGTATTCACAATAGGCCAAACACCTGGCGACGGTACACTAACGCCTTTGGTATCTCCTCTTTCAGTATCCTGACCAAAGTAGTACAATGGCCATCCCTTGTAGGTCAGCTGGCTCTCTCCGAATACATCGATTGAGCCAAAGTCGCTCTTGTCAATCGCTGAAACCACAGCATTGAGGTCTTTGGTATAAACCGGCCAGATCCCATCATTAGAAAAATCGCTGGCAGTAAAAGTATTATCGTCTTTTGAGTCGTTGGTGAAGATATAAAGAGCCCTACCTTCAGCATTCACAAAGAAAGCGGTAGCCCCATCTCCTTCTTCAAAGGCTGATGTGTAGTTCTTTCCGTCATTGCCTACCAGTTGGGCATTTGCCAACATAATCGAATAATCAGGTTTGGCTGCAAAAAAGACACCTCCAGCGCCGTCACCGGCAGTAGCACCTGCCGTTTCAAGCACGCCGTCGCCAGCAGGCGAAAAGTAGTAAAGCGGCCACCCTTTGTAGGTAGTTTGTTTGGAGCCGTTGCTGTGGGTGATCACTGCAAAGTCAGCAGCTTCCAGGCCCGTGCCTATTTGAGGCTCTTTAGCGTAGTATATTGGCCACTTGTCAAGACATCCATTCAGGCAAGCACTGCTGCCTGACACATCTTTTGCAAAAACGTATAAGGTAACACCATCGGTATCTGTCAAAATCTGGCCAAGTGAAGTGTCAGTCGACAGCTGGATCATCGGCGTTGCCTCAGGAGTTGGTTCTCCGCTGTCGTCGCTACAAGCTGTGATGGTTGCCAATACTAGCAACGCTAATAAAAGTTTTGCATTCAATTGTTTTACTAAGTTTTTCATTATTCTTTAATCTGGTTTAAAAATTCGTTTAGCGTTCGATCAAAATTCTTTGCTGCTTGTATGGTTTCTTATTCATGTTGTGCTTATCCGTCAGACAATACTCTTCTGTCTCAAAACCGGGTCTGGTTTCGGGTAGAGTTGGGGCGCACGGGGTTATGAAATATTGAACTGAGGGGCATTTCTCGTCAGCTCAAATCAATTAGTCCGTGTTAATAAACTGGATGCTAGTTCAGTTGAAAAGTTCTTGAGACATTAAAACCGAAGTGAATTTCACCTTTGAAAAAATCGTTGGTCGTTTCTGACACGAAGCCCTTCGGCACCATGGACGTGGCATTGGTAAACTGTAGCTGAAACACATGGCCGCCCGTTTCAATATCGACCCCTACCGCCAGCGCATTCTGTGTGTTTTCATTAAGGTGTTGAAACTGATAGTAGTATTCAGCACAAAGTGCCACCCGTTGAGAAAGCTTGATGCGTCCGCCAACACCCAGCGCTAAGATGTCATTGTTCAGATCCGTTTCGCCAATCAGGTTCCGGTGCACCCAGGTGGGCATCAGCTGGAGCGAAAGGCCGTTGTTAAACTTGCGAGCAAGCAAAAGCTGATGCGAAAAAGCAAGCTTGTCGGTAAACTGCAGATCATACGTCGGATTCTTCAGGGTCTTCAATGCCATAGAGCTCAGCCACGTGGCAGACAGCGGAACACTCCCTTTGCCCGTCGACTGACGAAGCAGACGGTATTTGACAAACCCATCATAGGTCTTTTCAAAAGAGCTCCTGCCAGCTCCCACGTAGAGCCTGTCGTTGACGGCGTACTCCAGCCCTATGCGTACCAGGGCGTTGTCCAGCCCAAAAAGCTCATAGGCTCCACCGTCGATAGTACCAAACCGGTGCGCTATGATAAAATCCATCACACCTTGTTTTCTGGTTTCAATGGAATGACCGTTGATCAGTCTGGTGCCTTTGAAGGTGGCATCCACCAGCGTTTTCTGATCGGCCTGCTCAGCTTCCAGACCAGCCAGAAGATCATCCTGGGCCAGCAGCGGCATAGCCAATGCCAGCGAGATAAGGGTTGAAGTGATCTGCTTTACCATCATTTTGGACGTGTGAAATTAAAAAATGCCTTTACCTCGACTACCTCCGCAATGTTCTTGAACACGATGGTGGGTATCTCGATATCGAAATCAGCCACCGCCAGATTGAAAGCAGTATTAACTTTCAAATCTTTAGAAGAAACTTCAAATTTGACCGTCGTCTTTAGGGGTTTCTTCACTCCATGGATTTCTATTTCCCCATCGGCTTCTACTTCAAAGCTCCCGCTTTTCGAAAAGTCGAGTGCAGCGAAGTTGCTGATGACTCCCTTGAAAGTCGCTCTCGGAAATTTATCCGACTCCACGTAGTTTTCATTGAAGTGTTCCTCCATCAGGCTCTTGTCAAAGTGAAATCCCTTCATGAGCATAGACACTGCCAATGTCCCTTTTTCCAGGTCCATAGCACCCAACACCTCTTTGTTAGTGGCTTCAATGTTTTCGAGCGGCGCTTCAGAAAAGAAGGTGGCGGTTCCGCTGCGATCCACCATCGGGCCCTGCGCCATCGCCAGGCCTGCTGTGATCAAGCCAAGAATGATTGTTAATATTTCACGTTTCATTGTATCTCTGTTTTAAGTCTAAAAATTGGAGTTACCCTGGTTCCCGCAGGTATTCCTTGTTATTTGTTGTCGCTAAAAGTGATTCATCTATCAATTTTGTGGGGCTCCATCATCCACCCAGCAGGCAATAGCATCTTTTTGTGCCTGAGTAAGTGTCGACCCTCTGGGCATTGATCCACTCGCTGTTCTTGCTTTGATGGAGCTGGCCCTGGCTTGAATAGTGGCGAAAGACCTCAGGTCGGGAGAGATGCTGCCGTTGTGGCAACCCGAAACCGCACAGCTGTTTTCAATAATGTTTTTGACAGAATTCTCGTAGCTAACGCCCGCCAACACCTCCACACTCTCGACGATCTCACAACCCAGCTGGTCTGCTATTTTCACGGTATAAGTACCCCTGGTCAGGCCAGAAAAAGTCCTCCCCGTCTGTGGCTGGCCTTCGTTGATACTGTAGAGGTAGGGCTCCACACCCCCAGAGGCTACCACCTCAATTTTTCCCTCTGTTGACCCACATCCCGACTCCTCCACCACAATTTCCTGTAGGTTCACCCCCTCCAGGTTTTGAATCGGAATAGTTACCTCACTTGCACAACCTTTCGCATCAGTCGCTACCACTACATAGTTTCCCGCCTCCAGACTACTAAATACACCATCCGCATTTGTGCCAGCTTCTGACGTATATAAATAAGGAGGCTCACCTCCAGCCGCATTGACCCTGAAGCTCCCAATGGCAGCGCCACATTCAGTCGCTACGCTTTCCAATACGTCTATTTCCACTGGCGACACCGAGCAATCTACCTGTGGTTCAGCCTGCTCCCAGGTGCACGACATTGTGGTGAGAAAAAATAGCACGCTGACCGTGCCACGAATTAATTTTGTTTCCATCATTAAAAAATAGTTTTGCTAGCAACCCCGCCCGGTTTCTAAAAAAGAAGAATAGCCAAACAGTTGCCATTTTTCCTCTTTGCCAACGTATGCCAAAAGCCAGCTGGCAGCACCCAGGAGTAATATTTCTAGTATTATTTGATGACAAAATTAGATATAACCAATAGGGTGCGGCTAGCACAATACCGCCAATTGTGTTAACATTTCCGACATGGGGTATAACAAAACCGACAAAACGTGGTAGTTCCTAAGCTGATAATCAGCGGCTTAGTAGTAAAAGATCGGAGGGGCTTGATCCAAACTCTTTTTTGAAACATTTAGAGAAATAGGACGGATTGGCAAAGCCTGTTTTAAAGGCGGCTTCTGCAATCCCAAACTCACTACCCATGAGCAGCTCCTTCGCACGGTGCAACCGCACAGAAGTAATCAGCTGATTGGGCGACTTATTGGTCACCGCCTTCAGCTTGCGCTGGAGTTGGCGCTCACTGATGCCAATTTCCCGGCAAAGCATTTCCACGCCAAAAAGCTCGTTCTCCAAATGAGTATCGATACTCTGCAGCACGTTTTCCAGGAAGGAATCATTTTTCAACACCTTCTTCGGCGAAATTTGCCCCGCTTTTTCATCAGCACTGAGCGGATCGGTTACACTGAACAGCAGAAACGATTCACCCGAAAGCGTTTCGTACACCGCCTTATACTGCGTGAAACTCACGCCCGCTCCCGATAGCAGGCTTTTCACAGTTTGTGTGACAAGGATCTGGTTGGGTTTTGCCAGCTGGAGCATGGCGTCGACAAAGGCCTCGGTTTCACCGCTGATGAAGTGAGCCTCATCTACAGCCCCTTCTCTGATGTGAATACCAATGGCCAGCTGGGCAGGCATGCTCTGAATGGCATCCACGAGATCGATGCTGCAATGAACGGCCTTGCTTGGCCCTTCAAATATAGCGATGAATGTCTGGCGGTTGTATTGAACCACCTTGCCCCGGTACTGCTCCACAAATTGGCGGATGAGCTCCTCAGGATTGGCATCAACATTTTCCAACGAGATAATACGGGCGGCAACTATAGTGAAAAGCTGCTCCCGATAGTTTCTGATGGGCTTCACCCCTAAGATAAAAGCCCTCATCGTTTCCAGCACCTCTTTAGTATTGCCCACCCAAAAAAGGTGGTCTCTTCCCGTAAACTCCACGAACTTGGCTCCCTGAATACGCTCAGCAATGAACCGTCCCTCCTCAATTTTCACATCAATGTCGTGGGTGCGCTGCATAAGGAGCGTTGGCACTTTGATCGTACCCAAAATATCAATGATATCAACCTGCGTATTCATTTTGGTGAGCACCATCGCTGCGCTCGGGCTGGCGCCGGAGCGGAAGTAGCTGGCCAACCAATCCATAAACACCTTATCGTTGGCTTTGGAAGGGGCGAGCGACTCCAGGCCCATGTCGCCACCGCCCCAGTTGTTTTCGATCATGTCATACACCACCTGGCGCTCCTCGTCGGTGGGTGCCCAGGGATAGTCGGGCGCATAGCGGCGCTTGGCAAACACGCCAAAAGTAATGAGTGAAATGGTGCGGTTGGGGTAGGTAGCAGCAAAGAGGGCCGACACGGAGCCGCCCTCTGAATGTCCAAACAAAACGGCTTTTTGCGACCCAACGGCGTCCATTACGGCACGAATGTCGTCCATCCTTTCTTCCAGTGTGGAAAGCTCCACCACACGGTCCGACAGCCCTGTGCCTCTTTTGTCAAACAAAATGACCCTGGCGATTTTGCCCAGTTCCTGTAGAAAGTCGACCAGCTCAGGGCAGGCCCACATCCAGTCAATGTTAGACACCCATCCCGGAATATAAACCAGGTCGATTGATCCGGAGCCAAAAACCTGGTAAGCAATATTGATACGGCCGCTTTTTGTATACTGAGTAGCTGGCTTCATAACAAATGATACTGTCTGGAATTTTAGTATACAATTATAGCACAAATACCGCCAAGGACAGAGCGTCGCATTTCTTCTTTAAAGCCATAATGAGTCAGACAGAAGCACCCAAACATGACCCATAATTACCTACTGGCCAGTTATCGACGCAAAAAGGGCAGGTTAAATACTAACCTGCCCTGGAGTCTGGTGGTGAAAAAAATACGGAGAAATAGTTAAAAAAATAATTCGATCCACCCACAGGATGGGCTCTTTCTTTAAATAGCTTGTTGCGTTTTTGTGGGTACAAAGGTAGTGGGCAGGCAGATGAGGCAACTACAAAAAATCCGGCGAATCCATTCACTTTTCCGACAACGGTGTGGTAAAAAGCCGACGTGTTGGAAAATTTCCGACGCTAACAACTTAAAGAATAAGTAAGGCTGGCCTTTTAGAAGGGGTTGATCAGATACAAAGCGGCATACTCAGGGTGAATGTGAATAAGCTGCGAAGCGGAAAACGCAACTGTCGTCTTTGCACCTTCCTCAATCGTCTTCATTGGCAGTATGCCTCATCTATCACTTTATCAGCAGCACCCTGGGATTGATCGGATACAGCCATTCGACACCTCTCGCAGTAATAATGGCATCATCTTCCAGCGCCACCCGCAGCTTCTTACCGCCCCACTCGGGCACCTTTGTGTAGGCAAAAAACTCAATCGACAGCAAATTGGAGGGCTTGATCTCATACCCCAACTGCAACGGATTGAAAAAAGCAATGGACGGCCCGATGCCATGGCCCCAGTTGCCTACCGAATGGCAACCAATGATTACATCCGTTTTATCAAGCTCGGTAGGTTTGTTGAACCCTGCCATCTTGTTAAAACCGGCTTTGGTCAGCGCTTCGTAAACGGCATCCTCAGCTTTCTGCGCCGTCACTCCGGGTTTGATGGTTTGTTTTACCACATCCCGTACTTTCACGGCCTGTTCGAAGGCGTTTTGGATGCCAGGAGGTACTCCGGTTTCCCCTTCTTTCAGCACATAGGCCATCCGCTTCATGTCCGTATACATGTTCATGAGCCCCACACCCCAGTCGATGAAAAGTACGTCGCCTCGCTGAATGATGCGGTCGGTGGAAGTGGCGGCAATCCCCTCAGGGCCGGTGACATACACTGAAGGCATGCCAAACGATGACTCCAGGTTGTTTTTGAAAAGCTGCTCCTTCATCCACCAGGCCACATCTTCCAACGTGGTTACGCCCGGAGTGATTACCTCGTTCGACAGGGCCCTTTCTGCAAGGGTGTACGACAGTTCACCGGCCTCACCATAAATCGCTATTTCGCCGGCCACCCGCCTCGACCGGAAGTCGGACGCCAGCTTCTCCGCCGACACAAACCGCTGCTCGAACTTCTTGCCCAGCACTTCAGCTAATTCCAAGTAGCCTGAATGGCTGAGGCCATCGGCCCCACCAATGTTTTTTGACATATTAAGGCCAATCCGCTTAGGATCACGGGCCTCCACAAATGCCTTGAGTTCACTGGCCGACCCGAAGTAATCGTAGGCGCCACCCTCTTCCAGCAGATAGCCGTCAATGCCCAGCACGGATCGCTCGATACGGTCGCTCCCACGATCGGTGAAAATGTAGTAGCCCACACTGCCGACGTAGCCTTCGCCCATATCAGGATACAGCGGATCAAAATTCCCCTCCCGGTTCATGATGATCCACATATCAATATTGTTTTCCCTCATGGCTTCCGGCAGCACCAGGTCAAACTTATCGTTTCGTACCTGGTTCATTTTGCGCCAGCGGCGCATGGCTTCCTGGCTGAAGGCGCTGGTGCTGACAAGCAGCATAAAGAAGGCGAGTAGTATTCTCATGGTTGAATGGCTGTTTACGAGTACGGTGCTAATTAGCAATTTCCGGCGTTTTGCACTACTGAGAAGTGATGTATGGGAGTTGAGGTCGTTAAACAAGGCAAGGCACACTTGAACCCAGCGCTATGCCGATGTCATTCTACACCTGGATGAACAGATAACCACGGCAAGACGCACTCCCATCCACCGCTAGAAACAAGCGAATCTACGGCGAGATTCGTTCCCGTCTACAGCTAAATCCAGGTCGCTCTACAGCAAGTTCAAGATATTCGATGCGCATCAAACAAGTTGTTTGATGCCCATCAAACGGATGAATCTAGCGCTGGAGGGGAACGTGTGGCAGGGAGAAGAGAAAGCCACCTCGTTTGTTTAATATACGAAAAACAGGCTGTAAAGGGTATGCTCTTAGCAACTCAAAGAAAAAACCGATATTGTAGGTAAGTTCAACAGCTCACAACGCCATCTTACCATGATCAAACTCGTACCTACACTTTCGCTGGTTGTTTTCATTATCCTATTCAGCTGCCAAAGCTCTTCTGAAAAACAGGATTGGCAAATCCTGTTCAATGGGGAAGACCTGACCGGCTGGGACACCTACCTGGGCCAGGAATGGACACAGGTCAATGATTCTACGTTTCGACCGGCCGGTGAACCAGTGGGCCTGAATAAAGACCCTAAAGGAATCTTCAGCGTGGCAAAAGTTGATCAGCAAAGCACCATTCGTATCTCAGGCGAGCAGTGGGGTGGCATTTCGACCACCAGCGAATTCAGTAACTACCACCTGAAGCTACAGTTCAAATGGGGAGAGGCCAAACACCGGCCGAAGGACAACAGCAAAAGAGACAGCGGCTTGCTGTACCATGCTGTAGGAGCACATGGGGCCGATGGCGGCTTCTGGATGCGCTCGCAGGAGTTTCAGGTGCAGGAAGGTGACACTGGCGACTACTGGGGTGTGGCTGGCGGCGTGATGGACGTGCCTACCCACCAAGACGGCGACAACTATGTTTATGATGCCACTGCCGCCATGCGTGTCTTTAGCGAAAAAAGTGATGTAGGCCGCCATGCCACCAAGTTCCCTGATGGTGAAAAGCCAACTGGCGAATGGAATACGCTGGAGTTGATTTGTTTCGGCGACACTGCCATCCATATCGTGAATGGCCAGGTGGTGATGGCGCTGTACAACTCCCGCCAGCTTACTGACGCTGGCGAACAGCCACTGAAGAAGGGAAAGATTCAACTCCAGTCGGAAGGCGCAGAGCTGTTTTACAAAGACATCATGATCAAGCCGATCAGCGAGGTGCCTGAAGGGGTCTTGTGAAAAATTAAAGAGGTTACTATCTGCGCTCATGCATATAGTAACCTCTTTAATTGTTAGCACGTCAATCGTCCTCGTTTGCAACGAGGACGGGCGGGATTTGCGTTTCTAACGAATCAAACAACGGTCTTCTTTTCTTCCTGATTTTATGCACTACAAGTGCATGTCTCGCTCACCCTCGTTTCAAACGAGGGTGATTAAAGAGGTTACTCTCTGCTAATCGCAGTTAGCAACCTCTTTAACTATTACTTGATATACCTGAAGTCATGCCCGGCTGGTAGCTGCACAAGAAAATCGTGCATCAGCTTGATCACGTTTTCCACGTCATCTTTGTGAGCCGTTTCTACCGTGGTGTGCATGTACTTAAGTGGCAGAGAAATAAGCGCTGACGCCACACCTTCTGCCGAGTAGGCAAATGCATCGGTGTCAGTACCTGTCGCCCTGCTGGCTGAGGCCCGCTGGAAGGCAATCTTGTTTTTATCTGCCACATCAATCACCATCTTCAGCAGGTTGTTCTGCACGGCCGGCCCATAAGTCAACACTGGTCCCTTGCCCGCTTTCAGGTCACCCTGTTGTTTCTTGTCGTACATGGGAGCATGCGTGTCGTGGCACACGTCAGTGATAATGGCCACGTCCGGCTTGATCCGCCTGGAAATCATTTCAGCGCCTCTCAGGCCAATCTCTTCCTGCACAGAGTTCACAACATACAAGCCAAACGGCAACTTCACTTTCGATTCAGCAATTCTCCTGGCTGTTTCTGCAATCATAAAGCCGCCCACTCTATTGTCGAGTGCTCTGCCACACAGGTAATGCTCACCCAGCTCGATCAACTCATCTTCGAACGTCATTACGCTGCCTACATGAACACCCACCTTTTCCACTTCGTCTTTTGAAGTAGCTCCAATGTCTACAAAGATGTTTTTCAGCGTCGGGCTTTCTTCTTTCGCTGAGTCTCTTACGTGGATCGCAGGCCAGCCAAACACCCCTTTTACAATCCCTTTGTCGGTATGAATGTTGACTCTTTTGGAAGGCGCAATCTGATGATCGGAACCACCGTTTCTTCTCACGTAAATATAACCATCGTCGGTAATGTAATTAACAAACCAGGAGATCTCATCGGCATGCGCCTCAATCACCACTTTATAAGGTGCATCGGGGTTAATCACCCCTACTACAGTTCCGTAGGTATCGGAGATGTAGGTGTCGATATACGGCTTCATGTATTCCAGCCATATCTGCTGACCCGACGACTCGAAACCTGTGGGCGATGCATTATTTAAATATTTGAATAGAAAATCTCTGCTCTTCTTGTCCATTGTCAATTGCTTATCTCTTGTTTGTGTTATTTATATCCAGCGACCATTTATGCATTCTAAAGCGGAATATTGCCGTGCTTCTTTCTTGGAAGTGTGTCTACCTTGTTCTTCAGCATCTCAAAGGCCTTCATGACCTTCACACGGGTGTTGTGCGGCATGATCACTTCATCGATATAGCCTCTTGCTGTAGCCTCGTAAGGATTCGCAAACCTGTTGGTGTATTCCGCCACTTTCTCGTCGAGTTTGGCAGCAGAATCCGATGCTTTGGCAATTTCACCTTTAAAAATGATCTCCGCCGCTCCCTTTGCCCCCATCACGGCTATTTCGGCCGTCGGCCAGGCAAAGTTCATATCGGCACCAATGTGCTTACTGTTCATCACATCATAAGCGCCACCGTAAGCCTTCCGGGTGATGACCGTTACCCGTGGCACCGTTGCCTCCGAAAACGCATACAGCAGCTTGGCTCCATGGTTGATGATGCCATGCCACTCCTGGTCAGTGCCTGGCAAAAATCCTGGAACGTCAACCAGCACCAGCAAGGGAATATTGAAGCTGTCGCAAAACCGAACAAACCTGGCTGCTTTTGTCGAGGAGTTGATGTCAAGTACCCCAGCCAGCGAGGCAGGCTGGTTGCCTACAACGCCAATGCTGCGGCCACCAATTCTGGCAAAGCCAACAATGATGTTTTCCGCATAGTTTTTATGCACTTCCATAAAGCTGCCCTCGTCGGCTATTTCGGCCACCACTTCACGCATGTCGTAAGGCTGGTTGGGGTTGTTGGGAAGCACCTTATCGAGGGCAGGTCGCTTCTCATCGGAGGGCTGGTAGCTCACGGCCGGAGCCTCATCCTCACAGTTTTGAGGCATGTACGACAGCAGCTGCTTGATATTGTTGATGCATTCTACCTCGTTGGTACAGGAGAAATGCGTCACGCCGCTTTTGGTTGAATGGGTGCTTGCGCCGCCAAGCTCTTCAGACGTCACATCTTCCTGGGTCACCGTCTTCACCACGTTAGGGCCGGTCACGAACATATAGGACGTGTCCTCCACCATCAAAATGAAGTCGGTGATGGCAGGCGAATACACCGCACCGCCAGCACAGGGGCCCATGATGGCCGAAATCTGTGGTACCACGCCAGAAGCCCTTGTGTTTCGGTAGAAAATATCCGCATAACCTGCGAGCGACACCACCCCTTCCTGTATCCTGGCGCCGCCTGAGTCGTTCAGACCAATGACCGGTGCTCCGTTTTTCATAGCCAGGTCCATGATCTTTACGATTTTCTCAGCAAACGTTTCAGAAAGGGAACCGCCAAACACTGTGAAGTCCTGGCTGAATACGTACACCAGCCTGCCATTTACATTGCCATACCCAGTGACAACCCCGTCACCGAGGTATTTCTCTTTATCAAGCCCAAAATCTGAAGATCGGTGCACCACCAGCTTGCCGATCTCTTCAAAAGTTCCTTCGTCCACCAGCAGCTCAATTCTTTCCCGGGCAGTCAGCTTTCCCTTTTCATGCTGCCTGGCTATCCTGCCTTCACCCCCGCCCAGCAAGGCCTGCTCGTTCAACTTCTGAAGTTTGTCAAATTTTTCGCTGGTGGTAGCTAAATGATTTTTGGGCGGCCGCTGTTCCATTATATCGGGGTTAATTGCCAAATATATTGTGGAATACGCTAAAAACGAACTCAAACGAACGGTATATACCTCGGCGGTTAAATTTTGACGGTATATGCTTAGTGGTATGATAAAGTGTTATCTTGCGCCAATTTTTAGCACAGCCGAGGGACTAAATCATGAAAGTCGGAATCATTGACATGGGTACGAATACCTTTCACCTGCTCGTTGCGGAAGTGAGAGATCATGATTTCACCATCCTTTTTAAAGAGAAGCTGCTGGTAAGAATTGGCGAAGGTGGCATTTCACATGGTCTGATCACTGAGGAAGCTACACAAAGAGCCTTGAAAGCGCTGCAGAGGTTCCACGAAGTGCTAAAGGCTGAAAAAGTGGATGAGGTTTTTGCCACAGCCACCAGCGCCATCCGAAACGCAAAGAACGGTGTGGAGTTTGCTGAAAGGGTTCAGCGTGAATTGGGCATCGAAGTCAGGATTATCTCCGGGGACGAAGAGGCCGAAACGATCTACTACGGTGTCAAAAAGGCTATTCCTATGACAGATGAGCCTGTGCTCATCATGGACATCGGTGGTGGCAGCATTGAGTTCATTATCGGCAACCAATCGGAAATCTTCTGGAAGAGGAGCTTCGAAATAGGTGGGCAGCGCCTCATCGACCAGTTTCACAGCCACGACCCCATTTTACCAGAAGAAGTCATCAATCTGCAAAGCTATCTGGCCATGAATCTGGAGCCACTCTTCGAGGCGTGTAAGGTCTACAAACCACAAACGCTGGTGGGCTCATCGGGCACCTTCGATACATTGAGCGATATTTATATGCTCGATAATAAAATCGAAAAGAATCCACTTGGCACCGAATTTCCCTTTACGTTGGACGCATTCGAGGGTATTTATGAGAAAATGATCGCTTTGAACAGGCAAGAAAGAATGAGCGTGCCTGGTATGATTGAAATGCGGGTGGACATGATTGTGGTGGCGAGCATCCTTATTCACTTTGTCAATCAAAAGCTCGACATCAAAAATATCCGGGTTTCTGCCTACGCTTTGAAAGAAGGTGTCCTCTTAAAGACCATCCATTCGCTCTACAAAAAGAAGGTTTAACCCCTTAGAAATTTCTTGGTCAAATATTCTGTTTCTGATTGGGTAGCACCTCTTCTATCTCTATTTTTACCCCTCAGAAATCGGACCTCATGTTTACATATCAGCATTTACTTTCCTTCACAGAAAACATACTTCTTGCCATCGGGCATTCTAAGAAAGACGCCACCCTCGGCGCCAAAGTACTCCTCAGTGCCGACCTCAGAGGAGTTGACTCCCATGGCGTAGCCCGTCTTTCAGGCTATGTGAGGCTCTGGGAAGCGAAAAGAGTCAATGCCAAACCAAACATCAGGATTGTGCACGAAACACCTTCAACAGCAGTTGTGGACGGTGACGGCGGCCTGGGTTTGGTAGTGGCACCCTATGCCATGAAAGTGGCTATTGAAAAAGCAGAGAAAGTCGGCACCGGCTGGGTTTCGGTGAAAGGATCCAACCATTTTGGCATTGCCGGCTATCATAGCATGATGGCACTGGAAAAAGACATGATTGGCATTTCAATGACCAATGCCAGCCCGCTGGTTGCTCCAACATTTAGCACTACCAGGCTGCTGGGCACCAACCCAATTTCGGTGGCCATTCCCGCCAAAACGCAACCGCCATTTGTTGCCGACATGGCCACTACCACCGCTGCCAACGGCAAGCTGGAAATTCTGCAAAGAAAGAACCTTGAGGCCCCTCTCGGCTGGGTGCAGGAAAAAGACGGAACCCCCACCACTAACGCCAATGGTGTGAAAGACGGCGGTGCGCTGCTTCCACTCGGGGGCGACAGGGAACACGGTTCGCACAAGGGCTACTCGCTGGGTGCCATCGTCGATATATTCTCGGCTGTGCTGTCAGGTGCCAACTACGGCCCCTGGGTGCCTCCGTTTGTGGCCTTCCTCTCCCCTCCTGCCGATCCTGTGGGCGAAGGTATCGGGCACTTCTTTGGCGCCATGCGGGTGGACGCTTTCCGTCCGGCTGACGAGTTTAAGGAGCACATGGACAACTGGATCAGCACGTTCAGAAAGGCGGAAACGGTAAAAGGTCAGGAAAAAGTGTTGATACCCGGCGACCCGGAAAGAGAAATGGAAAAGGAAAGAATGGAAAGTGGTATTCCTCTTCTGCCTCCAGTAGAGAAAGATTTAAGAGAGCTGGGCGATAAACTTGGTGTGGCTTTTTAGAAGGTAAAGCCTACCCTTAACACTATAGGGCTGTTATAGGGAGATCGAATGTCGTCGTATAGCAGATTGTATAGAGCACTTATCATAAAGCCGCCGCCACTTCTACCTATTGGTTGAAAAAGCCCACCACCTGCAAACAAACCAGGCACCCATTCCCTTCTTGTTTCGGTGCCTGAATTAAAGAACTCGATGCTGAGATTTTCAAATTCTCCGTGGACGAAAAATTGTCTCCCGATATTCCTCCTTACGAAGGTGCGCCAGCCATAGGTTGAAAAGGAATCATCATAGCTCTTGTACTTGAGATATTGATAAGTAACACCAACGCCAGCCGAAAGCTTTGGCGTAATCATATAGCCTGCCAGCGGAGAAAGATCGACAAACGTTACAGAGCCAAACTGAGCTCCAAAGTTGCCTCCAAGGTACACCCTGTCAAAAAAACTACTGTTCTCCTGATCGTAGTCTTTCTGCGCAAACGATGAAAACGAAATGAAAAATAGGATGAAAGCTGCAACTAATGATTTCATACGGTAAACAACGTTGTATTTCGTAATAACACCTGTCTACTCTTCTGCCACTATGATGTATAAGTCCTCCGTGGGCTTTTTCATCATGTAGCGCTCTCTGGCAAACTTCTCAAGCAGGTCACTATCGCTTAGCAGCTCGTGCCGGTCTTGCCGTACCTCTTCAATTTTCTCCAGATAATACTCCTTCTGAGCCTCCAGATCACTCAACTTCCGGCTTAGGCGCAGTTGCGTAAAAACATCGTTGGAGTCCAGGAAAAGCATCCAGATAAGGAAAAAGAAGGTAAAGAGGAAATAGAAGTTCCTCGTGTAGGGGGGCAGATTCTTGAAAAACCTCGAAATCATACTGGAAATGTAGTCTATTTCCCAAAAATAAAAAAATCCCGGCAACATGCGAAGCGCACGACAGCCGGGATTTCACAAAATGATCTTAATTACTTTTTAACAGGGAAATAAGCTGTTTCTCCCAATTCCTCTTCGATCCTAAGCAACTGATTGTACTTAGCCATCCTGTCGGAGCGTGAAAGAGAACCAGTCTTGATTTGTCCAGCGTTAGTAGCCACGGCAATATCAGCAATGGTAGCATCTTCCGTTTCACCTGAACGGTGAGAAATCACAGCCGTCCAGCCAGCTTTGTGTGCCATTTCAATAGCAGCAAGCGTCTCGGTCAAAGAACCGATTTGGTTTACTTTGATAAGAATGGAGTTACCACACTTCTCGTTGATCGCTCTTTCAAGGAACTTCACGTTGGTCACCAAAAGGTCGTCACCAACGATCTGGCACTTGTGTCCGATTTTCTCGGTCAAAAGTCTCCAGCCTTCCCAGTCGTTTTCAGCACAACCGTCTTCTATGCTGTCAACAGGATATTTCTCTACAAGCTCTGCAAGGTATTCAACCTGCTCAGCGGTTGTTCTTACTTTGCCAGTATCACCTTCAAATTTCTTGTAGTTGTATTTGCCGTCTTCATAGAATTCAGAAGCAGCGCAGTCAAACGCAATCATTACGTCTTTTCCAGCTTTGTATCCTGCCTTCTCAATCGCCTTCAAAATATCAGCAAGTCCTTCTTCTGTTCCACCTGAAAGGTTGGGAGCAAACCCACCTTCGTCTCCTACAGCAGTGCTCAATCCTTTGTCGTGAAGAATCTTCTTAAGGGCATGGAAAATCTCAGCACCCATTCTCAGCGCATCGCTATAAGTAGGGGCCCCTACAGGGCGAATCATAAATTCCTGGAATGCGATGGGCGCATCTGAGTGAGAACCACCATTGATGATGTTCATCATTGGCACAGGCAACGTGCTTGCGTTAGGTCCGCCTAGGTATCTGAACAGAGACTGTCCTGACTCTTGTGCTGCTGCCTTAGCAACTGCCAGAGAAACACCAAGAATAGCGTTGGCACCTAACTTTCCTTTGTTCGGCGTGCCATCAAGCTCAATCATTATCTTATCGATAAGCTTCTGATCGAAAACACTAAGGCCAATCAGTTCGCCGGCTATTTTCTCGTTCACGTTTTCAACAGCCTTGAGCACACCTTTTCCAAGATATTTCGACTTATCACCGTCTCTAAGCTCAACAGCTTCGTGCGTACCTGTAGAAGCACCAGACGGCACCGCCGCTCTGCCCATAATTCCATTTTCAGTGTAGACATCTACCTCAATAGTAGGATTGCCCCTGGAGTCAAGAATCTGCCTTGCGTGAATTCCTTCAATTAAACTCATTATGTTTTTAGTTTAGATGTTCAACGAACTGATCAAATAAATACCTGGAGTCGTGCGGCCCCGGAGAAGATTCCGGATGGTACTGCACAGAAAATACTTTCTTGCCCTTCAATTTCATGCCCGCCACCGAACTGTCGTTCAAATGCATGTGCGTTAGTTCAGCAACGGAAGAGCTTTTCAGCTCGTCCATGTTTACTGCAAACCCATGGTTTTGCGACGTAATCTCGCTCTTCCCCGACACCAGATTCTTCACAGGGTGATTAAGTCCTCTGTGGCCATGGTGCATCTTAAAGGTGCTGATACCACAAGCAAGCGCTAAAATCTGATGACCAAGACATATACCGAACAACGGTTTGTCCGCTGCAAGAATTTCCTTTACTGTGGTGACGGCGTAATCCATCACTGATGGGTCACCAGGGCCGTTTGAAATGAAGTACCCTGTTGGCTTCCATGCCTCCATTTCTTTGAAGGTGGTTTGCGCCGGAAACACTTTACAATATATGCCCCGGGCTGCCATGTTCTTGAGAATCGATTGCTTAATACCAAGATCAAGCACCGCCACTTTCATTTTGTTATTTTCGTCACCGTAGGTATATGCCTCCTTTGTGGTCACTTTAGAAGACAGCTCAAGCTTGTCCATTGACGGCACTTGCTTAAGCTTAGCCATCAACTCCGTTTTGTCAAAAATCTCGGAAGAGATAATTGCGTTCATCGCTCCTTTGCTCCTTATGTGCCTTACGAGGCTCCGGCTATCAAGCCCAGAAATACCGACTGTATTGTGTTTGATAAAATAGTCGTTGAGGCTCGAGTCAGCCGTTTTTCGGCTAAACAACTTCGAAAACTCATTCACAACCACACCGCTGATTTTAGGTGTAGCCGATTCCTGCTCATCCGCATTCACTCCATAGTTCCCAATGTGAGAAGTGGTGTTCACCACAATCTGGCCGAAGTATGACGGATCAGTATAAATCTCCTGATAGCCGGTCATCCCTGTGTTAAAGCAAATCTCCCCTCCGCTCGTTCCAATTTTACCGATAGCGTCGCCCTCGTACAAGGTTCCGTCTTCCAGAAGTAAAACAGCACGTGGATTCGGTGTGTATTTCATGTGTATGCAGCGTTTACCTTTGTATAACTAATGTGATTTATTTGAAAGCCTACCAGCTTTCAAAACTAATTAGCCAGCTTGACATTAGAGGCGAATAAGCAGGCACAAAAATAGAAAGAATTTTCTAAGACCCACCGCTTCAAAACAAAAAAGGGTTGACAAAAGCCAACCCTTTCAATTGAAATATTCTATTTTCTAATTATTTCTTCTCTTCTTCGGCTGAGTCGTCAGCGCTGGCCTCATCAGTACCTTCTTCAGGTGCTTCTTCAGTAGTTTCAGCAGCAACTTCTTCAACAGCCGCTTCGGCTACCGGAGCTTCTTCCACAACTACTGCATCTGTAGCAGACGCTTTAGCTTCGTCAGCACCAGCAGCAGCCTTGCTACGACGGGTTCTCTTAGCCTTAGGCTTCGCAGTAGCTTCTCCAATCAGCAATTCATTGAAGTCAACAAGCTCCATCATACAGATTTCTGCGTTGTCACCAAGTCTGCTACCCAAACGGATAATCCTTGTGTAGCCACCTGGGCGACTCGCAGTTTTTTCAGCCACAGGGCCAAACAGCTCCTGTACAGAATACTTGTTTTGAAGATAAGAGAAAACAATTCTTCTGTTGTGAGTAGAATCGTCTTTTGTCTTGGTGATCAATGGCTCAACATACTTTCTAAGTGCCTTGGCCTTAGCTACAGTAGTTGTTATACGCTTATGAAGAATCAGCGAAGACGCCATGTTAGAAAGGAGCGCCTTTCTGTGGCTTGCTGTCCTGCCTAAGTGATTTATTTTTTTACCGTGTCTCATGATAAATTAATCCTCCTCTAATTTGTACTTACCCAGGTCCATACCGAAAGTAAGCCCTTTCTCCTGTACAAGTTGTTCCAACTCAGCAAGCGACTTCTTACCGAAGTTTCTGAATTTCATCATGTCAGAAATTTCAAGTCTCACCAGATCGCCCAATGATTTAACATCAGCCGCCTTCAGGCAGTTGTAAGCTCTAACAGAAAGATCCAGGTCGTTCAGCGCCGTCTTCAAAAGCTTGCGCATATGAAGTAGCTCCTCATCAACAGCATCTGGCTCCTTAGCATCGGCTGCTTCAAGCACCATGCTCTGATCAGAAAACAACATGAAATGTTGGATAAGTATATTTGCTGCTCCCTTAAGAGCTGCTTCAGGGTGAATAGAACCGTCAGTTTCGATATCAAGAATCAACTGCTCGTAGTCAGTCTTTTGCTCAACCCTGGTATTCTCTACGCTATATTTTACGTTCTTAATAGGAGTAAAAACAGAGTCAATCGGAATATACCCGAAAACCTGATCGCCTGATGGCTTGTTCTCATCAGCGGCTACATAGCCTCTACCCTTTTCGATTGTAACTTCTATCTCGAATTGTGCACTCTGATCAAGGTTACAGATAACCAACTCAGGGTTCAATACTTCGAATGAAGAAGTGAACTTGCCGATGTCGCCAGCTGTAAACTTAGCTTGCTTCGATATAGAGACAGTAACTTTATTGTCTACCATGTCAGCAATCTTCTTGAACCTAACCATTTTGAGGTTCAGAATGATCTCTGTTACGTCTTCCATAACTCCCTCAATTGTAGAGAATTCATGCAAAACTCCTGGTATTTTTATTGCTGTAATTGCATAGCCTTCAAGAGAGGAAAGAAGTATTCTTCTCAGTGCGTTACCAATGGTAACTCCGTATCCTTTCTCGAGCGGTTTAAAGGTGAAAAGCCCATGAAAATCATCGGCCTTTTCCATAACCACTTTCTCGGGCATTTGAAATGCTAGTATTGACATAGCAATAGAAAGTGTTTAATTGATAAAATTATTTTGAATACAATTCGACGATAAGCTGCTCCTTGATGTTTTCAGGAACTTCATCTCTCGATGGAGCTTGAATAAACTTACCAGTCATTTGTGAACCGTCCCACTCTAGCCAGCCAAATTTATTGGAAGAACGTGCTGCAAGACTCTCCGTGATAGCCAATAACGACTTAGATTTTTCACGAACGCCTACAGTATCTCCAGCTGAAAGAGAATAACTTGGGATATTTACTACTTCACCATTTACAGTAATATGCTTGTGAAGGACTAACTGACGTGCTCCTCTTCTTGTTGGGGCAATACCTAAACGGTAAACAGTGTTGTCCAGTCTGCTTTCAAGAAGCTTCAACAGGTTCTCACCAGTGATGCCGTCCTTGCGTTGAGCAGTATTGAATGTCTTAGCAAATTGTCTCTCCAACAATCCGTAGAGGTACTTAGCCTTCTGCTTCTCCAACAGCTGGATAGCATATTCTGACTGCTTACGACGACGGCTTCTGCCGTGCTGTCCTGGAGGATAAGCCTTCTTCTGAAGGGCTTTGCCACCACCCAAAACGGGCTCTCCAAATTTTCTCGAAATCTTGGTTTTTGGACCAGTATATCTTGCCATTTCTTTCTACAGTCTTTAATTAAACTCTACGTCTTTTAGGCGGGCGACATCCGTTGTGAGGAAGCGGGGTCACATCTTTAATCACAGTGACTTCGATGCCAGCATTTTGAATAGTCCTGATAGCAGACTCTCTGCCTGATCCAGGGCCTTTCACAAATACCTCCACCTTGCGGAGTCCTTGATCATATGCCTTAGCTGCACAGTCTTGTGCTGCTACTTGTGCTGCGTATGGAGTGTTCTTCTTCGAACCCCTGAAGCCCATCTTACCTGCTGAAGCCCAAGAAATAACTTGTCCGTTATTATTGGTCATCGCAATGATGATGTTGTTGAATGAAGCCCTTATATGTGCTTGCCCAACTGCTTCAACAGCTACAACACGCTTTTTCGCCTTGTCTTTTCTCTTCTGAGCCATTGCTAAAAGTTATTATTTAGTAGCCTTCTTCTTGTTAGCCACTGTTTTCCTCTTACCTTTTCTAGTACGGCTATTGTTTTTGGTACGCTGACCTCTAACAGGTAACCCTTTTCTGTGACGTAGTCCTCTGTAACATCCAATATCAAGTAAACGCTTGATGCTCAACTGAATTTCAGATTTCAGTACACCCTCAACCTTAATATTCTCAGTGATGATCAAACGAACTGCGTTCGCTTCCTCCTCAGTCCACTCCGACACTTTCTTGTCCCAATTGATCCCCGCCTCAGCAAGTATTTTCTGAGCCGTTCTACGACCAATTCCGAAGATATAGGTCAAACCTATCTCTCCTCTTTTATTATCGGGAATATCAACTCCAGCTATACGAGCCATAATTAACCTTGTCTTTGTTTAAACCTAGGATTCTTCTTATTGATAACGTACACCTTACCATTACGGCGGATTATCTTGCAGTCTACGCTACGTTTCTTTACAGATGCCTTTACTTTCATGACTACTTATTTATATCTGTATACTATTCTTCCTTTTGTCAAATCATAGGGCGACATCTCCATTTTTACTTTATCGCCTGGCAAAATCTTGATGTAGTTCATCCTCATTTTACCTGAAATGTGGGCTACTACCTGATGCCCATTCTCTAACTCCACTCTGAACATCGCATTGGATAGTGCTTCTACTATCGTACCGTCCTGTTCTATAGATGATTGTTTCGCCATATTATAAATTACGCTACAGCCACGTTTTGAGATCTGCCTTTTAATCTACCCGACTTCATCATACCCTCATAATGTCTCATAAGAAGGTAGCTTTCTATTTGCTGTAAAGTATCTAAAATAACCCCCACCATGATCAACAGCGACGTTCCGCCGTAGAACTGTGAAAACTCACGTGTGACGCCTGCCATACTCGCAAATGCTGGCATGATAGCCACCAATGCAAGGAACAAAGATCCTGGCAACGTAATTCTTGTAAGCACTCCATCTATAAATTCAGAAGTTGCCTTTCCTGGCTTAATGCCCGGTATAAAACCTCCGTTTCTCTTCATATCATCACCAATCTGATTAGGATTGATGGTGATGGCTGTGTAAAAGAAGGTGAAAATTATAATCAACGATGCAAACAATGCATTGTACTGCCACGACTGGAAGTCAGAAAACGTAGTCCCTATGTATTGTGCCATGTCACTAGTGTCAGCCCAGATACTTGCAATAAGTGCGGGGAGAAACATAAGCGACTGAGCGAAAATGATTGGCATTACACCAGCTGCATTCACTTTTAGTGGAATGTACTGACGCTGACCGCCATATACCTTATTACCAACTACCTGCTTTGCATATTGGACTGGTATTCTTCTCACAGCCTGTGTCAACATCACAACCGCCATTACTACAAAGAACAATGCAACAATCTCGAGCACAAGGATAAGACCCTGACTCATGCCCCTCGACAGAGATTCAGCAATGATTGCTGCGGGGAACCTCGACACGATGCCTATCATGATAAGCATTGAGATTCCATTGCCTATACCCTTATCAGTAATTTTCTCACCCAACCACATACAGAAAATGGTACCGGCTGTAAGAATAACAATTGAGCTACCTGTAAAGAACGTCCTGTTGGCCATCACAATAGCTTCTGCTGGAATAGTGGCAGTTAAATACCCGATTCCCTGAGCCAGCGTGATAAATATGGTCAATACTCTTGTATACTGATTAATCTTCTTTCTGCCGCTATCACCTTCCTTTTGTAGTCTCTGGAAATAAGGGACAGCCACAGTTAACAGCTGCAAAACGATAGAAGCTGAAATGTATGGCATAATGCCCAACCCAAATATGGAGGCATTACTAAAGGCACCACCTAAGAACGTATCAAGCAAACCAAATATTCCCTGGGCTTCACCAGCAAGTTTAGATGGGTCAATACCTGGAAGGACTATATAAGATCCCAATCTAAAGATCAGTAGAAATCCAACCGTGTTCAAAATTCGAATACGGAGATCCTCAATGCTAAAGATATTCCTTATGGTGCTAATAAATCGCTTCATTCTATTAAAGTACGGTTACCTTACCACCTGCCTTTTCAATTGCTTCCTGAGCAACTTTTGAAAAAGAACTTGCAGATACATCTACTTTTGCTTTCAACTCACCTCTGCCCAATACCTTAACAGTATCGTTCTTAGAAGCCAATCCATGCTCAATAAGCGTGTCAAGAGTCACCTCTTTCACCTTGTAGGTGTCTACAAGTGTCTGAAGCACGTCAAGGTTGATTGGTTTTGAAATAACCTTGTTTCTATTCTTGAAACCAAACTTCGGCACACGGCGCTGAAGTGGCATTTGTCCACCCTCAAATCCTTTTTTCTTGCTATAGCCAGACCTGGATTGAGCACCTTTGTGACCACGAGTGGAAGTACCGCCCATTCCTGAGCCCTGACCTCTTCCTATTCTCTTTCTACTCTGGGTAGACCCCTTTGCAGGTTTTAGTGTACTTAAGTCCATAATCTTAAAGAGCTTTAACTTCAACTAAATGAGTAACCTTAGCAATCATTCCTGCGATTTGAGGAGTAAGTTCCTTTTCGACAGAACGATTTATTTTTGCAAGGCCCAAAGCCTTAATTGTCGCCTTTTGAACTGCAGGACGACCTATTGTGCTTCTTATCTGTGTAATCTGAACTTTTGCCATCAGAATTATCCTTTGTAAACTTTTTCTAGTTCGACACCTCTTTGGTCAGCCACGGTGAACGCATCACGCATTTTTGTCAGAGCGTCAAAAGTTGCTTTTACCACGTTGTGTGGGTTTGACGAACCTTTTGACTTAGCCAAACAATCGTGAACGCCAGCACTTTCTAATACCGCACGCATCGCACCACCGGCAATTACACCTGTACCAGGTGCAGCTGGTTTAATCAAAACCCTGCCGCCGCTGAACTTACCGTTCGATTCGTGTGGAAGCGTTCCTTTCAATATCGGAACCTTAACAAGGTTCTTTTTAGCATCGTCGATACCTTTAGTGATTGCATCGGTTACTTCATTGGCTTTACCCAATCCGTAGCCTACTACTCCATTGCCATCACCTACTACTACGATAGCTGAAAAGCTAAAACGACGTCCACCCTTCACTACTTTCGCTACCCTGTTAATGGCAACTACTCGTTCTTTAAGATCTATTTCGGACGCTTTTACCGATTTTACGTTTGACTGTGTCATGTTCAATTAGAATTTAAGACCACCTTCTCTGGCTCCTTCAGCAAGTGCTTTTACACGTCCGTGGTATGGGTAACCACCACGATCAAAAACACAAGTTGCCAAGCCGCTTTCCTTAGCCTTTTCAGCAATTTTCTTCCCAACCAATTTAGAAACATCATTGTTGATCTTTCCCTTCTGGCCTACATCCTCCGAAGAAGACGCTGCGAGTGTGTGACCACTCAGGTCATCAATTAGTTGAGCATATATTCCCTTGTTGCTTTTGAAAACCGAAAGCCTGGGTCTGTCAGAAGTTCCGCTAATCTTGTTACGGATTCCTCTTTTTATTCTTAATCTTCTGTCTCCTTTACTGGTGGCCATCTTAATTATTTTTTAGCAGCAGTTTTACCAGCTTTTCTACGAACTTGCTCTCCCACAAAGCGAACACCTTTACCTTTGTAAGGCTCTACTTTTCTTAGTGATCTGATCTTGGCAGCAACTTGTCCAATAAGCTGTTTATCGATACTTTCTAGACTTATCGTTGGGTTCTTACCTTTTGGAGTTTCAGTGTTCAACTTAACTTCATCTGGCAGAGCCAAAAATATATTGTGAGAATAGCCAAGGTTTAATTCAAGAACGTTTCCCTGATGTGAGGCTTTGTAACCTACACCTACCAGCTCCAGCTCCGCTTTGTAACCATTACTTACTCCCTCAACCATATTAGCGATCAAAGACCTGTACAAACCGTGCATAGCTTTATGACGCTTTTGTTCAGTTGGTCTTTCAACAACCAATTCTGATCCCTCCAATTTAACCTGGATGTCAGGATCTATATCTTGTGTTAACTGGCCTTTAGGTCCTTTAACCGTAACAACAGTTTTATCTATTGATATGGTTACTCCGGCAGGCACAGTTACTGGTTTCTTTCCTATTCTTGACATGACATCAATATCTTAATAAACGTAACAAAGTACTTCTCCACCAATATTCTGTGTCCTGGCCTCTTTGTCTGTCATTACACCTCTTGAGGTTGAAATGATAGCTACACCCAAGCCATTAAGAACACGAGGAATTTTTTCAACGTGAGCATACTTACGCAAACCAGGCTTACTTATTCTCTCAAGAGATAAAATGGCGTTTTTCTTCGTAACAGCGTTGTATTTCAACGCTATCTTGATAACACCTTGCTTATCATCTTCAACGAACTTGAAGTTCTGGATATATCCCTTATCCATTAGAACCTTGGTGATCTCCTTCTTGATGTTAGAAGCAGGAACCTCAACGATTCTGTGATTTGCTTTTATTGCATTTCTAACTCGTGTTAGATAATCTGCTATAGGATCGGTAACCATACAGTAAAATAATTAAGCCCTTTTTAACAGGGCTGCAAAGGTATAAATTATTTTCTTTCTTAACAATATGCCTTGGGCAAATAATTACCAGCTTGACTTGGTCACGCCTGGTATTTTACCATCAGAAGCCATCTCACGAAATGTTACACGAGAAATACCAAACTTCCTCATATATCCTTTTGGACGACCCGTCAATTTACAACGGTTGTGAAGACGTACCGGAGAAGCGTTCTTGGGCAACTTATCCAGGCCGATGTAATCACCTGCTTCTTTAAGTGCCTTTCTTTTAGCAGCATACTTTGCTACCAAATGCTCTCTTTTTCTCTCCCGTGCTTTAACTGATTCTTTAGCCATGTTATTTATTTTTTGATGCGAATGGCATTCCAAATGCCTTCAGCAATTCATAACTCTCCTCATCACTATTTGCAGTAGTAACAAACGTGATATCCATACCAGATATCTTGTTGATTTTGTCAATACTGATTTCAGGGAAAATGATCTGCTCCTTCACCCCTAATGTGTAGTTCCCTCTGCCGTCGAACCCACTGTCCTTAATTCCTTTGAAGTCACGAACCCTTGGAAGAGCAATTGACATCAAACGGTCAAGAAATTCGTACATCTTGTCACCACGAAGCGTTACTCTCGCTCCAATTGGCATACCTTCACGCAATTTGAAGTTAGATATAGATGTTTTTGCTTTGGTAGGAACTGCCTTCTGGCCAGTGATAGTAGTAAGTTCTTCAACTCCCACATCCACAAGCTTCTTGTCAGCTACAGCTGCACCAATACCCTTGTTTACCGTGATTTTGGTCAGCTTAGGAACCTGCATGATCGACTTGTACTGGAATTTCTCCATCAAGGCTTTCATGATCTCCTCCTGGTATTTCGTTTTTAATCTAGGACTAGCCATTGTTAATTACCTCCCCAGTTTTCTTTGCGTATCTTTGAAGTTTGCCCTTCTTGTCTTCTTTTCTCCCAACTCTTGTTGCATTACCAGTAGATGGGTCTACCACCATCAGGTTACTCAAATGAATAGGAGCCTCTTTCTTTTCGATCCCGCCATTTGGGTTCTGAGCAGAAGGCTTTACGTGCTTCGTAATAATATTACATCCCTCAATAAAGGCCTTGCTATCGCCAGGTACTACTTCCAGCACCTTGCCAGTTTTTCCTCTACTGTTGCCGGCAATCACTTTAACAGTGTCGCCCTTGCGGACATGAAGCTTATTAGGCTTTGAATTAGTTTTCATATGTTATAGTACTTCAGGCGCCAATGAAACGATTTTCATGAATTGTTTTTCACGAAGCTCTCTGGCAACAGGTCCGAAAATACGAGTTCCTCTTGGTTCGTCATTACCTGTCAATAACACAGCTGCGTTATCTTCAAATCTGATATATGAACCATCTTTTCTTCTGATTTCCTTCTTGGTGCGTACAATGACGGCCTTGGAAACAGTACCCTTCTTCAAACTACTTGAAGAAATGGAAGACTTAACGCTCACTACAATCTTATCTCCGATTGAAGCGTAACGCTTACCCGTTCCACCTAGCACACGTATACAAAGTACCTCTTTGGCACCGCTATTATCTGCAACAGATAACCTGGATTCCTGCTGTATCATCTTATTTTGCTCTTTCGATAATTTCTACCAATCTCCAACGCTTCCTTTTACTTAAAGGTCTCGTTTCTGCTATGCGTACAGTATCACCAATGCCACACTCATCCTTCTCATCGTGTGCCAAAAACTTGGTTGTTTTACCTATGAACTTGCCATAGATAGGGTGTTTCACCTTACGAGAAACTGCCACAGTGATAGACTTATTCATCTTATCACTAACAACCTTTCCTGTTTTCTCTTTACGTAGATTTCTGGTCTCCATACTCCAATTATTTTGATAGCTCTCTTGAGTGTAGCTCGGTTTGGATCCTGGCTACAACTCTACGGTTGTGGCGGATCCTCATCGGATTTTCAACAGGAGTAACAGCATGGGCGAACTTCAACTTTTGAAGACTCTCTTTCTCTGCTGCGAGTCGTGCGTTTAGCTCCTCTACAGAAAGCGACTTTAGCTCTGAATTTTTCATTGTATTGCAGCGTAATCTCTTCTGACAATAAATTTAGTTTTTATAGGAAGCTTCTGAGCCGCTAACCTTAGCGCTTCTTTAGCTGTTTCGATGGGCACACCACCCGCTTCGAACATAATAGTTCCCGGCTTTACGATGGCTACCCAATACTCAGGCGCACCTTTACCTTTACCCATACGTACTTCTGCGGGCTTTTTGGTAATAGGCTTATCAGGGAATATGCGGATCCAAACCTGACCCTCCCTTTTCATTGCCCTTGTAACGGCGATCCTCGATGCTTCAATCTGGCGTGAGGTAATAAAACCAGATTCCAATGACTTCAATCCAAAAGTTCCGAAAGAAAGTGTATGACCCCTTTGGGCAATACCTTTTACTCTTCCTTTTTGTTGCTTCCTGAATTTAGTTCTTTTAGGCTGTAACATTTGTCAGCTAATTAACTAGTTATTATTTTCTTTTACGTTTAGGAGCGCCGTCGCCGGGTCCACCTCTTCTTCTACCACCTCCATCACGTCTGTTGCCAGGGCCTCCACCAGAGTTACCACTGTTGGCGTCGTTTGTTATTCCTACGTTAGGGGACAGGTCTCTTTTACCGAAAACCTCACCTTTGAATATCCAAACCTTGATACCAATCTTACCGTAAACAGTCTGCGCTTCAGAAATTGCGTAGTCAATATCAGCACGAAGTGTGTGTAGAGGAATTCTACCCTCCTTGTACATTTCAGTACGTGCCATTTCAGCACCGCCCAAACGTCCTGATACCTTTATCTTAATTCCCTGAGCTCCCACTCTCATTGCAGAAGCAATCGCTTGCTTCATGGCTCTCCTGTAAGAAATACGAGCCTGCAACTGTTGAGCAATTGACTCACCTACCAGAAGTGAATCAAGCTCTGGTCTTTTAATTTCGAATATATTTATCTGGATGTCTTTTCCAGTTATCTTCTTCAGCTCTTCTTTGATCTTGTCGACTTCAGAACCACCTTTTCCAATAACAACACCAGGACGAGCTGTGTGGATAGTCAGCGTTATCCGCTTAAGCGTACGCTCGATAACTATCTTAGCGATTCCACCTTTGGGAATCCTTGCAGTTATGTATTTTCTGATTTTGGTGTCCTCAACCAATTTGTCAGCAAAAGTTTTGCCCCCAAACCAGCTTGAATCCCATCCTTTAATGACTCCGAGTCTAAAACCGACTGGGTTTACCTTCTGTCCCATGCGTTTTACTTTTCTGTGTTTTCGGTTGCTTTCGTTTCAGGCGCAGCTGCCGTAGGTGCCAGGCTGTCCACAATCAGCGTTACGTGGTTCGAACGCTTTCTGATCCTGTGTGCTCTACCTTGTGGCGCTGGTCTCAGTCTTTTCAACATCCGACCTGAATCAACAGATATGGCCTTCACATACAAATCAGCTTCCTCAAGTTTGGCATCTTCGTTGCCCTGCTGCCAGTTGGCAATAGCAGACAACAACAGTTTCTCCAAACGTGCAGCAGGATGCTTTGATTCATGCTTAAGTATAGTCAAAGCCTTATTTACACGTACACCTCTGATAAGATCAACAACCAATCTCATTTTACGTGGAGAGGTAGGAACGTTCTTCAACTTAGCTACTGCTTCCATATCCTTATCTTTTACCTTTATCTTTTTTGGCGATGTGACCCCTGAAATTCCTGGTTGGTGCAAATTCACCTAGCTTGTGACCCACCATGTTTTCAGTAACATACACTGGTATAAACTTGTTTCCGTTGTGAACCGCAAAGGTGTGGCCAACGAAATCCGGTGAGATCATAGATCTTCTTGACCATGTTTTGATTACCGACTTCTTGCCAGCCTCGTTCATGGTTTCCACCTTGTTCTCCAGTCTGAAATCTATATATGGGCCTTTCTTAAGAGATCTAGCCATTACTTATTTCTTTTTATTAGAGATGATTAACTTATCAGAATACTTGTTCGGGCGACGTGTTTTCTTTCCTTTCGCCAACAGACCGTTTCTCGATCTTGGATGACCACCAGAAGCTCTACCTTCACCACCACCCATCGGGTGATCGACTGGGTTCATTACAACACCACGAACCCTTGGACGCCTTCCCAACCATCTGTTACGTCCAGCCTTACCAAGCACGACGTTCATGTGTTCGCCGTTAGATGCCGTTCCAACTGTTGCCATACAGACTGCCAATACCATTCTCATCTCACCAGAAGGCAATTTGATAGTGGCATACTTTCCTTCACGGGCCAATAGTTGACCGTAAGCCCCAGCACTTCTCGCCATAGCTGCTCCCTTACCAGGCTTCAATTCGATAGCGTGAATGATTGTACCAAGAGGAATTTTCGACATTGGCAATGCATTGCCTACTTCCGGAGCTACTGACTCCCCTGAAAACAACGTTTGACCCACCTGAATACCTTCAGGTGCCAAAATGTATCTTTTTTCGCCGTCAGCGTAAGCCAACAAAGCTATGAAAGCTGTTCTGTTTGGATCGTATTCGATTGACTTTACGGTAGCAGGAATATCATGCTTATCACGCTTGAAATCAATCATACGGTACTTCTGCTTATGACCACCACCTAAATAGCGCATAGTCATGCGACCTCCGGCGTTTCTGCCACCACTCTTCTTTCTGCTCGCCACCAACGACTTTTCAGGCACATTGGTTGTAATCGCAGAATAGTCAGGCGCCATTCTGAAACGCTGGCCTGGTGTAATCGGTCTTAATTTTTTTACTGCCATTTTCCCGTTCCTTTATATTCCTGCGTAAAAATCAATTACTTCACCTTCGGCAACGGTCACAATGGCCTTCTTGTAGGCATCAGTTCTGCCTTCAAGCACACGTGACTTTGTATACCTGGTTTTTCTCTTCCCCTGATAGACCATGGTGTTGATATTTTCAACCTTCACACCATACATTTTCTCTATCTCCTTCTTTATTTCTACCTTATTGGCACCCCTCTTCACAACAAAGCCATACTTGCCTTTCTCGTTCATAGAAGACACCTTTTCAGTAACCAAGGGTTTTACTAATACGCTCATGGTCTTTAATTAAGAGTGTTTTCAACTGTTTGAATAGAGCTCTCTACGAAAACTACGTGATCAGCATGAAGCAGATCGTAGGTAGTAACGTCAGCTGCAAGGGCGACCTTTGATCTCTCCAGGTTCCTGCCTGACAAAACAATGTTTTTGTCTACTGCAGGCAACACCACAAGGGTCTTCTTATCAGCAAGCGCCAAAACTTCAAGCATCTTTATGAAGTCTTTTGTTTTAGGAGCGCTGAAAGTGAAATCTTCTATAACAGAAATCGATTCGCCTTTGGCCTTATAAGTCAATGCAGACTTACGGGCAAGTGCTTTTACTTTCTTGTTTAGCTTAAATCCGTACGTTCTGGGTCTTGGTCCGAATATACGACCACCACCAACAAAGACGGGCGATTTGATGCTACCTGCACGGGCAGTACCTGTTCCCTTTTGTTTCTTTATCTTTCTGGTTGAGCCAGAAACTTCGTTACGCTCTTTAGACTTGTGAGTGCCCTGTCTCTGATTAGCTAGAAACTGCTTTACATCTAAATAGATAGCATGGTCATTAGGCTCGATTGCAAATACAGCATCTGAGAGACTAACTTTCCTTCCGGTGTCTTCACCGGTATATTTTTTTACAACTAGTTCCATGTTACTTCTCTAGGATTACGTATGAGTTCTTAGCACCTGGAACGGAGCCACTGACTACAATTAAATTCTTCTCCGGCATGATCTTCATGATCTGAAGGTTAATCACCTTCACTCTGTCACCACCTGTTCTTCCGGCCATTCTAATGCCTTTGAAAACCCTTGATGGAAACGAACATGCACCGATGGAACCGGGAGCACGAAGTCTGTTGTGCTGACCGTGAGTTGCCTCACCAACACCAGCGAAACCGTGGCGCTTAACAACACCCTGGAAGCCTTTTCCTTTTGATGTTCCGATTGCATCAAGAAACTCGGCCTCTTTGAATACTTCGCCGACCATGATCTTGTCCCCTATCTTCACCTGGCCTTCGAATTCCTCACGGAAGTCACGAAACTCAACTACCTTCTTTTTAGGAGTAGTTTTAGCCTTAGCAAAGTGGCCTTTAAGGGCCTTAGGAGTGTTCTTATCCTTCCGTTCGTCATAAGACAACTGGATAGCCTTGTAGCCATCAGTAGCCTCATTCTTCACTTGGGTAACAACGCAGGGACCAGCCTCTATCACCGTGCATGCAACGTTACGTCCATCGGCACCGTAGATACTAGTCATTCCAATTTTTTTTCCAATAATTCCTGACATCGTATTGGTTATAAGTTCTTTATCAACGTTTTCGGCGTTTATCCGCCAAAAAGGACTGCAAAGATAGTAATTTGCTCTGTCCTACAAAACTGTTAACTCTAAATTTTTAAAATATCTATGCACAAAAAAAGAACCAATAACTCTGATCATTATTGGTTCTTTACGAAACAATACTATTAAAGGTCAGACCTTAATTTCAACGTCGACACCGCTTGGCAATTCAAGCTTCATCAAAGCGTCTACTGTTTTTGTACTGTTTGAATAAATGTCTACCAGGCGCTTGTAAGTACAAAGCTGAAACTGCTCTCTCGACTTCTTGTTCACGTGGGGCGAGCGAAGTACAGTAAAGATTTCCTTTTCTGTAGGCAACGGAATTGGACCGCTAACTATAGCACCTGTCGTCTTTACGGCTCTTACGATCTTCTCAGATGATTTGTCAACCAAATTATGGTCGTAAGACTTAAGTTTGATTCTTATTTTCTGTGTCATGATTTTCTTATTTGGCAGCTACACCTTTTGTTTTTGTGATCACGGCATCAGCGATATTCTGAGGCACCTGATCATAATGAGCAAATGTCAAAGAGGCAGTTGCTCTACCTGAACTCATTGTACGAAGGTCGGTTACATAGCCGAACAATTCCGAAAGAGGAACATCTGCTTTGATTACAGACGAAGTACCTTTTGTATCCATGCCCTTCATGATACCTCTTCTTCTGTTCAAGTCACCCGTCAAAGGACCTGTATATTCATCAGGAGTAACTACTTCAACAGCCATTATCGGCTCAAGCAACACTGGCTTAGCCTTTCTTGCAGCCTCTCTGAAACCAATTCTTGCTGCCATCTCAAACGAGAGTGCATCTGAATCGACATCGTGGAATGACCCATGAAATAGTCTTACTTTCATCGTATCGATAGGGTAGCCAGCAAGAGGTCCGTTCTTCATCGAATCGGCAAAGCCTTTCTGAACAGCAGGAATAAATTCTCTTGGGATTACACCACCAACAATACCGTTTACAAACTGTAGACCCTCAGCTGCGTGATCCTCATCTTTTGGTCCAAGCTCAAACACAATATCGGCGAATTTACCACGACCACCAGTCTGCTTCTTGTAGACCTCCTTGTGCTCAACTGTAGATCTAAGTGCTTCTTTGTAAGCCACCTGAGGAGCACCCTGATTAATTTCAACCTTGAATTCCCTCTTAAGACGATCAATGATAATCTCAAGGTGAAGCTCTCCCATACCTCTAAGGATCGTTTGACCTGTTTCCTCATCGGTATTTACCTGAAGAGTTGGGTCTTCCTCAATAAGTTTGGCAATAGCCATTCCCAGTTTATCAACATCTGCCTGAGTTTTAGGCTCAATAGCATAGCCGATAACCGGCTCAGGAAACACCATAGACTCAAGCACTATCTTGTGCTTCTCATCACAAAGCGTGTCGCCGGTCTTAATATCTTTGAATCCAACTACAGCTCCAATATCACCAGCATGAAGCCTTTCGATTTGGTTCTGCTTATTGGCGTGCATTTGGAATATCCTAGAAATCCTCTCTTTGTTGCCTGATCTTGTATTGTAAACATAAGAACCAGACTCAAGCATGCCTGAGTAAGACCTTACGAAACAAAGGCGGCCCACAAAAGGGTCAGTGGCAATTTTAAATGCCAGGCCTGCAAAAGGCTCAGAAACAGAAGGCTTTCTTGAAATCTCAGCATCAGTATCAGGGTTGATACCTTTAATGCTTTCTCTGTCCATCGGCGAAGGAAGAAGTTCCATCACGTAGTTAAGCATTGTTTGAACACCCTTATTCTTGAACGCCGATCCGCAAAGCATTGGCACAAAAGCCAAGTCCACAGTAGCAGCTCTAAGCGCCTTTACCACTTCGTCTCTTGTGATGGACTCAGGGTCTTCAAAGTACTTCTCCAGCAAAGATTCGTCGTACTCAGCAACTGCCTCAAGCAGATGCTCTCTGTACTCCTTCACTTCGTCCTTCATATCTTCAGGAATAGGAACCTCGCTGAAAGTCATGCCGAAGTCATCTTCATTCCATACCATGGCGATGTTTTCAACTAAGTCAACAACACCTTTGAATTTTTCCTCTGATCCGATAGGCAACTGTAACGGAACAGCTTTAGTACCCAATCTTTCTTTCACTTGCTTACATACTGCAAGGAAGTCGGCGCCGGAGCGATCCATTTTGTTTACGAATCCAAGACGAGCAACCTTATAGTTGTCAGCCAGGCGCCAGTTAGTTTCTGATTGAGGCTCAACGCCGTCAACAGCACTGAACAAAAACACAAGACCATCCAATACCCTCAACGACCTGTTTACTTCCACAGTGAAATCCACGTGGCCAGGAGTATCGATAATATTAATGTGGTAATCGTTGTCCTTATATTTCCAGAAAACAGTTGTGGCAGCGGATGTAATTGTAATACCCCTCTCCTGCTCTTGCTCCATCCAGTCCATAGTGGCTGCGCCATCATGAACTTCTCCTATTTTATGATTAACACCTGTATAAAATAGTATACGCTCAGTTGTTGTTGTTTTACCAGCATCAATGTGAGCCGCAATACCAATGTTACGGGTGAATTTAAGATCTCTTGCCATTACGCCTTTTCAATTAAAATCTAAAGTGGGAGAAAGCTTTATTTGCATCAGCCATACGGTGCGTATCATCCTTTTTCTTCACAGCGGCGCCTTCGCCTTTGGAAGCAGCGATGATTTCGCCGGCCAATTTATCAGTCATTGTTTTTTCACCACGAGTTCTGGCGTATTTAATCAGCCATTTGATTCCCAAGGAAACCTTTCTCTCGGGACGTACCTCCAAAGGAACCTGAAAAGTAGCACCACCTACACGGCGGCTTTTTACTTCAACAGCAGGAGTTACATTGTTAAGCGCCTTTTTCCATACTTCAAGACCATCTTCGCTTGTCTTCTTACTAACGGCCTCAATGGCGTCGTAGAAAATGGAATAAGAAACGCTTTTCTTCCCGCTAAGCATTAAATTATTCACAAATTTGGTTACCAAAGTATCCCCAAACTTAGGGTCAGGGAGGATGTATCTTTTCTTAGGTTTTGCCTTTCTCATTGCGATTAATTATTTCTTTTTAGGTCTCTTAGCACCATACTTAGAACGACTCTGAAGTCTTCCTGTTACTCCAGCAGTATCAAGGGCACCTCTAACGATGTGATACCTTACACCAGGAAGGTCTTTCACCCTACCACCTCTGATAAGCACAATTGAGTGCTCCTGAAGGTTGTGACCTTCACCAGGTATGTAGGCGTTCACTTCCTTACTGTTGGTAAGACGAACCCTGGCTACTTTACGCATGGCAGAGTTTGGCTTTTTAGGAGTGGTAGTGTAAACCCTTGTGCACACGCCTCTTCTCTGAGGACATGAATCAAGAGCAGGTGACTTGGATTTCCATGTCACGGCCGTTCTACCTTTTCTTACTAATTGCTGTATAGTGGGCATTTAGACTGTATTTTTCTGTGTTCCAAAAAATGGAACGCAAAGATATGGATTTATAATTTTTAGTGCAAAGAATTGATGGCGAATAATTATTCAACTATGCTTCACCAACTGTGCCTCCAAAATTCATTGGAAACTTGGGTAACTCATTGGTTGTTTTAATTGTGCCAAAGGTATCTTCGTATTTTCGGACATTTTCCTCCAAAGCAGCCAGGAGACGCCTGGCATGCTCTGGAGTAATGACAATTCTCGATTTAACCTTTGCCTTTGGTACACCAGGCATCAGTCTTATAAAATCAATAACGAATTCACTGTTTGAGTGAGCAATCATGGCTAGGTTAGCATAAACGCCTTCAGCAATCTCTTCCGAAAGCTCTATGTTAATCTGATTAGGATTCTTTTTAGGGTCCTTTTCTTCTTTTGCCATAACTACTTACTTGCTGACCTCGAAAGATCTTTCCTCAGTTTGTTGCTCTCTGTCTCTATCCCTTGCAGTCAGCGCCTCGTATTCTTCCTTGGAACCAACAACGTCCCTTTGGAAATTACGCCTTCCTGTACCAGCTGGAATCAGATGACCTACGATTACGTTTTCCTTAAGCCCCTTCAGGTGGTCGGCCTTGCCTCGGATAGAGGCTTCGCTCAATACCTTGGTAGTCTCCTGGAACGATGCAGCTGATATGAAACTTTCCGTATCCAACGACGCCTGAGTAATCCCTTGAAGCGATGGCTTGGAAACAGCAGGTTCAGCGCTACGCACCTCGACGATCTTAAGGTCACGTCTCTTGAGGCTCGAATTCTCATCTCTCAGCCTACGAGAAGAAATGATTTGTCCTGGCTTAAGATTCTCCGAATCACCAGCGTCCATCACTACTTTCTTATCAAGAATGTTATCGTTCTCCTCACGGAAAGCAAACTTGTCGCAAGTTTGTCCAGGTAGGAAACTAGTGTCTCCCGGATCCAGAATCACAACTTTCTGCATCATTTGGCTCACTATGGCCTCAATGTGCTTATCGTTGATCTTCACACCCTGCAGACGATATACTTCCTGTATTTCGTTTACAAGATACTCCTGAACAGCTGTAGGTCCTTTGATGGAAAGAATATCTGCAGGTGTTATAGCACCATCAGACAAGGCATCGCCAGCTCTCACAAAGTCGTTGTCCTGAACAAGGATGTGCTTGGAAAGTGAAACCAGGTAGCGCTTCTTCACTCCGTCCTTAGACTCGATGTAGATTTCACGGTTACCACGCTTAATCCCTCCATAAGTAACCACACCGTCGATCTCGCTCACCACAGCCGGATTGGAAGGGTTACGTGCTTCGAACAATTCTGTTACCCTTGGCAGACCACCGGTAATATCTCTCGACTTAGAAGTCATACGAGGTATCTTCGACAGGATCTGCCCGGCTTTCACCTTCTGGCCTTTTTCAACCGCCAAGTGAGCACCTACCGGAATGTTATAACCTTTCGACTCGTCTCCCTTTCCATTGACAACAATGGCAGGGTTCTTCGTCTTATCCTTTGTATCAATAATTACTTTCTCTCTGTGACCTGTTTGCTCATCAGACTCCTCTTTGAAAGTAATGCCTTCTTCAATTGCATCGAAATCGATAGTACCATCGAATTCTGAAAGAATTACGGCATTATAAGGATCCCAGAAACAAAGCTCCTGGCCTTTTTCTATCTTCTCTCCGTCTTTCACCTTAAGGAATGCACCATAAGGAACGTGGTTACTGATAAATATTTTATCGGTTTTCGGATCCTTTATTTTCATCTCACCGGAACGGCCCATCACCACATTGATGCTTTCTCCTTCATCATTGGTAGTTTTCACTGACCGTAGCCCTTCGAATTCAACGATACCGTCAAACTTAGCCCTTATGCTGGCATCCACAGCAATGTTGGACGCTGTACCACCCACGTGGAAGGTACGTAGTGTCAACTGAGTACCAGGCTCACCAATCGACTGAGCGGCGATTACACCAACAGCCTCCCCTATCTCTACCATGCGGCCAGAGGCAAGGTTACGACCGTAACACTTGGCACAAGCTCCCAGGCGGGTCTCGCAAGTAAGCACTGAGCGAATTTCTACTTCTTCTATGCTGGTAGCATCAATTCTGGCTGCAAGCTCCTCAGTTACTTCATCACCTGCTGACACGATAAGTTCATCAGTGATCGGATCAAACACATCATGTACTGTCACCCTACCAAGAATTCTCTCAGATAAAGGCTCTACTACGTCTTCGTTATCTTTCAAAGCAGTAACAACGATACCTCTCAGGGTGCCACAGTCGTCTTCGTTGATCACGACATCCTGTGCCACGTCAACCAGACGACGGGTAAGATAACCCGCATCCGCCGTTTTAAGGGCGGTATCGGCAAGACCTTTACGAGCACCGTGGGTAGAGATAAAGTACTCGATTACGTCCAGGCCTTCCTTAAAGTTAGAAAGGATTGGGTTTTCGATGATTTCACCAACAGAACCCTGAAGGTTCTTCTGAGGCTTGGCCATCAAACCACGCATACCACCCAGCTGACGAATCTGCTCACGAGATCCACGAGCACCGGAGTGCATCATCATGTAGATCGAGTTGAATCCCTGATCATCTTCTTCCAGTTGCTTAAGCAGTGTGCCGGTCAACTGAGAGTTGATACGAGTCCAGATGTCAATTACCTGGTTGTAACGTTCGTTATCTGTGATAAGACCCATCAGGTAGTTATTCCAAACCACGTCTACTTCTGCTTTCGCAGTTTCGATCATCGTTTCCTTCTCCTCAGGAATCTTAATATCATTCAAACCGATAGACAGACCACCGATATAAGCAGACTTAAATCCAAGCTCTTTGATATCATCAAGGAACTTGGCAGTTCTGGCCATACCAGTGATTTTGAACACGGTACCGATAATCAACTGTAGTTTCTTCTTGGTCAGAAGCTCATCCACATAGCCCACTTCCTCAGGAACGTTCTGGTTAAAAATAACCCTTCCAGCTACTGTTTCGATGACCTTGGTTTCAAGCTCATTGTTCTCGTTAAGAACTTTTGTTCTCACTTTGATATAGGCATGCTTCGAAAGTCTCTCCTCGTTTATAGCGATGATAACTTCTTCGGCATTATAGAAGGTTCTACCTTCTCCCATTACAGGATGATCCTTAGTAGACTTCCGGCCTTTGGTGATGTAGTACAGACCCAATACCATGTCCTGAGAAGGTACAGCAATAGGAGCACCGTTGGCAGGGTTCATAATATTGTGAGAAGCAAGCATCAGCGTTGACGCCTCAAGAATTGCCTCATGGCCAAGCGGCACGTGAACGGCCATTTGGTCACCGTCAAAGTCAGCGTTGAAGGCGGTACAAACCAACGGGTGAAGCTGAATCGCTTTTCCTTCTATCAACTTAGGCTGGAACGCCTGGATACCTAACCTGTGCAGCGTTGGAGCACGGTTAAGGAGCACAGGGTGTCCTTTCAATACGTTTTCAAGAATATCCCAAACAACCGGATCCTTACGGTCAACGATTTTTTTGGCAGATTTAACAGTCTTTACAATACCTCTTTCAATCAGCTTCCTGATAATAAACGGCTTGAAAAGCTCAGCAGCCATGTCCTTGGGCAGACCGCACTCATGCATTTTCAGCTCCGGCCCTACCACAATTACTGAACGACCTGAGTAGTCAACCCTTTTACCAAGAAGGTTTTGACGGAAACGGCCCTGCTTTCCTTTCAGCATGTCTGAAAGTGACTTTAAAGCTCTGTTACCATCCGAACGTACAGCGTTCACTTTTCTTGAGTTATCAAATAGTGAGTCGACAGCTTCCTGAAGCATTCTCTTCTCGTTACGAAGGATTACTTCCGGTGCTTTGATATCAATAAGTCTCTTCAGACGATTGTTTCTGATGATTACCCTTCTGTACAAGTCGTTCAAGTCAGAAGTAGCGAATCTACCACCATCCAATGGAACCAAAGGACGCAATTCAGGTGGGATAACTGGCACCATACGGATCACCATCCACTCTGGGCGGTTTTCAATACGGGTACGAGCATCTCTGAATGCTTCAACCACTTTCAGCCTTTTCAAGGCTTCCGCCTTGCGCTGCTGAGAAGTATCGGTTGATGCCTGGTGGCGAAGATCGTATGAAAGTGAGTCAAGCTCAATTCTTGAAAGAAGCATTTCCAATCCTTCCGCACCCATCTTAGCGATGAACTTGTTAGGATCAGAATCGTCAAGGCTTTGGTTCTCTCTAGGAATTTTATCAAGAATATCGAGGTACTCATCTTCTGTAAGGAAGTCGAGGTAGTTGATACCATCCTCGGCTTTCAAGCCTGGCTGAATAACTACATATCTCTCATAGTAGATGATCTGGTCAAGCTTTTTGGTTGGAAGACCAAGAAGGTAACCGATCTTATTAGGAAGAGAACGGAAATACCAGATATGAGCAACAGGCACCACCAGTTCGATATGGCCCATACGCTCACGGCGCACCTTCTTCTCTGTCACCTCTACACCGCAACGGTCACAGATAATCCCTTTATAACGTATTCTTTTATACTTACCACAGTGACATTCCCAGTCTTTTACAGGTCCGAAAATTCTTTCGCAGAAAAGACCACCCATTTCAGGCTTATAGGTTCTATAGTTGATGGTTTCAGGCTGTGTAACCTCACCATGTGAGCTCTCCAGGATAGATTCAGGAGACGCCAAACTAATAGTAACCTTAGAGAAGTCGCTTGTAATTTTCTTATTTTTTCTGAACGCCATAATGTTATTTATATATGGTTGAGGGGCCTAAGCCCCTTGGGATTTTTTAGTCAAGAGTGATTTCAAGTGCCAAACCACGGAGTTCGTGAACCAATACATTGAATGATTCCGGAATTCCAGGCTTCTGCATGTTCTCACCTTTCACTATCGCCTCATATGCTTTGGCACGGCCAACAACATCATCGGACTTAATGGTAAGGATTTCCTGAAGGATGTTGGATGCACCAAATGCTTCAAGTGCCCAAACTTCCATTTCACCAAATCGCTGACCACCAAACTGCGCCTTACCACCAAGCGGCTGCTGGGTAATAAGAGAGTAAGGTCCGATTGAACGAGCGTGCATTTTGTCATCAACCAGGTGACCAAGTTTCAGTACATAAATCACACCGACTGTAACAGGCTGATCGAAACGAACACCAGTAAGGCCATCGGTCAGGTAAGTTCTACCAAAATCGGGCAAACCTGCTTCCTTCAACTCTGCTGCTACCTGCTCCATGGAAGCACCATCAAAGATTGGTGTGGCATACTTGCGACCCAACTTCAAACCTGCCCAACCAAGTACAGTTTCGTATATCTGACCAATGTTCATACGAGAAGGTACACCCAGTGGGTTGAGAACAACATCCACCGGATTTCCATCCTCAGTGAACGGCATATCCTCTTCACGCACGATCTTTGCAACCACACCTTTGTTACCGTGACGACCGGCCATTTTATCACCTACTTTCAGTTTACGCTTCTTAGCCACGTAAACCTTCGCAAGCTGAACGATGCCAGCAGGCAATTCATCACCTACTTCAAGGGTGAACCTTGCTCTCTTGAAATCGCCAGCAACTTCATTCCTTGCTTTCATGTAGTTCTTAACCATCTTCACGATGTTCTCATTTACATGAGCATCGGTTGTCCAATTGTCAAGATTTACATCAGAAATCAGGTTGGCCTCCTCGGGAACATTGTAGTTACTTTCGTCTCTGTAAACGTTCTTAGGTGGGAACAGATTCTCATCGATGTTACGGCCATTGAACTTCACTCCTTTAGAGATCAATTCGTCACCGAACTTATGCTTAACACCCTGCGAGGTCTTGCCTTCAAGTAGCGTAGTCAGCTTCTTCACCATTCGGTTGCGAAGCTCAAGAAGCTGGTTGGAATACTTACTCTTAAGTACTTCCACTTCCTTCTTAGACTTACTTCTAAGGTCTTTATCCTTCTTGGGGCGAGAGAATAGCTTGGTGTCAATAACAACACCTCTGAGTGATGGTGAAGCTTTCAAAGAAGCATCTTTCACATCACCAGCCTTGTCACCGAAGATTGCTCTGAGGAGTTTCTCTTCAGGAGTTGGATCTGTTTCTCCCTTAGGTGTGATCTTACCAATAAGGATATCGCCTTCTTTTACGTCTGCACCAATCCTGATGATTCCGTTCTCGTCAAGGTTTTTAACAGCCTCTTCGCTAACGTTAGGGATTTCAGAAGTAAGTTCTTCTTCACCACGCTTCGTGTCTCTTACTTCAAGTTCAAACTCTTCGATGTGAATTGAAGTAAAGATATCGTCACGAACTACTTTCTCAGAAATAACGATTGCATCCTCGAAGTTGTATCCCTGCCATGGCATGAATGCCACCTGGAGGTTACGGCCAAGGGCCAATTCGCCTTGTTCGGTAGCAAATCCTTCACACAGTATCTGACCAGTTACCACTTTCTGCCCTTTGAAAACAATAGGCTTCAGGTTGATACAAGTGTCCTGGTTAGTTCTTCTGAACTTAATAAGGTTGTATTCTACGTTTTCGTTATCGAAGCTGATTAGTTCACCTTCGTCGTCTCTATCGTATCTGACAACTATTTTCTTAGCATCTACAAAAACAACCTCGCCATTTCCTTCAGCTGTTACCAGCGTTCTTGAGTCTTTCGCAATTCTTCCTTCGAGTCCGGTACCAACAATTGGCGCCTGTGGACGAAGAAGTGGAACTGCCTGGCGTTGCATGTTCGATCCCATCAGAGCACGGTTGGCATCATCATGCTCAAGGAAAGGAATCATTGACGCCGCAACAGAAACAATCTGGTTAGGAGCAATGTCCATGTACTTAAGAGTAGGTGGTTCCACAACTGGGAAGTCACCTTCAAAACGAGCCTTTACTTTATCGTTCAGATACTTACCCTTGTCATCAATTGGCGCATTGGCCTGGGCAATATAATGTGTATCCTCTTCTTCAGCTGTCAGGTAAAACACATCGTTTCCAACAATACCCCCCTCTACCATACGGTAAGGCGTCTCGATGAATCCCATGCTATTTACTTTCGCATGCACACACAAAGAAGAGATAAGACCAATGTTTGGTCCCTCTGGTGTTTCAATGGTGCAAAGGCGACCGTAGTGTGTATAGTGCACGTCACGAACCTCGAAACCGGCACGCTCTCTTGACAAACCACCGGGCCCGAGGGCAGACATCCTTCTTTTGTGAGTGATCTCAGCAAGAGGATTGGTTTGGTCCATGAACTGTGAAAGCTGGTTGGTACCAAAGAACGAGTTGATTACTGAAGACAGCGTTCTGGCGTTGATCAAGTCAACAGGCTTGAAGTCCTCATTGTCACGCACGTTCATTCTTTCTTTGATGGTACGAGCCATGCGGGCCAAACCAACAGAGAACTGACTGTACAACTGCTCACCTACCGTTCTAACACGACGATTAGAAAGGTGGTCAATATCATCAACTACCGCTTTCGAGTTGATCAACCCGATGAGGTATTTCACAATTCTAACGATGTCCTCGGTGGTTAACACCCGAACGTCGAAAGATATGTCAAGACCTAATTTCTTGTTAATTCTATAACGGCCTACTTCACCCAGGTCGTAACGCTTGTCACTGAAGAACAGGCTCTGGATAATATCCCTGGCAGTTTGTTCATCAGGAGCTTCGGTGTTTCTAAGCTGACGGTAGATTTGCTCCACCGCTTCTTTCTCCGAGTTGGAATTATCCTTCTGAAGCGTGTTATATATAATAGCGTAGTCTGTTACGTTCACATCCTCTCTGTGCAGGATGATCGACTTAGTGCCAGACTCCAATATTGTGTCAAGGTCTTCCTCTCCTATGATTGAATCTCTTTCGAGAACAATCTCATTTCTGTCAATAGAAACAACCTCACCTGTATCTTCATCCACAAAGTCCTCCGTCCAGGTACGCAGCACCCTGGCGGCCAACTTTCTGCCTACAATCTTCTTCAGGTTCTTCTGGTTGGCTTCAACTTCTTCTGACAAACCGAATAGATCCAGAATGTCCTTGTCAGTACCGTATCCGATAGCTCTCAGAAGAGTGGTTACCGGAAACTTCTTCTTCCTATCGATGTAAGAGTACATGACGTTGTTCACGTCAGTGGCAAACTCTATCCAGGAGCCTTTGAAAGGTATGATCCTTGCAGAATAAAGCTTGGTACCATTTGTATGCTTACTCTGAGCGAAGAAAACCCCTGGCGATCTGTGCAGCTGAGAAACGATTACCCGCTCAGCACCATTGATCACGAAAGACCCCTTCTCAGTCATGTAAGGAATATTTCCAAGGAAAACCTCTTGCTCGATAGTCTCGAAGTCTTCGTTGTCTGCATCGTTGCAGGAAAGTCTTAATTTCGCTTTAAGCGGAACCGAATAAGTAAGACCTCTGTCGATACTCTCATCTACAGAATACTTTGGAGGATCTACAGTATAGTCAATGAATTCAAGAACGAAGTTCTCTCTTGAGTCAGAAATAGGGAAGTTTTCAGCAAACACTTTGAAAAGTCCCTCCTGGATTCTCTTTTCTGCGGGCGTCTCCAATTGGAAAAAGTCTTTGAAAGACTGGAGTTGCACGTCAAGAAAATCAGGATAATCTATAACTGGCTTAATGGAAGAGAAATTGATTCTTTCGGATGTCTTTTTATTAGCCAAAGCTTTAAAGATTTAGTTCTTAATAGAAGGATAAACCCTGTTGTAAATTTCTTCCTGTAGCTAAATTAGCACAAACAGGAAAAGACCTGACGCACTAGCCAGGTCTATTATCTTGGAGCCACCACCTAAAAGTGGCAAAGTAAATTATTTCAATTCTACTTCAGCTCCAGCTTCTTCCAGCTGCTTTTTAAGGGCTTCAGCCTCATCTTTAGCAACGCCTTCTTTCACTGCTTTAGGAGCGCCGTCGACTAGTTCTTTAGCTTCTTTCAAGCCAAGTCCAGTAAGGTCCTTCACAAGCTTAACAACTGCAAGCTTAGCAGCTCCCGCTGACTTAAGGATAACATCAAATGAGTTTTTCTCTTCTGCAGCGGCGTCTCCACCACCTGCAGCAGCACCACCTGCAACTGCTACCGGAGCTGCAGCAGCGGCTGGCTCAATGCCATACTCATCTTTAAGAATTGCCGCAAGTTCGTTAACTTCTTTTACAGAAAGATTAACCAGTTGCTCTGCGAATGCTTTCAAATCTGCCATTTTTGAAAATAATTAAATTGTTTCTACGTTCGTTTATGATTCTTTTTCTGACAGGGTCTTTACGATACCTGCCAGTTTGTGCTGACCACTCTGAAGAGCGCCGATCACGTTTTTGGCCGGAGATTGGAGCAATCCAATTACCTCTCCGATCAGTTCGGACTTAGACTTCAAGCTAATAAGCATATCCAGATGCTGTTCACCGATGAATAAATCCTTTTCTATGGAAGCAGCCTTTAATTTAGGTCGACTTTCTTTATCCGCTTTTTTGAAGTCTTTGATAAGTTTCGCAGGAGCCTTTGCGTCTTCTTTTGAGAAAAGAACGCCTGAAAATCCTTTCAAAGCTGTGTCATTGAGTGGTGAGAAATCACCATCAAGTGACTCAAGTGCCTTTCTGATAAGTGAATTCTTGATTACACGGTATTCAACTCCGCTATCAAAGCACTTACCTCTGAAGTTGTTCACTTCAGCAACAGAAAGACCGGAAGCATCAGTAATATAGAAGTGACCATTGTTGGAAAACTTCTCTTTCAGCTCTTCAATGAGCACTGCCTTATCTTCTCTTGTCATGATTAAATCCCTCCTATCGTATTTTTATCAATAGTGATGCCTGCACTCATGGTGCTAGAAAGGTGGATACTTTTGAAGTACGTGCCTTTAGACGAACTTGGCTTCAGACGAGCAATGGTCTGAATCATTTCCATCGCATTGTCCCTGATCTGATCAGCTGGGAAAGACACCTTGCCAATACTGGCATGGATGATACCGGTTTTGTCAACTTTAAAGTCGATTTTACCAGCTTTTACTTCTTTTACAGCTTTTCCAACATCCAAAGTAACAGTACCTGATTTAGGGTTAGGCATCAAACCACGTGGTCCCAGCACTCTTCCCAACTTACCCACTTTAGCCATCACGGTTGGCATGGTAACGATCACATCGATATCCGTCCAACCACCTTCAATTTTCTTAATATAGTCATCAAGACCAACGAAGTCGGCACCTGCGTCTTTTGCTTCCTGCTCTTTGTCAGGTGTGCAAAGCACTAATACCTTCACCTCTTTACCGATACCATGAGGCAGGGCAACTACGCCTCTTACCATTTGGTCAGCTTTACGAGGGTCTACTCCAAGTCTGATGTCAAGATCAACAGAAGCATCAAACTTAGTGAAGGTAATGTCCTTCACCAGTTTAGCGGCGTCATCAACACCATACTCTTTGCTGATATCTATTTTGGCCGCAATGGCCTTTTGATTCTTAGTAAGCTTTGCCATTTCTCTCTGATTAATTATCCCAAGGAGCAGCTCCTGTTACCCTAACACCCATGCTTCTTGCAGTACCAGCCACCATTTTCATGGCAGACTCTACGGTAAATGCGTTCAGGTCAGGCATCTTAGTTTCAGCAATTTGCTTCACCTGATCCCATGTAACTGATCCTACTTTGTCCCTGTTGGGTTCAGCAGATCCCTTTTTAACCTTTGAAGCCTCCATTATCAACACTGGCGCAGGAGGCGTCTTGATTACAAAGTCAAAAGATTTGTCGGTATAGATGGTTACTAATACCGGAAGAACCATACCTTGCTTTTCCTGCGTTCTAGCGTTAAACTGCTTGCAGAACTCCATTATGTTAAGACCCTTGCTACCTAAAGCCGGACCAATCGGGGGTGCAGGGTTGGCTTGTCCACCACGCACTTGAAGTTTCAAGTACCCGCTAATTTCTTTAGCCATTTTATTAATCCTGTTTTTCTACCTGGAAATAATTCAATTCAACTGGTGTGTTCCGGCCAAATATTTTCACCATCACATTAAGCTTTCTTCTTTCTTCGAATACTTCCTCAACCGTTCCTGTGAAACCACTAAATGGCCCATCCATCACCTTCACTATTTCACCTACTATAAAAGGTGTATCTAATTTCTCTTCGGCCTCATCCATCTCGTCTACTTTTCCAAGTATCCGGTTCACTTCATTCTGCCTAAGAGGTACTGGTGCTTTCGTTTTGTCTCTGGAACCCAGAAACCCTATTACACCAGGGATATTCGTTATTGTGTGAAGTATTTCTCCATGCGAAAGGTCAGCGGCGATGATGATGTAACCTGGAAAAAAGTTACGCTCTCTTACACGCTTTTTACCATTACGCATTTCGTATACTTTCTCGGACGGAATTAAAACCTGAGGAATAGTTTCCTCCAGATTTTGTCTGGTAATCTCAGTCTCCAGGTAGGTCTTTACTTTCTTCTCCTGCCCGCTTACCGCTCTTACCACGTACCAATTAATTTCTCCCATCCTTCACTATATTTATACTGCCTATTAAAAGGCGTTATAAAACCATTTCAATGCGTTTTCAAACGCCAAATCTACAACACCGATGAACAAAGCAAATATTAGTGATGCCACCAACACCAGCACGGAGCTACCCTGAAGTTCAGAGTATTTAGGCCAAGTTACCTTGGTTCTCATCTCGTCATAAGACTCCTTTACGAACGCAACCAGTTTATTCATATATTCTTCCGGTTTTTATAGCACGGGTGGAGAGATTCGAACTCCCATCAACGGTTTTGGAGACCGCTATTCTACCCTTGAACTACACCCGTTTAACGAATGCAGCCCGAAAAACGGACTGCAAAGGTATGATAATGTTTTATTATATGCAAATGCGTTTCACCATTAAGATGAAACGCATTTAGCTATTTAAAAACTTAGTCAAGAATTTCAGTTACCTGACCAGAACCAACGGTTCTGCCGCCTTCTCTGATGGCGAATCTTAGACCTTTCTCAAGAGCAACCGGGTTAAGCAGTTTTACCTCGATAGTGATGTTATCACCAGGCATTACCATTTCTACGTTTGCAGGAAGAGTAATCTCACCAGTTACGTCAGTAGTTCTCAAGTAGAACTGAGGTCTGTATCTGTTGAAGAAAGGAGTGTGACGTCCACCTTCTTCTTTAGAAAGAACGTAAACTTCAGCCTTGAAGTGAGCGTGAGGCTTCACAGAACCTGGCTTACAGATGATCATACCACGACGGATTTGAGACTTCTCAATACCTCTAAGTAGCAGACCTACGTTGTCACCAGCTTCACCTCTATCCAAAATCTTACGGAACATCTCAACACCAGTGATGGTAGACTTAAGCCCCTCAGCACCCATACCTATGATGTCAACTGCATCACCTGTGTTGGTTACACCTCTTTCAATTCTACCAGTGGCAACTGTACCACGACCAGTAATTGAGAACACGTCTTCAACAGGCATAAGGAAATCCTTGTCGATCGCTCTTTCAGGAAGTGGAATGTGCTCATCCACAGCGGTCATAAGCTCTTCTACTTTAGCCACCCACTTAGCTTCACCGTTAAGTGCGCCTAGAGCCGATCCCTGAATAACAGGAATAGTATCGCCTGGGAAGTCATAGTAAGTAAGAAGCTCTCTGATTTCCATTTCAACAAGCTCAAGAAGTTCTGGATCATCTACCAAATCGACTTTGTTCATGAAAACCACAAGCGCAGGAACACCTACCTGACGAGAAAGAAGGATGTGCTCTCTAGTTTGCGGCATTGGTCCGTCAGTCGCAGCCACTACGATGATCGCTCCGTCCATTTGCGCAGCACCAGTAACCATGTTCTTCACATAGTCAGCGTGACCAGGACAATCCACGTGAGCGTAGTGTCTCTTTTCAGTTTGGTACTCGATGTGCGAAGTATTGATAGTAATACCTCTTTCTTTTTCTTCTGGAGCGTTATCGATCGCTGAGAAGTCTTTAATTTCGGCCAGTCCTTTACCCGCAAGAACTGCAGAAATAGCAGCCGTCAAAGTGGTTTTACCGTGGTCAACGTGACCGATGGTGCCAATATTTACGTGCGGTTTAGAACGATCAAAGTTTGCTTTTGCCATATTTGATAATCCTCGATTTAGTTATTAATATATCAGTTAATAGATGTTCAAAATACAGAGAGCCGTTGACGGGAATTGAACCCGTGACCTCTTCCTTACCAAGGAAGTGCTCTACCTCTGAGCTACAACGGCAAAAAAGACTTTGGCTTCCACCGCCAATGCCTGACCCGCTGAGCTGCTACCTGAACCAGAAATTATCAGCGTCACAGGTATCCTAGCACTACGGTTCATAAATTAAACAAGAACATAAATGATGAATGACTCCACCTCTTATGTTCTTTGTCTAGAGCGGGCGACCAGGTTCGAACCGGCGACCTACAGCTTGGAAGGCTGTCGCTCTACCAACTGAGCTACGCCCGCATAATGTACTAAGTTTGACGTCCCTCGCTCAGAGGGCGTGCAAGTTATACAATTACACGTCCTAAACAAAGAACTTTCGCTGTGGGGGAAAGAGGATTCGAACCTCTGAAGACATAAGTCAGCAGATTTACAGTCTGCCCCAGTTGGCCGCTTTGGTATTCCCCCATATCAAACAAAATGACTAAGAACAACCGTTAAAAAAAGGCCTGTTAAGGGCCTGTTTCTAAAAGGAAGTGCAAAATTATACGCTTTTTGGTTTTATTCAAATAATTGATTTAAAAAGTAGAAAATATTCCTGGTGAACTTCAACTTCTTTAGTTCCCTTCGGCAGCAAGTAAGCTGTTCATGACGGCTTTCGCTCGCTGGTCTTCCTCCTTTGCAGCGATTGAGGCCAGTATCTTCCTGTTTTCGGGGGTTTCCGGAATCACCAGTGTCATCGACTGGAAAGCCGCAATTCGATTATAATATTCGTTGTCGTTAGTAGCAATATACGTAAGCACCTTCGCTGTTGACTCATCCTTGAAGAGGTCTGTCAACACTACGTACTCTATATAGTACTGCAGAAACATCCAGCGATCCATGCCACGAAAGCTAAGCAGGTTCTTATTGTACCAGTTAAGATGCCCCTCTTTCACCTGCTGATTGTAGTAACCTGCAATGGGTGCTGCTATATTAAGGTGTGTCAAGCCAAGAAACTCCCTGAGCCAAATTGGATCTTCTACATAATCCTGAAGCAGCACCTCAAGACCAGCCCCTATCACACTATAAGAAGAATCAGCAAGTGCCTTCATCATCACCTCATCTATATCGCTCGATTGCGTTTCGCTGTATGCACTGAAAGCTGCGGCCCTCACCAGCGAACGGCTGTCGGTGGTGAGTTTTTGTACAGCCCTTGCCATGTCAGGATTAGTCAGGTGGCCCCGGCCAACCAAATTATCCAGTGTCATCTCTCGCAGGCGTGGGGATACGTCTGCCAAACCGAGCATCGCAGCCTTGCCTATCGTAATGGAGTCGCCTTCAGAGAAGAGGGTTTCCAGCGCTTCTCTTCGAAGAGCAAATGAACTGCCATTAGAAAAGGCCATCAGCAACTCCTGGCTTGTTTTGGGCTGATAAATTTCGGCTAGCAAAACCCTTTCCGGGTCAACCTCCACCAGCGTTGGTTCCTGCGGCAGCGGCAAAGTCACCGTAATCTCTGGAGCATCGACTAGCAATTCATGGGTTGTGCTGGTGGCACCTTCCCAAATTTTAATATCCAGGGGGAAAACAAAGAGCCCAATCGAATCGGACACCTGCAATTGATTGATGTTGATAGTGAGGCTATCATTGGCATAGGATGTCGATACCTCCAAAACCGGATGCCCCGGCAGTTCGAACCACTGCTCGAAGAACCATTGCAAATCTTCACCTGTGACAGCCTCAAAAGATTTTCGCAGATCATCAATTTCGACTGACTGATAGGCATTTGCCTTTAAGTAATGGTTGAGTGAAGCATAGAAAGCCTCATCCCCCGTATAGTTTCGAAGCATGTGCAGCACAAGGCCGGCCTTTGAATAGCGGTGGCTATCAAACAGGTCGTCGGGATTTTCGTAGAAATAGTTAATGATGGGGTCGACCTTGCCGTCGGCTACCTCGGCCAGGTAATTGTCTTTCTCGATCCATAAATTATAGTCCGCTTCTTCCTTTCCGTACTTGTGCTCGTTCCACATGTATTCGCTGTAATTGGCAAAGCCTTCATTCAGCGCCAGGTTGGCCCATGACTCGCAGGTGACCAGGTCACCAAACCACTGGTGAAAGAGTTCATGTGCAATGATGCCGTCCCAATGATCGTCAAGCAGCTCCCTCCTGCTCACCTGAAGGTCTTCCATGAAAACGGATGCCGTTGTATTCTCCATAGCGCCAGAAACATAGTCTCTGACGACAATCTGGTCGTACCTGGCCCAGGGATAAGGATAGCCCAGCACCTGCGAAAAGTAAGCAATCATTTCTGGCGTGTTGCCAAAAATGTCTTTGGCATATTTTTCAAAAGCCGGCTCTACATAATAAGACAGCTGGAGTGAATCGGCCCAATCGTCGACCTTCGCAAAGTTGCCAACCGCAATCATGGCCAGATAAGGCGCATGTGGCTTATCGAGTTTCCAATGGTCTTTCTTAAGGCCGTTTCCCAAATAATCAGAGGATTGAAGCACGCCATTGGATAACGTGGTTAGCGAAGAGTCAACGGTCAGGAAAATCTCCTGAGTAAACCTTTCATTAGGCGCATCTATGGTGGGAAACCAACGGGAATTGAATTGAGTTTCCCCTTGCGTCCATAATTGCCTCGGCTTCAATGTATCAGCACCAGTCGGGTTGACAAAGAACACCCCCCGGTCGGAGGTTACTGCCTGCCCGGTCTGCGCTGCCTGCTCATATGGCTTAGCGATGTACTTTAACCTGATTGACAGTGTGTCCGATCTCTTATAGTCCTTTTCCAAATTGATGTACACAGACTCACCGTCGTACTGGAACTCCAAAGGAGCCGTGGCTGAATTCTGCACTAAATCACACCCGATTATTTCAAAGCTTTTTGCATCCAACATCAGTTGGTTCTGAGGATAGAAGTGCGGCTTGAGGGCGATGTCAGCCTGACCGATCACCCATTTCTTTTCCCAATTGAATTCCAGGTCAAGCCGGGTGTGCAGGATATCGAAAAACCTGGGGCTGGCGGGTTGGTACGGAGGCAAATCTATCTCAACCAACACCTCCTCAGCGCCAGCGACGTTTGACGAAGCCTGATAGGAAGACCTACAGCCAACCATTGTCAATAATAATATACATGCGACTGAGAGCAATGCTGTTCCCGACCCAAGCTTTCCTTCTAAAGTGTTCCTGCCCATATCATCACAAAATATTATGTCGTATTTTGCCAAAAAAGAATTCATGGCGAAGGTACTTATAAAAGGTCAAAAAGAAATCGACGTTGACTACCGAACAAATGGGGAGGTCTACCTGAATGGCGACTTATTTAATCATGAGGTAGTTGAGGTGAAGCCAAATCACTATCATGTAATAAAGAGTGGGAAAGCTTTTGAGATAGAAATAGTTGGCACCGACAAGGCTTCGAAAATAGTTTCGTTGTTGGTAAACGGAAAAAAGGTGGACGTGACTATCAAAGACAAGATGGATATTTTACTTGAAAAACTGGGTATATCAAATACCACGGCAAAAAAAGCCAACGACCTGAAAGCGCCCATGCCAGGGCTTATCCACGAAATAAAGGTGAGTGAGGGCCAGGAGGTTCATCAGGGCGACCCCATCCTGATTCTGGAAGCGATGAAAATGGAAAATGTGCTTAAATCGCCTGGTGATGGAATTATCAAGGCTATCTCTGTTGAAAAAGGGCAAAGCGTTGAAAAAAATCAGGTACTAATTACATTTTCCTAAGGCATAGTCGAAGGCTTTCATTTATATTTGCCTGATTTAACCATTCTTTTACCCCATACAAAAGCACGGAAGACCGGCTCTATGAAATACAAACGAATATTACTAAAACTAAGCGGCGAGGCACTCATGGGTGGTCAGAAATATGGCATTGACCCCGCACAACTTGAACAATATGCCCAGGAAATAAGAAAAGTAAAGGATGAGGGCCTTGAAGTAGCCATTGTTATTGGTGGTGGTAATATCTTCCGTGGCGTACAATCATCTACTATTGGGATTGACAGGGTTCAAGGCGACTATATGGGCATGCTGGCAACAGTGATTAATGCTATGGCACTGCAAAGTGCACTTGAGGCCCATGGTATGTTTACCCGCCTTATGTCAGGTATAAAAATGGAGCAAGTTTGTGAGCCTTTTATCAGGAGAAGAGCCATCAGGCATCTCGAAAAGGGAAGGATCGTGATTTTTGGAGCGGGCATAGGCAATCCCTACTTCACAACGGACTCGACGGCCAGTTTGAGAGCAATCGAAATTGAAGCCGACGTTGTACTAAAAGGCACCCGAGTTGACGGCGTTTACTCAGCTGACCCAGAAAAAGATCCAAATGCCACCAGATACGCTCAGATTTCTTTTCAGGAAGTTTATGAGAAAGGATTGAACGTGATGGACATGACCGCCTTTACGCTATGTCAGGAAAACAATCTACCGATTATTGTATTTGATATGAACAAGCCCGGCAACCTCATTAATGTTGTGAAAGGCGAGGAAGTGGGCACTCTGATAAATTAACGTTTTTAAGAATGAACGAGGAGATACAACTATTTCTAGAGGAAGCAAAAGATTTGATGGACAAGGCGATTGTCCATTTTTCGGCAGAGCTTGCAAAAATAAGGGCTGGAAAAGCGATGCCCAACATGCTTGATGGTATCATGGTCGATTACTATGGCGCCATGACTCCCATACAGCAAGTTGCCTCTGTTAATACGCCCGATGCCAGAACACTTGCCATTAAGCCCTGGGAAAAGAACATGATCTCAGAAATTGAAAAATCGATCATCAATAGCGACCTGGGCCTAAACCCCCAAAACAACGGGGAGATGGTAATGATCAACGTTCCGCCCTTAACAGAGGAAAGAAGAAAAAACCTTGTCAAACAAGTAAAAGCGGAGGCAGAAACTGCCAAAGTGAGTGTGAGAAATATCAGGAAGGATGCCAACGAATCGATCAGAAAGCTGATGAAAGAGGGGGCTGCTGAAGACGATGTGAAAAGGGCTGAGGATGAAGTGCAAAAGCTTACCGATTCGCACTCAGTAAAAATCGACAAACTTGTAGATGCCAAAGAGGTGGAGATCATGACGGTGTAGCACCGCCCGACAATACTCAATCATTGGGGAGCTGTGGTATTCAAACACAGCTCTTTTTTTGCATTATAAATAAAGTTTCTTCCGTCCTATCATTTCATTCACGCTGTCCGGGATCAGGTACTTGACAGACTTGCCCATTTTTATTTGTTTCCGAATAAATGTGGCCGATATGTCTAGCAAAGGAGCATCAACAATTTTTACGTTTGGGTGATCTCTAAGCTCGGACGGATTCGACTGGGGCCGTGGGTACACAAGCAGCCCGTGGTTTTCTAAAATGACATTAAAGTTTTTCCATTTAGGAAAAGAGGTGAGGTTGTCCTCCCCTATTATCAGCTTGAATTTATGCTGCGGGTGCTTGTCCGTTAAATATGCAAGGGTATCCACCGTATAGCTGGGTTTGGGCATGTGAAACTCAACATCAGTAACTTTGAAATGATAATTGTCGTGAATAGCGGCCTGCACCAGGTTGAACCTGTCAAACTCATGCTCCAGGTTGCTTCGTCTCTTCAATGGGTTCTGAGGGCTTACAACAAACCACACCTCTTCAATTTCGGTATTCTCCAACATAGTGTTGGCAATAATGAGGTGCCCAACATGGATAGGATTAAATGAACCAAAATAGAGACCGATATCCAATAGATTGATGTTTTGTTCCTGGCAGTACCTCGTCACACGCCAGCGAAGGTGATTCGAAAGGCTAAGCTAAAAAATCTTTCACAATTTGTAGAGACATGTCTTTCGCCTTCTGCAAGTCGTCATTGAGCACTGTCACGTCCAGTCGTTTTTCGAAGGTCATTTCATATTTAGCCTTCTGAAGGCGTTTTTCGAGTGTGTCTGCAGTTTCAGTATCACGCTTTTGAAGTCTTTCCTGAAGTGTGTTCAAATCAGGCACTCTGACAAATACCGCCAGGGCATCGTCTCCAAAGTATTTCTTAAGGTTCAGCGCACCGTGCACTTCCACATCAAAAATCACATCTTTGCCCAAAGCCCATATCCTGTCAATCTCTTCCTTGAGTGTGCCGTAAAAGGATCCATTGTAAACCTCTTCCCATTCTACAAATTCGTCCCTTTCTATCTTACTCTGGAAATCACTAAACGAGAGGAAGTAATAGTCTTTTCCATTCACCTCATGGTTTCGAGGCTTCCTTGTTGTGGCCGAAATGGAAAAGGCAAGAGAAGGAATATGATCTAAAAGATGTTTTACCAGTGTTGTTTTACCAGAACCTGACGGAGCAGTAAAAATAATTGCTTTGCGCATTAACCTTCAGGGGCAAGAGAAACAGAAATTTTCGATTTTATTGAATTGAGCAAATCTGCAGGGACTTCACGCTTTTCAAGCTTAGTACGCAAAATGTTTCGAATCTCCGTTTCAACTTTATAGTTTTTCAAACAGGGCAGGCAACTGTCGAGGTGACTCCGCAAATAGTCTTCCTGAGTTGGCGATGCCTCATTATCAAGTAGCAGATGCAAAATTTCAATACATTTCACTGACTCCTTGCAGCCTTCCTTTGCAGAACTTTGTTCCATTCTCTGTCAATTTCAATCACGAAAATTACGAAAAAAATTATTTGTAGCCCATTGTCTGAGCATATGATTTTAGCTTCTCCTTGAGTAGATTTCTAGCTCTGTGCAATCTCGATCTCACGGTACCTATTGGAATGTCGAGAATCTTCGCCATCTCTTCGTAGGTAAAACCTTCCAGGTCACAAAGTATGATTACTGTTCTGAAATCGACATCCAGCGCATTCAGCGCATTGGAGACTTCATCACCAATCATGTTTTGCAAAGCGTCTACTCTCAGGTCGACCGTTATATGTTCATCAACATCATCTGAGTTGTAATAAGTTTCAACTTCCTGATAGTCAACTTTCGCAGGCTCCTTGCTTTTCTTCCTGAAGTCGTTGATGAAGCTATTCTTCAAGATTCGGAACAACCACGCCTTGGCGTTGGTTCCTTCCTGAAATGAATCTATAAATCGAAATGCTTTGAAATAAGTTTCCTGCACAAGATCCTTTGCCTCATCGTCGTCAAAAGTAAGACGATAAGCAAAATTGTACATCGAGTCAATATGCGGCAAAAATTCCCCGTTGAAGATCTTCATCTTCTTTGAGTCACTATAGCTGTGCCGCTTTGGCCCTTCCATGGTTTCTGTTACGGTTGTTGACATGTCAATGAATTCAGCAAATTCCTTGCCCAACTGGCGGGCTATTTAGAATCAATCTCTTTTTACATAATACGACAAATCACCCGGGTTTGTTAACCAGCCCAATTTGCGAAATACGGACTGTTTTCGCCTACTTTCGTTCAATATAATAAAAAAAGGCCCTTTTGGGGGCCTTTTCTCTGTCATGAAATTATGTCAGTAATTTTAGTAACGGTAATAATCAGGCTTGTATGGGCCTTCAAGAGAAACGCCGATGTACTCTGCCTGATCTGGGCTAAGTGTGTCAAGCTCGCAGCCAATCTTGGCCAGGTGCAGTCTCGCCACCTTCTCGTCGAGGTGCTTCGGCAATGTGTACACTGCATTTTCGTACTTGTCGGTGTTTGTCCAAAGCTCCAATTGCGCCAACACCTGATTGGTAAAGCTATTTGACATTACAAAAGATGGGTGCCCAGTGGCACAGCCAAGGTTTACCAACCGGCCTTCGGCCAACACAAGTATTTCTGATCCTTCGATATTGTAAAGATCTACCTGCGGCTTGATGACAACTTTAGTCTGACCGTAGTTCCCATTTAACCATGCCATATCAATTTCATTGTCAAAGTGGCCAATGTTACAAACAATAGCCTTGTCCTTCATGCTTCTGAAGTGCTCTTCTTTGATGATGTCCTTGTTGCCTGTAGCGGTTACAATGATATCAGCTTCTTTAACGGCAGTAGCCATTTTCTTCACTTCGTATCCTTCCATCGCCGCCTGCAAAGCGCAGATAGGGTCGATCTCAGACACAATCACCCTCACACCACAGCTCTTAAGCGACTCAGCAGAACCTTTTCCTACGTCACCAAATCCAGCAACAACAGCTACTTTACCAGCCATCATTACGTCGGTAGCTCTGCGAATGGCATCCACCAACGACTCACGGCAACCATATTTATTGTCAAACTTAGACTTGGTCACAGAGTCGTTCACGTTGATTGCAGGCATGGGCAAGGTGCCCTTTTTCATTCTCTCGTACAAGCGGTGAACACCTGTGGTAGTTTCCTCAGAAAGACCTTTAATGCCAGTTACCATCTCAGGGTATTTATCCAATACCATATTAGTAAGGTCTCCGCCATCGTCAAGGATCATATTGAGAGGCTTCCTGTCCTCACCGAAAAATAGTGTCTGCTCGATACACCAGTCAAACTCTTCGGCATTCATGCCTTTCCATGCAAACACCGGGATGCCAGCCTCGGCAATTGCAGCTGCGGCATGATCCTGTGTAGAAAATATATTGCAAGAAGACCAGGTAACATCTGCACCCAGTTCAACCAGCGTTTCAATAAGAACGGCTGTTTGAATGGTCATATGCAAACAACCTGCAATACGGGCTCCTTTAAGAGGCTTGGAAACGCCATATTCTTCCCGAAGTGCCATCAAACCAGGCATTTCGGCTTCTGCCAGACGGATTTCTTTCCTGCCCCAATCGGCCAGTGAAATGTCTTTTACTTTGTAATTAAGACTTGTTTCAATCATTTTATGATAATATTGATTTATAAATCGATACAAAAGTAGCGCATAACTTTTTGTAAGCCAAACGGAAGAAGTTTTTAAGAAGTAGTTACTCCCACAGAAACTCTATCTCTTTCAAGTCATACTCCTTCACTCCCTCTCCCCGCTCAACCCTAAGCTTTCCAAGCGCCGAAACTCCAAGAATTTCTGCTTCAAACGTTTCCTCTTTGTCACGATACAATCTTCGTTCTCCCCACCCAATCATAGACTTCAAATAGTCTGACTGTAGTTTCTCAGAAGCACCACCTTTGAGCTGAAGATATAAAGACTCAATATTCCGGGACAACTTCTCCAGCACAAGCTCCTTGTCCAGGTCGTTTCCCATTTCAAGCGCCATTGAGGTTGCTTTCTCTGAGGTAAATCCCAATTGATTCACGTTTAAGCCTACTCCCACAACTGAAGTTTCGATCATGCTTCCTTTCAGCGTGCTTTCAATCAGGATGCCGGTAATCTTCTTGTTGCCTGCATATATATCGTTGGGCCATTTGACTTTTACATTCTCAAGTCCAAATTCGCTTAGCGTCTTTTTAACTGCAATTGACACAATGATGTTTAAAAAAAACTGCTGCGAGGGTTTTAAGAAAGTGGGCTTTAGCACCACAGACATCATGATATTTTTACCTGGCTCCGATTCCCAGGTGTTGCCTCTTTGGCCCCGGCCTGCCAATTGCTCGTCGGCGATCACAACTGTACCTTCGTTGACATGCTCAATTTCGGCCAATTGTGTAGCTACAGAGTTGGTTGAGTGACATTTTGGCAGGTAAACCACCTTTTTGCCTATAAAGAGATTTTTGGAGAAAATTTTGTGCAATCTTTTTTCGTAGTTTTGTAGACAAAGTAAAATGTTTTGAATGACAGTAAAAAAGGGCAAAATGTCAGTTGAACCTAAAACGGTTGAACTCAACGATTTGGTGGTGCAGGGAATGGCAGAAAAGAAAGCCCACGACATAGTAGTTTTGGATTTGAGAAATGTAAAAAATGCGGTAGCTGATTATTTCATTATCTGTTCTGGCAACTCGGACACTCAAATAGATGCCATTTGTGATTCTGTAGAAGAATTCGTTTATAAAGCTTCAAAACAGTCCCCCTGGAAAAAAGAAGGCAAGCAAAACAAGGAGTGGATCCTTTTGGATTACATAGATGTGGTAGCCCACATATTCAAAAAAGATAAGCGTGATTTCTATTCGCTGGAAGAGCTTTGGGGAGATGCGGTGATCACTCCGGTGGAAAGCTCGCACAACTAAGGAACATTAGCGATAGAAAAGCGTTTTATCAATCTGTACAATGATTTAGATTTAGAAAGATTAAAGAATGGCAAATCAAGATAGACCGAGGAAAAACCTGATTCCAAAGCCTCCCCAGAGACCCAATTATCAAATTTGGGTGATTCTAACTCTTCTGGCGGTAGTGCTGGGAATTACTTATTTCAACAATAGTTCTTCATCAGTAACCATTTCGCAAAAGAGGTTTGAGCAAATGCTGCTTAGCAATGATGTGAAAGGAGTCGTGCTGTTAAGAACGCAAAACCTTGTTGAGGTAACACTAAAGGAAGAAGCACTCAATAACAGTAAGTACAAAGTAGAGTTGGAGCAGAGAAATCCTTTCTCGCTCAGCCAGGGACCACACTACAAATTCAAGATCATTTCGGCCGACAACTTCGATGAGAAGTTTAGGGAGATTGAGAAAGGGTTGCCTGACAACCAGAGAATTGAGTACAAAATAGAGGAAGGATCTGACATCACCAACATTTTCTTTAACTGGGGTTTCTTGTTCCTGATCCTGTTCGGTTTCTGGTTCTTGATGCGCCGGATGACAGGCGGCGGCGGACCGGGCGGACAAATATTCAATATTGGAAAGTCAAGAGCCGCACTGTTTGATGCTGAAAATAAGGTGAAGATCACCTTTGTGGATGTGGCAGGACTTGACGAGGCCAAGGAAGAAGTAAAAGAGATCGTAGACTTTCTTAAGAACCCAGCCAAGTTTACTAAGCTGGGCGGTAAAATACCAAAGGGTGCTTTGCTGGTAGGCCCTCCGGGCACAGGTAAAACACTTTTGGCGAAAGCGGTAGCTGGTGAAGCTGCTGTGCCTTTCTTCTCACTTTCGGGTTCCGACTTTGTGGAAATGTTTGTGGGTGTAGGTGCTGCAAGAGTACGTGACCTATTCAAGCAAGCCAAAGAAAAAGCACCATGTATCGTGTTTATAGATGAGATTGACGCTATTGGTCGGTCAAGAGGCAGAGGCCAGGTGCCTGGCTCCAATGATGAAAGAGAGAATACGCTGAACTCGCTGCTGGTTGAAATGGATGGCTTTGCTACCGACTCGGGTGTGATCATCCTGGCGGCTACTAACCGTCCTGACGTGCTTGACAGTGCACTGCTTAGACCGGGCCGGTTTGACCGCCAAATCAGTATTGATAAGCCAGATGTAATTGGCAGAGAGGCTATTTTCAAAGTGCATTTGAAGCCTATTAAGATGTCGAAAGACGTGGACGTGAAAAAACTGGCTGCACAAACTCCGGGCTTTGCCGGTGCTGAAATTGCCAACGTGTGCAACGAGGCCGCACTTATCGCAGCCAGAAGGGACAAAGAGGCCGTTGACATGCAGGACTTTCAGGATGCCATTGACAGAGTTATTGGTGGTCTGGAGAAAAAGACAAAAATCATTTCGCCCGAAGAGAAGAAAATTGTTGCCTACCACGAAGCTGGTCACGCAGTAGCGGGTTGGTTCCTTGAGCACGCCGATCCTTTGGTGAAAGTATCCATTGTTCCCCGTGGTATTGCTGCGCTCGGGTATGCTCAGTACTTGCCAAAGGAGCAGTTTTTGTATCAAACTGAGCAGTTGCTGGATGAAATGAGTATGGCTCTGGGTGGTCGTGCCGCTGAGGAGATTATTTTTGGTAAAATATCGACAGGCGCTCTAAGCGACTTGGAGAGGGTAACCAAGATGGCCTACAGCATTGTGACGATCTATGGCATGAATGATAAAATTGGCAACGTGTCTTTCTATGACTCAAAGCAGTCAGAATATGCCTTCAATAAGCCCTATTCGGAATCAACTGCTGAAACCATAGACTCAGAAGTGAGAAGCATAATTTCTACTGCCTATGAGCGCACTAAGAAAATGCTAACCAAGCATAAGAAAGAGCTTGAGGTTATAGCCAAAGAGCTTCTGGAGAAGGAAATCATTTTCCAGAATGATTTGGAAAGACTGATAGGCAAGCGTCCTTTTGAAAAGCAAACGACTTACCAGGCTTTTACGAATAACACTACCAACGGAGAAACAGTAGAAGCGCTGACCGAAGAAGCAGAAAAAACAGATGACGAAGTTGAAGCTTTGAAAAAATCGGTAGCAGAGGAAGTTACAAATGAAGAGACCTCAGACGTAGTTGAGGATACAACCAAAAAGTAATCTTCAATAAATAATATTTGATTCAAAGATCAGGTTAACGCCTGATCTTTTTATTTTGTACCCATATGCAGTTTGACAACGGTACCCTCCCGGATGGGAAATTGATCTATTTTGCGAGTGATTTTCACCTTGGGGCTCCCAACCAAACAAAGAGCCGGGAAAGGGAGAACAAAGTGGTAAAATGGCTGGGAAGTATCGAAGACTCTGCCGCCGCCATCTTTCTTGTTGGCGATATTTTTGATTTCTGGTTTGAGTACAACCATGTAATCCCCAAAGGCTTTGCCCGGTTTCAGGGAAAAATTGCTGAGCTGGTCGATAAGGACATTCCAGTCATCTTTTTCTCAGGCAACCACGATATGTGGATGGCCAGCTACTTTACCGAAGAGTTTGGAATACCCGTGTACCATGAAAACAAGAGCTACGTCGTCAATAGTGTAAAGCTGCTGGTGGGTCACGGCGATGGTCTTGGGCCTGGCGACTATCGATATAAATTTCTTAAGAAGATTTTCAGGAACAAGCTTTGCCAGTGGGCATTCAAATGGCTGCACCCCAATGTGGGAATGGCCATCGCTCACAAATGGTCGAGCAACAGCAGGATCAGCAACCTGAAGTACGACGAGGCCTTTCTGGGGGATGACGAATGGCTTTGGACATATTGCAAAGAAGCTGAAGCCAAAGAGCACCACGACTATTATATTTTTGGGCACAGGCACCTTCCGCTTGACCTGGAAGTTGGGAAGAGCAGCAGATACATTAACTTAGGAGAGTGGATCAACCACTGTACTTATGCGGTATTTGACGGGAAAAAAGTTGAGCTCAAAAGGTTTGAATAAGACTGCTGTCTCATGTCTGGCTCTACTCTTATCTGGTTTCTTATGCCGGGCCCAGCCAGTGGTGGAAAAAAATGTGCCCGGGCCAGTTGTTACCGCTCAGTCGGTTGACAGAAGAGGCGACTTCTATCTTGCTTTCACGAACGGTACGGTGGCCAAATACGACACCACAGGCAGACAGATTGTGAACTACTCTCCCAGGAGGCTGGGGCAGGTCACGCTAGTCGATCCCTGGAACCCGCTGAAGACCTTTCTGTTTTACGAAGAGTTTCAATCTATCGTCATACTCGACAGGTTTATGTCGCCTACTACTGAGTATGACCTCACTGGCAAGTCTCAGAGCTTTATACGGCTCGCCTGCCCCTCTCAAGACAACTCGTTCTGGCTGGTTGATGAATCGTACAACGGTCTGATTAAATTTGACCCCATTGATCAAAAAATCCAGTCGAAAATCCCTTTCAATGCATCAATACCTGTTGATGGTAAGATTCTTTTCATCAGGGAATATCAGAATGTGCTGTTTGCTTCTCTGGACAGCGGGGGCATTGTTTATTTTGACAACCTCGGAACTTATCAGGGTATCATCGACAGTCCGCCTTGCGACTTCTTTTGTTTTTCGAAGAATCAGCTCTACCTGACAAGTAGCGGCAGTGTTTTTATCCAGGATCTATACAGTAGCGAGAAAAACGAAATCAGTTTACCTGACACGTATTTAAATGCCCTGCTGACTGGTCATCGTGTGGTTGGGACAAAAAAAGAAGGAGGCTTTGACCTCCTTCGTTAATACCAGTTATAGGGATGAATTATTCTGTAGTGGATGACATACCCCTGAACAAGTCAAGAATTTTATTCCTAAACGCTATGCTATACTTCGCATTTATCAACGTAATCTCTGCATTGTTTTTATTGTTCAGGCTTTCTAGGTATGTATAGAAATCTGTCGCACCAGTATCGAATCGGGTTTGAACGAAATTGAATGTCTGCTCCTGTGCTTCGAAGTTTTCCAAAGCGGATTCATAGGAGGTAATGGATGAAACTAAATCCAGATAGTCCCTCTGAATTCTATTTGTTATATCCAAAATTGCCTGCTTGTAGTTCAGTTCAGCGTTAAACATCCCCACTTTTGCTTGTGCAACCTGGTTCTTAACCAAAAAGTTGTTGAAAATTGGCACACTTATCTGGAATCCATAGTAATTGTTTGTAAAGGTCTTGTACTGAGAGAACAACTCTCCATCATTGTTGGTCGAGTATCGAGTGCCGATTCCGGCGCCAATACCAACGGAAGGATAGTAACTGGTGCGGCTCACCTTCAAGGCATTTTTAGCCGCTTGCATGGTATAAAAAGAGCTCTTGACATTGTAAGAGTTCTCTAAAACTTCCGCCATTACTTGCTGAAATGGTTCCACCTGAGTATCCTCCGCAGAAACCTGCACTTCGATATCCTGAAGCACATAGTTCTCAGGATCATTTAGTTGTAACGTTTGAATCAGCGCTAGAAAATCACTTTTGTACTGGTTTTCGAGGCCCACAAGCGTTAGCTTCTGGTTTGCAACCTGGGATCTGAAGTTGTACACATTCTCCAAGCTGGCTACACCGACAGATTCACGCTTTTCTTCACGCTCAAGCTGCGATTGAAGCAGTTCAAGCCTGCGTTCGGAGTTTTTGATATTTTCTCTATCAAGTGAAACATTAAGAAACCTTAACAAGACATTGGCTCTTACGATTAATTCAGAGTACCTAAGAGCGTAAACAGACGACTCCAGCTCATTCTCCCTTCTATGCAACAAATGATGATTGTAGAAAGCGCTAAACAAGTTCATATTGGAACTTAAAGTAGGGCTTGACTGCTCAAAAGTTGTCGTTACGAACTGGCCGGAGTTATTGTCAAAGTTAGTTCCATTAGAAACAGTATAGCCAATAGAGCCATTAAGATTCGGGAGAAAATTCATCACTGCTTGCCGCTTGTTTGACACGGCTGCAATTACGTTGTTTTGCGCCCTCTTCAAATCTATATTATTCTGAAGCGCCAGCTCCATAGCCCTTTCTAGAGTGAGAACTTCGGGTTCGGCTTGCGAAAAGGCCGGGCTCACCAATATTGAAAATAAGGGCACAAACAAAAGACACCACACATTCACTTTTCTCATTATAAACATATCCATTTTTTCAAGTCCATCTCCTATTTACCAATGAATATGCCACTTATTTAATCATTTGATTATCAGTTAATTAAAGTTGTTCTTTTTTAAAAAATGTGTACGGATACGATACAGTTGTGTTCAGATTTGAACCTGAGTTAGCCGAAGGACGGTCGAGATTTTAGAACATGGTATTTCCGAAAGTAAAAGAGCGAAAAAAAGGCCACCTTTTGGGCAGCCTCTTCAATAATCAGGGTGTAATTTAAGTAGAAAAGGTATTATCCTAGTCTTTTTGAGTAGATGTAGTTGATCTTTTCTTCTACCATCTCCGTTACTTTCTCTTTGCTGAGCTTAGATTTTTTACTCAACTGCTCAACAAACTCGTCCATTGTAATGTCGTGAAGGTTCAGGTCACTCATTTTTATGTTGGCGAAAGTATCTTTCAATTCAGTTTCAAGATCTGCTACAACTGTGTGATTAAGGTGTCGTTCCATATCAATCAATATTTGGGTTAATTCCTATTTCCTCATCAATTATAAGCAGAAGGATTATTATTTCATACAACGGCCTGTTAATCAGTATTTTACAAACAGCCCTTCCCTTGGTTATTTTTTAACCCAAAAAGAGAGGATTTGCAGAAATCAAAATTTTAGTGGGTTGAAATATGCCCGAGTGGTTTGGCGGTGGAATAAATCACGAGGATAGTAAGGGTCAAAAACAGCCGAAAAAAAACTTTTTTTGGGTGTGAAAAAATTTCATTTCTTCAGAGAAATTTAAAATTCCCTCAGTTTGGGGGATTACAAACCTCGAAAGCCTAACCATCTTGCTCTCGGTTTTCGATTGATTGTGACCTTCCCTCAACACACACTTAGGTAGTAGAATCCTCTTCACAGTGTTAGGGAAGGTTCTTTTTTTGCTCCATAAAGTCTCAAAGAAACAAAAAGATGAAAATGAACCTGGCGGTACTAGTACAGCATTGAGGAACAGTGAGCAATTTGGCAGAGGGACGCCACTAAGTCGCCAAGGCACTAAGAAGGGATCGCTACTTTGTAGGTTTTAGTTCGCTCACGATCCGAAATACCAGGTTGGCCGCTAGTTTCGCTGTTCTGTTATCCTGATCGAAGGCCGGGTTCATTTCTGCAACGTCGCAGGTGAGTACTTTACCAGTGCTCATAATGATGCGCACCAACTCTGCTACCTGCTGTGGTGCCAGCCCCATCACAGCCGGAGCACTTACCCCAGGCGCAAATGCGCCATCCATTACGTCGAGGCATATGGTGAGGTAGATATGGTCGAGGGGCTTGGTGAACTTATGAATCACCTTTTCTATCTCTGCTGTGGAAAGCTGAAAGAGCGTTCCTGCCTCCAGGTATTTCACTTTCTTCTGGTGGGCAGTCTTGTAAAGGGCAGCGGTATTGCCAGAGGGTTGAATACCGAGGCACATATAGTCGAAAGGTTTTCCTTCCTGCCCCAGGAAATTAGCAATCTGCAAAAATGGCGTGCCTGATGTGGGTGCATGTGGGTCGTTTCGCAAATCGAAATGCGCATCGAGATTGATGATGCCGATCTTCTTATCGGGACAATGGGCAAATGCTCCCAGAAAATGCCCGTAGGCGATTTCATGCCCACCTCCCAGTAGAATAGGGAAATAGCCAGTGTCTAGTAATGTTGCCACTTTTTGCCCTAATAGCTTTTGAACCGTTTCCAGGTTGCCGTTTGGACAGAGGACATCACCAGCATCGAAAAGGGAAACAGATGGTTGACTATGCCATGGCAAATTAGCTGCCATTTTTCTGATTGTATAGGGCCCTTCAGAAGCCCCTCTCCTGCCAAAGTTCTTTCTTACGCCCTCGTCGGAACAAAAGCCGAGCAGCGCAAATTTCTTTTCACCTGCAACCGACGCAATAGGCCTCGACAGATCGAGCATTTGAATGACATGGTGCCAGCGAGCTCCGTCTGGCCCATCGTATTTGTCAGTTCTTCCTCGCCAAATGTTTCTATCAGGTGATCTGTACATGCCATTCAATCCGAAAGTCAATCGTTTTTTCTGTGGGGCGAAGTTAAAAGATTTAATGAAGGCTTCGATACTGAATATGGTAAGGGATTAAGCAAATAATGTAAATGGGTGGTTGATCGGTAAGCATTTAGTCAACTAGTCGCCCATTTTTCCATACTGCCACTGGCTTCACTTTTCCCTGGTGATATAGCACCTCCCGGTAGTCCCCTGTTTCAAAAGCAATAAAATCCGCCAAATTACCATGCACAAGGGTTCCTCTGTCGTCCAAATCAAGGGCTTTCGCTGCCCGGAAGGTAATACCAGCCCAGGTTTCAGCCATGGAAAGTTTTTGTGAAGCTCCAAGCACAGCCGCTTGCATGAGCAGATCGCCCATAGGAGCGCTGCCGGGGTTCCAGTCGGTGGCGATGGCGAGGCAGCCTCCGTAGTCGAGCAGTTTTCTGGCAGGAGCAAATGGCAAGCCCAAGCCCATAGAAGCTCCTGGCAAAACCACGCCAATGGTGTCGCTCCCGGCCAGGTACTTGATATCTGCATCGGTGGAGGCTTCGAGGTGGTCGGCGCTGAGAGCGCCCATGTCTACTGCCAGTTTACTGCCGCCAGAGCTGAACTGGTCGGCGTGCACAGTCAGTTGGAAGCCCATTTCCCTTGCCCTTGTTAGGTACTTTCTGCTTAGTGCGACATCGAAGGCTCCTTCTTCCACGAAAATATCGACCCTGTTGGAAAGGCCTTCCTGTTTTACCTGCGGCAATAGGTCATTCATCAGGAAATCAAGGTATTCGTCAGCCTTGTCAAATTCACCTGGCTTGACATGAGCTGCCAGACAAGTTGGGATAAGGTCGAGCAAATATTCCTTTGACGTGCGACTGATGGCTTCCAGCATCTTAAGCTCGTCGGCCAGATTGAGGCCGTAGCCACTTTTCACTTCAATGGTTGTCACACCTTCGGTGAGGTGCCGTGTGGCCCGTCCGGCAACCAGTTCTTCTAATTCTGTCAGAGTAGCTGCTCTCGTCTTTTGCACTGTGTCATGGATACCACCTCCGCCTTTGAGTATCTCCTGATAGCCTGCACCTCCCACCTTCAGCTGGTAGTCTTTTGCCCGTGAGCCCGCAAAGCAGATATGGGTATGGCAGTCGATGAGGCCGGGAAGAGCCACATAGTCGCCTTCCATTTCGAAAACATTCTTGTGCCTTTCAGTACCTTCTTCGAAATTGACCACTTCTACAATCCGATCGCCTTGGAGCACGATACCCGCATTGTGTACGATTTGGAGTTGGTCGTCAGTCAATGGCCCTTTGGTTGGCAGGTTGGCCATGGTGACGACTTGTTTGAAAGGGCCGATGAGTTGAGGGGTGTGCATTTTTATGCTGAAATATGTCTTTCCGGTAATTAGCCGCTTTGTCATCATTTTTGCGAAAAGGCAAAAATGCCGCCAAAGCTCTATTCTATTTGCTTATAGCGATGGGTTTAAACCCATCGCTACGAGAAAGCCGCCCCTACAGGGCTAGCATGTTCTCCTAAATTTAACCTTTACGGTACTACAAACTAGAATTTTAAATGGTGAGTAGCTGCGACGTCGCTGGCTGGTTCATAACCGGCGTCCATGTGGCGGAAGACGCCCATGGCCGGGTCGTTGAAGAGCACACGGCGAAGGCATCTTTCGGCTCGCTCTGTGCCATCGGCCAATACCACCATGCCAGCATGCTGCGAATAGCCCATGCCCACACCGCCACCGTGGTGGAAAGAAACCCACGTGGCACCGCCTGCTGTATTGCCCATGAGGTTAAGCAATGGCCAATCGGACACAGCATCCGATCCGTCGAGCATGCCCTCGGTTTCCCTGTTGGGCGACGCCACGGAGCCGCAGTCGAGGTGGTCACGCCCAATGACGATTGGAGCTTTTACTTTACCTGTTTTCACCAGGTCGTTGAAGATCAACCCAGCCTTTTCCCGCTCTCCCATGCCCAGCCAGCAAATACGGCAGGGCAGCCCCTGAAAGGCTATTTTCTCTCTGGCTTGCTGCAACCAGTTGATGAGGTGGGCATTTTCCGGAAAAGCTTCCATCAAAGCCTTGTCGGTGGTGTAAATATCTTCGGGGTCGCCAGAAAGGGCAGCCCAACGGAAAGGGCCTTTGCCTTCACAAAACAGTGGGCGAATATAAGCAGGCACAAACCCGGGAAAATCAAAAGCGTTGGCCTCGCCGCCCTGCCGGGCGAATTCCCGAAGGTTGTTGCCATAGTCAAATACCTGGCTTCCATGTTTCTTCATTTCGAGCATAAAGCCAACGTGGCGAGCCATGCTTTTCAGCGACCGCTCCTTGTATTTGACGGGGTTTTTCATGCGCAGGATCTCCGCATCAGTCAGCGATAGTCCATTGGGTACATAGCCAAAAACTGGATCGTGGGCAGATGTTTGGTCGGTCACCACATCGGGCGTGATATTGTCTTTCAAAAGCCTTTCCAGCACATCGCCAATGTCGCCCACCAAACCGACCGAGATGCTTTCCTTCTTTCCTTTGGCTTCCAGCACCCATCTCACCGCTTCTTCATAGGAGTCGGTCATTTTATCAATGTATCGGGTGTGCAGGCGCTTTTTGATTCTTTCGGGGTCAATATCGACACCCAGGAAAGTAGCCCCTGCCATGGTCGCTGCCAACGGCTGAGCACCTCCCATTCCTCCAAGGCCACCTGAAACCAGCAGTTTCCCTCTGAGGCTGCCTCCAAAGTGCTGCTTCCCGCATTCAACAAAGGTTTCGTAGGTTCCCTGAAGGATGCCCTGAGAACCTATATAAATCCAGCTTCCGGCGGTCATTTGGCCATACATCATCAGCCCCCGCTCCTTCAATTCCTGGAAGTGTTCCCAGTTGGCCCAGGCAGGCACCAAATTGGAGTTGGCGATCAGCACTCTTGGAGCTTCTGGATGCGTTCGAAGCACACCGACTGGCTTGCCAGATTGGATAAGCAGGCTGTGCTCGTCGTCGAGCTGCAGGAGCATCTCAATGATTTTTTTCGCTGCCTCCACATTTCTGGCCGCCTGACCAGTGCCGCCGTACACTACCAGCTCAGCTGGATTTTCAGCCACTTCAGCGTCGAGGTTATTGAGGAACATGCGCAATGGCGCTTCAGTTTGCCACGACCTGGCGTTCAGGGTTGAGCCAGTGGGCGCTTTGTAGCTTGGGTGGCTGGCGTAAGTATCAAGAAAGGCTGAAAGATTCATACAGGTCTCCTTTTAAGTTGATATTGTTTGATTGGGCAACCTCAAGTGCGGCACTGGTGAGTTCCCCCGATGCAACTATCTCCCTTGCTACAGCGATGTCATCGCCAAATATCCTGTCTTCCTCTGCGTGGTCTATTTTTTGTCGCACCAGCTCATGACAGGCGTCCAGGATCACCCCCGACTTCATCGGCTTGCGGTAGTCGAAAGCTTGTGCGGCACATAACAACTCTACGGCCAGAATATTTTCGAGGTTATCAAGCACGGTATTCAGTTTTCTGCCGCTGATGGAGCCCATGCTGACATGGTCCTCCTGACCGAGCGACGTAGGAATGCTGTCGGCGCTGGCAGGGAAACAAAGGTTTTTGTTTTCGCTCACCAGGGCAGCAGACGTGTACTGGGGAATCATGAAACCGGAATTGATGCCGGTATTGCGCATAAGCAATTTGGGCAGGCCTTCGACATCACCCTCCAGCAACTGGTAAGTACGTCGGTCGGAGATACTACCAATTTCGGCGGCAGCCAGTGTAGCGTAATCTAGTGGCATGGCCAGCAGCTGCCCATGGAAGTTGCCTCCGCTGATGGTTTTGTCTGCACTAAAGATGACGGGATTGTCGGTAACGCTGTTGATTTCTATTTCTGTCAGCTCTTTCAAGTGAAGCCATGCGTTGCGGGATGCACCATGCACCTGTGGCATGCAGCGGAAGCTGTACGGATCCTGCACACGGCCACAATTGGCATGTGAAGCGACCATTTCGGAGTTTTGCAGCATTATTCTGAGCCTGTGTGCTACGTGCATTGACCCCTGGAAGGCCCGAAGTTGGTGCAGTGACGGATCGAACGGGCTGGCCGATCCGAGGACTCCTTCGAGGCTCATGGCACCAATGATGTCAGCTGTTTCCAGTAAATTATGAAGGCGGTGCAAACCGAGCACCGCATAGGAGGCAATGAACTGTGTGCCATTGATGAGGGCCAGGCCTTCTTTTGCGCCCAGCTGGATAGGCTCAATGCCTTCTTTTTGGAAGATGATTCCAGTTTCAACCCAGTTGCTTCCGTCCCACACCTTGCCAAGGCCAATTAAGGGAAGGAACATGTGCGCTAACGGTGCCAAATCTCCTGATGCTCCTACCGAACCCTGAGACGGCACATAGGGCAGATAACCACTCGTAAGATGCCAGATTATTCGCTCAAGTACTTCCACAGAAATACCAGAGTATCCCTGACTTAAGGACTGCAATTTGGTAATGAGCATCAGCCGGACAATGTCCAGAGGAACAGGGGGCCCTACGCCGACACTATGGCTTCTTAGAATGTTATCCTGAAGTTTCCGGGTGTCGCTGGCGGCTATCTGGGTATTGCACAAAGGCCCAAAGCCGGTATTGATGCCATATACAACCTTATTGCTTTCTACAATTTGGTCAACATAACTTCGGCTCTGTTCAATTTTTTCTCTGGCGGCTCTGGCGATCTCAACACCGACTTCCTGCTGGCACACCCTCATGAGAAGACCGACAGACAGCCGGTCTTCTCCAGGGTGAAAATTCACTGACGTGGGCATAATTTGGGTTAAAGTTGCCTATTCGGAACGAACTGACCCCTAGACCTATGAAAATCAATCAGTTCTAACCGACGTAAGCATTTCTCAAATCTACTCACTACCTTTAATTACTAAAAATACCTTTTATATCAACAACTAATGCCTATAAGTAATCAGTTAGAGCTTCGCCATTTTAAGTACTTTTTGGAGGTGGCAGAGGAGCTTCATTTCAGGAAAGCGGCCGAAAAACTGTTTATCACCCAGCCGGGGCTCAGCCGCCAGATACAGCAGCTGGAAGAAGAGCTGGATGTAAAACTGTTTGTAAGAAACAAGAGAAACGTAGCACTGACGGCACCGGGAAAATATCTTCAACAGGAGCTCAAGGGCGTTATCAACAACCTCGACTTCATAGTCAAGCAGCTCAAAATGATTGAGGCTGGAGACGACGGTGAGGTAAGGATTGGCTTTGTTGGGTCGGCTATGCAAAGAGTCATTCCAAAGGTATTGCTGGAGATTAACAAGCAGTACCCTTCGATACATACCACACTGACAGAAATGGCTAACCAGGAACAACTGGAAGGGCTCATGCACGATAAACTGGATATCGGTTTTGTGAGGTTGGAACATGCACCCAAGGAGATGCAATTGGTGACAGTTTTTGAGGATACTTTTTCGCTGGTGCTCCCTCAGGATCACCCAATGAATGAAGACAACTTTGTGGATTTGCATCAGCTAAAGGAAGAAAACTTTATCCTGTTTTCGAGCGACTATAGCGTCGATTATTTTAATCAGTTCATGAATATATTTGAAGCCAGTGGCTTTCGTCCGAAGGTTTCACATCGCTCTGTGCACGCCAGTACAATCTTCAGGCTTGTAGAGAATAACCTTGGGATTGCCATAGTACCCACTACCCTGAAAGATGGCTTCAGCCTGAAAGTGAAGTTTATTGAGTTGAAAAACGGGAAGCAAACGGCCCGGTTGTCAGCGATGTGGAAAAAGGAGAACGAGAATCCGGCACTGAGGAAGTTTTTGGAGGTGATGTTGGGGGAACACCGGTAACCACTTGTCTTTTTAATTGAGATGCCTGCCTTCGCAGGCATGACATTCCTAAATAGCAATCAATGAAATTTCCAGCGCAAGGTTGAAACCCAGCGCTAAAAACAATAGAATTGATGGAGATTGGATGGCTTGGAACGCAACGAAAATGCGTCGGGTTGAAACCCAACGCTAAAGAAAATCGCCCCGATGGGGCTTTGAAATGCGTTGAACCAGATTTTATTTCGTAATTGGTGTGCTTCAGTCGAAATTCCAGCTTTCACGTTCGGCTTCGATTTTGGCTACTTTCTCTGCGTATTCTCTTTCGAAAGCTTTGTATTCTTCTGATGGAAGCAGGTCGAGGAGTTGGATCACACCATTTTCAGCATAGTTTTGGAAACCCATGTCGAGTGCCAGCCAAATATATTTCTTGATGACATCGGGGTTATATGGATTGGCTTCAATGCTGGCCACGAGCACATCGTAGGCCGCTTCGTCCTCCTTCATTTCCCGCAGAAAATCGGCGGCAGCCATAGCGAGGGCCGCATTGAAGGGGTTACTTACAATTGCCTCCTTCAAGGCAGTCGCATCGTTCACTTTCACCGCCTGAGCAGCTTTTGCCCACACCTGGCCATACTTTGGAGGCAGGCTATTGATCAAATCAATATCATCTAGCTTTGGCAGCCCACCCTCTTTAATCGCCAGTTCCAATTCTAAAATCGTCATTTCGGGCTGTGCCCAGTCATTCAGCAATGGATTGTCTATCAGCTGCTGTGCGGCTTGTGTGTTTCCGGCGTTAAAATAAGCCTGTGCGAGGCAAACCAAGGCTGCCTTCTTCATGCTTTCGCTTTCGAAAGCGGCTAGAACATCGTCCTGCTGCGGTTCATTTAATCGCAGTCCGAACCAACGAAAGTACTGGTATCGTTGTTGGTCAGTTGTCAGATCACTCAAATCCGTTGTCTCCGACAATTTGAGCATAGAGTCAGCAAGTGTTGATGTGCCCTCATGGGTTTCCAACAAAATCCACTTCAAAGTGGCCTGCTGCCAATTTCCAGCTTCAGATAATGCAATCGCCTGGTTGATATCAGCATCAGGATAGTTTTCAGCCGAGGCACTTTCAAAATACTCAGCTGCTTTCATTGCTGCCCCCTGATCAAGCGCCATCACGCTCATTAAATGGAAGCAATAGCCCCGATAGGTGGGGAAGGTTTGCTGCACCCGGTTGAGGATCTGAATGGCTTGGGAAGCCCTGCCGCCATAATAAAGGTGAAATGCATGCGCAATGGACAAAGGGCCGTAAAAGCCCGCATTGGAAGACGCCTCCACCATAGCAGGTAGTCTGCCGGTCAGTTTTCCTTCCGTCTGCCCAAGATCTACCAATGCAGCATTGTAAACAAAAGGGAACGTGAAGCCAGATAGTGTCGAGTCGGGTAGAAAGGGCTCTACTACTTCTGGCAGTTCTTTCGTGCCATTTTTTGCTGTAGCTGCCAATGCATTGGTCAGGAATCCAAAAGGTAGCTTGTCTTTCACTACCTCCTCTATTTCATCGGTGCTAATTTGCTGACCAGCCTTGAACGACACATATCCAAGATTAGCGTTGGCGGCACGTCGGGAAAACTCTTCTCCCAGCCCTTGCTTCAGATAAAATGCTGCAGAGTCAAGAATATTGGTCGAAGAATAAAGCACGCCCAGGTTGTTGCCAATGTAGCCATTAGAAGGGAATTTGCTCTTCCCCTTCCGCAAAGTGAAAATACCTTTAAAGAATTGGTCGGTATTTTGATATTGGTTACTCAGGTTGACAAAAGCGTGGGGGGAAGGGTTCTTACTAGCTGCCAGATCAAACCTATACAGCGCTTCACCGAGCTTTTCTTTGCTGTTGGCGATGAAGCCTAGCTGATAGTTAGATTTGTGGTTTTGGTAACCATACAATGCCCCCTGAAGGTAGTACTGTTCGCTCAGCAACTGCTCATTTCGCACTTTGTACAAGTCACCCAATGAGTTGTAATACCCTGCAATTGACTGATTGAGTGCGACACGGTTGGACAGCAAAAACAAAGCGGTCACGGCGATGGTACCTGCCAGGCGGTAAGTTGGATAAGGCAGGGTACCTTCTTTGAACACCACCCTGTAAACTGCCAGGTTGCGCATGAGGGGAGTGACAAAATTGACAATAATGTAAAGGAGAAAAATGACTCCAAACCCCAGTTGACTGAAAAGAATAGCATCTTCAAACGCCTCCAGCACCGGGTCGTTGCCCTGCAACACTTGGTAGCCAATGGTAGTGAAGCTAATCCCGCACAAGGCGACGTAAAAAACAGCTGCGATAGGATAAAAAGGAGCTGTGCCTTCGTACCTGGCCTCCCTGGCTTTCAAACCCCAAAGACCTAAGACGGCTGCAAGGCCGAGCATCAAAAATTCGTTGAGATAGAGAATGTCCCAGGTGAGATAGCGGGCATTGTGCGCATAGGCCAGACCCACGTTGACGAGATAGAATATGCTGAATGTGAAAAAGTGCACCCAGTTTTTTGACCCCGCCTGCGCTTTACCGCTGGTGATCACTCGCAGGATGAAATAGACGACCTCGTGCCCTACCAATAAAGCAAACACAACGACAATAATTACAGGAGCTGTGAAATTGTATTGAGCAAGGGTATAAAAAGGCTGGTCAATTTGGGAGCCAAGGTAGATGACACCTGCAAGGAGTATGAATGCTCCTGAAAATGCAAAAAACCTTTTAAGCAGGGGAATATGGCTTTTGAAAGCATGGAAATAGTAGCTCAAGGGCAGAAAAAGCAGTATTCCAATCGCCAGAGGCTTGTAGTCGAACCAGCCGAAAAGAAGGAGCTGCTCCAGGCGCATCGAAATCAGCAGGGCTATGAAAACCACTGAAGCCACCATGTACCAAAACCTGGGGAGGTAAGTAGAAACGGCCAACAGAAGGCTGTAAAAAAGAGAGATGAGACCAAGATAAACGACACCGGCCCACGGGCGGATGATCCAGGTACTGCCCTCGAAATGCTGCTTGACCAGGTATACATCTGCTGGTATTTCCAGGTCGAAAAGGCCAACTGAAACACGATCCAACGCAAGCTTGACAGTCTCTGTTTCGGAGGTGAGGTACCAGTCAAGCACAAGGTGATGGCCAGCGATTTCGAAACCCAAAACGGTTAAAATGAGAAGGCTGGCGATGGCTGCCATGGCAACAAAAAGCCGCCTGAGTTCGAAAGGCCACTCCTTCCAGAAAGCCCGGCTTCCGTTCATATTATTCGATTACCTTAGGTACGATGAAGAACTTGTCGTCGTGCCGAGGGGCATTGGCTAGACCTTCCTCCCGTGGAAGTTCTTCCGTTACTTTGTCCTCTCTGAAGGCGTTCAATTCATAAGACATGCTCACAAGGGGATCCACATCCTTTGTGTCCAGCTCGTTGAGCTTTTCCACCCAGGTCAGTATTTCGCTCAGACTGTTGAGCATTTCCTTTTCGTTGGAAGGATCCAACTCAAGCCTGGCCAGGTGGGCCAGTTTGTGTAAAGTGTCTTTATCTATCTTCATGTAGTTTCTTTTGCAAATTCCTCAGGAAAACGACTCCTGAGTTCTTCATCTATCACCTTAAAACACTCATCCTTCAGTTCGTTCACCCTGTCGATTGTCATTCCTTTGGTGTCGATGGGCTCATGAAGCACAATTTTAGGGCGTTTGAAACGAATGACAAAACGATTATCGTCGGGTAAAATTATCCAATTGTATGGAATGGTCACTGGAACAATAGGAATTTGTTTCTCAATGGCCATGCGAAAGGCACCATCCTTGAATGGCGTCATCTTCGGCGAATGCAACACTTTGATACCTCCTTCAGGGAAAATGATCACAGATTTTCCTTCGTCCAAAGCAATGGCAGCTCTTTTGTACACCTCTGCCCTGCTTCTGGCCCTCTCTCTGTCGACCATGATGTGTAACTTCCTAAACATAAACCCGAACAGCGGCACTTTGGCAATGCTGCTTTTGCCTACGAAAACGCAAGGCGAATGCACAAACCCCATCACGGGTATGTCCAGGTATGAAAAATGGTTTGAGCAGAAGATGTAGTTTTGGCGGCCGTCCCGTTTGAAGCGCCACTCCTCACCAATAGGCAAGCCAATAAGGAAGAAGTACACAATCGCCCACCAGTAGTTTACTTTTAGCACTAGCCTGGAAGCAGGCGTGTAATAGATGCCCAATAGAAACCAGGGGAAAAGAATGAGAAAAGTAATAGTGAAAATCAGCAAAGCATAGCCTACGTACAGCCTGTTGAAGAATAGCTTCATGGGGTAAAAATAGGGATTGTTAGGAAATGGTGGCGGACAAATTCATGAATAGAAAAAGGCCGGCCTCGATTCACCCCATCCTCACGCACAGCCAGGTGGCTTCCAGAGCGGGCAGTTCGTTCACATAGGCCACGCCAGACTGCTTGATGAGCTTGTCGCTGATGCGAATATTTTTGATCACATATTTAACGGGCTGATCGTATTCCACTCCTTTGAAAAACTCTGCGTGTTCAATACTGGTCAGGGCAAACAGGCCGTCCATAATGCCCATCTGCTTGATGGCGGCTCCGCCACACTGCGCCATCGACTCAATCAGGATGGTGCCTGGCACGAAGTTGTGCTCCGGAAAGCTGCCCCTCAGCCATTGATTGGTTTCACTGTCGAAGGTCTTTATGGCTACGATTTCCTCTTTGTCGGAAGAAACAATCTCATCGACAAACAGGAAAGGAGTTCTGTGTGGCAGAAGCTCCTCTATGTTTTGTTCTTTGTTCGGCATTATTCAATTTCTCAGAAGAGGGGAATCCATCCCATGTTTACACGGGCATTACCTTTTCTTTCTTACCCGAAGCAATCGACTTGTAGATCGCTTCCACTACCAGCAAGTCCTTCAGGCCTTCATAGCCGTTGACCGGTGATTCCTTGTTCTCTTTCACACAGCGGCTGAAATCGTCCATTTGCAGGGCCTGGTGAACAGTGTGGGGAATGTCCATTTCGCCTTTGCTGGTTTTCCCCTTGATAGGGCCGTAGCCAAATGCCGGCCGGAGCTCCGCCCAGCCTTTTTCGTAGGCCACGTACAGTCTTTCTGTTGATGCCGCATAGGTAGTAGTACAAGTTGCTACCGCACCACTGGGAAATTCCATTTGCCAGGTAATGGTTTCGTCGACTTCCTTGAATTTGACAGGATCGGTTTTGTACTCCTGCGCAGTAACGGCAATTGGCTGTTCGCCCGTGGCATAACGAGCGCCGTTGATGCAGTACACGCCCACATCGTACATGGCACCGCCTCCGGCCAGGGCCTTTTTCAGCCTCCACTGGGTGGGGTCACCAATGCGGAAGCCATCGGCTGCTTCAATCAGCTTGACAGCTCCAAGGTCTTTCTCCCTGGCCAAACGCATGATCTCCTGTGTATGCGGCTCCGAGTGCAGTCGGTACCCAATGGCTAGCTTCACCTTCGCCTTGTCGCAGGCAGCGATCATTTCCCGACATTCAGCGGGGTTGAGTGCCATAGGCTTCTCGCAAATCACATGCTTACCAGCTTTGGCGGCTCTGATGGTGTATTCCTTGTGCATGCTGTTGGGCAGCACCACATAAATGATATCGATGTCGGGGTTGTCCTTGATCTTTTCGAATGTGTCGTAGCCGTAAACATTCTTATCGGCAATATTGTACTTCTCTTTCCATTCGGGAATCTTCGAAGGCGTGCCTGTGACGATTCCGGCCAGGTAACAATCCTCGGTTTTCTCCAGCGCCGGCGCCAGCAGGTTTTTGGCATAGTAGCCAAGCCCCACCAAGGCTATTCCGAGCTTCTTCCCCTGCTTGCGCCGGGGAAATGAAGAGACCGAAGCCAGTGCTGTAGAAGATGGAAAAGTAAGCAGAGAAGCTCCGAGTGCTGCACCAGCACCGAGTTTCATTGTATCTAAAAATTTGCGGCGTGAGTAGGTGGTCATCGAATATCAGTTTTTTTGAACAATCAAGATAGTGAGAATATGAGTTTTTAGACAATGAAGTTACGTAATAGGCAACAAAAAACCCCGCCACAGGAAGGGCTGTGAAAAACCAATGCTCTCTTACCTGAACATCACTTCTGCCATCACCGGCAGGTGGTCACTAGGGTAGCGGTTTTCTTTCGAGTCTGACAACACAGCATACTTTCTCACCAGCACTTTTTCATTGACAAAGATGTAGTCGATGCGGCGGGTGAGGTCAGCGCTGTGGTCGAAACCGTTCCAGGTACCGTAGGGCCCGTAAGGTGGGTTCTCGCTTAAATTACGAGCGTCGGTCAGTCCTTCAGTAAGCGTTTCGTAGGCCTTTGTTTCAGGCTCCGAGTTGAAGTCACCGGTAAGAATCACAGGAAGGTTGCCAGCAATTTCTTTGACCTTTTCGATAATAAGTTTCGATGAGTTAGTCCTGGCCTCCACGCCGATATGGTCGTAATGCGTATTGAAAATGTAAAAGTCTTTTCCCAAATGCCGGTTTTTCATTTTAGCCCAGGAGCACACCCTCACAATGGCTGCATCCCATCCTTTGGAGGGAACGTCGGGAGTATCTGACAACCAGAATGTGCCCGAGTCCATAACCTGAAACAGGTGCTTGTTGTAAAGAATGGCCGAAAACTCACCTTTAGCGATGCCATCGTCTCTGCCCACACCCAGCCAACTATGGTCGGGTAGCCTTTCTTCAAGGTCTTTCAACTGATGAAGAAGTGCTTCTTGCACGCCCACTATTTCAGCCTCATGGAATTTGACGAGGTCAGCAACTGCATCTTTCCTGTTGGGCCAGGCGTTGATGCTGTCGTTGGGCGTGTCGTATCGGAGGTTGAACGACATCACCTTGAAAGAAGGTATTTCTTTCTTCTTGCAGCCTGTGGCTACTATCACTAACAGTAAGGCAATGGCCAAAATATTTTTCATCAGTATACGGTAGGTGGATACAATAAAGCTATAAGTAGCAAGGTGCAAAATTCATTGACGAAGCCCAAGCTATATAATCCGACTTTTTTGTGGGCGGAACAGGATGGTAATTTTGGGTGGCAGGGGTTTTGAGCTTGCTTCGGCTACTCACCTCACCCCGGCCCTCTCCTAAATGGAGAGGGGGTAGCTGCAAGCAGCTTTCCAATTAAGAGATTTACTTCCCATTCGGAAACATAGGCCTCGGAATCACCATCAACTCTTTCTGCCGGCCATCGATATAGCGGAAGCCGGTTTTGTCGAAATAGCCGTCTTCTTCCAGCATGATCCTGATCTCTTTGTTCCATTCCTTGATGAACACGCTGGCGTTGAGCTCAATGGAATAGGCCGTGTTGTGGTACAAGGGATAATCGCCATTGAAAGGCACGCCATCCTGCTGATCCCACATGCCGATGGTGGGGCCGCTGGCATGCCCATAGTAGCCGATGGGGTGTGTATAAATGGAAGGCTTTAAACCCGCAGCTTTTGACTGATCAAGCGCTGCTTTTAAGATTTCATTGCCGCTTTTGCCCACCACAAAGTTGCTGGTGAGGGCGTCCTGCACTTTGTTGCCCTGGGAAAAAGCCTCCTGCAAAAACTTAGGTGGCTCGGTTTCTCCGGGCTTCAGGATATAGGCATGCTGCTGCGTATCTGTGTTGAGGCGCAGGTAGGTGATGCCAAAGTCGGTGTGAATAAGGTCGCCGGGTAAAATGACCTGCTCGCCAGGCCTTTCGGAGAAGCTGCGCAAATGGTCGAAAGATTCAGGATCCTGGCGCTGGATGGAGACTGAGGGGTGGAACCAGGTGTCGAGCTTGAGCTCTTTGATACGCTCCCGCATCCACCATACCACATCGTCGGTGGAGGTAATGCCGGGCTGAATGACTTTGTCGGAGAAAGCCTCCTGAATAATTTGGTGGGCGATGCGCACAATCTGCTGGTACACGATCATTTCGCTTTCGGTGCGTGTTTCCAGCCAGCCGATGGCCAGCTTTTCTGCCGACACCACTTTTTGCTGGAAGTTCTTAGGCAGCACATTCATCAGCTGGTCGTACTCATTGGACGTAATGCCATCTGTTTGCGCAAAGTGCTCCGATTTATTGATGCCTATTTTCTTTGGGTTCTTTTCCTGGATCAGGCGACTCAATGCCTTGAACTGATCGGGTTGAATGGCAGGGTTCCAGGCCATTTTAAAGGCGCTGCCTACGTTGTAGCGGGCAATGGCATAAGTTTCCAGCTCCTTGCCTGCGCCCGGATCATATACCACCAATATGGTGCGGCGACGGGCAGCCAGCCAGGTGGCAGGCAGCATGGTGCGGATCACAGGGTCTTCGTTGTACTCCCTGGCAATGATCAGCCACATATCGAGACCTTCCCGGCGCATGAGGTCGGGCAACACATATTTAATGCGCTCTTCCAGCCAGCGGTCGATCACCTCGGCTTGCTCACGCTGGGTGAGGATTTTAGGGACTGACATGTCCTGCGCCAGCACCTGGCCAGCCATGATTACAGTAAGAAGGAAGGTGAGTATTTTTTGCATATTTCATCGTTTTGCGAAAGCTGACGAAAAAGTGCAAATGAGGCAAAAGAAATTGTTTGGGTGGGGAGGTGTGGTGGTCAATATTTCACCCATTTTGAAATGCGTCCGAGCTAATAGTTCGTCACCAGCGGGGTATCGTGTCACATGATTTTACAGATACTGTCTACGCTTTTTCTGAGCTTTGCCATTTACCTCTTCTTGTTTTTCAGCTCCTTTTCTGTTTTTTCTATTTTTTTGATAAAGTCTTTCTCTACTTGTGAAAGTTCGTTTTGATGGAGCTCTTTGAATTTCTCGTATTCAGCATGTGCTTTATCCAATGCCTTTTGATGGCTCACTTTTCCGGCATGGGAGAGAATGTCATTGCCTGTCATTGTTAGGAAATCATCTAAACGAGCTACCCAATCTTTCATGTGCATGGGTTTGTGATTCAGGGCCTGTAGTTCTGCTATCTCCAAATAGGCCGTTACCATTCTGTTGAGAATGTCCATTTCCTTTGCATTCAGGAAGTTTTTAGCAACCTCAACTTCCTTTTTTGTTGGTTTTTCACCTTTAAAATTGGTAAGCCCTAGATTTGGTTTAGAAGCATCAATCCGTTGGTAAATCACCTCCGCAGCAGTTTGGCCGTGGGCAGCCCAATGCATCTTGTTTTGTACTGTTTTGAAAAAAGTCTGCGATATGTCAGTATTTGGATCATAGTCAATACTCGTTGCATAAATATCAAGCACTTTTCTCCAAAAGATTTTTTCAGAAGAGCGAATATCCCGGATACGGGCGAGCAATTCATCAAAGTAATTGCCACCACCGGCTTCTTTGAGCAACTCATCGTTCATGGTGAAACCTTTCACAATGTACTCACGCAAGCGAGCAGTTGCCCATTGTCTGAACTTGGTGCCTTGCAGGCTTTTCACCCGGTAACCGACAGATATAATGACGTCCAGATTATAAAAATTTGTGGGTTTGGTAGAAAAATCGGAAATCCCGATTTTTCTCATGGATGTTTCCCGGGTTAGTTCACCTTCTTTGTAAATATTCAGGATATGCTCATTAATGGTCGATTTGCCTTTTTGGAAAAGTTCGGCCATTTGCTCAAGAGTTAACCAAACTGTTTCATTCTCCAAGCGAGTTTGAATGCTAGTCTTGCCATCTTGAGTTTGATATATGATGATCTCTGAACTCATTAAGCTCCTGTTTTTTTAAGTTCTGATTCTTTCACTGCTTGAAAGTACTTTTTCTTTTCTCTAAAAATACCATTTACAATTCCCAATGCTGAACCCGGTTGGAAATCTCTTGGATCAGCCATCCATTTTTATCCTTTGTTCGGCTTTCCCGCTTAGCGTCGGGTTGAAACCAGACGACGGGGCTGAGGGACGCCCTTCGGAACAGGGGAAAAAAGGAGGGTAAGTACTTTCTGCATATTTCATCGTTTTGCGAAAGCTGATGAAAAAGTGCAAATGAGGCAAAGAAAATTGTTTGGGTGGGGAGGGTATTGCTCGGATCCTGGCCAATTTTGATTAGGGTACGAGACCGCTAGTGGTACGAGACTCCGTCCGGGTCAAGCCTCGCACTAGCGTTCGCTACTATTGGATGATGCCGCTGCTTGGACTGCTAGTGGGACATTCCAAGCCAGCTACCCTATGATTACCCGTGAAGCCCACATTCATTTTTACCGTTGTTTTAGCCACATTTATTTTAAGAATTTCCCGTTTGAGACTAAGTGAAAGAAAAACTTTATGTGATCAAAAAGCTCCGGATGCGATTTAATGAAATCACTTGCTTCGGAGGAAAACATAGACACTATTGTGCCCATCGCTAGGTTAATCCAATCGATTTTTGGGTATTTCTTATCAACTCGGCTTATCAGATAGTCGATCTTCGCTTCAAGAGATTGGACGACCATCTGATTTTCACCCTGTAGGCTTTCAATTTTTTGCTTGAGCAAAAGTAGCTCTGTTGTGAGCTGACTGACCTCATCCTCATTCAATAATACGTCCTCTGAAAAATCGAACTTCTCTGTTGGTGTGGAGGCAAATTCTTGAATATCATCAAGAAATTCACTGGCTTGGATTTCATCCTGCAAGAGTGCTATCCATGACTTAAATATTATCTTTACATTATCCCAGCCCTTAATTAATTCAAAAGAGGAATATGCTGAATAGTCATTACCTGGAGTAAAATATACATGCCAGCCTCCCATATTTTGGTGCACCGTTTCAAATAAAACATCGTGAAATATCTCAAAAAATAAGCCAGTGGGTTTATGGATTAATCGACTATATTCTTTTCCAGCATTTGCAACTTGGACTTCTTCAAAGTTGCCCCAGTCAATAGAGTTGGATAGCACTATCTCTGCCAGTTCCTTCTCTTGTTTAGGGGTTAATTTCATATATCGCGTCAATTAGAACCTTTGCTACATAAAGTATTTGAGCTAGCCTTTACTTGAAATTTCTACATTCTCCGAAAACTGAAAAATTTGATTGTCAGTCTCAATTTTAAAATCAGCAAGAACTCCTTTTGCTATTTTTATTCTTTTCAAATCCATTACAACATTAAACAACGATCTCCTTTTAAATAGTCGTTGGGCAAAATTCTGTCTGTTTGATAATGTGAATTGGAGCCGTACTTTTTCTCCTGTTGGGAAAGACAAATTCTCTCCAGTGAAGTCATTATTTAATTGGTCGTCAAAAGTACGCAAATCAATGATGCAGCCATTCTTGTAAATATCAAAGTAGTCGACTAGAATTTCCCCAACTACATCTTGAGCTTTCTCATTTCTGAAATCAAACTCAACCCACTTTTCAATAAAATCTTGATTTGGGAGGTTCTTAAGATCTTCTTGTAATTTTTCGATGTGAATAGTTTGAAGTTTTAAGGCATTTTTGTCGGGCTTCCCATCTATCCCAAGAACCTTCATACTAATTAGTTCATGGGCGGTCAGGCTACTAAGAAACGGCTGGTTTACCTCCATGAATCGATCCTCCGAATAAAATACTCTATAACGTCCAATTTTATAGTATGCCATTCATGTATGCGATTTTATGCAACGAACGAATATACACAATTACGTTCACTTTCATTATAGCCACAAAAGGCCTAAACTGCTCTATTTTGCCTAATAAGGTCCATTGCCCATTTTTAGGTGTCTAGAGATGCTTACAAATGCCTAAAAACGGCCCGTTGGAAGCCAGGCCTTTCGGGGCGATACCCGGGAGGTTACAGTGTGCGGCCGGAAAGTTGCTGCTCTGTTAACTGTCGGCACTTTTCCAGATGGCCGAGGCTTGCCAGTTGCCCAGGCCAGCGAGTCAGAGGTTCCCTCTTAGAGATTCTCTCTCAGAGACTCGTTTTTATTGTCAATCCGCAGGGCTCTGGGGAACTCTACGGATAGTAAGGTTCAGACCAACACCAATAAGAACTTCTGGAGCATTCTTAACCGTTGGGCTGTATAGGACTTACCGCCAGTAAGTGAGAAGCACATTGAAAGACACCTTGACGAGTTTTCAGCCCGATTCAATACAAGGGATATTACCGAACGGGACAGGTTTAATAAATTCTTGAAGGACTCAGAAAGCGTACTGACATACAAAAGATTGATAGGGGCTGAATAATCAGCCCTTTTCTCATTTATGCGCCCTCCTCTAATAGTAACAATCCCCGTTTTACACATTGAAAATGTAAGTTATACTTTACAAAAGCAAAATATTATTTCGTTTTGTGGGTTATATTAACATCATATGCAGTACAATATTCTATTTTTGTTCCTGAAAGTTTTGGAGTGAATTGGGAAAAGATGCAACTTTGCAAACAGAAAAGGCGCCCGTTGTGTGGTGCGCCCCTCTGAGTCAAATAATACCCTCTGTGTAACCGGCTCTACTACCGTTGTATGGATAGTAACCGAGATAAGCAGAGTACTAATCGGTCTGGTCGAAGCCATTCTCATTAAATGGAAATGAGATGGGGTGTAGAAAACTCTAACAGACCTTTTTATAGTTGGATCAAAATTAAGGCTGCTCACAATGTGGGTGGCCTTTCTTACTTCAAAGGTAGTATTTCCCGCTATCAGGCCAAAACCTTTCTAATATGTAGGTTCCCTAAAAACGGATCAGCCGGAGGGCCGGGGCTATCAGGAGGTCGCTGAGCCACCAGAAATACTTGTGGGTGATTGGGTCGCTGGTCCTTTTGCCTCTGGGCTCTTGCCGGGCAGATTCTCACGTCGTCATGCTCTGCTTTGCGCCGCATGGCTCCTCAGAATGACGTGGCGAGGCGGTGGGCTGCCCCCTGCCAGCTTCCCACGCCCTCCTGCCCTACTCCCCTTCCTTCTTTTCCTTTGCCAGCTTCCTGAGCTCTTCCAGGGGCAGATTGTGCAGGGCTGTGAGCCACTCCACGGCCTGCTGCTCGTCGTCTTTGCGGGCCAGCCGGTGCAAGGCATGGCCGGGCGGCACCACCTCCCGGCCGGGCGAGAAGCGAAACAGGTCGTTGGGTGTGCAGTTGAGTAAATGGCATAGCTTTTCTATGTGATCGAGGCGGATGGCACGGATTTGCTCATTGGCCATTTTGTGTGCCAGGTTGGGCGAAATGCCATTCCGAACCAGGTAACCATAGGGCTGCCTGATCCAACGTACCCGAAGCACCTGCAGTAAGTTGAAAGTAAGCATGAGTTTGTCTTTTAGTATAAAAAATTTACCTTTTGTGCATGAACTACCCACTTAAAAGAATAGTCATTCCACTTAAATGGTAAGTAATTTAATCAAAAAGATAACTCTCCTGAATAAAAATTATAGGAAAATACTCTATAAAAATAGTGTTTTCACTCAAAAACAAGGTGATACCACCGAAAAGATAAGTAAGTGTAGCAAAAAGGAAGGTATTACGATTTAATTTCTGGCTTATCTTTCCTTAAGCAGTAGTTTGATCAACAAAAAGCAAAGTAAGTTCAATCAGATACAAGGTTTCTCGATACAAATACTTGCTCAGTAGGGTGTTAGGGTGTTTTTATTCCTTGCGCCATTAGAAGCTCCGTCAAGCTTCATTTGGCGGCGAAAGCTATCTCGCACCTTTCCTTCTCCAGCAACGACACCACATTCTCCAGCTGAAAAACCTTTTTGGTTGCCTGCATCCTTTCAGCGGCTTCCTTCTTCAGGTCTTTTCGGTGGATAGCTTCCACAAATCTCCTGACCTCCTCTTTGTCGGACAGAATGAGAGCGGGCACTGTGGTCAGCTTATCGTTGTCGTCTTTGGCCACCATGGTAAAGTAGCTGTTGTTGGTATGCTTCACCACGCCCTCCTTTACGTTCTCAGCCACTACGTGAATGCCCACCACCATGGAAGAATTGCCCACGTAGTTGATGGATGCCTTCAGCGACACCAGGTCGCCCACTTCCACCGGCTGGAGAAAGTCGACGGTATCGACTGACACCGTGACGCAATAAGCACCTGAATGCTTGGTGGCGCAGGCATAGGCTACTTTGTCCATGAGCGACAGCAGAATGCCGCCGTGGATTTTGCCGCCGAAGTTGGCGTATGAAGGGATCATGAGCTCGGTGATGGTCACCTGAGAGTAAGCAACGGTTCTGGGATGTATGGCCATTTTGCGAAAGTCTTATTTGAGAATGCCAACGCCCGACAGGCTACCGTTGGCACTCAACTTTTCACCCAAATTAACTAATATTCCTTCCGTAAAAAATAATTCACTGCGCCGCAAATCAACGGATCGGGCAATCCCATATCTTTCCGCATTTATACACCATCAACCGTTGACCCTGAATGAAAAAACTCGCTCTTCACTGGCAGATTATTATTGGAATGATCGCCGGCGTTCTGGCAGGACTTTTGGCCGGATCTCTTGGCACCTCTGCATTTATCAAGGTTTGGATAAGCCCCTTCGGCACCATTTTTATCAACCTCCTCAAGCTGATCGCCGTGCCGCTGGTGCTGGTGAGCCTCATTGTGGGCATGAGCAACCTGAAAGACATCAGCAGGCTTAGCAGAATGGGTACGAAGACCTTTGTTTTGTTTCTTTTCACCACCATTCTGGCCATTACCATTGGCCTCCTCACTGTGAACATCATCAATCCCGGCCTTTCTTTCTCCCCCGAAAAGCGGGAAGAGCTGAAGGCGATGTACTCTTCGAAAGTGGAAGAAAGGAGTGCGATGGCACAGGATTTTCAAACCAAGGGGCCGTTGCAGTTTGTGGTGGATGCCGTGCCGGAAAACCTGTTTATGTCGCTGGGCGATAACAAGCGAATGCTGCAGGTGATTTTCTTTGCCCTTATTTTTGGCGTTGCCATGGTGATGCTGCCCGAAAAGCAGACGGATACTGTCCGTAAGTTTTTTCTGGAAGCCAATGACATTGTGCTGAAAATCGTGGACATCATCATGAAGTTTGCTCCCTATGGCGTGTTTGCCCTCATGGCAGGCATGGTAGCCGACTTCTCAAGCGGCGGTGGGGTGCTTGAGCTGTTTCAGGCACTGGGGCTTTATTCCTTTGCCGTGATTTTCGGGCTTTTCATGATGCTGCTGCTGGTGTATCCGTTGATGCTCAAAATATTTACCAAAATCCCGGTGAAGAAGTTTTATCAGGACATTCTTCCGGCGCAGATGCTGGGCTTCAGCACCAGTTCCAGCGCAGCGGCGCTGCCGGTAACTATGAAGTGCAGCGAAGAAAAGCTTGGCCTCAGGGAAGAGGTGACGAGCTTCTGCCTGCCGATTGGCGCCACAGTGAACATGGACGGCACCAGCCTTTATCAGGCAGTGGCGGCGGTCTTCATTGCTCAGGCCTTTGGCGTTGACCTGAGCCTGGGCCAGCAGCTAACGATTGTGGTCATGGCCACGCTGGCCTCTATTGGTGCTGCCCCGGTTCCTGGTGCAGGCATGGTGATGCTGATTGTGATTTTGCAAAGCGTAGGGCTGAATGCTGAAGGCCTGGGGCTTATTTTTGCTGTCGACAGGATACTCGACATGTTTCGCACGGTGGTCAACATCACCAGCAATGTGACCGTGGCGGCCATCGTTGACCGGATGGAATACAAGCAAACCTAAACATCATTTGTTATGTTTGAGAAAGTATTGGCATTACTTTCTCAAACAATAAAAATGACGCTCAAAAAATACCTTACCATTCTCCGGCTGGTTTACATTTCTCTCATGTCAACCCTGGCCCTGTTCACGATGGTTTCTTTCTTCGTTTTTTTCTCCGGCGAGGGGGCAACGATTATTCCCACGGGACTGCCGAAATATGCTATCCTTGCGGTGGCGCTGGCGGCACTGGCAGGGTGGACTTTCACAGGGAAGCTGCTGAAGGCTGATCCTACTATTCCTTTGCAGCAAAGGTTGCAGTCGTGGTACAACTACAAAGTGATCAGAGGGGCTGTGCTGGAAACGGTGGGACTGATTGGCGTGGTGGGCGCCATTGTCACCTACGATCCGATATACTTCCTGGCGCCTATCTTCATTTTCAGCGTATTATTCACTGTTTTGCCTTCAGAAAGACGCATTCAGATTGACCTTGCCCTGAGTGAGGAAGAAATGGAAGAGTTGAAAAAACTGAATCAATAAAAAAAGATCGGTGGCGGGAAAAGAGCATTTGTACTTCATCATTCACAAGCCCTATGGTGTGCTGAGCCAGTTCACCGACGAAGACGGCAACCCTGGCCTGGGCACTCTGTTCAAGCTGCCGAAGGATGTGTACCCGGTAGGCAGGCTGGATACAGACAGCGAGGGTTTGTTGATTCTCACCAACGACAAGTCACTTAATGCGAGGTTGCTCCACCCAAAGTATCAGCACCAGAGAACTTATTGGGTGGAAGTGGAAGGAACTGTGCAGCATAAAGCCCTGGAAGACTTGGCCAAAGGCCCAACTATTCGAATCAAAGGGAAAGAACATCGTAGCCTGCCTGTGGAGGCTAAAATTGTAGTGGCATCTGACAAGCTGGCTGAAAGGAACCCACCTGTCAATCACAAAAAATATACGGAAACTACCTGGCTGGAGTTGAAACTTACCGAAGGGAAGAACCGGCAGGTGCGGCGGATGACGGCGGCAGTGGGGCATCCTACGTTGCGATTGGTAAGGGTGGCGATTGAAGAGCTTGGCCTCTTTCCGCTGAAGTCGGGAGAAATCAGTCAGGTGTCGGCTGGGGTATTGATGAGGAAGTTACATTTGGGGTGATGGTGGAAAGTCACCCATCAATTCAAAGGCTTTTTTGTGAATTTGTACAAATGAAAACGATCACTCTAAATAATATACCAGACGATATCGATGAAAAAGAGGTATCGATGATTGTGGCTGCAAAGCTGTTTGATCAAGGAAAATTATCGTCCGGTCAGGCGGCGGCTATCGCAGGGATTTCCAAACGGGAGTTTATCGAGACTGTGGGAGAATATGGTGTCTCCGTGTTTCAACAATCGGCAGAAGACTTGCTTAATGATGTTGAAAATGCTGCGAGGAGAAAATAACGATGGAAAATAGCTTTAGACCTCCGTACATTGCTTACCACCATGCCGAGAGCTGCAAATGAAAACTAACTTCCCCGCATCATTTTCGAACAGGCTGCAAGCACAAATGGGAGCCGAGGCATCGTTGCTGCTTGAGGCTTTGGCTACTGACTCCCCTACCTCCATCCGTATCAACACAGCGAAGTTTCATGCTCCGGTGCAGCTGGAAAAAGTGCCGTGGTCGACCAATGGGTACTACCTGCAGGAAAGGCCCTCCTTTACCCTCGATCCGCTGATGCATGCCGGCGCCTACTATGTGCAGGAAGCCAGCTCCATGTTTTTGGAAGAGGTGGTGAAGCAGTCGGTAGATCTTTCTCAACCCCTGAGAGTGCTCGACTTGTGCGCAGCTCCTGGTGGCAAATCCACGCTGCTGGCTTCGCTGCTCAGCAAAGAATCCCTGCTAGTCTCTAACGAGGTGATCAAAAGCCGGGCGGAGATACTGGCCGAAAACATAACCAAATGGGGCGCTCCGAATGTGATTGTGAGCAACAACGACCCCAGGGACTTCGACAGGCTGGAAGGCTTCTTTGACCTGATAGTTGTGGATGCCCCGTGCTCCGGCGAAGGGCTGTTCCGTAAAGACCCCAATGCCATCAACGAGTGGTCGCCTGACAATGCCAACCTGTGCTCCGACAGACAGCGAAGGATTTTGATGGATGTGTGGCCGGCGCTGAAGCCCGGCGGCGTGCTGATATACAGCACGTGCACCTACAACCACGCCGAAAACGAGCAAAACATCCAGTGGCTGTCAGAGCAAACGGAGTTGGAGCCCGTCAGCCTGTCGGTAGACGCCGGGCTGAACATCAGGGAAGTGCCGGCTGCCAACAATGTGGTGGGTTACCAGTTTATGCCTCACCTGGTAAAAGGAGAAGGCTTTTTTGTATGTGCCGTAAGGAAGCTGGATGGCGATGAATGGCAGACTCCGAGAAAAGATAAGTTTCCGCTGGCCCCCACCGGCAAAAAGGAACAGGCAGAAGTAGCTCCCTGGCTGACTGACGACCGAGACTATTTCCAGCACTATGAAAACATCCTGGCTTTTCCACCGGGCGACAACACTGCCTGGGGAGCAGTGATCCGGGAGCTACATATTGTGCAAGCCGGTGTGCTGGTGGCTGAAATCAAAAAGAAGAACCTCGTGCCTGCTCCTGCCCTGGCGCTCTCAACTATTTTCAAGAAAGACACTTTCCCGACTTGGGAGCTAGAGCTTCGCCAAGCCTTGCAGTACCTGCGCAAAGAGGAATGGCCCATCGACAGAGAAAAAGACGGCTGGCACCTGATGTGTTACGAGCAGTTGCCTTTGGGCTGGATCAAACGTATTGCTACCCGGTTTAATAACTACTATCCGCTGCATTGGAGAATCAGGATGGAGCTGCCTGTGGAGTTGCCTGGAACTGGCTTTTTTAGTGCTAAAAATTAGCTGCATTGTAGATCCACCGATCCAAACAGTCGGGTCCTTATGGAAAGACACTATGCTGAGAGTATTCGGTACAATTCAATGTTTAGGTAGTAGTGATGACCTTCGATTTCTTTCTTCTCCATCACCTCCATTTCGCACAGCCTATTCAAGTAATCTCTTGCCGTATTCTCGGCATACAGCCCGGCTTCAACAAGATGTTTCACCTTTGTAAAGGGTTGAGAAAATAAGAGCTCTACCAGACCTTCCGGACTGCGGAATTTCCGATCACCCCTCTTTACAAATTCCAAAATTGAATCTCTCGCCGACATAATTTCATTGATCTTATGAAAAGTTAGATTCGAAGTATGCTCCACTGCCCTCATCATAAAAAGCAACCAGTCTGTCCAGTTTGCTCGTTGAGAAACTCCCATTAACCCTGCATAATAATCCTCCTTGTGATCCAGTATATATCTGCTAAGAAAGAGTATGGGCACATCCAGTAGCCCTTTGTTAGTTAAATAATGAATATTGAATAAGCGCCCTGTCCTACCATTTCCATCACGAAAAGGATGAATAGCTTCGAACTGAAAATGGGCGATCGCCATTTTTAGTATATCATCAATTCTATATTTCTCATCATTATTGAGGAAGTTTACCAGATTGTCTAGCTTATCCTTAATAGCGGCAATACCTCTCGGAGGGGTATAAATCACCTGACCAGCATTGGGCCCAGAGCCTCCCTGTCTTATAGTTGTATTCAGGAAATCAGGGCGAATCCCTTCCCTGGTTTGTTTTATCACCTGAAACCCCTGAATGAAATACTCTTGATTGAATTGGCCTGTTTTTTTTAAATAGTGATGGCCAGACCAAAGTGCCTCCCGATACCTCAGCACTTCTTTGGATGCTCCTGTCGACTCGGTATTTTGATCGCTAAATGCTTTATACAACTCATCGTCCGTTGTAAATATATTCTCGATGGCACTCGAAATCTTTGCTTCCTGCAAGCTTATTGTATTTATCAATAAGCCTTGATTGGGTATAATTGCACTACGTCCATGAAGCCTGGCCAGCGCCGCCTTTGCATCTCCAAGTTTCTCTAACACTTCTATCGTATGATGGAGCTCCTTCCTGATGGGTAATGAAGGAATATCATTCCATGGAACACTTCTATCTGGGTTGATTGGATAAAGTATCTCTGGCATTAATTAATCCGTTTTTTAATGTTTACAAGAATTCTAGCCTTAAATTTACACTTTAATCACTTATCAAACATTAAAAATGCATACCTTTTAATGTCTACCCTGGTTTTGGCATTAAGAAGAAGGCTGGCACCTGATGTGCTACCAGCAGCTGCCCCTTGGGTGGACCAAACGAATAGCTACCAGGTTCAACAACTACTATCCGTTGCATTGGAGGATCAGGATGGAGCTGCCTGGGGAGTTGCCAAAGGTTGGTTTGTTGGACGCAGGCAACTAAGGAAGGTGATGATTTTGCCGGGCTGAAGGCAAGGCCATGTGTGAAGATGTGTGAAGACACACATGAAAACGGCTTTGGTAGAAAAAATGGACTGCTGGCAGCCAAAGTGCTACCAGCATCCAATAAGCCCAACAACTATTTGATTGAATCGCCTTTGTAGACAGTCATTTCCAATAGCTCATATTGCTTGCCTATTTCTTCAGGATCAGGGCCTGGTAAGTGCCTTAAATGCCTGTCGAAAAATGAGGTGGTTAGCTTAGTGACAATTTCCATTCCCTGATAAGGGTCAATGTCGCCAGTACCAGCAAGCGATTGAACAGGGATCATGAAGGGAATATCCATAAAGTTCGGATGCCCAGATTTCAAGAGCTTGCTCTCGTAGAAGTAGTCCGTGCTCTTGTTGAGATAAATATGGGAGTTAACATCTTCATGTTCCTCTGGCCAATCCGCCGAAATATAGAGGAAAGGGATATGGTAGGTGCTATCGATCGTGTTGCCCCATGAAATGCCATCCAAATTTGCTGCTGCCTTTATCCGGCCGTCTGTAGTAGCCACCACACCTGCTGCCCCACCACCTACTGAATGCCCAAAAACGCCTATTTGATTCAGATTCAGTTTACCTTTCAGTGCACCGTCGGTGTTCCACTTTTCCAGCAGATCCAACGTATATATCATGTCTTCAGCCCATCGATCATTTACTCCGGCCATGAAATAATTCTTGGATGCTTCCCGCACAATAGGATGCCTTTCCTCATAACTCAGGCCACTTTTGAATGCTTCGATCAGCGGCTCGACCACTGGCTGGGATCCGGCAGAAATTTCGTTCTGGAAGTCATAATCAAAGTACTTTACCCTGCCATCCGGAAAAGTAGCCCCAAGGCTTTCGTAGGTATGATTCATGTTGATGATCACATATCCCTGGCTGGCCACCTCGGTCAACAAAGCATAGTATCCCGTTGCTTTTGACCCATAGCCATGAGAAAAAATCAACACAGGGAAGGGCCCATCCGCTACCGGAATATCCGGATAGACGTAAGTTTTTACCCGATCAAGGTAATTGAGCGCTGAAGGTGGCAGGCCATACTTAACGGAGAAGCCAGCCCGGCTTCCTTCATCTACATACTTCTCGCCTTTCAGCGATAAGACTTCCACATCGCCTGGATACCAGATTTTATACATTAGTTCTCGCTTATCGGTAGCATCTTTGGTGATGATCTCATCCCGCTCAGTTTGCACGTAAACCAATTCTGCACCCACGCTGTAAGGGCCCCGTGGTTCCGGCAAGGAGAAAACAGGGAGGAGCTTTGGAAGTGCCCAACCCGGCAGTAGCAAAACAATCAATCCCAAATACCCGACCACCCTAACAAAGGACACACGGGCAGAGTCAGTAGCATCAACAGCTTTCACCCTCCATCCCACGATAAGCGTAAGCAGATAGGCGGGAAACATTTGCCAGCGCCATCCTTCTACGGTCAGGTGCAAGGCCAGCAACACCCCGAGAAATGCTAAAACGTAGTTAGCCCGAACGTGCCGGACAAGCGGTCTCTTGACGAAAGGCAGTATCGATACAACCAGCAAAAGGGTAATCTCGAAAGTTCTCATGCACCAGTTAAGTTTTGTAGGACAAAAATGTTTATAGCAAAACTAGGGCGAGGGTGGTTCAGATGCGATGTTAAATCCGTGCGCAAACTCGTTATCCGTCGACCAAACCTAACATCGATATCAGTTATTGCCGAAAAATGGGATTTTGCTGGCCCGGTAAGAAGAGTTTTGGCATTAAGAAAAGGGTTGGCACCTGATGTGCAGCAGCAGCTGCCCCCTGGATGAACCAAACCGATTGCTACCCGTTTTAACAACTATTTTCCGCTACTTTTGAGGATAAGTATTGAGCTGCCGGAAGATTTAACTCACTCATTTTTGAACCACCATGCTTAAAAAAATCAATTTCAAACTTGCCGTCCACGCCATGATAGCCCTGCTGTCGCTTGTTTTGGTGTATCACCTCATCATCATCACCGGTCTGATTCCTTATGAAGCCACCTGGGGTGGGCGACTGCAAAACAGAGAACAAATGCTGCGGTTTGAAACTGTCAGCATTGTGGTGAACCTGTTTATTCTTACCGTCATCCTGATCAAAGGAGGCTATTTGAAGCTAAAACTGCCAACTATGATATTAAAGGTTTTGCTTTGGGCGTTTGCTGTGCTTTTCGCTCTCAACACCGTAGGGAACCTGGCCTCCACCAGCGTGCTTGAACTTATCATTTTCACCCCGCTGACAGCGGTTTCGGCAGTCTTTTGTGCGAGGTTGGCGGTGGAGCGGCAAACAGCTTAACTGTGATCTTACAAAGGCGTCATTTCCTTTAGGATTGTAGGGAGAGAAAATTCTAAGAATTGAATTAGATTAATTAGGAAAGAAACTGACAGGGTGAACTATCGTCATTTCTAGATTAGGGATCTACGCTGCGATTGAGTCCCTGTCAGTTTAGATTGAGTAAGTCTCAAATAGAAATTAGGGTAAGACCCATTATCAAGGTATTGAGAAATTCTCGATCAATTAATCACTTAAATCTAAAGGTATGAAATTCAATTGGTTTATTGGAATTGATGTAAGTAAACGAACGCTTGATATCCACTTACGTTATTTGTCTGATCACGTGGAATACCAAAAGATTGATAACACAGCGGCAGGGATCAAGGCTTTCTTGTCACGTTGTAAAGAATTGAAAGTAGACTTTACCGATGCATTGTTTTGCTTAGAGTATACTGGGATTTACAATGAGTTATTGGTCAATACACTATCTAAGAAGAGGCTTCACATCTGGGTTGAGCAGGGCCTTCATGTGAAGAAGTCGTTAGGAATGCAAAGAGGTAAGAATGATAAGGTAGATGCTTCCAGGTTAAGTGAATATGCATTCCGGTTTCAGGATAAATGCAAGCTATGGGAGCCTGTAAGTTCTTCTTTGAAACAACTTAAAGACCTTACAGCACTGCGAAATAGGCTAATTAAAGCCAAAAAACTTCTGAGCGTACCAATAACTGAATTAGCAGAAAATGCCATAAATAAGCAGCACATTTCTCAGATATCAACGCTCAATAGGCCAGTAATTACACAGCTATGCGAGCAGATCAAGCAGGTCGAAAAGGAAATTTCAACTGTGATTACCAATGATCAACGATTACAAGAACTGCAACAAATAATCACCTCAGTGGATGGAATCGGGCCAGTTACGGCCTGGGAGATGATCATCGCAACCAACCAATTCAAATCGATCACAGACGGGCGTAAATTTGCCTGCTATGCTGGAGTAGCTCCCTTTGAATATCAGTCCGGAACCAGCATTAAAGGAAAGCCTAGAGTTAGTCATTTGGCCAATAAGAAGATGAAGCAACTACTCCATCTGTCCGCACTATCGGCCACCGTTATGAAGGGAGAGCTCAATGAATATTACAATAGAAAGGTAGCCGAGGGTAAAAGCAAAATGCTCGTTCTAAACAACATCAGAAACAAAATGATCCTGAGAATATTTGCTTGTGTGAACGAAAATAGAAAATATGAAAAAACTTATATGCCAAGTCTTGCTTAATCCATAGAAATCGTAGTGCCGCTGGATCTCTTGTTTAAATACTAACAGTTACCTCCTCAGGTTTTGTCCAGTTCCAGGCATACCAAACAATTACCATTGTTGTCACAATCTCTATACTTCCAAAAAACAGATAATATGATTTGGGAGTCGCAACAAACATGGTCAAAATCATAATCACAGTTTTTATAGAACCTGCGATAATATTGGCCCAGCGATTAGCTGTGTGTTTCAGCAGTCGGGAAAGGATAACCATCGCTATAGGAATCTCCATTAGAATGGCCCCACTTAATAAGAAATTCTCGTTCATCTCCATGCCATTGACAGTGCCTGTCAAATATTGGCTGAGCAAGCCTGAATCCATGAGCCCCACGACATCACAATACAGATAATTTAGCGTAGCGAATATCCAGAGAGTTGAGAGTAATATTTTTTTATCATTCACGGCAGTTGTGTTGTTTTGTCGTTAATAAGATGAGTACAAAGGCATTCGTGCCAGGCAGGAATGCCTTTATATATTGTGGTCAGCTTTTTTCTTCCTCACTATTTTTTCGACTCGACTATTTATGATTTCCGCCAAACTCCAGTCGTATCCATCAAAATTGGTTGTATTGTTAAATTGAATAATCACTGTATCAATGTCTTTGTGGTATTTGGCAATACTCTGGTAGCCAGGGAGCAGGCCCGTATGTTCGTAAACATAAATGGAGGAATAGATTTCCTGTTCCCCGTCTTTGAACACGGAGCCATCGTTCAATGCCCTCAGGAATTTGCCCACGTCCTCTGCCGTAGCTATCATGGAGCCTGCAGGGCTTATAAATTCATTGTGCTTTAGGTCGCCATCATACCCTACATAATAGCCACTCATTACATCGTCTATATTCACTTCACTAAGCAAACTGTAAGTATTGTTCAGGCGGAGCGGCATCAAAATTTCAGTTTTGATATATTGGTGATGGCTATATCCCAATGTTTTGTCAAGGATGTCGCCTATCAGTAAATAATTCGTATTTGAATAGCCATATGATTCATCAGGCTCAAAGTCCGCAGGCTTGTCCAACACCAACTCAAGATTTTCTCTATTGGCTTTCGGCGGATCCACCCAATAGCCAGCGGTGCGGGAAAAATCGGGAATGCCACTGCGATGCTGCACCATCATTTTCAGGGTAATTTTATCCGCATGTTCAATCCGTCCAACAACCTCTGGGATGTATTCAGCGAGGGTTTTATCCAATGATAGCTGTTTGTCATTGACCAATTTAGCGACGGCTACAGCCACATATAACTTGCTCACACTGGCAATCTTGAACAAAGCTTTTGGGTTGGCGGGAATTTTATCTTTTCGGTCGTGCCAGCCTGCGGCATACAACTCCGGTGGCTTCCCGGCCTGGTCCACGTAAACAATCATTCCATCAAATCCGAGGTCGATTGCTTCACTGACTTGCTCCTGAATGGAATCAGGTAGTGGCATAATCCAGGCCTTTACCAAAATCCATGGCACGAAGTATAGGGAGCCGAAGCTTGCCACAATAAATGCTATTCTGAGTATTCGCTTAGTTTGTTTCTTTTTCATTGCATCATTTTTTCAGGACGGTGCCCGTGCCCCATTTAAATCCATCCCAATTCCTTGACTGTTTTTTCACTTTCCGTTGTGCCAGTATGCAACGTTTCCTTTGGCTCAAAAAGTAGGTTAAATACAATTTCTCCATTTGTGTGCGGCCTGTGCTCCACTCCTTTTGGCACAATCAGGATTTCACCTTCTTTCACTTCAACTGTTCTTCCATCCCTAAAGTCCATCAAAAGAGTGCCTTTAAACACCATAAAAAGCTCATCTTCATTTTCGTGGCTATGCCACACAAAGTCGTCCTTGAGTTTGCATAGCTTGACGTACTGACCATTGAGTTCCCCAATGATGTGAGGAGTCCATTGCTTTTCAAACAATGAAAACTTCTCCATAATGTTGATAGAATTGATTTCCTGCATAGTTTCTTACATTTTAAGTGGTCAATGCTTCTATGATTTTGACGTTCAACACTTACAGCGGACGAAAAGCATCAGAAGCTTTGGCTTAATTTTTCTTGTACTTCCGTTTTATCGATTTTCTTCAGAAGAAGTAGAGCGATAATCAATAAAGGCATAAATATAACTATTGGAGCCATTGACACATTCTGTGATTCTTGCGGCACCTGGCTTTGAAGGCCAGGTAAATTTTGAAGGGAAAACGAGAAATTAATTAACGCATGTGTTATGGCGATGGGAACAAGCTTATTGGTTTTTAGCAGTAATACACCAAAGAAGAACCCAATAAATGTGGCAAAAACAACCTGGACTAGCACTGGCATTAGTGCCCCTTTTTTTAAATAATTGATGAGGTGAAATAAGCCAAAAGCAAGCGAAGGAATGAAAATGCCTGAGAAAATGCCTGATTTTTGGTGAATGTATCTCTTCAGGAAAAACGATTGTAAAACACCTCTGAACAATAGCTCTTCTGCAAAACCTACCGCCAAACAGCTCAGTAATAGAAGGAGTAAGTTTGGTAGTTCTATTTTCGTCAGATCAGCAGCGATTACAGAGGCAAGGCCAAGCAGTACCAGATAAACAGGAATGACATTCAAATATTGACGCTTCCAAGTGTAAATGGCTGAGAGCCCAGCAATAACAGTCAAGTTCCATTTTTTTATAAGCGAGAATCCTAATAGCATTAACACGCTCATTTTCGCTAGCAGGTTGACATATTCAGCCTGAAAGTCTGACAGAGAACATTGTAGGAGTAAGCTTTCAAGTGGAATCATAAAAACTAACCCCACTGCGAGCAGCATGATGGCTGTAAGAAAAAAGGGAGCAATAGTTTTGATGTCTTTCATTGTGCTTTTTTTAATTTGGCTAAATACGACCCGCAATAATGAAGGCTGAGTGTCATTATTATCAAAGTCCGTCAACAAACCGCCTGAATGAACTCACAAACAATGGCTGCTCTTCCATATACCCTTCATGAGCACTATTTTCTAATATCACCATTTCCTTGTCCGTAAAATCAGGCCCGCCAATACTGTTATATGCATCAAAACCCATTTCAATTGTATTCACCCCGTCGTGTCTTCCCCAGATGACCATTGAGGGTATCTTGATCTTTGCCATTTGAGGGCTGAGGTTTAGCGCTAATACATTAAAGTTTGGTCTGAGGTATCCACCATTGAAGAATATGGACAATGAGAGGTAGGAGTTCATTGCGCCCAAAGCGCCGACTTCTGGTCCCTGCACCTCCTGATTGGGATCTTTGCGATAGGCATTCGTATTGGTTAAGTAGGCATCGTATTTGAAATAGTTTTCCTTAATTGTCATGTCCCGAGCAATGGAGCACCAGTTAAATGCTTCTCTCCAATAGCCAACATCAATACCTGCCTCAATTTGCTTTTGGGCGTATTCTTTCACAAACACCACCGATTTCGGAATGCCTTCAAGCAGGTTGTGTCCGCTATCCATACAGATGAATCCGGCTACCTTTTCCTGAAGGTTGCCGGTACTTAAATAAGCGCTGCCTAAAGCACCGCCCCAGCTAATGCCGTAGAAGACAATCCTGGGGTTGTTGTGTCTGAGTTTGATGCTTTCAACAACTAAATCAAGGTCTTCCACAAATTGATCGACGGTGAATGTGGCTTGGTCAGGGTTGCCCTGCGAAAGTCCGGAACCACGCTGATCCCAATAGACAAAGGCGTAATCCTTTTCCAGCTCTTTTGAGACGGGCATAAAGGAAGGAAGAGAAGCGCTTCCGCCTGGCCCGCCGTGCAGGAAGACGATAAAAACACCGGACTCGGTGTTTCCTTTTATGAAGACCGGCATTTCGGCCCCCGCATTTTTGATAAAGAAATAATCTCCATCGTAGAAACTTTCCTTTTCACAGGAGCTCATGATAAACAGAGCTAAACATGCGAGCACTTGAATTAAAGTTCTCATAGTGATTGTCTTTTGAATTTATAGGTAAACCCAACCTTGGCCGCGGCATGAGGAAGGAATATGTGATTGAAGGAGGATTGTAAATAGGCCTCCACTCCTGCATGAAAAGTCCAGGGTAGGTTCATTATTCTTGTTCCATCCCAGCCGATCAAAAAGGAGGTGGTGGGCATAAAATGAGGACTCCCCCAGTTGGCTGCTATTTCAATTCCGCCTTCTGAAGATATTTGATACATGGTGCCAGCAGGAAGGGAGTGTATGTATCCGGCTCCGACATTCAGATCGACAAAGAGAGACCTGACTGGAAACCTGGCGCCAATACTGGATTTGAGAAAGACTGCGGTATTGTTCCAGCGATGCCAGTAGCCTCCCAATTCTGAGTCCCAGTGAACGGTTACCCAGTTCTTCCTGGCTAGTGTGTAGTCGATTCCCATACTAAGGCCCGGATGTAGCACCAATTCCCCGAAGTAGTCAAGCTTCAAGGCCACCTTGTCGTTATAGACGAATTGGGAGACAGCATTTTTATCTTGACTTTTTTCACTGTATTCCGAATTGGCCTGGGCATTGGGTTGACTAAATGAGTTGATTCCAGCGACCAAACACAGGATCAGGAGTAATAGCTTTTTCATTTCTTGAATTGGTTAAGTTCAACTGAAAGCAAGAGTAAGGGGATTTATTCAGGGTGTAAAATGAATGTGCTCGGAGCATAGTTAGCTGTGATGGATACCCTTGACAATGTGAAAAAGACAAACTTCCCGGGGAGGGTGGGTTTGCTCACATTAAATGTGCAGGTCGTCCCACGAGTAGCTTTGCAGGCCAATAGAAGGCTGGTTTTAATTTAGAATCGGTAACCGACGTTTACCTGAAAATCGAGGTTCATACCGAACTCATCAAACAGGTTTTGCGTGCCAAGGTAGTTTTTGTACGGATTCTCCGTGCGCTTGCTATGAGTGAAAGTTCCAAGATTAATGCTTGTTCCCAAATACGCCCCTTTAATCAACCTGATTTGCATACCATACCCTCCGCTTAAGAACAGGTATTGATAGGTGGCTGGATAGTATGTCTTTCGCAATTGATTGACATAGGCGGTGGACATCATCAGAAACAGATTGAATTTGTCGTCTGCTCCGTTTGGAAAGTACTTATAATTGAAATTCCCGCTTACTATTCTTTGGTTGTTTACAACAAACGGATAAAACCCGACACCCAATTCGAACTGACTTTTTCCTTTGTAGTACGATGCGCTGGGAACAAGTCCTACTGCGTCGACTTCAGTGTTAAAGCTTGAATTCAAAGCGAAACCCCAACTATTACCTGGTGAGTCAATTTTTTGAGCACTGCTTAGGTAAGGAATCAGGCTTGCCAGTAGAATGAGAAAGAAATGTTTCACAATATTAATTTCAATTATTGGATTGTTCCTTTTCTAAAGCTTTGACAATCCTGTTGTATACCTGTTCCAATTGAAGCCAGAACAGCTCATTACTGCTCGTATTAACGAACTGGACAACCACGGCATCTATGTCACTATGATAGCGTGCGATACTTGAATAGCCGGGTAACCAGCCCGTATGCTCGTATTTGTAAACAGAGGAATAAATCGCCTGCTCATCGTCAGAGAACAGTGTGCCATCAATTAATGCCCGCAAGAAAATCCCTACGTCCTCTGCAGTGGCCACCATCGAGCCACCAGGATGAATAAAATCATTGCCCTTGATATCAGGCTCATATCCTTTATTATACCCACTCATTACATCTTCTATATCCACCTCACTAAGCAAACTGTGGGTGTTGTTTAGCCTTAGCGGATGGAGAATTTCATTTTGGATGTATTGGTGATGGCTGTAACTCAATGTTCGGTCAAGTATCTCTCCGATCAGCCAATAATTGGTGTTGGAATACTTATGCTTTTTATCTGGTCTAAAGTCGGCAGGTTGACCCATCACCAGGGTGTAGGTGTCACTATTGTCCGTGAATGGACTGTCCCATGGGTAGGCGTCAATGAAATCAGGTATACCGCTGCGATGCTGGAGCAGCATTCTCAGGGTAATCTGATCTGAATATTCAATGCCTTTAGCAAGGTCTGGAAGGAGCTCTGTTAGTGTATTATCCAAAGACAAAGATTGATCAGCAATCAATTTGGTTGTGGCAGCGGCTATGTAGAGCTTACTAATGCTCGCAATTTTAAACAACGAGTGGGGATCTGCAGGAACCTGTTTTTCTCTGTTCTTCCATCCGGCGCTGTAAAACGAAGATGTTCCTGATCGATTGATATACACAATGGTGCCGTCAAACCCACGATCGATCGTTTTATCCACTTCTTCCTGAATCGTACCAGGAAAGAAAATCAATTCCCTGGTACATCCTGTGAAGAGCACGAGAGATAGTATAACCCCGATCGTTAAAATGCTTAACCTGCCTGTTTTAAGTTTCTTTCTCATAAGCGATGCAAGCCTAAGGGGCAAAACCTCGCCACTCAAAATGCTGTTTGAATTTTAGCCTCAAATTTTTCGGAGCCGTCATTCAGGGTTAGTAGTGAATCTGTCATATTAATTACTAAATCTTGCATGCCACCATTGCGGTGCCCGTCAATAAAGAATTTGTTTTCGCCCACAGGCACAAGCGCCACCTTTGTCACATGGCTTGTTCTGACAGCATCATCCATGAACATTCCCTGTATTTTGTGTTCAGCGTTCACCACGATGACCATTCCGACATCAACTGACTCGAAGTGAAATCTTATGTGCACGTTTTTCACTTCTTCGCCGGCAATTTTGTAGATGTTGTACGATTGAAATGCACCAGCATGGTTGACAAAATTGGCCCACATTCCTTTTAATTGATCCTGTCCTTGTTGGGTGCCTAAGAATCCTTTCATTTGTTCGTTGCCGTAATCTGAAAGTCCCTCAAACTGCTGCGTACTCCATGCTTTGGCGAAAAACAGCGCTACTTCACTGGCTTCATTCTTCTCACTTGCATCCTTAGCAAATGCATAAGTAAAAACCGACCAGGGTGCTTTGCCAGTCGTTTCTAAAAAGTACTTACCACCTTCATTTTTAATAACGATAGTGTGTTCGTCGTCCAATTGAAACGCCTTTTCTTCACTGAAACTGCCAGCACTTATTTGAGTGGGTACAGGTGTGAGTTCAACAGGCTTGCCCAGTAGCAGCGCTACCATTTTATCTGTTATTTCTCCTTCAACGAAGGAGATATTCCCCTCGAATTCATCTGTCACAGGGTTAACTGAAGTAGCATTAGATAGAATGATAATCTTAATGTTTTGCTCCGGCAACGAGCCCATCATGGAGGCATACCCAGGGAGCAAACCGCTATTGTATACCCACTTTTCTCCCTCTTTTTGATCGGTGACCCAACCCAACCCGGACGTCATCGTATTCACTCCCATTTCCTGAGAGCGGGTGTACAGCTGATCTACAGAAGCTGGAGTCAAAAGTGTGCCATGGTCCAACGCCTGCATAAACTTGTATAAATCCGTAGTGGTAGACGTCACGTCAGCAGCACCCATGAGCCAGGAAGTGTGGAATGGAGTCGTGAATTTTTCGAAGGTCTCCATACCCAATCCAAAATAAGGGTAGGCTATTTGCCCAACATTTTTTGATGCAGCCGCAGCCGTGTTTTTCATGCCAGCGGGTTTGAACACAGCTTGCTCCATAAAGTCGGGATAGGAGTAACCGCTTACCTTTTCAATAATGTTGGCAAGCAATACGTAGCCAAAGTTATTGTACTCATAAGCTGTGCCGGGCTCAAAATTCAACTTCGAATCTCCGAATTTTTCTAAAAGCTCATCGATCGTTATTACTTCTATTCCAGGCATCAGGCCGTTGCCAGCGTCGTCTATCCTTCCAATATTGGCCTGCATGCCCGAGCTATTATTTAACAGGTGCTGGATAGTGATTTGGCCTGAATGCTCGGGCATAAAATGGGGGAAGTAGGTGGAGAGAGGCGTTTCTAAAGTGAGCTTTCCATTCTCGACCAGCTTCATGATGCCTACAGCAGTCAATGATTTTGTAAGTGAAGCGATACTAAATATGGATGCCCCGGTGTTCTTTTTACCCCTTTCCAAATCGGCATACCCAAAACTCTTTTGGTAAGCGATCTGATCGTTTTTGCTGACTAACACATTGCCCACAAAGCGATTGTATTGTGTATAGCTTTCAAATAATTCATCCATTTTAGTTTCCAACTCCTTCTTCGAATTGGATTGCCCAAAGGAACCATGTCCGGCGGCTAAAATGAGTGCAACAATGATTAACCTTTTCATGATGTATCGCTTATAATGTGTTTTATAATTGAAACAACATTAGAGCATGTGGATGGCACTATAAAATGAAAGTGACCGACGTCCAATAAGATGTGATACAGGGGGGAAATGATGTGAAATAAGCCAACTTCACAGTACTACACGGTTTAGTCACAGGAAAGAGGGCATTTGTCCCATCGGGATTTATTCACCGTTTTAATTCCTTTTCTTTGAGAAGGAAAATCATCAACATGAATAAGAAATCAGAGACGATCATCCATATTTTGATTTGGGGAGTAGGGTATTTTATACTCTTGCAAGCAACGTCAACCATAGGAGATTTCAGGAAGGAAACCGGTCCCTATTGGGCACCGCTCTTGTACGGCACTTTGATGAGTCAACTGCTTTTTTACACGACGGCCTTTTACCTTGTACCTAAATTTCTACGCTTAAAAAAGACAAAGACATTAGTCGCTTTAATACTTACTGCACTTATTTCTATTGCACTGGTTGAGAGCTTTGTTGACTACAACTATCTGGTCAATTTCTTCTCCACGGCGAATGAAGGTTTCCAGGTTTATTTTTTCTACAATTTAATTGTCGGGTTCTTTGTTTTGCTTGTTGCCCTATCCTATTCGCTACTCAAGTATTGGCTACACAATGAAAAGCTGAAAAGGGTATTACTCGAGGAAAAACTATCCACTGAGATGGCCTTTCTGAAGTCGAAAATCAACCCACATTTCCTGTTCAACGTGTTGAACAGCTTTTATGCAAAAGCCTTGAAGCACAATGTCCCCGAATTGGCAGATGGCATTGCAAAACTGGCCGAGCTGATGCGATACATGGTGTACGAAACCAATGCAGACAAGGTGGTGCTGGAAAAAGAAATCCATCACCTGAAAAACTTCATTCAGGTATATCAATTGCGCATTGCAGAAGACGACGATGTGTATATCGATTTTGACGTGAAAGGAGATATCAAAGCAGCCAAGATAAGCCCGATGTTGCTTATTCCTTTTGTGGAAAATGCCATCAAGCATGGGGTAGTTCCCAATGCTAAATCATCCATAGAAATATCGTTGGAGATAAAGCAAAACCGGATGGACTTTAAAGTGACGAACTCCATTCACAAAGGAGCCAGCGCAATTCCAGATAATTCATCAGGGTTTGGCCTCGATAATTTAAGAAAGCGACTTGCTGTTCTATATCCTGATACGCATAAGCTGAAAACAACGGAAGAAAATGGCTACTTTATCTCTTCGCTAAGTTTACAACTTGACCAGACACCATGATAGACTACGTAATTATTGATGACGAGCCTGCCGCTATCGAGGTGCTTGAAATTCATTTGAATACTCTTCCTTCGATGGTGCAGAAAGCTTCTTTTCGAGACCCCATGGAGGCACTGGACTATCTTCAGCAGCACAAAGTTGATCTCATCTTTCTTGACATTAACATGCCTAAGCTGTCGGGCATTAGTTTTTCCAGGCTACTGCAAAATCCCCCATTAATTATCTTCACTACCGCCTATTCGGAGTATGCACTGGAAAGCTATGAGCTAAAAGCGGTAGACTATCTTTTAAAGCCGATTCAGTTCGATCGATTGCTTCAAGCGATCATGAAAGTGAAGAACGTGCTGAATCAAACCATTGGCGCTCAATCTGCCAATGCTGAACCATCGGCTGATGTGTCGGAGCAGACCATTTTTATCAAAAGCGGCGCTGAATTTCATCAGCTAGCTATCAAAAACATCAAATACATTGAAAGCGATGGCAATTATGTGACTTTCCATACGGCCGGCCGACCAATACTGGCCCGGTACAAATTGTCTGAAGTACTGGGGCTACTTCCGCCGCATCAATTTGTTCGAGTACATCGCTCCTTTGTAGTAGCACTCAAGCATATAGAAACAATCAAAAACCATTGTGTGATCATCGACAAACATGAGGTGCCTTTAAGCAGCACTTATAGAGAAGATTTTTTAGAAATAATAAACGGTAAAATTGGAGAGTAAGAAAAATTGACCTTAAGCCATCCGATTAATAAGGTGAATGTTCAATTATCTTTCAAATCTCCTTCTACGATACCATAATGATAATTGTCTTTCCATTCCCCTCTTATTGGGAGTATTCTCCGATGTAGCCCCTCTCTTTTCATCCCTATTTTTTCTAGAACCTTGATGGATCTGACATTTTCTGTTGCCACGCCAGCTTCGATTCTATGTAGAGAAAATTCATTAAATCCCACGCTTATCAACAAACTGCCGATCTCGGTTGCATACCCTTTACCCCATTGATCGGGCAAAATTTTGTAGTAAATCTCTCCACGTTTGAATCGATCGAGGGATAAAGTCATTCCAGCAATTCCTATAAACGCTGAAGTCGCCAATAATTCTATTTTCCAGAAGAAGGATTTTCTGGGAGTCACTTTTTGGGCTTGAATCAATGGCGTTAAATACTCTTTGGTTTCATCAAGATTCCCCGGAATCCCGAGCGTATTAAATTCATCCACTTCTGAAAAAGAGTGTAGATGATGAATATCACCTAAGTCATCGAAAGAAATCTCTCTCAGCCGTAACCTTTCAGATTGATAAGTCATTGCAAATTTTTCTCGTTAAGCAACTGCCAACTTCTGGTAAACCTCCAGATTGACATTAGGGCATTCTTTTCTAAGGACACGAAAGAAGGCCGAGCCACATCAACCACTACTCCCTCCTCCTTGCAGCCTTGAATTCACTTGCGTCGTACCATTTAGGAAAGTAGTCTTCATTAGCTAACCTGAGACCCACCTCAAACATCAGTTGTGCATCAAACTGCACACCGGTTAAATTCGTAGTCGCAGGGTCATATTCATCGGAGGGCTGGTGGTACCTGTAAGTTTCGTAGTGATCCGCTATTTCTTTGATCTGCTCCACACTGTAGTCGAAGCCCTCGTAAGTACCCGATGCATACAAAGCAGGGATGCCTATTTTGGCGAAATTGAAGTGGTCGGAGCGGAAGAAGTAGCCTTTCTCCTTGTTGGGATCGGGTATCACATAACGCCCTTGCTTTTCAGCGGCAGCAGTGGCGTACTCATCCATTTCAGAATGGCCAAAGCCGGTAATGGTGAGGTCTTTCATGCGGCCTGGGCTGGAAAGGGCATCCATGTTGATATTGGCCACCGTCTTCTCCGGATCGTAAATGGGATGCTCGGAGTAATACGCCGAGCCGAGCAGACCCTGTTCTTCGCCGGTCACAGCGATGAAAACAATCGACCGCTTCGTTGGCTCTCCTTTTTTTAAGGCTTCGGCGATTGCCAGCAGACAAGCAGTGCCTGACGCATTGTCGACAGCTCCATTATAAATGGAGTCACCATCGATGGGGCGGCCCACACCAAAATGATCCCAGTGGCCAGAATAGATAATGTACTCGTCCTTTCTTTCAGTGCCCGGCAGCAAAGCCACCACATTTTTTGACATATCTCTTTTGATGCTATTGGTAACTTTTACAGACACCGTGAAGCCAAGCGGCACAGGCTTGAACCCCTTAATCCTGGCCATTTGGTTGTAGTCTTTGCCCTCAAGGTTCGTGGCGGCAAATAGTTCGTCGGCTGCCTGGGTTGTGATCCACCCCTGCACGTCAGCCACAGACCGGTCGCTCTCCAGGTTAAGCTGTGGGCCTGTCCAGCCCGACTGTATCACGTTCCAGCCGTAAGAGGCCTTCTCGGTTTCATGGATAATGATCACTCCTGCAGCACCTTGTCGACCTGCTTCTTCGTATTTGTAGGTCCAGCGACCGTAGTAAGTCATTTCATCGCCTTTGAACAAGGTAGAATCGCCCGATTTGAAGCCAGGATCGTTGACTAATACCACGGCGGTTTTTCCGGCCCAGTCGATGCCCTCGTAGTCGTTCCAGCCGTATTCCGGCGCCACGATGCCATAACCCGCAAAAACGAGCTCAGAGTTTTCAAGACTTACCTCGGCCGTAGGCTTTAGGGTGAGGGCGACAAAGTCTGTCATGTAGGTCAGTTCCATTGTCTTGCCAGGGCTGGCGAATACCATCTTTTCTGACGGCGTGCCTGTAATCTCCACCATGGGCACCTCCTGAAAATAGCTGTTGCCATTGCCTGGCTGTAGCCCGAGTTTTGCAAATTCGTCCTTCAGATAATTGACTGTTTTGGTTTCTCCTTCAGTGAATGGCATTCTACCTAAAAATTCATCGGAGGCCAGTTGGCTGATGTGCTGGCCGATGGTAGCCTCTTCCACTGTGGCAGGGGTAGATTCTTGTTTTGTTTCTGGGTTACAGGCTGACAGCACCGCTAGCAAGAACAGGGGAGCATATTTTTTCATTGGGATGGGTTTCATGAGTGGTTTTAAGGTTTGGTTGTTAGGAGAGACAAGCTAAGGCTGCTATGGCAAATTTGCAATTGCCAGGAAAGATGCCATGGGGCAGGACAGGGCTTTATAACGAATCAAAGTTCCAGTGGCCAACCTTGAGAATTCAAGTTCCCTAGAATCAACGCTCATCAAGCCACGCCTGAACAAGGTCCTGATCGAACTTATTAAACTGAATATAGGAGATACCCTGACCAACCCATCTGCAGACAAAGTGTTGGATTTGCATGCTGCATAGACACAAAGGAAATAATCGACGTGAGGCAAAGTGACTCTTGGTGTGCACAAATTTTGGAACGTGTCTTTTAAACCGCTTGGTAAATATTTTACAACGTTCGCAGGATAATGATTTCACACTAACGAAATCATTGTTTCCTTGACCTGGTCAAACCGACGTTTTAATTAAGCATTCACCTTTTGGTAGTAAAAATCTATCAAGGCTAAAACAAATAAATTGGACTTGAAAAACCTTACCTCATTCAAACTGGTACTTCTGATTTTTACGCTCAGCTGTTCACCGCTGTCAAAAAAGCAGCCTGAAGAAGCCGTAAAAGCCGACTCTGCATCCGGACCGGTCGTAATGGCTTATTATGTACCGGGGCGCAATTTCGAACCGGAAAAAGTACCGGTAGAAAAGCTTACCCATATCATTTACTCTTTCACCCATGTGATCGATGGAGAAATGAAATTTAGAAAGCCGGAGGTGGCTGGGCCAAAGCTAGAGGCACTTGTCGAGCAAAAGCAGCGCAATCCGGCCCTAAAAGTAATGATCGCTTGTGGAGGCTGGGGTGCGGATGGGTTTTCAGATATGGCGCTTACTGAAGAGAGTCGTGCAAAGTTCATCAACAGCGCTTCGAAATTTATAGAAAAGTACCAGCTCGATGGTATGGATATGGACTGGGAATATCCAGGAATATCAGGTGCTGGCACCATGGCACGTGAACAAGATACTCAGAACTTCACCGCCCTGATGAAAGGCTTGCGTGAGATGCTGAACGCTTTTGAATCCAAAAAAGTCCTGACCTTCGCTTCGGCTGGCTGGAAGCGCTACTACGATCACATTGAAGTGAATGAAGTAATGAAATATGCGGATTATACCAATGTAATGACCTATGACCAGGTATCTGGCGTATCAGATTACACAGGACATCATTCGCCGTTGGGTGACGTGCGAAGCGAAGATATATTGGGCACACCGTTCCATGATCACCTGGATAGCTTGTACCAGGCCGGTGCCAATCCTGACCCCCACCCACGTTCTGCACAAAAAATTATCGACTTCCTCCTCAATGAAGGTGTCAACGCCAATCAGATAATCATTGGAGCCGCATTTTACGGTAGGGTTTGGAAGGGGGTATCACCAGAAAACAACGGATTGTATCAGCGCAGCGGCGGTATGCACATTGGGTGGATGGCCTACCACCAAATTCGGTCATCTTATGAGAACGACAGCAGTTTTCGACGCTTTTGGGATGATAAAGCCAAGGCACCTTTTATGTACAATGCTACAGATAGCTTAATGGTATCCTATGATGATACAGTCTCGGTGGCACTAAAAACGAAATATGCCATGGCAAAAGGATTGGGAGGTATCATGTTCTGGGAATTGGGCAACGACACAAAGGAAGAAGGAAGCCTGCTTGACGCAATTTACAAAGCTGCACATGAGTGAAAATAACGGAGAAAGCCAGGGTCAAATATCCTTCAATCTGCCTGTGTGATCGCAAATGAGAGACGTGCTGCCTGAAGTGGTTCAATCTTATTCAGCGAGTATTCCCGTTTCAAATCCATCAATGCTCTCAGTATTTCTATTCTTCCAGTAGTCTTCAATACCATCGGTTCCTTGTTTTGCCGACCAGTCGTTCAACATGGTTCGCTCTTCCTTGAAATCCATGTATGGTACAGCAAACCCACAGGACGTTTGCACCAAATCGACATGCATTTCAATGATTTGCCTGGAGCCAGTATTTTCAGGAAACTGGCCAATATATTCTTGGAATTTGCTGTCTCGCTTATGATAGATTTTAGCAGTTCCATAAAGCCTGAGAATCAAAGGCCTCCCTTCAAAGGCACAGAACATTACCGTCATTCTATCATTCTTTAATAAATGAGCAGCTGTTTCGTTTCCGCTTCCTGTTAAGTTGAGCCAGATAATTTTGTTCCCCTCCAGCACCCGAAAGGCGTCGGCCCCCTTGGGGGATATGTTTACCCGGCCTTCCCCGGCCGCAGTCCCCACAAAAAAAATTTTTTGATCCTCAATGAATGCTTTCAATTCAGGCGTGATAGCATCTAATCTCTTTCCCATTCTCTTCTAATTATTGCCGCAAGCACATGCTCCCTTCTATCTGGTTATGAAGGTATCGATTTCTGGGAAATTTCTGGGCTGAAGCTGGGTCGTTTTAGGGTGAGGACGTCCTACCTCGTGGATCGAGACACCCTAGAGAACATAGGAGAAACCCCCAGGCGTTCAGGCGCCGTACTAGCTTTCACCTCTGAATTGTTTTCCGCAACATGGGCAATGCACTACCGATGCTGGTCAATCAAAATCACATTGCCATCGGGATCGGTTATCATCATGCTGGCCGGGCCGGACGTTTTGGGGTCAATTTCCTTCCCCGTTTCAATGCTCTCACCTTTCAGGTGTTGCTGGATTTCTCTAATGTCATCGAAGCTTGCTATGTCTTTGCCATTTTCGTCCCAACCTGGGTTAAATGTCATAATATTGCCTTCAAACATGCCCTGAAACAGCCCGATCAGTGCATTCTCATTTTTCATGATGAGGTAGTTTTTATCCATACCGCCTCCCAAGACGGTAAATCCGAGTTTTTCATAAAACTGTTTTGAAGCCTTTAGGTCCTTGACACTAAGACTAACTGAGAATGCACCTAGTTTCATCTGTATAAAATTTACTTTTTAGAGGCCAGATCGGTCGCTCGGCGAACCGCCGCCGAAGCGGGAATAGCCTGTACCATTACGGAATAGATCGTAGTCTGTTGACTGGTTATTCATCGTTCCACGCCGGTCCGTTGGGTATGGTACTCCTTATGGCTATTTCATATTATTAAAATTTTCAAGTTATCACCTCAACCGCTCCAGCTTACCTTTTCGCTTGACGATGTTTTTATAGTCCCACTGAATATTTCTCGACTTTCCGAGCCATTGCTGCAATTTAGTCACGTCAATTTCTTCAGCAGAATTGTAAAAAATAGAAGCATCTTTGAACTTCTCACCTCTAACAGCTAAATCCTCTTCTTCAAAATCAGCTCCACTCCAAAACATCAGGCGCATCCCCTTCTTTTGCTTGCTGTACCCCACAATCGGATTGCCTTCCAAAAACCAAACAGGATGGGCATGCCAGATTTTGCTTTCGGCCTCAATCAAAACGCTGTCGATTGTGGTGGCAAGCAAGTCGCAGATTTCCTTGTCAGCTGCCGGTTGGCTTTCGTTATACGATTTTATCCCTGCATTCATACTTTCAAAAATTCGATCAGGCGAGCATTCGTCTTCTTCCTGGATGCACAGCATACAACAAGGGATTTTTTTGAGCCCCTTCTCTACATAAACATATCTCTTAACAACAGCAATTCCAAGATCAAGGATCAAGGTCAGGACAGCAGCTATCCAATATAACGATCAGCAAAAACAAACGACCAGCAGTGTAACAACAGTCACATACTTCCTTCTCTCCCCTGCCGATATTTAGGTAAAACATACCTGACATGGCAAAGATCGTTGTACTCGGGGCCGGTATTTCCGGCCACACTGCCGCCTCCTACCTGCGGCGTAAGCTCTCGAAGAAACATGAGGTGCTGGTGGTGTCGCCCAATAGCAACTACCAGTGGATACCCTCCAATATTTGGGTGGGTATCGGGCGAATGACCCGCAAGGACACTGTGTTCCCTCTGACTCCGCTCTACAAAAGGAAAGGCATCGGCTTCAAACAGGCCAAAGTGGTCACTTTCCATCCGGAAGGCGATGCTGAGGAAAGCATGCCTTTTGTGAAGGTTGAATACACTTCTGCAGACAAAAAAGGCCAGCAGGAAAAAGTCACTTACGACTATCTGGTCAACGCCACGGGGCCTAAGTTGGCTTTCGATATGACGGAAGGGTTAGTGCCCGGTACAAACAAAGCTTATTCCGTTTGTACGTACGACCATGCCGAGCATGCCTGGGAGGGTTTAAGAGCACTGATCGATAAGCTGAAAACCTCTGGTGAAAGAGCCAAAATCCTGATCGGGACCGGCCACGCCAAAGCCACCTGCCAGGGTGCTGCTTTTGAATACATACTCAACGTGGAGAAGGAGCTTGTCAGGTTTGGCGTTAGAGACAGGGTGGACATGACCTGGATATCAAATGAATATGCCCTTGGCGACTTCGGCATCGACGGCATGCTACTGAGCTATGGCAAGGACGTAATGAAGTCGAGCGACATGCTGGAAATGGTCTTCAGGGACAGAGGCATTCGCTGGATCACCGGAGCGGGCGTTACCAAAGTCGAAGACGGGAAAGCACACTACGAAAACCTCGACGGAGAGTATAAAACCGAGGAGTTTGACTTTGCCATGTTGATCCCAGCCTTTTCGGGTCATGGCTTCAAAGCTTACGACAAAGCGGGAGGCGATATCACCGACAAGCTTTTCAAGGGCTTCATGATTGTGGATGCCGACTACACACCCAGGCCCTACGAGGAATGGACGGTGCAGGACTGGCCGGAAACCTACCAGAACCCCTCCTACCCCAACATCTTTGCGCCAGGTATCGCCTTTGCTCCTCCTCACACCATCTCCAAACCAAGGAAAAGCAAAAACGGTACGGACATTTTCCCGGCACCTCCAAGAACAGGCATGCCTTCGGGCATCACCGCTAAGTTGGTGGCCGACAATATCATTGAATCAGTGAACAACGGGAAAATTACCCTGCCTCACAAAGGCTCAATGGGCAATATGGGTGCTGCCTGCATCGCCTCTGCTGGCTATGGTGCCACGCAAGGCATGGGCATCAGCATTACCACGTTTCCTATTGTTCCCGATTACAAAAAATACGGAGAAACCGGTGGAAGAGACGTCCACAAAACCTTTGGCGACATTGGGCTGGCAGGCCACTGGGTCAAGCTTACGCTGCACTATGCCTTCATCTACAAAGCTAAAATGAGACCTTTTTGGTGGTTGATACCTGAATAAAGAAACAAAGTCATGACACAGAAAATAACAAAATCGCAAAAAGCCAGGATGCAAAACCCAATCATCCAATTTTTCAAATACCTCTGGCTGAATATCAAAATCATAAGGATAGTGGCCCTGGGGCATGGTGGAACGAGAAAGGGCTAGCATCGTCTGTGATCTGCAAATGGTGAGCGTGGCTCTCTGAGGTAACTCAAGTGTCAGGTCACGCCAAAAACGATGTTAAATCCCTGAATTGATAAATTTTCAAAAATTAAATGTAGTTACACATAAAGGGTTGCTGCATTCCTTCTTATTTCCCTACTTTTATCCCCAGATACATAAATACTCAAAGTGAATTCTTTACTCTTTAGTATTCCCTTTACAACTCATAACGCTCCATGCTTAGAACAAGCTTACTATTCTTCCTTACACTTTTCACTTCTGTTTCTTTCGCCCAGCAGCAACTTCAAATTAACGAGCAAGGCTACTTCGACATGCAAGGCCTTAATGTTACTGTCTTTAGCGACATTTACCCCGATGGCCATCAAACAGGCGTCACTATTATCCAACATGGCAACCGGGTGGCTGCCAATGGCGATCTACGCCTCGAAGCATCGCCGGGACAATGGTCTCCTGTGCCCAAAGGAGGCGAGCTAACCATCGACAAGCAAGCAGGCACTATTTCCCAAAGACTTTGGTACCCTGATAGCAGTAAAAATCGCAAGGGATTCAATCCTATTTTGTACCCCGACCTAACCTTTGCCTACAGTGTGGAGGTGAAAGCCTTGCAGGGAAATACCTTCAGCGTGGTGGTACACCTCGACGAGCCCCTGCCCGCTGAGTGGATTGGCAAAGTAGGCTTTAATTTCGAGCTGTTTCCAGGCGACCTTTTTGGCAAATCGTGGATACTCGATCAGCAGACGGGCATCTTTCCTCAGCAGCCCAACGGGCCGGTGGCCGAAGAAGGTGGTGAGAATGTCACCCATGTGTTGGCTTCGGGCAAAAAACTTGTGGTGGCCCCTGAAGCTGATCTGCAACGCATCACTTTCACTTCCAATTCAGGCACGCTGGAGCTAAGGGATGGCCGGGCCAATCATAACAACGGCTGGTTCATAATAAGAGAAACCATACCGGCGGGCTCCTCCCAAAATGCTTTGCAATGGACAATTACACCCAATGTGGTGCCCAACTGGCAGTACAAACCGGTGGTGCAGGTGTCGCAGCTTGGCTACCACCCCAACCAGCCCAAGCAGGCGGTCATTGAACTTGATCCAAAAGACAATACGATAGCAGACCTTACACTTTTCAAACTCACCGAAAACGGCAGGCAATCTGTGAAGTCGGGTAAACCAACAGCCTGGGGGAATTTTCTTCGCTACAAATACCTGACCTTCGACTTTTCAGACATCAAAGAGCCGGGCATGTATGTTGCCAGTTATGGTGATATTGAAACCAATGCTTTCAAGATTGGGGCAGACACCTATGAACGCCATGCCTGGCAGCCCGTGTTGGAGTACTTCCTGCCAGTGCAAATGTGCCACATGCGGGTGAACGAAAAATACAGGGTTTGGCACGACTACTGCCACCTCGACGATGCGCTGATGGCACCCGTCGACACCAACCATTTCGACGGTTACATACAAGGCCCTTCCACATTGACCAAATTCGAGCCGCTGCAACCAGTCCCGGGCATTAACAAAGGCGGCTGGCACGATGCCGGCGACTTCGACCTGCGGGTGGAATCACAAATAGGCACGCTTTGGAACCTGGCCCTGATGATTGAAGAGTTTGGCCTCGACTACGACGCCACCATGATTGACCAGGAAACCAGGATCGTGGAAATCCACCAGCCCGATGGTACTTCCGATGCTTTGCAGCAGATTGAGCATGGTCTGGAAAGTGTGCTGGGAGGTTATCGTTCGCTGGGCAGGCTCTACCGTGGCATTATTTGCCCTACCCTGAGGCAATATGTGATGCTGGGAGATGCCACTGCTATGACGGACAACCTGGTGTACAATGCCTCACTGGGTAGTGGTGAAAGAACTGCGACGGAATCGGCTGTTATGGATGACCGGTGGGTGTTTACAGAAGAAAACCCACGCCGGGAGCTTTACGTCGCCGGCGGACTGGCTGCAGCTTCGAGGGTGCTGAAACAAAGCAATCCGGCGTTGGCGGAAGAAGCCCTGAAAGCAGCTCTCATGCTATATGAAAGTGCTGCTTCCGGCCCGAGAGTGGAAAGCGCAAAAATAGTTGCCTTGTCAGAACTCTTGCTCGCTACCCAAGACGAGAAATACAGCAAAGCGCTGGTTTCCATGCAAGAAGGTGTTGTGAAAGATATTGCCCGCAGCGGATGGGCCGTTGGCCATGCGCTGCCGGCCATCAAGGACAAGAAATTTCTAAAAGCGGTTAGCCAGGCTGTTGGGGAATACCAAACGAAACTGAAGGTCGAGCAAAAAGCCGACTCACCGTATGGGGTACCTTACAAACCCAATATTTGGGGGGCAGGGTGGAATATCCAGCGGTTTGGAGTCGAGCAGTATTTCTTCTACAAAGGTTGGCCTGAATTGTGTACTCCCGAGTTCTTCATCAATTCATTGAACTTTGTGCTGGGCGTTCATCCGGGCATCAACACCTCGTCTTTTGCCTCTGGCGTTGGATCCAAATCGGTGACGGTTGCTTATGGCGTGAACCGAGCCGACTGGTCATTTATTCCGGGAGGAGTCGCCTCCGGCACGGCCCTGATTCGACCTGACCTGCCAGAGTTGAAAGTATGGCCTTTCTTTTGGCAGCAAACAGAGTACGTAATGGGAGGAGGGTCTACCAATTATATGTTTTTGGTAATGGCCGTTGAAAATCTTTATAAAAATCAATAGTATTTCAGGAGATGATGATCCAAAATATGGATAAGGAACTGAACACAGCTCAAAAATTTAAGTTAGATCCCTTTTTTGAATTATCACCCTATTTACTTTGTGTTGCTGGCTACGACGGTTATTTCAAAAGAGTGAACCCTGCCGTGTGCAAGCTGCTAGGCTACAGCCAGGAGGAACTGCTGCAAAAGCCTATCAGTGATTTCATCTACCACGACGACAAACATCTTACCAAAGTCCATCGGGACTCCCTCATAAGAAATGTGCCCCTGCTGGATTTCGAGAATCGATATGTGACCAAAGGCGGGGAAGTAGTTTGGCTTTCATGGAATTCTATGCCCTATGACTCGGAACAGTTGGTATATGCCATTGCAAAAAATATTACCCACAAAAAAAGGATTGAAGAAGGAAGAGAAGCATTGCTGGCCGACCTGGCTGAGGCAAACAAAGACCTGAAGCAGCTAAATTATACTACCTCTCATGACTTAAGATCCCCCGTCAACAATCTCCTTACAATAGTTGAATTGCTGGACAACTCAAATATTCAAAGCAAAGTCGCACTTGAGCTAATTCCTATCCTTAAAGCCGCTACGGAAAATCTCAATCAAACGCTGAATGACTACCTGAACATAATCAGCCAAAAAGAGAGCCAGACTGCACCCATCGAAGAACTTGACCTGAAGGAAGTGTTGAGTACCGTAGTCAATTCTATCAATTCTTTGGCGAAAAATGCCAATGTTCAGTTTAAAATCGACTTTTCGGAAGTAACACATATCAAATTCAACAGGGCCTATCTGGAGAGCGTGTTCCTGAACCTGATCACCAATTCGATCAAGTACCGGAGACTTGATGTGGTACCGGTAATCTCTATTTCGACTACCAGATCGCACAACACAAACCAACTTGTCTTTTCAGACAACGGGCTTGGGTTTGACATGAACAAGGTAAAAGGAAAGATATTCGGGCTTCACCAGCGTTTTCATAACCATAGCGACAGTAAAGGCATAGGCCTTTACTTGGTTCACAGCCATGTAACCAGCCTTGGCGGAAACATCGAAGTCGAGAGTGAGGTCAATAAGGGGACTAAGTTTACCATTTCATTCAACGAGTGAAATGGTAGCAATCACCTCGCCTCCATCTCAAATGGTATCCACGGCCACTTTGTAGGTGGGATCCTCCATCACATTCACATCGATAAGCTGATCAGCATTTTGCAGCAGTTGTTTGCAGTCGGGGCTTAAGTGTTTCAGGTGAAGTTTCTTACCTACCTTCTGGTAACGTTCTGTGATCTTATTCAAAGCTTCTATGGCTGACATGTCTACCACCCGGCTCTCCGCAAAGTCGATAATGACCTCGTCAGGGTCATTGGATACATCAAATTTTTCATTGAACGCAGACACCGAGCCGAAAAAAAGTGGCCCATATATTTCATAGTGTTTTACGCCATTCGCATCGATGCTTTTTCTTGCTCTGATCCTTTTAGCGTTATCCCAGGCAAAGACCAATGCGGCGATAATGACACCAACCAACACCGCCAAGGCGAGATTGTGCAGAAACACAGTCACGAGCGTTACCATTACCATCACGAAGATGTCGGACTTAGGCATTTTATTGAATGTTCTCAAACTGGCCCACTCAAATGTGCCGATTGACACCATGATCATCAAACCGGTAAGAGCCGCCATAGGGAGCTTCTCCACCAGACCGGCACCAAACATGATGAATACCAAAAGCATCACGGCAGCCACAATGCCGGACAAGCGAGCCCTGGCACCTGAAGAAACGTTGATAAGGCTTTGGCCAATCATGGCACAGCCTCCCATGCCAGAAAACAAACCCGACAGGATGTTGGCCGTGCCCTGAGCTACCGCTTCTTTGTTGCCCCGTCCCCTTGTTTCGGTAATTTCATCGACGATGTTGAGCGTAAGGAGGCTTTCGATCAGTCCCACCCCGGCCACTATGGCAGCATAGGGAAAAATGATGGCCAGCGTTTCGAGTGAAAAGGGAACTGAGGGCAAGTGAAACGGGGGAAAACCGCCTTGTATAGAGGCTATGTCACCCACCGTTTTGGTATCAATACCAAAGATGGCCACGATACCAAAGACCACGAGGATAGCCGTAAGTGCTGCGGGAATAGCCTTTGTAATTTTCGGCAAGCCCCAAATGATCAGCATGGTTAACAACACAAAACCTAACAGAATATACAAAGATGGGCCGGTCAGCCAGTGACCTGAAGCATCTTTAAACTGATCAAGCTGCGACATGAAAATGATAATGGCCAGGCCGTTCACAAAACCAAAAATAACCGGGTGTGGCACCAGGCGCATGAACTTGCCCAGGCGCAGAAAACCAGCGGCTAGCTGAATAATACCAGCGAGGATCACAGTGGCAAAAACGTATTCTACCCCATGCGACACCACCAGCGAAACAATCACTACCGCAACGGCTCCTGTAGCCCCGGAAATCATACCGGGCCTTCCACCGAAAATAGATGTAATCAGGCCCATGACAAATGCTGCGTAAAGCCCTGTGAGAGGAGACAACCCGGCTATTAAAGCAAAAGCCACTGCCTCTGGCACAAGAGCCATGGCTACTGTAAGACCTGATAAAACTTCAGTTTTGTAATTGACCTTTTGGGAGAGGTCGAATAGGTTAAAATACTTCTTCATTAAAGTTTGGTAAATGGCTTCTCACCCGGGAAATAGTCACCCAGGGATGAAATCAATATATTGTATTAGGAATTTATGGCTGGGCGTTAAGCAGGTAGTAGGTTTGCCCTCTATCATTTTCGGACTGCAAAGGTAGGGATAATCCTTTTCATTCGAATCATTGACCAAGAAAATCGCTCGCTTAGCATTTGTCCACAGCCTTGTCGGTGTAGAACAGGCGCTTTTCGTATATTGAACCTTCGTCTAACACAACCGAGCAACCATGAATGTTACCCACCTGAAGCTACTCCTTTTTGTCTGCGTTATCACCATCTTACATGCCTGTCAGAGCCAAAAACCCCAAACCTGGGTTTTCATCATGGCAGGGCAGTCGAATATGGCAGGGCGTGGTATAGTTGAGCCCCAGGATACGGTGACCAATCCAAGAATACTTACTATTGACTCTCTTGGGAAGGTAATCAAAGCCAAAGAGCCACTGCATTTTTACGAACCAAGCAGGGTAGGTCTTGACTGCGGCTTGGCGTTTGCCAAGACCCTGCTACCAAAGGTACCAGACAACGTCACCATCATGATTATTCCGACTGCCGTCGGTGGCAGTTCAATGTCGCAATGGCTGGGTGATTCGCTTTATCGAAATGTGAAGCTACTTTCTAACTTCAAAGAAAAGGTAGCGATTGGAAAGCAGCATGGAGAGATCAAAGCGATACTGTGGCACCAGGGAGAAAGCGACGCCAACGAAAGGTCAATAGAAGCCTATCCGAGCAAAATCCCTCAGTTGTTGGCCACTTTCCGGTCTATTGTGCAAAACGACTCATTGCCAGTGCTGATGGGAGAGCTGGGAAGCTATTCTAATAACAACGATTATTGGCAAATGGTGAATACGGCGATCCGTGAATATGCCACCACCGACCAAAATGTGTCGGTGATTGGCACCCAGGACTTGATTCACAAAGGAGACACCGTGCATTTCAATTCCGCCGGGCAAAGGGAAATTGGGAAGAGGTTTGCCAATGCCTATAGGAGAATGGTTAAGTAGAGGCATATAAATTTTTCGGTCTTTTTACCCCATACCCCAAAGGAAGGAGACCGGAAAATTCTCCAACAACGGTAACAGTGAACCCTTTTCTATTAAAAAATGAGCGACAGTACATGAACTACAGAACTTTAGGCAAAACCAACTTCAATATCTCAGAAATCGCACTGGGCACCTGGCAGGTGGGTGGTAAATGGGGCTCGCCATTTAACGATGCCGAAGCTGATAAAATCATCAATACGGCTATCGATCGAGGCGTCAACTTCATTGACACAGCCGATGTCTACGAAAACGGCCTGAGTGAAACTGCCGTGGGGCGGGTGGTGCGCTCCAGGTCAGAGAGGATTTACGTAGCCAGCAAATGCGGCAGACAAATCAGCCCGCACACTAACGAAGGCTATCAACCCAAGGTGCTCCAGAAGTTTGTGGAAGACAGCCTCAGGCGAACAGGTCTGGAAGCGCTGGACTTGATTCAGCTGCATTGCCCTCCTACTGAGGTCTACTATCGCCCCGAAATATTTGAGCTTTTTGACCGACTGAAAGGGCAGGGGAAAATTCTCAATTTGGGCGTCAGCGTTGAAAAAGTGGAAGAAGCGTTGAAAGCCATTGAGTACGACAATGTGGCGACTGTGCAGATCATCTTTAACCTGTTTCGTCAGCGGCCTTCAGAGCTGTTTTTCAAAGAAGCTAAAAGAAGGAATGTCGGCATCATTGTGAGGGTTCCACTGGCCAGCGGCTTGCTCACCGGCACCTACCATGCAAAAACAACTTTCGAAGCAGGAGACCATCGGAACTTTAACCGAAACGGAGAAAAATTCGACAAAGGAGAAACCTTCTCCGGCATTAACTATGACCTGGGCCTGAAAGCCGTCGATGAACTAAAGGCACTATTTCCCGGCGTGACCAATCTGGCACCGATAGCGCTTAGGTGGATACTTGGCTTTGAGGAAGTAAGCTGCATTATTCCCGGCGCATCGAAGGTTGAGCAGGTGTTGTCCAATTTATCCACCTACGACACGCCGCCACTTACAACAGCGCAGGTAATGGCGATGAACAAAATTTATGAAGTATACATCAAAAAAGAGGTGCACCAATTGTGGTGAGTACCCATTTCCGAAGCACTAAATCAACTTTATGAAGTCAATTAATGCCTGTTTTTTCGCAATGTTGCTAATTGCTGGTAGCTGCTCAAGCCCAAAACCCACTCAGCCACCAGGCCCCAACCCTGCCGTCGACAGCCTATTCGAAGCCTACAATCAATTCAAGCTTCGGATCAACCCTATTGAGGCAACCAAAGCTGGCGTGTCGGAATATAACGACAAGGTAGCCAACTTCATTGCTGACGACTACCAGGAAGACCTTATAGAGAACTACACCCATTTTCTCGAGGCGCTTAGTGAATACGACTCCACCACGGTGAGCCCGTCGCAGTGGATGAGCATGCAGGTGATGGCCTGGGACTGTGACATTAAGCGGGAAGGCCTCACCAACAAGATTGTGACCATGGCATCGCCGATCTACAATTTGCCCAACTTCGAGCTCATGCCCGTCCTTCAAATCCAGTCGCTGCACCTTTACTTTTCGCAGCTGGCCGGGGGGCAAAGTGTACAGCCTTTCAACACAGTGCAAGACTATGACAACTGGCTTAGGCGGATTGATGCGTACCTGCCCTTCCTCGATACCTGCATAGTGAAAATGAAAGAGGGCATCGCCACGGGTGTCGTGCCTCCCAAAACGCTTATTAAGAAAACGATTCCTCAGCTGGATGGCTTTATCAATGACCCGCTGTCCGATCACTTGTATTACGCCCCTATTCGCCAGATGCCTGAGAGCTTTTCATCAGAAGAGAAGGAAAGGCTCGCCAGCGCTTACAGCGACGCCATTCAAAACAAGCTCAAACCGAAGTACAAAGAGCTGCAAGACTTTCTCTTGGATAGCTATTTGCCTGCTGGCACAGAGACCTCGGGTCTTGGGGCTTTACCCAATGGTCCCGAAACGTACAACTACCTGTTGAGGCTGCACACCACCACCAACCTGACGGCTGACGAGATTCATGAGTTGGGCAAAAGTGAAGTAAAAAGGATTTTGGCTGAAATGGAAAAAGCGAAAGCTGCGACCGGCTTTGAAGGCGACCTGAAGGCCTTCTTTGAGCATGTGCGTACCAGCAAAAGCCAAATGCCTTACACCGAACCAGAGCAGGTGATTGCCAGTTTCAACACAATAAGGGCACGTGTCGAAGCCAGACTGGTGGAGGTATTTGACCTGAAGCCCAAAGCCACTTTCGAAGTGCGAAGAACGGAAGCGTTTCGGGAAGCCTCGGCTAGCGCAGAATATGTGCCAGGCAGCAAAGATGCGACGAGACCAGGTACTTTTTATGTGCCTATTCCAGACGTAACAGCTTACAACAAGTTCTCCGACGAGGCCCTGTTTCTGCACGAGGCAGTTCCCGGCCACCACTACCAGCTTTCGCTGCAGCAGGAAAACGCTAGTCTGCCTGAATTTCTACACCCCGAAAGCCTCGGTGTGTTTGTGGAGGGGTGGGCCTTGTATGCCGAGTCGCTGGGCAAAGAGCTTGGCCTGTATGACGACCCGTATCAGTACTTTGGCATGCTGAGCATGGAAATGCACCGGGCGATCCGGCTGGTAGTCGACACCGGTATCCATGCTAAAGGCTGGACGAGAGAAGAAGCGATACAATATTCGCTCGACAATGAAGCAGAATCCGAAGCCTCCATTATTGCGTCCATCGAGCGCTACATGGCCACACCCGGGCAGGCCGTTTCGTACAAAATAGGTCAGCTGAAAATTCAGGAGTTGAGAAAAAAGGCTGAGGCCACTCTTGGTGATAAATTTAGCATCAGGGAGTTTCACAATCAGGTGTTAAACTCAGGGAGTTTGCCCCTGGTTCTTCTGGAAAAGAAAATCAATGGCTGGATGGAGAAAATCAGGTAACTGATTGATAATAGAAACAATGAATACCGTATCAAATATCAGTCTATCCGTGCTACTATCAGTTTTCGCTTTACTCAGAAGTGAAGGCAACTTTTTTATACCTCTCCAAGCGATCGACCGAAGTTCAACGAATTCCATAGTGCTGACCGACATTGGCGAATTCGGCTTGCTGAGAAATGAAAGACCCAGCATTCCGGCGCATTATCACACTGGCATTGATATCAAAAGACCTTCGGACAACTATATCAGCGAACCCATTTTCGCCATCAGTGAAGGTGTTGTAATCAGCAAACGGACAGACGGGCCTTATGCCCAACTAATTATTGAGCACCAGGATGAAAGGGGGAAATTTTGGACTCTCTACGAACACATCGCTGGTATTGAGGTAGAGCTTTATCAACCAGTAACTCCCGACAAACCAATAGCACGGTTCATGAACAAAATGGAGCTGGATAAATATGGCTGGCAGTTTGACCACTTTCATTTTGAAGTATTGAAAGTGGCACCTATTCCCCTCCAAAAAGACAGAACGAAACCAGAAAGGCATTTTTCTTCATATACATTGGTTTGCTATACCCGAGAGGACTTGAGAAAGTACTTTCATCATCCTTTGGAGTTTTTGAGCGAGCGGTTATAACCGAATGCTGTAGCAATAGCTTCAGGATTGCCGTTTTGTCAATTCTGCAAATGGCGGAAGAACTGATGGCCGAGAGTCCGTCAATTTTTTCTATTTTTATTGAACACCCAAAGTCAAGCATCTCTCAACTATGGCAAAGCCTACCCCTGTACTGCTGTTCCTTTTTGTTTTTTGTTTTAACACTAATACTCCCACGGAAGCACACCCCAGGCACTCCGACCCCGTGCTGGCAGAACTGAACGATTACCTCATGGCCATACAACTCCTGAGGATTGACGACCCAGCTGCGGCACGGTTGTTCAATATCTGGGATGAGCTTAGGGTAGCATCGTGGCAGATCCGTGAGTTGACCGATGAGCAAAACCTGCTAATGGTTGACAGCAAGGTAATGAAGCAAATAGGCACAACCAGGGCTAAGCAAAAGCAGCTTTTGGAAGAATGTCGAGGCTACTTTGCCGGAATGGCCCGCAAAGGTCCTTCGTTAAATGTGGTGATTGATCAGTCGGTCAAAAGCTCGTCAGAAGCACCGGTAGTAAATGTGCAAGTCGGGCATTTCAAGGTAGTGGTTATCGAAATTGAAAATCGCCGGAGCATGGCCACAAAACTAGTCATGAAAGCCGATTTGAGCGATGAGATATTGTTTTGGAATAAGACCATCACCCTGGCTCCGGAGTCAATTGGCTACACCTTTGCCGTTTGCACGCCGCTCACTGAGAAGGCATTGACTCAAACCATACAAATAAGCGATAGTCTTGGAAACAAGGCGTCAGCCACCATACGGATGCAGGGTATGCCCATGCAGGATCCTCCATTTTCGCTGCTCCCTGCCAACAATGCGTACAAGGTAGTGCTTCCTGCACCTGGGCGGTCACCCGCCAAAAGAGATGCCCCATTTAAAGAGGGAATCAAATTCACAATTACCGATAAGCTTAGCGGCCAACCGCTGGCCACTCGTATTGAGGTGAAAGACGCTGCAAACAAAAGCTATTGGACGCCCATTAAAGGGCCTTCCTACGCTGTAGGCCGAAACGAAAACGATGGCTGGAGGTCCATTTTTTGGGAATATCAGCCAGGCCCATACTTCTATATCGATGGCAAAGCGGAGCTCGGCGTGCCACCAGCGGGGAAAACAGCCACCTTCTATCATGGCTTTGAGTACAACCCAGTGACAGTAAAAGTGCCCGAAAATGGCGTTGTGGAAGTAGCCATGGAACGCTGGATCAACATGCCAGCGCTGGGCTGGTATTCGGGCCAAACGCACATCCACACCACCGACGTGGGCATACCGGTTCAATTCAGCAAATACTGGCCACTGATCTCCAAAAGTGAAGACCTCAATGTGTCGGCCATCCTGACGCTGAAAGGTGAATGGGAAACGCACGCCATTTATGCCAACGAATTTCCCATGGGCGAAAGGAAGGCTTTTAGTACAGCGGAGCATTTGATCACCTATGGAGAAGAGTTTCGAAACAACCCCTATGGTCATCTGGCCTTTCTGGGGCTAAATGAACTGATTCAACCTATTAGCTCAGGTGCTGTAGGTGAGCTGGGTGGCCCCGATTATCCACCCAATTCATATATTCTGGATGAAGCCATCGAGCAGGGCGCCACCACTATTGCCGCCCATTTTGGAAACTTCAAAGGCACTGACCAAATCAAAACGCCCTGGCCTTCCTCCGGATTTGAGATGCCGGTTGATATTGCATTGGGCAAGATCCAAATGGCAGAAATAGCCGGCAACGGAGGGCAGCTCGATATCTGGTACGACATCCTCAATTGTGGCTTCAGAATACCCGCCACCGCCGGGCCCGACTGGATCATCAAAGATACGCCAAGGGTGTATGTGAACCTGGAAGACGAGCCCTTCACATTAGACAACTGGCGAAAAGGCTTGCAGCAAGGAAAAAGCTTTATTACCAACGGCCCTATGCTCTTTTTCACCGTGAATGGCGAGCAGCCCGGAAGTGTATTGAAAGCTGGCAAAACGCCAGCAACCTTTGAGGTGATGACAGAGGCGCTCACTCCCAAAGGAAATGTGCCCGTAGAGATTGTCTTCAACGGCAATATGCTTGCCAGCACTACTGATAAGGTTACAAAAATTACGCTGGAAGACTCCGGCTGGCTGGCCATCAGGTGTGGGGGAGCTCACTCAAATCCGGTGTATGTTGACTTTGACGGCAGGCCCGCTGGCTACGCCGAACCAGCACAAAGATTCATTGCTATCATCGACCGGCTCGCCGAATGGGTAGAAACAAAAGGCCTTTTCTATGAAGCCGACCAAAAGAAGGTTGTGCTGGAAGAGCTCAACAAAGGAAAAGCAGTATATGGTAAAATAATTGAACAGGCAGAAAGACTGGGAAGGAAGATAGAGTAGGTACCAACCTAGGGAGCAAAAGCTTCCTCTCACCAAAGTGGCCTGCAAACGCTTCGCTCAGTCATTGAGAAATTGGGCGATGCGCCTGCAAGAGATGTACACGAAAGCTTCATCGTGTATCCGGTCACATTACCTCAATCCATTCCATTCTGCCAAAAGTGAAGCCCTGGTGCCAGACAGTCGATTATTTGATAACTGGACGGGCCTGATGATGGATAAACCAATTAAAAAACCAAAATTAGGGTGTTGAAACAAATTATACTCTCATGAAAAGAAGACTCTTCCTCAAAAATACTGCACTAGCTGCCTCCTCTATCGCTTTCTTGTCCTCTTCCTCCTGGGCCAGGGTCAAGATCGACCGGCTCAGAACTGCCCATATTGGCGTAGGAGGCATGGGAGGCGAAGACCTCAAGTCCATCTCATCGCACAAGTTGGTCGACGTAACTGCCCTTTGCGATGTAGACGCCAACAACCTGGCGGCGGCCAATAAACTCCATAAAGGGGCCAAAGTATTTACGGACTACCGAAAGCTGTTTGACGAAATAGGCAAAAGTATCGATGCGGTGATCGTGTCAACGCCTGACCATACCCATGCGCCCGCCTCCATACTGGCCATGCAAATGGGCAAGCCCGTGTATTGCCAAAAGCCCCTGACTCATCACGTGTCTGAAGCCAGGGCCATGCGCAAAATGGCTGAAGACAACAAACTGATCACCCAAATGGGCATACAGATTCACTCCTGGAATCAGTACCGTGGCACTGTTGACCTGATCCAGTCAGGCATTATTGGGAAAGTGCAGACCGTGAGGGCGTGGTCCAACAAAAACTGGGGCTTCGACGGCCCTGCACCTACAGGTAGCGACCCTGTGCCAACCACACTGGACTGGAATCTGTGGCTGGGAACTGCGCCTGAAAGAGCTTACAAAGAGGGCTATTATCACCCTGGCAACTGGAGAAAAATACTTGACTTTGGCTGCGGCACCCTGGGCGATATGGGCGTTCATATTTTCGACACCCCCTACACTGCCCTGGCGCTGGACGTGCCCAAGACCATTACCACAAGTTGCCGAAAGCCAACAGGCTTTGGCCACCCCGAAAAGAACGTAGTAACCTACGAATTTCCAGCTACGAAATTCACCACTAAGAACTTCAAGTGGGTATGGTACGACGGCGTAGATGCGCCTGACAGTCATGAAGAGCTGGCAATGCCGGGTGTCGATAAACTTCCGGATCAGGGTGCCATGTTTGTTGGTGAAAAGGGAAGACTACTTCTGCCGCATATCGACTACCCAAAACTGATTGTTGAAGGTAAATACGAAAAGGTGGACTTCCCCGATCTGCCTAAAGCAGATCACTATCACCAGTTTGTTGATGCCTGCCTTGGTAAGGACAAAACCAGTGCGCCATTCTCATATGCGGCCCGATTAACGGAGGCCATCCTTTTGGGAGTTGTTGCCAATCGATTCCCAAATGAGACCTTGCATTGGAACAATGGAACGCAGCAATTCGATGAAGCAAGGGCCAATAAGCTGCTGGAAGCACCTTACAGGAAGTTTTAAGTTGTGACAATTTTGGCAAGTCCATCCTTGTGACCCAACTGTCATGAGGATGGATTTTTAGTTTTATCTTGCGCACACAATTTCATGGTGGAAGTCAGCCAGCAAGAACCCTGATTCTTGATATAAGGGCTTATTTGTCGCAACGCAAATAAGTTCCTCCTCTCTATGACTACCTTTTTAACTCCCCTAAGACAAATCGTTCATCGACACGATCTTCAAATCCTCCCTTCTCGGCTGCTTCAACGGTGCGCTTTTGCCTCGATCATACACATAACCCTTATCTGACAGCGGCCAAAGCATCGGTGCCAAAAACAATAAACTGGCTTTGTACCCCTGCATGATGGCACCTTCATTTCCAGTAGCTTTCGAAAGCTTGGCTTCGTTTTCCATCTCATAAGGGCCATTGAAACCTTTTTCATTCAGCACATCCACAAACTTCCGCCAGTCCATCGAGTCCGAGCCGCCAAAGCCCGGCATCATGGCTTCATAGTTATGCCTGTCCCAGCTGTGGCCTGGAACAGGAACCCCAGCCCTGGCAGCAAGTTCTTTGTTCACAGCCTGCATCGGATACATCGCCCCCCAATGCGTACGGGTGGCATTGTCAAGGTTTCTGGTAGCTTTTACATGGAGGCGATGAAGCCGGGTGATGTCCATCGCTTTGATTACTTCTGTAGGGTCAATGTTCTGCCACACGTCATGCGAGGGGTCATAGATTTCGCCATGCGCTTTGCTGGGAATCAGCTCGTACATCAACTTGCGGGCCGCAAGTACGCCCGGGAGATTGTTGAACGTCCCTGTGAAGTCTTCAGATCGCCACCCTTCCATAGGGCAGTTTTCATACAGAATGGTCACTCCCAGGTCTTCAGCGTATTTCACAATTGGAGTGAAAACTCGAGAATACTCATCCAGGTTTTTCTGGAAGCCACCTTCAGTATTCCCCATCTCGTGGTTATAGCCAACGAAGGTGCCCACCTTCACATCGTTTTCATCACCTCCAAGCAAATGGGCTATTCGGATCAATTTGAGAAGGTGATTTTGGTTATTCACCCTTTCTGCTTCGTCTCCTCCTATCAGGTTTTCAAAAGCTCCGATAGACAGCTTCAATTGATGGGTATTGAACAGGTCAATGATGCGGCTAGCTTCCTCAGTCCCAAAGTTTTCGTAGTCCAAATGAGTAGCCACATGGTCCTGGCGGGTGCCGTCTCTTCGAAATACACAAAGATCGAGGCCCTGCACGCCTACTTCTTTAGCTCTTTCAATGATTTGCTCCAGCTTCAGGTAATCGAAGGCGGAGGTCATAAACCATAGTTGATTGTTCATTGGGCGGAGTTGTTGGTTAACAGATTTGCCAGAATACTGAATGTCAGTCTGAGTCTGTCGAAGACGGTTTTACTAAATACTTCGACAAGCTCAGTATGACATTTCGTTCCTTAAAAAACATCGAACGATGGCTAAAAGTAACCAACAAGCCAATAAATCAAAAGGCATCCTCGCTCAGTGGTTGGTCATTCATGTCTCAACACATCTGCCGGATTGGTAGTGGCGCTGCTGATCGACTGGTACAAAATGGTGGTAAGGGTGATGCCCAGGGTAAGCAATGCCACTGCCGCTAGCATGATCGGCTGGACTGTGATGCGATAGGCATATTCTTCCAGCCACAAATTCATTAGCCAATAACCCACCGGCAGACCAATGATATTGGCAACGATGACCCAGCCAAGAAACCTTTTGGAGAAAGCGAAGATGATTTGTTGCATGGTCGCCCCCAACACTTTTCGCAAGCCTATTTCTTTACGCATTTGTGCCGCCACAAAAGAGGCCAGCCCAAACAACCCGATACAGGAAATCAGAATGGCTATCACCGAGAACGAGGTAAACAACTGACTTACTTGTGCTTCTTTTTCGTACTCTTCATTGAACTCCTGATCAAGAAACGAATAGTCGAAAGGCTGGTTAGGCACAGCCTCTTCCCAAATGGTTTGCATGCTGGCCAGCGATGCCTGCAAGTTTGCACCCGATATCCTGGCAATGACATTGTTACTTCGCCGTGGGCTCAGAGAAATCACCTGCGGGCTGATTTTGGCATTCATTTTCTCGAAATGATAATTTTTGGCCACGCCAATGATCTTCCCTTCGTTTTTCCACAGCCTGAACCTTTCCCCCACCAGCTCTTCCGGCGATCTGCCAATCAGCTCAGCCATGGCCTCATTGATCACCACGTTCATCGTATCAGTGGAAAACTCTCTCGAATGCGCTCGACCAGCCAGCAGATCAATGCCCAGCGTTTGAAGGTAGTCATACCCCGTGTTGATGAAATAAATGTTGACATCCATTTCCGGGTCTTTGCCCTCCCAATCCATATTGCTTGTTGAGTATCCACCATTCACAGGCACCTGGTCGGCGATGGTCAGTCTCACTATGTCAGGAAAGCGGGCGGCACCGGCCTCCAGTGTTTTATATGGACCCAGTGGGTCGCCCTTCATCGTAAGGTAAATGACATTCTCGAGCTTGTACCCAAGGTCCTTATTTTTCATGAAGGAAAGCTGCTTGTTCACCACAATCGTGGAAAGGATAAGCACAGTAGAAAGCGTAAATTGAAGGATGACCAGCACTTTCCGAAACAAGCCCCCCTGTAACTTCACGGTGCCTTTCAGCACGTCAACTGGCTTAAATGAGGAAAGGTAAAAGGCCGGATAAATACCAGCGAACAGGCCTGTGATCCCAACAATCGCCGCCAGGCCAATCACAAATGTAGCATCCACATCTGTCCACAGCAGCTGCTTGCCCGACGCCTGATTGAACCAGGGCAACAGCACAGCAGCCAGGCCAACGGCCACAATGGAAGAAACCAATGCCAGCACCATTGACTCCATCAGGTACTGGCCAATCAGCTGATTCCTCATGGCGCCGACGGACTTCCTTACCCCAATCTCCCTGGCCCTTTTCATCGCCCGGGCCGTAGCCAGGTTAGTAAAATTGATGCAGGCTATGAGCAGGATGAAAATGGCCGCCACCACAAATATTCTTAAGTAGGTTTTAGGATCGTTCTTTCCATTGAGAGCCGACAGGTGCAGGTCTGCGAATGGCAAAAGAAATAATTCTACGTTGGATCCTTCATTGTTAGTTTTTACCTCATCTCTGAATGTGGTGGCCAATGCCTCTGCGTTGGTGCCATCAGCTAGCTTTACATATGTTCTGAGGGCATTGGAGCCCCAGTCTGTTTCTATCCAGCTGCCCCATCTATCGGCCAGGAAATGAAAGGGGACAACAGCATGAAACTGCAAACCTGACTGGCGGGGAGGGTTTTCGACCACGCCACTCACGGCCACGTTCCACTTGTCGTCGAGACGAATTGTTTGCCCTACCACCTCCTGCTGCTGCCAGTCGTTGCCAAAATACTTGACGGCCAGGTCTCTCGTAATAACTATGGTAGCCGGGTCAGTGAGGAGGGTTTCTCTATTCCCCTTTAAGACAGGAAATGAAAAAACGTCAAAGAAACTCTGATCGGTCATGTATACCTGGTCTTCATTTACCAACAAGTCTCCGACATTGACCGTAAAGTTGGCCCACGTAAAGCGCACAGCGTGCGCTATTTCGGGGTATTTCTCCTGTAGAGCCGGTGCCAGTGGCCCTGGGGTGACGTAGGAATAAAAACTTTGGCTGCTGTTTGAATATTCCTGATGTTCATACACATAGTAGATGTTCTCGATCTTCTCATGAAACTTGTCAAAAGAGAGCTCGTCCTTCACCCACAGGAGAATGAAAAGGGCAGTTGTGAGCCCAACAGAAAGCCCGAGGATGTTGACAATGGAAAACAGGTGGTCTCTGCGGAGAACCCGCAGCGCAATAGTAAAATAGTTTTTGACCATGGCAGTGATGAGTTTTTTGGACTACTCAATTTTCTGCCTGTGGTTACAGCTCAGTCAATTTCCTTTTTTTGATACACGATATCCTCCTCTTCTTTCGTCATCTTCAACTGTTTGCTTATCCGGCGCATTTCTGGCCGAACCTGCGCAAAAATAATCAGCATGCCCAGGTAAAGCAGCACGAAAAAAGTCATTCGGGTGAGGTACAGGCCGAGCACAGCCATGATGGTGGCAGCTTCCATACAGCTATACTGAACAACGGATGCATGAAGAAACAAGTCGAGCCTGTCACGAAGTGAGGTCAGTGACTTCAGAGGCTGAATTTCCTGTTTGTAAAGCCGCATGCCCAACACCACATTGCCAAAAGCAAACACGGCCAGTATGGCCGTAATTGTCGCATTGAGTTCAGCACCAAACGGAGGCGTCACTGCACCTTCCTGCATTTGAAGGTACACCACAATAAACGGCACCATTGGAAGTGCTGCCAGCAAATAAAAAATCAGCGATAGCCTGAAGTAGTACTGGTCGGCGGTTTGATAAGAAAACGGTTTGATCCTTGGGAGGTTCATAGTTGTGATTTGATTGCAAAGGTAAAACAGGTATCGAAAATGCCTATGCCAACGGCAACTTTGAGGAGCGAGTGAACAAGGGAACCAAAGCCGTTAGAGCAACTCCTGTTTCTTATCTGGTAATCCTTATATTGAAGGTTGCTAACGACCGACTTATGAAACGATCCTTCCCTCATCCTATCATGATCATGCTTTTGTTTATCGCCGCAGCCGCTGTCATGACCTGGCTGGTGCCCGCAGGGCTGTATGACAGGGTGCCGGACGAAGCCACTGGAAGGGACGTGGTGGTACAGGGAAGTTATCATACCATAGAAAATCAACCGGTCGCTTTCTTCGACATGCTGGTGGCCATCCCCAAAGGCATTGTGAGCAGTGCCGATGTCATTGCCTTCATTCTCATTTTAGGTGGCTGCTTTTATGTGATTGAAAAAACAGGCGCTTTCAATGAAGCCCTGGGCTGGCTCGTGACCAAATTTAAGAATGCCGAAATGGCCCTGATGGTATTCGTTGGCATCGTTTTTTGCATTGGAGGCGTTTTGAACGGCCTTGCAGAAGAAGTGATAGCCATGATGCCCATCGTATTACTGCTCACCGCCAAAACCGGCTACACCAAAGAGGCCGCTGTGGCGATAAGCTTCGGGAGCGCCAATATTGGAGGATCCTTTGGCCCGTCCAATCCTTTTGTTGTATTGATTGCCCAAAAGGTAGCTGGCGTGGAGCCATTCTCCGATAGCCTGTTCCGCATTGTTTTTACCGTTATCGCCCTGGCCATTTGGATTTTCTTTGTGCTGAAATATGGGAAATCAAAAAATGGCAGCACAATGGATTCAGCCTCCTCCGTCACCAAATTGTCGCTCAAGTCCGTGGTGATCCTCGCCCTTTTGCTTGTCACTTTTGGCGTCATGATTTACGGGGCTGTGAAGCTGGAATGGGACTTTCTGCAAATGGCCGCTCCGTTTTTTGCATTGGGAATTACCGCTGGCATTATTGGCAAACTGGGCTACAATGGCACCGGAGAAGCCTATACCGCCGGGTTCAGAGACATGGTATTTGCCTGTGTGGTGGTCGGGTTTGCCAGGGCCATCTTTCTGATCATGCAAGAAGGAATGATCGTCGACACCATCGTCCATGCTTTATTTTCGCCTCTTGACGGACTACCACAAATGATCACAGCCGTTGGCATGATGGTCTCTCACATCATCATCCACATCCCTGTGCCCAGCACTTCCGGGCAGGCCATGCTCACCATGCCACTATTGGCGCCTATTGCGGACCTCACAGGCATGTCGCGCCAAATTGTGGTGCTCGCCTATCAATATGGCGCCAGCCTCACCGACCTTATCACGCCCACCAACGGCACGCTCATGGCCGTGATTGCTGCGGCCGGTGTCGCTTACGATGCCTGGTTTCGGTTCGTATGGAAATCACTGCTGATGATTTTTGGCATAGCTGCTATTGCTCTAATAATGGCTGTATTGATCCATATATAAGCTTTTTGGGCCTTTTCGGCGCACCAGCTCTCACCCTTCTTTCTAAAAAGATATAACCTGAATGCAACCATTCAAAAACTTTGACGTATATTGATATCAAATTAATATCATATTAAATCATTCTGATATGGACACTGAAAAGATTAACAAACCTACATCCGGCTATCCTATGATTGCATTATTCCTGATTTTTCTCATCGGTGGCATCCTTGGGCTGGCTGTGGCCCGCATGCCTTTGTCAGCCATTTTTGTCGTGCTGGCTATTGTGATGACTCCCGGTTTCTTTTTTGTGAACCCCAATGAGTCAAGAGTGCTTACCCTGTTTGGTGAATACAAAGGGACTGTGAAGGGCAACGGTTTCTTTTGGGTCAACCCACTGTACCAAAAACAGAAAATTTCTCTAAGAGCCCGCAACTTCGACAGCGAAAGACTGAAGGTGAACGATAAGCTGGGCAATCCTGTGATGATCAGTGTGATCCTTGTTTGGAAAGTCAAAGAGACTTTCAAAGCTGCCTTTGAGGTAGATGACTATGTGAGTTTCGTGCGAGTGCAAACCGATGCGGCCGTAAGAAAGCTGGCCGGTCGCTATCCTTATGACAATTTCGACGACCATGAAGAAGAAGTTTCGCTGAGGTCAGGCCTTGAGGAAGTGAATCACAACCTCGAAAAAGAGTTGGAAGAAAGACTTGACATTGCTGGCATTGAAGTACTCGAAGCGAGAATTGGCTACCTGGCCTATGCAGAAGAAATTGCCCAGGCTATGCTAAAGCGGCAGCAAGCGACAGCTATTGTTGCTGCCAGATTCAAAATTGTGGAAGGAGCTGTGGGCATGGTGGAGGCGGCACTTGCAGAACTCTCTAAAAAACAGATCATTGACCTGGACGAAGACAAAAAGGCTGCAATGGTCAGCAACCTCATGGTGGTGCTTTGTTCCGACAAAGACACCAGCCCGGTTATCAATACAGGAACCTTAAATCATTAAACCATGGAAAAGTATAAATTCTTAAAAAAAGGTGGTTTGGAAAGCCTGGAAAAGTTTGAAAGGAAATTGAATGAAATGGTGATGACAGGCTGGAGAGTGGTCAATTTCACAAATGACCATGGAGGATTTGTGGTTTTGCTTGAAAGGATACGGTAATGACTGAGTTTAGAGAAACGCAAAGAATAGACCGGGGGCTGCTTATATTTTTGGCCCTCACGTCTATTGGCGCAATTGTTGGCCCGCTTGTTTTGACATATCAGGAAGCTCTTAAAGCAACCGGAGGTGATGGAAATGACATTACGGTAAAATACCTACTCATCGCATCGGGGGCTTTTGTTTTCACTGTGTTGGTGTTCAGTTTAGTAGCCAGCCAGCGACTCGAAATCGACATCAACAAGTACAGGTTTCGCTTCAGAATGCCTCCGTTCGTCAAGTGGAAAGAAATTGCTCCCGAAGAAATAGACAGCTTTCGGGTGGAAAAAGCTAAATGGTTTCAAAAAATGAGAAAAAGCCGCATGCACTACAATCCCTTTACGAAAAAAGCATCGTACATGATGGCAAGGAAATATTTTGTAGAATTGAAGCTTACCAATGGAAAAACCATTTTACTGTCAACTAACATGCCTGACGAGATGCTCAATGCTTTGGAAGGATTTAAGCTGAACGGGAAATAATTTGTGATGGGGAAGAAAAAAGCATTTGTGATTCGAATTGACGAAGAGATGCTCAAGTCTATTGAGAAGTGGGCCGCTGACGAATTTCGCAGCACCAACGGGCAGATAGAATGGATCATCAACAAAGCCCTGAAAGATTCGGGAAGGGGGAAGAAGGATTAACCTTTCTTAATATTGCTGTCGTCCTTTGCTTTCCTCCAAAATCCTGCCCTACTTGACAGCTTTCTTTCAATAATCCGGGATTGATTATTTTTGGCATATGAAAGCATTCTTTGTCCTCCTGCCTTTCGTTTTCATTAGCTTCCTGTTACCGGGCCAAACTACCCCCTTGCCCAATGCCCACGCCCACAACGACTACGAGCATGACAGGCCGCTCTTCGATGCACTTTCGAACGGTTTCACCAGTGTAGAGGCCGACATTTTCCTTATCAAAGACGAGCTTTATGTGACGCACAACAAGCCTGTTTCATTGAAGAACACCAAGACTTTGACAGAACTCTACCTCCAGCCACTTGATGAGGTTGTTAAGGCCAATAATGGGCAGGTGTATCCGGGCTATGGTGGATCATTTTACCTCATGATCGACTTTAAAAACGACGCCGAAGGCACCTACGCCAAGCTCATTGAACAGTTGCAGCCTTACAAGCATCTGCTCAAAACAAAAACGCAGGATGGCCCATTAACGATCTTCATTTCCGGCGAAAGGCCTATTACCGCAATATTGAATGACCCCGAGAACCTGGTCAGCCTCGATGGCCGACCCAACGACCTTGGTCAGGGCATAACTGCTGATAAAATGCCTGTAGTAAGCACCTCCTTCAAGTCGCTTGGCTTCTGGAACGGCAACGGTGAAATTCCGTTCGACATCCGGCTTAAAATCAGGCAGCTGAGCGATGCAGCCCACAAGGAAGGGAAAAAATTAAGACTTTGGGCTACCCCCGATAACCCGGCTTCGTGGCAGGTGCTGCTCAACAACGGTGTTGACTTGCTTAACGCTGACGACCTGACTGAACTAAAAACCTTTCTACTGGCAAAATAATGACATCCAAATTGACAGGTCTTGCTTTTGCCATTCTCACTTTTCTTAGCCTTTCTTTCTCTCCGTTTGTGGCCACCAGCCAAACTAAGCCAACAGGTATTGGCCATGGCTACAATTTCGAGGGAAACGGAAAAGACGATACAGCCGCCACATTGCCTTTGCTTTACACTAAGAAAGAAAGCTGGGAAGGGTTTCGGCAGGCGCTTGAGCACAGCGACTCGGCCCTGATCGTGTCTTTAAAAAACCAATACCGATACCTCTTTTTGAAGGACCCCGATCAAAAACACAACCTCGAAAACCTGAAACCGACCAACGAAAAGCTTCGAAATACGTTGCGGGCGCTGATCCAATCCATTGAAAATCCAGCAACTGCTTCCTCGTTCAGCCTGTACCAGATCAAAGGTGAGGACGGGAAAGGCAATGTGCACTTTACCGCCTACTTCACTCCGGTTCTGGAGGCCAGCCCAGTAGCGACAGAGAAATACAAATACCCGATTTACAAAAAGCCTTCGGAACCCGGCCAAAAGCCCCTTACCCGAAAGCAGATAGACGGACAGGGTGCTTTGAAAAACAAAGGCCTTGAAGTCGTCTGGACGTCCAGTCTTCTCGAAAATTACTTCCTGCAAGTGCAGGGCTCTGGTTATGCGGCCTTCGCCGACGGCTCGCTACAGTTTTTGGCTTTTAATGGGCAAAACGGACTACCCTATTCCAGCTTAGGCAAGTACATGATTGCACAGGGGCATATTTCAGAAAGCGACATTTCGTTGCAGAGTATCAGGAATTGGTTTGAACAAAACCCAGACAGTCTTGAGACTATTCTTTACAAGAACCAGTCTTACACTTTCCTGGCACCTGTCAAAGAAGAGCCAAAAGGTGCCTATGGGTTCCCGCTTACCCCGGAGCATTCCATTGCCGTCGACACGCAATACATACCGCTGGGCGCTGTCTTGCTGGCCCGCTTGCCGGTGCTGGACGAAAGCGGCAGGCTGCTGAGGCATGACTTTACCATAGTCACAGCGCAGGACAAGGGCGGCGCCATAAAAGGCCCCGGCCATGTAGATGTGTATATGGGTGTAGGCGATGAAGCGCTCAAAAAAGCCAGTGCCATGCATCATTATGGCAATTTGTGGCTGATTTTAGCAGAATGAGACTACAAAAGTTTCGCCAGAGGTGCTGCTGTTAGCTCTCATACTATGCTTGGAGGTACACTAACTTTCAAGCTCCCTTCCAAACTTTTGTAGTCTTTGCGACAGGGCAACAGGGAACAAAAACAAGTTAAGTCCGCTTTGACACATTCGAAAAATCTGCCTGTTTTTACCCTGAGCCTAAGCCTGGCGCCCCTAAAGGGAACAGACAGATATTTCTCCTGACTCCTTTTAGGGCAGGGGTAAATCAGGAGAAAAATCACACGGCACTTAATCTGTCAAAGTAGGATTAAACAAAATCACGCATCAGCCTGATCAGCTGGGCCCGGCTCTTTACATCGGTCTTTTGGTAAATCCTTGAGGTGTGGTCTTTGATTGTCTGCAACGTCACAAACAGCGTATCGGCTATCTCCTGGTTGGTCTTGCCACTGTATATCTCCCTGACAATTTCGGACTCACGGGCAGTGAGAGCGAACCTGGCAATAAACGCCTCGGCTGACGGAGCCTCGATTCCTTTGGCAGCTTCATACTTAATGGTATACACGAAGTAAACGGCAATGAAAGTGTTGAGCAGGAAGAATACGAAGTGGCTCAGAGCCTGAAGCATGACATTAACGGTGGATGTCATGTACTCAAAACCATAAAAAATGGCGAGGGCAAAAAGTGCGGCAGTAAGCACCAGGCGATCTCTGGTTAACAGGAGGGTCGTTTTCTGAGTGAGAAACAGCGTTCCACAGAAAGCCGATGCAACAAAGCCAAACACTGCATAGACGTTGGGCAACGACGTAAGCACTGTCCATTCCAGCGCATAGTATTGAGTGATTGCAACAATGCTAACGATAACTGCCAGGGAAGGAATAACGACCCAATGCGTGCTTTTTAGCGTGACTTGTTTGCTCCAGTACATTTGCTGCGCCGCACTGAAAGCAATAAACGGTATGCCCAGCACAGTCAGCACCTTTGAAAAGGGTTTTACCTGCTCCGCAAAAGGCATAAAGGCAATAAACGACTCACTCCAAAGGCTGTAGAAGCCAAAGGTGTATAACAAAATCAAAAAATACTGCAGGTGCTGGAAAGCCGGTAGCGCCTTCAGTTTGGTGAACCTGAAAATCACCATAATGCCTCCCGCCGTCAGCGCCAGGCAAAAAATAAAGCTTATCCAGAATACCAGTCCTTCTACAGTCATTAAATAGTTCGTCGGTTACTTTGGCTAAAGTATACTCCACTACCAAAGTAGCTTCAATACTAAAGTAGTGAAAGTAAAAACACTACTTTGGTAGTTAAAGGATGGCGGGCACTCCTCCTACATTTGAGTCATCAACAAAATTATATCTCAATGTCAAACTCAAATGATTTTACAACAACAACTCCCGGCGTAGGAAAGGCTTTGTCCTCAGGCTGGGAAACGATGAAGGCCAACTTCCTTTATTTCTTTCTTATCATCATTCTGCTCAGCTTGCTGGATGGATTGATGGAACTCTTTGGCCGTGGCCTTACCGGCGAAGGCAATTTCGTCAAATCGGTTTTCAGTCTCGACTTCGAACGTGGCCTTACACCGGGCATCCTATTCGCTGAGTTTCTTGCTGCCGCTCACTTCCTTTTAGTGATGCCGGTATTTGACTATGGCGCCGACTATATTTTTGTGCAGGGCGTAAGACGACAAAAGCTTGACTTTAAAGACTTCATCAATGGCGTTAATAACTACCTGACCATCGTGCTCAATCACCTGCTCATAGTGGGCCTGGTAGGCATGGCCATGGTGGCTTTCATCATACCAGGTATTATCGTTGGCTGCAGGTTGGCCTTCTCCTCCTACCTCGTGATGGACAAGGGTCTTGACCCGATCAGCGCCGTAGAAACCAGCTGGAAGCTGACCAGGGGTCATGGCTGGAAGATCTTTGGTCTGGGCTTTCTGTCCATCTTTATTTTCATCCTCGGATTTATCGGCTTCTTCGTCGGCGTATTCCCCGCTGTGATGTGGATCAAAGCGTCGTTTGCTTCATTGTATCAATCGGTTCTCGATGAAAAAGGAGAGGATTTCTTTCCGACAAGTGAGGAGGCAGTTTGATCACTAGCTAAAAAACAGGTGCAGCTATGCTGCTAATCAAAAAGCCCTTGCTGCGTGGCAAGGGCTTTTTTTTTAGTGACGCCGGCCGAAGATACAATGCCAGGGTTTGATACTCGTTGCCAAGAGCAAACTGCTTGATAGTTTCAAGCAACCACATTTTCCTGATGAACAGAAGACAGCATGGCAGTTTTTAAAAAACCACGCAAGCTAAGATCCTCATCGAGTGCCGGCCAATGAACTCCAGTTCTGCTTATTTTATATTGCTCTAGTTGTTCCAGAGTAGCACCCTTCAGAAGTCGAAACTTGCTAATTGACTCCTTGAGCACTTTCTTATTGTTCAAAACCACCAGCATTAAGTCCAAATCAAGGTCAAAGAACAGCTTTTGTATTCTAAGACCTTCCTGAAAAATCATGCTGTCTATTGGATCAAACTTCTTTTTACTTGTTTGAGAAGTACTCATACCATTTTCTAATAAAGTTATCTCTATTTGTCGAAACAATTTTCTTGATCTGTGCTCGCTCCTGAGCTTTGAAACCTTCAAGGTATTCTTCATTGATTTCTGGTTCCAGCCAAATCTTCCCATCCGCCTTACCCTTGCTTATATGAACGTGACACAGCTCATCTCCATCACCAGAATAGAAGAAAAACTTGAACCCATCCTGATCTAGGATTTTCGGCATATAACAAAGTTAGCAGTTATATCGAATGATGGTTACATTTTTAACTTAAGTAGCTTCTGATTTTGCCACCGCTCAATATAGTTCTTCAGGCCAAAGGAAGCTATATTGTGTGTTACCAATAGAAATTGGAGCGGCTAAGCCGTGGAAGTAGGAAGCCCCTGGCGGCTAGCCCTATTGGCGCCAGGACGCTTTGTGTTAATGGCTAACGGTACGAGCCACAGGCATCGCACCAGCGTTCGCTGCTATTGTTGAACTTTGCTGCTCGGACTAACGGGGGGCAGCTAAGCTGCTAATCAAAAAGCCCTTGCTGCGTGGCAAGGGCTTTTATTGGGTTTATAATACAACTCGGCTTGGAAGGACATAGGTATCGAATCAGCACTCAGCCCCTTTGCCGTGCCTGGCTACTTGCGGTTCCTGCCCATGGAATTCTCTTTTCTGAGCAACTCCTCAGCACTATCGAGCGCTAAACAACAAATATTCCCGTACGAATCTTCCCCTTTTTTATAAATATGATAAGCATTGACAAAATTGTAATACGCATTAATCGCAGTCTTGCTATTTTTTGCTCTGATAAAGGCGCTATATGCACTTGATCGCAGGTCTTCGCTAAAAATGTCGTTGACATATTCCCTCAATTGTTCATCGGGAATACATATCTCTGGATCAAGCTTCTCAAACATCTCCCTGCTTCTCTCTTTCGCCCTTTTGGAATCAAATAAATCACGAAGAATTCCTTGCCTCCACGCATCATAGTCTTTTTGCGACCTTCTTGGTTGGGCCATCAGGGAATTTCCTTTTTCATCTGCAGGATACAGCAATAGCTTTCCCTTAAAGGACTTTTTTTCTTTTCTGGGAAGTCGAAATTTCTTCATGACTTCTGTACTCTTAACCGAATAGCCTCTGCTATGAAATTGTTCAAAGACACCTTCGCTTCCTTTGCTAATAAAGCTGCCTTTTGATGAAGCGATGGTGAAATTCTTACATTGAAGCTACCTTTAAATGGCCTCTCAGGTTCGACACCATTTGATTTACAATCCTCTAAATAAGCATCGACCGCTTGGTGAAAATCGTTTTCAAGATCAGCACCTGTTTGCCCCTCAAAAGAGATTAGGCCATTAATTCCCAGCACTTTACCATAGAGCAAATTATCCTCAGGACTGTACTCTATACTGCCTGTATAGCCTTTGTATTCCAGGTATTTCATAACTCTAATATTTCTTTTACTTGTCGCATTTGGTATTGCTTCATAAGACCGCTCGGGTGTGGTTTGTGAAGCATGATCGGAACGCCTTCTCCATTTTCGAATTTTACTCTTGATCCAGCCGTTTTCCCCTTCTTAACTTCTACAAAGCCGAAGTATCCAAGCAGTTTTACCATCTCATCATAATGAAAATCGGATGGCATGCTTACAAATCTTGCAATAAGCTTTTCCTTTCTGGACACAACCAAAAGTAACTATATTTAGTTGCATATCGCAAGTTTTTATACCCTAACGTGTTGGAAAAAGTGAAAGAACATTCTTCTAGTAGAAGTAGACCTGGGCTTTTATGTGAAGAAAGAAGAGAAGGTGCGACTGGCCAGCACAAACACCCCGGAGCTGACTGCTGATGCCCTGGCCGGTTCGCATGCTACCAGCTGCGCTTAGCAAAGAGTGCACGTGCCAAGGCCAAGAAGTTCTGCTCCAAAGGCTCTCAGATTACTTTACAGACTCAGAAGGAAAAGCGTGACCGCTATGCCCGCTACCTGGCTGAGGTGGTGCATGATGGTGAAAACCTTTCTGATTATCTTCTGGAGATTGGGGGCGGCTTCCAGCCGTACTAAGCCGTGGAAGTAAAAGAGCCCTCACCGATGAGTAAGGGGTTTCTTTATGCCTATTGGTACGAGACTCCGTCCGGGTTCCCCAACCGGGTTCAAACTCGCATCAGCGTTCGCTGCTATTGTCTGGCTTTGCAGCTCAGACTAGGGGTGCCGTGACGGGCTGGCTACTTACCTGCTGCCCGGCTGGACAGCACGCCAATTTACCTGTGGGGTGAAGGCGATAAGCCGAACGAAGCGATGGAGATTTCGGAGCAGGTTAGTGGTTAGTAGGGCTTTGGTTCCTGCCTTACATGCCTGATTCTTAATACCCTGACTTGTGTGTCTGTAAACCGGTAAGCTATGCGATAACTATGGGTTTCAAAAACCCGATAACTTCCCTGATTCTCCTTCTTAAACTTATCCGGCGGGTATCTTTCAGGGTTTTGCCTGGCCAATTCCAATGTCGCTAATATGGCCTCTTCCACTCGTTCAGCCTGAAGATACGAGTCCTCACTAATCCTTTTCAAGGCTTTGTTCAATGAGCTGGAAGGTCGTTTATTCCAGACTACTTTTCTCTCCATGAACGGATTTCCTTTACAGCTTCTTCATGGGTTAGATAATCTCCTGCTTCGATTTGTGCATCAGCTTCTTCTATTTCCGCATTGTATTGTTCTATACTGATGCGCTGATGTTCCTCTTTCCATTTAATCAGCTCACCGATCAAGGACTTATCTTCCAATGAAGCCATCCATTCAAGTAATTCCAGTTTTTGTATTTGCGTGTCGCTCATAAATAGAAGCTTTCTCACAAAATAACGATTTATTTGTATGATTTGATCCGTTTAGAGTGGATGATGTTAATAAATTCCCTTGCTCAACCCTTTCTAGTCGGCAAATCCCTGCCTGTGACACACTTTTAGTAGAAGTAGACCTGGGCTTCTATGTGAAGAAGAAGGTGCGCCTGGCTCGCATTAATGCCCCAGAGCTTACCGCAAACGCCCTGGCCGGGTCGCATCCTACCAGCTGCGCTTGGGCAAAAGTTCCGCCCCGAAGGTTCGCTAGTGGTTTTACAAACACAGAAGTAAAAACGAGACCGCTACGCCCGCTACCTGGCTGAGGTACTACGAAATGGTGAAAACCTCTCTGATTACCTGCTGGAAATAGGGGCGGCTTCCACCCGGGCTAAGCCGTGGAAGTAAAAGAGCCCTCACCGATGAGTAAGGGCTTTCTTTATGCCTATTGGTACGAGACTCCGTCCGGGTTCCCCAACCGGGTTCAAACTCGCACCAGCGTTCGCTGCTATTGTCTGGCTTTGCTGCACGGACTCGGGGGGGCCTGGACTGGCTGGCGACTCACCTGCTGCCCGGCTGGACAGCACGCCGATTTACCTGTGAGGTGGGGGCAGTAAGCCCTACGAAACGTTGGGGATTTCGGAGTGGATTTATTATGCCTTAAACTGCTTTGGGTCTTTTCGATTAGGTCTAAAGCTCACAACTTCTATATAATCATCCTTGATGCGGTAATAAATGCTGGTTTGTCTACTAAAGACACATTTCCTCAGCCCTTTTTGCTTATTGGATGCACGATACATCTCTGGCATTTTCGAGATCTGGGCAAGCACTCTTTCTATCCGATCATAAATCTCTTTTGCTTTCTTTCGTCCAAACTTCTGAATAATGTATTCCAGCAATTCTATTTCCTCATGCCTGGCACGAAGAGAATAGCGAACTTCCAAAGCCAATTCTAGAAGTTAAAGCGGTTTTTGATTTCTTCACGGACTGACTGATGGGATACATATTGCCCTTTATCCAACTGCTCCAACCCTTCATTAATTGCTGCTTGATCTTCCGCACTCAGTTCATCCCAAAAATCCACTTCGTCTTCAATCTTCAAAAGGGACTTAACAGCGTTCAAAATCTCGTCATCGTTGCTGCTAATGATTTCTGATATGATCTTGTACTTTACTGCAATGTCCATTCGATTCATGTTTTTATACTCTAAAGTTAACGATTTGCTTTCATTATTGATTTATCCGAACAGATGAAACTTGTTAGTGCCCCCCTTCAGTCATTCCGCAAAGCTTAACAAGACACCCTTCTGGTAGAAGCTACCTGGGTAGTGTGTAAAGGAAGCAAAGTAGGTGCGCCAGGCCCTCATAAACACCCTGGAGCCGGCTGCTGATGCCCTGGCCGGTTCGCATGCTACCAGCTGCGCTTGGCCGGGGGCGTCCAGCCAAAAGTCCTAACCGGCCGTGCCCGGGCCAAGGCTAAGAAGTTCTGCCCGGAAGGTTCTCTGGTGGTTTTACAAACTCAGAAGGAAAGGCGGGATAGGTATGCTCGGTATTTAGTCGAGGTGGTGCATGATGGTGAAAACCTTTCTGATTCCCTGCTGGAGATTGGGGCGGCTTCCAGCCGGGCTAAGCCGTGGAAGTAAAAGAGCCCTCACCGATGAGTAAGGGGTTTCTTTATGCCTATTGGTACGAGACTCCGTCAGGGTTCCCCAACCGGGTTCAAACTCGCACCAGCGTTCGCTGCTATTGTCTGGCTTTGCTGCTCGGACTCGGGGGCCGGGGGCTGGCGACTTACCTGCTGCCCGGCTGGACAGCACGCCGATTTACCTGTGACGTGGAGGCAGTAAGCCCAACGAAACGTTGGGGATTTCGGAGTGGAGTTACCAAGCTACCGTTTCCAGTTCCTTGATGTGACTAAAGTGTTGATCAGCCGTAACCAATGCAATATCATGCTCTATTGCCAGTGCAGCAATCCAGACATCGTTTTCAGGAATGGGTTTCAAAGATTTGAGCTGTGACTTAATGCCGCCATAGTGATGAGCAGTCGTTTCACTTACTTCAAGCACTGGATAATTATCTAAAAAATAGGCTATCTGTTTCAAGCGTTTTTTCTTATTGGCAACTACGCCTGAAGCATAAGCCCCAAAATACAACTCACCGATCACGATAGAAGGCAGAAAAATCTCTCCTTCTGCAAGTTTCATTCTAATTGTCTGATCACCCTTGAAAAAATCAACTACGACATTAGTATCTACCAAAAACCTACCACTCACTTGTGTCGATTTTTTCACAACCATCTTCTATTACCTTTTTAACATCTTCTGCTTCTTCATTCGTCCATGAACCCGACAGGGTATCCAGCATAGCCTTCCTTTCTTCAAAAGTGGGCTTGGGAAGCACAAGAGATTCTATTTGATTGATTTTACCAATATCTTTCATTGAGCTAAAAGCTTCGATAATCCGCAGTTTTCTGGCTTCTATATTCATATCTATGTTCCTTCTTCCCACAAAATAACGATTTACTTGCATGATTTGATCCGTTTTGAGTGGATGATATTGATTAATCTCTTCTTTTAGCGTCTCCCGTCGTATGGAACAGGCTATGCTATTCTGTAAATAGCCCTCCGAACGACTGAAATACCTATGAGCAGGTACTGCACTTCTCGAAGGTTATGGGCTTTCAACCATTTGGTAATGATTGGGGCTTTGTGTTGATTGTCTTTCTCTCCTTAAAAATGTAGTGGCATGTATGAGTATAAAGCCAAAGTAATGCGCTGGATTGACGGAGACACTCTTTTAGTAGAAGTAGACCTGGGCTTCTATGTGAAGAAAGAAGAGAAGGTACGTCTGGCACGCATTAATGCCCCAGAGCTAACAGCTGACGTGCCTTACCAGCTTAGGCTAGCCAAAAGTGCCCGTGCCAAGGCCAAGAAGTTCTGCCCGGAAGGCTCACTGGTAGCTTTACAAACACAGAAGGAAAGACGGGATAGGTATGCTCGTTATTTAGCTGAGGTGATACACGAAGGTAAAAACCTTTCCGACTACCTGCTCGAGATTGGGGCGGCGAAGCCGTGGAAGTAAAAAGCCCTTGCCGGTGGGGTAGTGGGCCTTTGTTTTTGTAGCTAATGGTACGAGCCAGCGGCATCGCATCAATGTTTGCTACTGGCAGAAGCGACAATCAGATTTTAGCTTTTGCACTAGGGTTTCTTCCCCCATAATTATCTTCTCGATACATTGCTTTTGAGGATTATATGAAAACTGCAACTCATCGTATTCATCGTCTGGTTGCCATTTCTCCTCTCCATTATTATCAAGTTCGACTAGTTGCCATGTCAAATTGTTTGGTAGTGAGAGGCTGACTTCCTGAAACTCATGAATGACTTCATCTGCTTGCAGTTCTCCATATTCCATGTAGATACCAATGTCTTTATAATTAGAAAAAAAAACCTTGCCAGTTGAAATTTCACCGCTATTGATTTTCAAGATTCTGACTATAGATGTAGTGTCAGTCCAACCCTTCATATCACTAATAAAGATTTCCCGACCACTAGTCCAAGGAGATACCGATGTGTAAGCATCAAGAACACATTCAAGCGAATAGCTCAACGGCTTTTCATTTTTCAAATGGCACCCGATTAAAAGGCACAATACTATAAGTCTTCTAGTCACTATTTCTCGATTATCGCCCTATGTACTCCGTCGTATGATGTAACCTTTCCACTCCTTGGATTGTAAACTTCAAATTTTGTATTACCAAAACCAGGTCGCCTTCTCATTTCTCGAGCACTTTTAGAATCACCTCTATCATGTACACTATTTTTCGGAACCGGCATTAAACTATATGGATTCCCAGTTTCTTCACCATAATGCCCGCTAGGTATGCTATTCCCGCTTGGATGAGAGTGTGATAGTTTAATTCCTTCAAATCCTTTCTTTGTATAGTCCGCCACCAATTGAGTGATTGTTTTCACAATTCGCTGGCCATGTGAAGTAGTTACTGTTGATTCTATCCTCCCAGAAGGAGACTTGACATCTAATTTAGCGTATTCAACTCCTGACTGAGCAGCAAATTTGTAGAACTTCTCAGCTTTATCTGGGCTTCCAGCATCACGTTGAGCAAATGTCACATTTGTTCCGTGGTCAACTTCTTCTACGGTGGTTTCTGACTTAAAGGAACCATTTGTTCCATATGTATAGCTGTCGTGAACCTTTCCTGTTACATCTATTAATCTAACGACATCATCACCCTTTGCCTCGGTGACAGACATCTTTCCCGTCCCTTTCTCGATGTCTATTACATCGAGCCTTCCGTCTGGATCAACTCTAAGCAAGGGATTATTCTGAACATAGTTATATGGACTCAGCCAATCTCTTTGATCTGCCAAAGGATCTGTAGTACTCATCCGGCCAAGTGCTGGATCATAAAAGCGAGCACCGTAGTCATAAAGGTTGAGATCGAGGTCTTCTTGCAGCTCCTTTCCGTTGTACAGATAGTCATTCTTCAGCCCCGACTGATACGAGTTAAAAGCGAGGCCAAAAGGGTAGTAGTCACCCCCCAGCTAGTTGGTCAAAACGTAGCCCATCTAATTCTCCAACACCTTGAACTCCACCCTCCTGTTCGTCTGACGGTTTTCTGCTGAGGTGTTCGGCACCTCTGGCTGGCTTTCGCCGTAGCCCAGGGCGGTGATGCGGTTGGGATCGATGCCGTTGTCTACCACATACTGGCGCACGGCCTCTGCCCTGCCCTGCGACAAATTCTTGTTGTAGTCATCGCTGCCCACATCGTCGGTATGCCCGCCAATTTCGATGGTAATGGTCGGGTTCTCGTTCATAAAATCTACCACCTTGTCAAGCTCTTCAAAAGACTCAGGGCGTAAAATGGTCTTGTTAGTATCAAAAAATACTTTTTCCAAACGCACCTTAGTGCCTACTTCAATCGGATCGAGGTAAAAGGGCTTGTCGTAGTACCTTTCCAGCCCGTCATACGCCACATTAATTTCGTCGTTCGCTGAAAGAAAGCCCTCTGCCTTTACTTCCAGCTTGAAATTGCCCTCATGAGGAAGCTCCACCTCATAAAAGCCATCTCCTTCTCCACTTTCCACAAACCCGTCGTCGGATTGCGCAGATTGGTAACCAACCACTGCACCCGAAATGGGCGTCCGGTCTTTGCTCGACATGACAATGCCAGTAAGCATAATGATTGGCTCAGGTTCTGGTTCGGGCTCAGGCTCCGGTTCGGCCTTGGCAGGCACCAGACCGAAAATATCGAGGCTGCCACCATCCTGGGTTGTGTACGACCTTGTAGTAAAAGCATTTTGCCCGTCGCCACTGATGGAGAAGTAAGCATCAAAACCTTTGGTGTTCACCGGCTCGCCGAGGTTGACCGGCTTCGACCATTTCATCCAGGTATCATCCAGGCGTTTGGCCATATAGATATCAGTGCTGCCAAATCCCCCAGGTCTGTTGCTCGCAAAGTATAAGGTAACGCCATCAGCTGCCAGAAACGGTCCAAACTCATCGTAAACAGTATTAATCCCCTCAGGCATTTTCGCTGGCGGCGTCCACTTGCCTCCCTTGTCGAAGCTGATATACAAGTCACTGTATTTGCCTTTTACTCTTTCTGTAAAATACATAATGACCACCTTGGCATCGTTGCTCATGAAACTGCCCGAAAACAAGCCCTTGTTCATGCTGTCGTAGTTGGGGATATTCACCTGTGTTGGTGCCGACCACCCACTTCCTGATCGCCTCACAATGGAAAAACCAGGCTCGTTCTTTCTGGCTCCGCCATTAAGCATTAGTGTGTTCCCGTCGGTGGTAATTCCCAGCACCTTATTGAACTTATGGATATTGAAAGGAGGGCCTGCATGCACAGCTTGCGTCCAGTTTCCATCGGCATCCCTGGTCGAGTACCAAATGTCCTGCGAGCCGTCTTCTCCGTAGGTGTTTTCAGGACTGTTAGACACCACCCAGTACAGCGTATTTCCGTCAGGCGAAATAATAGGGCCGGACTCATGGTGGCCCGTATTCAATTCTTTCCCCAGTTTTTCGAGGTCAAATTTTGGCGCTTCGTCCTCCTCTTGCGCTTGCCCAAAATGGGTGACAGAAAGAAATATAAAGCATAAAAAAATACTCGGTAGAGTGGCTGGTTTCTTCATTTGACTATCAATTAAGCTGCAAAATAATGATAGTGTGACATTTAGCCAATCTCTGGAAACTTTATTGACTTTTTGGAAGATGCAATTGTATAAAGCAAATGCCTTCTATGGCTTAAAAAAGATCCCCACACTCCAGGCAGGTCGGGCCAGAACGTTTTTTCCTGACAAAGCATAATCAACAGCCAAGCTTGCACCCATTTTTCCTCCCTTGTGCAGATAGGCGACTTGAGGGCCGTAGGCAAAATATTCTGTGTTGTTAGAAAAAATACCATTAACGGCATCAGGGGCGTCACCATTGAAAAAGGAAGAAACACTTCTGATCATGGCAGAGACGAGCACCTTTTCTTTAATCGTGTAGCCAATCTCGGCATTGTAATGAAACTCTTCTGAGAAACCCTTCGTTCGGTTGTTCAAACCAACTCCAAAAGTGGCATAAGCCGGCAATGGATAAAGCGACACCCCTCCCTCAAGCCTAACCAGCTGGTTAAATTCACCATCTCCAGTTTGCAAAAGCATGGTATTGCCACCTCCCGGATTACCCGTTGGCAGTCCAAAATAGACGCCAGCTGCCAGCACAAAAGCCTTGTCTTGAATGATACCGTATTTAGCGCCCACCAGCATGTCGCCCAGTGAAGTAACTGCATCGCCGGGTTCGGTGCGGCCACTCAGGGTGAATTGGCGCTCGTTCAACACATTTCTGGCAATCAGCGGCACGGTACCAATGATATCAATGCGATCCGTGATGCCATACTCTCCGTAAAAGTTGGTGAGATAGATCGAAGAGGTCGTAATCGGCACTACATTGCCCTCCTTGTCAAAAAACTGGTTGGCGATGATCCAGCGCTCTTCCAGCTTAAAGTAGCCATGTCCTTTTTTAGATGTCCAACCTCCGCCTGCCAGGGAATTGGCAGACAAAGCAAGTCCGGTAATGAGCAAGAGGAAATGTTTCATATTTATTAATTCAGCTCGGCCAAACCGAAGACAACATTGAACGGTTTGCACAGTATAATCACATATTTGTAGTCGTCTATAGCAACGCCGTCGGCCCGGTAGCTGCTGGGCCCTGTGGTGCTAGCCAACGCAGCCAGCTCTTTTCCACCGGCCACCGAGTTGTCCTGATTAGAAAGGTAGACAAACAAGCCAGGGCCATTATTGGAATTAAAATTATCCTGTAAACTCACCTGCAAGGCATTGCTGTCAAGGATACTTACCCTCACATCGCCGCTTACATTGTAGCCCCCCTTACCGACGAAGCTGCCGGTTCGTACCCCAAATTCTCCACCGACGATTATTTGGTAAGGCTCACTATTGACGCCATCGGCCGAGGCAATAATGTTTGTTGTGCCGTCAGCCACGCCCAACACCAGCCCCTCATTGTCAACGGAAGCGATAGCGGGATCAGTGGATGACCAGGTCACCTCTATATCATCGATGGTAACGTCAGCCGAATTGTAGACAAAAGCATTCAGGTCGACAGATTCACCAGCTTCCACCCGCATAGCCTCACCGGTTATTTTGATGTAGGCCACCTCATTGGCCAGGTCAATAACATTGAGCTGCAGACCTTTTGATGCCTGCCCCCCGTAACTGGCAGTAATTGTCACCTGCCCCCTGGCAACACCAAAAACGATCCCATTCAAGTCAACTGTGGCCACAGTTGGGTCAGACGACTGCCATGTAGTGGACACATCGAATCGATCTCCGAATTCATTTACACCGCTAGCAGTCATCTGGAGGCTTTCATTGACGTTAAGAAATGCCTGAGGCGAAAAGATTTCGACGCTGCTCACGGTGTCCTCAACCAGATCGGTGCCTATGCACGAAATCATCAATGCGGACAATGTGCTGAATGCAATAAAGCGCTGGATCAATGACATTCTTGTTCGTTTTAGGTCTAAATATACTAAGGACGCTAAATCAAGAATGTCTCGAAATGGACAAAGGCGGGATTTACATCCAATAGCCCAGCACCAGCCCCATCAACGGGTAGGCCACAAGGCAGTATCCCACAGAAATGAGGTAGAAGCGTATTGGGCGGGTTTCGTATACAAAATTGATGGCTTGCGCAACTGCCACAAAGGCGGCAGCCAGAAACCCAAGGAGCACCCCTTCAAAAGCGCTGGTACCATGCTCTGCATGAATAAGTATTGACAAAAGAACTGAGGTACATAAACTCAGAAAAAAGCCAGTTAAAAAACCGTACTTTTTATCACGTGAAGCAACTCCTTCTGCACCAAGCCCGATGTCTTTGGCCCAAAAATACCCGAAAAGCCCTCTGCTAAACCACAGCAACTCCAAACTCTGGCCAATCAAAACGGCAAAAAAAATAGCGATGTAGTTGAGTTCGGAAATAACGTCCATTTATAGGTGTTTGTTGATTAAGGCAAATTTATAACAAATTAGCTTATACGCAGTATACAATTCTGCCAGCGCAACACCAGAGTTGAAATTTTTGGTCAGCCCAGCCGAAGTGGCCGATCAGATACCCCAGTTAATGAGCCTGAAACCTCTCGGCTTAGTCTTACGCAGCCTTTCCTTTATTTTGGGCAGGTACATTGTGTTGTATCTCAGTCGGCTGATGTAGTTGGGGTTTTCATGATCACCGTTCCAACAGTGCTCGGCCCGGTCACCATAGTCTACCTCCCCGCCATAATATGGGTCGGTGGTGCTCTCCAGAAACTCTTCTGCCATGTAAACTGCGTTGTTCAGATAGTAATTGTCCATGTCTCCGCAGTAGATATGCACTTTGCCTTCGAGCTTTTTGCCAATCTTAGCCCAGTCCCTTTGCATGATATGGCTGAGGTCATAATTCTCTTTCCAATAGTTAGCCACCTCTTTGTCAATCACGCCAGTCATTTTGTCCCAAATCGGGCGGGGATATCCATTGGCACCCGTCGGCGAATATACTGCCTGCCAAATGTCCCACTGGTCACCCGACCGGCTCTCCCTGCCGCCAATCACGAGCTCCTTGTGGTTCGACTCCTGAATGGTGCTTTGCACATGACCGAGATAATCCCGGTGCCCGGGTCTCGGCGTTTTATTGTAATCATTATCAAGGTAATAGGCGTTCTCGTCTTCATACAAATTGACTACTGTATAAGCACGAAAGTCGATAGGATCGGGACAAGCAGCAAAACAACCGTTGTATTCGTCAGGGTAGAAAACCTGAGCCGCAAGCGCTTCCCAGCCGCCAGTGGAGCCGCCATACAAGAACCGCCCCCAGCCCTCACCAATCCCGTTAAACTGCTCTTCGATATAGGGAAGCAGCTCATAAGTAATGGCATCGCCGTAAGGCCCCAAATTGGCTGAGTTCACAGCGTAGGAATCATCGTAGTACGGATTCTGGTGTTGAATTTCAATAGCAATATACCGGGGAAATCTCGGTCCGGTCCACTGTTTGTAGAGATCATATGCCTCTTCCTGCACAATCTTATTGTACCCCTCTATTTTAAACCTTTCGCTATAGTCAGGCTTCAAGTTAGGATCAGGAGGCGTCTCACTGAACCCACCAAAAGTATAGGGGAAATGCCCATGAAATATCATCAGTGGATACCTCGCATCGGGCTGCTTGTCCCAGTCATGCGGTAGAAGAATATTGGCACCCAGATACATTGGCCTACCCCAAAACTCAGACAGTAGCTTACTCTCAATCTTCACATGTTTGATGTACTTGGTATCGACCGGATCGGGAATGGGCGGTATCTCATTGGTAAGTGAAATCTTGAAATTACCTCCGATAGCGGGATTAATGGTAACCTTTTGAGGGGTACTAAAAAGATTTTTCGGTGACGAAGCCCACTGCTGCCCTTCCCCCTGATCCATATGAAGCTTCACGGTATGTCCGTTGGCCAGATTGAAGGTGGTATACTTATTCAAAAATCCCTGGATATAATAATCACCTGGAGGGATGTTCTTGATACTTTGAATGGGATACCCGAAGACTGACGAGTCAATGACAACTTCAGTGCCAGCCTGAAGCTGATCCACCGTAATTCCAAAAATCATTTGAGATGAAGGCCCATCAGAGATTTGGAAGCGTGGTTCGGGGTCGTTTGTCTTGGCAATGACTAGCAATATTCTACCGTCAAAAGGCCCATCGACGAATTTCTTGTCTATAGAAATCCCAAAATTAAGCACAGGCTTGGGTGGGGGAGTATTGGGCTGCTCTTTGTTAGAGCAACTGCCAACAACGACTACAAAAATGATTAGAAATAAAGGAGATAGACTATCCAGGCAGCGCTTCAATTGCATACGGTTCAGGTTTCTTAGTAGGAATGTAGCCTTAAAATCTCAAAGGTGCAAAGGAGTTTCTGTGAGCGTTATTCAAGTGAGAATAAAAACCAGACACCCTCCAGCTTTAATGTGGAGCTGATCGGTTAATAAGCTATTTGAAAGGAAAAAATCAATTATGAAGTTGCGTTCAGTCAAAAGATGGCGCATGAAACATCGCATTTTTCACTTTTTAACAAAAATCATCAGTGACTTTTGGTGTAAATGGTCTATTTAAGTTACGATAGGTAATTATCCTATTTCTATCACAACGTCACTTGTGATGGGATGCCCCACACAACAAAGAACATACCCTTCCCCTTTTTCAGAAGCTGACAGGCCATCGTCCTCATCCATCTTCACTTCCCCTGAAAGCAATTTGCCCCGGCACGCAGTGCACAAGCCACTTTGGCAAGAATATGGCATGTCAATATCGAGACTAAGACCCGTCTCCAAAATCGTTTTGCCTGATGGAACGTCAAATGTGTGCTCCTGTCCGTCGAGAATGATTTTAACGGGCAAGCTTTGCCCGGTTCTATCGACAATCTCAGCGGGAGATGTCTCTCCTGCGGTAAAGCTTTCTCTTTTGATAGCGTCTGCAGCGACTCCCAATTTGGTCAATCCATCCACAGCGATATCCATCATTGGCGCCGGGCCACACGTGAAAAACTCAGCTTCCCTGAAATCAAACGCAGGCAGGTTGTTTAGGATTTGCTCCACTTTTTCAACGGTAAGTAGCCCCTCAAGACTTTCAACTTCCGCTGACGGCTTTTCCAATACGTGTATCACCTTCAGCCGTTCCCCATATGCAGCCCCCATTTCCTCCAGCTCGGCCTTAAAAATGATCGAGTCTTTATCACGATTGCAGTAAACTAGCCAAACTGTGGAAAGAGGTTCTTTGAACAAAACCGATTTTGCGATGGACATCAGTGGCGTGATGCCGCTGCCTCCTCCAATCATCACCAAATGGCGCTTTCTATTTTCATCAATAGGGGTCACAAAATGCCCCATCGGCTCCATAACCTCTATTTCATCGCCAACCCTGGTCACAGTATTGACATAAGTAGACATGCTGCCTCCCTCTACTTTCTTCACCGTAACGGCGGGCAGTTCATCCAGAAACGGGCTACTGCAAAGAGAATAAGCCCTCCGAATCTTCTTCCCGTCAATAGTAAGTATGAGCGTCACAAATTGGCCTGCCTGGTAATTCAACCCGCCTTCCGGGTTTTCAAAAACAAGACTCACCGCATCGTTAGTTTCCCTTCGAACCTGATGGACTTTAAGTGTCAGGTACCTGCTGTCTTTTTTTTTCTCTTTTGACGACTTCTTAAAAAAACTAAATGCCATTGCTACAAATGCTGAAAATTCTAAAACAATAGTTGATGGGAAATATGATGAGCTAAGTGCTGCAAAACTAATCCTAAAACCATTCCCTACCAATCAAATCAACGCTACTTTAAAAGGTGCCATTTTTTTCCTTACTTCTCCTCTCAAATCCCCCTTGTAATGAAACAATCCTTTCTCGGTTTAGTGCTCGTTTACATCTTTTATTGTTGCAGCCCTATTGAAAACCCGCAACAGGTAAATAAGTTCGAAAGTGAGCTAGATGCCATTTTTGCAGAATCCCAAAACGAAGCATCACCAGGCTGTGCTGTTGCTGTCTTTCAGGGGGGCAAGGTTGTTTTTCAAAAAGGCTATGGCCTCGCCAATGTCGAAAACAATGTTCCCATCACCACATCAACTACCTTCGACATAGCGTCAGTCTCCAAGCAATTTACAGCCTATGCTGCGGCGCTATTGCTGGAACAGGGAAAGATCGCACTCACCGACGACATAAAAATGTACTTTCCTGAATTGAATGACTTTCCCCACCACATTACCATCGACCAGCTCATTCATCACACCAGTGGCCTTAGAGACTGGCCACAAACACTGGCTGTGGCGGGCTGGAGCATGGAGGATGAGCTTACCTACGAACAAATACTGCGAATGGCTTTTGCCCAAAAAGACCTCAACTATGAACCAGGCGCCGAATATTCATATACCAACACAGGTTATGTGTTGCTGGCGGAATTGGTAAGCAGGGTCGCTGAGGAACCGTTTCATTCATATATAAACAAGGTGGTTTTCGAACCTCTTGGGATGAAAAACAGCCTATTCAACAACGACATCCACAGCGTCATTGCTGGAAAGGCCCAAAGCTACTACAAAGTCGATTCGGCCACCTATGGCAGCTATGCCAACACCACCACTGCTATGGGCTCTTCGAGCATGGTTTCCACTGTCGAAGACCTGGCCCAGTGGCTGATGTTTCTATCGAAAAACCCGTCAGACAACCCTGCGGTTAATCGCCTCCACGAAAGAGGTGTACTAACCAATGGCGACAGCATTCACTACGCTTACGGCGTTTGGTTCGAAGAGTCGGGTGACCTGCCGGTGATTACGCATACAGGGTCGTGGGCAGGCTTCAGAGCGATGACAATGCGCTTCCCTACAAAAGATTTTGGCCTGGTTATTTTAAGTAATTACGCCGGGTTCGACAGGTATGGGTATGCCGAAAAAGTGGCAAAGGCCTTTTTGACGGATGATTATTACCTTTCTGATGAAAAGACTGAAGAACTACCGTCTTCGGATCGGTATCAGCGCCTGGCAGGAGCTTATGTTTCGTCCCCCACACGGATTTACGAACTTGGGAGTGATGATAACCCTATGAAATTATCCATTGATGGGGCTTTTGAATACACCATGGTGGCGGCAGATTCAGAAGGAGAGTTTTTCGCCAGCGAAGATCCAACACTTTTGCTAAAACAAAAGGGAACAACATTGTCGATAAATGGGCAGCCACTGGAGAAAATTAAGACGGAGCGACTTCCGCTGGGCAACTACACTGGCACCTATTTCAGCGACGAACTCCAGATGATGTATGAAGTAGTTGTGAAAGATGAACAGCTTTTCATGAGCAGTCTCAGGCACGGCCCGGTTGAGTTGCAGCCCATTGCGGGCAACTTGTTTGCAGGTGGTGAGTGGTTTCTGGGGAGGATATTGTTTACCACCACGGCCGACGGCATTTCTGGTTTTCAGGTGTTTGGCGGGAGGGTGAGAAGGCTACATTTCAGAAAGGTGCAGTCATGGTAGACCAGGCGAACATTTTTGACAACCTACTCCGAATAAAAGCACTTTCGCAGATTGGAATCAATTTTAGGAATTCGGAGTACGACCGTGAACGATACGAGGAGATTGTTTCCATAGTAGACCAGCTTATTGCAGGCATATCTGACATGCCCATCGAGAGAATAACGGTTCTCCATGCAAATGAAGAAAGCTATATCACCCCCAAAGTGGATGTAAGAACAATAGTTCTGAAGAACGACCAGGTTTTGCTTATCAAAGAAAAAGCGGACGGCCGCTGGGCGCTGCCCGGAGGCTGGGCCGACATTGGCTACACACCATCGGCAGTAGCGGTGAAGGAGGTAAGAGAGGAAACAGGATTGGATGTGAAAATTGAAAGACTGCTGGCGGTATTTGACAACTCCCTGCACCAGCATCCCCCATCGCCCTTCTATGTGTATAAGCTCTTCTTTCTTGGAACTGTCACAGGCGGCTCATTCGATCTAAAAGGTCATGAATCCTTGGAGGTTGGGTTCTTTTCGTTACAAGAACTCCCGCCACTGTCGGAAGAAAGAAATACTTACCAGGAAATAAATCAATTAGCTACGATTGCTGCTCAAGCCAGCAACGGACAGACCTTGTTTGACTAAATGACAACAAATATCAGCGTGGACTCAAAGGTATTTCAGATTGAGTCATATTTACCCTATATTCAGTGAGCTTTGATCAACGACTCTCTTTTCTGGAATAGATGGACGAATATTACCAAAGATCTCTTGATAAATTCTGTGCCGTTTCGGTATCCGACCCGGAAAGTATTATCTCGTCAGTTAATGACTTCTTCTGTCGTGTGTCAGGTTATGAGAGAAACGAATTAATCGGGAGGTCTTACAATATTCTGAAGTCAGCAACTCATGGTGAAGATTTCTACAAAGACTTGTGGAACACCGTCAGCAAAGGCAAGGTTTGGAAAGGGGAAATATGCAATTTATCGAAAGACAGCACGCACTATTGGCTGGACACCACCATAGTACCCGACCTCACAGCAACTGGTGAGATCATCCGGTATATTACCTACCAGGTGCCAATCAATGACCCGATCCAAAAAAAGCAGACAGCTAGCGATACAAACAGGCAAAGTTCAGATGAAAGCGACGACCTGTATCATTCTCTGGTTAATAATCTACCCATCAGCGTATGGAGAAAAAACAAGGAAGGAAAAATAACCTATGTAAATAAGACCCTGGTTCAAAATGTAAAGATGGAAGAGTCGGAGCTACTGGGAAAAACAAACCACGACCTGTACCCAAAGGAGCTTGCTGACAAATATGAAAAAGATGATAAGGAAGTGATCTCCAGCGGCATCGCCCTGCATTCTGTTGAACCTAATATTGACCTGAAAACAGGAGAGCACATCTACATTGAAACAATCAAAATCCCGATCAAAGGAAGGGATGGGAGCATTGAAGGCCTTCAGGGAGTGTTTTGGAATATCACAGAGTCGATAGAAACTCAAAAGCGCCTCGAAATTCAAAACGAACAATTGACAGAGATCGCCTGGTTGCATTCGCATAAAATAAGAGGCCCGGTGGCCACTATTATGGGCTTGATGAATATTTTCGATTGGACCAACATGAATGACCCGCAAAATTTAGACATAGTGAGAAAGGTCGACACGGTAAGTAAGCAACTCGACGAAATTATTCATGACGTCGTGAAGAAAACAGGCGATCTCTATAAAAAAGAAGACTGAGGGTTGGCCTCAATGCCAGGCACCAAGAATGTAGCCCGAAATAGCCAGAGACACCATCCAATAACCTCCATTGATAATGATATACTTAAAGGATTTCTGCTCGTACATCGCATTAACGCCAATGCCCATAGCAACAAACCCAAAGCCTGTCAAAAAACCGTACAAGGCGCCATCGGTGGCTCCGATTTCGGTTCCGAACATCATGGCCATATTGAATATGAGGATAAAGCTCATGACAAAAGCTGAACCAAACACTTTACCCATATTACCGCTTTTCGCTTTCTCTTCGGTCATGCCCGACTCCTTCATCCAGGCTGTACCAAAAACTTTTGGATTGTACCAAACAAAGCCAACAACAAAGGTTACGACTGTGGCTGCCACAATTGCTAACCAGTTCAATGCAGAAATGTCCATAAAATTAGTTTATGTTAGTGAGTAAGAAATATAGTGAATTTGTATTTCTTTCATTTTCACATCTCACCCAGCTATTCAGCCGTCATTTGTAAAGGCTCTTACAAACTGGCTTTATTAACATTTATGCGTCAACGACAAGAGGATACCAGATGCCTTCTAAGACTAACCGAATTGTAACGAATGCAGGCCCGTTTGCGGGATTTTGGGAGTGGGATATTCGCAGTCGCCAGGAAAATATAAGTAAAAGTCTTGCCGAAGCATTCTCCTTGCAACACCCTTTCAGCAGGGAAGAAGGGGAGTTTTGGAAAACGATACTTTCGGTTACTGACTTTCAGTCTTTTATTGAACTGCGGGCAGAAGCCAGTCGAAAAAAGCAGGGCGATATAATATCTACAGTGCTTCAGGGCATCACGGCACTGGGGGAACTCATTACTTTCGAAATTCAAATGGAGACAGTGGCCTGGAACGACTCAGGAGAAGCTGAAAAAATGATCGGCTATGTAGCAATCAACAGGCCTGGCCTGAGTAGTGCAAGCCATCCGTTGCTCAGGAAGCTCACAGAACATGTCCACGGAGTCGTTTATCAATACCAATACCTGGACAACGGCCTCTCCCGATTTCCATACGCCAGTGATGGACTTTGGGATATCTTTGAACATACTCCTGAGGAAGTAAGAGCTGATGCGGCCAGCGTGCTTGACAGAATACACGCTGAGGACCTCGACGAGTTCATTCAGTCGATGCTCAATTCGTACACAAGCCTAAACCCCTGGAAAATGGATTTCAGGGTTGTACTACCCTCAAAAGGTGAAAGGTGGATCAGTGGACGTGCCACGCCCGAGAAGCAACACGACGATAGCGTGATTTGGCACGGGTACATGGCCGACGTAACCGACCGAAAGAAAATCGAACAAGAGCTGCTCAAGACAAATAAGGATCTTCAGGGCATTTTAAATGCAGGTAGTCAAATATCAATCATCAGCACACGTGTTGACGGCCTCATATCACATTTCAGCAAGGGCTCTGAGAACCTGCTTGGGTATAAAGCCGACGAGGTGGTGGGCAAAGAAAATCTGACCATCTTCCATGTGAGGGAAGAAATTAAATTGCGTGAGAAGCAATTAACAGCCCGACTAGGAAAAGAGGTGGAAGGCTTCGATGCGCTTGTAGAAATGGCCAGAAAGGGAAAACACGACACCCGGGAATGGACCTACTCAAGAAAGGACGGCGCCACTTTTCCGGTGCAACTTGTTGTAACGGCCATTACCGACGAACACAGCAAAATAGTTGGGTTTTTGTGTGTTGCCACCGACATCAGTCAGATGACGAAAGCCAGGCTGGCATTGGCTGAAAGTGAGGAGAGGTGGCAGTTTGCCCTTGAGGGAGCAGGCGATGGAGCCTGGGATTGGGACTTGGCAAAGGGTTCCATTTTCATTTCGCCAAAATCTAAGAAAATGCTGGGATACGCTAGCCACGAGGTGAGAAACGCTCCGGAAGGCTGGGCCAAGCTGATCCACGCCGATGATGTTCCAACGTATCAAAAGAACCTGGACGAGCACCTGCAGGGGAAGGCTGAAACCTACTCCACAGAGTACCGGGTGCTGTGCAAAAACGGAGAGTACAAGTGGGTGCTTGACAGGGGAAAAGTGACCAGAAGAGACGAGGGTGGCAAGCCTTTAAGAATCATCGGCACACACTCCGACATTTCCCAGGCCAAAGAGAAAGAAGAAGCATTAAAAAGCACAATTGACATTATTGGTGAACAAAACAGAAGGCTGCTCAACTTTGCGCACATCGTATCGCACAATCTCAGGTCACATTCGGGCAACTTTGAAATGATGTTCAAGATGTACGATGTCGCTGAGGATGACGACGAACGGAAGGAAATGCTTGCCCACATCAGAACGATATCAGAGAAACTAAGCGAAACCATCCACCACCTCAACGAAGTGGTGATGGTTCAAACCTCCATCGACCTGCAACGGCAAAATATCAACTTGCACAGCTATGCGGAGAAAACAAGAGAGGTATTGACAGCAAACATTTCCTCAAAAAATGCCCACATAGTAATTAACATCCCCAGGGACATTGTAATAAATTACAATGCAGCGTATATGGAGAGCATTCTTTTAAATTTGCTGTCCAATGCTATTAAATACAGCCATCCGGACCGTAGGCCGGAAGTGCATCTAACGGCCTACCGTGAAAAAAATTATACTGTTCTGGAGGTAGCCGACAACGGCCTTGGCATCAATCTACATCTCCACAAAGACAAGCTTTTTGGTATGTACAAAACCTTCCACCCCAACAAGGATGCCAAGGGAATTGGTCTCTTCATTACCCGCAACCAGATCGAGGCAATGGGCGGAAGAATAGAGGTAGAAAGCGAAGAAAATAAGGGCTCAGTATTTAAAGTCCACTTTTTGTAACAACACCTCTTCAGGCTGTTCAATGCCTGCTTCGGTACTTCATTAGTTGCTTATCTGCCTGAAAATGATTAACTTCTGTTACATCAAAAAGCACAGCTATGGTAAAGAGCTTCAGAGGTGAAATAGAGGAAAAGCCAAAGCGAAGAGAAATGCACCCCGTGCTGGTGGCCGACTACATGGCAACCCGGCTCGTGACTTTCCATCCAGACCAGTCCATTTATGAGGTCGTTCACATCCTCCTTGCCAGGAAAATATCCGGTGGGCCGGTTGTCAATGCCGAAAATGAGCTAGTGGGTGTGATTTCTGAAGGAGACTGCCTGAAAGAGGTGGTCAGGGGAAAGTACCACGACATGCCTGTGCTGTCAGGAAAGGTGGCCGATCACATGGCTACAGAAGTGGTAAGTATTGCCCCTTCGGTGACCATTTTTGACGTAGCCAAGCTGTTTCTCGAACGTCGGCTCCGTAGATTTCCAGTGGTACTTGAAGGGAAGCTGGTGGGCCAAATCAGTCAGAAAGACGTAATGAAAGCCGTGTTGAAAATAAAGGGTTAGGTAGCCTGTGTTTGCGCTACATCAGCGTCTTTAACGTTTTCTATAGCCCGCAGTTTACTTAAGAGGTGGTCAGTGTTGGCTGCGATGGCATAGTAGGAGATATCCATTTCAACCAGGCCATCTACAGGCTCACGTATTGCAAAGACGATGCCCTTTGTTGGTATTGTCCACATGTCGTTAAGCACTGCTTGCTTTGCAAACCGTTTTGTCAGGCGCTCCCCACCTTTAACTTTTAGCCGGATTTCTATCCTGTACTCATGAATTCCCTTTAAAGGATGCTCTTCTGTTGGTCTCGTCGTTAGCGATAGCCTTTTTCTTATTTCATCGACCACAGCATTCAACTTGCCGGTTAGATTTGTGGGTTTCATAGCAAGTCTCTTTCTTTAAAATGGCGTATGATAAAAGGTAGCAGATAGGGATCAATCATATAAATACCTGTCGCCTTTTCCACAACTACACCCGAGCGAATCAAAGCAAGGAGCATTTCCCTGATGTACACACTATCCCAGCCAGTTATCCGACCGATTTTATTGGCATCGAGCCGCTTGTGAAGGACAAACTGGTTTAGTATCATCACCCATTCTTCATCAAGCTCTTTTAGGAAAGCAAGCGAAAGCTTCGGCGGAACAGCGATTTCAATTTGATCATGAGAAACGTTGGAGATATTTGTCAGCCAGCCGTTGAGTGCGGTACCGGGATTGCCACCACTGTAGTCAAAATATTTATTAAAAAGCCTGGCCAACTCAATTTCACTTATATCCTTCACATTTTCCCCTACCGACAAGCTAAGCCCACTTGATTTGTGGCGCTTCATTATCACGTCTTTAATCATCTCGGCGTCAAATGCATCCATATTAATGATCTCAATAAATTTTTGAGAAAACCCTGTTATCTGGTCGATTAACTTAAAGGCATGCGGGTTCACATTAACAACGAAAAGACACCTTGAGCTGAACTCATCAATCAGGTCGCCAATTGCTTCCACTATCCTCATTCCATTGACCTGCCGCTCCCAAAAAAGCTCGAGGTCATTGATGGAAACAATGCTTCCCGGAGGAAGCTGCGTCAAAATTTCCTTCGTGCTGCCGTGCATCAGCGTTGCCTTGCGAAGCGATTTTTCAAATTCAGATATATCCAGGGTGCCCTGCAAGGGTGGAAAAACAGCATAAAAGTTCTTCTCATTGCCTGAGCTGCTCACCGCATATTTTGTAAATGCAGTCTTGCCTTCGTTTCTTTCGCCAATGATAAGAATTCCCCCCAGATAGCCCGTTTTGTGCCTTGAAACAGCTTTCTTAAAAATAGCCTCCTCCCGGGGGCGTGGCACCCAAAAATCTCTGCCAATACTTGACCTGCCGTTGAAAAGGCTCACATAGTAGCCCGGCAACTCCCTTATCACCCTCTCCTGCGGGCTCACCTTCTCCTTCAGGTCCAGCAGGCGACCGGATAGTGAATGAATTTCCTGCCTATTGGAAAGCTTTCTGGCAAAAAGCAGCCCCTCACTCCTGCTGTACAATAGCTTGCTCACTGATTTGGATGCCAACTGAGCTACCCGCTGCCACGACCTGGAAATAAGCTGAGCTACCTTCCTGCTCTTTATGCTCTTGAAACCATAGCCGAAAGCTGACGCTGCCTCCTCTATCTTATACGATTTTAAGGGCTCAAATGCATCGTCAAAACTCTTTTTAGATTCCGACACAAACCGCTGAACCACGTTATCAATTTCCTTTTTTTCCTGGTCAGCCTTCAGCGAAAACTCTTTTAAAATATCTTCAATTGAAAGATCGGCGCTGGAAGTTTCGGCATTGTCTAATTTAAACCTGAGCAAGTTGCCAGCTTCCTTTATAGCATATATGCTTCGCTTGATGCCATCTATCGCCCGCTCATGTTGCTCTTCCAGCGTGGTGATCAGCTTCGTCTTCAGAAAATACTCCGCCATTTTGCTGACGGGTATCTCCACCGACTCGCTCTCCAGTCGAGCAGCTGAGGTTCTTACCTTCAATACCTCCAACGTCTCTGGCATTTCCGACGCCGTTTCCAGAAACCGTTCCGTTGTATAATCCAGTGTTTCTTTTAGCTCCAATTCCCAGTCAGTTTCGAGTTCAAACACCACTTCCCTTGAAGACGTAATCGGCAGTTTGAGGTACTTGTCAATCTTTTTAATCACTCTGGACTCAATCATGTGGGCAAAGCCATCATTGAGTGACCGATGCATAATGCCGATCCTGTTTTTCACCCTGTCGATTTCCTGCTCCATAATGACCTTGTTGAGCATCGTCTTCAGGTCAGAATCGAAAGACTCTAATAAAGCTTCAATTCCCTCAGTTTTAGCTTTGATGTATTGGGCGGAGGAAGACCTCCTCCAGGATTCCTTCATCGGAAAAAGTAACTCCAACGAATGGCTCATGAGCTGAAGGTTTTGGACATGCTCCAGCAAAAGCCTGGCCTCAAACAGCCTTTCTTTCTCGTTTTGCGCTTCCGAAAGTTTGTTCAACTGCTCTATCTCGACACGAATCGTGGCCGCCCACTTACTCTCTTCTTCATCAAATATGGTGGTGGCCGTGTTAATCACACTACGGCAGTCGGCATAGAAACCAAAGACGCTATCGGTGTGCTTTGCCAGGTACCCGGAAAGGAATGAAAGCCTACCTCCCCATTGAAAGTAGCCCGCCATCGCTCTGAATGCCACGTTGTGCGTAAGTGGGTAGCCAGCTACGACGTGAACGACCCTCCTAAACCCTTTGTAAAAAGAGGCGCCTGGCGTAGAGGCAGGCGCTTCTGCAAAAGCTTCCTTTGAATAGCTTATAGACAACGTTTTAGGATAGCGTTTGAAATCTTCCTCTAACCGCTCCATATACTCAGTAGTTGCCTCCTTCAGCATAGCTACTTGTTCGGGAACGAGGCCTTGAAAGACCTTTTCGCTAAACAGGTGACTAAGCCGGTACGACGTTTCATTGCGGAGTTTATCCAGTGCCTTTGCCTTTTTATACGATTCCTTAAGCTTTTTAATGTCAGCCAGCTCCTTCTCAATAGTCTTCAAGAGTGTTTGAAGCTCGCCGAGAATAACCCTGTGATTCTCAAATGACCTTCTAAACCCCTTCGCAAAAAGGAGCTTCTGAAGTTTCCGCCCGTTTTGATCTATCTTGTAGATGTTAACTGTGACTTCGGGAAACCTGGACGGCTGAACCGTTGGAATTGCTTTCAACAAGCCACTGGAATCTGGCGATGGCACCTCCTTTACCTTCTCCGCTATTTCAAAGCTTTCAAAATAAGTCGATGAACTCACAACCATCGTGGTGCCAAGCTTATCGAGGAGCTCATTCACACCATCATAATACTCATCTATTTGATCCAACGTTCTGGCATCGAGGCCCAACATTACCAAATCGGTCTCAGCCGACTCTCTCGCTATAATTTTCTTGTTGTCTCCTTCGCCTTTGATCACCCGCACAGTCACGTCAAGCCTGGCGCTTTCGAGAATGGCCTTTGCCTCCTTATAAATACCCTCATGGTTAGCACCTGACTCGTCAATAATCAGCAGTCTCACCCTTGCCAGTTTCCACAGGCTGGAAGCTACCAGGTTTCTAACCAACGCCAGTGAAAAACTCAGATTGGGGCCTTTGCCCCCCCACCAAATATCAATGGTGCTGAGCTGGCCGAACTTCCTGTCTTCGTGATAGTCAATAAAAATATTGTTGTATCCACCCCGGCGGAAGCCTCGTAATGCTTTTGCAAACTGCTCTTTGTTTTTTGGCGCTCTGCTCCAGCCCATCAAAATAGTGTTGGGCTCTACACCGGAGAAGCCATACACTCTGGTGATTTCGTCCATGCCGGAGTAAATGTCTGTGCAGCCAAACTTATAAGAAAAGTACTCACTTTCGCTATCGGTGGTGGCCAGCATTGATTCCGCTTTTGATAAGTTTTTCTCATCGGTTTCTATCAATTCAAAGGCCGACAGAATACCCAGATTACCGGCGATGGCTTTTCCCATTTCAGCAATGTGGCGTCGTGTATCGGGTCTGCCACTAAACATAATAATATTGGGCCTCCAGTTTCTTGTATGAATCTTTTCCTTCTTAAGCCGGGTAAGACCCGTTTTGACCAACGACGCCCACACCCCGCTCCAGGCGTCGCCGGAGTTCAATGTTAGCTGTTGGCGCTTCAGGAATAAAAACAACAAGCCGAGGATGAGCACAGCGGCCACCATCGCCACGAAATCAAGCTGGATCATAACAAGCATGCAGGCGAGAGCACCCAGGAGGCTGATCCAGCCAGACACCTTGAACTCAGGCCGGAAATCGGAACTAGTCCACGACTCGAAAGCCGCACTGACATTGAGAAATCCGTAGGTGGTGATGAAGAAGATAGACACCACCCGGGCAATTACATCGAGTTCTCCGATCAGAATACCGGCCTCAGCGATCAGGAAAGTAAGCAACAGTGCGTTGCGGGGCTCATTGGCTTTGCCGTAACCCTTCCCAAAAAAACGGGGAGCGATTTTATCGGTCGAGATAGCTTGCAAAATACGGGGGGCCCCCAGAATGCTACCAAGTGCAGAAGAAAGCGTTGCCCCCCAGATACCTGCGATAACCAGCTCGGGTACCCAGGAAATATTCAACAGCACATTTGAGTCAGCAGCCAGCACACCTGCGTCTACCGTAAAATACAAGTAGCAGGCGAACCCTATATAAACAATAAATCCAACCACAATAGCCAATAGAGACCCGGCTGGAATCGATTTTTTAGGGTCTTTCAAATCACCAGACATAGAAACACCGGCCTCAAACCCTGTGACTGCCGGAAAAAATATCCCAAACAACACCATGACTGACACAGTGGAAGAAGAGATACCCTCGGTTACATCCGTTGGCCCAAGGTCATGTGTGCCCAGAAATATGGAGGCCAGGGATAACACAATAGCCGCCATAATAAAATACTGGGTTTTGATGGCCATAGAGGTGCTGATGAAAGTAAGTGTAGTTACTGCCATCAACACAATACTACCTGCTATCCTTATATTATTAACAGTGGTCTCATAACCCCAATAGCTGAGAAAGCTTTCCGAAAATCCAATAAGGTACAAACTGACGCTGAACGAAAGCCCTACGAACAAAGCCAGCCCAAGTGTTCCTCCTATGGGTAGCCCCAGGCTACGGCTGATCATGTAGTAAGTGCCACCAGCTTCCACCTTTTTGTCGGTAGCAATGGACGATACGCTGAGGCCTGTTGTTACGGAAATAATGTGAGCAACCAAAATGATGCCCAGCGTAGTCAATAACCCCACCTCACCAACAATCATTGGTAGCCTCAGGTACATGATCACCCCAAGGATGGTAAGAATGGATGGCGTGAATACTCCCCCGAAAGTTCCGAACTTATTGCTCTTCGACATTGATCATCTAATTTAATGCTAGTTAAGAATTGAAACTGCTATTTTCGTACCTGACAGGAGTTTTTGCTTTCAGTTAAAAGTAGCTCTCTTTGTAGTATATCTCAAAATTAACATCCAGGTATGGACATGCTAAATGCTTATAGCGAAACTATCGCTATTTCGATCATCATCATTGCTTCGTACTTCTTTAATCAGTTTTCGAAGAAAACTAATATTCCAAGTGTATTGCTATTAATTGGGCTGGGTGTAGGCTTTCAGGAGCTTTTAAACTTCTACGACATCAACCTGGAAAGGGGTATTATGGAAGCGCTGGAGCTACTGGGCGTGGTTGGCCTTATCATGATTGTGCTCGAAGCTGCCCTGGATTTGAAGCTGACCAAAGAAAAAAAGCCCCTTCTGATAAAATCATTTTTGGTGGCATTGTTGTCGCTCATTGCTACGTCCATTGGTATTGCCTACCTTCTTAAGTATTTTTTCTTCGACGATTTCTACACTGCCTTAATCTATGCAGTGCCGCTTTCGATACTCAGCAGTGCCATCATTATCCCCAGCGTCGGCAACCTGTCCGGCTCGAAAAAGGAATTTATGATTTATGAAAGTACCTTTTCAGATATCCTGGGCATCATGTTTTTCTATTTTTTGCTTGGGAGCGCCGAAACTGCCACCACAGCAGGTGTGGTGTGGGAGGTCTCAAGCAGTATCCTGATTACTATCGCCCTTTCTATCATTATCAGTTACTCACTGGTGCTTCTCCTGCAAAAGCTGACGACCAAAGTGAAGCTGTTCTTTCTCATAGCTGTTTTGGTGCTGTTGTATTCAACGGGCAAAATGTTTCACCTCTCCTCCCTCCTTATTATCATGGTGTTCGGACTTGTGCTGAGCAATCATACTATTTTCTTTAGGGGCAAGCTGAAGAAACTAATCGATGAAACAGCCCTGAAGCACATCTTGGAAGACTTCCATGTGGTGACGATGGAGTCTGCCTTTGTGGTGAGAACATTTTTCTTTGTCATTTTTGGAATGACGCTTGATTTTTCGGGCCTCACCGACGTGTTGGCACTCATTACTTCCCTTACTATTCTAGTACTGACTTACGTGGTGAGGTACATTTTGCTAAAGTCGATTGTTGTCAAAAACATCAGCCCTCAAGTTTGGATTGCGCCCAGAGGTTTAATTACTGTCCTTCTGTTTTTTTCCATTCCCGACGAATGGAAAAATGACGCCTTCAGCGATGCCATTCTTTTGATAGTCATTATCGCCACAAGTGTTTTGATGACACTCGGGCTTGTTTTCAAGAAGCAAGACTTTGAGGACAAAGATGAGCTTGAATTCACTGATTGGGACAAGCTGGATCAAGAAATAGAGGCCCTCACAAAAACAAAGTAAACCCTTGTTGTTGTTTTATAGTTAATCAGCAAGAAACTCCTGATTTACAGACAGTTTTAAAAATCTATCAGATAAATTATTTTGTTTGTAACTATCGCATATAGTGTTCAATATTTGTACTAACATTGCGCAAAAAAAACGACCCACCCTAATGGCTATTCGTACACTACCCAAGCCAAACTATCAGCTGATGGTTGGCCTATTGATGCTTGTGTTGTCTTGCCTCTCAATACCAAAGGCCGCTGCTCAGTACAACCCCACCATTCGCAGTGCCAGGCCTGGACAATCGGTTGGGCCGTTTACCACCGGGAAAAATGTTTTTCAGGTGCAAACCGGAGGTACCTATAACGCATACTCGGTAGGCAACACCGATGTCACTGGCACCAACTACACCTACCTGGCGTCGTTGCGGTACGGAATTCTTGAAAGGCTTGAGATCAGGTCCGCTTTTGCTCTGCGCCATGACAAAACGAGTGTCTCAGATTTGACAGCAGGTGGTTTGGGCATGTGGAATGCAGGCATCCGCTACAACTTACTTGACGGCCATGGAGAAAAGCCCTCCCTTGGTATCCAGGCCGATGCCCGGTTCACAGCTGTGGATGAGGACTACAAAGCTGCTAACCTTGCACCAAGGATCATGCTTATTCACGGCCAGAGACTCACCGACAAGCTAGGACTTACTACCAACTGGGCTGTGGCCTGGACGGGTAACAATACCGATCCGGCATTCAATTACACAGTGAATCTATCCTTTCCTTTGGCTGAAAAGGTGGGCAGCTTTATTGAAAACTATGGCACCGTATTCAACGGTGACTTTGACAACCGGTGGAATACCGGTCTCTCCTATCTTGTCAACAATGATTTTCTTCTTGATATGTCCGTCGGCTATGGCAAAAATGACGGTGTCAGCGACTGGTTTGTTGATGCAGGCGTGTCGTGGCGAATTAAGTTGGGGGGAAGACAATAGTCAGCTTGAGAAGCTTGCGGTACGTCTGATTGTTATCATCTCTATTCGTCTGAATTAGAGTAACTTTGTAACTGAAATATCAATGATATGAAACTCAAAGTTTTATCACTCCTCATAGCCATAATCAGCTGTTTCAACAGCCAAGGCCAGTCAGCTGACAGCCTGGTTGCAAAGTCCGATTCTGTCGAACAAGCAAAAAGAGCGCAGTACATAAGCGATTCGATAGCTAATCAACTGGAAGAATACTCCAATCTTGTCAGGCGAAGCGAGCAAAAAAGAATTGATGATTCGGTAAAAAAGGCTGAGCTTCTTCAACAAATCAACCTGCTAAAGGAAAATGATAAGCTGAAACAAGCCGATCTGCTGCGTCAGGTCAGGAACATCGAAATACAGGATTCCACAAGAAAGGCCGAGCAACTTAAAAAAATCAATCAGCTGAAGGAAACGGCTGTAGGTTATCCCGTCACCCCGTTCGGAGATACTTTGTTTATGGTTTTCACAAAGCTGGGCCCGGTGATGCCTAAAGAAAGAGCAGCCAATATCACAAAAAAGATTGAGGTTCTTTATCACGACGACAACTTCAAACCGGATTCTCTCCAGGTTATTCTTAATGAGTCGACAGCCGACATCACGTTTGGGGAAATGATCCTGATGAGTGTGACCGACACAGATGCACTCTGGGTTGGAAGGGAAAAGAAGGCACTAGCTACTGAGCATGCAACTGCGATATCGAAAGGTATTGAAGCTGAAAGAGATGCCAATAGCTGGAAAAATATACTGATGAGAGTGGCGCTTACCCTGCTCATCATCGCAGGTACCTATGGCCTAATTTATCTACTCAATCGACTTTTTCGTAAACTCAATCTTTTGATTATCGTCAAGAAAGATTCCCTTTTCCACGGGATCAGGTTCAGAGACTACGAGATTCTTCCTCCAAAGCGTGAGCTGGATTTAACTCTGCGAATCAGCACGATTCTGAAATGGGCAGTATTCGGATTGCTGATGTACATCTCCCTTCCATTGCTTTTCAGTGTGTTTCCCTTCACAAGAGGGTGGGCTGCTACCCTCTTCGGCTGGGTTTGGGAACCAACAAAAAGTATCCTTATTTCCATTTTCAGCTACCTGCCTAATGTATTTTCTATTGTAATTATCTATCTGGCGACGCACTACGCTATCAAGTTCATAAAATTTGTGGCACAAGAGATTGCTGCTGAACGGCTAAAGTTCACCGGCTTCTATGCCGACTGGGCAATGCCCACATTCAATATCATCAAGGTGTTGCTTTACGCTTTTATGTTTGTTGTGATTTTCCCTTATCTTCCAGGGTCCGACTCTAAGATTTTTCAAGGCGTTTCCGTTTTCCTGGGTATTCTTTTTTCACTAGGCTCATCCACTGCTATTGCCAATGCTGTTGCCGGCTTGGTTATCACCTACATGAGGCCTTTTAAAGTAGGCGACCGGGTCAAAATTGATGACATTGTTGGGGATGTGGTCGAAAAGTCTTTGCTTGTTACCCGGCTTCGGACCCCAAAAAACGAGGACATCACCGTACCAAACGCCAGTATCCTTGGAGGTAAAACCATTAACTATTCGACGTCCAGCAAAGAGTTAGGACTCATTCTCCATACCACCGTAACAATTGGGTACGACGTGCCCTGGAAACAAGTTCATGAATTACTGATTGCCGCTGCGCTGGCTACCGATGGCGTCAACAATGACCACAAGCCGTTTGTGTTGCAAACAAGTTTGGATGACTACTATGTATCCTACCAGCTCAATGCCTATACCGCCGAGCCCAATAAAATGCCAAGGACTTATTCCGACCTGCACCAGAATATCCAGGACAAATTCAATGAAAGTGGGGTAGAAATATTGTCGCCACATTACCGTGCACTTAGAGATGGTAATATGGTAACTACTCCAGTCAACTATCTGCCAAAGGACTATCAGGCACCGGCATTCAATGTGAATAGTAAGCAGAGCAGCCCAGAGCCTAAAAAGTAAGCCATGGAAGATTTCGCAAAAGAGTACCTCTACAATCCCACCGTCGGGAAACTGGTGACAGTGTTTATCGGTATTGCAGTTATTTGGGCCATTACCCAATTCATTGGGAAAACGTTTTCCGGAAAAATTGAAGACACTAAAATAAGGTACAAATCAAAAAAGGCGATTTCGTTTTTTGGGTACTTTCTCGTAGTAGTGCTGATAACGGTCGTTTTTAGCGATAAGCTGGGCGGGTTTACGGTGGCGCTCGGCGTGGCCGGTGCAGGCATAGCATTTGCACTACAGGAAGTGATAGCCAGTGTTGCAGGGTGGATGGCCATTGTCTTCGGTGGTTTTTACAAAACGGGAGACCGGGTACAACTGGGAGGCATAAAGGGGGATGTCATTGATATTGGTGTTTTGCGGACTACGCTGATGGAAATAGGCCAGTGGGTAAACGGAGACCTCTACAATGGTCGAATAGTTAGAATTGCCAACAGCTTTGTCTTCAAAGAACCGGTTTTTAACTACTCCACCGACTTTCCCTTTCTTTGGGACGAGATCAAACTGCCGGTTCAGTTTGGCAGCGACTATCAAAAAATGAAAAATATGCTTAACAAAGTGGCAGCCGAAATTGTAGGAGGCTATACCGCCACAGCCCGGCAGGAATGGGCAGGGATGGTGAAAAAGTACATGATAGAAGATGCTTCTACTGAACCAATGGTCACGCTGGCAGCCAACGATAACTGGGTGGAGTTTACTCTTCGCTATGCCGTGGACTACAAAAAAAGGAGAAGCACCAAGGATCTGCTTTTCACAAGAATTCTGGATGAAGTCGACAAAAGTAATGGAAAGATAAAGTTTGCTTCAGCCACCTTCCAGCTGGTAGAAGGTTCGCATATAAGAGTGGCGCTGGACAAATAGCATACCATGCGATCGGCGGTATTTACCTGTGATGGCACAAAAGGATTGCTTTAAAACAGCCTATGTCACTGGTTCAACTGATATTGCTATCTTTCGGATTCGGCCTGCGCCAACCGGTGCCGGTTGATTAGGTTCAACTAACCACCTACGCCTACTTATGTTTACCTTGTTCTACTACTGCTTTATCAAGCCGGTTTCTCTATTGCCCTCCTGGCTGCTCTACGGCATTTCCGACTCCCTTTCGTTTATCCTGTTCTATGGCGGCCTCTATCGAAAGTCGATTGTTGTCAAACAAATAACGGCCTCGTTCCCGGAAAAGTCACCAGACGAGGTGCTGGAAATTACCCGGAAGTTCTATTCGCACTTTTGTGACCTGATGGTGGAATCTTTGATGATTTTCAGCATTTCAAGAGAAGAAGCCATTCGAAGGTGCAGGATTACCGGTGAGCAGGTGTTTACTGATCTGTTTGCTGAAAATAAGAACATCATCATTGCGGGAGGGCACTACAACAACTGGGAAATGCTGGCTGTAGCCATCGACGAGCAAATCCCACATCAGGCTATGGCTCTGTACACACCTCTCGCAAACAAAGGGGTGGACAAGCTAATGAAAGACTCACGAAGTAAGTATGGCTTGCAGATGTACCCAAAGAAACGTTTCTGGGAGATTTTTGAAGCAAAAGATGGCCCACTGTTCGCTGCTGTGTTTGGTGCTGACCAGTTCCCGACCAAGAGTAAGAACGTTTTTTGGACCACTTTCCTCAACCAGGAAACCTGCGTGGCTTTCGGAACAGAAAAATATGCTGTCGAGCAAGACTGTGCTGTCGTGTTTGGCAGAATCATCAAAGTCAAAAGAGGTTGTTATCAAATGGATTTCGAATTGATAACAAAGGACGCTACCAAAGAACCCTTTGGCGCCATCACAAAAAAACATGTAGCGCTTTTAGAAGCGGACATACAAAAACATCCGGAGTTTTGGCTATGGACGCACAGAAGGTGGAAGAGGAGCCGACCTGCCGACCAGCCAATTCACTAAGTACTCCGTTGATTTTGACCGGTGGAGTGCAAAAGTTCAAAGGTCTTTTTACATTCGGCTTGGTCAACCAATTAATACAGCCTCATAGCTTATGAAAAAACTACTCTACCTGACTATCGTTATCATCTGCTTTGGCAACGCCACTGCCCAGGAAAAGGAAAGTGAAAAACCAACGGGGCCGATCCCCGAAGGTGAAGTGGCCACCACCAAACAAACGGTAAAAATTAATGGCACCTCCATCGAGCTTACTGCCAAAGCTGGTACTGTTCAGCTCCGAGACGAGAACAATGAGCCTATTGCGCTATTTGGCTTTACGAGCTACGTGAAGGAAGGTGCTCCGTCTACCAGACCCATCGTTTTCTCCTACAACGGTGGGCCTGGCTCTTCCTCTTTCTGGTTGCACATGGGCGTAATGGGCCCGAAACGCATTGTTGTGAACGATCCAAACTTCAATAATGCCGCACCTTATCAGCTAGTGAATAACGATTACTCCATTCTGGATATAGCCGACCTGGTAATGATTGATCCGGTGGGCACTGGGCTAAGCGTGCCGGTAGGCAAGGCCAAGTTCGAAGACTTCTGGGGTGTGGATCAGGATATTCGCAGCATCAGTCTTTTCATCACGCAGTACCTGATCGACAACAGTCGCATGAACTCGCCAAAGTTCCTTTTGGGAGAGAGTTATGGCACCTTCAGAAACGCCGGAGTGATGAACAGCCTGCTGGATCAGGGCATTGCGATGAATGGTGTGATCATGGTGTCCGCAGTGTTCGACCTGAGAACACTGCTGTTTCCTCCGAACGACGACCTTCCTTATATCGTACACTTCCCAACGTACGCCGCAACGGCCTGGTACCACAACAAAGTCGCCAACAAACCAGCCACCGTGGAAGCTTACATGGCCACAGTGCGAAAATTTACTGAAGAAGAATACACGCCAGCTCTTTTTAAAGGAGACCAGCTTTCAGCATCAGAGAAATCGGCCATGGCGGCAAAGCTAAGCGCACTTTCAGGTGTTTCCGCAGACTATTGGTTTAAAGCCGATCTCCGGGTTCAGGCCGATGAGTTTTTTCAGGAACTGCTTAGAGACGAAGGAAATACTGTCGGGCGCCTCGACTCCAGGTACAAAGGCATCAGCCAGGATGGCATCGGCCAGTTTGCTGACTACGACCCGCAAAGTGCTGCCATCTCACCCGCCTATATCCAGGGCTTTCTCCACTACTTCCACAACGACCTGAAGGTGAATAAAAAACTGACCTACACGGTAACAGCGGGAAGAAGAGATGGCTTCAAATGGGACTGGAAGCACAAAGGCAACTTTGCCTGGGGAGCAACTGCCGCCATTAATACGGGCATCGACATGGCCGAAGCCATGAGCAAAGCGCCCAATATGAAAGTGTTGATCCTCAACGGCTACTACGATATTGCCACTGTCTTTTATGGTGTGGAACACAGCATCAACCACCTTGGGCTGACAAAAGAAGTGAAGGACAATATTATCATGAAGTATTACGAGGCAGGCCATATGATGTATACCCACCAACCTTCGTTGGAGAAGTTCAAGAAAGATGTCGGATCTTTCATTATTGAAAATGCCAACTAGGAGTCGATCACCGAAAGCTCCACCCATTAAGGTAGCGCATTTGTTTCGCCCACTCGACGAGGCCTTGATGAAGCTGCTGGCCTCATTGAATGACGATGACTGGCAAAAATCGACGCCTGCGAAGCACTGGAACGTGAAGGATGTCGCTGCCCATTTGCTGGACGGTAATCTTAGAACTTTGTCTATCCAACGTGATGGATACTTTGGCGAAGCACCTCCTCCGATAAAAGCTTATGAAGACCTTGTCGGCTGGCTCAATCAACTCAATGCCGACTGGGTGAAGGCCAGCAAAAGACTGAGCCCGAATGTTCTTCGAATACTTCACCAGGCAACCGGCCCGCTGACGTCGGCCTACTATGAGTCGCTTGACCCGTGGGACGAAGCCATTTTCGCTGTCGATTGGGCGGGTGAAACGAAAAGCTACAACTGGATGCACCTGGCCAGGGAGTACACAGAAAAATGGCATCACCAGCAGCAGATAAGGGAAGCTGTGGGGCAGCCAGGTATAATGACCAGAGCGTTTTTCTTTCCGCTGATGGCTACCTATTTCATGGCCTTGCCACATACATTCAGAAACATAACAGCGCCTGAAGGTACGCTGGTTACTGCTGCAGTAAGCGGCCAGGTTGGTGGCGAGTGGCATTTGGAAAGGAAAAATTCAAGCTGGGCACTGGTTGACAAGCCCGGGCGGGTGCCAGATGCAGCTGTGGAAATAGCCCCCGAACTAGCCTGGAAGCTGTTTTCGAAAAACATCAGGCCCGATGACGTCAAAGACTGGCTTAAAGTAGAGGGTGATAAACTTCTGGCAGCTCAGGTACTCCAAATGGTGTCAGTAATGGCATGAAGCAAATGAGCCAAACTCCCCCCAAAGTCGGCGCTATTCTTCCCATCATTGTGTTAGCTCAATTTGCCTGTACGTCGTTGTGGTTTGCGGGCAACGCTGTTTCCAGGGATCTCGTGGCTACCTACCAGCTAGGCGACGGCACGCTAGGACACTTAACAAGCGCAGTGCAGTTGGGCTTTATCACCGGCACACTGGTGTTTGCGCTCCTCGGTATCTCGGATCGTTTCTCCCCTTCCAGGGTCTTTATGGTCTGTGCACTGCTGGGAGCAACAGCCAACCTGTTAGTGCTTTTGCCCAATCAGTGGCTTACTTCTTTGTTGATCATTAGGTTCGGAACCGGCTTTTTCCTGGCTGGCATTTATCCCGTGGGGATGAAAATCGCTTCAGATTATCATGAAAAAGGGCTTGGGAAAGCGCTTGGCTTTCTTGTTGGCGCCCTGGTGCTTGGCACTGCCTTTCCTCATTTGATCAAGAGCATTGGACAAGGACTTAGCTGGCAGGCAGTTTTTATCTGTACTTCTGCCATTTCAGCTTTAGGAGGCATTTTCTTGTTTCTCGCAGTACCTGACGGGCCATTCAGAAAGCCCAGCAGTAAAATCGATCTCGGTGTTTCTCTTATGGTGTTCAAAAAAAATGACTTCCGACAGGCTGCTTTCGGCTATTTTGGCCATATGTGGGAGCTCTATGCCTTCTGGGCCTTTGTTCCTGTTGTGCTTATGCTCTATCAGGAAGGGCATCCATTGATCCAATTGAATACTTCCTTGTTCTCGTTTATCATCATTGGAGCAGGTGCCTTTTCTTGTATTGCAGGTGGCTATCTTTCAGCAGCAAGAGGAAGTGGGTTTGTTGCCAGAGTGGCACTGACTATTTCCGGGTTGTGCTGCGCTTTGTCTCCATTTGGTTACCAACTACCCTTTGGCCTTTTTATAGTATTTCTGCTTGTTTGGGGCACTTCGGTTATTGCCGATTCGCCACAGTTCTCAACGCTGGTTGCTCAGTCGGCACCGAAGGAAAATACAGGCACGGCCCTCACAATTGTCAACTGCATAGGCTTTTCCATAACAATTTTCAGTATTGAAGTGGTGCAGTGGCTTATGCACTACGGTTCACCCAATTTAGCCCTCCTGGCCCTTGCCCCAGGCCCTGTTTTAGGCGTATTGGCTACTATCAGGAAGAGTTAGCCATATTCAATAAAATAGGTCACCGCCTTTTCTAATTGGTATTATCCGCCTAAATTATAAATCGTAACCGTGGGCCAACCTACAGGCCATTGAGCATTATTATGAAAGATCGATTTTCTGACAAAGCCAGCGGCTATGCCGCCTTCAGACCCAAGTACCCTGAGACTCTTTTCAATCATCTCTACACACATACAAAGGCGTTCGACGCTGCCTGGGATGCCGGCACTGGCAATGGACAAGTGGCGGCCGTATTGGCAGGTAAATTCAACAAAGTGTATGCGACGGATATCAGCATAAAACAACTGATGAAGGTGCCAAACATGCCCAACCTAAGCAGTTTTGTGGCAGACGAAGCAGCTCCACAAATTTCAGACACCTCCATCGATTTGATCACTGTAGCGCAGGCCATTCACTGGTTTCAGGTAGACAAATTCTGTGATGAGGTAACCAGAGTAGCCAAACCTGGGGCTTTGTTGGCCACCTGGGGCTACGGCCTGATACAGCTCCCCCCCGCTTATCAGCCAGCGGTCGATCATTTCTACAGCAAGGTAGTTGGCCCCTATTGGGATGCTGAAAGAGAACACATCGACAATAGCTATGCCGATATCTCTATTCCTTTCAGAGAACTGAGGCTCTCCGAAAATATGCAGATGACTTACGAATGGGATATAAATATCCTTGAGGGATACCTTAACACCTGGTCGTCGGTGGGTAATTACATCAAAGAAAGGGGCGAGAACCCCGTCACCCCATTTATCAAAGAACTGAAAGCTAAAGGTCTTCCCGGCAGCTTTCCGGTCTCTTTTCCACTTTTTACTCGCCTTTTCAGGTTCTAAAGCGGATTTATCGTGTATACAAACTTTACCTGAATGATGTGGTCGGTGAAATAAAACTGCTCGGCCTTCAACGTTCTGCCCCATTGCAGCATGTAGTAGGCATCTACCCTTATCGCCGGAGAAAGGCTATTACTTACTCCGAGATAGAGCCGCTCTGTATTGAAGAACTGATCGCTCAAATGACCGGAGTTGGTGGTCAAAAAAGGTTCGTACTGAAGTGCCAGCTGAGCACTTTTTCCATTCTCGTCTTTTTCTTTCAAAAGATAATTTAACCCCAACCTGTAACGAAGCCGCAGGTTCTGGTAGTTGTCGGCACCTTCCTGATAAAACACCCTTTCTTCCGCTCTGAAATAGTGCTGCAAGTCCACTTTCCAAAACAAATGATGTGTGTACTGCAAACCAGCCCAATATCTAATCTCGTTCCTTGGTGGTGTCTCGTGGTCTTTTGTACGGAACCACCCAACGCCTCCCAGCACTGTTACCTTCTCCGATATAGAATGGCTGATGCCTGGCCTTAAAACAGTTTGCTTCCAGCCTATGTCGTTGAGCCTGGTTCGATAGTACACATCGCTAGAAAATCGGGTTTTGGTAGAAAGGCTATAATTGACCGTGGGGTCTATCCAAAGTTGAAAGTTGGTGTTACTCTGCAACGACTGCGCACTAACATACTGCAGATTCACCAGCAAGAGAGCGCCGAAAAGGAAAAATCGCATCAAACGACAAATTTAATGCAATTAGGCAAATAGACGTGACTATTTTAACAGCCTTCTCAAAAATACATTTCGTCTATAGAAACCTCTGGAGTTCGTAACTATCATCTACCGATCAATGATGACGGAAATACAACCAGGCTTTCGTTTCCATCCTTGCCAACGGCCGCCACTCCGAACAAGTAGTTGTCAATAACAAATCCCTCCAGGGTAAATTCATTCACTTTACCAACAAACCGGCTGCTCTCCCATTGCGGCACAGTAGTGTCTCGCCAATAAATTCTGTAGCCAGCCAGGTTCGGATCGTCAACTGTAGACCAGGCAAGCTTGGTAGCTGGCTGAACAGCTCCTCCAATTTTTACTTCTGCGGGTGCTTTGGGTGCCCAGGCCAGGCTGGCAAGGTTAATCGCATTGACAGCAGTCAGCTTGGCAGCGTAGTCGAAGTTCACTCCTTCCACCACATCGCCGTAAGGAATGCCATTCTCAACCCTGATGTCCTGATGCTGGCGTGGGTAGTATTCGTGGGCTTCCATGATCCTTATACCGGCATAGCCCACATCATTAAAAGGCCGGTGATGCCCACCTCGCCCAAACCTGTCCAGGCGATAAACCATCATTGGGTTCATCTCAGGCATGTAAGTGGAAACGGTCTTGTGTACATATCGAGCAAGCTGGCGACTGATACCATCCACCTCTCCGCCATAAAAACGACGACTTCCTCTTTCTTCATCGGTTTCTGTCACAGGCGTAGGCTCAGAGAAGATCCTGAATGTGCGGTTATCAATCACTCCATCTACCCCTTCGATGTTGCCTATCATGTCGTTATTCATCACGCCAATGATGTCCCAACCTTGCTCTTTGGCCATTTCGGCCATGTAGGTGCCCCCCACAAGACCCTGCTCCTCACCTGAAAGGCCTACATAGATGATACTATTCGGAAACTTATACTTGCTGAGCACCCTGGCCGCCTCAATGGCGCCGGCCATGCCAGAAGCATTGTCGTTCGCACCCGGGGCATCTATTTTTCCATCCATCACGTCTGAGGCTCTTGAGTCAATATCGGCCGACATAATGATGTAGCTATTTGGATTCACTGTTCCTTTTTGAATCGCAATTACATTAGTAACGACAGTTGGCTCTTTGATGCGGGCAAACTTATCTGCCGGCACCTTGTTGTGCTGATAAGTGACTGTAAGGCACCCAGCGCAGTCCTTCGATATTTTATCGAACTCAGCTTTGATCCACCTGCGGGCAGCTCCAATGCCCCTCGTCGCTGAAACTGTATCCGAAAGAGTGCTTCTGGTACCAAAGCCAGCCAAAGTCCTGACGTCTTTTTCTATTCTTGCGGAAGAAACGGCCTTTGCGATGTCATACATGCGCAGGTCTTGTGCTGGTGGCACCTGAGCGGGCTGGGCTTCGACAGGCTGCTTGCTTAGTACAACAACAAAAGCAAAAAGGAGGTAGCAAAGTCTAAATTTCATGTTGTTCCGATTGATCAGGTGAGGAAGGTAAGGAAAACTTTGTTTGTTTCCCGACAAAAATCTACGGACAGGTCATAGCGATTACTAGTGGCCGAGCTAGCTGAATTCTCTGTTTCCATTTTTCAGAAAAAAGAGTGTCTTCACCTCTACAGATATACCCGAATGCCCAGGCTTGCACCCAACCCATAGGGCCGTACATTCACAGGTGTCGCCAACCGTTCGCCCATGTAAAGCGAATAATTGAAGGTGGGTTGAAGAAAGAAGGTCGCCCTGGGCTTCCACGGGTACTCGGCCCGGTAAAACAGATTGGCAAAAGAATAGTATCCGGCAGATCTCTCTTGACTCACAAGCTGATCGAAGGTGATATTCCTCTTCAGCCCCTTGTGCATTTCTGCGCTTACACCCACCCATTGCCTTATTTTGCCATCATTTAGCCTAAACTGTACGCCAACCAATAGGCCCAGGTTCAGTATATCAACTGACATGTTAAGGGTGTCACTCATGTAAACCGGAGTCAGGTTATAGTTGTCCGCCTTTTTTGAAACAATGACAGAATCGACTTTTCCAACAATCAGGTTAGCCTCCTGATTCCGACTATACATCATCACACCGGTTTGTATGTGTATCTTTCGGTTAATCGCATACTCCACGCCCACCTCACCTCTCACTCCAAGCCTTTCCAGCGAAAATCCGGGTACCTGCTGCACGTTAGTAATCAAGATTTCATCCGTGGTGTTTACCTCAAAAATATTGTAACTAAAGAAGGGCATCGCTTCCGCATAAACAGCCCATCTTCTTTCTCGCTCCGGCTTTACCACAACGGGCTGACCTTCATTTGTTGGGCTGACATGCAGAATAAACCGAAAACCCGGGGTTGGCGGAAACAGCGAACTGGACGCCCACTGTTTTGGAGCTGGCGCCGAAGAAAAGTTAACCCGTTCTCTACCTATACTGTTTTCACCTCCAGCAACATTCGATTCTTCATTCTCAATTGCTACGGCTACATGTCGAGCAACTTCTTTGGTCTCCTCTCCACCCGACGTTTCCTTTTCATCACTCCTATCGGTAATCGGGGCACCAGAGCGGCTGGAACCATCGATACTACCTTCGACCTCCTTACCCACATTGTCCAACGCCTCGTCCTGGCCCGTTTCTCCTTCAACTTTCATCTCCTTCGACGCCTCTTCTGCCCCCTTTCCAGCAACTTGCTTCGCCTTCTCCCCTGCGATTTGACTTTCTTGCAGGCCAACTTCCTCCGGACCAGTAACAGCTGACACCGGCGTTTCCTGCATCCACCAGTAGCCTGCTCCAACAGTGAGCAACAGCGCCAACGAAGCGGCAGCAGCGTACTGATAGAACATCCGGCGCCTGGCATTAGCCACGCCCCTCACTATTTTGTCAAAGGAGCTGTTGTCCGGATCCAGTTCAAACCCCGATAGTCTGTCTCCTATTAGCTTATCTAACTCATCGTTATGCATAATTGGTCAGGCTTTTAATTCCTCTTTTTTCTAACAGAATCCGAAGCATCGCCTTTGCCCTGCTCAGCTGCGATTTGGACGTATTCTCCGAGATCCCAAGTTTGTCGGCAATTTCAGGATGCGTATATCCCTCTACCACATAGAGATTGAACACCATTTTATATCCTGGCGGTAGGGTATTCACCAGCCCCACCAGCGCCTCATTGTCCGTTTGCTGTACCAGCAATTTGTAGTCGGCGCCTTCTGTCTCTTCTATCTCATCGAGGTTCGCATCGTACTTGTGCCTTTTAGTCTTGTGAAAGTGGTTGATGGCTGTCGTCACCGTTACCTGTTTCACCCAGGCCGGCAACGCTACCACATCTTTTACCCCTTTTAGCTTTAGAAAGATCTTCACGAAAGCATCCTGGAAAATATCACTTGCTTCCTCCTGATCGACTGCATAACGGACGCACACTCCCATTACCTGCCTTTTAAAGTGGTTATAGAAGGCCTCCTGTGCCTTCCTGTCATTTTTGATACACTTTTTTACTATTTCTTCCGTCACCAGACTTTTTACAGTGAAAGGCCAGAAGTGTACACTCCCAGCCTTTGTGCTATCAATTGTTTTACTCCTCTAGTTTTCTCTCTGTATTAATACAGTTGCCTCACTGCAAGTGTCGGATCCACTGCACAGCCTATAGCTCAAACTATCCAGCTGCTCAAGGGAAGAGAAGTCACTATACACCAGATGGTTGTTCTGATCGATCACGGCGGAACCATGCTGAGGCTCCATTAGTATGACAGGCAGGAGATCTTCACTACACAGCTGGTCGTTAAAAAGAATCTCAAATATGGCTTGGTCGGCGTCAACATGGAGCGTGTCGGAAATGTAAAAATGATCGTCCCTTGCTGTGATGAAACACGCACTTTTTGTCACATACACTTCGGCTGAGTAGCATTGATTATTCGTATCACAAACCGTATAGGTGAATTTATCCTCGCCAATAAAATCGTTATCAAAAAGCTCGTAGGTAACAATTCCGCTGTCCAATTGAAGGACAGCAGCGGCGCCAAACTCTGGTTGCTGCGTAATGTTGAACGACTTAATCTTGGTCGGATCGCATATGGTGTCGTTCTCAAACACACTAATTACCAATGTGCCGGTGGTCGCCTGCGTAAACACAATGTGGTCATCACCCAGAGTGATATCACTATTACACGGGCCCGCTACATCGCCTAATTCCAGATAAACCAAGCCCCATGCGCAAACCGGGCTGCTTCCCGAAGAACAAACTTTGTAAATAACAGTGTCGACTTTCGAAGTAATAGATGGCTGCTTAGTAAACGTAAAACCTCTTTCGCTGACACTGATAGTACCATATTTAGGTAGCTGAAGAATGGATATCGGAGAGCTTGGCAATGAAAGCGCAGAACATATGTAGTCGTTGCTTAGCACGTCAATTTCAACAGGGCTTTCCGTTCTGATCATACGATAGTCGTCGGCAGCAATAATGGTGCAGGGCAGGCCGAGTGAATCCTGAGCATTGCTTACTGACTTCACCTCAAAATTGATGGTATCGAGGCGTTGCGTTGATCTGCCGCTAAAGGTAGTTTTGAATACTGCTTTGTCTGCACCGGTAGATGAGAAATTGGGAACATACCTGAATAGCTGCCCTCCTAAAGACTCGAGTTTACCGGACGACGGTCCCAGGGTAATTTGTGACGTAGCATCGGACGTAGGGTTTACAATGTCAGTCAGTGAAAAAACGATAGCACCGCCAGACAATGTAACCAGGTCGGTAGAAGCGGAGGCATCAGGCTCAGGCAATGAGTCGGTTTCAAGCACGTCGCACCCATGGATAAAAGCCAGCCCAAGTAAAAAAATCGAAGCGTGTATTTTCATTCCTTTCATAATTGATATTTGCTGTTGACTATCCGGAGGACAAGCCAGCTTTGAAAAGGGTTGCGTAGCCCCATAACAAAATCAGGTATTTTAGCCCCATTAAAAAAACAGCTGTGGTAACTAAGCCCAATAACATTCAGTCAAATCAATCTATTTTCCTATTTTACGGGGCTTGAACAAAAACACCTGCTTAACACCCTTTGCATGAAGACCAATCGCTACCTGCTTGTAAGTTCCGTTGTGGCCGCCCTTGGGGGGCTTTTGTTTGGATTTGACACCGTTGTGATCTCTGGTGCCGAACAACAGCTGCAAGCACTTTGGAAAACATCTGACCTCTTTCATGGCTCGGTGGTGATATCGGCAGCCCTATGGGGCACCGTGCTGGGAGCCTTATTTGGCGGGTATCCCACCGACTTGTTTGGCCGAAAAAAGACGCTTTTCTGGATTGGTGTCCTCTACCTGGCATCAGCATTGGGCTCAGCGCTTGCCTGGGATCCCTGGTCGTTTGGAATATTCAGGTTCATTGGCGGCCTTGGCATCGGCATTTCAACCGTTGCGGCACCAGCCTACATCTCTGAAATTGCCCCCGCCGACAAGCGAGGCAAGCTGGTGGCATTGTATCAATTCAATATCGTTTTTGGTATCCTGCTCGCATTTGTATCGAACTACCTGCTGAAAGATATCGGTGAAAACTCCTGGCGTTGGATGGTGGGCATGGAAGCGCTTCCTGCATTCATTTACCTGGCATCCACCTTTTCGTTGCCGGAAAGCCCCCGCTGGTTATACGTTCACAAAGGCGACAAAGAAGGGGCTATCGCCATTTTAAAGAAAATCGGAACTGATGAAAAGGAGCTGGTGCTGGCCACCAAGGAAGACGAAACCCGGCACGCCGGAGAGTCTATCTTTCAGAACAAATACAGGTTTCCGCTAATACTCGCCTTTCTGATTGCTTTTTTTAATCAGCTGTCAGGCATCAACGCCTTTCTCTACTACTCCCCCCGGATCTTTGAAGCCGCAGGTTTAGGTACCAGCACTGCTCTGCTCAGCAGCATCGGCATTGGCATTACTAACATGATTTTTACGCTTCTTGGTCTTTACCTGATCGACAAAGTGGGCCGCAAAGTGCTGATGTATATTTGCTCCTTCGGGTATATCATTTCGCTGAGCCTTGTTGGGATAGCCTTTTTTCAGCAGTGGCAAGGAATGGCCGTTCCTGTATTTCTGTTCCTTTTTATAGCCGCTCATGCAATTGGCCAAGGCACAGTTATCTGGGTATTCATATCTGAAGTATTCCCCACACACCTCAGGGCGTTCGGTCAGTCGTTTGGCAGTTCCACGCACTGGGTGCTGGCGGCACTGGTATCGCAATTCATGCCAGCCATGATGAGCGGGCTAGGCAACCCGGGACTCGTCTTTTTCTTTTTCGCTTTCATGATGGTGCTGCAGCTAGTGTTCGTGATTTTTATGATGCCAGAGACAAAAGGACGATCACTGGAGGAGATTCAGCAGGATTTTGGTATCACGAAATCTTGATTGACATTTCGATCGACAATCGGCAATTTACTGTATGGATTTTCTTTTCATTGTGGGCATTGCTCAGGCGTTCTTCTTTGCCCTGCTTTTGGGTAGAAAAAAGGACAAGTCCATCGCAGACAACATTCTCCTGATTTGGCTAATTTTTATTGGGCTTCACCTCCTGGGCTTCTATTGGGATTACTCTGGCTTTACCAGCCAACATCCTCATCTCCTTGGCTTCAGCTGGTTTATGCCCATAGCAGAAGGGCCATTTTTGTGGATTTACGCTGCTGCCCTGCTTTCTGGTGCCAAGCGATTCAATCCCTGGTGGTTGATCCATTTTGTGCCATTTGTATTTCTGAATGTCTCTATCTATGACTTTTACCTAAGTCCTCCTGAGGAGAAAGCTCAATTTGCCTCTACCTTGTGGCAAAACCCACCATGGCAGGCAGTGCTGGGTAATTTTCTCACGCTGTATTCAGGCCCCGTCTACGTCATTTTTCTCCTTGTTCGACTGAAACGGTTCAGAAGTGGCCTCAGGGACTTTTTCTCCTCCACTGAGAGGATTAACCTACTATGGCTGCAGCGGCTTTCCTGGGGCCTTGCTGGCATCTGGGCCGTGGTGCTGGGGACCTACGCCTACTGCCAAATTGCAGACGCTCGTTTACCTGACAATAACAACTACTACATTTTTATTGCCGTAAGCTTATTTGTGCTTTTTCTAGGCTACCATGGTTTGAAGTATGAAAACATTCTTGTGAAATATATTTCACAAGACATGGCTAGCGAAGAGGCTGTCACTGTAGAGCGGTATAAAAAGTCAGGGCTCAAATCCGACGATGAGAAGGCGTTGCTTGACGAAATAAAAATGCTGCTGGCGAAACAAAAGCTGTACCTGGGACAAAACCTCACGTTGGACGATCTGGCAAAAGCGCTTGACAAACCACGGCATTATATTTCACAAGCGATAGGTAGTGAGGAAGGCCTGACTTTCTACTCACTTGTCAATCAGCTACGGGTGGAAGCGGCAAAAGAAAAGCTTGTTTCCGAAGACTTCGCACATTTTAGTTTGCTGGGTATTGGCCTTGACAGCGGTTTCAATTCCAAGGCATCCTTCAATCGGGTTTTTAAAGAATATGCAGGCATCAGCCCAAGTGAACATCGGGAACGCCATCAAAAGATTCATCAACATTAGGTCTCATCCTACCGGATGAGGCGATAACGTTTTTGAAAAGCACTTATTTGGCTGAAAAAACTCATGAATAAAAGGATTAAAATTATCTTATGGGGCTTGCTTGTGTTTCTTTCCATTAGCGTTGCAGGCTATGCTTTTTCGTATTTGAGCTTCACTCCTGACAGAGGTTTCCCTGCTCAAAAACCCGAGGTGCTGAGAACAAGCTTTTTCTGGCTCCTGGCGTTTTACATGCACATCAGCTTTGGGGGAATCGCCCTCCTTACCGGCGTTTTTCAGTTTTCTGAAAAGTTGAGGAAAAGAGTGGTATTGCATCGCACTTTGGGTAAAATCTACCTGATAACCTGAGTTCGATTAATAAAACGTTGAAATATTGGGGAGGAAAAATAGATAAAACCAGTGCGCTTGTTTATATTTAAGTATCTGACATTCAAAGATATACAAGCAAAGCACATGGTTCTATCTGACA
>NZ_LR701580.1 GCF_902498805.1 Imperialibacter sp. EC-SDR9 | reverse complement strand
CGGAAGGTCAACTCACGAACGAACCGCTGGCTTAGCTTTTCTTTTTTTTCATAACATTTGAAGTTTGATGATTCACTTCAAGATACGGATTTCGAAAAGCTACCTCCGTAAGGAGGTTTCGTTCAACATTTTTATAAGGTGCATTCAGGGCATTTGGGAGGCCGTTGGGTTATGTATGGCTAATCCAATGATGGTACCATGTTGATGTCTTTTGCCATTTCGAAAGCAACTTTGGTACCCTTACCCACTTCGCTTTCAATGATAAGGCGCCCATTGTACTGACTGGCGAACTGCCCGACAATGAGCAAACCAAGACCTGACCCCTTTTCTCCTGAGGTTCCTGTAGTGGTGCGCCTGTCGTTCCAGTTAAAAAGGGATTTAATAGCTTCCTGTGACATTCCCTGGCCAGTATCCTCCACAACAATCCTGTTCACGCCTTCACTCTCTTCCAGGGCTACTGAAATAGCGCCTTCTGAAGTAAACTTGTTAGCATTTGCAATCAGGTTTCTAATCACAAACCTAATGATGTCCCGATCAGCGGTTATTACGGAACCTTTCTTTACTTTATTCAACAAGCTATTCCCCTTGGCAACAGCACTCCTCTTAATTCTGTGAAGTTGTTCCTCAGCAATATCGTGCAAGTCAAACTTGTCTGAATGTAAGGATGCATCGTTGAGCTGGCTCGTAGCCCAGCTAAGCAGGTTTCCGAGCAGATCGGAGGTGCTTTCGAGGCGCTCATTCAAATCGGCTGCCAGGCTATCTATTTCATCTTTAGAAAGTTTCCCACTCACAAAAAGACTGAAAAGCTGCTTCAAGTTCTCTACAGGCCCCTTCAAATCGTGGCCAATGATCGACAACAGTCTGGTGAGTGTCTTGTTGTGGGAGGAAAGCTCTTCTTTCTGTTTATCAACAATTTTGAGTGCCTCAGTCAGGTGACGGTTATTTTTCCGAAGCTCGAAATAGGTGACTACCTGCTTGGCCAATATCTTCAGCGCCCGTTGTTGAACCTCACTGAGTGTGGTCGGTTCGGTTCCAATAACACACAAAGTTCCGAGGCTAAATCCCTTTGCCGACTTGAGAGGAACACCGGCGTAGAACCTTATGTGAGGGGCCCCTTCCACAAGCGGGTTGTCGTGAAACCGCTCGTCTTGTTTAGCATCCGGCACCATCATTAGATCATCGCCATGGATGGCATGAGCGCAGAAAGCGAAATCCCGCTCTCCTTCTCTGCCGTCAATTCCCTTTCTGGCTTTGTGCCATTGCCTTTTCTCGTCAATCAAGGTAATTGTTGAGATGGGCTTATTGCAGATTTCTGAAGCTAACTGCACAATTTCATTGAGCTCCTCTTCTTCAGGTGTGTCTAAAATGTTGTAGGAAAGTAAATCGGCCAAACGAGCCTTCTCATCCTTCGAAATCGGGGGTGTTACCATTTTTATTTATTACTCGATAAATACTTAACAGGTTAACGGCGGTAACATGTCACTACAACATACGAAAGCCTGGTATAGTTTGGATTTAAAATACACAATAGGAATCAAGCAGCAAGATGCGACGCCTGCTCTCTTTAATTGCGACAAAACAAAAAAGGGGCTGGTTGGCCCCTTTTTTGTTCAATTTTGAGAAAGCTTATTCTTGCTTCAGTGCGTTAACAGGGTTGCCAGTTGCTGTTTTCAGCGACTGATAAATAACCGTGAGCCAGGCTAACAGCGTAACGGATAAAACAGGTATAAGAAACACTAAAATGCCCAATTCCATTCGGTAGGCAAACTCTTGCAGCCATTGCTCCATCACATAGAACGCAAAAGGCACGGCTATCACAGAGCCTAAGAGAATCAGCTTCGTGAAGTCAGACAACACCAGCGTGGTAATGGAAAATACGCTGGCCCCCAACACTTTTCTGATTGCAATCTCCTTGAACCTTTTCTCAAGCGTGTAAGCCGCCATGGCAAACAGCCCCAGACAGGCAATAAGAATGGCTAGCGCTGAAAAAACAGTAAATATCTTTCCGAACTTTGCCTCCGACTCATAGAGCTTTGCAAATGCCTGATCGACAAAGTCATAGTCGAACGGCTCCTCGGGAGCAGTGGTGCCCCAAAGCTCATTCACGTAGTTGACAGTTTCCTGGTAGTTACCATTAACCCTCGCCAGGTAATAGGCAGAGCCCCGCTTGGTCTTGTGAATTTCTGGGTCATACCTGATAGCCAGGCTTCCTATTTTTCTTTTAAGAGAGGAGAAATTAAAGTCCTTCACCACGCCAATTACTGTGAACACCCCTTCAGTTCTCTCGAGCCGCTGACCGATCGGGTCGTCCCAGCCCAGCTCTCTTACGGCAGCCTCATTCAGCACAATGGAGGCAGTGTCACTCGCCAGCTCTCTTGAGAAGAACCTACCCTGAGCCAGCTCCACTCCCATGGTTTCCAAATAGTAGCTATCAGCAAACATCGTGTAAAGACTATAGTTCTCCTTCACATCGCCCACGGTGCTATAACCCCAGTCGCCAATAAACTGTGATGGGTAGGTAGTGCTTGTGGCCACGCTCTCGATGTTTGGACTTTCAAGGAGCTTTGACCTGAAAAACGGGCCGCTGTCTTTTAATGCTGACCCGGCCTTGATCACCATCGTGTTGCTCGAATTGAAGCCCAACTTCTGATCGGTCATATGGTTGATCTGCTGGTACACAATAACGGTGGCAATCACCAGAAAAATGGATATCGCAAACTGGAAACTCACTAAAGCCTTTCTCAAAAATGACCCGGATTTACCGGACTTGAGCTCCCCTTTCAAAGCAGCCACAGGCTTAAATGAAGAAAGATACAACGCAGGATAGCTGCCCGCAATGATACCCACAGCTGTAAGTAGCAGTGTCAACCAAAGCATATTTTCAACGGTGATAAGATCTGTTGACAGGAATTGCTTTCCCGAAAGGTCGTTGAAATATGGCAGCGCTACGAGCGAGAGCAAAATAGCCAAACCGAGCGAAAAAATGCTGATGAGAAATGACTCTACCATAAACTGTCTGATCAACTCACCCCTCACCGACCCAAGCACCTTTCGTATGCCCACTTCCTTCGATCTACTGCCTGATCGAGCCGTACTCAGGTTGATAAAATTGATGCAGGCGATAAGTAAAATAAAGAAGGCTACCGCCGAAAAAATATAAACGTTGTCCATGGAGCCAGCGCTTTCGGCCAGTGTTAACCTGGGATAGTTCAGGTGGATTCTTTGGATGGGCACCAATGTAAATCTATAGGAATCATCTGATGCGAGATAGTCATCAAAGTCCTCATAGTGGTAGGTTTCCATCAGGTCTTTAGCCATATGCTTGCGCATAAAATCAAGCATCTTAGCCTCAAAGGCCTCTTCCGAAGCACCTTCCACCAGCTTAACATAGGTAAAAAAATTATTGCCAGTCCACCAACCGGTGGTAACCCAATACTCATGGGGCATGGCCACCAGGTATTTAAACGGCATGTGGCTATTGATCGGCGGATCTTCCACCACTGCTGTAATTTTCACTGCATCACCTGACGACTTGATTATCTTTCCAACCGCAGTTTCATGAGGAAAATACTTATCGGCTACACTTTTCGTCAACACGACTGTGTTGGGTTCGGAAAGTGCTCCCCGCGGCGTTCCCTCAATGAACTTGACGTCAAACACATCAAACACTGTGGAGTCGGCCAGGCTGCCTCCCGGCTCCGAGAAGACATTATCCCCAATCGCAAACGAAAAATCATAAAGGCCATTGAGCCTCGTGTATGACTCTACCTCTGGATAGTCGCTTTTCAGCAATGCACCCAGCCGTGTGGGTGTGTAAGGCCCACGATCATTGATCGCAATTCTGTAAATACGGTCACCTTCCCTCCAAAACCTATCATAGCTCAGGTCGTGCTTGATGTAAATGATGATAAGCAAGCAACATGCTATGCCAACCGAAAGGCCCATTATATTGATGGAGGAGTAAAACTTTTGTCTCCAAAGGCTCCTTAGTGAGATTTTAAAGTAGTTTTTCCACATGTCGAATTGATTTAGTCGTTTTGAGTTTTCCAGTCCTTTTATGTATTTCCACCTGAAGAACCTTAGCACATCCCAGGCGAACCCTCTTCTTGCAGCTTTCTCTCCTGCACTTTGGCAACGCAAGTCAAAAAGCTCGTAGAGGTCACCTTCGATAGCTTCCAGGTAGCTTGGCTTGCAGTACCAATGCAGTAATTTCAAGGCCCAGCCGGGTGGCTCCGGTAAGTGCTGTTTGGTCATACAAAATTTAAATCCAACGTCACCTTCGGAATTTGATCATAGAGAGTGTTGCGCATTTCCTTCACGTCCGAAAGCGCTTTTGCGCCACTTGCCGTTACAGAAAAAAGCCTTTTTCTCCGCCCGCCTCTTTCATTCGTTGCACCCCCCAGGTATGATTTCAGGTACCCCTTTTGCTCAAGCCTGTCGAGTGCTGAATGCACTGCACTAATATTGATCTGCCGTCCGGTTTGAGCTTCTATTTCCTGTAATACACTGATCCCATAAGCGTTGTCATGCAGCACCGCCGTTATCAGCAATACAAGCTCTTCAAATTCGCCGAGGTTGATTCTTTGCATACTTATTGATGTTCAGAGTTGTCTGCAAATTATTTGATTTACTAACGTGAAAGTAATAGCTATGTTTCACAATTGTAAACTAAATAGACTGATATAAAATAAAAGGGTTGCACTAAGCCATAAGCAATGCTACAAGATGACTGATGGTTAAGTTTTACGTAGGGAAATTAAAAAGAAGGTCGTCGAATCAGTTTAAGGAGTCGACGGTAAGGTTTATTATTAGCGGTTAAAATTTGAAGTCGACGGTAAAAAGGGTTACTTTCGAAGTTAAAATTGTATTCAATTGTGAATTCTTTATGGAAAAGTGCCAGCAATGATGTTGTTTCAATTTTTGGTAATACCTAATTTATACCTCAAGTGTCTTATATCTGTAGAGCTTTTTCTATTTTTTTCTTGCTTGCGTTTTCAACAGAAGTCTTTTCCCAGACTGAAGGGTTTGGCTATGGCAAGCGAATTACTATCGATGCATCTGAAGTAATGGGTGCAAGCCCATTAACTGACTTCCCCGTCATGATCAGGTTCATGGGAGCCACCGCCGATTTGGATTTAAGATCGGTAGGCAACGGAGGACACGTTGAAGATGCTACTGGCTACGACATCATTTTTGGCGCTGACCAGGCAGGTGCAACCCTGCTGGATCACCAAATTGAGTCGTATGATCCTGCGACAGGCGAATATGTGGCCTGGGTGAGAATCCCCACGCTGAGTAATACAGTTGATACAGATATCTACATGTTCTATGGAAATTGTTCAGTGTCAGCAGACCCCTCTGTTACCAGTGTATGGAACTCAGATTTTGACGCTGTGTATTTTCTCAACGACGACTTCAGTGATGCTACTGGCGGAACTGCGGGAACAAATACAGGAAGCACCGACACATCGCCAGCTTTAATTGCTGATGGGCAAAATTTTGGTGTAAATGACTATGTTCAAATCCCCTCATCTTCTATTGCTACCGGGCAGGGCACGATTTCAATTTGGGCCTATACATCGACTTTCACAGGAACAGAACAGTATATGTATGGCCATACTTCCAACCCGTCAGGCTTTGCAGATAGGATCCAGCTATATACCGACGATGGAGCGGGTGGCCTTGATCTGGGGTTTGGCAATAATCACAACCTGGAGCAGGGGATTGTCACTTTAGCGGCCGATGTATGGAATTATGTAGCCCTTACCTGGAATGGCACCACGTGTTCTGTGTATGTTAATGGTCAATTGGAGCACACCGAGGCCTATGGTGGATTAGGTACACTGGAAAGCTACCTTGACATTGGCAACGATGGTAGAGCAAATGCAGCCCGGAACGAGGGTTGGAATGGCGACCTTGATCACGCCCGGCTGTCGAATGAGGTATTCAGCGCCAGCTGGATCGAAACTGAGTACAACAATCAACGTGAAAACGCAACATTTTACAGCACTAGTGGGGAGTTCAATGCGTCACGCACATTCTATTCTTTTGCTTCCGGAGCATGGGAATCCAATTCCAGCTGGTCGTTTACTCCCGATGGGTCAAGCGGTGCTGTGGGAGCGGGCGTGTTTCCGAAAAGAACCGACAATGCTGTTATCCAAAATGGCCACACTATTACTATTGACAATGTTGACGACAATGGTGGGTGTTCTCAATCCCCTGCCAACTTGGCCAGAGCCAATGTAGGTGCATTTACCGGCTCTACCGATCAAATGTTTTATCATACAGGAGATATTGTCGTTGCCAACGGAGGAACGCTCACCTCAAGTGAAGAGGTAATGGTTGAAGGCTATACACTGGTTGAAAACGGGGGCACTTTAACAGTAACAGAAGATATCGTTAACCTGGGTTACTTCGAATTAGCTGCAACTGCCAATTTCACCAATACAGACGACTTGATCCTCTCCGGAAATAGTGTTACCATCATCGATAATACTTCCTTTGGTGCAGATGATATTTACATCGATTGGACAGATGCTACACTTTGTGGCAGTGGCATCGTAAACCTTGGCAATGGGGGTGCAGACCCCACCATCCAATTCTTTAATGGTGGGAGCCTTGATCAGGTATGTGCCGATTTTAGTCTCACCTGTTCAAGTAATTGTGGCGCCTTTCCCATCACCCCAACAGGCAGTTTTATCACGGGAAATGCCGGCCCCGGTGGTGTTGGCAATCAAAACAATAACCAATTGTGGCTCAAAGCAAATGATTTGAGCCTGTCTGATGGTGTGGCGGTCACAAGTTGGCCGGATGTGTCGGGAAACGCCCTGACCGCAGTGTCAAGCGGTGTGGGAACAGAGGAACCGACATTTAACGCCAATGCAGTAAACACCTCGCTCCCATCGGTAAGTTTCGATGGAGGAGACTTTTTAAACCTTGGCACCCCAGCCGGCCTCAACCTGATTCCTGGCACAGACAGCTGGTCGTTTTTTATTGTCTACAATGTTGCCTCTGGCAACATCGGCACTTTTCTGTCAAAAGCTACCGCTACTTCAGGTACCCGCCAGTATCAATATACATTTGACGGCAACACCTTCACGTCATTTATTGGTGGTAACTATGGGCTCGGCACAATCAACACCGCTGATTCCTGGGCGATCGGAGCTCACATCAACAATACGACAGCAAAAAACTCCTGGTCTGATGAAGCTGTCAACGTATCAGGGGGCGGAGTAGGCACAGGAACCGTGACCACCACTGACGTGCTGGTCGGTGCCCGACGTGGAACAGCCACAACAACTGGATTTCTCTTGACCGGAGATATTGCTGAGATAGCGATGTACGATGGCGAGGTAAATACTGCGCAAAGAATAATTATTGACAATTACTTGTCCGCAAAATACAATATCGATATTTCCGCCTCCGGGAACGATGTATACACAATGGATGACCCGGTAAATGGAGACTATGACTTTGAAGTAGCCGGCATTGGAAGGGCTGTCGACGGCTCTGTACACACAGATGCCCGTGGATCAGGCATACTTCGTGTGTGGAACCCCAGTGACCTGGATGACGGAGAATTCATGTTTTGGGGACACGACAATGCTGCAATTAGCTCTACAAGCAAGGCAATTGGCACCGATGTCGACGGAACCGAGATAGAAGAAAAGCTGTCAAGAAACTGGATCGTCACTAAAGCAGGTGACGTAGGTACCGTTTCCATCTCTTTTGACTTCAGTGGAGTGGGCGGAAGCCCGCTTGGCTCTAATTTAAGATTACTTGTTGACAGAGACGGGGATTTTTCTACAAATGATGTAACACCGCTAGCGGGAACCGTCTCTAATAAAATCGCCGTTTTTTCCGGCGTGTCGCTTCAAGATGGGGACAGGTTCAGCTTAGGCAACACCGATGTTTCGGTGCCGCTGCCCGTTGAGTTGCTAAGCTTTTCCGCAACAGCAGCAAATAGCCAGGTTACTTTAGAGTGGGCCACCGGATCTGAGCTAAATAATGACTTCTTTTCGGTCGAAAGCTCAATTGATGCCCAAATTTGGCAGGAGATTCTTCAGGTAAAGGGAGCTGGAACTACTTCTGAAAAGCAAACCTACCGGACTGTTGATCATCAACCCTACCCGGGAAAATCGTTCTACAGACTAAAGCAAACTGACTTTGACGGTACAGTTTCATATTCCCAGGTTGAAAAGGTTGACTTTACGCTATCAAGCAGCCTGACAATCTACCCTAATCCATCAAGCAACAGGTTCAAGTTAAAAGGTTCGCACGATTTCAATCCTTCGCACGTGAAAATTTACAACACCGCCGGACAGCAGATAAAACCAAAGGTAACTGTTGCTTCCGGCGAGCTCATGATTGACTTGGTTTCGTATCCTTCGGGGGTGTATATCCTGCACTTCCCCACAAATGGCTCTCTACAGTCTTATAGGCTAGTCAAGTTATAAACACCCACAAAAAGAGAAATAATATACCTCATCGACCACTTTGCCATGTAGCGCTACGCCTCTACAGAATAGGTAATGCTCACCTCAAGATTCTTTTCTAAAAGAAGAAAAACAATGCATGAGCTGGTGGCATATGCAAAAATGACGGCTGTTGGTACATATACCAGCCGTATTAGTGTGCTAAAAAAGTGAGGGTGTCAACCTTAGCCAACAACAGCCAGCAATTTTTATAAGATTTCGAAGAATAGTTATATAACTAACTTTTCAAACGATTGCTTTGATAAAATTTCAGAAAAAGAGTTGTGAAAATGAAAAAATCTCAGTTACATTGGAGCAAATAAAAAGCACCTTGGGCCAAAAGCCGAAGGTGCTCAGAACACATACCTACTTAAACTACACTCTTTATTAATGAGAGGATTCTACTATCAGGGGCAAAGTTAGCCCCTTTTTTTATGCGCAGAATCAAGAGCTCATTAGCATATTGTTAATTTCTTGATTTCTCTTGTTTCAATACAGACGTAAATTTATTGAAAAAAGTTTAACGGAACGCCTGATTTGTTGAAAAAAATTACCGCAAACCTTTGCGATACTTAAAAACCCATATCAAATAGCCCAGTGCTGGTAATATTAGCACAACACCAACAGCCAACATCGTGCCTAAAATTGATATCACCAGCTCCGGGGCTGCCGCTTCTTCAAGTGTTATCACCGTCCCATCAACGAAGACAATCAGATTAGGGTACTGAAGTGCCAGCCAGCCCAGCACAATCAAACTTCCCTGCAGCCCTGCCAGCAGTCTCGAAAGCTGGTCCCATTTCTTTCTCAACGTAACAGCCAGTACCAAAAGGCCTGCCGTGGCAAGAATGACACTGACAAGGCCGAAAGGGTGGGAAAAGAATAGCCTGGGAAAGTCAATTTTTTCAACCAGGCCTGCCACAAACACTAATCCTCCCGTTACTACTACCAATATATTGGTCAGCAAAGCATTCTTGCGGAAAAGCTCTTTGGTGCTCTGGTCTTCAATTTCCGGTATGAGAAACGTGGCCGCCAAAAAAGCAAAGAGAGATGAAGTAAAAATACCAACTGCCACTGTGAACCAGTTGAGCCACGGCGCCACGAACGCCTGATGGAAGTTGTCAACCTCAACGGGCATTCTGCCCAGCACTATGGCGCCAGCAATAATCCCCAGAAAAAACGGCGTGATCAGGCTTGACCAGGCAAACATCCTGGAATAAACCTTTTGAGAGCTGCCCTGAACTGCATCATAATGCCGGAACACAAAGGCCGTTCCTCTGACAATGATGCCAACCAGCATCAACAAAAGCGGGATATGCAGGTAGATGGAAATGACTTTGAAGGCGGAAGGAAAGCCATTGAATAAAATAACGATGACAATAATGAGCCACACATGATTAGCCTCCCACACCGGCCCAATGGCCTGGTAGGTAGTAGCTTTCAGTTCATCAAACTTTTCTTTCGGCGAGAACAGTTCAAGAATGCCTGCACCAAAATCAGCACCGCCCAGCAGAACATAAAGTAAAAGCGAAATAACCAGTACCAGCACAACCCACTCAAACATGAGCTACCTCCCTTTCCTCATTGAAAACGGTGATTTGCCGCCCCATTAACCAAAAGACTAAAATGGCCAGTACCAAATAAATACATGTGGTCACATAAAATGAATATGCTATCCCGGGCATAGGTGTTACGGCATCGGTTGTTTTCATGATTCCATAAATAATCCACGGCTGCCTTCCTACCTCGGTCACCACCCAACCAGCCTCCACAGCCAAAAAGCCTAATGGAGTGGCGAAAGCCAACAGCTTGAGAAACCAGGAGCTTCGAACCAGCAGCGGTTTCTTCCATTGGCCGAAAAGAAAAATCACCCCAATTAACATGAGCAACACCCCTATCGCTATCATAGTCTGAAACGCAAAATGCACTATGGCTACAGGCGGCCATTCGTCTCTCGGAAATGCATCAAGCCCTTTTACTTCAGCCATCGGATCAGTAAATGCCAGTATGCTCAGCAGGTAGGGAATCTTGATCGCATAGTTCACTTCTCCTTTTTCTTCATCGGGAATCCCTCCAATCACAAATGAAGCACCTTTCTCTGTTTCAAAATGGCTCTCCATTGCTGCCAGCTTCACCGGCTGCCTGTGTGCCACATCATCCGCTGAAAGATGGCCGCTAAACGGCTGCAAAAAAGCGGCCACCGCTCCGAATGCGAGTGCTATTTTGAGTGCCCGGAGGTGGAGCAATTTGCTTCTTTCTTTTAAATATTGCCAGGCATGCACCCCAGCCACGCCAAATCCCGTGGCCACAAAAGCCGCCAACGTCATATGCAAAGCCTGAGTGAACCAGGCCTCGTTTAGCATAGCAGCTATGGGATCCACGTTCAACGCCTGCCCGTTTACCCAGTCGAAACCTGACGGGCTATTCATCCAGCCATTGGCCGCTACCACCAGAATGCCAGATGCCACCCCGGAAATGCCAACGAAAACTCCTGACGTAAAATGCACCCAGGGCTTTAGCACCTTTTCACCATATAGAAACAAGCCAAGTGCAACCGCCTCCAGAAAGAACGCTGCTCCTTCCAGCGAAAAAGGCATACCAATGATAGGCCCCGCATGTTCCATAAAACCCGGCCAAAGCAGCCCCAGCTCGAAACTGAGCACAGTGCCCGACACTGCGCCGACGGCAAAAAAGATGGCCACACCTCTGGCCCAGGCCTTCATTAAACGGTGGTAGTCCTCCTGACCTGTCTTGAGCCATTTGTAGTTGGCAAATGCCATGAGAAATGGCATGACCATTCCAATACAGGAGAATATGATGTGAAAACCCAGTGACACTGCCATTTGTGAGCGGGCAGCCAAAAGATCGGTCATAAAATAGGAGATTTAGCTAATTCGAAGAACGTAATAGTTGAGCAAGGGATTCCTTTAATTTTCTATTTTTTTGGAATTTTTACAACCCCTTGAACTAACCAGCCGCATCGATCACGTGTACTCAGTCGAGTGCAACGGCAATGACTCTATTTAAATAAGCTGATCATCGTCAAGTACTTTCCGGCATCTTCCGCACTCTCCCTTCATCATCCCGGCAAGTCACATTTCATATCTTTTGTTTCATTCCGGCGTGGGTGGATGTTTTTCTTTTTCCTCCGCAAGAAGCAGCGTTAAACGACAACCAGCTTCCTGTGTATATCTGAAAAGTGTAATTAATAGTTTAATTTACATTCAAATTCTCCATCCATGAAAAGGCTGCTGTTTATTACCCTGGTATTTTTTACATCTGTTGCTCCCGCATTTGCTCAAAATAGTCCTTTGCTAACCTTTGAAGAGCTTTTGGAAACCTTTAAGAGAGGATATGACGTGAAAGGCACTTTCTACTATGCCAAATGCGATTTTTATGTAGATGAAAAGAAAGTCGAAAATGCACCCGACATAGTGGGAGGAATGAACATAGACTTTTTTGAGTACTTCGGCAGGAATGCTGCGAGGAATAGCAAAGCGTTCATCACTTTTTCTGAGAACAAAATGATTGACAATCCAGTTGGCAGCGGCTATTTATACAACTACTTGAAGGTTAGAATTTATGAAGATGGAAATGTTTCCATCGATGTCAGGCATGTAGATCCACGAACGCTCGAAAACAAAAAACAGGAACGATTTGAAACAAAGCTCTATGACGGAAACTTAAAAACAGCCGGAGCCTATTTTTTCGTCTCTCACTAAAACGGCACATCGAGTAGCTGATCACGTAGCCATCCGGTTAGGCTTTTTCTTTCTTTTGCTGTGGGCAATACTTCGTGTTCCAGTAAATCACTTCTGAAACAAACCATTCTGCCTGCCATTGGCAGCACGTCTATTGCCTGCTCATCGGCTCCGCCAGGTTTGTACATCCGCAATTGTCCGCCGTCCGCCTCACTCCAATCGAAGTTTAGATAACAAATGACGCTCAGCTTCCGGTGGTCGTCCTGCTTGAACTGATCCAAATGCCGTTTGTAAAAAGTGCCAACCGGGTAAAGCGTGTAATGAAACTCAAAATCTTTCAGACTTAGAAAACATGTTCTGTTGATAAACTGCATCAGTTCTCGCATCCTGTCCAAATACACCTGGGTGGGGTCCTTCGCTTTCTCAGGCTCTATCCACCGGATCAAGTCTCCCCGCTGCGATCTGTCAACCTGATGATTTTCAGCCTGCCCTATGCCAGCTCTCTTTAAATCACCAGCTTCCTGATAGTTGTCCAAAACACTCAAGATGTCCTTTACCTCCTCATCGCTTAGAAAAGACTCAACGATACCATATCCATTTTCAGAAAGGTCATCTGCCAATTGATTGAAGCGGGTCTCGATGGTTTGTATAGTCATGTCAAAATCAGGTGCGCAAAAGTAACTCAATAAGCAATAATTCCGCAATCCGACCCTTTACGGCTTGCGTATTATTTGAAAGTTTCTGGTTCAGGTAATAAAAGGTGGAAATAAATGAGCAAAAAAATAAGTCATGTCGCCTTTTTCCAGCAGTTGAGGGCTTTCTACATGCTCCGGGGGATCACAAATGATGTAATGCTTTCAACGTAAAGTTGTCGTTTTCGCAAAATCCTGAATACTGGTTTTTCAATGCCACATGCGTTTTTATGCTTCGAAATGAGTGGACTTTTAAAATGAAAATCCGCCCGCTACATTTGATCATGGTTAACGGAAATATCTATCTGGTTGTCAACGAATCGCAGCCCAAAAATGGCTCCTTTGTGATGACACTGTCTAAGAGCTTCCTACACCGTTGCATTTTCACGACTACTATAAACAACATTATAACACAACCACTTCCATGAAAAAAGTACTGATTATCATTTGTGTCGTTGCCTTCGGTGGCAACCTGCTTGCTCAAAAGTTGTCTTCTGAAGACCCACGTACATTGGTTAAGGAACCTTGTTATCTCATTACGCTTTTCGAAAAAAGAAGCACCCTTCTAAAAAATGGTGAAAGTACGAGAGCAATTGATATTGAGCTGGCCAAGCATGGGGTACATTTCCCTGCGAAATTGGACTTAGACGTCGCCGGAAACAAAACGAACGTCACCTTCGCTTTGATTGAAAGCACTGATGATCCCCGGATCGAGCAAAAGCTTTCAATGATCAAAGCCAAGATACCAGAACTGGAAGCTATTCGGGTCGATAGCTATTACTGTTTTGCGACGTTCAAGAAAGGAGCTACAAAAAAGATGCTCAATGAACTATTAGCAGAATTTCTTTATGACGGCTATTACATAAGTATTAAAGCTAACTCAAGAGCACAGGCAGCACTCTGAAATGATACCGCATCCATTTTCGGAGGGGTCATCGGCAAATTGATTAAAGCGGGTCTCGATGTTTTGTGTCGTCATGTCAAAATCAGGTTTACAAAAGTAACTCAATAAGCAATAATTCCGCAATCCGGCCCTTTACGGCTTACGTATTATTTGAAAGTTTCTGGTTCAGGTAATAAAAGGTGGAAATAAATGAGCAAAAACAAATCATACCCCTCGTTCGAAGCAGCTGAAGCAGTTTTATGCGCTCCATGGGGTCACAAATGATGTAATATTTTAAGTGAAATGTTGTCGTTTTTCTAAAATCCTGAATACTGGTTTTCGAAGCCACATGCATTTTTACGCTTCGAAATGAGTGGATTTTAAAAATGGAAATCAGCCTGGTACATTTGATCATGGTTAACGAAAAAATCTATCTGGTCATCAACGAATCGCAGCCCAAAAATGGCTCGCCCATGATGAACCTGTTTAAGAGCTTCATACGCCATTGCATTTTCACGACTACAATGAATAACATTATAACACAACCGCTATGAAAAAAGTACTGATAATCATTTGCCTTGTTGCCTTCAATGGCATTCTTATGGCCCAAAGCACTGTAAGTGACCACTCAAAGGTTGATGCTCTTTTCGAAAAAAGAACTGCCCTTTTGGAAAACGGCGAAAGCACAAGAGTGATAGACCATGAACTAGCCAAACTTGGCGTACGTTTCCCAGCCAAATTGAATGTGAGCTACTCTGGCGACAAAGTCAATATAGCCTTCCCTTTGCTTGAAAACTCCAATGCTGCCTACATGGAGCAAAAGATTGTGCGGATAAAAGCAAAAATGCCAGAACTGGAAGTACTCGGTATAGACGCTTCTTACTGCTTTGCTACATTCAAGCAAGATGCTTCAGAAAAACAATTAACAGAGCTTTTGTCGGAATTTCTTTACGACGGATACTATGTAAGTGCCCACTCAAGAGTTCAGGTTGGCGCTTTGATGCACTAATTGACAATTATAACTACCAGCTATGGAAACCGGGGTTTACGCTCCGGTTTTTCTTGTTTATACCCCACACTTTCTTCCTCCTTTCTCTGGCAAAATTGCCACGAGTCAGAATATTGATCGCAGCGTTTTTAATACATTTCCGCATGTGCTACTTTTGCAGTTCAAGCAATTAACCTGTAATAAGATATAAGATGGGAAAAGTACTCATTATTGGTGCCGGCGGAGTCGGTCGAGTGGTGGCTTACAAATGCGCCAAAAATTCAAGTGTGTTTACTGAAATCATGCTCGCCAGCAGAACCAAGTCCAAGTGTGATGACATTGCCGCTGACATAAAAAAAGACGTGGGTATAAGCATACAAACTGCTAAAGTAGATGCTGACGTGGTGCCTGAGCTGGTGAAGCTGATCAATAGTTTCGGCCCTGATATTGTCATCAATGTGGCGCTTCCTTATCAGGATCTTACTATCATGGATGCTTGTTTGGAAACCAAAGTAAACTACCTCGACACAGCAAACTACGAGCCTAAGGAAGAAGCCAAGTTTGAGTATAGCTGGCAATGGGCGTATCAGGAAAAATTCAAAGCTGCCGGGCTAACAGCCGTACTAGGTTGTGGGTTCGATCCTGGCGCTACAGGTGTTTTCACTTCCTACGCCGCCAAGCATTATTTTGATGAAATTCACTACCTCGATATTGTTGATTGTAACGCCGGAGACCACGGAAAGGCTTTTGCAACCAACTTCAACCCTGAAATAAACATTCGGGAAGTAACGCAGGAAGGAAAGTTCTTTGAAGATGGCAAGTGGAAAATAACAAAACCGCATGAAATAGGGAAGGATATCAACTATCCGAACATCGGGCCGATGAAGTCTTACCTGATTTACCATGAGGAGCTCGAGTCGCTGGTGAAAAACTTTCCCACGATGAAAAGAGCTCGCTTCTGGATGACCTTCAGCGACAACTACCTGACCCACCTCAGAGTAATCTTGAACATCGGAATGGGCAGCATTGAGCCAATCAACTACAACGGAATGGAAATCGTGCCGCTTCAGTTTTTAAAAGCTGTATTGCCTGATCCTGGGGATCTTGGAGAAAACTACAAAGGCGAGACATCTATTGGTTGCAGGGTGCGTGGCATAAAAAATGGTGCTGAGAAGACCTATTACGTGTACAATAACTGCAAACACCCCGATGCCTACCGTGAAACCAAGGCACAGGGCGTTTCCTTCACCACCGGCGTACCGGCTATGATTGGAGCCAAGCTTGTGCTTGAAGGCAAGTGGGGCGGCGCTGGTGTGTTCAACGTGGAGCAGTTCAACCCTGATCCCTTCATGGAAGAAATGAACAAGCAGGGCTTACCATGGCATGAGCTGCATGATGTGGATCTTGAAATGGACTAAGCTTTAGCTTTATTAAAAGATAAAAGGGGCAAGGCACAGGGCTTGCCCTTTACTGTTTTACACGACCAAGTGACCATGATTGACTACTCAAAAATACCTTCACCCTGCTATCTGCTCGAAGAGTCGCTGCTCCGCAGAAACCTTGAGCTAATGAACGACGTGCAGGAGCGGGCCGGTATCAGCATCATTCTGGCCTTCAAAGGCTTTGCCATGTGGAGCGCCTTTCCTTTGGTAAGGCAATACCTGAAAGGAGCCACTGCAAGTTCACTCTCTGAGGGCAGGCTTTGCTTTGAGGAGATGAAAACAAAGTCGCACACGTATGCTGTGGCCTACCGTGATCAGGAGTTTGATGAGATCATGGCTTTAAGTAGTCACATCACTTTTAATTCACTTAGCCAGTATGAGCGATTCAAAGACAAGGTTGTAGCCTTCCCCGAAAAAATCTCATGTGGCATTCGGGTCAACCCCGAGTACTCAGAAGTGACAACCGACTTGTACAATCCTTCGTCGCCTACTTCCCGCCTGGGCATGACGGCAGCGCACTTTGGCGACAAGCTGCCAGAGGGCATTGAGGGATTGCATTTCCATGTCTTGTGTGAATCCACTTCGTTCACTCTTGAAAATACGCTAAAAGCATTCGAAGAGAAGTTTGGGCACCTGATTCCACAAGTAAAATGGGTGAATATGGGGGGTGGGCATCTGATGACCAAAAAAGGATATGATACTGCCCACCTCGTTTCTATTCTGAAAGCATTCAGAGAAAAGTGGGGAGTAGAAGTCATCCTGGAGCCTGGCAGTGCCGTGGCCTGGGAAACCGGCGACCTGGTGTCTACTGTTCTCGACATTGTTGAAAACTCAGGCGTGAAAACAGCCATCCTGGATGCGTCATTTACCTGTCACATGCCAGATACCCTTGAAATGCCTTACAAGCCGAGAATTAGAGGGGCCAAAATGGATCCGGAAAAAGGCAAACCCACCTACCGCATGGGGGGCATGAGCTGCCTGGCCGGCGATTATATGAGCGAATACTCTTTCGAAAAAGAACTAGCGCCTGGCGATCTGATCGTTTTCGAGGACATGATCCACTACACGATGGTGAAAACTACCACCTTTAATGGTGTGCCCCACCCGTCTATCGGCATTTGGAAAGAAGACAATTCATTTCAACTGGTAAGGGAGTTTGGCTATGAGGACTACAAAAATCGTCTATCTTGATTCAATCCTCATTTCGTCATCGATACCCACTTCAGCCAAAACAATCAGCAGGGCTCTCTTGATTCCCAGCACACCGTCCTTGTTGATGAAATACTCATCAAGGGAGTGAGCATTTCTACCCATGCCTCCGCCGCCAATCGTGATGGCAGGTATTCCTTTTGAAATCGGAATATTAGAGTCGGTGCTGCCTCTTCTTAAGGTCGGCCTGCCGCCTACAAACTGTGTGGCAGCTATACCCCTTTGGACGATGGCCATGCTTTCGGGGTGCTCTCCAGAAGGGCGGTCGCCGATCATCTCGATTTTGACGGTCAAATCGGGCCCATGCCTTTTGAGCTTATTCTGATCGGCCAGCGCCTTGCGAACCGCTCGCTGGAGAATAGTATCTACCTTAACAAGGCTTTCAGGGCTCTCGGAACGCATGTCCACCTCCATAATAGATTCAAAGGGGATAGAATTAACCGAGGTGCCACCGGAAATTACACCTACGTTATAGTTTGTCTTTGGACCACTGCGAGTAAACTTATCAGCCTCATCAGTAAAATAAGTAATGGCTCTACCCAGTGCATGGTGAGGATTGCCCAAACCAAAGGCACCCCACGAATGTCCTCCGGGGCCCTCAAATGTAATCCGGTACCGGTGCGACCCAAGGGCCTGGTTGGTAACCGACTCATGGCCACTGCCGTCGACTGAGATAAAGGCGTCAATCTTAGGCCCGTTAGGCCCAAAAAGATACTTGGCTCCACGCAAATCGCCTTGACCCTCTTCTCCTACATTCCCTATAAACAAGATGTCGTTTTCGGGCTGAATGCCTGCTTTACGGATGGCCTTCATAATGGTGATAAGGATGGCTAGCCCCCTGGTGTCATCCGAAATACCCGGAGCTTTTAACGTATCGCCCGATTGCTGCACGTGGGTATCGGTTCCTTCCGGGAAAACCGTGTCTAGGTGGGCACAAAACGCCAGCACTTTGCCCCTTTTGGTTCCTTTGACCAAGCCGAATGCGTTCCATACTTCATCCTGCCAAACTGAGTCGGCGCCCGCTTCTTTCAGCAGCGACAAATATTTATCGCTTCGGTTCTTTTCTTTGTATGGAGGCGCTTCAATCTCGGTAAGAGCGATAAGCGTCTTAATGGTTTGCTCATCATAGTCCTCAATGAACTGGAATGCTTCTTTTACCTGCGGGTGAGCCGATAGCGCATCTATTTCTGCTTTGAAGGTGTCTTCAAGCTTCGGAGCCGTCATGGCTACTGGTGTTCTGCCAGCCACTGTGCTGTCTTGCTTATTTTCGCTAGTATCCGTTGTTTTGTCGCCGCAACCGGCCAGCAAGGCAAGTGAAAAAGCAGAAAATATAAGTCTGGAGGGAAATTTTATAGTCATATTCACGGTTGAGTGTATGGGCTAATGACGGAGAATTTAAAAATAGAGCCAATACAATTGTGATTGAAGGCGATTTTATTTGATCAATGATGGACAACAACACCGATACTAATAACCATAACGAAAAGAAGTTTTTAGAGGGGCCCGGTACCAGATGGAGGGAATTTAAGTATATCGTAAAAGTGGCACTTGAGTTTATTCGTGGATTCAGGGCGCTGCACTTTACGGGGCCATGCATCACAGTTTTTGGCTCTGCGAGGTTTGAGGAGGATCACCCCGCCTATAAGGCCGCACAGGAACTCGGACAGCAATTGGCCCTGGCAGGATTCACGGTGATGACAGGAGGCGGCCCGGGCATCATGGAGGCCGCACCAAGGGGAGCTAAAGAAGTTGGTGGTAAAACGATTGGCTGCAATATTGTGCTTCCACACGAGCAGCACGCCAACCCCTATCTCGACATTGTAGTCAACTTCAACTACTTCTTTGTGAGAAAGGTGCTTCTGCTAAAGTACTCCTACGGCTTTGTCGTGATGCCGGGCGGTGCAGGCACGATGGACGAGCTTTTTGAAACGCTGACGCTGATACAAACGGGAAAAATAAAGGGATTTCCGCTGGTGTTGTTTGGCAAAGACTATTGGAGCCACCTGGTTAGCCAGTTGGATCACATGGTGAAGGAAAAGACAGTATCACCCGAAGACCTGGATCTGTTTCTGGTGACTGATTCAGTGGAGGAAGCCGTTGAATATATCGAAAAAGTGTCGATCAAGAAGTTTGGATTAAAGCGGATCATGCTCAAGCCAAGCTGGGTGTTTGGCGAGAAGGTAACCACCTAGCAAAGCTACTCTACTACATACTTTTCAATGTAATCGGAGTTGAGCACACCCAGCACGCCCATGTACTTCATCTGAAAGGTCACTATGTCTCCCACCTGATAGTTCCTGTCGGAGTTGCCCAAATCAAGCACCAGCATGTCCGAGCTTGCTCCTATCACCGTCACTCCCCTTTCTTCCGGTATCAGAAAATCAGGCGCAATCTCCAGCAGGCCAATATCAACTATGGCCCGGTATGAGGTCTTCCCTATGTCTTCCTGCCTAATTTCAAAAACTTCGCCTGATGGGTTCTCTGCCAGCTCGCCCTCGGGAGTTTTTGGCTTTTGTGTAAGTTCTATAATCTGTGTGTAAAGCTTAAAAACATCCGTTTGCATGCCTTCCACTGTTCCGCCTGTGAATAAATCGGCTCCGAAATACAGCGTCTCCCCAATTCTGAAGTGGTTAACGCCTTTGGGTAGCAGGTCTCTTTGTAGTAAAGGAAAAGTAACCGAGGTGCCTCCTGATACCCAAGGAATCTTCTTATTGAACTTGGTTTCCACCAGCTCTTTGTACAAACTTAACTGAACCAGCTTATCAGGAGATGGCATCACCCCATTCAGGCAATTGAGGTTCGTACCCAATCCCACAATCTCAAGGTTAGGCAACTCAAATACCTGCTCATAAAATTCCAGAAGGTGATCGCCGACAACTCCCTCTCGCAAGTCGCCCATCTCAATCATGATAATCACCTTGTGCACTTTGCCTTGCCGCCTTGCCTCTTTGGACAATAGCTGCATGGTGGTGTACTCAGTATTGAAGCTAACGTCAGCATATTTGACAATCTTCAATATGTTTTTTTTCGCCGGGGGCTTTATATAAACTGTTTGGACATCGGGATTAATAGACTTCACCACCTTAAGGTTGCCTATTCTGGAGTCGTGAATCTCCCTCGTGCCCAGTTTGATTAATTCCTCTATGAAAGTTTTGTTGCCGCAGAGTAATTTGGATACAACTCCCCACTCAATATTACTCTCTTCAAACTTCGAATTGAGGAAGTCGTAATTGTGTTTGAGCTTGGTTCTGTTGAGTGTAATATAAGCCATCTTAAAATGATAAATCCACTGAATACAGCTCAGCAGACGGGTTGGTGTTGTTGGGATTTACTCAAAAAAGAGGGGATCAGTTTTTCACCAGCCTCATTTCCAGGTATTTATTGGTAAAGCCTAGCTTTTTGTACAAGTGTACGGCAGGATTTTCCGGTTCCACATGTAAGGCAATGTTGCCATCAGCGGAATCAATCGCTCTCTGCATTAGCTGCTTACCAATACCTTTCCCACGGTAATCTTTATGCATGGCAATGTATACAAGGATGTTCTCGGGTATGTAACCTTCCATGCCGGTTCGGTTTACCACCACAGTCCCGACAATCTTATCTTTTTCTTTGTCATGCGCTACCAGCACAAATCCTCCTGGCTTCAGGTTATCATCTAGTGCATAGTCTATGCATTTTAGAATATCTTCTTTTTCATCGCCAAATTCATCCAGATGCTTGTGCAGGAATGCCGCAATTAACATGCGTTGGTTCATACCAACAGTGGCGCCAGGTGTGAGAAGTTCATAGCTTATCATGAGCATAGGTTGTTTTAGTAGTGACTGAATTTAATATGACAAAAGTGATCGCTGAGGCTGAAATACCGAACACATTCGGATCCAGCTGAAGAGGCAGATCAATGGGCGCAATGCTTAAACCTACCGTAGTGGCCCCACCGATCAGCATCGACCAAAAAGCTGCCGTGCTCGATACTTTGGTGCCGAATAGTGCGGCGACAAGTGGAACCAGTAGCCCTGAAACTAAAAACGCATAAGAGTAAAGCATAAGTTCAAGCACGTTCTCCATAGTGCTGGCAAGGATGAGCGCTGCAACACCCACTCCCAGCGTAATCAACTGCGACATCCTTAGAGTTGACTTCGAAGTAGCCTCTGAGGTCGATTTAACTCCCAGGATATCGGTAACAATATTACCCGAGGCAGCCATCAAACAACTGTCGGCCGTTGACAGAATCGCCGAAAAATAGGCCGACATCATCAAGCCAAGCAGACCCACCGGCAAAATATCTCTCAGAAGTAAAGGCAACCCAATTTCTTCATCCATGGTTCCTGCACCAGCATAACCTAAGGCATCAAACATCCCTTGCTCCGCCGCCACTCTGGCAAAAAGGCCCAAAACAACGCCCATGATTGCCATAATTGGCCACTCGAAAAGACCTGCAATAAACCAGGCCTTTTGGGCTTCCTTCGGCCCTTTGCAAGCGTAGATTCTCTGGTACAAAGTCATCCCAACAAACCAAATGGGAATGATGGTCACAGCCCAGTTCACCAGCATTTGCCAGGTAAGGTTATCCCAGCGCAGGAACTCGGGTGGAAGTGTTTGAACAATTGCGTCATATCCGCCAATGGCGTGATAACCCATCGGAATGCCTATGAAGATCAAACCGGCCATGAGAATAATCCACTGAACGGTATCAGTGTAGATCACTGCTTTCAAGCCGCCCATGACAGTGTATACCACTGCTATCACCCCCATAACGAACAGGGCAGTCATGAGATCAAGGTCAACAAAAGTGGCCGAGGCGAGTTTAGCACCAGCCAGCATCTGGGAACTCGTAAAGCCGAGATAACCTATGGCAGAAATGATACCCGCCAACAAAGCAACTTTCTTATTGTAAAAGAGGCCGAAAATCTGTGGAAAAGTATAAAGCCCTTCAAGCTTCGACATTTTGCTTACCTTGGGAATAAGCACCACAGCTGAAAGCCAGGCACCAATCAGGCCCGTGAACAGCATCCACGATCCTGAAATTCCCATTGTGAAGCCAAGACCACCCAGCCCAATAGAAAAGCCACCGCCAACGTCGGTGGCCACCACGCTAAGGCCCACGTGCATGCTGCCCATGGACCGCCCTCCTACGTAATAGTCGTCGTCACTTTTGTTTTGCCTGAGGAAGAAGAACCCTATCCCCAGCATGATTACCATGTAAATAAAGAAAATGAGTATGTCCAGCCAATGCATTAAGTAGAATCCCTCGCTTTGTTTAATTCATAGAAACATTAACAGCCAAAACGGCTGGTGACGGCGCTTTCACAACATCTTCGGTGATGCTCCCAAATAAAAAGCGTTCAAGGCCAGTCTTATCGTAGGTCTTCATCATGATGAGATCGGCATCTACCTGCTCGCTAAATTCAACAATGGCTTCGACTTCCTTATCATGGTGTGTCGCATTGACAAAGAACTTCTCAAACCCAAGTTCAAGCGCTACTTTTTGCATTTTTGACTTTATTTCCTCCTCATCTATTAATTCGGTGTGCACTACGTTGAGCAAGTGAACAGTGGAGTTAAATGAGTCAACCCAGTGACTGATGAAGTCGGCCTCAGTGGGAAGAAATCGGCTGACATCTGTCGGTAGCACAATATTTTTGAACGATTCGGGCAGCACAGAACCCTCCAGCGCCAGCACTGGCACATTGGTATGCCTGATAATTCGCTGAACGACTGAGCCCGTCAAAGGATTACTTCCTTTGAAAGCCTCTTTATGTATCACCAGCAACGACGGATCATAGTCGTGCATGAATTCTTTGATTCCTACCTCGGGCGACTCCTCAATCTGATGAAAATGAATATCTCTGTGCAAGGCATTCATCTCTTCCAATACCCTCAAAAATTCATCCATTCCTTCAAATTTCAGCTCCGTTTTCACCACCTGAGGAAATGCCGCTCCATACCCTGCCATCAAGCCCACGTTCGGCAGAAAGGCAGCGCTTTCAATCGGTTTGAATTGTATGACTTCTATTCGCATCCCCAATGTTTTACCGATCCTGAGGGCAGCTTTCAATGCCATTTTTGATTCAGCCTGAAAATCAAACGGCACCATTATATAATTTTCTTTCCTTTGCATGGATTGTTTTTTACGTTACAGATTACTCTTTACTGACGGTGAAAACAGCTGATCAATTGCCTCCAGATCCCCATAGTCCCCGATGTATTTGACACGTTCAGAAGTCACCACAATTGGCGTCTTGAGTAATTCCGGATTCTTGTTGATTAACTTTAAAGTACCTTCAGTGTCAGAAATTTTGTACCCCTCAATAATCCTGGGGTCGATAAGGTCGCAAACATCCACCGTCATATCAGAGGCAAGGCTTGCAAAATGGGTCGACGTGAGTTTTTCCGCATCAATGTCTATTTTTTTTAGCTTGACATTAAGCGCCTCTGCCCTTGCCAGTAGCTTCCTGTCTCGCACCTTTGCACGGCTGTAAATGAAAATAGCTACCCTTGAGTGAGTTTGTAAGCTACTCATTTAACCTCCCATTTTTCGTTCAACCATGCACTAAGCATCCAGTGGTGCTTTTCCAACCCCTGAATATAGCTAGTGAGCATATCCTCCGTTCCGGTGTCATCACTTTCCTGAGCGGTGTGCACAACACTGTGCATGTGGGAAAGCAGGATTCTTATGTCGAGCAAAACTTCCACTACCATTTCCCTGGCCGGAAGCTCCTTCCTGATTTCTTTGATTTCGGCATTTTCGATATACTCACCCATCGTACTCATGGGCATTTGACCAAAAACCCGTATCCGCTCGGCAATGTCGTCAATGTGCCCTCTTGCCTCATCGTACAACTCTTCAAACTTCTCATGCAGCCGAAAGAAATCGTTTCCTTTCACATTCCAATGGAAGTTCCTTAGCTTCTGGTAATGCACTGAGTAATTGGCCAATAGCTGGTTAAGACCTTGAGTGATTTCTATGGTGTCGAGAGCAGAAAACCCTAGCTTCCTAAAGTCCTTCTTTTTCGAATTAGTATTCCTGGTTTTCTCTGTAGTAGTCATGTCGTCTTCTTTTAAGTCAGAAAATAATTTCAATCACCTTGCCGGTTGATTCATGTAGCATGCCCGACACGGCGCTCTTGACCGACTATGTCGCTAAGGAAAAAATTGACTAGAAGAAGTGTTAATAGGATTGATATATCGATTAATTTGATGTTTTGTAAAATTCATAACACTAATATTAACGACTGTTAATAGAAAATGTTTAATTTTTTTACATAAATTTACCCAAAAGTACACAATTGTTGTGAAAAACAACGAGGCCCTTGATCTAAATGTGAATATTTTTTACAAAAATGAAGTTTTTCGCTGACAACCTGAAATTTTTACGAAAGAAAGCTGGGCTGAGCCAGGAGCAGCTCGGTGAAAGGATTGCCCTCAACAGGGGTAATATTGCCAGTTACGAAAAAGGAACCGCAGAGCCCCGACTTGAGAACGTCCTGAAAATTGTAAAATTATTTAACATTGAGCTGTCTGATCTCCTGGAAAAAGACCTGTCGAATTCAGCGGCGATACAGGAGGAGTTAGAAAAAATGGGCTTACCCAACGAAGCTGCACCCATTCCGGCGGAGGAAGCAACAGCTCACCTGAAAGCAGAACTCATCGACAACCGGGCAAGGCTGGAGCGTTTTATGAGTCAATCGGATGATATGCAGAAAATACTTGAGGGATTCAGGCAGTTTCACAAGTTCAAAATGTCGAAATCAAGCGACATCTCCCGTGACGTTAAAAATATTGCCGACGACTATGAAAACTTGCTGGAGGTGATGGACGCCCTGCTGCTGTCGCACAAGGAGCTCATCAAATTCCTCGATGAGTCAAAATGATGTACGGGTTGTTCCATTTTGAAACAGAACAACACACCCTCCTTGAAATTAATTGATTGATTAACAGCTGCTTATAAAAATGGCATTTACTTAGCCCTGGATTTTAGCAAAAAAAGTAGCTATGATCAGGAACTACCTTTTGATTGCTTACCGCAACCTTGTCAGGAATAAAACTTTCTCGCTGCTAAACATTATTGGACTGGCTGTTGGCATCACAGCCGCCATCACCATTGGGGCATTTATTATTGGTGAGCTCAAAGTTGATGCGTTTCAGCAGGAGGCCAGCAATACCTATTTGTTGTATTGGAATGAGGATTTGAAGGGTGAAGGCAGCAGAAACGTGGGCCTGACCACCAGACAAGACGCTGAATTACTCAAAGGCCAACTTGCTTCGGTTAGCGATGTCATCAATGTGCGCAACATCCGGTCTTCAGTCCAAATCGGCGACCAAAAGTACTCCAGCGACGTGCTTATGGCAGAGAAGCACTTCTTTCAGTTTTTTGATTTCGAGCTCCTCAAAGGCGACCCCAACACAGCGCTCAGCGATCCATCGTCTGTCATTCTAACAGAGACGCTTGCCCGCAAGTATTTCGGCAGCACTGACCCCATTGGCCAAACGCTCCGCCTAACCGGTGATTTTGAAGTGCCGCTAAAAGTCACCGGCATCGTCAAAAATTACCCAGACAGCCACATGAAAATCAGTGCGATAGTGCCCTGGGAAATCAAAACCACCGACGGTCAACTCATTTCACAGTGGTACAAGCTGTCAGTTTACACCTATATCAAGAGTACTCTATCAGCCGACACAAGAACGCTGGAAAAGCAAATTGAAGCTCTATATGCCAAGGCCGACTACCAGCTAGTGAAGGATCACCCAAGGCTAATCTCCGTGGCTGACATTTATCTCCAGGCAGGCAATTTCGATTTCATGGATGGCTTCCAGTTTGGCAGCCCATCAACCATAAAAACACTTGGTGTAATAGGTCTGTTGACCCTTTTTATGGCCTGCATCAATTTCATCAACGCCTCCACAGCACAATCGATGAAAAGAGCCAAAGAAGTTGGCGTCAGAAAAAGCATGGGTGCTTCATCGGCCCAGCTAAGGTGGCAGTTCTTGTTTGAGGCAGTCATTATCGTCGCACTGGCATGGGGCGTGGGTGCCACCCTTTCCGACATTGGCAAGCCTCTTTTTGCAGAACTAACCGGTAGAAGCATCTACATCAGCATTTGGCAGGAACAAAGTGGCATTATCCTGCTAGTCTCAGTGTTTGTCTTTACAGCCCTGTTCTCGGGCTTGTACCCGTCGCTGGTGATGTCATCGTGGAGTCCGGTGGAGTCGCTAAAAGGCAAGCTGTTGAAAGGTAAAGGAAGTCGAACCTTCAGAGAGCTGCTTATTTCTTTCCAGTTTGTAGTTACGGTTTGCCTTATTGCAGGCTCACTTCTTATTTACAGGCAAAACCAGTTCATGCTCAGCAAAGACCTTGGCTTTGACAAGGAGCAGGTGGTGGTGATGAGGGTGAGTCAAAACTCAGCGATCTTCAAACAACAGCAAGCATTTCTGCAGGAGCTGGCCACGGTGCCCAATGTAGTAATAGCCTCAGCCGGCATGGACGCCCTTGGCGACGGTTACACCAACAACTCCTACTATGCGGTGCCTGAAGGTGGCACGGTCAACGAAAGCGGTGTAATGTCCACCTACTTTACGGTTGACGATAAATTCAGCGACGTGTACAATATCGGCGTTACATCGGGAAGGTTTCTTGACACAAAATTCGCCTCCGACAGCACTGGTGTGGTGATCAACGAAACCCTCGCAGAAGGCCTCGGCTACGACGACCCTGTGGGCCGTACCGTTAAGATATGGGGAGACGACAGCCAGCCACTCCACATTGTTGGTGTGTTGAAAGACTTTCATTTTCAATCGCTTCACAAACAAGTGCAACCCGCCCTCTGTATCCTCAACCGCATGAACGGCTGGAACATTGCCGCACGGCTCAGCGGAAACAACTACCCGGCTACGCTTGACGCCATCAGGGAAAAGTGGGAAAGCATGGAATCAGAGGCAGCGTTTAATTACACCTTTCTCGATGAAGATTTCGCCCGCTTTTACAACGACGAGCAACGACTTCTCAGTGCCATCAATTTCTTTTCCATACTGAGCATTCTGGTGGCCTGCATTGGCTTGTATGGACTCACCAGCTTCATGGTTCAACAACGCACCAAGGAAATTGGCATCCGTAAGGTGCTTGGTGCTTCCATTTCCGGTATCCTCCTTTTGCTCAACAGAAGGCTGCTGGTGATACTTGGGTTGTCGGTTCTTGTTGCCACACCTATCACTTTTGCTGCCATCGATGCCTGGCTGTCAGCATTCGCTTACAAAGCCGGGATCAGTTGGTGGTCGTTTGGAGCAGCCGGGCTTCTGGTCGCAAGTGTCATTGTGCTGACCGTTTCTGTCATTAGCTTAAACGCAGCAAGGCGGAATCCCGTTAGAGTGCTCAGGTACGAGTAGCACATCCTGGCACCGTTGTGTACTATCTTGACGTCAGGCATATCCAAAAGCCAAAGAAACTTTTGAAAAAGTGCCTGAAAAGTGCCTGATTATTTGGATTGGGTAAAATTTATGACGCAATCTTTGGATTTATAAAATCCCAACTTTAGCATTGTATAAAATTTCAAAGTTAGTGATTTCGACTGCTACCCAATTTTTGATTAATGAGAAAGAGTTCGCCTCAAACAGGTGTGCTTGCTGGTTCTGGTGTTGTCCGGAAGCGGAAAGGCATTTAATTAGTGTGGTAGCAAATCGAAACAACGAGTAATAGCGCCATCCAAAACATAAATGAAAGCCTTTCCAGCTACCAAAGCGGAAAGGCTTTTTGTTTTTTATCCCAAGAAAATTCAGCCATGCAAAGTTTCAGAAGTGAGTTAGAAGACATCAACAATCCGGTCATTGAGAAAGACATCATTGACCTGGCAGACAAAATTTCAAAATTCAGGAACCTGCAAATCGATGACGACAAGTTCCGCAGCGTGCGCCTTGCCCGGGGCGTGTATGGTCAGCGACAGCAAGGTGTGCAAATGGTCAGGATCAAGCTGCCCTACGGCAGAATCACCACCAAGCAATTGGTGCACATAGCTAACTTGTCGGATGAGTTCGCCAGCAGCACCCTGCACGCCACTACCCGCCAGGATATCCAGATTCACTACGTGAGCCTCGACAGGACGCCGGAACTGTGGGCCAAGCTGGAAAAGGAAAAGATTACCCTTAGGGAAGCCTGCGGCAACACGGTAAGAAATGTAACAGGTTCGGCCAAGGCGGGCATCGACCCCAACGAGCCATTTGATATCACGCCGTATGCTCAGGCCACATTCGAGTATTTTCTGCGCAATCCTATCTGTCAGGAAATGGGCAGAAAGTTTAAGATTTCCTTCTCCTCTTCAGATGAGGATTCCGCCTTCTCTTTCATCCACGACATTGGGTTCATTGCCAAATTCAAGCAGGTAAATGGAAAAGAGGTTAGAGGTTTTAAAGTGGTTGTGGGAGGTGGTCTTGGTGCACAGCCCATGCTGGCTCAGGTGGCATATGAGTTTATGGAAGAAGATCAAATCATTCCATTTGCCGAGTCGCTCTTGCGGGTTTTTGACAGGTATGGTGAAAGGGCTCGCCGTCAAAAGGCACGCATGAAGTTTTTGATGGCTGAAATTGGGTTGCAGGGTTTACTCGATCTCGCTAAAGCGGAGTATCCGGCACTTAAACACAAGACGTACAAAATCGACACAAATTCGGTACAGCAGCCCGAACCACAACCGGAGGGAAAGGTGTATCAGGAAGTAAGCATCGACAATGAGGCACGGTACCAACTATGGCTGCAGACCAATGTGTTTCCACAGAAGCAAAAAGGCTTCTTCGCTATTGGACTAAAAACCCAGCTGGGCAATCTGAGTTCCGACAAAGCAAGAGCGTTGGCGGAAGTGGTGAGTGAATTTGCGGCTGATGAATTAAGAATCACTGTTACGCAAGGCTTTATCCTAAAATTCGTGAGGGAAGAGGCGCTCCGGGGTCTTTACGTGGCATTAGACAAGCTGGGGCTGGCCAATCCCGGTTTCGAATCGACTGCTGACGTGGCTGCCTGCCCAGGCACCGACACGTGTAACCTGGGAATTTCCAGCAGCTATGGCATCGCTGTAGAGCTGGAGAGAGTGATGACGGAAGAATTTCCCGATCTGGTTAAAAACAGTGACATCAGCATTAAAATCAGCGGTTGCCCTAACTCTTGCGGACAACATGGTATTGCTGGTATTGGCTTCCACGGCAGCTCTCAGAAAAAAGACGGGCTGGTACTCCCTGCTCTGCAAGTGCTCCTCGGTGGTGGAGTTGACGCCGACGGCAATGGCCGAATCGCCAACAAAGTGATCAAGATACCAAGTAAAAGAGGGCCTGAAGCGCTCCGTATGCTTTTGGCTGATTACGACGAAAATGGCAACGATGGTGAGTACTATAAAGACTACTTCGCCAGACAAGGCGACCGGTATTTCTATACTTTGCTGAAGCCCCTTACTTCACTTGACGATCTCTCAGAGGCTGATTTTGTGGACTGGGGTGAAGAACAGAATTTCAAGGTGGAAACAGCCGTGGGTGAATGTGCCGGGGTGATCATTGACCTGGTGGCGACGTTGTTCTATGATTCTGAGGAAAAGCTCGACTGGGCGAATGAAGCGTTTGCGGAGGGCCGTTGGGCTGACTCGCTTTATCATAGCTACAATGTGTTTGTCACTTCAGCCAAGGCGCTGTTGCTTTCCGAAGATGTGAAAAACAACACGCAGATAGCGATCATCAGAGATTTTGACAGAATTTTTGTTGAAAAAGGGGAGTTCTCCTTCCCGGAAGGCAGCTTCGAAGCACACATCACCAAAATAAGCAGTAACGAACCGACGGAAGCGTTCGCCAGCACATTTAAAGAGGAAGCAGCTGCGTTTATCGAAAAGGTGAAAGCCGTCCGTACCAGGCAGCTTATTACCTCCAACTAATTATTTAATCAGCGCCCGACAATGAATACACAAATAAAAAACTTACCGAAAGTCTCGCTGGTTGGCGCCGGACCGGGCGATCCTGACCTAATTACGCTGAAAGCAGTAAAGGCCTTGCAATCGGCTGACGCAGTGCTTTACGACGCCCTGGTTAACGAAGACCTGCTCGACTATGCCCCTGCGTCGGCGGTCAGACTTTTTGTGGGCAAAAGAGCTGGCAGACATAGCTACAAGCAGGAGGAAATCAATAAGCTGATTGTGGAGCATGCCTATAACTACGGGCATGTGGTACGCCTGAAAGGCGGCGATCCTTTCATTTTTGGTCGTGGGCAGGAAGAAATGGATTACGTGAAAAATTTTGGGATTGATGTGGAAGTAATTCCTGGCATCAGCAGTTCACATGCTGTTCCAGCCATTAACAATATACCATTAACCGCCCGGGGTATGAGCGATAGCTTTTGGGTGATTACTGGTACCACCAGCGGCGGCAAAGTATCGAACGATCTCTATTATGCCGCCCAGTCAAATGCCACTGTTATCATCCTGATGGGCATGAACAAGCTGAAGGAGATTATGAGGATCTTTTCCCGGTTTCAAAAAGACGAAACGCCTGTCGCTATTATCCAGAATGGCAGCCTTCCCAATCAAAAAATGGGGATTGGCACTGTGTCGAACATCACCTCTATTGCCCGGGAAAAAAGACTCGGCAGCCCGGCCATTATCGTTATTGGTGAAGTGGTAAAAGTTGCGCAGAAGGAAGAATTCATGGCAACGATATTGGAACAACTGGAAAAGAAGGCATGAGCCAAAATACGCTCTTTCCGGTTTTCCTGAAGCTTGAGAACTTTAACACGCTGCTTGTGGGTGGCGGCAATGTGGGGCTCGAAAAGCTTACCGCTTTGCTGGTCAACAATCCATTGGCCAATGTAACCGTAGTAGCTGATCGCTTTTTAGAGGAAACTGAAAAGCTGGCAAAAAGCTCTCCGAATGTAGTCCTCACTTACAGAAAATTTGAGTTTGACGACCTGAAAAACAAGCAGCTGGTGATACTGGCCACCGACAACTTTGAACTACACAAAGAAATCAAGCTAAAGACAGCCGAGCTGGGCATTTTGACCAATGTAGCAGATACTCCGGCTCTGTGTGATTTTTACCTTGGCTCTATCGTTCGCAAAGGAGACCTGAAAATTGCCATTTCTACGAATGGAAAGTCCCCTACCCTGGCCAAGCGCATGCGGCAGTATTTGGAGGAAGCCATCCCCGACAGCATGCAGTCATTGTTAGACAATATGAAGACCTTTCGGGACAAACTAAAAGGTGACTTCTCTACGAAATTGGAAGTACTGAACGACCTCACTTCTTCCATGATAGAAAAAGAGAAGAAAGATAATTAAGAACCCTTCACGCTTAACACACCTCTTCGAAGTTGGAAGGGAGGAATAGGTAAAGAAAAAGGACTCGCTGCTGTGAGTCTTTTTCTTTTTTTGATGACAAAATTTGGCAACGCCGATAGCGGCCTTACTGGATTAAATAGTGCTTCTTGATGAGGTCATTTCGTGAATTTAAAGTCTCTACAAAACGAACCTATACGTAAACTTGAAAAGGAAAATATTGTGGCCCTTTTCCTCAAAATCAAAAGAGTATTTGTCGTGGCCAGGAATTGAATCGTAAAATGCGCCGTTTCTTTCTCTCGTCCAGACAACGAACAACGTGGAGCCCGGAATATACTCCCAGCGGACGACCATATTGGAGCGAAACTGACCAAAATTGAAGTCCGGTTTCCCGAAGGAGTAATCGGAGGTTCCGTCATTGTTTTCATCCACAAAATATTGGTCGCTGCTTGTTGACATGACACCGGCAGGGAGCAGAATGTAACGCTGCGCATATTCGGCCGCACTGGCGTCCGTAATTGATTTGAATTCACTGTATTTACCCGAGGTGCCGAAGGGCTGCCCGTAGTATTGCACCGAAAGATTCGGTGTGATCATGTAGGTAGCTCTAAAGACGACCCTGGCGGTTGTTTGGTCAATTGTGCCTACTATATACCTGTTCTCGCCTTCTGCGGTAGGAGACGACACATATTGCAACTGGTTCTCGCTGGTCTCGAAAGTAGGAGAAACAGAGATATTCAGGGCATTAGTTGGCCTAAGCGTGAAGTCCAGATACACACCTGCGTATCGCCGGTAACTTTCTTTACCTATCCCAAATTCCGGATTGATGTTTACATGGAATTTTTTTCTGGGGTCTGTGCCTGTATAAGCCCAAAAATTGAATACCCCAGGATAAGCAATGGTTGGGCCTCCACGCAAATCAGCATTGGAAGCACTTCGGACTCTGTAGGTAACACCACCTCCCGACTGCCAAAAATTTTTGAACTCAGCATGCGCATTTACATTGTATCCTTCGTTGAGGCTGCGCCAGCCAAAATCATACTCCCGCCACTGGTTGATATTGTAACGTTGCCAGCGAGTGATACCTTTGGGTTGCAGGATGCGGTATTGCATCCAGAACCACTGCGAAAAATTATCGGTTTGTGCCAGGTAGCCTATGTCGTTTAGCTCGAACCCGGGAGACTGCCAAACCAAACCCAGATCACTAATCAGATTACCACTTTTCTTCCCAACAATCACTTCACCACCAGTGCCACTCAAGGAGGTGCGTGTTGGGTCGTACTCAGTGTGATCATTGTCTGGCCTTTGAAAATATCGCTCCGACGACAGCTGTGTGTTGGAAATAGCCTCCATGCTTCCCTGCACATGACTCATCATTATTTTACTGCTGACATAATATTTTCGTTCACTCCAGTTATGCAGAAAATCGACGCCAGCTGAGTAGGCAGCGTCGTGCAGCCAGTCCAGTTGTTGGTCTTTAATATTGCGGTTTACTCCGGTGACAATACCTCCAAGAATTGTATTACCCTTGTTAATATCCTGCTGTCCACGAGCGACAAAGTAGTTGGTAAACGGCTCTATCTCCTCTTTTCTGGTGCTGCCGAGGCTATCGATTTCAGCATACTCTTTTGAGGTAGCGCTTTCAAGGATTCCCCAGGAAAATCCTTTCTTATTCTTGCCTGTGAGCTTGGCAGCACCAAGAATAGTCGTTCGATTATTGGGTTTTACGTACTCATTCACAGTGTCATCTCCCGAAGCATCGGTGTCCACACCTCCCTGGGGCTGGCGACCAATGCGGCGTGAGTAAAACAGAATATTGCCGTCGTTTTGCGAAACAGGAAAGTTGAGTGTATTATTTCCTTCGGTAAAGAAGGGCCTCCGCTCCTGAAAGAAAAGCTCGAAGGCGCTGAGGTTGACCTGAGATGGATCGGCCTCTACCTGGCCAAAATCCGGATTTACGGTAAGGTCGAGGGTGACGTCGCTGGTGATCCCGATTTTTGCGTCAAGACCCACATCTACTCCAGCAGAGCGGCCGGTTGTGTATGGATTGCCCTCTTCTTTTTCAAAGCGCTCCATTTTAGTCACTATATAGGGTTGTATTTCAAGCTGTTTCTGTGGCTTTATTCCCTTGATTCCAGTCATTTCCCCCATCAGGTGTACATAACCGGCAGCATCAGGAGGGATATACTGCCACTGCGAGCGCTCCTGGTTGCGGAAGAAAAGGCGCTGCACTTGTATGCCCCAGGTTAACTCTGGTTTTTCAGCGAATCGAAGCTGGCTTAGCGGAATTCTTATTTCGGCGACCCAGCCCTCTTCATCAATGCTTGTTTTGAGATACCAAATTGGATCCCAGCTGTCGTCCCAATTGTCACCATTGTTCGAAATGTACTCATCACCCTTTACACCTGAGACCGACGAGGTGAAGGAGAATGCAGTCCTTTTATCGTAGTAGCTGTCAATATTAATTTCTACCCAGTCTCCATCGAAGCCGTCCCGCCGTGACATACGTTTCACTATTTTTTCTGGTTCGGGATCATAGCACCTGAAAGCCACATAAAGGTTTTTGGCGTCGTAGAGTATCTTAAATTTGGTCTGAACTGACGCTGGCTTCCCCTTATCAGGGTTCACCTGGCGAAAATCACCTCCAGCCCAATCTACTTCGTTCCAAACGGGGTCATCAATATATCCATCTATTTCAGGTGCAGCCCCTATGATATGCGCAGTGGTATATGATTTAGTAGAGTCAATTTGGGCCTGGGTAAAAAAATGGCAGGCCATCAAAAAAAATAAAATGGTGTCCTTCATTGATAATAATAGAATTGCTACCGTATAGCACTACCAAAGACTCCAAACGTTACACTTCCGACGCAAATTATTTTGAAATATTAAAAAGAAATATGCAAAGGCGCAGATTTGATGGGTCAAACCAACAAGCTTGTATAGTCTGCACCTTTGCATAAAAATTAGCCTACTCTGTTCGCAGTGATCCGGCAGGGTTTCTTATCGCTGCTTTGATCGACTGGTAGCTGACGGTCAAAACTGAAATGAGCACCGCTGCTCCCGTTGCAGCAATGAAGAACCACCACTTCAACTCGATGCGGTAAGCAAAGCCGTCGAGCCAGCCGTCCATGGAGTGCCACGCAATGGGCACTGCAATCAGGCAGGCCACTACCACCAGCTTCAAAAACTCCTGAGAAAGCAAAAATACTATTCCCTGCACAGAGGCTCCCAGCACTTTGCGGATGCCTATCTCCTTCACCTTTTGCTCGGCAGTAAAAGTGGACAGTCCAAAAAGTCCAAGGCAGGCAATAAAGATGGACAGCCAGGTAAAGTTCTGAATCAGGCCCGCAAACTCTTCGTCACTTTCGTATTGGCGACCAAATTCCTCATCGAAGAAGGTGTACTCATATGGGTGGGCTGGTAACATCGTTTTCCATGTGCTTTCCATAGCCGCCAGTACTTCTTTCGTCAGAGAAGCATCAATTTTAACAGAAAGTGTTGAGGTCGCATTGGGGTTGTAGGGAATGATGATGGGTTCAATCCTGTGACGCATATTAGCGAAGTGAAAGTTCTTCACCACGCCCACGACCGTTCTTTCAGCCGGCCCATACCCAATCTTTCTTCCAACCGGCTCATCCCAGCCCAGAGCAGCGGCTGCAGCTTCATTGATAATCAGGCTTTGCTGTTCGTCGGCAGGAAAGTCTTTCGAGTAATTCCTCCCCTTTACTATTTCCATACCCATTAGCGGAAAATAGTCTTCGTTGACTGACATCACGCTCACGATCCACACATCATCAGGGTCGCTTCCCTCCGGCCGAATGCCTCTGCGCCCAAAGCCTCTCCCAGGCATGCTCGATGAATAGGCTGCTGACAAAACGCCTCTCTGCTGTAGCAGCTCGTTTTTCATCGCCTCCGCCTTCTGCTGAACGGTCTGGTCGCTTAGGCTTAGTGTAATAATCTGCTCCTCAGAAAAGCCCTTGTCGATGCTTTTGATATAGTTGAGCTGCCTTCCTACCACCACTGTGCCGATGATCATAGTTACAGAAGCTGTGAACTGAATGATCACCAGCGACCTGCGAAGCCACACCCCACTCTTGCCCGTTTTGAAGTTGCCACGGAGTACCTTGAGAGCCTGGAAGCCAGACAAGAAAAAGGCCGGGTAAAAACCTGCAAGTACCCCAATACCCAATGTAATGGCGACAATGCCGACCACAGTGGTCGCATCAGAAAGGAGATAAGCCAACAGGTTACCAGGGATGCCAAAATCAAGGTAGCTGGACAAGAGGCCAACTGCCAGCAGCGAAACTAACGTGGCGATTGTACACAACAGAATGGCTTCGCTTAGAAACTGAACGACCAGTTGTGGCTTGTAGGCCCCCAATACTTTGCGCATGCCCACTTCTTTAGCTCGATTAGCCGAGCGGGCTGTGCTGAGGTTCATAAAGTTGAAAGTGGCAATGAGAATAACAAACAATCCCACCATCAGCAGTGTGTACACATAGTTGAGATCTGTTTTTGCGAAGTTGAAGTTGTCGAACAGTATGCCCGTAGAGCTCAGATGCACATCATTGAGCGGTTGTAAAGTGACCGAAAAATTCTCACCCACATCATTTTTTCTGATCAGCGCTTCCATGTCGGCTTCCGTAGTTTCCTCGCTGGCATCAGGCTCAAGCACTGCATAAGTGGTAATAGCTATAGACCGCCAGGTGCTGAGAAACTGCCTGGTAGAGCTGTCCGCTTCGGTGGGCACAAGTGATGCCATAAGGTCAAACCTCAAGTGGGTATTAGAAGGCAGGTCTTTCACAATGCCCACCACCTGCATGTTGGTTGAGTTATCGATTTCAACTGTTTTGCCCATCGGATCTTCAATGCCAAATACTTTCCTGGCGAAGCTCTCGGTCAAAACCGCAGTGTTGGGACTGAGTAACACTGTTTCTTTGTTGCCAGCCAGCAGCTCCAGGTCGAACACATTGAAAATCGAGTTTTCGACGTAAGCGCAGTTCTCCGTGTAAAGCGGCACGTCGTTGTACTCCACCAGGTTACGGCCGCTGTAGCTGACCCGTGTGATTTCCTTCACCTGGCTCAGTTCGGTTTTCATGGCCGGGCCAATAGCTGGCATGGTGATGCCTACCAGGTTGCTGCTAACTCCCAGGGCTTCGTCGATGGTGAGCACCCTATAGGTGTTGTCCTTTTGGCTGTTCCAGTTGTCAAAACTGAGCTGGTTTTTGGCAAAAAGAAAGATAAGAAGCGCACATGTGAAGCCTACAATGAGGCCTCCGAGATTAATAACCGAGGTTTCCCTGCTTTTCAGGAGGTGCCTGAAAGCAAGTTTGAGGTAGTTTCCAATAAGCATAATTAGTCCTTTTTTGAGTTGTCCTTTTGTATTCTACTGAATTTTAGAATGTTCAGCTCTTCAATATAACAGTATTCGTTGTTGCAGTAAGGGATTTAACGATTTTTAACGCATGGGTTGCTAAAAGTTGCGGATCGGCAAATTACGAAATGGTTACAGAGAATTCGGACGTTGGTTGGGGTGAAAAAGGTAGGGATTTTTTTGAGCCCGCAAGGACGAAGAGAACAACCGCCGACTTTGCCACTTAGTTAGAAATAGTTCGTGCAACACGCTCAAAAGAAAACTGCTTCATCATCTCCTCCAAACTCCCGCACGCCTCCGGTGGAACGCCAAGCCAGCCCCCAAGCTTTCGGAGCAGCTTTGCCTTGTCCTGAGAAAACTCATCCAACACGGCTGAAGACTGCTGCGACTTGGAAAGCTTCCGTCCCTCGTCCATGATCAGGGCGTGATGAAAAAATTCAGCCTGAGAAAAAGCTCTCAACCCCAACTTTTCAGCCAAATAAAGCTGTGCAACAGAGCTCTCAAAAAGGTCTTCTCCTCTCGCAATCATGTTCACACCAAAGTACTCATCGTCGACCACCGAAGCCAAATGATAAGCTGGGATGCCGTCCCTCCTTCTCACCACAAAATGAGACTGTGAGTACGGCAACTCCTCCACACTCAGCGCTTGTTTGTAACGCTTCATCTGTACCACAGCCATGCCATCGGTCTTCAACCGCCAGCTGATGTCATGGTCATCCAGGTCAAGACCCTTATACTGGCATATTCCCTTGTAGTTATGCTCTTCTATTAGTTTTTTCACCAACTTCCGGGAGCAATCGCAGCCAAACACCGCCTCCTCTTTTTTCAGATTTTGCAGAGCAGTCTCATACAACTCCATCCGCCGTAGCTGTGAGTATTCTTTCTCAAACTGTTGAACAGAAGAAGGCCCCAAATCCCAGTCCAGCCCCAGCCATTCCAGCGTGCGAAAAATGCTCTCCACATACTCCGGCCTCACCCTTTCCTGATCCAGGTCGTCGATCCGGAGTAAAATTTGTCCATTATTTTTTCTGGCTAATAGCCAGGTGATAAGAAAAGAATAAACGTTACCCACGTGTAAAAAACCACTGGGCGTGGGTGCAAATCGGGTAATGGGCGCAGGTAGCTGTAACTTTTGCAAACCGTTTACAAACGTTGTTTTTTCCGTTCGTCTAAGTTCGTCTGGTAAAAACGAAAAAGCCAGATTACTTCAATGAATATTTGACAATCAAAACCTAATTAATGAACGTCACTTCGAACCGCCACTAGGTGGGAGAAGTCTCCTCAAGGTGACTCTGCTCTCCAAGGGGGAACCTCTCTTCCAGGAGTTCTAACACTAAACCGTTTACTATGAAAAAGATTCTTACTGTTTGTTTTATGCTGGCATGCGCCCCTGCACTGTTGATGGGCCAGGCCAAAAAGTACAGTGCCAAACAAATTGAGGCGCTGAAGAAAGAAGCGGCCGCCAAAGTAGAGGCTAACGCCAAACTGGCGCAGGTAATGGTCGACAAGGTATTCAGCTTTTCGGAGCTCGGCTTCCAGGAGGTGGAAACATCCAAATACCTCACCGGTATTCTGGAAGAAAATGGCTTCACCATTGAACAAGGCATTTCGGGCATTCCTACCGCCTGGTTTGCAAAATGGGGCAACGGCAAGCCCGTGATCGCTATCGGCTCTGACCTTGACTGCATCCCAAAGGCATCGCAGAAGCCCGGCGTAGCCTACCACGATCCGATTGTGGAAGGTGCTCCCGGCCACGGTGAAGGGCACAACTCAGGCACGCCGCTCAACATTGCCGCCGTGTTGGCAGTGAAGGAAATCATGGAGCGGGAAAAAATGTCAGGCACGCTGATTGTTTGGCCTGGTGTGGCTGAAGAGCTGGTAGGCACAAAGGCGTTCTACACCCGTGATGGCTATTTCGACGATGTGGACATTTCGATCTTTACGCACGTAGGCAATAACTTTGGCGTTTCCTACGGGCAAGCCTCCGGTACCGGCCTGATCTCTGTGGAGTACTCTTTTGAGGGTGAGGCCGCCCATGCTGCTGGTGCCCCCTGGAGAGGCAAGAGCGCTTTGGATGCCGTAGAGCTTACGTCCATCGGCTGGCAGTACCAGCGGGAGCACCTTGATCCGCTACAGCGGTCGCACCACGTGATCAAAGACGGCGGTGACCAGCCCAATGTGGTGCCATCCAAGGCTTCTATCTGGTTTTACTACCGCAACGTGACCTACCCAAAAATCATGGAGATGTATGAAAAGGGCAACCGCATCGCCGATGGTGCCGCCATGATGACGGGAACGACAGTTACCCGGAGAGTGTTGGGCAGCGCCTGGCCCCGCCACTTCAACAAAGTGATTGCAGAAACCATGTACGAGAACATTAAAAAGGTTGGCCTGCCTACCTGGAGTGATGACGACCAGACTTTGGCTAAGGCGCTGCAAAAGGAGCTCGGCAACCCCAAGCAGGAGGGGCTACCAACGGCACTCGACACGCTGAAACCACCGACACGTAATTTCGTGAGCGGCGGTTCTGACGACATCGGTGATATCAGCTGGAAGCTGCCTACAGTCACCATGCGTTTTCCCTCCAATATCCCCGGGCTGCCCGGTCACCATTGGGCCAATGCCGTAGCCATGGCGACACCTATTGCCCACAAGGGGGTAGTGGCGGGTGCAAAAGCCGAGGCCATGACTTTGGTGGATTTTCTGCTGAAGCCAGAGCTGGTAACACAGGCCTGGGACTATTATCGCAACGTGCAAATGATGGACACTGAGTACAAGCCCATGATTGCTGACGATGAGAAGCCGGCAACTCATTTGAATACCGAAATTCAGGATGAATTCCGACCTCAACTAAAGCCGTTTTACTACGACGAAAGCAAATATGGCACCTACCTTGAGCAGTTGGGCATTAAGTACCCGACGGTGAAGAGTGAGCAATAAAATTTTTCAAAAATTTGGATGAAGGTGATTTTAAAGGCCACACAGATGTCAGGTTGAGCTTGTCGAAACCCTATCGATTACGTTTTATAAATATTTCGACAGGCTCAATATGACAGTGTGACTGCAAAGCCTTTAAAATCACCTCATTAACTATCACCATGCCACTTAATTTATAGCAATGAAAAAATTAATCCTACTCAGCCTCGCCATTCTATCTGCAACAGGTTTCGCTCTTGCCCAGGATCAGTACATTTTCCCTTTTGGCGGTGGGCAGAACAAACTGTTCATCAAAGAAATCATTAAGCTAACCGGGAAAGAACGGCCGAAGATCTGCTACCTGCCTACTGCTTCTGGCGACAGCCAGCAGGGGATTATCCGCTTTTATGAACTGGTTCATGACCTGTCAGTAGAGCCATCGGTGCAACGAGTATGGATCAGCTCATATAACCAAAAGCAGACGTTTGAAGAGGCGCTGCTCAATGTAGATGCTATCTATGTAGGCGGCGGCAACACCCTCAACATGATGGCTATCTGGAAAGCCCAGGGCATTGATGTAGTGCTCAAAAAGGCACTTGAGAAAGGCATCATCCTGGCAGGCGGAAGTGCCGGTTCGCTCTGCTGGTTCGACAATGGCACCACCGACTCCCGCCCCATCGAGCTGACGGTTGTGGAAGGTCTTGGATTCCTTCCTTATAGCCATAGCCCGCATTATGACGCCGAAGAATTTCGCCGCCCGCTCTACATGAAAAATATCGAAACCGGCATCTTCAAAGCTGGCTACGCCATGGACAACTACTCAGGCATCATTTTCAAAAACGGTAAGCCTTTCAAAGTGGTCGCCACCAAACCAGAAGCCAATTGCTACTTCGTGTCGATGAAAGATGGCAAAGTAGTGGAGGAGAAGCTGGAGAAGGTGATTTTGGAGTGAGCTGGCCAGACTCTTTTTGTAAAAATCATGTGCACTTTGTTATATAATGTCAGACTATATCCTGACGAAATCGAACTGCATGTCAGGTTATAGCCTGACTAATAACTACCTTCAACAATCTCCGATACAAACAATCAAGCGGCGCATGCGGCTAACAATAATTGTCATCATTCTTTGCACGTCGCTGCTTTCGTGCGCTGCCAACGACGAGCGCTACCTGTTTTTTCTGCACAACAAGTGGATAGAAGATCATGAGCTTAATGAAGGTCATCCCAAATACGGCAGGGCTGAGTACCAGGAGATCGTAAGCGCTTTTAAGAAAGAGGGGTTTACAGTGATCAGCGAAAAAAGAAAGGCCAATACCGACGAGAAAACCTACGCCCGCCAAGTAAAGGAGCAGATCGACAGCTTGCTTCAAATGGGTGTTGAGCCAGGCAAAATCACTGTCGTTGGAACGTCTAAGGGCGGATTCATAGCGCAGTATGTTTCGACCTATGCAAGAAATGAGCAGCTGAATTTTGTGTTTATCGGTAGCTCTTATGAAGGGCTGGTGGAGCAAATCCCTGACATTGACCTGTGCGGCAATATCCTGGCGATTAACGAAAAAACTGACCATGGCTCTGTATCACTTGCCGGCAGAATAGAAAAATCGACCTGCCATATAGGGCATTTCAAAAACATCGAACTCAATACCGGCAAAGAGCACGGCTTCCTCTTTCCGCTAATGAAGGAGTGGTTTGAGCCGACCGTGAAGTGGGCCAGAAAAGATTACCAATAGTCTAACCGACGATGCGCTGGTGGGTGAAGACAGCCCACCAGAACGGCGATATCATCCCGCATCACTTCAAATACTTATCCGCAAAAATGATAAACTGCGCCCAGTCGTAGAAAGTTAAGTCGTGAATGCCTGTGCGGTTGTGGTACGACAACGGCCAGGCAATGATGGGGCTATCAGGCTTTGGAGGTGTGGCGGGCAGGTGCGACTGACGGCTGTACAGATTAAACACCGGCTCGGCATTTCGCATCGCCAGGTAGGTGCCGGTGGGATCAGCCCAAAGGTCTTCGGTGGCATTGGTGGCATACACAGGCCGTGGGGCCGCCAGGGCAATCAGCATGTGCTGATCGACAGGAAGCGCCGCTTCGTTGCCGTTGTACTTTTTGTAATTGGCGTTGAACCAATGCGGAAAGGCGGTATTGATGACTTCCACGGTTTCCCCAAAATTCCTTTTTGACAAAGCGGCCCCTGTGTTCCCGGAACAGTTGGTCACACACATGGCAAAGCGCTGGTCTTTCGCAGCTGCCCACAAAGAAGCTTTTCCTCCACGGGAATGGCCGACTACAATCACCTTGTTGTGATCTACCAACGCTTCTTTTTCGAAGTAATCCAGCACCCTGCTTGCACCAAAGGCCCAGGCGCCAATGGCTTTCATGCCGTTGTCTCTGGTGAGCTCATCAGGGAAGAGCCTCAGCAAGCCGTTCTGGTAAGTGTCTTTGTCATCGGGTGCCGCATCACTCACATGGAAGGCAGCAATGCCATAGCCCGCTGCGATCACCTGCTCGGCAGGCCAGAAGCCCATGATGGTGTCACGTGAGGCCAGGGTATTTTTCGGGCTTCGATTGTTGATCAGCAGAAAAGTAGCTACTGCCTTTTTTGCCAGTTGTGGGGTAAACAGCACCACATGGATGGTGGCGTGCTGCCCGTTGTTGTAAATGGTCACCTCAGTTTCCTTCAGGTGTGCCGCTCCCTGCATCACACCGGGCTGGTCGTTGACAACCTTGAACGAAATACTGTCGAATGCTTTCGGCATTGTGCCATACACATTGTCCTCAAATAATTGGAGTACCTCTGCCCTCCTCGACGCTTCCCATTGGCTTTTGTTCTTTACTGTTTTCCCGTTGCTGTCTACTAGCAGCGGAGGGAGGGTGTAAGTACCTGCTTTGGACTCGTCGTAGTTTTGGGCGGAGACGGGTTGGAAAACGAGAAGAGATAAGGTAATTAGAATTAGTGATGGGGTCATAGCGCATTTGGAAAGTGGAGGGTAAAAGGTACGAAAATAGCAGGAGGTTTAAAGGATGCACGTCACCTATCTGGAAGTCCCTGGAGCCGACGAGGCAATAAGAAAATGAACAAACTAGGTGATTTGGGCGGTTGCGCTATGTCAATTCGCAAACTTGAACACCCTAGCAATATCATGAATGACGCAAATAATATTAGAAGAAGTAGACAGTTCTTATATTCGATTTCTACTACCAATTCTTGCGAATGAAGAATAGCTTTTTGATTGCTTTGACTATGGCTGTCTTGTTTCAGGTTCGGGGCCAACCAGCTAGGTTCATTTATTCCGGTGCTGTGACTGACACAGTACACTATTTCACCCCAATTCTGAAACGCCTCATATCTGAAGGAAAAATTGACACTACTGAAAGGATGGAGGAAAAGTTCGTGTTCTGGTCAAACTTAGAGCGAAATAGGATCAGACTTTTGCTTTTTGAAGAGCCAGTAATTGAAGAAGCGGAGTCCGTAGTGCTTCGAATTTGTTATTTTCCATGCCACGACGTTAGCAGAATAGTTAGAATCGAGAGTTCTCCAAATGGGTATCGGGCGGTTTGCAAGACCGAAGCTGACAATTCATATAAACTATCATACTTCGATCAGGAGAAATTAACTAGCCGGGAAATTTCGAAACTGCGAAGGAAAATCAAAAAAATGGGAGTAGAAGTCTGGCCCACTTACAAGAACGATATATTTGAGAAGTCGGCGATCTCAGATTCTCTGAAATTTAGATTTAAGACGAGTGAATTTGCACTAGACAGTTCGCTATTTCAAAGAAATATTGACCTCATAACTTATCTTGAAATCGGGGAATTAGAGCCTTTCATTTCAGAAAATATAGAGATGCTCAACCGTTCGCACTTTTGCGCTCCAGATTGGATTCTTGAGTGGAGGGAGAATGGACAGTACAAGGTGATTAAAAGGAGCAGCCCAAGTTTTGATCTAGAATCTCTTTTACGTGATTTTTTTCGCTTTTGCGACAGCAACAACTAGTTACCCCAACTGTAGGTTAGAAAACCTGCAAAGCCGTTGAACACCTCCCCCTCCAAAACCTTCCCCCAATTCCCGTGTTTTCTCTATATTGAAACACTACTTACTTCAACTACCTATGACACGCCGCCCTGCCCTATTTATCTTTCTGCTTCTTGTTGTTTCCAGCATTTGCCAGCCAGCTTTTAGCCAAAGCGCTCAGAAAACCTTCATTTACGGCGATGCACTGCCCGATGCTCCCGAGCTATCGGCCAGAGGCAGTTATGCAGTAGGCGTGCAAACCATAGAAGTGGTGAACAAAAACCAGGTGGATGTCCTGAGCTATGCCAAAGACAGCCTAGCCCGCTACGACCGAAAGCTGACGCTGGAGGTGTGGTACCCCACCAGTGCTCCGGCTGCCGTGATTAGCTACGATGAAGTGATGGGGCAAAATGGCAATCCTAACCGCCCCATCATCCCCTTTACCTTTGCTGGCAGAGCTACCCGAAAAGCGGCGCCACTGCTAAAAGACAGCCCCTATCCGCTGGTGATTGTGTCGCACGGCTACACAGGTTCCCGCTACCTGATGACCTACCTCACGGAAAACCTGGCTTCCAAGGGCTATGTGGTGGTCTCCATCGATCACATGGAGTCTACGTTCAGAGATGCGGCGGGCTTCCCTAGCACCCTGCTCAATCGCTCGCTGGATGATCTTTTTGTGCTGAACGAAATGGCCAGGCTTAGCAAAGACAAGAGTTCTTTTCTGGCAGGCCTGGTGAATACCGACAACACAGCGCTCGTCGGCTACTCCATGGGTGGCTATGGTGCTGTGAATGTGGCAGGTGGTGGCTACAGTCAGCAAGCCGTGGAGCTATTTGGTGGCATGACGGGGGGTAGCAAGGCTTTGGCCGTACGCATGAGAGGCAATGCTGCTTTTGAAGCTTCCATCGATCCGAGGATCAAAGTGATTGTGGCCTTTGCTCCATGGGGCATGGAAAGAGGACTTTGGGATGCGGAAGGACTGGCTGGTATCAAAATTCCATCGCTGTTTGTCGCTGGCAGCATGGACGATGTTTCCGGCTATGAAAAAGGCATCAAAGCCATTTATGAAGGTGCTGTCAATTCCGACAGGTATATGCTCACTTATATCGACGCACGGCACAATGTGGCGCCCAACCCACCGCCGGTGGAGGCCATGCAGCCGGGGTTGAATATCAACGAATACCTGCGCTATGCTGATTCGGTGTGGGACATGCGCCGGATCAATAATATCAATCAACACTTTGTTACTGCCTTTTTGGGCATGCATTTAAAGGGCATCACGGACTACAAGAAATTCCTTGATGTGCCTGTCAATTCGAGCGAAGAAGTGTGGACGGGTTTCAAGCCAAGGACATCAATTGGCTTACAGTTGGTGCATGACGGCCCTCAAAAATAAAGAAGCAAGACCGCAGACCTAACTTTCGAACAATAACTCGAGGTAGTTTTTGAAGTGCTTCAGCTGCTCGGCAGTTAGCTTTGGTTCATTCAGCGCTTTTGAAATAATAAAGGCTCCTTCGAGAATGACAACAAACTGATCAGAGAGCGATTTCTTATCGACAGGTATTTTCATGCCGTGTACTTTGATCGTTTCATCCAGCATTTCTTCCAGGGCGCTTCTCCAGGTAAGAATGGCATCTGATATTTTCTGCTTAATCTCATCACTGAATTGACTTGGCTCATAACTATACGAACCATACAGGCAACCGGGGTAGGGTGCTTCCAGAGTAGCCATCATGTCCACGTAACGCTGAACAAATTTAAGCAATCGTTGCCGTGGGTCGCCTATTAAAGGAGCAGTCTCCTTCAAGGCGTTGTCAAGATCAGCCAGGTCTTCGGCTGAAAAAACATCCATTAAAGTCCTGGCCAGGTCGGCTTTCGATTTGAAATGATAGAAGAACGCCCCTTTTGTAATTTGGCTCCGCTCCAAAATTTGGTCGACCGAGGTACCCGCAAAACCATTTTCCAATACGAGTGCCTTCGACTCTGCCAATATTTTATCCCTGGTGGGCTTTCCATCTCTCGCCATAGCCCAAATATAAAAAAAATTAAACAGACTAGTTGGTATAAAAATAACTATCTCTATATTTGCACCAACTAGTCTGTTTAGTTAAATCATTTTTTTAGTTTAAATCATTTTTTATGTCGACACCATTAGAAATTCTGCTTGATCCTCTGTCTCTTATTGTCATCGGGATGTTTGCAACGCTCTACATTTGGGAACAACTTTTCCCAAGAAACAAAAACATGCCCAGGATTAAATACGCTACACTAAGAGGCCTGACAGGCTTTGCCGTATTTTTTTTCCTGAACTCCTATTTACCCTATTTCACCGACGGCTTTCTTGCCAGCTATCAGCTGCTTGACTTGTCCTGGATGCCAACGGCCACACAGGTAATCATTGGCCTGTTTTTTTACCAGTTTCTGCTCTACTTCTATCACAAAGCCATGCACAAGTCGGATTTTCTCTGGAAAGTGGCACACCAGATGCACCACAGTGCGGAACGTGTAGATATTCCGAGTACATATTATTTCAGTGTGATGGACATGGTGGGCTTTACATTGCTGGGAAGCTTCTGTTTTGCATTTTTTATGGGCTTATCGGCCCCGGCTATCAGCATCATTATTTTTTCGCTGAATTTTTTAAGCCAATTCCAGCATGCCAATATCAAAACACCAGTATGGCTGGGCTACTTTATTCAAAGGCCTGAGCAGCATGCGGTGCACCACGCCCGTGGGGTACACAAATACAACTACTCCGACTTCCCCATGTATGACTACATCTTCGGCACGTTCAAAAATCCGGACGATTACCAGGGGGCGAACGGATTTTACGATGGTGCTTCGGCCAGAATTGGCGAGATGCTGCTTTTCAAAGATGTGTCTGCCCAACCTGAGGAAAAGCAGGTCGGAGCTTAGCTGGAAGGGTAGTTATACAGATATAGCTACCCTTTTTTCCGTCTTACTTTTTGCATACGCATCTCCATTGGGATGTTTTAAGCCTCCGCTTTTTTGGAAGGCTTTTTTTCTGTCACGGAAAAAATTTTCGACTCAATTATTGCGCAAGTAAATGCTTGCGTATATATTTGCAAGCAAACACTTGCATATTATGGAGGCCAGACGAGATGTATTTCAGGCAATAGCAGACCCTACCCGGCGGGAGATCATCGGTATGGTGGCCCACCAATCGCTCAATGTAAATTCCCTGGCGGAGAAATTTGATGTGAGCAGACAGGCGGTGTCCCTTCATGTTAAAATTTTACAAGAGTGCGGATTGATCTCCATTCGTCAGCAAGGCCGGGAGCGCTACTGCGAGGCCAAACTGGAAGGCCTTGGGGAAGTGTCGCAATGGATTGAGCAATACAAGCAATTCTGGATGGACAAATTCGATTCACTCGATAAATACCTGACCAAACTTCAATCAGAAAAAAAGACCGACAAATGACAGCTGCAACAATTTCAGACAAAGACAAGCTAAGGCTGTCTTATGAGTTCAATGCTCCCAAGGAGCTAGTTTTCAATGCCTTTAGCACAGCCGAAGCACTGAACGAATGGTGGGGACCTGTGGAAACTAAAAACAGTGCTATCAGCCTCGACTTCAGGCCCGGTGGTGTCTTCCATTTCAAAATGGATTTCAATGGCAACGTGAACTATGCCAGGTTTTTGTTCAAAACCATTGAGCCCTACGACTTGCTGGAGTTTTCCAATGCTTTTGCGGACGAACAGGCTAATCCAATTCCAGCGCCCTTCGACGTAACGCTTCCGGTGGAAATATTCTATAGCCTCCGTTTTACGGAAACAAATGGAAAAACTACGATTCACCTGACCGGTGAGCCCATCAACGCCAGCCAGGCAGAAATAGAGGGCTTTGTCTCAATCAATGAAAGCATGCACGAGGGGTTTGAAGGCACATTCGCAGCACTGGCGGCTTTCCTGGACAAACAAAAATAAACAGAACATGGCAGAGAAAATTACAGACACTTCGGACAGGGAGCTCCGTATTTCCCGGCTGTTCGACGCCCCCATTGGGCTGATGTGGGAGGTGTGGACTGACCCCAATCACCTGAAAAACTGGTGGGGGCCGGATGGCTTCACCAACACTATCAGTAAAATGGACGTGAGAAATGGCGGCGAATGGAGCCTGGTCATGCATGGTCCGGACGGCACCGATTACCCCAATGAGAGCGTTTTTACGGAAGTGATCGAGCACAAAAAGATCGTTTACAAACACACTTCGCCGCCGTCCTTCGTGACAACGGTAGAATTTGAACCTCAGGGTGACAAAACACTGATGCACTGGCACATGCTGTTCGAAAGCAGGGAGCAATTCATTGAAGTAGTGAAAAAGTACGGCGCCGACGAAGGCCTGAAACAGAACATCGAAAAACTTGCCCAGTACCTGACACAGTTTGTTACAAAAAAATGAGAACGATGAAGAATTTCTCTCAACCAATGATGCTGAGCCTTGGCGTGGCAGTTGCCCTGCTGGCTTCATGCAGTACAAAAAATAGTGAGCCCATGGAATCAACAAAATCAACCGAAAAGACCGCTTACTTCAAAAGCGGTTATTCGGACGTCAACGGATTGAAGATGTACTACGAAATACATGGTGAGGGAGACCCACTTGTACTCATCCACGGAGGCGGTTCAACTATACAAACCACGTTTGGCAATATTATCCCCGACCTGGCGAAAAATCACAAGCTGATTGCCGTTGAGCTACAGGCCCATGGCCGCACCAGCGACCGGGATGCACCGGAAACTTTCGAGCAGGATGCCGATGATGTGGTGACACTGTTGCAAAACCTGGGCATTGCCAAAGCTTCCTTTTTTGGCTTCAGCAATGGCGGCAATACCACTATGCAAATTGGCATTCGTCACCCTGAAATGGTAAACAAGCTGATCATAGCGTCCGCTTTTTTCAAAAGAGAAGGCATGTTTCCGGGGTTTTTTGATGGCATGGAGCATGCCAGCCTCGATAATATGCCAGCCGACCTGAAAGAAGCTTTTTGGGCAATCAATCCTGACTCTACTAAACTCCTTGCCATGTTCAATCATGACAAAAATCGGATGCTCGGCTTTCAGGATTGGGATGAGGCTTTGCTGCAATCGATTCAAGCTCCGTCGCTCATTATCAATGGCGACCAGGATGTGGTGCAAAATACACATGCCGCCCTGATGGCTTCCCTTATACCCAATGCCAGGCTGATGATACTGCCCGGCAACCACGGCTCGTACATGGGGCAGGTTGAAGGGTCTTACACAAGGAGCAAAACTACCGAGCTGACGCTGGCAGTGATAGATGAGCTTTTGAATGGTGAGTAGCCCGGGTTTGTGGTGCCCAAAGCGCTAGCTGGTGGCAACACAGGGAAGGCTTGGAGGAGTGGACTTGTCTTAAAGTAGAAGATTCCTACGGGATGGCTGGAGGGGCGAGCGGATTTTGCGAATGCAATAAAAATACCCCTCTGATCCTATCAAAGAGCAGAGGGGGTTCTGGAAATCCTTTTATACAGCTTTTGGTTTAAAACCTATAGCCGGCTGAAAGGCCAAAACCAGTATTTTTTACATTGGTTTTATCATCGGCAATTCTGTTATCGTCAGGATTAATTTTCACCATGCCCAGCTGCGAGTTCAACTGAAAAAACAAACCACCAGCCATCTCATAGCCAAACAGAATATTTCCCCCAAAATCGAGCGGCTTAAAATAGGGTGTCAACAATCCATCACCGTCATTAACTTCATTGGTGAATTCAATGTCATTATTGACTTCGACAGAACCAGATACGTACGTAGCCTTACCACTCACAGCATACCCCACGTAAGGCCCAAAGCCTAACATAATATAGCCATTGCCCACCTGGCTTTTGTACACCAGATTCAAAGGCAGTTCCAAATACGAGAGCCTGTAAGTGCTTGTCACTTGTCCCGTTGTGTTTTTGGCGCCCTTGGTGCTAAACATTAGCCCTGGTTGAAAGTAAAACTCCGGAGCAATAGGTATTTGAACATTGAGGCCAGCATGAAAACCCGCCAGCAAATCATTTTCAAGTTTGTCTCCGTTGAAATCCTTTCCATTAAAGTTCTGCAAGTTAACTCCGCCCAGAATGGCCACGCCGCCTTTTTCTGATTCAGTGCTTTGAGCCATGGTCGCTGACGTGGCGAAGACCAGGGCAAGTAAGGTATATAATTGTCTTGCTTTCATTTTGTTGTCTTTTGATCGTTTGAATTAATTGGAAGCTTCTTTGGCAGCTTCTGCCTTCATTTTTTCGCTGGCAGTGATCAGGAATTCAACCCTGCGATTTTGAGCTTGTCCGCTAGACGTACCATTGTTGTATTTCGGTACCGATTCGCCAAAACCTTGGATGCGCACCCGGTTGTAGCTGATTCCCTGGCTCCTTATATAATTTGAAGAGGTGCTTGCCCTTCTTTCCGACAAGCCCTGATTATAAGACTCAGACCCTTTACTGTCGGTATGCCCCTGCACTTCAATATCAGTGTCGGGATAAGCGTTGAGCACCTTCACCAGCTTATCCAGCGAAGTCTTTGATTCAGAAGAAAGGTCGGATTTATCAAATCCGAAGAGCACGTCGCTGCTAAATTCGACCACAATGCCTTCTCCTACCCTCTCCACCTTAGCGTCGGGAACGGTTTTTTCCAATTCGGCCGCTTGCTTGTCCATTTTGTTGCCAATCAACGCACCAGCGGCACCTCCGACTGCTGCCCCGATTATGGCACCCAACGCAGTGTTTCCTGATGCCCTGCCAATAACGGCACCCATGGCACCTCCACCAACAACGCCAACAGCTGCCCCTTTCTTGGTTTTGTTGGCAGCGCAGCCAGAGAAAACTAAAGCCACGCTTAAAAAGAAGATCAAACTCTTACTTGAATTTTTCATACTTAGCTACTTAATGATTGATGTGGCAGGGGATCACCTCGAAGTATTCAGATTGGATAAGACCCCACCTTTGGAGAGACGGAATATTTTTATCAAAAGTAGGCGCAATGACGCTGCTGCGAGTTACACATGTCTCCATTAGAGTTGTATAAATCACGCATTGATCGAAGCGCAGAGTGTGCGCTACTGCTAGAAAATCTCAGGGCCTTTTTTGACATGGCGGATTCCTTTGAGTGCTTGCCTTTGGAATGTTTGGCTACTTCGCTTCTGAAAACGATATAATAAAAGAGCTCGCTTTTGGAGTCATTGTGTTGGGCATCGGTTTAATTGGCATGCTGAAGGCTGCTATTGAGATGTTTGAAAACCATAGGAAGGACAAACAACGAAGCCCAATGAATGAGTAGTCCCTTTGGAAACTTACTTTGAGGAGCGTAGATCTAAAAAAACCCTGGCCTAAAACTTATAGCCAAGCGACACCCCAAAGCCCATATTTTTTATGCTGGATCTGTCACCGGGATATTGATTGTATGTTGGGTTGATTTTGACAAGGCCTTGCTGAGTGTTAACCTGAAGGAACAATCCACTGGACATCATATACCCAACGAACATATTGGCACCAACATCCATCCGTTCAAAATATGAAGTCCAGGATAAGCCATCGTCTTTCGCCGGATCGGTAAACTTGATATCACGTGAGAATTCGACTGCACCGGTGCCAGAGGTAACATGACCTCCGAAGCCACGAGCCACATATGGGCCAAAGCCGAGCATTATGTATCCACTTCCCCATGGTTTTTTGTACACCAGATTCAAGGGCATTTCGAGATAGGACAGCCGGGTAGTGGTGCTTGTTTCCACAACACCTTTAGATCCCTTGGTGATAATTAGAAATCCCGTTTGAAAATGGAAGTCTGAGCTCACGGGTATGTTCACATTCATGCCGAAATGAACTCCTGGTAGTAAGTAATTTTTTTGAATGCGCCCATCGGAGCCTCTCTCATCAAATTTCTGAAGATTGGCTCCGCTCCTTACGGCAATTGACACCCTTTCTGATTCAACACGTTGAGCCATGGCTAGTGAGCCAGTGAACACCAGAGCTAGTGTAAGAATGTATAATCTTTCTCTCACTTTTGTGTTTTTTTGAGTCAGATAGTGGCACTTATAAGCAGTCACCCTTTTGACCGTGTCCACAAATCTAATCATTTCCGAAAGCTATCTGTTTTGGAAGTCAACTGGCCTATCAGGCACAATAGTAGCATCATACGTCGCTCCCGCTGCTACCTGCACCATGGTGATCCGCACTTTAGTCGGGAAAAAGTGTTCATGGTCGGCTCGCTTGTGGGCGTGGCCTTGCCCCCCGCTGTCGTCTTTGATCACGAGATCCATTTGTTTGATGCCTTCACTCCAAATAATGGATTCATTTTCCCAAAAAGAAGTCATGGAAACGTCCAATTCGTAAACGCCCTCCTTCGTATACAAGCCAGTATTAGTGCAGCCATAGCCGTTGCCCTGGCCTTTGTTGGGGATGTAGCAAAGCGTCCATTGAGTGGGGAAGCCGCCTTCAGGCTTTTCCATCACTTCCAGACGGATATGAACCGTACCATTGCGGTAGTCGACAGGGGAAGTCCAATCGGTGGGCCGCTGGGCATTCAGCATATCGCCTTTTACGTAATAGTGCGATTTGCTGGGGGTGGAATTGTCGGCGTTCTCTTTGGTGTACGTGAATTCTGTGTCGAAAAGAAGGAATTGATTGGGTTGCTGCGCCAGGAGCAGCGTGGGGAGGATCAGTACAGCTAAAAGTGAAAGTCTTTTCATAGGATGATACTTGAAGAAGTAATGTGTGAGAAAGATACTCAACAGAATTGAGATAAAGGGTAAAAGCTGATCGATGAAGTTTGCTAAATTACTTGTACACATTGGTACCACACCTCGAGGTCAACTTTCAACGTGACTATCCTAAACTATACCCGCTCAGGTATAGTCAAGTGGAAAAGGCTTAAAAACTCTTCTTTATCGGCTCCATAATCACATTTTATTGTGATTATTAGGTGCTTTATTTCCCATCAGCTATTAAGAAACTATAAAATCACATTATAGTATGATTTAAATTGTTTTTTGTTCATTACAGCCCTATCTTTACGGAAAAATCACACTATAATGTTATCCAGCGAGATAGGTGAAACGATAAAAAGCCGAAGAAAGGAATTGGGGATTACCCAACCTCATTTGGCTGAATTAGCAGGTATCAATACCAACACGCTATATAAACTGGAAACAGGCCTGGGAAATCCGTCTCTTGCAGTCCTAAATAAGTTGGCCGAGGTGCTTGGAATGGAAATTAAAATAGAGGTAAAGAAACCCCTCGCTTAGTCTGAGTAAGCCAGATTTGAACTAATGAGAAGCATTCGAATATACAGAAACGATGAGTTTGCAGGTATACTTACCGAGGAGAACAGAAAAAGTTATGTGTTTCAATATACTGAGGACTATTTCTTTGACATCAACAAGCCCGCCATTAGTCTCACCCTCCCAAAAACTCAAAGAGAATACAGAAGCAGCTATCTGTTTCCATTCTTCTTTAATATGTTAAGTGAGGGCGTTAACAAGACGCTTCAAACACTACGTCTAAAAGTCGATCCGGAAGATAGTTTCGGGCTATTAATGGCCACGGCACAATTTGATACAATCGGGCCAATAACTACCAGACCATTGAGCGATGAAGAATGAAGGTGTGATGGTGAAAGTTTGTCCGGGAACCCTGGCAGATGGCTACACAAGCTATAGTCCTGGTTGCCTGAGGAAGATGTTTAATGGCAAAAAGGTCAGCCATATTCTACCCTATGATCCCCCACAGCAAAGTGAAGAAGTGGCGGAGCAATTCATCGACAACCGGAAAAGAATTTCAATCTCGGGCGTGCAGGAAAAGTTGAGCATGTTGATGGATAAGAACATTTTGCGACTAACCAAAGAAGGTGAGCAGGGAACGTACATACTCAAGCCAATACCCAGAGATTTGAAAAAGGTAGATCAGGTACCTGCCAACGAACATGTTACTATGCAAATAGCTCATCAGGTGTATGGCATAAACACAGCCGAAAATGCCATGATATTCTTCAGAGACTCTACACCAGCCTATATCACCAAAAGGTTCGACATCAAGGAAGATCCCAAGCAACCCAACAGACATTTGATTAAGTGGGGGAAAGAAGATTTTGCCACACTTGCTGGAAAAACCAAGGACAATGCTGGAGCCAATTTCAAATACACCTACAGCTATGAAGAGATCGGCGCCCTTATCCGTAAATATGCGCCGGCTTGGAGAGTAGAGATAGAAAAGTACTTTTCACTTGTTGTGTTTAACTACCTCTTCTCTAACGGGGATGCTCATTTAAAAAACTTCTCTTTGCTAGAGTCATCAAGAGGGGACTATCTCTTAAGCCCTGCCTACGACTTGATCAACACCCAGTTGCATGTGGACGATACAGACTTTGCACTTGACCGGGGGCTTTTTGCTGACGATTTTAAGAGTGAGGACTTCAAAAAAAACAGTCACCCATCCCAATCTGATTTTGCTGAATTTGGCAGAAGAATTGGTGTGACGGAGAAGAGAATTAGCAAATTGATGGAGCCATTTATTCAAAAACAAGAATCAGTCACCCGCCTGGTAGAAAACTCCTTTTTGAGTGCGCCCAATAAAAGGGACTATCTCATCTTATACCAAACCAAGCGAAATTACCTCGTTGGGTAAATCTCACCACCCCATCCTCTTCTTCAGCTCCGTGATATGCGCCAGGTGATGCCGACCATGCCAGGAGTACATAGCCAGCACAGTGGCCAGCCGGGAGGTCTTTCCGGAAGCAGGGTGCACAAAAGTTCTCTGGTAGTCTTCTTCAGACATCGCTTTTAATAGCACCACCCATCGCTTGTGGAGCATTTCCAACAAATCGAGAGAAAGATCAATTTCTCCATGAGCCGCATCGGGTAACTCAGCCCATAGCTGCTCTTCGTAGGGTCGGATGGTTGGGTTGTCCTCAGTGAGCGCCAATCTGAAACGCATATACGAATTCATATGGCTATCAGGGATGTGGTGCACTACCTGCCGCACCGTCCAACCGCCGGGGCGGTAGGGAGTTTCCAACTGTTCCTCAGAAAGGCCCACGACTGCAGTCCTCAATTGCGAGGGCAAATGGGCAATGTCTTCTATCCAGTGGCTGCGCATGCCGGACGAAGTGTCTTTTGGCGGGACAAAATCTCCTATAGGAAATTTGAGTGCTTCGAGGTTTTCCATAAAGAACCGATGTAAAAAATGATGGTGAAGTTAAAAAGAAAGGAACGAAGAACAGCCAGGAGTGGCTGTAATTTGAAAATACGATAGACTATCGTATTTTTGGATAAAGCAATACCAAATGAAAGTAACAGCCCTGATTTCTAATGACTTAATTGATGAGGTAAAAAAGTTCAGTCACGGTAAAAACATTACCGAAAGCATCACCATTGCCCTTAAAGAATGGGTGGCACAAAAAAAAATTGAAGAAGTCACCCATTTAGTAACTGAAGCCCCCCTGGCCTTTCAAAGCAATTTTTCGGCTGAAAAGGCACGAAAGCTCAACAGAACATCAGCCTGAAAATGATCCTGGTCGACACGTCAGTTTGGATAGAGTTTCTCAAAGGCAAAACACCCGAACTCACTGATAAAATGGTGCTTGAGCTAAGAAATAGAAATGTATTGGCAGCAAGTCCTGTTTTCGGAGAGTTGTGGCAGGGAGTGAAAAATGACCGTGAAAAAAGCATTGTTGATACCTACTGGCGCAACCTCCCGAAAGAAAACGAAACGGAGCTGTTCATTGAGGCCGGAAAGCTTTCCAATCATTACCAGCTCTTCAGCAAGGAAGTTGGGCTGATCGACTGTGTGATTCTTTCTCTTGCGTTAAAAGGAAACCATCAATTATGGACGCTTGATAAAAAGCTACTGTCAGTGACTGAAGAAATACTCGGAGTGGTCTGAAAACGCCAATCCCGGCTTTCTTGGCTACAAATCCTCGAAGGGTTCAAAACCTCCTGGAGGGTTATCACCTCAAACGGGCTGCTTCTTCGCAATTCCCTCCATGATCACCTCCGCATGCACCCTCGAGTTTTCGATGAACCATTTATTGGTTTTCAGGCCCCCACAAATAACGCCTGCCAGGTAAATGCCCGGCACGTTGGTTTCCATGGTCTCGGGATTGTGCTCAGGTGTTAGAAAATCATCTTTACCAATTTCAATGTTCATGCTTTTGAGGAAGGTAAAGCTGGGTTGGTAGCCCGTCATGGCCAGCACAAAGTCGTTTTCCAGCGTCTTCATTCCCGCCGGCGTCATGATGTCAACTTCCGTTTCCCGGATGGCCACCACCTGCGACTTGAAATAGGCCTTGATGGAGCCTTCCTTGATCCGGTTTTCAATGTCCGGTTTCACCCAGTATTTCACACGGTCGCCAATTACCTCGTCCCGGATCACCATCGTCACTTCTTTCGCCCCCTTCCGGTAGGTTTCCAGGGCCACATCAACGCCTGAGTTGGCAGCTCCAATCACAAGCACCTTCATCCCAAAATAGGGATGCGCCTCTTTATAATAATGTTGCACTTTGGGCAAGTCTTCGCCTGGCACGTCCAACAGGTAGGGTAAGTCGTAAAAACCGGTAGCCAGGATTACATTGCGGGCCTCAAAGGTGGCTTTGGAAGTGCTGATGACAAAGTAGTCTCCCTTCTTTTCCACAGCATTGACTGGTTCGTACAACCGGACGTCCAATTTCCAGGAGCTGGTCACCCTGCGGTAATACTCCAGGGCCTCTGGTCGGGTAGGTTTGGGGTTGTGAGAAATAAACGGCACCTCCCCTATTTCCAACTTGTCGGAAGTGGAAAAGAAGGTCATATTGGCCGGGTAGTTGTAAATGGAGTTGACCAGGCAACCCTTGTCCACAATCACATAACTCAAGCCTCTCTTCTGAGCCTCAATTCCACAAGCCAGACCAATGGGGCCCGCACCTATCACAAATACGTCTAACATCGGTAATATTTAAAGCTTAACCTTATGCCAACCCCAAAATCCGCCGACTGGTTTCATCTACAGCATTCAAATTAGCTATCGCCGTAAATCTTATAAACACCCTGCCTCAAGGCGTCGCCTTCCTCGGAGCAAATGAAGCCAATGGTCTTGGCAATCTTTTCTGGTTTCACCCACTTGTTGAAGTCGGCATCGGGCATGTTCTTCCTGTTGGGAGGCGTATCGATGATACTGGGCACTACAATGCTTGAAGTAATGTGCTTCCCTTTGCCCGATTCGTTCAATATGTCGGACAGGTTAAACAATAATGACTTTGACAGCGCATAAGGCAGGGTGTCCTTTCCGCCAGAAGCCTGAAGGGCTGGCCTGGCCCCGACAAACACCAACCTGCCTCCGCCTGCTTTTGCCATTGCCTGAAACGCTGGTCTGGCAGTGAAATAGGCCGTGTAAAAATTTAAATGGAGCATTTTGTCGAGTTCGGCACCACCCGTATCCTCAATATTTCCCATGGCAAAGCCACCCACTAGCATAATCACGGCATCGAGGCGACCATGCCTGGCAACCACTCCATCAATGGCATCTGAGGCAGCTTTCTCATTGGTCAAATCGGCCTCTACAAACTCGGCTTTGGTCGCTCCGGCTGGCAAGCGACCCGGCACGGCCGTACCTACGACCTTGTAGCCTAAGCTTGAAAACTCGTTTACAACTGCCTCGCCAAGATTTCCCCCGGCTCCTGTAATCAGCACAACTTTCTGCATAACAATTTCTGTTTTGCCTGGTCAAAATAAGATATTGCAAGATGTAATATTTGAGTCTCCCATGCCAGCAGACAAGACGTCGTTTTTCCAGGATGTGTATGAAGTAGCCAGGCTGATTCCCAAAGGCCGGGTGACCAGCTACGGCGCCATTGCTAACTATCTTGGCACCAAAGGCAGCTCCCGCATGGTGGGCTGGGCAGTCAACAGCGCTGGCATGCCCGATGATGTGCCTGCACACCGGGTGGTGAACCGGGTGGGTGTACTTTCCGGCAAACACCACTTTGGAGGTTCCAGAATGGAAGACCTGCTAAAAACAGAAGGGATCGAAGTAAAAGATGATAAAATTGTCGGCTTTCAAAAAGTGTTTTGGGATCCGATGAAAGAACTAGGGTGAAGGGGAAGCAACAAATAGCAAAAGGCAAATCGCAACTAAGCCACAAATACTAATTGCTGAAATTCCAAACCAGCCCTCCTGCCTTGCCTTCCACCTGAAGCACTTTTTAAGCAACACCACTTAAATACTAATTTTTGTAGTAATTATTACTCAAATGTTTTGCATATAATTTTAGTATTACTAAATTTGATAGTAAATACTACCGCTATGAAAATGTTCTACAAAGTCCAGCTTCCTGCGTCACAGCCAGTAGCTTCGTATGTACACCAGTGCAAGCTATACATTCAACAGAGGGCCGGGAAGTTCAAGTTCATTACGTCGGATGCACATATTTCACTTTTCTCCTTTGAGGCTGAAGTTGCCGACGAACAGCAGTTGATCAAAGCCCTCAGAAAAGCCGGCACTTATCTGGATACATTTGATGTGTCACTTAATGGCTTCTCACACTTCCCTCAAAGTCGCACCCTCTTTATCAAAGTGGAGAACGCAAGAATGCTGAAGGAAAGGAACAGACTTTTTCATGATACCTTTGTTTCCATCACAAAAGACATGGGCATCGACATCAGTAATATGTCATTTACCGATCATCCGCATATGACGATTGGTGCCGATTTTGATAGCAAAATCTATGGCTCTTTATACAATGCGTTTGTTCAGCATCGTTATCACCAGGACTTCAAAGCCGAAAGTGCCTTACTTGTAAAGTACATTGGCAGAGGAAAAAATAAGGTGCTTTCTAAAGCACCATTTCAAAAAGTTTCCAAACATCAACCACCTTTTGATGAAGCGCCAACCGCCTCAAATGAAAAAGGTCAAATGACATTGGAATTCAATTAGCTGTGTTAGTACCAGTGTGGGGAAGCTCACACTGGAACGCCTATTTTTTCGCCGTTCGTTGCGGGTGTGAAGACACACCCTCTAACGAATTAAACTACAGAAGCTGTGTTCTCGACCACATTCGCTATCGCTAGACTATCCTTTTAACACCTTTCGTTTGAAGGGGGTGTCTTCACACCCAAATAAAATGTCAACATTAGATGGAATTGAACAACATCTACTTTTACACCACGACTATCAAAGACTGGAATCTCCTCCTTGCGAACGACGGGTATAAAGACATAATCATTGATAGCCTTCGGTTCCTGGTTCAAAACAAGAAACTGGCCGTTTACAGCTTTGTTATAATGCCCAACCATTTACACATCATATGGGAAATGGTAGACACAAATGGAAATGAACTTCCGTGTACGAGCTTTGTGAAATTTACAAGCCACATGATTTTCAAAGACTTGAAGACAACCAACCCTCAACTACTTGCTGGTTTCAAAGTTCAGGCAACTGATCGGTCGCATAATATTTGGATGGCCGATTATTTAGCGATCCATTTATACTCCGATAAATTCATCCACCAAAAGCTCACCTATATCCATAATAACCCTTTGCAGGAACATTGGCGGTTGGCAGAAAGGCCAGAAGACTATAAATACTCTTCGGCCAGGTTCTATGAAACCGGAATTGATGAGTTTGGGATACTGACCCACATTGGCGAAAGAATATGAACACTATGATCCAGTAAATCGCTGAACAGGTGGAGGTGTCGACCGGAACGGGTGTGAAGACACACCCGGAACCACCTCCTCACACGGAAACGTCTATTTTTCTCTTGCTGCTAATCACCCAAAGCCCCAGAAATGTCAGCAACCCATTCAAAAGCAAAATCTCAAACCCAAACTTGTATCCCCACAAAAGGCTTTCGGAACTGATGTTGATGAGGTAAGACAATAACGGCGAGAGCACACAGATCACCGGCACATATTTGTCAGTGAGAGGCCGCTTAGTAAACAAACCAAACGAGAACAGTCCGAGCAACGGGCCATAAGTATACCCCGCAGCCGTGAACACTGAATTGATCACACTCGAGTCGTTGATGGCATTGAAAATAAGGATGACGAAAAAGAGCAGGAATGAAAAGCCCAGGTGAACGAGCATCCTAACCTTATCATTGTTTTTTACCTCTTTTTTCTCAAAACCCAAAAAGTCGACACAGAAGGAAGTGGTCATTGCCGTGAGGGCTGAGTCGGCGCTACTGTACGCAGCAGCTACAATGCCCAGGAGAAAGAGCACCCCGGCGAAAGTATTAAAATGACCGAGCGCCAACATAGGGTAAAGATTGTCGGTGCGGTCAGGAATAGGAATGCCCGTGGCTTCCGCATACATAAACAACAGCGCACCCAGGCTCAAAAACAAAAAATTAACGATAACCAACACCACGCAAAACCAAAACATGTTTTTCTGGGCATCGCCAATATTCCGGCAGGTGAGGTTCTTTTGCATCATGTCCTGATCGAGTCCAGTCATCACAATGGCAATAAAGGCCCCCGCAAAGAACTGCTTGAAGAAGTTCTTACTACTCTGCCAATCCCATTCAAATACCCGGAAGTAGTCACTTTTCACAACGGTGGATCCTATGTCTGCAATTCCAATGTTCAACTCAGTACTGATGAGATATATACTAATAACAACCGCCAGGATCATAAAGCCGGTCTGCAGGGTATCGGTCCACACTACTGTTTTTATACCCCCTTTAAAAGTATAAAGCCATATCAGCCCGATGGTAATGAGCACGCAAGCCCAAAAGGGGATACCAAAAGAATCAAAAATTGCCAACTGCAATACACCAGCCACCAGAAACAGCCTGAAAGACGACCCAACCACCCTGCTGAGGAGAAAGAAAAAAGATCCTGTTTTGTAAGAAGCCACACCGAACCGCTGTTCGAGATAGGTATATATCGTAACAAGATTGAGTTTGTAGTAAAGAGGCATTAATACTGTGGCAATGATCAGGTAGCCGGGCAAATACCCCAACACGACCTGAAAATAGGTAAAACCGCTATTGCCGACTTCGCCAGGAACGCTGATGAACGTAACGCCACTCAATGAGGCACCGATCATCCCAAAGGCCACCAAATACCAGGGAGATTCTCGGTTTCCCGTAAAAAATGTCGACGAAGTAGCACCTCTGGAGGTAAAATAGGAGATGACGAAGAGCAGTAAAAAGTAACTTCCAATGACGGCGAGAACAAGAGTAGGTGTCATATCTATCGGGATGTCAGTTTATTTTCTTAATTTTGCGGGATATTCAAACCAAATTAACGGACAGAACATCACTCTGGCAAAGTAATTCATCTGGAATAAAATAAACGGAATACTAAAATGGACTGCCTTCCAGAAGCATCCAAAGATGGCAACTGAGACTGGAAGAACCACAATTCATTTAAATTATAAAAGACTATGAGTTATCAACCGCAAAAAGAAGATCTGGTTGAGGTAATGGAAGACCTTGAGTCAACCGATTTACAGGACTTAATTGTCTACAACGACGACTATAATACGTTCGATCATGTAACCAATACATTGATCAAGGTTTGCAAGCACGATAAGCTGCAAGCGGAGCAGTGTACCTGGATCATCCACTATAAAGGCAAGTGCGGCGTGAAAAAGGGCTCTCTTCCCGAGCTAAAGCCTATGAAAGAAGCCATTTTAGAGGCTGGCATCAACGCCGAAATTCTTTAACGGTCTGCATGGAATTTCCATCTAAACTCATTGAAGAGGCCGTAGAACAATTTTCTCAATTTCCTGGCATTGGCAAAAAGACAGCTTTGCGACTCGTGCTTTACCTGCTGAAGCAGGAAAAGGAGCAAACAACCAGCTTTACCGAGGCGCTCAATAACCTCCGTCAAAAAATTCGCTACTGTGTCGAATGTCACAATATTTCAGACACCGAGGTTTGCAGCATTTGCACCAGCCACCGCCGTGACCGCTCGCTTATATGTGTTGTAGAAGACATCCACGATGTGCTCGCCATAGAAAACACATCCCAATACAACGGACTCTACCATGTCCTCGGCGGCATCATCTCACCCATGAACGGTGTGGGGCCTGATGAATTAAATATCCAAACTCTGGTAGACAGAATTGCCGGAAAAGACGGTGAAGTGCAGGAGGTGATTCTGGCGCTTAGTGCCACCATGGAAGGTGATACTACGTCGTTTTACATTACCCGCAAGGTGAGCGACAAAGGAGTGAAAGTATCAACGATAGCCCGAGGCATTCCATTCGGTGGCGAGCTGGAGTACACCGACGAAATCACGCTTGGACGAAGCATTTTGACCAGGGTGAATTATGACCTTCCTGCATCATAAAGCCCGCCCATTACGAGAAGCTAAATATTCGCCCGCTTACGAAAGAATAATTTCGATAATCTCAACTGATCTGCTGCATATTTTTGAAAGTTCTAAAAAAGCCGGGGCGCTTGGCATAAGCGATTCATTATCTTTAATTTGCGCCGCAATTACACCCGATCAACATGAGTTTCTTATCTAAAAGAGTGAATGCCCTGGCCGAATCGGCCACACTAGCCATGGCCAAAAAGGCCAGAGAATTGAAGTCAACCGGCGTTGACATCATCAGCCTAAGCTTAGGCGAACCCGATTTTAAAACTCCCAAACATATCCAGGAAGCAGCCAAGGCAGCCATTGACGAAGAAAAATACTTTGCCTATTCTCCGGTAGCCGGTTACCAGGATTTGCGGGAAGCCATTGCTGCCAAATTTAGAAACGAAAACGGGCTTGATTCGAAGCCGGAAAATATCGTGGTATCGACCGGCGCCAAGCAGTCGATCTACAACCTGATGTCGAGCATCCTCGATCCGGGAGATGAGGTAATCATTTTTGCCCCTTACTGGGTGAGCTACTCTGACATCATTCAGCTTTGCGAAGGCAAGTCGGTATTGGTGTCGGGCACTATAGAAAATGGCTACAAGCCAACGGCCGCACAGCTGGAGGCAGCCATTACACCAAAAACAAAAGCATTGCTTTACTCCTCCCCTTGTAACCCTACTGGTTCTGTTTTCAGCAAGGAGGACTTTGAAGGTTTTGTAAAAGTGCTGGCGAAGCATCCGCAAATTCTGATCCTGGCGGATGAAATCTACGAGCACATTAACTACGTGGGCAAGCACATTAGCATCGGCACATTCCCGGAAGTAAAAGACCGGACGGTAACCATCAACGGCATGGCCAAAGGATTTGCTATGACTGGCTGGAGAATTGGCTTTATCAACGCACCCAAAGAGGTGGCGCAGGCTTGCGAAAAAATTCAAGGTCAGGTAACAAGCGGCACGAACACGATAGCGCAAAGAGCGACTGTTTCGGCCCTTACCTCCAGCCTTGATGCCACTAAAGAAATGTCAGCGATCTATCGCAAGCGCAGAGACATGGTGTACGATCTGCTCAAAAGTATCCCGGGGCTAAAAGTCAATATGCCCGAAGGTGCTTTCTATTTCTTCCCGGATGTGAGCCACTACTTTGGCAAGAGCGATGGGGAAATGACCGTGAAAGATGCTGATGATTTCTGCATATATATCCTGGCTAAAGCGCATGTAGCCCTTGTAACAGGCGGCGCTTTTGGTGCACCCAATGCAGTGCGTCTTTCATACGCAGCTTCAGAACCGGAATTGCAAGAGGCCATTAAAAGGATAAAGACCGCTCTGGCGCTTTTGAAATAATTTGTCAGTCTGAGCTTGTCGAAGACGATTTCGGAGTGAACTCCCATTTCGACAGGCTCAGACGGACATCACTTTTTTAAACTTTCTTTTTTTAACTCATATATTTGGGTCGTTAACCCAATAATTTGTCCATGCCTTTCTCCTCCATTCAGGAAGTTTTCAAAGCTTTTGAAAATCTCAAAGTGCTCGTCATCGGTGATGTGATGATCGACTCCTACATTTATGGTAATGCTGCCCGCATCTCTCCTGAGGCGCCCGTACCGGTTGTTAATGTCAACAAAAAAGAAAACCGCCTCGGCGGTGCTGCCAATGTGGCGCTCAACATCCAGTCGCTGGGAGCCACCCCCATCCTTTGTAGCATCATTGGGGATGAGCTTGACGGCGAAACGTTTTTTGAGTTGCTGAAGGCAAGAAACATCTCCTCCCAGGGCATCATCAAAAGCAGAGAGAGGATTACGACGGTTAAGACCAGAGTGCTCGCTGGCTCACAGCACATGCTCAGGGTTGACAGCGAAACCGACAAGGCCCTGACTGCTCTTGAGCAGCGAGCGCTCATGGATCACATTCGCAATCTGGCAACCGGTTGTGACGTCATCATTTTTGAGGACTACGACAAAGGTGTACTTAACCCAGCCATCATTTCACAAACCATTAATCTGGCCAACGAGCTGGGCATCCCTACGGTGGTGGATCCAAAGAAGCGAAACTTTCTGGCCTATAGCGGTGCCTCGCTTTTCAAGCCCAACCTGCGGGAGCTGAAAGAAGGCCTGAAGCTGGAATTCGATCACCACGACCTGGATCAGCTGTCTTCAGCAGTGAACCAGCTCAATGCGCACATGCCTGTTGAAAAAGCACTCATCACGCTATCAGACAGAGGCGTTTACCTTACCGACCATGTGCAGTCCATCCACTACCCAGCCCACATCCGCCGCATTGCCGACGTATCGGGTGCAGGCGATACTGTGGTGAGTATAGCAGCACTCTGCGAGGCACTGCATTTGTCGCTGGAAGTGCAGGCCGAGCTTAGCAACCTCGGAGGTGGACTTGTGTGCCAGCACCTGGGTGTAATGCCCATCGAAAAGGAGAGCTTGCTTCAGGAAGCGCTTAAGAACGAAATGATTTTGAAGCATTTGAAAGACTAGCACTGTGTTATTTTAGTTCTAATCTCAGCACTGTAGCCAGCCCGGTTCACGCCATCCTGCTTCAAAAGAAATCCTTCAGTGCGCTGAACCCAATCACTGAAATAACGCAGGAAAAAACGAATGCCAGCACCAGCCCGGTATTTAGCAACCAGCCTGCTCGATGCTCACCCATTACCGCTTTTCTATTGATCATGTAAATGATTCCGCCAATGACCAGCGGCAGCACAAACACATTGGCCACCTGAGTGGCTATCTGTGCCACAATAGGGTTGGCACCGAGTATCGGAACTGAAAGCCCGACCACGCAAGCCACCGCTGTAAGTCGTTTAAAAAGCTTCGACGTCAGGTCAAGTTCGCCGTTTTTATAGTCAGAAATCAATAGCGGCGCCACCATCAGAATGGGAAACACCGACGAAAGCCCCGCACTCAATGCCCCGGTCATAAACAGCGCCACCGCAAATTTTCCTGCCACAGGCTCCAGGGTGTACACCATGTCAATCACCTTGTTGATCGTCAGCCCCTTGTAATAGAGGGCACCCATAGCAGTAATCATGATAGCGGCACTGATGACAAACATGAACAATGCCGATGACAGAGCATCTCTCGACTGTAAAGAGGTATCCTCCCTGGCCCAGCCTTTGCCCTTCATTAGCAGCGGCCTGACCACAAAAGTAGGCGCCGCCATAGTGGTGCCCACGAAGGCAGCCACGAGGAGGTTTCCTCCCTCTCCCTCAGGAATGGAAGGGATAAAACCCATAACTATTTCGCCAGGTGGAGGCAGCACGATGAACATGGAAATGAGAAATGACACGCCCATGATGGTGACGAAAAGGATAAGAATTTTCTCAAAAAACGAATATTTGCCCATTATCAGCAGAAAATAAAGGATAGCGAGAATGACGACGGCGATAGACAACACGGCCCAGTAACTCTCCGCAGGCAAGCCGGGCAGAAACAAGCGGGCGATCTCATAAAGTGCATTGGCCGAAAGCCCCACGATGCCCGACAGCGAATTCCACTGACCGATCACGATGCCGATAATAAGCACCACTGCCAGCACCTTGCCAAACTTCAGCTCTGTTTTGAAGCTATTCACGGCCGTTCGGCCTGTCACCACGGCATATCTTCCGTATGCCTCCATGAGCGCCCACGAAAAAATGCAGCTCAGCGACAACACCCAAAGTAGTTGGGAGCCGTATTGGCTGCCGGCTTTGGCCATGGAGGTGACACTGCCTGTGCCCACCGTGTATCCTATGCAAAAAAGTCCTGGCCCTATCGACAATAAAAAAGCAGCGATCTTCTTCATACGTTCTCTTACCAGTTGGTGAATGATCCGTCAGCTCTCCTGAAGCCTGGGTGGTTGTAGTCGCTGCCTTTGGTGATCTCGTTGATGAGTTCAACGTTTTTGGGATTGAACTCAACCCCCAGACCTGGCCTTTGAGTTGGGTAGAGTTTGCCATTTTTGAAGTTCAGGTAGTCGTCGTTGAGGTAGTCTGTCTTCGTTGCGGAATTGCCCACTATCTCTGTGAGCACAAAGCCAGAGGATGCCCCAAGCGTATGCACAATGGCGGCTGTTGAGATTGGACCGGTAAAGTGGGGAATCAAGCCGACATAATGCGTTTCGCAAATGGCTGCAATTTTCATGAACTCGGTAATGCCGCCTGTGTTGGGCAGTGTTACCCTCGAAAAATCGATCAGGTGATCTTCCACCAGCTCGTTGATGTCCCAGCGGTCGCCAAACTGCTCACCCACGGCAATGGGCACATTCACTTTGGTACGTAGCGTTTCATAAATGCCAGGATTTTCGGAGCGCACCAGGTCCTCCACAAACAGCGGCCGAAGTGGCTCTATCATATTGCAGACAGTGACTGCCTCGGCGGTGTCGAAACGGGTATGCAGGTCGATGCACCACTGCCCGTCTTCCCCTACGCCCTCACGAACCTGCTCACAATGTTTGCGGTAGTTGTTCAGCCATTTGTGCACGTCAAAAACGTCTCTTGACCCCACACCCCCATCCGTGCGGAAAGCATAAAAGCCAGCTTCCATGCAGGCCTTAGCCGTTTCCTTTACCGACCCCTGGCCGGGAAATCCGGTGGAGTAGCATGGAATATAATCACGGGTGAGGCCGCCAAGCAATTCATACACCGGCACATTCAGCGCTTTACCTTTGATGTCCCACAGAGCCATGTCGAGCGCACCCATGGCGTGGAGCCGCTCACGACCCGAGGGATAGAAGTAGCCCCTGTTCACTTTCTGCCACAGGTGCTCAATACGGAACGGGTCTTCACCAATCAGCATTTCCGCCACGTTCTGGATCATCTCTTTGGAGCCACCCTCCCCGATGCCTGCGATGCCACCATTGGTTTCCACCACCACAATGTCCCGCATCTGAGCAAAGGCCGGTTTGGTATAATCGGGGTCACGGTAGTGCCTGATTTTTGTGATTTTGAGGTCTGACTGGGTATGGGCGTTCAAAAATGGGAGCCCCATGGCGAGGCCGCTGGCCGTCAACAGGCTTTTTTTGACAAAGTCTCTTCGGGTGGTCATGAGCAGGTAGTTTTAAGTGGTAGCTATAATGGTCAACCGACAGCAGGTATATTACCAGTTGTCGGGTATCGGAAATTAGTAAAAGATGGGGAGAAAGCGTGACTTGGCCTACCTCAATTGAGATGAAAGCTTTCTGGCGCAGGCGGACGGGTGCTACTTGCTATGATCGGGCCGGAGATTTGAGCTTTCAGGTTTCTCCTGTTTCTCAACCTCCTGCACATCTGTAGTAGCCTTGCTCCGCTTGAGCAAACATGAAACAGCCTTGCGGCGGCCTTGCTCAACCTGAGCAAGTGTGATGTAGATCTGCGAGAGACTTGCTCAACCTGAGCAAGCGTGATGCAAGCTTACGGGAGCCTTGCTCAAGCCGAGCAAACGTGAAACAAACTTGCAGCGGCTTTGCTCAGGTTGAGCAAACGTGTTGCAGTACTGCGGCAGCTTTGCTCAAGCCGAGCGAATGTGAAGGACATCTGCGGTCTCCTTGGCAAATATAGCCCACCACTGCGGAATGTCTTTTAGCTAAAGGAGGGCTTGACTGGCCTCCTTAACCCACCAGGTGTTCATGGAAGATTCGTGTAGCTTCAATCTTTTCGATTAGTTATATTTGCTTTATGAGTTCAATCGTCGTCAATCCGCAAAGTGAGGAAGAATTTCAGTTTATTTCAGAGCTACTTAAGAAGCTGGGTGTTGATTCAACGGTCTTATCTGATGAAGATGCAGAAGATTTGGGACTATCTATCCTGATGAAAGATGTCGACCGTTCTGACTTTGCATCTGAAGATGAGCTAATGGCAAAACTGAAAGGTTGATGCAGGTTGTTTACCTTAAGAGGTTCAGCAAAGACCTTGATAAAATTACCCAACCCAAAGACCGAAAAGCTATTGCTGAGGTTATTGAACTGGTCAAGCAAGCCGAGAAAATAGAGGAACTACCTGGTGTTAAAAAACTCGCTGGCTTTGACAATGCTTTCAGGCTCCGCTCAGGAAACTATCGAATTGGCGTATTCATGGAAGGTAATATTGTTCAGTTTGCCAGAGTGGCGCACCGAAAAGATATCTACAAAATGTTTCCATAGTTGCCGCATTTATTTGATCCATTCGGATTAAGATTGGTATTAAAAATGAGCGTAAAAGTGTTGCAAAAAACTATCGGACGCTTCAGAACCTGGCTACGACGAAGTATTCATTCCCACCTCACTCAATCTTCCTGGCTACTCCACCGCCGCCGCCTTGAAACAGCGTTAAGCTCTCTACCATTCCATTATCGACAACCTGAAACGATATCTTAGCCCTCACCTCAGGCTGGAAAAAAACGGTGTCATTTTCGGCGTAAATCTCAAAGCGCTCCTCGGCTGTTGGCTGTCCATAGAGCTGCTCGCCTTCTCTCGTGATGGTGATCATGAAGCCAGGCTGTAGCTCGTACACCCCCACATACTGCTCCAGCACCGACTCAGGCACCTGCACCGCATCGCTCTTAAAATACTGCTCTGCCAGCTCCGATCCGGAATCGAGCAGGTTGAAACCGATGTCGTCGGCGCCTGTGCTGGAGTTGGTCAGCACCACCACCCCTTTGCCAGTTTCCTTCACAAACCCGGCAAAGGTTCTGTAGCCTCCCGTTCCGCCATTGTGCCAGATCACGTCTCCTTCCCTGCCATTCTTAATATGCCAGCCCATGCCCACCTGCATGCCGCCGGCCTTGTCATGTCGCATCGTGTGCGACATATCCATGGCTGCCCGCAAGGGAGTATCCACATAGCCCAGGTTGGCCGAAATGAATTTGGCCATGTCCGAGGTGGAACTCCTGATGGCTCCTGCACCTGCCAGCGTAGGAATATCCCAATTCTCCACCACATAGGGGCCGGTATGCCCCAGCGCCAGGTTTTGTTTCATTCTTTCGGTGAAGGCAATTCTTGTATCGTTCATTCCCAGCGGGTCGGCAATGGTTGCCACCATCAGTGCCTCATAAGTTGTGTTCTTGTTCTGGGCAAGCAGATGCCCCAAAAGACCCTGGGCCAGGTTTGAGTATTCATATTCGGAGCCAACCGTTCTGATGGGCTCATAGTTAGAAATAAACTCGTACATCTGCTGAACAGTGTAGTCGGCATAGGGATTATTGGGATTGGCCGGGGCAAAATTGGTCGGCATTCTTGGGATGCCCGACGTATGGTCGGTGAGGTTGCCAAAGGTGATGGGTGCATCACCCATTACGGGCACTTTCACACTATCGGGGAGGTAGTCGTTAATTTCGTCCTCCAGCTTCACGTCGCCATCCAGCACCCGCTGCGCCAACAGAATAGCCGTAAACACCTTTGAAATAGACCCTATTTCGTAAATGGTGTTTTCATCAACCGGTTTACCATCCAGCGTCATTTTACCAAAATTGTAATATTTCACTCCCGACGAGTCGATAATGGCCAGGGCCATGCTGGGCATTTGTCCGTTCTGAATGCGTTTTTCAATAGTGGCTACTACTTCGGGCGGCAAGCCATCTGTGGTCGCCTTGTTTGATTTGTCGGTGCACTGGTAACTAACAACGCCAACAAGAAGAAGGGCGAAAACAATTCTGAGCTGCTTCATAAAGGTGGATAGGTTTAGGTAATCAAGATGAAAAAAAAGCGCCCGGGTTGCTTGCGGGTGTTTGGTGGAACCGGGCGTTAATTAAAGATAGGAGTTTTTGTGGTTTTTGGTGGCAGAGGAATAGGCTTTTTCAACGGGAGATGACCACAAGCGGGCACTTACCTGGCAGCTTTTCGATGTCGAAAACACTTGCCTTGTAGAACTCTGCCGACCTACTAGGCATTTACTTTTTTCCCATCAGTCCGTTTTGCTTTTGCTAATCTCGCTTTCTTACGATTTTCTATGACGTCACTTATTAGTTTTTCCTCTTCTTTTGTCAAAGGCTCCAACCCTCCGATAAAATCCACATCCAATTCTTTCCTTTTTTTTGTCATGACTCAATGTCTTTAAAGTACCTGTCTATAAGTCGTAGTGCGGCCCCGGTTTCAATAATCATTACACGACCGCCAGCATGAAACGCACCCAAGGTTTCAGTGTAATGTCTTATTAGCTGGGTCTTCGAAATGAATGATATTGGTTGTGAAACTATCTCCAGTCATTACATTCTCTATGGAATTACTCAGCCTGTCAATTACAAAGTCAAGCCCTTTATTCGTTCCGTTTGCCACTCTACAATTTACAAAAGCTTGCCGACTTTTAATTAACTGACAAAGAAACGGATGCTTCCACTAGTGGGGCACTGGAAGCCCACATTAAAAAGTCTGCACTGAGTAAAAAAGACAGCGCAGACTTTCTGATTTTAAAACGTTGCTAACCTGTGATGTTTACACCATACCTGGCAACATCACTCTGTTGCGATTGAATCTCGGGTGTTTTTTTGCACCGCAATCACCCCAAAAAGTGAAAGGATGAAAGAGAACGCATAAAAGCCTTTTTCGCTGGGAAGCAAATCAGCATTCCACAAGCCGATGGTAAGAAGTACTAAGCACAAAACTGTGCAGAACCAGCAAATGGAATAATACAAATCAGTTACCGGAATGTTTTCCAGCTTGTCACGGACGGCCTTTTGCAGAGAAATCACGGCAAACAAGCCAAACATCAAAACAGTAAAATAATAACCCTTCTCGTTTAGCATCATCTCTGCTCTGAAGAGACCTACGAGGTACCCAATCATACCGGTCAGCAGCGCAATCCATGACGCAGCGACAAATGCATTTGATGGTTTTTGATTCATGGTTTTGTGGTTTTTGCTTTGAATAAAATTCAACCTGATGCTTTCAACGAGGTAATTTGACTACTTTGTTTGTACAATAGTGTACAGAGAATTTTTTGCCGTGGCTTCCTGAAATGAAGAAAACAAGTGAAAACAAACTGAAATGGATAGAATGCGGATATTCGCTATTTGCGTCGATAGGCCCGGAAGCACTCAATGTAGAGCGGCTGTCAGGCCTGGTGTCGCTGGCCCGGTCAAGCTTCTATTACTACTTCGGTGATCTTGTCAATTTTGAGCATGAGCTGCTGAAAACCCACATCATGCACTATGAAAAGTTTGGGCAGTTGATGCGTGACTATGTTCATTTCGAACAACTGTTTTCGGACGAAATAATGGAAAACAAAATCGCCCTTGCCTTTCAGCGCCAGTTGCTCATCAACAAGTCAGTAAAACGGTACCAGGAGTGCTCGGACGAGGCACGAGAGTTTACTGAAAAAAAGACCTACGAACTTTGGGCAAAGGCCAAAAACGTGGATAGCAACTCCGAAGCGGAATGGATGCTGTTCAGGGCCATCAGAGACTTCTATTTTGTTCAGTTCGGGCAGGCAGGCCAGGATCCGCAGGATGTGCTGGTGCTGCTGTATTCTTATTTGGGGAAGTTGAAGGAATAGAGGATGTTGATTTGAGCAAGCCGGAAGCTTGAATAGAAATATCCACAAGTTTACCCGGCCCGATTCGTTGATCGCTAAATCTAAATCTTCGGGAGGAGGAACATGTCTTAGGTTTGAGTTGAGATTCCTTTTTCCTTCTGGTATTCGTCAAAAGTCGGCAGGTATTTCTTCCAGGTCCATTCAACAAAAAAAACTCCATAAATCAAGTGTATCACCCCAACCATCCAACTCAAGTCGCTTGGTAGCAGCTCTAGAGCTATCACTAACAAGGGCAAGTAGAGTACAGTAAGGCCTAGCACTGTCCAAATTCCTTTTCTGTTACCAAGCTCCCATATATTGAACGCCATGAAAGATCCGATAACCAGGGGAGTCACCAGGAAAGCCAAAAAGTAAATGGTGTTCTTCGAAGTTAGTTTTTTCTCAAATTCTTTGACTTGTTGCTCCGCTTCAAGTTTGTCGGTCAGTTTGGCTATGAGTTGATCTACTGCGTCTGACGTAGTTCCTCGGCTTTTGAGCTCAAAAGCAGCCGCCAATTGAGCTTCTTCTGCATAAGTCGCTGGACTGTTAATTACCTTAACAAGCTCTGCATCAGATTTGTTGGCCATGACCGTCGAGAAATGGTTTATTCGCATCTGTTTTCAATTATCACTAATGGGTCGCTACAACAAGCTCGTGGGATTTTCAATACAATTCAAATACCCCTTGCGCTTAGCCATGCCATGTTAAAATTATGCTTTGTTGCGGAGAATCCAAGCGAGCTGCTGCCAGCTTACAGCCGAGCCTCTCAAGCGTGATAGTAGCCATGTGTTGTGGAGCTATTAACTGGCCCAGTTTTCCAGCTTTATCCCTTTCAAACGCTCGAAGTGCTTTTCGTTGTTCGTCACCAACGTTAAGTCATTTGCTATTGCAGATGCTCCTATTAGTAAATCGAAGTCGTCAACTATACGCCCCTCTTTCCTAAGGCGTGCTTTTTCAGATGCAAAAGTGTCCAAGGCATCAAAAATTGGGAGGATTTGAATGCCAGAAAGGAAGTTGTCAAGTGCTTTTGAATTGCGAGACGGCTTTGCGCTTTTGGCCACTCCAAATTTGAGTTCGGCCAATGTAATTTCAGATATAAACAGCGAGTCTACGTCCAGTGAGTCGAATTTTGCGTCTAGCCCAAATCTACCCTTCATGTAGTAGATGCAAATATTAGTGTCCAGCAAGTATTTCAAAGCTCCTCAATCTGGCGGTTAGTGTGCCTGCTGGTTCTGAGTTCATCGATAAGTTCGTCTGCAGATTGTTCAGAGTCCCAAGCTCCAAATGAAGAGCGAATCTTGGATTTAGAAGAAGTCGGGGAATTTATAGAGGCTGTGAGTCGCTCAATAAGGTTAACCTTCATAGAGGGGTTCATCCGCTCCAGAAGGCCAAAGTAGTTGTTCAATATTTTCTTCTCAGCTGCGTCCATAAGGTAAAGTTACGAAATTATGCAATTAGAAGAAATATGAGCCACTAGCGGCTAGCCACGGGGATGTTAACTATACTTTGTGGCGGAGATTCCAAACCTCAAATGACTGAAAGCCGATGACGCCGCCATTCATTGTTAACGATGTGTTATGCATTTTTCAAGACTGATTACGTGTCGTATTCTCCATCCCAAGGCTCGGAAAACGCAATAGTTGAGCTTGGTTGTAACTCAATGGATTCGGTTTCATCGTCAGGAATTAGACCAAACTCAACTCCGTCTATGATTGTTTTGAACGGTTTCACTGCGATGTCACAGTATTCAATGGGCCCGAGTCTATCGACCATTTCCATCAATTTACTGCGGGTTGTGTCAGCAGATATTTCAGCTGTCGTACCAGCATACCAATGATTTGTATTTATATGATTTCCCTTGCTATCAAAAGTATATAGCACTACGTACTCTTTTCTCAACTTTTCCCAATCCTGACCCGGCGTTCGGGCTGGAAACACAAAGGTCTCATATCCGAAAAATTGTTTACCGTCCGATGTTCGTCCAACAAAATGAGTATGATAGTCTTCCTCTCGCATTATTGGGAGAAGCTTTGGTATCCATGATTTCTTGAAAAAACTGAACATTCGTGGTTTCTAATGCATAACGACTAGCTCGTGCGTGGGGGTTTTTGATCCAGTTTAGTTCCCGCTGGCACTTAGCCACTCAATTGATAAATTTATACTTTGTGGCGGACAATCCAAGCGAACCACCGCTTCCCTACAGCCGAGCCCCCCATGCATGAAGGTTTGTGTTAGCCACTTTTATTCCTGAGCAAATCTACCCACAAAGACGATAGCACTTGTTCTGTTGTCAATTATGCAAAAGAAAAATGGGTGGTCGGCATTGAATATTTTAGGTGCTGGCGGTGTTGCAGGGTCACCACCTCCCGCATAGCCAGTAACAATCATGTCTACCTTGGTAGCCGCTGCTGCTTTAGTAGTTTTCTCATCCAAAGTAATTCGTGTTTTGTGCGTTATGCTTCCGATTTTCATAGGCTTGTCAGATAGTCTGGAGAAGTCAGCCTCGTCGGTGAACATCTTTTCACAGCCTAAGCCTGCCAAACTACTTTTGGGAAAGGTCTCAGTTTCAATTTCCAGTTTAGGCAGTGATAAGATGACTTGCTTGGTAATACTCGAATCAACAATTGCCTTTAGGTATTCATAGGTTACCATTTGCTCCAATTCCTGGAAGCCATGCCTCTCGTGTGGCAGAAAAGCTAAAAATGAAAACTGATCACAAGAATACGGTATCTGGATCGACTTGATTTGATCATCTTCGTAATAACGGTAGGGTCTGGTCGCTCTTAAATATCCTATTTTCGAGGTTCCTCCGTTTATTGAGTAAAACTTCCTCTCCTTAGTTTGTTTTCTTTTGAAGGGCGTATCCCATTCTCCATGAAAATAGACAGCATTCACTAAACTTACCTCCGTTGTTTCGTCGACTGGCGATATATCAGCTATATGTCCCCTTGTTTGTTCAGAAATCAGCTCGGAAAGGCGTTGATTGGCACGATCCAGATTATCAGTCGTGAAGGCCTCAATTGTTGAATTAAAGTAATTGTTAGCGCTCGCTTTGAAAACGTCATTAACTGGAATCCTATCATTTACCCAAAACGAATTCGCTATGTACAATTCGTTTTTTCCAGCTTTTTTGTCAGGTGACCATCTTAAACACTCTAAGTAAATCGAATCCTCTTTATTGACAACTTTGTCCATCAACGCCTTGTACTTCAGCTTAATGTCAGGAATCCCGTCGATGTTCAGCAAAGTCCCCAACTCAGTCTTGGTTGTAGAATTGGCTCCCTCATTGACCAGTCCGAGTGCTAGATGAAGACCGAAGGGAGAAATAAAGTAGTTGGAACTATCGTCAACGGTCGTCTTATAGTACTCCAAAGAGAACTCGTTGATCCCTTCAACTAAACTTGGCTGAGCAAAGCCAGAAAAAGACAGGATAGTAAAAAGGATAGTTGTTACTGCCTTCATGCAAGTATTTGTGGCTAGCAAATCGGTATGGCCCTGGCTCATACTTCCCTTGTATTTTCAATCAAGATAATTCCTTTTTCGAGTCATCATATACAATTTGGCCGCTCCCAAAACAAGCAGCTATGCCTTCTACCCAATTTATCGTAAGTTCAACCCATTAAACATACCTAATGCCTACTATGCACAAACTTTCTGCTACTCTGCTATCAGCAGCCCTATTTTTAGCGCTGCTTACCAATTGCACTCAAAAAGAACCTCTGCAGGCCACCAAATGGGACAAAGTCACCCTCAGTTTCGCCGGGCCTGAAACAGCCGAAGACGCTGCTGACAATCCCTTCACCGACTACCGGCTGAACGTGGTCTTTTCCAAAGGGCTGAAGAAGATGCTGGTGCCGGGCTACTATGCGGCCGATGGCAACGCTGGTGAAAGTAGCGCTACCGCTGGCAACGTGTGGAAGGTGCATTTCCGTCCTGATGAAGAAGGCGAATGGACTTATCAGGTTTCGTTTCGCAAGGGTGCCAATATAGCCGTGGATGATGATCCACAGGCGGGCGAACCCGTTGCCTTTGATGGTGAGGAAGGTAAACTCATAGTGGCAGCGGGCAACTACCAACTTCCCGACCTTCGGGCCAAGGGTCGCCTGACCTACGTGAGGGAGCGCTACCTGCAGTTTCAGGAATCCGGCGAGTACTTTCTGAAAGGCGGAGCCGACAGCCCGGAAGACCTGCTCGGCTATGCCGACTTCGATGGCACTCATAAAGAAACGGAAGGCGAAAACAGGTCGGGCGAAGCAGAGAATAAAGCCACTTTGCACAATTACACCCCTCATGCTGCCGACTGGCAAGCAGGTGACCCTACCTGGCAGGGCGACAAGGGCAAAAACCTGATCGGCGGCATCAACTACCTGGCCAGCAAGGGCATGAATTCCATCTATTTCCTCACGATGAACATCGAAGGTGACGGCAAAGATACATGGCCCTACACGGACTACGACGAGCGCAGCCGCTTCGATTGTAGCAAGCTCGACCAGTGGGAGGTGGTGTTCGACCACATGGAGCGCAAGGGCATCATGCTTCACATAGTGACCCAGGAAACAGAAAACGAAAAGCTGCTCGACGATGGCGACACCGGCCCGCAGCGGAAGCTTTACTACCGGGAGCTGATCGCCCGCTTTGGCCACCACCTGGCCGTGACCTGGAACATGGGCGAGGAAAACGGCCCAGCCAGCTTCAGCCCCAACGGGCAAACCACCGAGCAGCAGAAGGCCATGACCGACTATTTCAAAACCCACGACCCCTACCAAAACTACGTGGTAATTCACACCCACTCTCACAAGGAGCTGCGTCACGAAATGTTCGACAGGCTGCTGGGTCACCCAAGCCTCGACGGTCCATCGATCCAGATCGGATACATCGGCGATGCTCATGAGGACACAAAACGATGGGTAGAAAAGTCAGCTGAGGCTGATCACCCCTGGATAGTGAATATCGACGAAATTGGGCCCGCTAATCGTGGGCTGGATCCCGACGACCGGGAAGACAATAACCAGGACACTGTGAGGGTGTCGGTGCTTTGGGGCAACCTGATGGCTGGCGGCGGCGGCGTGGAGTGGTACTTCGGCTATCTCAACCACGACAACGACCTGGGCTGCGAGGACTGGCGCTCAAGAGACCGCATGTGGGACTATACCAAAGCCGGCCTCGACTTTTTCCAGACACACCTGCCTTTTGTGGAAATGGAAAGCCACGATGAACTATCGGGAGAGAACACGTACTGCCTGGCCAAGCCGGGAGAAGTCTATGCGGTGTTTTTGCCGCTGGGAGGAGAAGCCTCTATCGACCTGACCGGCGCTGAAGGAAGCTATTCCGTAAGCTGGTATAACCCAAGAACTGGAGGTGAGCTACAGCAAAGCGATATCCAGACAGTAGAAGGAGGCGAGGTGCGTTCGCTGGGAAACCCACCTTCGGAGCCAGAAAAGGATTGGGCGGTGTTGGTAAAAGTCGGCGGGTGAGGACACCCCGCCAGAACGGTGGTGTTTGCAATCAGACCCTTACAATTAGAATTGTCAGCTTGATATGAAATTAGTTGCAACAATTTTGACAACCGTCGGCAGTGCGATTTCCATTGGGTTCGGCATATGGCACTTTTTTGTTCCTAAAATATGGAACTGGTACTCCTATATAGACAAAAGTGCAACCGAGTTGGTGGTCGCTGTGCGGGCTGTTAATGTTTTCTTTTCGCTGGCGCTGGTGTTATTGGGAATCGTGAATTTGATCTTTGTCTATCGGGAGCCCCGGGATCAGTTTTCACTTGCCACGATGCTCTCTGTTTCAGTTGTCTTGTGGGGAACACGCTCAGTATTGCAGGTAATCTATCCGCAAGGGTCTCAAAATGCTGCGCTTCAATATGGTATGCTGGGCACCTTTCTGTTTGCCCTGGCTTGCTTCGCCGTTTCACTATTTATTTTGGTCAGCCAAAAAAACATGGCCTAACATAAACAAACAGCACTTTTACGTCCCCCAACCTATCCTCTCTCAATAGGGAATGTGAGGCAATGCGGCCCGCCACTGCCACGGCTAAGCTCACCGGCAGGAATGGTGATGATGGTATTTTGAATCTTCTCTTTGTCAATCTTGCCTTCGGTGGCCTGCTGTAGAAATTGCTCAGCAGGGATGACGGTATATCCAAGCTGCTGAAAGCCTTCGATGGTTTTGGTGTTCCGGCGGTAAGTAACTGCCACACCAGGCCTTACGGCCACAAAATTGCAGGCGCTGCTCCATTGCTCCCGCTGATCGAACGGGTGCTCCCCATTGCCGCACGACACAAACCTGGCCCCGGCGTCTTCGGCCAGTATCAAATCCTTGATGGTATCAAATCGCTGGGAGGTGTTGCCCTGCAAGTCGAAGCTTTCTATACTAATTTGAGTGGGATCCTGCAGCACATGTTCGTAGAGCACATAATCGTGCGTGTTCACCTTGGAGAAAATAGTGTCTATATGCATGCAATATTCTTCCTTGGGAATATCTACGATGGTAAACTTCTCCACCACCTTGTGCTCACGCAGCTGCTCCCTTATTCTCCAGAGCGCCACCATGTTTGTTCTCTCGCTGCACCCAATGAGCAAATGCGATGGACTTAAATGAATAATGTCGCCCCCCTCAATTGTCTCCGCTCTGTTGGAAAGTGTCGTAGCCAGGTGATCCGACGAAGTGCACAAGTCAAGATATTTGTAACCCACTTTTACAAATACCGGGTGGTGATGGGTGATGAACCAGGTAAGAATGTTCTCTCTTTTGCGGGGCATTTTTTCAGCCTGGCAGGTGATTACATAATTGTTCACCACAGCGCCAATGTCCCGGGTGAAAATAAGGTTGGGCACTGGGTTGAGCAAAACATTTCCGCTCGTCTTGTATCCACTAATAAGGGCCTTGGCCAGGTTTTCTGGTGAAAGTTGTTGCAACACCAACTGTGTGTCGGGCGTCAGACTCTCCAGCTTAAACACCTCATCGAGCAATTGTGACCTTAGCTTCGCATCGGTCAAAATATCTGTCAACAGGTCTGTGAACTCTAGCACATTTTCTTTCCCTGCAAAAAACGAAAGTACGCCGGTAAGCAAGCTGTGCTCCTCCTGCATTTTGGGTAAGAAAACAATGTCATCATACAAGAGCTCAGCCTTGTTGAACGGAGTTACCCATTCTATTCCCTGATCAGGGCGATGGACTATTACCTTTCTTAGTATGTCAATATCTGAAGTAACCATGGGTTGATCTGCCGTTAGGTATTCGTCGAAAACAATTATATTCGGAACTTATTCAACCAGCTCGCACGGCCATTTGTTGAACTATTAAGCCTATATTGAATCCCTTTAAGGGGCTAAGATGTCGAGATTTTTATTTTTTGTTGGAGTCCTCACCACTTTTATTTCATTTTCCCTGCACGCAGATGCTGAAAAACCAACAGCAACGAAGGGGACATTGGACTTGAGGGGCTGGGATTTTTTGCGGGATGGCCCAATAAAGCTGGATGGAGAATGGGGCTTTTACTGGAAAGAATTGCTCGAACCAGAAGGTGCTGAGTTAGCCAAAAAACCTCCCCACTACTTTCAGTTTCCCAGGATTTGGAACAATGCGGAGGTGGACGGTATCGAGCTAAGCAGAGCAGGCTACGCCACCTACTCTCTTACTGTTCTTTTACCCAAAGACCATCCTGCCTTGCTCATGTGGGTAGAAGACTTTTTCACCAGCTACCAGCTATTCATCAACGGCGAGGTGTTTTCAAAAAACGGCATTGTTGGAAAAACCAGGGAAGAATCGCAGCCTCAGTCTTATCCAAAAACAAAGCCGCTGAGAGAAAAGGCAGATACACTTCACCTGGTGCTTCAAGTCTCCAATTTTATTCATAGAAAAGGCGGAAGTTCCCAAAGTATTACCCTTGGTGAGGAAATGCAATTGGCCCGAGCCAAAGAAGTGGAGCTGGCTTACGACTGGATTTTGGCAGGCGCCATGTTCATGGGTGGGTTTTTCTTTTTTGGACTCTACCTATTTGGGCGGCACGACAAGCCCATGCTTTACTTTGCGCTGTTTTGCCTGGTATACGCCTATAGAAATATCGGTTCGGATATCTATGCTATCAACGCAGTGTGGGAGATGCCTTTTTCTCTACTGCTAAGGCTCGAGCACCTCAGCGTATTTATGGGTCTCTATTTCTTTGTCCGTTACATCATCAGTCTTTATCCCGAAGAAGTATACAAGCCTGTTTTCTCTGTCTTTCTATGGGTCACTTTGGGCATAAGCTTGTTGACAGTGGCAGGCCCTATCCTCCTGTTTACTTCTATCCTTCCCTACTATCTCTATGTTCTTCTGCTGGCTATTTGCTACGGAATATACATAGTGGTGATGGCTGTCATACACAAGAGGCCGGCAGCTGTATATGCACTTGTGGCAAAACTGATCGTTTTTGCGATAGTGGGCTATAATGTACTGGTGTATTTTGACCTAACACCGAGAATTGTTCTGTTTAATTTCATTGCCCACATCCTCTTCTTCTTTTGTCAGGGCCTTATCCTGTCATTTCGGTTTGCACAAAATCTTAAGGAAGCCAAAGAGCAAGCGGAAAAGGCTTCCAGGGCCCGCACGGAGTTCCTTTCGACCATGTCTCACGAAATGAGAACCCCATTGAATGCCGTGTTGGGCATGACCAACTTTTTGATTGAGGACAAGCCCAAGCAGACACAAAAGGAAAGCCTGAATACACTTAAGTTTTCAGCCGAGCGACTCATGAACCTGATCACCGAGCTACTTGATTTTAGTAAAATCGACTCGGGTCAAATCGACTTTTCTACGGAAAAAATATCTCTTAAAGAATTCCTTCGATCGGTTTACACCTCATTTGAAAAAACTGCTAAACAGAAGCAACTGGACTTTCAACTTCAAATAGCCGACGACGTCCCCGATGACATTCTTTGCGATAAAGCCCGGCTGTCGCAGGTGTTGGTCAACCTTTTGGACAATGCTTTCAAGTTCACGGCGTCGGGCTTTGTCCGCCTTAAGGTTTCGCTGGAGGAAAAAGAAAGCGACAGCGTCAAGTTGCTATTTGAGGTGATTGATAGTGGCATTGGCATAAAAGAGAGTCAGAGTGAGATGATTTTTGAAAGCTTTTCGCAGGGCAACGCTTCCACCACCCGGGAGTACGGAGGAACAGGGCTTGGCCTCAGCATCATCAGGCGGCTGCTGACACTGCAAGGCTCCGATATTCAGTTTGTCAGCACTCCTGGCGAAGGTTCCCGATTCTATTTTAGTCAATGGTTTGGCCTGGTGAGAACGGCAGAAAAATTACCCGCCCCTGTCGTGCCCAAAGTAATCGACAGAAACATTGTGGAGAGCAAGAAAATATTAGTGGTGGAAGACAACAAGGTGAATGTGCTGGTCATCAAAAAGTTTTTGCAAAAGTGGGGAGCCAATATAGAAATTGCAGTCAATGGCCAGATAGCCGTTGAAAAGCACAGAGCCACGCCTTTTGATATTATCCTGATGGATCTTCAGATGCCAGTTATGGATGGTTACAAGGCCACGGAAAAAATCAGGGAAACGGATGCGAAAACGCCCATCATCGCCATTACCGCCGCCATCCCCTCAGACATCCGGGATCAGATTTTCACTGTTGGCATGAACGACATCGTCACCAAGCCCTTTGTGCCCGAGGATCTCCACGAAAAACTGATCAAATATCTTTCGCAGGCAAGTTAGCGGTGGCTGTACTCCTTCACTGTTTCGATAAAGCACTTCACCTTTTCAGGGTCGGTATCAGGATAAACGCCGTGACCCAGGTTGGCGATATGACGCTGAGGCCCAAAGGCCTTCAACATGCTTTTTGTCGCCTTCTCTATCTCTGCAAAGCTCCCATAGAGGGCACAGGGGTCGAGGTTGCCCTGTAGTGTTTTGCTGGCTCCCACTTTTGCCCTCGACTCGCCCACGTCCATGTTCCAGTCGAGGCCAACCGTAGCGCAAGGCAGTTGGCCAATTTCTTCAAGTGAAAAAAAGGCGCCTTTGGCAAAAACTGTGACCGGCACCTCCGGAATAGCCTCGCATATTTTCCTGATATAAGCGAGCGAGAATTCTCTGTAATGCTGAGGCGGCAATACACCTGCCCACGAATCGAATATCTGCAACATGTGGGCACCTGCTTTTACCTGAGCCTTCAGGTAGCTGATGGTGCTTTGTGTGATCTTTTCAAGCGCCTTATGTGCCAATGCCGGTTCGGTGTACAAAAAACCCCTGGCTTTTGAGAATGTCTTGCTGCCAGAACCCTCCACCATATAAGAAAATAGTGTCCATGGGGCGCCGGCGAATCCTATTAAAGGTACTCGGCCGGCCAGCTCTTTATTGGTAAGCTTGATGGCCTCTATCACATAGCCCAAATCGGTTTCGCCGTCGGCGATACGCAATTCGTCTATATCTTTCTCAGTCTTTATCGTTTTGGGGAAAGTTGGCCCTCTCTTCTCCACCATTTCGTAGGAGCATCCCATGGCCTCTGGTATCACCAAAATGTCGGAAAAGATAATGGCAGCGTCTACTCCCAGAATGTCTACCGGTTGCACTGTTACTTCTGCAGCAAACTGCGGTGTTTTTACCAATTCAATGAATCCGCTCAGGCTGTTTCGCACGGCCCTGTATTCTGGCAAAATCCTGCCTGCTTGCCGCATCATCCATACCGGTGTCCTCTCCGTTTTCTCTCCTCTGGCAGCCCGGAGGATCAGGTCGTTCTTCAATTGCATGGGGCAAAGTTAGTCAGGCTTTGCATATTTCCATTCAGATTTTATCAAGACAAATAGACACTTGGGGGCAAAACGGTTCCGGGTTCCTTTTTCGTTATCTTTGTTGAACAACAAATGACCCATTATGAGTATCTTATTTGAAAGCTTCGCCAGCTGGAAGAAAGATTGCCAGGACAGAAGCATTAAGCTTTTTGAGCCTGTCATCGAATACGAGATCCAGCAAAAGAATAAAACGGAAGAGGAAATTTGGAACGGACTCCAAAGGGCCTATGAGGTGATGAAGGAGGCCGTCCAAACGGGGCTCACTGAGAATATGACCTCCCGCTCAGGGATGATCAACAACGGAGCAAAAAAAGTATACAATAACCCCATCACTGTCCTGTCAAAGGAATTTCAAGTGCTGATTTCACGGGCCCTGGCTGCCAAAGAGGTCAATTCTTGCATGGGCCGGGTGGTGGCGGCACCTACAGCCGGTGCTTCGGGCATCCTGCCCGGAACGCTGGTTACACTGCAGGAGCTTCATCAGCTGGACGATCGGAAGATTTTGGAAGGCTTACTGGTGGGCGCAGGCATTGCCTTGATCATGGAGCAGAAGGCCTCCATTTCCGGCGCAGTAGGCGGCTGCCAGGCAGAAACAGGCAGCGCCGGGGCCATGGCTGCCGGAGCCATCGTTTATTGTCTTGGAGGTAGCGTTGATCAGGTTTTCAACGCTGTGGCTATCACGGTCCAGTGCATGCTCGGTCTTGTGTGCGACCCCGTGGCAGGGCTGGTAGAAGTGCCCTGCGTAGTGCGCAACGCCAGTGCAGCAGCCATTGCCAACTCCTCGGCGCAAATCGCTATTTCCGACGTAAGTAGTGTCATTCCTGTGGACGAGTGTGTGGAGGCCATGGGCGAAATAGGCCAGGCGATGGAAAGCCGCTACAAGGAAACGGCAGAGGGAGGACTTGCCACCACACCTACCGGGCGATCAATAGCCAAAAAGGTTCTCATCCATGATATTGAAATCCTGGATGATGATGCCGAAAATTGAGATCAAGAATTTCTTTTGTTGAATGAAGGGATGGCCAGAAAAACAGCCACCACCGTAATGACAGCCGCAGCCAGAAAAGCTGCTCCCGGGAAATAAACGATTGGGTTTTCGCCTGTGAAATAGGCAAAGAGGTTGGTCATCAATGGAGGCCCGATGATGGACGTTACGCTGGTCATGCTGGTCAACGCTCCCTGTAGCTCCCCTTGCTCATTGGATGGCACCTGTCCGGAGATCAGGCTTTGCAGCGAGGGGCCGGCGAAACCACCTAAGGCAAAGGGCACCATAATGGCGAACATCATCCAGCCCTGCGATGCAAATGCAAAAAGGATAAAGCCGAAAATATAAAAAAACATGCCAACGAACACGGCATTCCACTGCCCTATTCTCGGCACCACAATGCGGATAAGTCCTCCTTGCACAATAGCAACGGTTAACCCTACAAAGCCCAGCGAATAGCCAACCCAGGCCTCATTCCAACCAAACTCAAGCATAGTGAAATAAGCCCAGGTACTTTGGTTGACATGCCCGGCCAGATAGATAAAAAAGAAAGCGCCCACCAGGCCGAGCACCTTGGGGTACTTTTGCAAGGCTTTCAATGAGCCCAACGGATTGGCCCGACGGATACTGAAAGGCCGCCTTTTATCGGCTGGGAGCGACTCAGGCAGCACAAAATAGCCGTAGAGCCAGTTGAGCAACGCCAATGCAGCAGCAGCAAAGAAAGGGACTCTTGAGCCGTACTGACCTAGTAAGCCGCCAATCACGGGGCCTATGATAAAACCAAGGCCAAACGCAGCCCCTATGATTCCGAAGTTCTGTGCTCTTTTTTCAGGCGTGCTTATGTCGGCGATGTAGGCCGATGCTGTTGTGAAGCTGGCACCGGTTACCCCCGCCAGCAAGCGACCAACAAAAAGCCACCAAATATTAGGAGCGAATGCTAACAGCAAATAATCGAGTCCGAACCCAAACAGCGAGGCAAGCAGCACAGGTCTGCGGCCAAAATGGTCACTCAGCCCGCCCAACACAGGGGCAAACAGAAACTGCATGCCAGCGTAAGCAAACAATAACCAGCCACCATACTGGGCCGCCTGGCTAAGGTCTCCATTGATAAGCTCTTTGATAAGGCTGGGCAGCACTGGTATAATGATGCCCAGCCCGGTAACGTCTATAAGAAGCGTAATAAAAATAAAGCCGAGGGCGGCCGGACGTTTTTCGGACATGTACTTAAAATTACGACGGCGAAAGGTACAAAATAAGCGGATAGTCCAAACCGCTTTTTTGGTTAAGCACTATACAAAAGGCCTGCAAGGTTCTTTGACCACTAAATCGTATTTTAGAGGAAATATTGGCGCCAATGGATCAAAGGTTCTATATCCTTCTTTTAATCATTTTTCTGCGATATGCCCTGATCGCCAGCCTCGCCTTTTTTATCTTCTATAAGATTTTAAAAAGCCGTTGGGCTTCCCGAAAAATCCAACAGGTCTTTCCGAAAAGAAATAACTATTTGCGTGAAATTGGCTACAGTCTGCTAACGATCCTTATTTTCTGGATCGTGGCTCTTAGCACATTTACGCCTTTTATAAAACCCTACACCAAACAATACGCCGTAATTGGGGATTATGGGTGGGGCTACTTCGCTTTTAGCATCGTGCTGATGCTACTCATTCATGATGGCTATTTTTACCTGATGCACCGTATTATGCATCATCCCAGGCTTTTCAAGACCTTGCATAAGGTACATCATATGTCTACCAATCCTTCACCATGGGCGGCGTTGGCCTTCCAGCCAGCTGAGGCGGTGATAGAGGCGGGCGTTATCTATGTCATTGTATTTTCCATTCCTACTCATCGGTCGGCCGTCATGATTTGGCTCGCACTCATGATGCTCTACAATGTGTACGGCCATCTTGGCTATGAGCTCTATCCAAAAAACTTTCAGCGATCATGGCTAGGTAAGTGGTTCAACACGTCGGTGAATCACAATCAACACCACAAGCACTTCCAAGGTAACTACGGTCTGTACTTCCTTTGGTGGGATAGACTTTTCGGCACAATTCGCAAAGACTACGATGAAGAATTTGACCGGGTAAAATCTTTGGCCAAATAAACTTCCAACGAGCCGTTTCGAAAAGGGAAGGCATAGGAATGCTAGTGTTACCTTATTTTTTTCTAAATTTGATCATATTAGCTTGCTATCCGCCCCCTGGAATATCTTTGGCACCGGTAATAACCCCTGAGTTAAAAATAATTAAGGGCCAACTTCATTAGTGAATTTATCTTTTATATACTTTTGCCTCGCAATTTTAAAAATGCACCAAACTATTATGAAAAATCAATTGGCAGTGTTGGTTATTGTTACCTCACTCATGGCTTCTTGTGGCCTTAAACAGGAAAATGAAACACTTGTGGCAAAGATCGACTCCCTTAACACGGAGCTCGCTTTCCAGCGTCAAATGTCGGCGGTACTTGAGAACGTCGGCGTATTACTCGATTCGATCGATCAAAACAGGAATGCGCTAAAGGTCAACATGGAAATGGGCACTACTTACGATGACTTCAACACTCGACTGAGTGAACTGAATCAGTACGTAAAAGATTCTGAAAAGAAAATCGACGAAATGGAGAAGAGCCTTGCGAAGTCGAATTCTTCAAACAAAACATACGCAAACTCTATCGCAAGGTTGAAGAAGCAGTTGGAAGACAAAACGGCTCAAATAGCTCAGTTGGAAGCAACAGTTGCTGAATACAAAGAGAAGAATGAGCAGCTGGGCACTTTGGTTGAGCTTCAAAACACTGAGTTGGAAGACAAAGCGCTGCAAATTGAAGCTAAGCGTCAGGAATTGACTATGCTGGAAACCAGAATCACTGAACTGCTCACTCAGTCTAAAGTTTCGCAGGCCGACTCTTACTTTATGAGAGCTCAGGCAGCGGAAGAGGCAGCCCGTCGTACGCAGCTTGCTCCGAAGAAAAAGAAGGAGTCTTACAAAGAGGCGCTCGACTTATACCAGAAAGCGTTCGACCTTGGCCGTGAAGACGCCAAGCCAAAAATTGAAGAAATAAGCAAAAGACTTAAGTAATTATTAAGAGGCCTTCAAATTTGAAGGCCTCTCTTTTTTGTTTCCCCTATCCTGCCTTCCTTGTTGCTACTACTATCCCTGTTGACCAGGTCTGTTTTGTCAGCAGCAAGCTTTCATTTTTTTCCAGCTCTTCCACCAGTCGAAGCGCTTTCTCATGGTGACCTTCAGGCCAGTTAGGCTGAGGCAGCATGTCGTCGATGATGTAGAGCCCTCCTGGTTTGAGCATCGCCAACACATCTTCGAGCATTAAATACTTCCCATGCCACGTATCAGCAAAGATATAGTCGAATCGCAGGCTACTGCTGGCTAATAACCACTCCTCGCCATCGGCGCACACAAGCTGTAGCCGGGGATCATGGTCCAAAAAATCGGCGGCGATACCCAGAAATGTCTCGTTATTGTCGACCGAAATCAGGGAGGACTTTTGATCCATGCCGCTCAATATCCACGAGGTGGAAAGCCCCGTACCAGTACCCAGCTCCAAAAAGCTGCCCTGCGGTTTTGAGGCGGCAAGCGTACGTAGCAGGGAACCTGTCAAAGGGTCGGAAGCCATTGTGAAGCCAGCTTTCTCAGTGGCCACAGCAATTCCACGATACGCAGCCGGTACCGCTTGTTTGATTTCGTCGGTCATAGGGGTAACGTTTACAGAAATCTCCTGTATTAAAAATTTGTCCGTATTGACTTATGAATTCTGAAGTGTTCGGGAAATCAGCCTCCGATGCTTCAAAGGCTCCCGCCTGGTTTATAGCACATCCTTGCTTTTTCCAGTTTTGGTGCTCAACAAAGCTTCCACCTCGTCAATCTTCACCAATTCAAACAAATCCTCATCTTCGATTTGCTTTTTGCGGTCGGCCATTTCAAGGAAGTGCATGTAAATCACTTCCATTTCGTCTTTGTCGAACTTGTAGCCAAGCACCTGAAGCCGGTGCGTAAGCGCAGCCCTGCCGCTGCGGGCAGTAAGAAGGATCAATGACGAAGGAACGCCAACATCCTCCGGATCGATGATTTCGTAGTTTTCTCTGTGCTTGAGGAAGCCGTCCTGGTGAATACCCGATGAGTGTGAAAAAGCATTTTTGCCCACAATCGCCTTGTTAGGCTGCACAGGCATGTTCATCATGTGCGACACCATTTTGCTCATCGCATAAATGCCTTTGGTGTTAATATTGGTTTCCAGGTTCAGGTATGGGTGCGACTTCAATGTCATCACCACCTCTTCCAGAGAAGTGTTCCCTGCTCTCTCTCCAATACCGTTGATAGTGACTTCCACCTGACGGGCACCATTGGCCAAACCAGAAATTGAGTTGGCAGTCGCCATACCAAGGTCGTTGTGGCAATGCACAGAGATAATTGCCTTATCGATATTAGGCACATGGTCGTACAAATACTTGATGCGCTCACCAAACTGCCATGGCAGTGTATACCCGGTGGTGTCGGGAATGTTGACCACAGTGGCTCCGGCGGCAATCACGCCTTCAACCATCAGAGCAAGAAATTCAAGATCGGCACGGCCAGCATCTTCGCAGAAAAACTCTACGTCGTCGACAAAGCGGCGGGCGTATTTTACTGCAGAAATGCCCTGCTCAAGCACCTTCTCACGGGTCGACTTAAGCTTATGTTGAATGTGGATATCGGAAGATCCGATGCCAGTATGGATTCTTTTTCTTTTGGCTAAATGGAGGGCCTGAGCCGCACAATCAATGTCAACCACTTTGGCCCTGGTAAGCGCACAAACCACCGGCTCAGTCACATTCCTGGAAATTTCTACTACAGAGTTAAAATCTCCAGGGCTTGACACTGGAAAACCAGCCTCAATTACGTCAACGCCGAGGGCCTCAAGTTGCTTGGCAACAATTACTTTTTCTTCAGTATTCAATTGACAGCCGGGAACCTGTTCGCCGTCTCTAAGGGTAGTGTCGAAAATGTAGACTCGATCTTTGCTCATACTAAGGTGTGTATTTTTTTAACAAGAATCCCATTTCTGGTATTCGATAATTGATTCTATGCAACAAATCTACTTTAACTGAAGGTCTGCCAAAGCCTAAAATTCAAAATCACTACGACAGCCAAACGCATGTATTTACTGAATAAGAGGCCCAAATTGCAAAATAAAGGCTATATTGCCAGCTGCACAATACAATGGCCAAACAAGAAACAGACCCCTTATTCCAGCTGATTAAGTCGCTCACCAAGGCTGAGAAGCGCAATTTCAAGCTGTACGCCAGGCGCATCAACGGCAAGGAAGACAGTAAGTTTATCACTCTTTTCGACGTGATGGACGATGTTGATGTCTATGACGAAAAGGTGATCCTTAAAAAGGCTCCATCATTGATTCCTCAGCAACTTTCCAACCTGAAAAGTCATTTGTACGGGCAAGTGCTTAAAAGCCTCCGGCTTATCCATATCAACTACGACTACCCTATTGAAGTGCGGGAGCAAATTGATTATGCGAGGGTGCTTTATAACAAAGGACTCTATAAGCAAAGTCTCCGGATTCTCGACAAGCTGAAACAGAAGGCCGCTGAAAACAATGAAGAAATCCTACAATTGGAGATCATCGACTTCGAGAAGCTGATAGAAGGACAGTACATTACCCGAAGCATTGGCAACAGGGCAGAGGAGCTGGTCAATGAGTCGAGGCATGTAACCAAAATAATTGCCAAAACACAAGAGCTATCTAACCTGTCTATTTCGCTTTACAGCCTTTATATCAAGCTGGGTTATGTGCGAAATGAAGAAGACTACAGGGTTGTGCAGCATTATTTTAAAAGAAACCTGCCTGACTACGAGTATGACAGTCTCAGCTTCAACGAGAAGGTGTACCTCTGCCAATCGATGGTTTGGTACTACTACATCGTGCAGGATTTTGTGAAGTGCTACCGCTACGCTGACCGCTGGGTGGAGCTTTTCAAAAGCCATCCGGCGATGATCAAAAGGAAGCCCGACCTGTACATCAAAGGACTACACAATCTTCTTGCGGCACTTTTCAATATTCAGCATTATCCAAAGTTTGCAGAAAAACTCCTGGTACTGGAAGAACTAAAGAACTCGGCATTGTTTTCCCAGAATGAGAACATCCAAAGCTTGCTGGCTTTCTATTATTATAATGACAAGATCAACCTGTTCTTTATGGAGGGTCGGTTTACCGAAGGCGTAGTCATTGTTCCTGATGTATTGGAAATCATTGATAAGTTTGACAACAAAATCGACTCGCACAGGGTACTGCTTTTCTACTACAAAATCGCCTGCCTCTATTTTGGAAGCGACGACAATAAAAACGCCGTCAAATACCTCAACAAAATCATCAATCTCAAAGATGTTAGCCTTAGAGAAGACATTCATTGCTTCGCACGCATACTGAACCTGATTGCCCACTACGAAATGGGCAACAGCGATTTGCTGGAATACCAAATCAAGTCGGTGTATCGGTTTTTAGTGAAAATGGATAACCTCCAGGGGGTGCAAAAGGAGATCATCAAATGGCTGCGAAAAGTGCCGGGCATGCTGCCAGAAAACATCAAAAAGGAATTTCAGGCACTGAAGGAAAGGCTGGAGGAAACACTGAAACAGCCCTTTGAGCTACGTGCTTTCCTTTATCTGGATATCATTTCGTGGCTTGAAAGTAAGATCGATGGCGTGCCGGTTCAGCTGGTGATTAGGAGGAAGTTTGAGGAGAGAAATGGTTAGCCCTCAGGCAGTTTTTGCTTTTTCCGAAGTCCGAACACATAGCCCACGTTGATTTGAACAACGGGATATCTGCCCTTTCTGAAATTTTCAACATACTCCCTGTTTTCTTCCCAGCTCTGATGGTTATTGTCCCAATCGTTGTATCGCCAGTAAGAAGGGTTGCTTGTGATTTTATCGGTATTGAAAGTGTTGAAGTAGTGTCTGTAACCCACCAGGGTAGCCAAAGTCACCCGCTTGAACATCGTAATTTTAGCGCCAAAGTTTATTTCGGGCCCTATCATTACTCCTTTCATTTGTAGAGAATCAGTCGGCACAAATGCGCCTTCTCGAATAGCCAATTTTCCAGCTTCAAGGTTTAAGTTGGCCGTTGCGAAAGCCTGCATCCAACGAACCTCCGTAGGCATGTAGAATCTGTGGCCAAGGTCAAGGCGGTAGCCTTTATAATTTCCATTTCTAAAAAAGAGCTCCCATAGCTCCCCGCCTTTGTAGCCCGCTGTTGCTACCCAACTTCTTTTTGGCGTTACGTACAGCTCCGACTGCAGGTAGTAATTTTCGAAAGTTCGAATGAACGGGTGCAGAGGAGCTGCCACCTCTATTCTTTGGTATGCTTCCTGCCCGTTTGCGAAAAAACTTATGCAAACAAAAAAAGAAGTCGACAGGGTAAAAATTTTACTTGCTCTCATCTGAAAAAATATGAATCAATGACTAAAGTAAGTCAAAAATGGCTTCTTTTCGAGAATCGTGTAAAATAAAACACAAAAAAGCCCCTCAGTTTCCTGAGAGGCTTCGTGATCTATGATGTAGGGCAAACGACTACTTTTTCGTATCGTCTACCTCTTCGTATTCTACGTCAGACACATCGCTGTCTGCTTTGGCTTCGCCTCCGGCGGCTCCGTTAGCTTGCTGTCCCGGATCTGCACCTGGCTGTCCACCTTCAGTCGAAGCATACATTTCCTGAGAGGCTGCTGCCCATGCCTGATTCAAAGCCTCAGTGGCAGTGTCTATACCTGCGATATCCTGAGCCTTGTGAGCAGTCTTCAGATTTTCAAGGGCCGCTTCAATAGCGGTCTTGTTACCTTCGGAAAGCTTCTCACCATACTCCTTCAGCTGCTTCTCGGTCTGGAAGATCATAGAGTCCGCACCATTCAGCTTATCTATTTTTTCTCTTTCAGCCTGATCAGAATCTGCGTTGGCTTTTGCTTCGGCTTTCATCTTTTCGATTTCAGCGTCGGTCAATCCAGAAGAAGCTTCAATCCTGATCTTCTGCTCCTTACCAGTTCCTTTGTCTTTGGCAGACACATGAAGGATACCATTCGCATCAATATCGAATGTCACTTCGATTTGAGGTACGCCACGTGGTGCTGGTGGAATACTGTCAAGGTGGAAACGACCGATGGTGCGGTTATCTCTCGCCATTGAGCGCTCACCCTGCAAAATGTGTATCTCCACAGATGGTTGGTTATCAGACGCCGTTGAGAACACCTCCGACTTCCTTGAAGGGATCGTTGTGTTCGACTCAATCAGCTTGGTCATTACACCACCCATGGTTTCAATACCCAATGAAAGTGGAGTTACATCAAGCAGAAGCACGTCTTTTACTTCTCCAGTCAATACTCCACCCTGAATAGCTGCCCCTACGGCCACCACTTCGTCGGGGTTAACACCTTTAGAAGGCTTTTTGCCAAAGAACTTCTCTACCTCTTCCTGAATTCTTGGAATACGGGTGGAACCACCTACAAGAATTACCTCATCAATTTCTGTAGGATTCATGCCGGCATCTTTCAATGCTTTGCGACATGGCTCCAGCGTGCGCTGCACAAGGCTGTCAGTCAATTGCTCAAACTTAGAGCGAGAAAGTGTGCGAACAAGGTGCTTGGGTATACCATCAACTGGCATGATGTAAGGCAAGTTGATTTCGGTGCTGGCAGAGCTTGAAAGCTCAATTTTAGCTTTTTCAGCTGCTTCTTTCAAACGCTGTAGCGCCATTGGATCCTTGCGGAGGTCGATATTCTCGTCCTTCTTAAACTCTTCAGCCAGCCAGTCGATGATCAGTGAGTCAAAGTCGTCGCCACCCAGGTGAACATCACCGTTGGTAGATTTCACTTCAAACACGCCATCGCCCAGCTCAAGCACAGAAATATCGAATGTACCACCACCAAGGTCGTACACGGCAATGGTCATGTCCTTGTTTTTCTTATCAAGACCATAAGCCAATGCAGCGGCAGTAGGCTCATTGATAATTCTTTTCACATCAAGGCCTGCGATCTGTCCGGCCTCTTTGGTAGCCTGACGTTCCGCATCGTTGAAGTAGGCCGGCACGGTGATTACCGCTTCTTTCACTTCAGTACCCAGGTAATCCTCAGCTGTAGACTTCATTTTCTGAAGAATCATTGCTGAAAGCTCTTGCGGAGTATAGTTACGATCACCAATTTTCACCCTTACAGTGTCATTGCTGCCTGATTCAAGACCGTATGATACATTTTTACGCTCGGCAGTTACTTCAGAGTATTTCTTACCCATAAAGCGCTTTACAGAGCTAACTGTATTTTGTGGGTTGGTGATGGCCTGACGTTTAGCAGGATCGCCAACTTTGCGCTCACCCTTGCCATTGTCCAGGAAGGCTACAATTGAAGGGGTAGTCCTTCTTCCTTCGCTGTTAGGAATCACCACCGGCTCATTCCCTTCCATTACAGCGACGCAGGAGTTAGTCGTTCCTAAGTCAATTCCAATAATTTTTCCCATGATTATGTATTTTATTCCTTTTAATTTTCAATCCGTACTCACTTAGCTAAACAAGGGTTGTGCCAAGTGGTTTTCGGGGCAATAGTTGTGACAAGATGTCAGAATTACCTAAAACTGAAGATTAACGATGGCAGCCCCATCTGCAGGAATTTCAATCATTTCGGGCTGGCCTTCAGACAGCACAAGGGGGTTTCCGTTGGTGCCAAGGTTCCATAGCTGGCCTCTCAGAAAAATGTTGAGCCCCGTTTGGATGCCAAATTCCGGCGCCCGGCCAAGCATGCCATATTTCTGCCAGGCTTGACCTTCTGTCAGTGTGCCGATGTCATCGGGACTGACATTGGCAGGAGGCTGGCCTCCATTGTATCCCTTCCATGTTTGGTTCCACACATTTTCGCCAGCCAAAAAAGAGGGCACCACCACAAAATCGACTTCCTTGTCTGCAATGACCCGATATGCATCATCATACCACGAATCTGCGCAGATCAACGTTGCTGCCTTCCCGGCCGACGTACCAACTATAGGCAGTTGGCCACTATTTCCAGCCACGGTAAAAGCCGTTTCCTCGGATGTCAAAAAATTCTTCACTGTCAGTGGAGCCACCAACTTGCCCGTGGCATCAAAGGTGGCCGACACGTTAAGCAAGGGCCCTTTACCCACCCGCAGCACGTCAGCTTCTACCGACGGCGAAGGTAAAACAATAGATCCTGCCACCACCGTGGCCTGGTATTCAGTTGCCAGCCTGCTGAACACCCGCTGATAAGCTTCTGCCATTTCAACCGCCTTCGATAAAAAAAGAGCCGCAGTTGCCCGATCTTTAGCATCCGACGCAAAATAGTTGTTCAAGAAAGACATCGGATGAGAATAAGCCGCTGTACGTAGGGCGTCTTCAGCCTTTTCTGCTGTATACACTGAGGCCTTTTCATTGATGGCCACCAGCCATGTTCCAATGTATTCAGGAAAAACGACCACGGTAGCTGCAGTGAAGCATCCGTTCTTTTTTGCTATTGAAAGGTAACGGTTCAACTTAGCATAGAGCGCATCGGCCGACCGGTAGTCTGCCGGCACCATATAGGGCTGAATGCCAACGATATTGCCTTTGGTGTAGGTGCCCGCTTTGACAAAAACAGAGCGCTCCGATGTCATTTCAAATTCAGCGTAAGATCTGCCGGACTGAATCCACCAATAATAGGCTCCACAAAGAACTAAAAAAACCAGCACAGCGCTGACCAATAAATTTCTACCTTTGATCATTAGAAAAAACTTGTGGATTTTAGAAAACTAATTCTGTTCGAAGATAACCACCTGCTCATCGTGAACAAACCCGGGGGCATGTTGGTGCAAGGTGATGAAACTGGCGACCAGTCGCTTGTCGACTATGCAAAGGACTATGTTAAGGATAAATACAACAAGCCAGGAGCAGTATTTATGGGGCTGGTGCATAGGATAGACCGGCCGGTAAGCGGAGTGGTAATGCTCACCAAAACGTCAAAGGCCCTGGAGCGTATGACCAAAGCTTTCAGGGAAAGAACCATTGAGAAGATTTACTGGGCAGTAGTTACCAGGAGGCCTCCCAAAGAGGAAGCTACGCTGGTTCACTGGCTTGAAAAAGACTCAAAAAAAAATACCGTAACAGCTTACAACAAGGAAAAAGGCAGTGCGCAGCGCTCCGAGTTGTCGTTCAAAGTTCTGAAGGTATTCCACGACTATTGTCTGCTTGAAGTAAGGCCGGTGACTGGCCGACCTCACCAGATAAGGGCTCAGCTGAGCAAGATGGGTTGCCCCATTAAAGGCGATCGTAAATATGGACAGCAGTTTCCGAACGAGGATTCCTGTATCAACTTACACGCAAAAACGTTGATATTTGCTCACCCGGTCACAAAAGAAACAATGACAGTGGACGCTCCGTTACCTATCAAAAGTTATTGGCAGGCAGTTTCATGAGTAAAGAAAAAGAAAGCTGGTTAACCCGACTACAGGACAGATGGAACCTGAAAAGCGGCTGGCAGGTAGCAATCGTGTTGATTGTATTTGCATGCACTGGCTTTACAGTTCTTTTTCTGAAAAAGCCCCTCTTTCGTCTTATCCACGCATCAGAGGAATACTACACGCTACTGACTATTCTCTACTACATCTTGATACTACCTATCTACAACCTCATCCTGCTTTTTTACGGCTTCATTTTTGGGCAGTTCAATTTCTTTTGGGAGTTCGAAAAAAGAATGTTTAGAAGATTTAGCGGGAAAAGGCCTCGGCAATAATCATACGCCTTTGTAACAACGAAGGCCTCTAACTTGTCCTCCTATTTCGCTATTCCCTGAGACTTAAGGTATTCGACCACTTCTACTGCCGCCTCTCCTCCCATCACAGCATGTTTCATCAAAGTAATGCCATGAGGCCCGGCGCTGGTGAGTGAGGCTGGATAGGTAGCCACAATCAACTTCACTAAATCTAACTTTCCCATCATGGCTGCCGTGAAGATATCCAGTCTTGCTCCTTTGTCTATTAAGTACTGAGCGATGTCAGGCCTCCCCATGTGGGAAGCCCCACCTAATGCCGTTTCGTAGTCGCCATTCCCCCAATCCCAGGTAGCGTTGAGTATGGTCGGTATTTCCGCCAACATCTGTTTGGTCCCGTCCAGGTCGGTATGGCCTTTAGAAACGAAATCTTTCACAAGCGCACTATCGATAGGTGTTGGCCTGTTCTGCGCCGTGCCGCCAATGGCCGATACTCCGGGAATTAGTAGCGCTGAACTTGCAACGACTCCCTTAATAAAGCTCTTTCTTGTTAGCATAAGTAATTGAGATTAGTCCTATTACCGTTACGGTCTTGACTACTAGCAAGTTACCGCAATTACAGGAAAGGCATATATCACCTTGAAAGCGCCTGCATGGTGGTGCTGATCACGCAGCAGCACCATTGAATGGATTGAAACTCCTCCTAGATACGCCCATGCCTACAGCACGAACAACGGCCTTATCCCCATGCCTTTGACGAAGCTTGTCCATTGCCTGGTAGAGCTTGATGCCCTCTTCGGTGTCTTCAAAAAGGTTGATCTGGTAATTGCCATGCACCAAGCCGCTGAAGCGAACCCCAATAAGGCGAATGAGCATCCTGCGGCTATAGGCTTTTTTGAAAAGCTCCTTCACCATAGGAATCAGCACGTGGTCTGCCGAGGTGTAGGGCATTTTCCGCTGCAAGGTATGGGTATCAAAATCAGAGTAGCGAATTTTGACTGTGACACAAGAGGTCAGTTGCTGTTCCTTCCGAAGCTTAAACGCTAGCTGCTCAGTCATGGCAACAAGTATCGACTCCAGTTTTTTTACGTCGATGGTGTCTTGCTCGAAGGTATTCTCAGTGGAAATAGACTTTCTCTCTGAATAAGGCACAATGGGCGTACGGTCAATGCCGTTCGCTTTCTCGGAAATAACCCTGCCCATTTTTCCAAAAACCGCAGCGAGCATTTCCACTGGCACTTGCTGCAGGGTATGGATTTTCTGCACACCCATTTTTCGCAACGTGTAGGCCGTCTTCTCACCCACCATCGGAATTTTATCTACTGTCAGAGGAGAAAGAAAACCCTTCTCGGTGCCATAGGCTATTTGCCTCTGTCCATCGGGCTTCGACTCGTTGGTGGCTACCTTTGAGACAGTCTTATTTTCAGAAAGCCCAAAGGAAATAGGCAAACCGGTTTCTTTTCTGATCCGTGCTTTTAGTTCGGTGGCCAGCTTCATGCAGCCGAAGAACTTTTCCATGCCTGTTAAATCAACATAAAACTCATCGATAGATGATTTCTCGTAGGAAGGGACGGCTTCATGCACGATCTCGGTAACCATCTGCGAGTACTGAGAATACCTCTCCATGTCGCCACGAACAACGATAGCTTCGGGGCACAACTGTTTCGCAAGTCGCATGGGCATGGCAGAGTGTACACCAAATGCCCTGGCTTCGTAGCTACAAGAAGCCACAACTCCACGGTCGCTACCGCCACCAATCAGGAGTGGCTTCCCAACGAAATAGTCGTTTTGTAGCCGCTCCACAGATACGAAGAAGCTATCCAAATCCATATGGATAATAGAGCGATGATCAGTTGCAGGTGACCACATAGTAGCCATATAGTTAAGGGTGAAAGACTTCGGGAAAAGAGCCGACTAAAAAATAGATGTGCTCGTTAGGCTACATGCGAAAACAAAGACATCTGCGGCTCATTTACCATCCAAACTTTCTCTTCCGGCCACTTCAAACTGATAGCAGCTTTCTCTAATAGAGCAATGGCTTCTACCGAGTCATTTTTGCCATTGCCTATGTCTCTGAGTAAGCGCACCTGATCAACCTGAAAGGTCTCCTTATATTTTTGGTCAACGAACGTTTGGTGTATTTTTAAAAAGGCCTTCTGCTCAAACTCACTTCCAATAATCATGTGCGGATATTTAGCAAACACAGGATCGATCACCCTAACACCGAAGCTTTTGGCAGACTCTCTAAATTTCTGATAAAATAGCTGATTGATCCGGGCCACCTGCGACCCATTTCCGATCTTGAGGTAAATGGCTCTGTTGCTCTTCAGGTAGGCAAATCCGTTGAGTGAGATGTCAAATGAGTCGACAAAAACAGACGTCTCCCTTAATGCCTTAGTGATAAGATGTTCGTGAGAGATGTCTGCCTGAAAAGAAAACAAACTAACGTGAGGATGGGAATTGTAAAACTTGTACTGCCCAAACTCGTCAAGTATTTGTGTTTTACGATCCCTCACATAGTCCGTTATGGACTGGGAAGGATATATCTGAATTTTGTATGTCACCATAATAACCTCCTTTTATACTATCAAATATAGCAAGTGACAATTATAATGTCAACATATTTAGCTTTAATTAGTAAAATATTTAGCAAAATAGGTTTTGCAGCTATTATGACTGGCAAACGGTCTAAAAAGTCACCTATCAACCTCTCCCAGCACAAAATCTACTGAGCCAACTATGGCAATGAAGTCGGCAATAAGGACGCCTCTCGATATTTCAGGAACGACTGACAAGTTGGAAAAACAACAAGAGCGAGCCTTGCAGCGAACGGGCACGTCATTCCGGCCATCGGCACGGAAATAGAAGCCAAGCTCTCCCTTTGGGTTTTCTGCACGAACATAGAAGTCCTGCGCCTGGGGCCTGATCTTTTTCGGAACCATGGCTCGTGGATCATAATCACGGGTGCGCTTGTGCTCTTTTGTAAGCACTTCCAGACACTGTTCAATAATCTTGACAGACTCCTCACATTCCCTGTAGCGCACCCAAGTCCGATCCCAGCAGTCGCCTACCGTTCCGACGGTGCCTTCTCCAACCGGAATTTCAAAATCAAGCTCCGGGTATACGCTATAGCCATCTATCCGGCGTAGGTCAAAGCGAAGCCCGGAAGCCCTTAGCATCGGCCCGGTCACTCCGTAATTGATGGCCAGGTCACGGGACAGCACCCCTACATTGGCGGTACGCTCAACGTAGATTTTATTGCTCAGCAACAGGTCTCTCGTTTCCACCAGCTTCGGCTTCAAGTAGGTGACAAATTCCTTGCAACGCTCTTCGAAACCTACAGGCAGGTCGTAGAACAGGCCGCCTATCCAGATGTAATTATAAAGCATGCGAGCACCGCTCACCCACTCGAGCATGCGCAGGATGTGTTCCCGGTCACGCATCATCCAGAGGAAGGGGGTGACTGCACCAATATCCAGTCCGTAGGTGCCAATGGCCACAAAGTGAGAGGCCAGACGGTTGAGCTCTGCCACAAGTACCCGGATGTATTCAGTTCTTTTTGGAATATCGTTTTCAATGCCCAGCATGCGCTCCACTCCCATTACATAGGCATGCTCGTTATTCATTGCCCCCACGTAATCGAGCCTGTCTACATAAGGAATGACTTGGTTGAAAGGCATGCTCTCAGCGTGCTTTTCGAAGCAGCGGTGCAAATAGCCCAGGTGAGGCACAACGTCGACCACTACCTCGCCATCGGTAATTACCTCAAAACGCAAAACACCATGAGTGGACGGGTGCTGAGGGCCGATGTTGATGAGCATTTGCTCTTCCGTCAGGTCTTCCGGTTTGTATTTCGTAGGCTCTGAGGCTTCGAGGTGCTTGGGGTCGTATGTGTATTGAACGGTACTCAAGTGGTTACCTGTTATTAGTTAATCGTGTTCTGATTTTCATTAGTAGTCAACTTTCATTCCGTGGTAGTATTCCTGGGTCGAATAATCCTTTCGTAGCGGATGGCCCTGCCAGTCGGTTGGCAAAAGAATGCGACGCAAATCCGGATGACCTTCGAAAGTAATTCCGACAAGGTCAAAAGCTTCCCGCTCATGCCACTCGGCAGTTTTCCAAACATCGCTGACTGTGGGGATAACTGGCAGGTCCGCCTCCTCCTGGTTTCTGGCGACAATTACTCGAAGAAGTAAATGAAAGTTGTAAGGAATGGAATAAAGGTTATAATTCACCTCGATTGTATTGGCCTCCACGCCATTATCGATAGCTGTCAGGCAGGAGAGAGAGTCAAAATAGGTTTGCTCGTTGTCACGCAGGAAAAGGCATACGTCCTGCAAATTGTCAATTGACACAACGAGGCCCTTTGGTGTGGCGTTTTCGATGGTATCCAGCACGGATGAGGCCCCAAATTCAGCTTCGATACGAGATTTAATGTCGGTGTGGGTCATTGATTTCTTGTAAAATACTTGTCCAAAAAGGCTAATAAATTATCGAGGCTATTCGATTCAAGATTCCAAATCTCGGTATCAAGCAACCACTCCTGAGCATTCCATTTTACGTGATCATGTGCATTTACGTAGATATATATCTTTGTTTTAGCGTCAATTGCTCGAAAGCCAGGAGTTTGAATTTGCTCCACACATTTTGAGTAACCATCAATACAATTCCATATGTCACTTTTATTCAATGGAGCTAAGTTTCTCACCAGTGATTCCAGATTGCCGTCCAAGATATCATTTGGAAATAGAAATGAATCTGCCTGAAAAGGTATATTTAAACGTTCTTGCTCTTCTGCAATCCGGTCAAGCAGTACCTGAACGCCGGATTTAACCTGGTTGAAATTGTTGACGTCTGCGTCTACGATAATAAGGTTCCTACGTCCGTCTTTTAATTGCTCAACCCTCTTTTTCTCTTCCAGCCTTTTATAATTGCCTCCAAGTGAGATAAACTGTACTCGATCCCCATCAGAATAGTGCCTCAGGAAAATAGCTTGAAGAAACTTCTCGTCGGTATCCCCCTCAACAAAAATGTAAGTGTCTTTCATTTCACCTTACCTCATTACCCAAAGCGAGTTCGGATTCCAGCACATCAAAATGATTGGTGTGAGCCAAAATATCTTTAGTCTGAAGATGTTCAACAAGCGTTATAGTCCTAGCCTTATCTTGCAAATCAGATAATTCTTCCAAGGCTTCTTTAAAATATTTAATACACTCAAGATTATGCGTCGAAGCAAAAAGCTGCACATCGTTTTCTTTTGCTGCCAGGAGTATTGTCTCCCAGAAATCCTTCATCCGGCTGTAGTGGATGCCTGTGTCGATTTCGTCGATCATTAGACGTTTCCCACGAAACCAAATGATGTCACATAAAATCCGAAAAAGCTTGTTTACACCGTCTCCGAAAGAAACAAGCGGCATTGAAAATCTATAATCGCTCCTTTTAATAAGCAAAGAAGGCGAATCTTTTTGTTTCAAGCTGACTTCGATATCATTGATGCTTGGGACTATTATTTTTAGCCCATTAATCAAGGCATTCTTAGAATACTTATCTTCCTGAATGTCCTTCGAATATTGATAAACGAGATCATCTTTATAGGCTAAAGAAAAAGGAATCAAAGGAGCTTTGAAATCTGGAGATAGTTCTAGCCTTTTAGAGGCATCACTTTCATATTGTAATAACGGGCTCGTAATCGGCGGCTCAACTACAAATCCCCCGCCGCTCACGTTTATTTGGAAATCTTTGCCTTTCCTGTCATCAAAGTCTCCCGACGCAAACTCAAACCTATATTTTATCAGTTCTTCACTATATTTTCCAACCTGTTCTCTATTTAGGTAGGCATACATTACGTCGCCTTTGTAAGAAGCATCTGCATTTTTTTGGATTAGCGCCCATTTAAAATTGAGAAATGACCAATCAGAATACCAAGACTCGAACAACAAAGCCTCCAAAAAACTCGTCTTCCCTACATTATTATCCCCCAGCACCAAATTGAACTGCCCAATGTCTTTCACCTCAAGCTCTTTGAAGCGCTTGAAGTTCTCGACTTTGAAATAGGTTAAATGATTTTCTCCAGCCATTTTTTTCTAATTGATTGGCGAGCCAGTTGTTGCCACCAGCTAACGCTGTGGGCACCAAATGGCAGTACCTTTCGCTAATCTACGAAAATATAGGATTTCTGGTAATACCTGACAACCGCTCCGGGAGCTTAGAGCCGCCTGGAGGGTATGGATTAAGCCTGCGTTGCTTTTTCAGCTTTTTTTGCCATCAGTCTTTCAAGTGCCGCAGGAGCCATCAGGCTCTCACCTCTAATTTTTTCCTGAAGTTTCAATATGCCCCCAATCAATGCTTCTGGCCTTGGGGGGCACCCGGGCACGTAAACGTCCACTGGAATGATGCGATCGACCCCTTTCACCACATGGTAGCCGTGTTCCCAGTAGGGGCCTCCACAGTTGGAGCATGAACCCATGGAGATGACATAGCGCGGTTCGGCCATTTGCTCATAAAGTCTGCGAACCCTATCGGCCATTTTGAAGGTAACTGTCCCTGCCACTATCATCACATCGGACTGCCTTGGAGAAGGGCGAGGAAACACACCCAGCCTGTCGAGGTCGTAATTGGAGGCCATGGACCCCATCATTTCGATGGCACAGCAGGCCAGTCCAAAACCCATGGGCCAAATGGACGAAAGCCGGGCCCAGTTGATCAAGTCGTCCACTCTAGTGATAATCACTCCGCCTTGCCCTAGTTGCTGATCAAGTAGTCCCATTATACAACCTCCTCTTTTACTACAGGTACTTCTGCCCGAATACTTTTTACTTTTTTACTCACTGCCTCATACAGCTTATCCGGCACTTTTGAATCCATCCGGGTGGCTTCCACAACTGGCCTCTCCCACTCCAGATAACCTTTGGCCCAGGCAAACACAAGCCCAAGCGCCAGTATTAATACGAAGACCGTCATTTCTCCAAGTGCAAACCAGCCCCATAGCCCACCGGTAGCGTCGACGAGTTCTTTTTGCCCAAAAACGGTTGCCCATGGGAAAAGAAAGACCAGTTCTACTTCGAACAGGAGAAAAATAAGTGCTACGATGTAGAATCGGACATTGAATTTGCCCCAGGCGCTTGTCGATGGATTCTCACCACATTCGTAGGTGGTGAGCTTTTCGATATTGGGTCTGTTGGGCCTGACAAGCATAGCAAAGCCTACGGAAAGCAGCACGAAGACGAAGCCTCCTATGATAAATAATAGTATGGTGCCAAATCCTGAAAGCTCGGGCATAGAGGTCTTTTTATGCTAAAGTAACTGATGTAGACCAATGATGCACTAAATTAATGGATTGAACTGGTTGGAACATCGTCGTTCGAAAGATGAGTCATTCACGCTGATGTGTTGTAGGCAATTAACAGAGATGCCTGCTTTCGCAGGCATGACGTTTCTTATACTGATATTCTTTGAATGAAGAACCACCTAAAAATCAAGTGCATCCAGGTGTTTGAAATGACCGTTCTGGCGAATACGGTCTTTGGCCTGCTCCATTTGCTTAACAATGGGGATTGTTAGCTTCAAGTAATTAATGAGGAACTCCTGCCTCTTCTTTTCAGAGGTGGTCTTCAGCAGCTCGTATTCCTGCTCTTTGCTCAGGCCGATCTTGTGAGCGATGGCGTAGGTGAGCATTTTTTGATCAAATTTCACGAGCCCCTCCATGCCAAGCCACTCAAACAGGTCGTTGACCAACTTAAATAGCTCTTCCTGCAAAACTACATCGCCATCCGGCATGGTTTTAACCATTTCGACCGTGCCACCGGAATACAGTTTGCCTGGCCATGGGCTGACAAAATCGAGTACTTTGAAAATACCCATGCCGACGGTTCGAACGTCCATTCGGCCATCATCGTAGGTTTTTTCAAGCTTCACAATTTTTACTTCGGTGCCATACTCGATCTTGCTGAGAACGTAAGACGGAACACCAAAGGTAGTGTTGGTATTGACACACTCCGTAATAAGCTGCCTGTACCTTGGCTCAAAAATGTGCAGGTTCAGCTCCTCGCCGGGATAGGCTACGAGGTTGAGAGGGAATAACGGAAGTTCCTTTTCAATCATCTCAATCGGTAGTATGCGTCAACATACGAAAGGTTGACAAAATAAAAAACTCGACAACATAGGACGGTTTTTTATATAACAATTAGGAATGCGTTCTGTTCTCTGAATACAAATCATCCATGGGGCTCAGAAACAAAAAATCAGGATCATCAACCTTAGACAATCCTGACGTCTGCATAAATTTTATTATCGGCTAACTCCTTAACCAATAACCCCACACCAGATCATTTCTTCAAGCTATCCACAATGGCATTCAGCGTAGCACTTGGACGCATGGCTGCGAATGTCAAAGCCTCATCAGGCTTGTAATAACCGCCGATGTCAACAGGTGAACCCTGGGCTGCCAACAGTTCTTTGTTGATCTTGGCTTCGTTTTCGCTGAGGCTCTTATAAACACCCGCAAAAATCGACTTCAACTCTGCGTCCTTATCCTGAGCGGCCACAGCTTCTGCCCAGTACATTGCCAGGTAGAAATGGCTGCCACGGTTGTCAATCTCATTTACGTTACGAGAGGGCGACTTGTCTTCCTGCAAAAACTTGGAAGTGGCGGCATCCAAAGTGTCTGCCAAAACCTGCGCACGAGGGTTACTTGTGGCAATGCTCAAATGCTCCAATGAAGCCGCCAACGCAAGGAATTCGCCTAAAGAGTCCCAGCGCAGGTGACCTTCTTCGTTGAACTGCTGCACGTGCTTGGGCGCTGAACCTCCGGCTCCTGTTTCGAACAGTCCACCACCATTCATCAACGGCACGATAGAAAGCATCTTCGCACTGGTGCCAACTTCCAAAATAGGGAACAAGTCGGTGAGGTAATCCCGTAATACATTTCCTGTCACAGAAATAGTATCAAGCCCTTTTCTGATGCGCTCCACAGTGAATTTAGTCGCTTCCACCGGTGACATGATTTGGATTTCAAGACCCTTTGTGTCATGGTCTTTGAGATAAGTATTTACTTTCTTGATAAGTTCGGCATCGTGAGCACGCTTTTTATCCAGCCAAAATACCGCTGGAGTAGCAGACAGCCTTGAACGAGTCACAGCCAGTTTCACCCAGTCCTGAATCGGAGCATCTTTTACCTGACACATTCTCCAGATGTCGCCAGCTTCCACTGCATGTTCAATCAAGGTATTACCATCGGCACCAACCACCTTTACTTTTCCAGCCGACGGGATCAGGAAAGTCTTATCGTGAGATCCATATTCTTCAGCCGCCTGAGCCATCAACCCAACGTTTGGCACACTGCCCATCGTAGTCGGATTGTATGCTCCATTCGTTTTACAGTCTTCAATTACAGCGTCATAAACACCTGCATATGATCTATCCGGAATCACAAACTTGGTATCCTTTGCTTTACCGTCTGGCCCCCACATCCGACCGGAAGTGCGAATGGCAGCTGGCATAGAGGCGTCGATAATAACATCACTTGGCACGTGCAGGTTGGTAATTCCTTTATCAGAGTTCACCATTGCCAAAGGGGGCTGCTTATCGTAGCATGCCTTTATATCTGCGTCAATTTCAGCCTTCTTATCGGCAGGAAGGGTTTCCAATTTCGCAAGCAAATCTCCCATTCCGTTATTAGGGTCTACGCCCAGACCTTTAAAAGTAGCTGCATGCTTTTCAAACACAGGCTTGAAGTACGCAAACACTGCATGACCAAAAATGATAGGGTCGGAAACCTTCATCATAGTTGCTTTCAAGTGTACTGAGAACAGCACTCCTTCGCTTTTAGCTTTAGCAACCTCGTCCTCCAGAAAAGCACTGAGCTTTTTCGCACTCAATACAGAAGCATCGATTACTTCGCTTTTTTGCAGGGCCAATTTTCCCTTCAATACAGTTACAGTACCGTTAGCAGCTACATGCTCTATTTTTATGATGTCCGCTTTATCCATGGTCACTGATTTCTCAGTTCCGTAGAAATCGCCTTCTGTCATAGAAGCAACGTGCGATTTGGAAGTTGCTTCCCATTTACCCATCGAATGGGGGTTGTTTCTGGCGTACTCTTTCACTGCCCGTGGCGCACGTCTGTCGGAGTTTCCTTCACGAAGCACAGGGTTGACCGCACTTCCCTTAATCTTATTATAACGCACATTAATGCTTTTCTCTTCAGCATTTTTGGGGTCTTCAGGATAGTCTGGCAGGTCATAGCCTTTGGCCTGCAGTTCCTTGATCGTGGCTACCAGCTGTGGAATGGAAGCACTTATATTCGGCAATTTGATAATGTTGCATTCCGGTGTTTTGGCAAGTTCACCAAGCTCTGCCAGATCATCATTGATCCGCTGCCCTTCGGTCAGTTTTTCCGGGAAGCTTGCAATAATCCTCCCCGAAAGAGAGATATCTCTCGTCTCCACTGCTACACCAGCTGGCGACGTAAATCCCTCAATGATTGGTAACAATGAATGTGTAGCCAATGCAGGCGCCTCGTCTGTAATGGTGTAAATGATCTTGCCTTGTTTTGCCATTTGTTTCCTGAGTTTCAAAAGACCTGTTAGGTCTGCGATTTATGTAAATGATTGCTAGTTTCCTTCGTTATTGGAAAATCGGCCGAGTGAACGTCCCCGAAACCTTAGGCTTCCGTTTTAGCATATGATTTTCTGCTCACTCATTATTTGAAAATCATACCGTTGACAGCGAGAAAAAATCAACCTCCCTCCTGCGGCGCCAAATTACAGTAATTTTGCTATTTCTCACAGCTAAAGGGCGATAGTGTACCCAGCTCAATTACGAAAGGTATTTGATTTAACCACGCTGTACTGATTGACAGTGACTTTACCAGCCACCGCCACCACCGCCGCCACCGCCGCCGCCCGATGAGCCACCGCCCCCGCTGCCTGAACTACTACCAGGAGCAGTGGATGAGCTACTAATGTTGGAGGTCAAACTCGAGCTGATGCTGCTACTAAATGTGCTGCTACTGAAGTGTCTCATTGAGGCATTGTGATACCAAATTGGGTGATAATCCATGCCATCGTTCGACGTGGCTTTCAGGTAAGACTCAAAATGCTCACCCCACTCGTTTTCCACACCAAGAGCAATGGAAAAAGGAAGTAGTTTTTCGAAAAGCTCCAACGCTGACCCTTTGCTTTGGAGCCGGTTGAACCTGTCCTCTTCCGCTGTTTTCATAAACAATCGTAACCCCTCCAGCTGATCCAGTATCTTCCTTCCCTCGACAGTCGGCGCTTTGATCAGGTAGATGAACATACCATTCACTATGATGTACCCGAGAGCGATGACTAGCATGAGTGCGCTCTCCAGGTTATAATATATGACAAACAAGTAACCCAATAAACCTGGGATAGTAAAGATCATGAAAGCGATGAATGCTCCCAGGCCGTATCGTTTTTCAACGAAAGTCATTCCCGAGCTGATGCTTCCGGCTACCAGGCCAATCACAGGAAGGCTAACCAGGGGAAGCCAAAATATAAGGAAGCCTGCTCCATACCTTCCCCATGGCACCATGGCAAGCATCCCGATAATTGTGATCAGAAATGCCAGCCATATATATGAACTGTTCATTCTAAAATAGACCCCGTCAAGCTCACTTTTAACCCCTTTTTGGTGGGCGGCTATGGCAGCGCTAATCGTACTATGGTTTTCCTGCTCCAACACCAACTTTTTTCGGTATGTGCCGAAAATTTTATCAAACAGCACCCTTTGAGCAGTAGAGGCCACTTTGATTTGGTTTTCGTCGTTCTTATGGAGGCTGAACTTCTTGTCCTCGTAGTCAATTGTTAAAAGGCCTTTGACGCCCATATCGACCAAGTCGGCTGCAAGTCCTTTCTGTCCATACCCTTCGTGATAGACATAATAACAGTCGGCGGGCGAAAAACCATTTGGGGGTTCAAATAAAGGAATGATGGCTCCCTTTTTAGGATCGACCCCTACCTGATTCCACGCTCTTAGCCAATAAATCAAAAGCAGCCCAAGAAGGCCGGCGCTGATATAAATGCCCCATTGATCCAACCAAATATAGAAAGCTTTCAGCGGCCGTTCAGGCTCCGTGACTATTCCTTTTGGCCAGGCAACAGCTATGGTTAAGTTCTCGTAGGCCTGAAACGGGCGGGTCGTGGTAAAGGTGATTTGATTGCCCTCCTCTGTCACCTCGAAGTCCTTGCCATCGTCGCCTTCGAAACCGGTATAGCCACTGTATTGTGTAATGTCCGCATCAGGCGGCAAATGGATAGTAGCTGAAACTTTTCCCATAGGAAAAATCCAGCCATTACCATTGATGTTGTAGTAGAGTTCATCATAACCGTCGAAAAAACCCAACTGATTTTCCGACCGGTACTTAATGGTGTAAGTATATTCGCCTGGCTCAAGAAACACATTTTCCTCACCTATATAAACCACTTCCCCATTTCTGCTGCCTTCAGTGTGGTAAGGCGCTCTCTCCCCATCTTTCAGCACTTCCAATACTTCGAAGCCAACAGACATCGAAAAACCGTCGCTATCTGTGTATTCTGTTGGGTACGCCCGGTAAATGCCCCTCCTTATCTCATTACCATTGGCATAAACTTTAATCGTTTCCACTACATCGATGGAAGCATCCTGGTTTATCGTGATGTCACTTTCATAAGAAATGACATGCTCCTGATGAGGAGAAATGATGCTTTCCTGTGCTGCAAGGCCCGAAAAGAACAGGCCTCCCAGCAATAGCGTTACCAGCTTCTTCATGGTTCAGAATTTTACCTCCGGAGCTTCCCGCTGGGCGTTGTCCATTTCGAAATAGTCTTTTTTGCTAAAAGCAAAAGAGGAAGCCACAAGGTTGCTTGGAAAAGACTCGATAGTGATATTCAAGTCACGCACCACACCGTTGTAATATCGACGAGAAAGCTGAATAGCATTTTCGATCTCGGAAAGCTGCTTTTGAAGGTCTTGAAAATTAGCGTTGGCTTTCAGATCCGGGTAGTTTTCGGACAAAGCAATCAGGCGACCCAGCACGGCGCTTAGGCCCACTTCTGCGTTCTCCTGGTCTTTTACTGTGTTGGCCGACACGCCCATGTTCCGCCATTTGATCACGTTTTCAAGTGTCTCCTTTTCATGGCTGGCATAGCCTTTCACAGTATTGACAAGGGCCGGTATCAGGTCGTAGCGCTTCTTGAGCTGAACGTCGATACCGCTCCAGGCCTCTTCAGCCATGTTTTTGTTCTTAACAAGCCGATTGTAAACACTGATGGTGTAGAGGAAGAGGACGACCGCCGCCCCCATGATAATGTAAAAAATCATAGATCAGGGTTGGTTTTTGATTCAATATACATCAAAGGGAAAAGAGAAAAAAGGCCGAAGCATCATCTATGATCAAAGTCATGGAGGAAGGCTAGAGATTGATGACGTTCAGCACCTAAAACGAGGCTTCATCCCTTCTTTAGATGGGAATCTCTATTCCAGCTTCTAACATTCTCTCTCTGAAAGTTGAATATCTTAGAAGAGATATATCAAAGCCTTCCGCTCTGGTTAACGCCTTTTTGTCATTTGAAAAGAAGACAATATCAGAAAAGGCAAAGCTATCACTCGATTTGGCCTTTTGACATTGGATTATTGCATCAGCCTCGCCAGCATTCTCGTCATTGCTACCCACGAAAATCTCTATTTCCTTCTTACTCACTTTGATCGGACACAGCGTAACTACACTAAATTCCTTCATTATCCATTTTAGAACTCTGTTTCTTTTCTTATCCCTGCGCTTAATGAGAAACTCGTATCTAACTGTCGCTGGAATCCAAATAGCAGTGTAAGTAATTGCGAGAAATGAGATTACTTTCATGAAGCTGTCCTTTCTGCCAGCTTCAATAAGTAAAGAAAGATTTACTAAGACGTCATTATCAATTAACAGTATTGATCGATATCTACTTATTCCCATCGTCTGACGAAAGTCCGATAAAGAGAATAACCATTGCCAACAAGGCCAAAAGAACTGCAAAGTCATTCCCGCTTTCACTCTTTGCACCGTTTTTTGGCTCCAGTTGCCGAACAGTTTCCTGGACAATATCGGCAAACGCCTTGTTGGTTCCTCCCCCATAGGGCAGAACATTTATTTTCTTTTCAATATCCTTTGGCAGTACAACATTCGAAGGCAAAATGGCATGGATGTTTTTCGAGCGGCCTAGAAGATACCTTATCTCTTCTTCTGTCCCTTTGTCCAATCCAGTCTTGTCATGCATTAACAATAAAGCCGTGCTTGACTTGGACAGTTTCTTATATATTGCCTCCGGGTTTCTCCCCAGGTGTTTAGGGACAACATAAATAGTATTCTTACCCTGGCTTTGCGCCAATGCTTGAAGCCTGATAGCTAAGTCCGAAGACGAGTAGTCTCCTTCAGGGTATATTATTGATATCATACTATAAATCTAATGAAAATTAATAACTCTCCTCTTGCGTTGGGAAGTCGTTCTTTTTCACATCGTCAATGTAGTTTTCCACCGCAGAAGTCATCACGCTGTCGAGGTCGGCATAGCGGCGCAAGAACCTTGGCTGAAATTCCTTGGTGATGCCCAGCATATCGTGCACAACAAGCACCTGACCGTCTACATCAGGCCCGGCACCAATGCCAATAATCGGGATGCTGACAGCCTCGGCTACTTTTTTAGCCAGCTTGGCTGGAATTTTTTCCAACACGATGGCAAAGCAGCCTGTTTCTTCCAGCAGCCTGGCGTCTTCGATAAGCTTCTGTGCTTCAGCTTCTTCCCTTGCCCGGACGGTGTAGGTACCAAATTTGAAAATAGACTGCGGTGTTAGGCCAAGGTGCCCCATTACCGGCACGCCTGCGCTCAGCACCCTCACAATGCTTTCCTTGATCTCGCTGCCACCCTCCATCTTCACGCCGTGTCCGCCCGACTCCTTCATGATCCTGATGGCGGATCGCAGCGCCTCAGTGGAGTTGCCCTGATAGGAGCCAAACGGAATGTCGACAATGACCAGGGCACGAACCACAGCACGAACCACACTTGTGGCGTGATAAATCATCTGATCCAGTGTAATGGGCAAAGTGGTATCGTTGCCCGCCATGACATTGGAAGCGGAATCCCCAACAAGAATGACGTCTATGCCTGAGCCGTCCAATATTTTGGCCATGGAATAGTCATAGGCGGTAAGCATGGCTATTTTCTCCCCCCTGTTCTTCATTTCCTGAAGCTGGTGGGTGGTTATCTTCTTAAGATTCGTGGAACGGGCTGATGGCATTTTGCTGATTTTGGGTGAAAATTAAAGAAAAGCCTTATCGATAAGAAATTTGATTCCCTCTTAACAAAAGATAGGACGCAAATAGTTTAAAAAAACAAAAACCCCAACCAACCTGATAGTGATCAGGAGGAAGGGGTTGTTGCCGAAAACTGTTGTTGTGACCTATTTAGCAATCATGACTTTTATCTGATAAGGTAAGATCTCATTTGTTTCCGCTCTTACAAACTTACCCATATACATGCCATTTTTCAGATGGGAGACGTCGAAGATCCATTGGTGGTTCCCCTTGTCAGTTTTCAAAAGTTGAGACTCAAAAACCTGCAACCCCGCCAGGTTAAAGATGACGAACTTCACGTCGCCAGCCTTTTTATTTGAAACTTCAAGGGTCAGCTCATTTTGCACCGGCATTGGGTAGGCTACCAGCTTTTCGACAACCAGCGGATCGTTTATCCCTGCCACCACTTCATCAATCCTCACCAGCACCGTTCCGTCTTCTGTAACAATGGCAGTTAAGGCCACTTGATCAGTTTCATTAACAAGGTCGATGACTGCCGAGCCGAAATCCATCGGCACGCCTGCCAATTCCACACTTAGCATGTACTGACCAACAACCAACCCTCTCATGGTGAAGAGGCCATTTTCATCAGTTTCTGCGTCTGTCACATAAGCCCCGGTTGCGGCATTCAGCAGGTTGACTGTTACGCCAGCAAGTGGGTCTCCCTCATCCAGAATCCGGCCAATCTCAAGGCCACTCACCCGACTGTTGCCGCTGGTATTGACCAGCTTACCTCTCACGACACCCCGTCCTGTAGGTGCAGGTGCCACCTCGACCACTTCTATGTCAACATCACTCCGGGTAGCTGAAAGCGAAAGGGTAACAGCCTCCCTTACAAGGAGCGTATTTCCGAACCAGGTATTTCTCAGATTAGGGAACCTTGCCCGGTCAGGCTTGGCAAAAATCAGGTAGTCGGCAGGCTCAAGATTGACGAAACTGAATGTATTGTGGTTTTCTGCCAGTATCAACTCATCAGTGCTCACAATGTCCCAGCCGCCAGCTGCATTGGCTTTGTAAAGAAGCACTTCAGCCACATTCACTGCGGATCCGCCTGGTGTCACCAGCAGCCCTGAAATACTCAGGCTGGTCACCTGGGCCTGAATAATTAAGGCTTCGTCGTTGGTATCGCTTACTGTGCCGTCTGCTGTTCTCACCCTCACAAATCCATTGGCTGTGGCTGCGTTAGGCACACTCCAATCGAACGAGTCATTCAGGGCAGCCACCGTTCCTGAGGTCAGGGATTCATAAGTGGCTCCGCCGTCGGCTGAATATTCCACAACAAGTTCGGCACTCTGATCAACGGATGTCGTCGTCCACGTCACTTGCTTCACCACTCCGCCCGAAAGTACTTCACCGCTTTCCGGAGAGGTAACGACAATGGATGGAGCTGGTACTACGCTAAATGTCGCTGAGGTTGCTGAAACGTCATTGCCAGCATTCACCAGCTTAAACTGGGCTTCCTGAGAGACGGGACCTTCTATCGTTACCGTCATTTTACCGGCGAGTTCTGAAGCAAGCCCGGTTCCTTTTGAGCTAAATGTTGTGCCGTTATCCGCCGAGTAAAGCAGCTCCAGCTCGTCCGAATCAAGCAAGTACTGTGCGATCCAGGTCACATCATGTGATTCGCCAATAAACAAGGTCTCGCCTTCAGTCGGACTTGTGAAAGCCAACACGGGCTTTGGCAAACTTGTGAAAACTTCGTCAGACACATCGCTTACTGACTCCCCAGTCTCCGTACTGATTCTGACAAGTGCCTCATCGCTGTATGCCTCTTCCATCACCAAGTCATAGACGCCCGCCAGTTCTCCGATAGTGCCTACACCCAACTCCTGGTAGGTCGTTCCATTATCAAGAGAATACTCGAACAGCAGAGAAGTAGCTCCGGCAAGTCCTTCAGTCGTAAACTCAATTTGCGCAGGCTTCCCAAAGCGAACTGTTTCTCCTCCGTTAGGGTAAACCACAGTAAGCAATGGCTTGATTCTTACCGTGAAGTCATCATCACTTTCATCAGACGCCTTATCGCCATCAACTGCGACTTTTATTCTGGCGGCAGTAGTTGGGTCACCTTCTGGGGTCCAATCGAATGTACCAGAGAAGTCACCTACAACACCTGCAACAATTTCTGTGTAGCTGACCCCACCGTCAGCCGAGTAACTGATGATCAAAGGCGAGTCAGCATCCAGTCCTTCCTCAGTCCACGTAATAGCGTAAGAATCTCCCAGATTAAAGGTTTCTCCTCCATTTGGCGCTGTCACCACCACCGATTTGCGGATAAATGTCTGCGCACTTGCGGCACTTGCTTCTCCTGATGTAGTTACTGTTAACGCACCAGTGGTAAAGCCAGCGGGCACCGTCACTTCCAAAGATGTGGTTGTAGCGGAGAAGGTCAGCGCAGAAACTCCTCCTCCAAAGTTGACTGTGTTGTTGGCTGCAATTGAGCTAAAGCCCTTGCCGGTGATCGTCAAACTTTCTCCACCATAACCGGACGTAATCGAAAGGCCGGCTGCATCAATTTGCGGTACTATAACAAAGCTCGCCGCTGAAAATGGTCCGGTGGTGGTCCCATTGGATGTTACGTTAAGCGCCCCTGTAATGGCGCCTTCCGGCACCAGCACAGTCAGACTGGAGGCTGTGGCAGCACTCACCGTAGCAGTTACACCCCCATTGAAATTCACCACATTTTGGGAAGCATTTGCGGCTATAAAGCCCGTGCCGGCAATCGTCAAGGTAGAACCTATCGCTCCTTTGGCTGGCGAGAACCCTCCGGAGGAAATGGAGGGGAGCACTACAAAACTATTGGCCGTCGCTGCCGAGGTGCCCGAAGGGGTAGTAACCGTAAGTGAACCAGTAGCCGCACCAGCAGGCACAGTTACCGATAGAGAATTAGCAGAAACTGAGAATGGCACCGCCGTGGCTCCGGCAAATGCTACCTGAGTGGCACCACTGAAATTAGTACCGTTGATCTGAATAATGGCACCTGTTATAGCTGCAGCTGTGAAAGTGGTAATCTTCGGTACAATGCTGAAGTTACCAACGGATTGTATGGTAATGCCTCCCAATCCCAACGATATTTTTCCGGTCGAAGCTCCCGAAGGCACTATGGCACTGAGCTCGTTATCACTGGAGACTGTGAAGGAGGCATTAGTATTGTTGAATTTTACAAAAGTTACTGTTGACAGATTGGCACCCGAAATGGTCACCACATCGCCTGAGCCACCCGACACAGGGCTAAAGCTTGCAATCGACGGCTGGCCCTTTATTTCGATGGTGCTGCTGCTGCTGGTTCCTGAACCCGAAGGCGTCGTCACCACTATGTTGCCAATTCCGACATTTTCTGCAACCGTCGTTACTTTGACGAAGTCAGAAGAGACCTGGTCAATCGTAGCAGCTGTGCTATTGATTGTCACGCTTGTCGCTCCGGTAAATGTTTTTCCATTGATGGTGATCTGGCTGCCTACCACAGCCAATGCAGGGAAGCTGATCACCTTTGGTGTCACGTTAAATGTGCCTGCCGTAAACGACTGCCCAGCCTTTTTGATGACCACATCGCCGGATGTTGCTGATGAAGGTACCGTAACCGTAATGCTGGTACCATCAGGGTCGACGGTGAAAGAATTGGCAGATACTCCATTTACTTTCACCTCATTGGCCCCATTCATATTAACGCCGCTGATAGTAAACTGGGAGGCAACCGGCCCACTGGCTGGATTGATGCTGAAGCTGCCTGGTGACGGAAGCAAGTTGAAGTTAGCACTACTCAGCACCTGCTGAGAAGAGGTTGTGTTGATAACTTTTATCGGCCCAGTGATTGCACCAACAGGCACCGTCACTGTAAGACTATTGCTGTTGGCACCAGAAACAGTCGCCTGAACAAAGTCAGCCACCCCTGTGAAGTAAACTTCGTTGGTACCGATAGTCGAGCCGAAATGGGAGCCGTTGATCGTCACGATGCTTCCCTCCAGGCCTGTGTTGGTGAAGCTGAAAATCTTTGGCACAACACTAAAGGCAATTGTATTGGACGTCACGCCTCCTCTTGTCACAGTCACATTTCCGGTCGCAGCAGCATTCGAAGGCACCGTTGCTTTGATATTGTCATCATTGAGAATGTCAAAAGTAGCAGCGGCTCCGTTAACGGTCACCGTGGTTACGTTTGGCAGGCTGAAATGGTCTCCGCTGATAGTAATAGTGCCACCGGCAATTCTGGCTGCCGGATCGATTGCAGTAATACTTGCTGCAGGAGAAACGATCAGCGCCTGGGCACTCTCTGCCAAAATACCTCTGCGGGTAACGGCCACTTTGCCGACTCCCTGCGAGCCGGACGGAACCACGATCTGTAGCCTGTTGCCATTGACAAAGATTGGTGTCACTGCCACGTCATTTACGGTCATACCACTGATGCTACCCAGGCTTTCGAAGTGACTGCCCTCCACATATATTGTTTGTCCTTCTACCACCCTTTCGGTGGCAGGAGTGAGGCCGGTAAAATCTGATTTTAGGAAGCCCAGGATTTTGTGTTCCACCACAAACTCGTCCATGGCGAAAATGGTAAGCCCACCCCTGATGAGTTCGATATTGTTCGATGTCCCATCTGCGTAAGCAGCAGCACCCGAAGGCACCTTGGCCGTGATGGTATTGTCATCGTCGACAGTGAAGTTACCCCCACCCACAAAAGCACTGTTTATTTTCACGGATGTAACATCGGGGGACGTAAAGCCTGACCCGGTGATGGTCACAAAAGAACCCGCCGGAGCACTTGCCTCGGTAATCTCAGTGATGGCACCCTGATCGTCAAGGGTCAGCTGATCGGCGAGTGTCACTTCTATATTACCTTCTGCGCTTGTCACCGTCTTCACCAGCTTCACATCGTAGCTGGTAGCTGTCAAGGCCGGGCCGCTTTGGGCCGTCAACACCAGCTGCAGGGCGTTGTCGCTTAGCACTGTGCTTTGGACGGTTGTTTCATTGCCTCCATCGATGAGCACCACCGAATTGACACCAGGAGCAGAGAAGTTGCTACCGCTAAGCGTCAAAGTTTGCCCAATAACATAGGTGGAAGCAGCAACATCTGTAGTCACCGATGGCTTCATGTAGAACTGAGCTGTGCCCGAGAAATCTACGTCCGATCCGTCAAACCCTGATACCGTCAGGCCTCCTCTTGCTATCTTTAGCGAAACTGTACCCCCGGTGATATTGGACGGAACGGTAAGACTAATTTCACTGCTGCTGTTAACCGTTGAGCTTACCAGCACATCGTTGAGATACACCTGAGGTGTGTTATCGAAATTAGTGCCGGTAATAGTCAGCGACTCCGTTTTTCCTTTTCTGTCGCTGTCAAGTGAGGCGATAGTGTGTGGCGCCAGCACGGTGATGTTGCCAGCAGACACCTGTTCGCCCAACCTGGTAAGGACTATTTCGTGGCTGCCTGGCGTGGTATTAGTCGGCACAGTAAAAGTAAGACTATTGGCGTTGATGGACGACACAGACACAGCCTGTCCACCCAGTGTCAAAGTTGCAGAAGGCGAAGTAAGAAACGTGCCATTTACCGTTACGGAAGCACCTGCTGCCACGGTAGAAGCCGACAAACTGCTGAATGTATGCTTCACAGTAAATGTCCCCAGCGACTGAGTGAGGCCTGCTCTGGTAATCTGCACATTTCCCTGTGCATTGAAATTGGAAATATTGGGCACCGTGGCCGTTATTTCCGTGGCGCTATTGATTGTAAATGAACTTACTGAAGTATTGTTGATGATGACAGAAGACACCGCCGGACTGGTGAAGTTCTGGCCGGTCATTGTCAATGTTCCGCCGATCGCCTGAATTGTTGGGCTGAAGGAACTCAGGACTGCTCTTGGCACTATTGTGATGTCGGTTGTGCTTTCTACCGTGCCCACAGGACTCGGCTTGATCACTTCTACCTTGCCAGTTCCCACAGCGTTGGGAATGGTCACGCTTAGCGAACCATCACCTGCAATGGAGAAGGTCGCATTCACGCCATTCACCTTTACCTGGCTGACAGAAGGATAGTAGAAGTTACTGCCTGAGACGCTTATCTGCTGACCTACCACATAGTTTTGTGTATTAAAAGTGGTGGAAATACCATGGCGTACATAGAAATCGGAAGTACTCTGGATCGTTAGTCCGGCACGTGTGATCGCCACCTTGCCCTGGCCGGCGAAGTTCATGCTGTTCGGCACTTTCACGACAAGCTGCGTAGCCGTAGCCGACTGGACCGCAGCAGCCACGCCGTTGAGTGTGACAGACGTAACTGCTGGCGACGTAAAATTAGTCCCAGTGATTGTCACATCCTGCTCCAACCCGGCTACCTGAGTGAAATTGGTGATCGTGTGCGGTGCAACAACTGTCAGCTCTGCATCGCTCTCATCGCTCAGACCATTTTTAGTCACAGTAACTTTATAGTTACCTGGAGTCATGGCAGGCACTGCAATCGACACGCCGTAGTAGTTGTTATTGCTTATGATGGTGGCAACGGTGCCACCGACCTTTACCTGTGAAACAGCATTAAGGAAAGTGCCACCAACGTTGAGTGTGGCTCCCGAAGCAAGGGTTGAAGCAGAAAGGCTCGTAATGTCGGGGACAATTTCAAAATTATTGGTGGACGTGACCGTTTCACCTGCCCTGGTAACGCTGATGGCTCCATTGTTGAAGATGGAAGGTACCGTAGCCTTTATTTCCGTGTCTGAGACCACATTGAAAGTAGCGTTGGTGCCGCTGAATCTGACAGCGGAAACAGCCGGACTACTGAAATGCTCGCCGGTAATGGTTACTTCTGTTTTCGTTACCTGGCCACTTGCCGGCGCAAATGACGAAATGATGGCGTGAGGTACGACAATAAAGTCGCTGGCACTCTCACCGCTCTCCAAAATGGTCTGGTTGGTCACCCGCAATTTGCCTGTGACAGCCCCAACCGGAACTGTTACGTTCAGAGAGGTGCTGCTTCCATTGGAAATAGTTGCCTGCTTGTTGTTGTAGAAAGTAACAAGGTTGTTGGAAGCGGTAGGATTAAAGCCTGTTCCAGAAATAGACACACTCGCTCCCTCAACCGCTCCGGTGGCAAGCGTGAATGATGTTATCTTTGGCAAAACAGTAAACTGTTGTGACCCTTCAACTGTCACGCCTCCTTTCGTGAGTTCAATCTTTCCCGCACCGTAAATCCAGGTGGGGACGGTAAACTGCATGGTGCTATTGTCAACGACACTAAACGAGACGCTGTTCCCATTAACCAATAAACTGCTTGGTGCCGGGCTCTGGAAGTTTTGCCCTGTGATGGTCACTACCTGACCGGAAGTGGCTTTCAAAGGAGAGAAGCTCGCAAACACCGGCGCAGCCACCACATCGAAGCTGGCGGAAGACACACCTTGCTGAGACACATCGTTATTAACGACAGTCACTGAACCATCAATAGCGCCCTGCGGTACTATGACTGTGATTGCCGACGTATTCTGCGAAACAATAGCCGCAGGCTTATTCTGATTAAAATATACTGTGTTGTCGACGCCACTGAAGTACGAGCCATATACAGTTACCTGTGCACCCGGTGCCGCCTGAAGCGTACTCAGCGAGGTAATTGCTGGAATAACAGTCACGTCTTCCAAACTTTCAACCTCCAGGCCACCTTTGGTCACGCTCACTTTTCCGGTACCCGCAATGGAAGATGGCGAAATATGCACGGTGATCTGTTGATCAGAGTCTATAGTGAAATATGGATTTCCGAAGTAATAGTATTGATAGGTGATGCTTTGTCCGTTAATTTTTACCGAACTGGCTCCTGTGAAATTATCCCCGGTGATGACCAGCGATTGCCCCTTGGTGATTTTGGTAGCAGACAAGGATGTGATCTTGTGTTGCTCAACTGTGAGGTCATCCGACGCCTCGAAGAATCCATTGTTAGTACTCACAGTCACCTTGCCAGTGCTGGCTCCCTGGGGCACGGTCACACTGATTTGGTTGTTTGACACTACGGATGCGGTAGCAGCCAGGCCGTTGATAAATACCTGGGTGTTGTTGTTGAGGAATGATGTATTCACACCTGAAATGGTGACAGTTTCAAAAATGCCGGCCATTTTTGGTGTGAAATCAATCGACTGAATTTTAAACTCCTGTGCGGATGTATAAACGGTTCCATCAACATCCACCTCCACTGGGCCGGTAGCTTCCACGCCTGTTGGAACCACTACTGAAAGCAAATCAGCACTTTCCACCACTACAGAGGTTGCTGCCACAGCTCCTAAAATGCCATTTGTAAATGTTACCGAAACAGATGTGGCCGCATCGAAATCAATACCACTACCGTTGATAAAGATAGTGTTGCCCACCTGCCCCTGGTCTGGAGTAAGGGTAATTCCCGAAAGCACGAGCTGACTCGGCGAAATGGCCGTTCCTTTGCCGGAAACATTCACTTTGATGAAGCCAGAAACCGCTCCCTGTGGCACTTCAACCACCAGCTGAGTAGCCGAGGCGGACGTTGGATAGGTGTTTATATCCGGAAAACCAGGGAAGGTGATTTGGTTGTGATTGGCAATAGATGAAAAGCCGCTTCCGTCAATTTGAAGATCGGCGCCGCTGTTGATCAACGTAAGCGAGCTGATGGAAGGAGCAGGAAGGATTGATACTTCAGCGCTGGCGATTGCTGCAACGCCTGACTGATCCACAAGGCGGATGACGGCGTTGGTTTGGGAGGCAACTTCGGGAACCAGCCAGTCGAATTCGGTGAATGAGGGAGACAGGTCGTCTTCTATCAGGAACCAGGTGGATCCAGCATCAAGCGAGTACTCAACACCAAGCAGATCAACCAACGTACTACCCCATCGAATGGTGGTGACACTATTGGCAATAAGTTCAGCGGCATTTTCCGGAGCAAACATCACAAGAGAGGGGCCTGAAGTGGCTGCTCTACCTTGCACGCTTACATTTACATCAATGTTTGATAGGTTGGAATCGACAAATCGGTTTCTTACGACGCCCTGCGAAAGTGCTCCATTATTGGCAGCAGGGGCAAACTTCACATACACAGGAATGCTCCGGATACCAGCTTGTGGTGCTATCACCAAACTGTTCGTAAAGCCGGATTCGTCACTCAGCGAAATCTCAAAATCGTCTGGGCTAGTTGAAGTGACAGTTACGCCAACGTTGGTTACATTCAGCAGATAAGATAACACCGTTGACGTGCTCGCTTGCCTGATGCCAAAGTCTACAAGGCTGACAAGGTCGTATCCCTCATCGGTCGCAACCACAGGATACACCACATCAAACGTTTCTGTTTCGATGGTTTGCCCTCCTCCAACGATTCTGAATTTGGCATTTTCACCGACAAAATCGGGTGTGTAGCTATAGGTGACATCAAAGTCAGCAGAAATATCAATAGCGTCCTCGATGAGCACCTGAGTCTGCCCGGGCACCACATAATAGAGGTCAAAAGCGCTGAGTCCGTCATTCGTGAAAGTGATATCAACGGGAAGATCGTACACAAGAACATTTCCACCTTCCTGAGGGTAGCTGACGGCCAGGTTATAAATGGCTGGGCTGGCAATGTAAAATATGTCGGAAGCCCCCAGAACAGTTGTTCCATACTTAGCTCTGATGATACAGGACTCAGAAATAAACGAAGGATTGGTCGGCACAAAATCGAAGAAATATGACCCGGCAATATTGTCCAGGGTATTCAGTGCGGCCGTTTGGATTGTATAAGGGAAACTTACGCCGCCGTTGGTCGACAGCTCAAAAGTAAGCACATCAGTTTCCGCAATTTCCGAAGGCAAAAACTCGACAGCGACCGAGCCACCCAGGTACACCACATCACCTGATGGACTGGAAAATTCAACCGCCCTGACTGGAACAGGCACAATACTGAAAAAGCTGTCGCTTTCATCAGATTCTACAGTGGTTGTGTTGGTGATTTTCACCTTTACGTCTGAATTCACATCATCAGGTACTGTCCACACATATGAATTACCGGGAACAGCCGAGTACAATCCAGAAAATATGGTTTGGTCTCCTGCCCCTGCATTGTAGCTGATCACGATATTGTCGGAGCTATTCCAGGCATCAGAAAGTGCCCAGGAAATGCTTACCTCATCGCCGACGAAAAAGCTTTCGCCTCCGTTCGGATACGAAAGTGCCACTGGCTCGCAGTTAGTACAAACAACAAACGAGTTGCTCATGTCTTCTTTATTGCGGGAGTTGTTCCAAACTCTCACTTGAACATTTGCGTCTACTCCAGTGCCAGGATTTGGAATGGTCCATGCCCGTGTCATGACGTTGCCAACGGGGTTGAATGAAGTCCCTGACCCTTGAGCAACAGATAACCAACTCCCTCCATTGATTCTGTAGTAGATATAGAAATAGTCAGAAGTTTTGTGATCCCCATTTTCCCAAACAATACTAAAGGGGCTCCCTACAGCTTTGTACTCTCCGCCTAGAGGGGAGGTAATACTTACAGAAGATTCGTAATACAGCCTGAATGGACTGCTGATATCCTCGACGTTGCGGGAGTTGTTCCACACCCTCACCTCTATGTCGCTGTCCAGGTTGGTTCCCAAATCCGGCAGTGTCCAGTTGTAGCTCATTTGGTTGCCCACAGGACTGAATGACGTGCCACTGCCTTGTGTAATGGCATACCAGCTGCTTCCGTTTACCCGGTACTGCAGGTAGAAATAGTCACTGGTTTTATGGTCGCCGTTCGTCCACTCTACCAGCTGGGTTTGCCCGAATTTCTTTTCCTCAGCGCCGGTTGGTGTATCAATAGCTAAGGAAGATTCGTAGTAAAGCCTGAATGAGCTACTGATATCCTCGACATTGCGGGAGTTGTTCCATACCCTCACCTCTATGTCGCTGTCCAGATTGGTTCCCAAATCGGGCAATGTCCAATTGTAGCTCATTTGGTTACCCACAGGGCTGAAGGACGTGCCACTGCCTTGTGTGATGGCATACCAGCTGCCTCCGTCTACCCGGTACTGTAAGTAGAAGTAATCACTTGTTTTATGGTCGCCGTTCGTCCACTCTACCAGCTGCGTTTGCCCAAATTTCTTTTCCTCAGCGCCGGTTGGCGTATCAATAGCTAACGAAGATTCGAAATAGAGCCTGAACGAGTTACTGATATCCTCGACATTGCGGGAGTTGTTCCACACCCTCACTTCTACGTCGCTGTCCAGATTGGTGCCCAAATCGGGCAATGTCCAATTGTAGCTCATTTGGTTACCCTCAGGACTGAAGGACGTGCCACTGCCTTGTGTGATGGCATACCAGCTACCTCCGTTTACCCGGTACTGCAGGTAGAAGTAGTCACTGGTTTTATGGTCGCCGTTCGTCCACTCCACTAGTTGGGTTTGCCCAAATTTCTTTTCTTCAGCACCGGTTGGAGCATCGATCGCCAACGAAGATTCGAAGTAAAGCCGAAAAGCCGGGCCGTAACCATAGTATCCCTGATTGTTGTTCCACACCCTCACTTCTATGTCGCTGTCCAAATTGGTTCCCAAATCAGGCAGCGTCCAATTGTAGCTCATCTGATTACCCGAAGGATTGAATGAGGTGCCACTTCCTTGCGTAATAACATACCAGCTGCCGCCATCCACACGATAGTGAAGATAGAAGTAGTTGGAATTGAGATAGGTAGCGTTATTCTTCCATGACACCGTTAGTGTTTCACCAAACTTCTTTTCTTCTGTGCCAAGCGGGCTTAAAATGGTGATATCACCCTGCGGAGAAATAGTAAATTCGTCGGATAGGTCGAAAACGCCCGCATCCTGGTCTGCCTCCACTCTAACCTGGGCAGTTGACACCGCTGAACCAGTCACTGTCCACTCATAACTGTTTTCGCCATCAGGAGAATCCACATTTTCGGCTATCACCACATCGCCCGAGCCGGTATTGTAGTAAAGATTAACCCCGCCCGTGCTACCCGAAGCGGCGTCGACGTTGGTACTTTCCCAGGTGATGAATTGGCTGGTGCCTATTTCCCAATTGGAGGCTGATGTTGGTGAGGTGACTACGACCTCCGGATCGGAAGAACCACCGCCATCAAAAAACCTGCTCCCATCAGGCTGATATTTGTAGTCGAATGTAAAAGAAGTGCCAAATCCGCCATCAGGAAGACCTGTGATCTCCATTACGGCATAATGGCCTTCACGTGTGTATACTCCCCACAGTTGCCCTACCGAAATAGGAGCACCCTGTGTTCCGTCAGGCCAATCCCATGACACCGTCACCCAGGGTGAAGCATTGGTTCTTTCAGCCACTTCTGTGACGGATTCGATGTCTCCGGTGCCTATTAGCAAAAACCGTCTGCCAGTGGAGTTAAGCGAAGTGCTTCCCTCGTTACCAAGGTTCACTCCTTCATTGCTCACAAATACAAAGTCGACAAGGTAATCGGCATCGTCCTCTTTGCCTGCAGTTTCTTCTCTTGAAAAATCAAATCCGCTGTTGAAAGAACTTGTAGCTGAGCCTGTAACTATGCCCTCTCCTGTGAACAGGACGACTGTAGAATTGTGAGCATTTAAGTCAGGCGAGGAAAAGTTCTCGGCACCTAACGCCCAGGCAGTCATTGATGAAAAAAACAGGGCGGCAATAACAAAAATCTTGATAACAGCTTTCATTTCAACAGGTCTTTCGGTCTAATTGGATTTTAACATCCTAAAATTAGACCAGGCCAAGACCGTCCGAAATACCGTCTTCGGGGTATATTACACTAACCTTTTCCCGAAAAAGAAGTCCGTTCAACTGGCAGGCTGTTTTACAAAATATTTGATTAGTACTATTCTAAAAGGAAAAAAACCAATAAAAGCCTATCTTACCGGAGCCAACAACTTATACCGTAAATCTTCATGCGACCGAAATTGTGTCTTGCCGCATTGATGCTTTTTTTCTCCCTAAGCTCAAGCAGCCAACCCGCCTACATTGACAGTCTTGAAAATGTACTGAAAACCGATATTCCGGACACCAGCCGGATCAACATCCTCAACGAGCTGGCCGAAAAATACCGCTACTCCAATCCGGAAAAGATCTACCAGTACAGTCATTCGGCCAGGGCAAAAGCACTGACCAAAGCGTTCGCTCCAGGTCTCACCAGATCCATGTATAATCTGGCTATTTATTACGAGACCTACCGAAGCGAAGACTCACTTCAATACTATTTCGAAAAATCCCTGCACCTCTCTGATTCGCTCGGCGACAAAAAATACCACACCCTCACCATGAACAGCAGGGGCCTTTATCTGATATCGAAAAGAAGGTTTGAGGAGGCAGTCAACATATTTTATGACGTGCTGAGAAGCCACGAAGAAGCTGGAAACCCTTATGGAGAAATGGCTGCTCTCAATAATATTGGTCTTGTATTTATGGAACTGCATCAGTATGCTAAGGCGATCTCCAACTTCAAAAAGGCTTTACCAAAAATTCCGGAACCACATCCTGTGGTGCTCAACAACATCGGCTCTTGTTATGGTAGCCTGTCTCGTTACGACTCAGCCGAATACTTTGTCACGTGGGGTATAGAACGGGCCAGAGCAACCAACAACCTGCATGCGGAAGCAAACGGCTTGCACATCCTGGGAACGGTTTACGAGTCAGCGGATGACTATAACAGGGCACTGGAGACATTCTTGACAGCAGAAAAAATACGTGAGAAAGTGCCCGGCACTGCTATGCAAATAGCCGACCTGACCAATATTTCCAACATTTATGCCAAGCTCAAAAACCCATCGAAAGGCATTGAGTATGGCAATAGAGCATTAAAACTGGCTGAGGACGATCAGGTAGACTACAAGATTGAAAACATATATGAGGCACTTGCCTTGAACTATGTGGCGGCCGGAAACTTTCAGCGAGCGACAGAATTATACAGGAAGTGGGGTGTTGAAAAAGACTCTTCCTATGCGAAAGCTCAGTCGGAGGCGCTAGCAGAAATGCAAACAAAATATGAAACCGAAAAGAAGGAGCAGGAAATACAGATCAGAGATTTGCAGCTTGCCGAGCAGGCTTTGCTTATCCAACAAAAGAATCTCCAGCTTTACGCATTCATTGGTGGAGTGGTCGTTTTGCTTATCCTTTTGTACCTGGGCTACAACAGACTAAAACTACAGCGAAGGGTGCAGCAACTGGAACTGGTTCAAAAAATTCAGTCAGAGCGAGAACGCATTTCAAGCGACCTCCACGACCACGTAGGCGCTCAGCTGACAAGTATTCTCTCTGGCCTGCAGATTACGGATCAAATTGAGGGATTCAGGAAAGATGAAGAAGTGCAAAAAATCGTGAGCAGTCTGAAAGCAGATGCGCAGGACACGCTCACAAGCCTTCGTGACAGCATCTGGAGCCTGCATCAGAGCGAAATAACCCTGGCAGATTTCGTCGACCACGTAGAGAGGTATCTTTCCAGCACCCTTAAGTACAGGCCGGATCTTTCGTTTGAAATTATCAACCACATAGCCTATCCCTACAAGCTCGCCCCAAGGGAAGCGCTCAACATTACACGGGTAGTGCAGGAGAGTATTCAAAACATTACCAAACACTCTCAGGCTCGTCGCATCATCTTGGACTTGTCCTTGAAGGATTCCCTGGTGATAAGAATTTCCGACGACGGAGTGGGATTCGATACCGAAGCCATGGCTAAAGGCGAACACTATGGCATTGAAAATATGAAACGACGTATGGAGGAAATTGGAGGGGGCTTTAGTATCTCATCCGTAAAAGATCAGGGGTCTACCATTAGCCTCACAGTTTGATTTACCCCAAATTGGGTATTGGGCCAATTGGTTCTTTACCCCACCTTTGACACTGAACAAAAAAGCTATGGCTATTCGTATTGCATTGGTTGAGGATAATCCGTCGCTGCGAAAGCGATTCATCGACAACTTTAAATATTTCCAGAGTATTGACCTGGTAATTGTCAGTCCAACCGGGGAGGACTTTCTCAACAAAATGGAGCAATCCTCCGCACAAGAACTTCCACAGGTTGTTCTCATGGACATTGAATTGCCCGGCATCGATGGAATAGAAACGACCAGCCGCCTTAAACAGTCGCTGCCAGATATTGAAGTAATGATGCTCACGGTGTTTGAGCAGCCCGACAAAATATTCAGCTCGCTGAAAGCCGGGGCGGTGGGCTACATGCTGAAGGATGAAAGCCCAGCTAATATTGTAAAAGCTATTGAAGAACTGCTGGAGGGCGGTGCTCCGATGTCGAGAACTATCGCCCGCAAAATGATCGGCTTGATTAGTTCAGACCCAAACCTCGGCGAGGATTCGAAACTGAAAGATCAGGCCATTCAGGAATACGGACTCTCTGAGCAGGAAGTGAAAATAATCCAGCGGCTTGTGGACGGAAACAACTACCTCGGTATAGCTGAAGGGCTCTTTATCAGCCCTCATACCGTAAAAACACACATCAAGAACATCTACAGGAAACTTCATGTGCACAGTCGAGCCTCGGCCGTGAAGCTGGCCATTGACAAGAAAATAGTGGGAATGGTGTCACTGGTTTTGGCAGCAGCCGTAAAACTGCTGTCGGTCTAGCTCTTCCACTTAATATTGCAACCCAGCGACGGCATCTGCTCGTCTTCCTTCACGGTGTCGCCAAGCAAAACAGCATCCAGCGCATTTCGTAAGTCTTTTCCAGTCAGTGGCTGTCCATTTCTCGGTGTGCTGGCATCAAGCCGCCCCCTGTAAACACACTTCACTTCGCTGTCAAACACGTAAAAATCTGGCGTGCAGGCAGCCTGATAGGCTTTGGCAATCTCCTGGGTTTCATCATACAAATAGGGAAAGGAAAAGGCTTTCTCCTTTGCCTTGATTTTCATTTGCTCAGGCCCATCCTCGGGATAGTTCACCACGTCGTTTGAGCTGATGGCCACAAAACTGATGCCCTTCGATTGATATTCGCCAGCAATCGCCAGCACCTCGTCCAATACGTGAATGACATAGGGACAATGGTTACAAATAAACATCACCACGGTGCCTTTCTCAGCTTTGACATTGCTTAGCGAAAGGAGCTTGTCAGAAACGGTATCTAAAAGTTTAAAATCCGGGGCTTTGGTTCCCAGCGGGAGCATCGTAGAATAAGTACTGGCCATCTTTTGACTTTTATTTACTTAACGTGAGTTCGATATAAGAATGTCGTCATTCCGGAAAATATTGGCCTAAAATGAAAATGGGCCAATATTTATCCGGAATCTTAAATGTCTTGAGGCGGAGATTGCGGATAATTTTCTTCAGATCAGAAAAATATCTGAAGAAAATTTCCGCAATGACGCCCCTTGGTGATGTTTTGCAACATTTTTATACCGAACTCACGTTACTTAAAGACCTAAACAAGTAAAAAGTTCTGAAAACTAATAAATACGTTAAAATTACCTTCTGTAAAAAGCCCTGTTGGGTGGGTCGCCACTTATCTCTATCTTGATGAACATCTTCGAAAACTTAGTATATCCAAACCATGAGGCGACTTAAGAAACAGACCATATTCATTTCAGCTTTAGCGCTTTTTCAAATATTTTCCATTGGCGTTTCTGCTCAAAGGAGAAGTATTACCCCATCGCCAGCCAGAGCGGAGGGCGACGGCCCCTACACACAACTTATTATCCGTGGTGCCATCATGGTCAACGGCACCGGGGCGCCTCCAATCGGGCCGGTGGACATCGTTATCGAACAAAATAAAATCAAAAGTATCCAGACCGTTGGCTATCCTGGTGTTGAGATCAACGCCGAAAGACGCCCAAAACTCAAAGAGGGCGGGAAGGAAATCGATGCAGCGGGCATGTATGTGCTTCCCGGGTTTATCGATATGCACGGGCATATCGGCGGCGTGACGCAGGGAACTCCAGCTGAGTATGTCTTCAAACTCTGGATGGCGCATGGCATCACAACGATTCGAGAACCTTCGGCCGGCAACGGCCTGGACTGGACACTTGAGCACAAACGAAAAAGCCTGAAAAACGAAATCACTGCTCCCCGTATCCTAGCTTACACGGCGTTTGGGATGGGTAAAGAAGGGGGTATCAATAGCCCGGAAGAAGCCAGGCTTTGGGTGCAGGAAAATGCTAAAAAAGGAGCAGACGGCATCAAATTTTTTGGTGCCAGCCCCGACATTATGGAAGCTGCACTGCGAGAGAATAAGCGGCTTGGTCTGAGAGCTGCCTGCCACCATGCCCAAATGGACGTGGCCCGGGCCAATGTGCTCAACACTGCCAGCTGGGGCCTCACCAGCATGGAGCACTGGTATGGACTTCCCGAGGCTATGTTCGACAACCGCACCATTCAGGACTTCCGACTCGACTACAACTATCAAAACGAACAGCACCGCTTCGGCGAAGCCGGAAAGCTTTGGAAACAGGCAGCGGCACCCCATTCAGAAAAATGGAACGCAGTGATGGACTCACTCATTGAGCTCGACTTCACATTAGATCCCACCTTCAATATTTACGAAGCCAACCGTGATTTGATGAGGGCCCGAACTGCAGAATGGCATCAGGACTACACCCTTCCCTCGCTATGGGATTTCTACCAGCCCAGCAAACAATCACATGGGTCATACTGGCACTACTGGGGCACCGAAGAAGAAATTCAGTGGAAAGAGAATTACCGCCTTTGGATGACTTTTGTAAATGAATACAAGAACAGAGGTGGCAGGGTAACTACCGGTTCGGACTCAGGGTTTATATTCCAATTGTACGGCTTTGCCTATATCAGAGAAATGGAACTGCTGAGAGAAGCGGGCTTCCACCCTCTGGAGGTGATCCGCTCGGCCACTTTGTATGGAGCGCAGGCCCTAGGCATGGAAAAGGAGATTGGTAGCATCGAAGTGGGTAAGCTGGCCGACCTTGTGATAGTAGAAGAAAATCCATTGCAAAACCTTCAGGTACTTTACGGAACAGGTGCCATCAAATTGACGGAAGACAATGAAGTTGTAAGAGTTGGCGGCGTGAAGTATACGATCAAAGACGGCATTGTTTACGATGCCAGGCAACTACTCGAGGACGTGAAAACGATGGTGACGGAATCCAAAGAGGCAACCGGTAAGACCATCAAACAACCGGGCGTCAACTAAAATTTTAGCACCAGAGCATTTAATAACTGCTTAGAAACGAAGTAAACCTGTTAAAATTATCTTTTTTCAAGATTTTTTAGTATTATGAAGATTATTTGAAGCATCGCCTATATTATAGTATTATTAAATGCGTATCCCTGACCAACCCTTTTTACCAAAACCTATTTTTGAAAAGTTTCCTCTTTCAGCGATAGTCACTTTTGCAGTCCTACAGGTTCTTTTATTCGGTTGTATCCCCACTGAACCGAGCAGCGAAGGGAAAAAAGACAGGACAGTAGAGACAGGTCAAGCTTCAGTAGAAACTGATGCAGAACCCTTCGAGGCTCTTTCTCTTCTGGGCAAAAAACTAAAAAGACCGGAGCTTGCTGACAAACAGCGAGCGGCACTTGAAGAAAATCTGGCTAAGGCTAAGGCAAATTTCGAAGCGTATCCTGACAGCCTGGACTTCATCATTTGGTATGGTAGAAGACTTGCCTACATGTCGATGTACAAAGAGGCCATACAGGTATACACCGACGGACTAAGAGAATTTCCTGATTCGTACAGGATCTACCGCCACAGGGGCCACCGGTTTATTTCCATAAGGCAGTTTGACGACGCCATCAGGGATTTGGAGAAAGCGGCGTTTTATATGCGTGGCGAAGAAGCCATGATCGAAAAAGATGGTATCCCGAATAAGCTTAACATACCGTTATCAAGTACGCAGTTCAATGTTTGGTATCACCTTGGACTTGCTTACTATTTGAAAGGCAACTACGACAAGGCTATTTCTGCTTACAAAAAATGTATGGAGTTCTCCACCAACGATGACCTGCTGGTGGCTACCTCCGACTGGATGTACATTACCTACAGGAAGCTGGGAAATCTGCAAGCCGCTGACAAAGTGCTTGAGGCTATCAAACCAAAAATGAAGATCATAGAGAACGACTCCTACCACAAGCGCCTTCTCATGTACAAAGGTCTCCTACAGCCAGAAGATGTACTTAGCACTGACGAGGAAGATGGGGTTCAACTCGCCACACAGGGCTATGGGGTGGCTAACTGGTACCTGCTCAATGGCAACATCGAAAAGGGCAGGGACATTCTGCAGAAGGTGGTCGACGGGGAAAGCTGGTCTGCCTTTGGGTACATTGCCTCTGAGGTGGAGCTAACCAACCTACAGGCGCTACTTTAATTCGTTTCTCAGGGCCAACGCAACATCAGGGTAGTTCGTAATCACCCCGTCTACGCCCATGCCAAGTACCTTAATCATTTCATCGGTTGTATTAACTGTGTAAGGAATAACAGTCAAGCCTTCTTCGTGATGCCGTTGAACAAGCGACGCATTGATCATTTTGTGGTAGTAGTTTATTGACTCCACGTGGGTCGTAGAGGCCCGTCCTAGCCGGAACCTGTTATCCTGATGAAACGGAACGAAGAAAAGTGAGGTCTGGCTGACAAGCAGCTTTTGCAAGGGAATATTATAACCGCTGGCATGTGCCTCCTCCAAATATTTTGAGTCAAACGACTGAATGATGCACCACTCTTCGGCTCCATACTTGTGCACTTCCTCAGCCACCTGCTTTCCAAGCCCATCGTAAAGCCCTTCTTTTGGCCATTTGATTTCGATCAAAACCTTCACTTCACCGTTGATGCCTACAATGACTTCCGCCAGTGAGGGTGCCAACTCACCCTTGAATGCCTCGCCAAACCAGCTGCCTGCGTCCAGCGCACGAATCTCGTCAAAAGTCATGGCTGAAATAGCGCCTGAGCCATTGGTGGTTCTGTTCACTGTGGCATCGTGTATGACTATGAGATGCCCGTCTTTACTTCTGTGCACGTCGAGTTCGATCACATCAGCTCCCAACTCTATTGCCTTACGGAACGATGCCATGGTGTTCTCAGGAGCATGACCGGCCGCACCACGATGCCCCACGATGATGAAGTCCTTTTCTTTGATGTCGTCAATTGTGTGAGATTCCATATTGTTTGCCATTACTGGCCAGAAGAACCAAGCTAACCCGACAGCGATCAGGCCGAGCCCACCAAGGATATACTTTAGCATAACAGAGATTTGAGGATAATTTAAGCAATTAGGTGGTCAAAATGCCTCCGCAACGTTGAGATAAACAGCATAGAAGCCATCTGTTGCCACGCCGAAATCGAGTCGGAGGTTGAGCTTTTGATCCTTTATCGGCCTGAATCGCCCGCCAGCGCCAACCACAGCCTTCACCGGGGTTTGAAAAGCCGAAGCTATGCCCGGGGAAACATTTCCAACACCTGCAAAAAGCACGCCTCCCAGCCTCCAAAAAAGCGTTCTTCTCCCCTCCACCTGAAAATACCACGAGACTTTGTCACGGTACAGGTTTTCATTCTTAATTCCCCTCAGCCTGTCGTTTCCGCCTAGCTGCGGAAGCCTGTAAAACGGGATTTTATTACCAGCCACAGAGTTAATAACAAGCTGCAGACCCAAAACATGCTTTGGCGAGATCACTTCCCGAAAGTACCTTGAATCGATGTTCAACTGTGCAAAGGAATAGTTGCTGCCCACCACTTTACTAAAGTAATGGAGGTTGCTGGTCACGTACCATCCTTTTGAAGGGTAAAGGACATTGTCTCTGGTGTCGTAGATAAATATCGGCCCCAAACCATTCGTCCAGCCGCCATCGGTTCCCGATACTGCTCCAGTCTCCAGCACTGCCCCATCTTTGAAGTCGCTTAGCTTGTCATACCTGAAGTCGTACGACAATCCAAAAAAGTATTTTTCGTCCCTGATCTTCATCCACCGACCGTTCAGCTGGCCAAACTGATCCAGAAACATTTCCAGGTCATCCGGGTGCTTGTCATTTCCGATGCCGAAAAAAAAGTCAGGGTAGTTACGCACCCTCAGGGTATTGCTCAGGTAGGTAGCATTCTTAAAGTATTGCTCCGACCGCAGCGAGCTGATCACTTGCTTGTTGGCCGTGTAAATGAATATCGGAGCCAGTGTGCTGGGTCGCTTGAAGCTACTTGTGTCTACCCCCTTTTTGGGCAAAATCCACATGCCCATAAATCCGCCAAAGAACCTTGACTCGGGCGAATAGCCCAAAATAGGAGCCGCAATGACCTTCCCTTTTTTTCTGGCAACCGAATCCACCTTTTCCACGGTCTGACTTAGCCCAGCCCATGGTGCCAACAGAACCAGTAGAAAAAGAAGGTAAGAACCCTTCATCTTACGCCTTACCAACAGAAATATTCAGCTCCTTCAACTGCTCTCCAGAAATGGTAGAAGGCGAATCAATCATTACGTCCCTGCCCGAGTTGTTTTTAGGGAATGCAATAAAGTCACGGATGGAATCTACCCCACCAAACAAGGAACAAAGCCTGTCGAAGCCGAAGGCAATACCACCATGCGGAGGTGCGCCATATTCGAAAGCTTCCATCAGGAAGCCGAACTGCTTCTTGGCCTCTTCATCTGTAAAGCCAAGCGTTTTGAACATCAACTGCTGCGTTGGCCTGTCGTGGATACGGATAGAGCCACCTCCCACTTCAACACCATTGATCACCATGTCGTAGGCATTGGCCCTGATGGCACCTGGGTCGCTTTCCAGCAGCTTCATGTCTTCTTTCTTCGGTGCGGTAAAAGGGTGGTGCATCGCATGGAAGCGTTTTGTGTCCTCATCCCACTCAAGCAATGGAAAGTCGAGTACCCAAAGAGGTTTGAAATCGTCCCTTTTTCTAAGCCCTAGTTTGTTCCCCATCTCCAGCCTCAGCTCATTCATGGCTTTGCGGGTCTGGTTTTTGTCTCCAGCCAATACTAATATCAGGTCGCCAGCCTCGGCACCGCAGGCTGAGGCCCATTCCTTCAGCTGATCCTCTGAGTAGAATTTGTCTACCGAAGATTTGAAAGTGCCATCGGTATTGCATTTGAGGTAAACCATGCCTTTAGCTCCAACCTGTGGTCGTCTGACAAAATCGGTCAATCCGTCCAGCTCCTTGCGGGTGTACTCGGCGCAACCTTTGGCACAAATGCCCACCACCAATTCTGCGGCATCGAACACCTGGAAGCCTTTGCCCTGGGTAAGCGCATTCAGCTCCACGAACTCCATACCAAAGCGAATATCTGGCTTGTCACTGCCATATTTTGCCATGGCTTCATCGTAGCGCATACGGGGAAAAGCACCGAACTCCAGCCCTTTTTCTTCTTTAAAAAGAGACTTAACCAGCCCCTCAAAGATGTTGAGTATATCCTCCTGCCCAACAAACGACATCTCGCAGTCGATCTGGGTAAACTCAGGCTGGCGGTCTGCCCGAAGATCTTCGTCACGGAAACATTTCACGATCTGGAAGTAGCGGTCGAAGCCAGACACCATCAGCAGCTGCTTGAAAGTCTGGGGGCTCTGTGGCAAGGCGTAAAACTCCCCCGGGTTCATACGGGAGGGCACCACAAAGTCACGGGCACCTTCAGGCGTAGACTTGATGAGTACCGGGGTTTCCACTTCGATGAACTGGTTGCCATCCAGATAGCGGCGGGTGTACTGCATCATGCGGTGGCGCAGCTCGAGGTTGCTCCTTACGGAGTTTCTACGCAGATCCAGGTAGCGGTACTTCATGCGAAGTTCATCGCCACCATCGGTTTCGTCCTCTATAATAAACGGAGGTACCTTGGCGGGATTTAACACCTCCATCGCCGTCACTCTGATTTCTATGTCGCCAGTCGGCATTTTAGGGTTTTTCGACACCCTTTCTATCACTTCGCCGGTAGCTTTCAGCACAAACTCACGACCCACACCCTGTGCCATTTTCTGAATGTCGGCAGCAGTTGATCCTTCATCAAACATGAGCTGTGTCAAGCCATAGCGATCCCTCAAGTCGATCCAGGCCATGCCGCCTTTGTCCCGGAGGCGTTGCACCCACCCGCAAAGTGTTACGGTAGTTCCTACGTGTTCAAGTCTTAATTCGCCACAAGTGTGAGTTCGAAGCATTGCAAGTCGTTTTGAATTTTGGGAGGCAAAGTTAGCAATACTTTGGTCAAATGAATTTCAATTCTGTACCTATTTCAAATCCATATATCCGTTAAAGCTGTTATCTTTAATCAAACATTTATTATGAGTGCCGAAAACATAAAGGATGAGCTTCATCAGTTGATAGAAAATGCTGATGAGCAGTCTCTAAGAATTGTACTGGGTGTGCTAAAATCTGAAGAAACAGAAGCTGACTATGCGCTATCTAGCGAGCACAAAGAACTCCTTGACAACAGGCTCGATGAACATGAGAAAAACCCAACGTCCGGCTCTTCCTGGCAAGAAGTCAGAAAAAGAATAGAAAAGAGGATATGACCTTTGAGGTGGTTATCAAGCCAGACGCCGAAAGGGATATTTCTGAAAGTGCCATCTGGTATGAAAAGAAAGTAACTGGACTGGGGAGAGATTTTTTGGATGCCCTGGAGACTATGTTTTTGAGATTGGAGACTCGTCCTCTCATTTACCAACCCAGATATAAGTTGGTTCGAATGGCAAAATTAAAACGATTCCCTTTCTGCGTTCACTTCACAATTGAAAAGGAAAAAATTATCGTCCACGCTGTGTTACACACAAAGAAAAGTCCTCGTATATGGCTGAAAAGACAGAAATAAAATCGTCTTTTCGAATAGAATGACAAGAGCCTGATATTTTCCCTAGTTTTGTATGAACCAGAACGCTATTTAAGCCCATGAGATCATCATATTGCCTGTTCCTTTTTTTGGTCACCTTTACCGTTAAAGCCCAACTAAGCCCCACCAAAGTAACTGACTACATCACCGTGAGCCTTCCTTCCGACTTTCGTCCGATGAACGAGCAGGAGATCAACAGTAAGTATGTGTATACCCGCAGACCGATGGCTCTGTACACTGACTACGGTGTCACGGTCGATTTTGGCATCAACAGAGGTAACAACCAATGGGCCCAGGGTGACTTAAACATTCTGAAGGATTTTTATAAAGCCAACATTTCTTCTCTTTACGATGAAGTGAGTTTCACCAAAGACGCCATCGAAACTATCAACGGCCGGGAGTTTGCTGTATTTGAGTTTGTTGCAATAGTTAAACCTGAGGAAGACGCCATTACCAACGAATCAGCGCTCCGTACTTACAGCTATATTCAGTACACCATTGTCAACAACCAAACGCTCGTGTTCACGCTTTCATCGCCTTACCAGCATATGAGAAAATGGAAGGATTTGGCACCACAGATCATGCAAAGCGTATCCATCAAAAAGAACTTCAAGTGAGTGGGCTCACAGTTTTCAGCGACGATCATTTCATGAAAGTCGCTTTGCGTGAGGCCGAAAGAGCGCTGGAGGAAGATGAAATTCCTGTTGGCGCCGTCATCGTTTGCCAAAACAAAGTCATTGCCAAAGGCTACAATCACACGGAAAAGCTTACTGACGTGACAGCCCATGCGGAAATGCTGGCGATCACTTCAGCGGAAAACTACCTCAGCTCCAAGTACCTCACAGATTGCACATTGTACGTGACACTCGAACCCTGTGTGATGTGTGCGGGTGCTCTGCACTGGACGCAAATAGGCAGAATCGTTTACGGGGCCTCCGATTTACAAAGAGGCTATTCACTGCTGACTGAAAACGTGCTGCACCCAAAGACGAAGGTCTCGTCGGGAGTCCTCGAAGACGAATGCCGACAGCTGATCAACACCTTTTTCAAAAAGCTGAGGGGGAAGGAATAAACTCATCGATACTTCAATATACATATCTATTACATCAAGGAACTATACCCACCTTTTGGCGTTATTTATTTGGGCAGTTCTTAGTAGATTTACTGTTCAGTAAGATAAATGTTCAACCATAAAACAAATCAATAATTATGGCATTCGAATTACCAGCATTACCATATGCAACCAATGCGCTGGAGCCGCATATCGACGCCCGCACCATGGAAATACACCACGGCAAGCATCACAATGCTTACGTGACGAACTTAAATAAAGCCATCGAAGGCACTGAAATGGCTGGCAAGTCGCTCGAAGAATTGCTGAAAAGCCACTCTAACGTGCCAGCTGTGCGCAACAACGGCGGCGGTCACTGGAACCACTCTCTTTTCTGGACAGTTATGGGCCCTGGCAAAGGCGGCCAGCCTTCAGGTGCTTTGGCGGATGCTATCAACGCTGCCTTCGGTTCATTCGACGGCTTCAAAGAAAAGTTTTCTGCGGCAGCAGCTACCAGGTTCGGCTCAGGCTGGGCATGGCTTTGTGTGAAAGGCGGCAAGCTTGAAATATGCTCTACTGCCAACCAGGACAATCCATTGATGCCTGACGCAGGTTGCAGTGGTACACCTATTCTTGGTCTTGATGTTTGGGAGCATGCTTACTACCTCAACTACCAGAACAGAAGACCTGACTACGTTGCAGCTTTCTACAATGTGGTAGATTGGGATGCAGTTGCCAAGCGCTTTGCAGCGGCAAAATAATTAGCCAGTTGCTACTAAATATCAGAGCCCTTCCAGCAACGGAGGGGCTTTTTTATTGCCCATCGAACAACCCATATGCCTGACCACGCAATTAGCCCTTCCTTTTTAGGTATCGAATTAGGATATTGAGAAATAAACGATTCAAAACATACCTACTATTATGAGTTCAACATCCAGAAGAACATTTATACAAAAGACCGGCATGGCCGCTGCGGGCGGGCTGGCACTTAGCCAAATGCCTTTTTCGTCATTCGCCGGCGTACGGAAGCCGGTCGCAGCAGCCGACAAGCTGCGCTATGGTGTGATCGGCTGCAACGGCATGGGCTGGAGCGACATGCGCTCCCACCTCAATATGGACGAGGTCGACTGCATCGCACTATGCGACGTTGACCAAAGCGTGCTTGACAGACGCTCCGCTGACGTGGAGAAAATGAGGGGTAAAAAACCCGCCCAGTACGGTGACTACCGCAAAATGCTGGAAAACAAAGACATCGATGTTGTTATCATCGGCACGCCAGACCACTGGCATTGTAAAACCATGGTGGATGCTGTGCAGGCAGGAAAGCACGTGTATGTGGAGAAGCCCATCGCCAACACCATGGAAGAGTGCAACCTGATGGTGGCAGCAGCTAAAAAATATGGAAAAATCGTGCAAGTTGGGCAGTGGCAGCGCAGCGGTCCACATTACGAGCAAGCGCTCGATGTGGTTCGCTCAGGCAAGCTGGGGCAGATCAGGCTTGTGAAAGTGTGGGCCTACCAGGGTTGGATGAAGCCCGTGCCGGTTTTGCCCGACACAGCCGTACCTGCCGGCGTTAACTACGACATGTGGCTCGGGCCCGCTCCGAAACGGCCTTTCAATGCCAACCGTTTCCACTTCAACTTCCGCTGGTTTTGGGACTACGCCGGAGGCCTGATGACCGACTGGGGAGTGCACGAAATCGACATTGCTCTTTATGCCATGGGTGTGAAGGCACCCAAATCAGTGATGGCCTCAGGTGGTAAGTTTGCCTACCCGGATGACGCCTCAGAAACGCCAGACACACTGCAAACGGTATTTGAATACGACGGGTTCAATATGCTGTGGGAGCACGCCACGGGAATTGACGGCGGCAACTACGGCAAGACGGAAGGCATCGCTTTTATTGGCAACAACGGCACGCTGGTAGTCAACAGAGGTGGCTGGGAGATCATCCCCGAAACCCAACAGAAAGACGGAATGACTGCCTGGAAAATGGATGATGTGCCTGACCAACGCCCGCAAGGCAATGCCCTTGATCTTCACACCCGGAATTTTGTTGACGCTATCAAGGCAAACGACTCGTCGAAGCTCAAGTGCGGGATCGAAACAGGCAGCATTGCGGCCATTAATGCGCAAATGGGCAATATCGCTTACAAAACCGGGAGGAAAGTTTTCTGGGATGCAGCGAACGGGCAATTCAAGAACGATGCCGAAGCCAACGCCCTGATGAAAGCGAAATACAATAATGGATGGACTTTGCCGAAGGTTTAATCAAAAAAGCCCTTCTCCATGGAGAAGGGCTTTCTTTTATGCCTGACCCATGGCCTTTAAATAGGCTGCATGAGAGCCAAGGGCGATCCGCATGCGGGGGTATTCAATATACACGATACCATTCTCCTCACACACCTTCTTGATGATCTTACTGATCTCAGGGTAGTGGATATGTGAAATCTTGGGGAACAAGTGGTGCTCAATTTGGTAGTTCAATCCACCCACCCACCAGGTAATTAGCTTGTTTTTAGTAGCAAAATTCGCTGTCGTCTTTATCTGATGAATCGCCCACTCGTCTTCAAGCTTATTCAATTCATTCGGGACAGGAAAATGAGTGTGTTCTACCGTGTGCGCCAATTGAAATACAAGCGTAAGTACTAATCCGGCAAACAGACCCATTACCAGGAAGCCGGTTAACCATGGCAGGAAACCCACCATATAAATTGGCAGCGCCATGTAAACGACCGCATGAATGACTTTGAAACCCCAAAAGCTGATATGATCCTTAGGCTTCATCTTCATTAGCGGCATAGAGCCTACCTTCTGGGTAAAGTACTTCTTATAATCTGTAAAGAATACCCAATACAAGTAAAGCAACGAGTAAGCAAACCAGCCATAGATATGCTGATAGCGATGAATTTTTCGGTGACGCTGCGTAGAGCAAAGTCGCAGGAACGGCCTGGCATCAATATCATCGTCAATTTCATCAATATTGGTGTAGGTGTGATGAATAACGTTGTGCTTGGTATTCCACATAAACACATTGGCTCCAAGAAAATTGAGCGATAAACCTGCGAGCTTATTCACCCACTCCTTGCGGCTAAAACTTCCATGTGAGCCATCATGCATCACATTAAATCCGATGGCAGCCGTTAAACCTCCCATTATTACTGATTCTGTGAGGGCCAACCATGTGCCCGGAGTAAAAAACACTAAATGGATATAAAAACCCACCCAGCTCAATACCAGAACAACGGCCTTGAAGTAGAGCTTATAGTTACCAGTCGACGGCTTTCCTGCCTCTTGAAAGTATTCGTTTATTCTTGACCTCAGTTCGCCATAAAAGGAATTTCCCTGAGATGAAAATTTCGGTGCACTCATTAGAGTTCTTGTTATTTTACAGTACAAAAGAAACCTTTTGCACCTTGATAATTTGAGTTGACAAAGGTACGATTAAAACCGGAAATATTTTTCGCAATTTTATCGGCGGCAAGCTTCTTGAAACGACTCACGCTTAGGGATGCGTTTAGTCAACGGTATTTCAAGAAAGTTAGTTCTTGTCAACTAGTTCACATGCCTCTGCGCCGCCCCTGTCCACTATTTTTCGTAAAGTTTTTTCAGGTCGCTCAATTCATCTCTCAATCTGGCTGCGTCAATAAAATCCAGCTCCTTGGCAGCTTTTTCCATGGCTTTTTGTGTTTGCTTGATCAGCTTTTCGAGCTCAGGCTTTGGCATGTATTGAACAATCGGGTCGGCGGCAATACTTGGCTCCTCATTTTCAACGTAGTACTTCCTTCCGTCCTTTTTGGAGTCAGCCACTTTAGTTTGACCCATAATTGAGCCGATATTCTTTTTAACAGATCGGGGGGTAATACCGTGCTCTTTGTTGTAAGCAATTTGGATGTCTCTCCTCCGATAGGTTTCGTCAATGGCCTCACGCATGGAGTCAGTAACCTTATCGGCATACATAATCACCTTTCCGCTTTCATTTCTGGCCGCCCGTCCAATTGTCTGAACCAGAGACCGCTGGTTCCGAAGAAAACCCTCTTTGTCCGCATCCAAAATAGCTACCAGCGAAACCTCCGGTAAGTCGAGGCCCTCACGCAGAAGGTTGACGCCTACGAGGACATCGAAAACGCCTAGTCTTAGCTCTCTAAGAATTTCTACTCTGTCGAGCGCATTCACCTCTGAGTGGATATAGCGTGACTTCACGCCAGCCCTCTCAAGGTACTTCTGTAGCTCCTCCGCCATTCTTTTAGTAAGCGTTGTTACCAGTACCCGTTCTTCTTTTTTCACCCGCTCATCAATCTCTTCCAGCAGATCATCAATCTGATTGATACTTGGCCTGACATCAATCTCCGGGTCAAGAAGGCCGGTTGGCCTGATGATCTGCTCAACAACTACACCCTCTGACTTTCGGAGTTCGTACTCAGCCGGAGTGGCACTAACAAAAATCACCTGACTCAACATCCCTTCAAACTCGTTAAACGTCAGCGGCCTGTTGTCCAGCGCCGATGGAAGCCTGAAACCGTAGTCGACCAGATTCACTTTCCTTGATCTGTCACCTCCCCACATGGCCCTGATCTGAGGCACAGTTACATGGCTTTCGTCAATCACCATCACAAAATCCTCAGGGAAATAGTCAAGCAAACAGAACGGTCTTTGGCCTGATTGCCGCCTGTCGAAATAGCGGCTATAGTTCTCCACTCCTGAGCAATAGCCGAGCTCCCTGATCATTTCAAGGTCAAACTCTGTTCGCTCTTTCAACCGTTTTGCTTCGAGAAACCTACGCTCGCTTTCAAAATAGTTGACCTGGGCCATCATGTCGTCCTGTATTTCAATAATGGCCTGCTGGATCACGTCTTTCCCTGTTACAAACAGGTTTGCAGGAAATATTGTGATGATTTTCTCGTCGCTGAGCTTTTTGCCCGACTGAGGATCAATTCGCTGAATAGACTCAATTTCGTCTCCCCAGAAAATAATGCGGTAGGCAAAGTCGGCATAAGCAACGAAAATATCGACCGTATCACCCTTCACCCGAAAATTACCCCGCTTGAACTCCACCTCTGTTCGGCTGTACAAAATATCTACAAAATTGAAAAGGAGCTGATTTCGTGTCAGCCGCTGCCCCTCTTCCAGCCGGATAACATTTTTGCCAAACTCATCCGGATTTCCTATACCGTATATGCAGGAGACGGAAGCAACCACTATCACGTCCCGCCTTCCGCTTAGCAGCGCCGAAGTAGCACTTAGCCGTAGCTTTTCAATTTCTTCGTTGATGGAAAGATCCTTCTCTATGTAAAGTCCTGTGGTTGGAATGAACGCTTCCGGCTGGTAGTAGTCATAGTAGGAAATGAAGTACTCAACAGCATTGTTAGGGAAGAACTGCTTCAGTTCGCCGAATAGCTGAGCAGCCAATGTTTTGTTGTGGCTGAGGACAAGGGCTGGTCTGTTCACTTCCTTGATCACGTTGGCTACGGTGAAGGTTTTTCCGGAGCCCGTCACTCCCAGCAGCGTCTGGGCGGGCTCGTTAGCATTTAAACCTTTTACAAGCTCAGCAATTGCCTTGGGCTGGTCGCCGGTGGGTTGGTATTCAGAAGTTAGTTCGAAGTCCAAAGAGTAGAAATTTGTTGGTCAACGAATAAACGAAATAATCATCACTTTTGATTCCATATTTCCCAGGCTCGCTCGGCTTGCAAAACCAGCATGTCGTATCCGTTTTTTACTTTGGCTCCGTTCTGTAGGCCTTTTTTCATAAAAAGTGTCTGGGCTGGATTGTAGACCAGGTCATACAATAAATGGCCGGCACCAATCTGATCAAACCCAATGTCCGGGCATTTTCCAATATCCGGGTATGTGCCTAATGGTGTCGTATTAATAATAAGCCTCCGCTGCTCAATAATCCCGGGCTCTTTTTTCAAACCTTCATAGGTTATAACACCATTCCCGGCAGACCTTGACACCTGAAGGAATTCAATCTTCAGGTCCTCCAGCGCCACTTTTACGGCAGAAGCCGCTCCACCTGTGCCCAGCACCAGGGCTTTTGCTCCAACTATTTCATCGCCGGCCCAATTTTGCAACGAGCGCAAAAAACCTATGTAGTCCGAGTTAAATCCTGTCAGGCTTCCATCCGGCTCTTTTCTGATCACATTGACTGCCCCGACTCTTGACGCACTCTGGTCAAGCTTGGTCAGCAGAGGAATGACTGCCTTTTTATGCGGGATGGTGACGTTTATGCCTACCAGGTCGGCGTTCTCTTTAAACAACGATGCAAAGCCAGCGGCGGCCTCCATCTCGAACAACTCGTAAGACGTGTCGTTGATTCCTTCTTCGAGAAACTTTTGTGTAAAATATTTCTTCGAGAATGAATGTGTAAGAGGAAAACCAATCAGACCAAACAGCCTAGACATTACTTTTTCTTGATACTTGTGTGTGCAATCTTTTCAATTACCACAACAACACCAAAGCCAAGAGCAATGAAAAGCAGTGCGAACAGAATTTGAGGATCCTGCCCTGTCAGCTTATGATAGTAATGCGGCCATACATTGCTTTCAATAAAGGGCACCTGTTCGCCTGCACTATTCAACCGAAACTGCACCACCCGTTTCCAGGGCCATATCTTGTACAGAGACCCCACCATAAAGCCGGAAAGCAGTCCGATGGCCATATTGTGGTACTTTTTTAAAAACCAGGAAATCGCCCGTGAAAATGACAAAAGCCCTATAATACACCCGGCAGCGAAGAGAGCAATAACAAGATAGTTTAGCTCCTTAAGCGCCCTCAACACATACTCGTATTTGCCCATGATCAGCAAAATAAAGCTGCCGGAAATACCAGGAAGTATCATGGCGGTAATGGCTACCATTCCACTCAGGACGATAAACCACCAGGCCGTTGGTGTGGTGGCTGGGGTAGATGAAACAATGATGTAAGCGGAAGCCAGTCCTACTACGAATGCCACCACTACGCCGGGAGACCAGCTCTTGATCTGCCTGGCAATGGTAATGGAGGAAATGATAATGAGGCCGAAGAAAAAAGACCACACATAGATCGGATACAGTTCAAGCAAATGTGTGATCACCTGCGCAAAGATGATGATGCTCAACCCGATACCGGAAAGCAGGGTCACAAGAAAACTACCATTGACGTGGCGCCAAAGCTCCTTGATTTTGAAGCCTGTAAGCAACCTCAGCGCCGTTAGGTCAAATGCTTTGATAGTGTCCAATAGCTCTTCATAAATACCTGTGATGAAGGCAATTGTTCCGCCGGAGACTCCAGGTATCACATCCGCACTTCCCATAGCCAGGCCCTTCAAAAAGAGCAAAAAATAGTCAGTTAACTTTCTAGGCATTTAAATGACGTCCAGGTGTTGACAAAAGAGGTCATTTCTATTTAAGAAATGACCTCCCAATAAAATCATATAGTTAAAACTGGCCCAGGAAATGATCAAACGTATCTCCTCTCAAGCCCAGTCTTATCGTTTCTAACGGAATTACCTCTTGGGGGGCAATATTTCCCAGGTTCACATTGGCCCCCAGCAACTTAATAAACCAAACTTGCTGTGCCTTTTGAGGTGCCTCCCATATAATCCGCTCAAACGGAATTTTCGTTAAAATTTCCTCCACCAGACCCTGGCGTACTTCTCCAGAATCTCTGAACAAACCAACGTTTCCTCCTTCTCTGGCCTCCCCAATCACTTTCCAGGCACCGGCGTCCAACTCCGTCTGCATCTGCTCAATCCATTTATAAGGTGGGATGATCTTGGCAGCATCCTTTGATCCGACTTCTGACAATACAGTTACCTGGCTAGACAACTGCTGAATGTATTCGCATTTTCTGTCATGATCGAGGGTAATAGAGCCGTCCGACACCTCTGCATACTTCAATCCGTATTTGTCCAAAACCTTTCTATAGTCATCAAATTGATCCCTGATTACAAAGGCTTCAAACAAAGTGCCTCCAAGATATACAGGTATACCCGCCGACTGATAGAGGTCAATTTTCTCTTTTAGTTTTGGGAACACGTATGAAGTCGCCCAGCCTAACTTAATAATATCGACATACTCACCACATGTTTCAAGCAAATCCGCTGCTTCTCTAAGACTGCTCCCTTTATCCATCACCATGGTAAAACCTGTCTGTCGTGGCTTCTTAGTTCTCTCCGGAACCTTACTTAATGCATAGTTTTCTAACATCTCAATTTCCTAAAATTCCAAACAAAAAAAGCCAATACACACAAGGCATGGCTTTCAAACAACCTTAAAAAAAGGCAATTCTTATTTATCTTTATTATTAGACTTATAGCGTTCAATGATTTTGTATAATGCCTTCTGTGTCTCAAGTTTTGGAAAAAACTCAAAGAGGACGACGTGATTTTCAAAATCCAAAGTTAAGGCATTTTCCAAAATTGCAAAGGCCTCTTTGAATCGGCCTGCAGTTATTAGATACACGGTAGCTCTGTAGTATAAATCGGACTCCTCGGGGCATTCATCCATGCCAGAAGAAACAGTGTCGATAGCCTTCTCATACTGGCCCTGCTCAAAATAAATGTGCGACCAGCCAAGCCAGGCCATAGGGTTTTTGGGATCAAGAATGGTTGCCTCCTCAAAAGCATCCATACTGGAAACGATGTTGCCCACTTTGTACTCAGCCTCAGCCACGGCCAACCAATAATCGGGGTTTTCAGCGTTGAGTTTCAGTGCTTTATTATAGAAATGAATAGATTCAAACCACCTTTCCTGGGCCTTCAAACATGATGCAATACCAAAATAGGCTTCGTCATACATGTCATCAAGCTTGGCAGCTCGTCTGTAGAAAGACAACGCCTCATCCAATTCGCCCAATTTTTCATAGGCAGCTCCAATATAGCAATAGGTTTCGGAGCTTGGCCCCTCTAATTCCTCAGTTGTTTGAAACGCCTTTAATGCTTTATCGTACTCCTCTATATTAAGGTAAGCATTGCCCATATTGAAGTAGGCTGAGCTAAAACTATCGTCGATGGCAGCGGCGTACTCATAGGCATCAATAGCTTCCACATGCCTTCCAAGCTTGTTGTAAACTATGCCGAGGTTATACCAGGCATACTCCGAAAAAGGATCTCTATCAATGAACTGCTTATAATAGTCAAGGCTGCTCTCAAGCTCCCCGGCCACATCCAGGCAGTAAGCCAGTTCGTACAGCGCATTCTCATGATTGATATTGAACTCTATGGCTAGCTTGTAATTATCAGCCGCCTGCTTGTAGTCTCCTTTTCCCTGAAATGCCAACCCGATATTGTAAAACACCTCATCTTTGTCTTCTATCCATTCAAGGGCGTTATTCAAGGCCTCAATTGCTTCATCATAGTTTCCATTGAGCGACAGGATATTTCCTTTAAGAAGAATGATCTCAGAATCTCCAGGCTGTAGATTTTCAGCGGTTTCCAGCAATTTGAGTGCCTCGTCATACTCTTCAAGCGAGGTGAGTATAGTTGCCTTTCGCAACATTAATTCCACTGAAAATGGAAATTGATCGAATGCTACATTGACTGCTTTTAACGCCTTACTGAACTTCAATTTATCAAGGTAATAATCGATAATATTCTCGAAGTCATCTTCCTCAAAATAATGGCTGGCTCTCCCCTTCACAAAGTCCTCAAATTTCTCTACCAGCTCTTTAAGCTCTTTCTTACGAAAATCTTCCGCCATTAAATGTGATGATTAATAGTGTGACAAAGGTAGGAACAAAAAAACTAGGGTATTGAATCCCCGAAAACAATCTTTCTAAGTGAAAAACTTCTTTGCTCATTATGTCGCAGAGGGTTTATGTAAGATAGGCAATTATTTAAATTTCTGTCAAAGAAAAATCAAAATAATTGGATGTGTTCCAATAAAAAGATCGGTTTTCAAAAAAAATAGCAATGATTCCTATTGAATGGCAAATTGAAGTGTTGACCTATTATTTATTGACAGTCAGTCAATTGACAAATCATTTAGCTTTTCCCTTATGATCCTCATCGTAATAGCCGTAACCATAGCCATAGCCATAGCCGTAGCCATATCCTTTCTTATTTAAAATTTTCACTGAGTTCAGAATGACAGAAATGTTGTTGAACTTGTTCATTTTGATCAACTTCTGTAGCGTTTTTAAGAATATCTTCCTGGAATAGTCGGCCCTTACGACGTACAGGGTTAAATCCGCTTTTTTCATCACAATCACACCGTCTGTCACCAAGCCAACAGGAGGCGTATCAAGTATTACTACGTCATACTTTTTGGATGCTTGTTTGATAAAATTGTCAAACCTTTCCCCAAGCATCAGCTCAGAGGGGTTTGGAGGAATAGGGCCAGCACCTAAGTATTGAAGCCCCTCAATCTCTGTCGTCTGCACACAATCCTCAAATTTGTCCCGCCCGATAAGGACAGTAGACATTCCCTTGTCATCTTTCTCTCTACCAAACGCCAAATGTATCTTGGGTTTTCGCATATCAAGATCCACCACAAGCACCTTCTGCCCTGTTTTAGCCAAAATACCTCCCAGGTTCACCGCAACAAACGTCTTGCCTTCACCGCTAATGGTTGACGTCACAGCAATTACCCGCTGGTCTCCTCCGTTGAGTAAAAAGTCCATGTTTGTCCTGATACTGCGTAGCGATTCGCTTATTACTGACTGAGGAATCTTATGCACCAACAGCTTTGTGGTCAACAACTTTTCTCTCTTGTACACTGGAATGGAACCAAGAATTGGCACGCTAACCAAACGCTCAAGCTCTCTTTGGTGAGAGATCTTATTGTCTAACAGGTATCTTAAGCCGACAAAGAGAAGGCTCAACAAAAGGCCGCTAACGGCACCTACACCGTAAATGAGTAGTTGTTTGGGATGCACTGGATCCGTTGGTAAAGATGCTGGCGACAGAATGTCGAAGTCCTGAACTGTTCCCGCCTTGGCTATTTCCAGTTCGGCTTTGCTCTTTATCAAAGAAAAGTAGAACTCTTCCTGAAGATTGTAAAACCTTCTGGTTTTGTTAAACTCGGTACCCATGGAAGGTAATTCGACGAAGTTTCGCTCGAGGTTGGCCCTTCTAACATCCAACTCTCTTAGCGCCTTCACAAGATTTTCTTTGTACTCTTCTGTGATGCCTCTAACATTTTTCTTCAAAGTCTCCAGCCGCTGAGTCATGCGAGACACCGCATGGGTATTCTCATTGTAAGACCCCAGCAACACTTCCCGCTCTCCGAACAACTTGTTATATTCTGTCAAAGAACCGGATATGAACTCTGGTAAAGACCTGGAGTTGTAGTTGGCTAGCAGCAACGGCTCGCCCTTGTCCATTTGCTCCTGTGCCATCTGAATATTGGTCAGCTTGTTTTGCAGATCGTATCGCTGCGAGTCGAGCGACTGTAACAGTACGATTGTTCGGCCTAAGTCTGTCTGAATATTCGTAGTTCGGTTCTCTATCGTAAAGTTTTCAAAATAGTCCTCGTACTCCTCTATTTTCCTTTCTGTAATTCCCAGTTGCTCATCCAGGAATGAAAGCTTTTGCTCAATAGCCTGGTTTTTTTCCTCGGTTGTATATTTGAGATATAGGGTATCAATAGCTGTCACAAAATCTCTCGCTTTATACTTATTGAAGTCTCTCAAAGAGATCTTTATCGTTTTTGCACTAAAGTTGAGTGGCTGAACAGTGACGTTTGATTGGAAAAAGCTAATTAACGCTGACTCACTATTGATAGTGAAATAATATTTGCCGATGCCATTATCCTCTGCGAAATTCTCAGTCTTCTCAATCAGAAGATTGTAGTCAGGGGTACTGATCGTTTCGCCAAATTTATGCCGGGAGGCACCTGACTGCTCAGCAGGTTCAAATGACAATTCAAATTCGCTTTCCGAAATAATTTCGATATCGATAGGCCTATCGAAAAAGCCGGTATTATGCAACTTATAACTGACCACAAACGGGCTGTTCCTGTATCGCTCCTCGGTAAGGATATTTCCATAGTAGTGGTAAGACACATTATAGTTAATCGCCTCAACAACCCGACTGAAAAACAGGTTTGATTTAAGGAGTTCGATTTCACCGGATAGTGAGTTCACACCCGAATTCTCCAGGGGGTTTTGTACCCCCAAAATCACTGCTTCATTCTGAATATTGAGCTTTAACTGCGACTCAGATTCGTAGACAGGCTTGGTGTACCTGAGAAAAGCGTATGAAGCAGTGCCAGCGACCGCAAAAATGGCTACCACATATAAAATACTACTCCTTACTACCTGAAGTAGCTTTTCGACGTCAAGGTCGTTGAACGCATCTGATTCATTCACGTCCGCACCTAAACCTGATCCGCTTGTGTTGCTGTTCTCTGTCAATTGCTACCTTACTTACTATTGATACTGTTTATTACCAAAACCAAAGTTACCACGCTGCTGACTAAACTTAAAACTGGAGATACGTCTCTGAGCGACTCTATCCACACCCGCCGCCATGGGTCAATGTAAATGATGTCACCTGGCTCAAGCCTCACAATCGACGACCGCATTCCACTTACGGTTGACAAATCAATCACATATACCTCTGGGTTGTTCAGGTTTCCCCTAATTAGTCGTACAGTCTGACTTTTGGCCCCTTGATTAATTCCTCCCGACAAAGCAATAACCTCAATAAGTGAAGTATTTTCATTGACAAGCGGAATCACTTGTCCGCCGTTGGCACCGAGCACAATCACCCTCCTGTTTTCGTAGCGTAATACAACATAAGGCTCAATATAGTGTTCACTGTAAAGTGCTTGAAGTTTTTGTTCCGCTTCGTATATGGTAAGGCCGAGAATATCCACATCTCCTACCATCGGCAGTTTCACCAGGCCATCCTGTCTGACCAAATAAACGAACTGCCGGGTATTTTGCATGTTCTGATTTGTCATCCCCTGGCGAAGCTCAAAATTAGGATCGACAATTCTTTCGCCTCCATTGGTGAACACATCTAACCTAAGATAGTCGTCTTTCTTAACATGGTAGTTCTTCTCTGCTAAAGAAACTGCCTGAGCGAGGTCTGATTCCGTGAACTTGTCGTCCATCTTGAACATGATATCCTGCTTGTAGAGCTTGCAGGAACTCAAAATAAGTAACGCTAAAAAAACAACTGTTCTTCCACAGTTCTTCATACCATGCTTCTATAAAGTAGAAAAGTTAACCCTGGAGGTCAATTAATGCGGAAAAGTAAAGATTCTCAACCAAATACTTCTTTTAATTGATGAGTTTTTGGTGTCTCAGAAGAAGTATAGTAGTTGATTTTCTCTAAGTACTCGTCAACAACGAAGCTGTCGTCAAAGTGTGTGATAACATGCTGTCTGGCGTTTTCGCCCATAGCACTCCTCTCATCATCGGTAAAGAACATCATTCGCTGCATAGCATCAGCAAGGCTATCAACATCCCTTTCTTTGCAAAGCAGCCCGGTGACTCCATCATGAACGACGGCGTTGCACCCGGGAACGTCTGAGGCTATCAAGGGCCTGCTCATGGCGGCACCTTCAAGCAAGGTTTTGGGCAGCCCTTCTCTGTAAGACGGAAGAACGACCACGTGGGCCCTGGCAATCCAGTCCTCGACCTTATCGGTAACTCCTACATATTCAATGACCTTTTCATCATGCCACTGCTGAACCGTAGCCGCAGATATCGCTCTCAAATGCTTTTTCTCAATCTGCCCAAGCAGCAGGAACTTAACATTAAGGCCCTTTCCCTTCAAAATTCTAGCCGCTTCCACATATTCTTTCACGCCTTTCTCCACCAGAATTCTCGCTACCATCAGAAAAGTGAAATGCCCATTCGTATTGAATTTTGGGAAAAACCTGTGGTGGTCGATACCAGAACCAGGAATAACACTCGTAGAAGGACCTTCTGGGTTGACTAAAGAAAGGAATAGCTTTTTGTCGTCCGGATTCTGGAAAAAAATGTGATCGGCAAACTTGAACGAGTGCTTGTAAAGTTGCACCGCTACAGATAGCACCCAATTATCCTGGATAAAAACAGTTCCTAGCCCGCTCACGTTGTTAATAACAGCGGCATGACCGACAAATTTGGCGGCGAGAGTACCGTAAATGCCTGGCTTAATAGTATAGTGAAGAAAAACATCTGCCTTCACCTTTTTGTATATTCTGATAAGCCGAAAGAGAAGCAGTAAGTCACGTATGGGGTTTACTCCCGTAGTATTCATGGGAACGGGATAAAACTCACAGCCCATTGCCACCAACTTTTTAGAATACTCATCCTTGGGAGCAATAGCTATCACTTCATCACCCCTCTCCAAAAGAGCTTTGATAAGGTTCTTTCGAAAGTTGTATACATTCCAGGACGAATTGATTACGATAGCAATTCTCATAATAAGGCGAGGTGGTTTATAAACAGTCTATGCAAATAATTGTTTCTAGCTCGTTAAAACATATTTGAAAGAAAACCGAGAAACAAAAACCAACTGCTACAGACTGACTATGCTTCCAATGGTCGTGCAAATTATTATTATTCCTCTAATAAGTTAAACTTTTTTTATGGAGTTTGAAGCTCGCTATTGGCTAAATTCCATTTATTCTTGTCTAAAGTATCAATTAAAAGGAAAGCAAAGTTAATATTCAGACGAACAGGATGAACTTTTCGATGAACGATTGTTATTTATTGATTTACTTGCAAGTTACTTCAACAAATGGATAAACTTATCTCTACGGCCCCTGTTCCACTCAAAGCTGTGTTAGTGGCTTTGATTAATAAAGATCAGCCGCCATCGAAGGCGGAGGAGTTCCTTGATGAACTGGAGTTCCTGGCGCAAACACTTGGTCTGGAAATCGAGGGGAAATTTTCTCAAAGGCTCCCCAAACCCGACACCCGCTCGTTCGTGGGCAAGGGAAAATTAGAAGAAATAAACACCTTCGTGAAGGCGGAAGAAATTGACGTGGTCATTTTTGACGATGACCTTACACCGTCTCAGCTTAGGAACCTGGAAAACGAGCTAAAAGTAAAAATATACGACCGAAGCCTTCTCATCCTCGACATCTTTCTGGAAAGAGCCCAAACCTCCCAGGCGAGAACTCAGGTGGAACTGGCACGATATGAATATTTGCTGCCAAGGCTTACCAGAATGTGGACTCACCTTGAAAGACAAAGGGGTGGGACTGGCACAAGGGGTGGTGCTGGTGAAAAAGAAATAGAAACTGACCGCCGGGCCATTCGGGATCAGATTACGGTTCTCAAAAAACGGCTGGAAAAAATAGAAAAACAAGGTATTACCCAGCGCAAAGCCAGGGGACAGATGGTAAGAGTTTCATTGGTAGGCTACACCAACGTTGGCAAGTCCACGATTATGAACAGGCTTAGCAAGTCTGACGTGCTGGCCGAAAATAAGTTGTTTGCCACCGTGGATTCCACTGTCAGAAAGGTAGTTATCAACGACATCCCTTTCCTGCTCTCAGATACGGTTGGGTTTATCAGAAAACTCCCCCATGCGCTCATCGAGTCGTTCAAGTCTACACTTGATGAAGTACGGGAAGCAGATATTCTCCTACACGTTGTGGATATATCGCACCCATCTTTTGAGGAGCATGCAAAGGTGGTGGAAGCAACACTGAAAGAAATCGGCGCTGATGCTAAGCCTGTTATCACTATTTTCAATAAAATAGATCTTATACCCGAGAAGGTTCACGAAGAAACAGCAGACGAATTTGAGATTCAGGAGCCTGAAAAGCCCACGCCCAGAGAACGTGCCATGGCTCTTTACACTGAGAAACCCGACACAAAACTGATCTTCATTTCAGCCACGAGCAAGGGTGATATCAGCAAGTTGCGGGAAACTCTCTACAAAGAAGTATTGGAGCATCACATTAGCATTTACCCCAATTACTTGAAAAACGTCAATTATTAATTTAATTTTGCACTCCTTTTTGTTGAAAAGACATCAAGGTCTCGTAGTTCAATGGATAGAATAGAAGTTTCCTAAACTTTAGATACAGGTTCGATTCCTGTCGAGACCACTTCTTCGTGCAGCATTAAGACATTTGCTTTTCAATTCTTACCGGTCCCGTAGTAAAATGGATATTATGCAAGCCTCCGGAGCTTGAGGTGCAGGTTCGATTCCTGCCGGGACCACTTTTCACCTTTTCGAAAAATTCACCCTCCGAACACTAATTAAGCATTCTTTTCTTTTTTTAACCGGCGGTAATTCTGGAAATTACTACCAATGAGAATTCAAATCGTCTGGCTGTGTCTTCTATTCCTTGCACTTTGCACCCCTTCAAAAGGACAAATCAGCGACAACGCATACACCACCCAAGTCGAGCTCTTAGCCAAAAAACAGGGCAGGTGGGAGAAACGGCTTCTCCGGCACCGCCTTCAGTTAACCACAACGCCCGATGGAAAAACCGACCTGAAGGCACATCCCGTGTCAAACATCAAAAACCTGGGCTTTTCACTTATTCTTGAGGAAAATGGCGTCAAACAAAAAGTCAAGCCAAAACAGGTCATACAAACCATCTTAAGTCGGCAGGCCGCACTTCCCTTGGCAACCAAGTTGTCGATGGATGAACAGACGTATGAGAAAAATCAACAAAAATACAACGACGACCTGCTGGGCTTCACCACCGGTAAAAGACCTAGCAGATGGGTCTACAGCCAGTGGATTACTCTGGCACAGTGGGAAGGCACTGCTGTGCCTTCGGAAATCTCTGTGCTGGTAAAAAGGCCTTTTAGAAAGGTGGCAAGACTAACACTGGAGGAGTTGCGCACAATTAATCTACCCTACTTACCAACCCTGTCAAATATAGAATGTGTGCCTATCGACCGGTTCTTCGAACTACGAAAGCTCAAGGGCTACGGCATCGACAAAATAACCTACCAACCCTACACTGGCCACGACCAGGACATTCTCAAAAGACGGCAGAGAATCTACTTTCCAAAAAACAAATACGAACCTGAGTCGGTCTCGATCGACTCACTCAGAAAATACCTGAACGATAACGACCTCAGCATTTTGAAGGCTGATTTTTATGGATATTCTTCACTGGAAGGCGACAGCCTCCTGAACCGCAGCCTACAGGAAAGGCGGGCTTCATTTCTCTACAAAATGCTTAATGAAATGAGCAGCGACCCAGTGGAAGCGGATTCGATTGGCTTTGATGATGGTTATGAGGCGCTCGTGGCACTCGCAAAAAAGAATTCTATCAAGTGGATTCAAGCCATGCCAAAAGCCCAGTTGAAGGATACCTTGCAAAAGGACACCCTTTTACTGGCCAGGCTGGAGCCTTTGCTACAGCAATCGAGAAAAGCCGAACTGCAATTAGTGCTGGCCAAAAGGCTTAACAAAGAAGAGCGGATTGACAAAGCCTTCAGGGTGTTGAATCAAACTGCCTACAGAGTGGTAGCCACCAGGTCGGGTCATATAAGCACAGTCGACCAGCAACGGGTCAGTGGCATTCTTCATTACCTTTTCAGAATCTACGTGGGCGATGAAATCACAAGCGATGAGTTGGTGTATGCCGTTAACGCAGCTCCTAATGCCCCATTCGTTCGGGTGCTTTTCATGTATATGCTCATTGAGCAGTTTGAGAGGAAACGACCGATTCAGGTAGACTCGCTAGTATGGCGTAACAAGCTGGCTGAATTTGACCAGGATCGGCTGTTCGAAGCAGCCAACGAGGATATCATTGCTCTTCTCTATTCGAAAACCATGGCTGCCAATACCAAGACTATGCTCAACGGGATGGCCGTCGATCTACAATATTACACCTTTAAATACATCATGAATGGCTCACTGAGCCCATCCGTGTTATGTCGGTTTTCTTACCCAAACACACCTGGTTTTTATGCTCTTAAGCTTAATCACTGTGCCTTCCTCCAGCAGCTCCCACCCGATTTGGCCGCTGGTGTAAGCTGCTACTCTGGCAGGTCATATGAGTACTCATACAAAGGTGCAAACCGCCGATTTAGGTCAACAGATGTGGAAGGTCTCGCTGAAAGACTTGAGCAAAGCGCAGCGACTTATCAATCAACTGTTGAAAACGGGAACCTGGAACCGCCTTCCTTTTACAAAGGATCCTATTCTGACTACTACTTCTTTCTCAAAGTCCTTTTTATCAACGAAGACGAAACTATGCTGCGGTTGGTTAACCAGTCTGATCAGCTTCTGGAATTTGACCTCTATCACTTTATTGACTATCAAGTGGAAAGCTTTGACCCCCTACGCAATTTTTGGCTGGATGAAGACATCCCCATTCAAAAGATGCAGGAGCTTGTGAGAAGGCTGGCCAGGGATCCTGGCAGGCTGTGCCCCGTGCTAATTGAAAACATTTCCTTAAGCTTTTATTTGAAATCGCTCTACTATCTCAACAACTACTACGACCCAACCAATCCCTATCACATGGCGCTTGCGAGAGACGCTCTTTCGTACATCAGTAGCTACTACAGAAATAAGAAGGCTTTTATGACTTCAGAATTGCACGACCTTATCCAGCACCAAATCAACTTCTTCCATTTGATGCCCGGCACAAAGGACATCTCAGAATATGCCATCGATTAGTTGCCTGCCATTTCCACAGGAAGGGTACTAAACTCCGCAGTGCCTGTTTTTAAACTCCCCTCCGGGGTGATTGCAACAATGTTCACCTCGTAGTTCGACAACACATCCGACGAAGTACATTCTATGTAAGTGGGTAGACTAGTTCCGGTGCGCCAGTAAAGCAGGTGACGCAAGTCTGGCAAGTACGCTTTTTGCTGCGCCAGGCTGGCATTGGTGAATTCTTCTTCGGGCTGAAATCCCTCAAAACTGAAGCTGATATTCTCCTGGTTGGGAATTTCAAGGGCTTTGTCCTTGGTGGAAATGGATAGAATACCGTTCCGAGCCATAGCGCCAAACCGCTCCTGAGCAGTGGCAGACCTATATAGCTGGATGGTTTCAATCACATCGGGATCCAGCGTGAGTACCAGGTCATAGTCAATCGTAGGAATGCCATTGATGAAGATCAGCGCCGGATCATTAAATAAAGTAGCGTTAACAGGGTCATACATCATGATTACTCGTTTTCCCCCTCTTTCTCTTACCACGATACCACGACCTATTTCAATGAACACCTCTCTTAGGCTGCTAAAGCTCAGGTATTGGCGTAAATCAAGCTGATAGTCTTCGGTATTCCTTGTGAGAGGTGAAAACTCTCTGCTAACCTCAGTCTCCTTCCTCTCAGGATAAAGCCCAGGCACCAGCTTTCTGTAAGACCCTTTGAACACCAGCTTGTCTCTCTTCTGATCCGCAAAGGTGATTCCGCTTTGAGCTATCTTTCTCATCATGTCAACTTCCAGGGCCGTGGAAGGAAGGCCACTTTCAATGTCTATTTTCATCTCTGAAAATGAAACACTAGTATTATCGGACAAGCAAACAATTTTAGTAGGCCCTGAAAAATCAAAAACAGGAAGCAAAAACCATCCATACTCGTCGGTTCGGGCGGGGATGATTTCCTCGTGGGCAAAGCTATAAAATGTGAAAAGCTCCTGGCCTAGCAGCAGGCTATCAGAAGTTCGTACTTGCCCATAGGCACTGATGTACTTTTCGTAAGGCCATTTAGGATAGGTTGCCTTATACGACATTATTTCCCGCCAGGAATAAGCTGGCAGCTTTTTGGTGAGCAAAAACAAATCCCAGTTTTCAGGGGACTTAAAGCTGCTATCGAAGAACTTGATCATTTCAGCGGCATCCGGCGCAAGCGCATCAGCCATATAATAGACCTGGTTAATGGCAGGGGCGACATAGTCACCTTCGAGCAGCTTGTCGGACACAGTAACTGAGTAGGCAGCCACATTGCTGGCAGAGAAAGACGTCCTCACCTTTTCTCCTCTTTTGAAACTTCTTTGATCGAGCGTCAGCGCTAATTCACCAGAAGCTGGATATATCTGAAATACTCTCTGACCTACTTCTATCCCATCCCCATCGAGCAACGACAGCTGATAAATACCTGTTTTAAGGCCGGCCGTCGGTATGCTGAGGGCCTGAGCAGGCTGGGCAGCAAAATCGACCCCCCGATCCAGGTAAATGGTGCCTTTCGACTGGAGGATGAGCCTGAATCTCTGCCTTTCAACAGCTCCCAATTTACTCTGCAGCGATACCCTGACCACAGTGGGCTGCGTTGTGACAAGCATCGAGATGCCTTCCGCCTTCACTTCGGGTAAGAAATGAGTGATCGCATCACCATGCTGATCTTTTAAAATCACTTCATATTTTTCCCCAGCCTCAGGACGCAAGATGAAAGCACCATATCCGTGCTTGTTGGTGGAGAAAGTAGCCAGCGACTCGTGCGCCTTGTTCACCACCTCGCCTGCAAGTTCCGTTCCTCCTCCAAGATCGTCGAAAACCCTTACGGTGAACCTTGATGTAAGCCCTGAAACAGGTTGCAAATTACCCTCTGTAGTTATAGCAACTTCCATTTCATCAACATGCGGTGGCTCGCCCACAGCAAGGGACAGTTCACCTGGCTGCTGATTTACCCAAAGCCAATCTCTGAAAAAATGTTCCGGCCCAAAGTTCCTCATCCACCCGGTGTAGGCCCTTACCACATACAACCCTTTGCTGAAGTCGGCTGGCACATCAATATACCCCTCACCAACGCCTGCTTCAAGCGATATCTTTTCATCTACAACCACGTCCCCAGCTTTGTTTACCACATTTAGGTAAAGCACTTTGCTTCCATCCGACAACCTCTGATTGGCGTCGTCAAATACGTAAGCGCTGAACCATATTCTACCACCCGGCTGGGCATAGTGTTGGGTCATGTGCAAATACACTCTTTCCTGCGTTTTGTTGGCCGCAAAAAGCTTGAACTGGTCAATTACTTTATCCTGTGCCATACCAGCTGAGCAGGCAAGAATAAGAAGTGTAATGAGTGCATATAGCTTTTTCATGTTTCGTTGATTCAGTTTCTTTTACCGCCAAAAAACTGGCTCTGTAGTAGTACTGTTCGGCAGGGTTCTACAGTCATCTGTGTATCGGTAAGTATAGACTACATTTCTCGGAATAAAATCTTTAGTCATGAACTCCCCCTTTGTTGTAACATCTGACACGGTAAAATATCCTACTACCTGCTCGCTCCTATCATCGACGTTGAAAATATTGCCCGGCAAACCTGAAGGGGCTGGATCAAACAGTGTTCCTTGTCGAAATTTCAGGTCGTACAATCCTTTCCAAAAAACATAAGCCTCAGCAGAGAGAGAATATTGAGTTACTTCAAAATATACCTTATCATAAAAGTATTTTTGGTCAATCGGATAAAAAATAAGGGGTATCTCTGCTTCCTCTCTTCCATTCACCAGTTGGTCACTAAAGACAACAAATTCATCCAGGGTTTTAGTAACCCAACAAATATTACAACAGGATTTAGGTTGAATAATGTAATTGCCAAGCTCCCGATCGAAGACCTGATAAGCAGAGGGCTCGGTCAGCACTTTGAATATAGTAGTCATCCTGAGCAGATAGTAGTTCTTTTGGTCGGGTAAATCATCGACGATGGCCTTCACGCTGAATCCGTCAACATCTACAAAATTTCCAAGTTCATTCTTTTCCGACTTGATGGTATACGCTATTTCTACTTTATCCATCTCAGAAGTGGGCAAAGCTGTTTCTTCATTCGATTCATAAACCTTCCCTTCGTTCGTGACAATCCGGAGCCTGTACGCCTTTCCGCCAACGGCACTAAAAGACGAATCGGAATAGTATTGCCCCGCCGCCCGCTCCTTGAAAGCAAAGGACTGACCATCGCTGTCCAGGACAGACACTTCCGCACCGCTCACATATAGAATGTACTGATTCCCCTTATTGTAAATATTTCTGGTGGTAGTCAGCCTGACTGTCTGCGGCCCGGGATTACTTGAAACCAGTGCTTCCACCACCAGGTTGTTGCTCTTTTCGTCAGCGGGATAGTCGTAGGGTTCAACGCAGCTATTCAAGGCAAACGCAGATATAAATAGAATAGCGATATGAAACGCAGCCTTAGTCATTCCAGTCGTGGGGCTCAACGTCAGTGATAGTCGAATGATCTTCCTTGGGATACTTAAAACAAGGTTCCCAATAATTAATTTCAGTAGTCACTCTTTCCGGAAAATCCTGAGCATAAATATTTCTCACTATGCTCTTGACATCCGAAGCTGAGAACTGTCCCAGTACAATTTCGCCAGGTTCATTTACACTATGAACGTTTGATGGAATAAATGCTGGTGCCGGGTCAAAAACTCCTCCCTGCCGATAGGTGGTATTGTATACACTATTCCAAAACTGATAAGAAGCAAAGTTCTCCGAAGAAACGGTTACGTCAACTTTTATCTTTTCAGCAAACATCACACCCCTAACTGGTAAGAAAAAGAGAGGGTACTGTGAGATACTGTTACTCGCAGTCAGTTCGCTAGAAAAAACCCCGTATTCCAAAGGAGAAACATTTATCCAACAAGTTGTTGGGGTGTCTCCCACAGTATTGATGAGGTATGTATACCGCCACCGTGCCCTATAGTAGCTGATTTGCTTTGCTGGCTCTCTTACAAAGGCGTCAATAAAAAAGCCAGTGCTTTCCAACGCAGAATTCAGCTCCGACACATAGTTTACCGAGCCGTATCTTATTCCAATGCTATCTATGTCAGGCATTGCCTGTAGCTGAACCGAATCTGACAGGTATTCCCGGCTATCCTCCAAGACTACTTTCAATTGATACTTTTCTCCTACTTCACCCCGAAAATCTGCCGAAGTAAAGTAAACGCCAGATGTATCTTGCTCAACCAGTCGTTCTACCCACCCCGAAGAAGTCGCAATCGTTACTCTTGCGTTCTGCATGCGTAGTTTGAAAGCGTTTTTTTCGTTCCTGATGTTTCTGGTCGTGGTGAGGGTTACTTTGTGAGGGCCCGGCTCAGTTGTAATCGAGCCCTCTACAACCAAATAGTTGGTTTTTTCTTCGAAATGATAGTCATATGGGTCGATACACCCCTGGAGAGCAATCAACCCCAGTGTCAGAACAGAATATATATATGGGCTATTACTCATTCCAGTATTCGGGCTCCTCGGCTGTCGTATTTGGATAAAAAAGGCACGTGTCGGGATAATTGGTGTCCGAATCAATCCGCTCAGGGAAATCGGTTGGGTGTATAAATCTCGAAATTGTTTTTACCTCCGACGCATAGAAATAGCCCAATACCAGCTCGTCTTTGTCTTCCACGTTGTAAACATTGGCTTCCACTGTGTTCGGTGTCGAGTCGAATATCCCTCCCTGCCCATAACGAGAATCATACACCGATTTCCAAAATAAGTAGGCATCCTTGCTCAGCGAATTAATTGTGACCTCCAGATAAATTTTTTCATATAGCATTATGCCGACAACGGGCAGAAAGAAGAGGTCGTACTGCGTGACCGAGCTCCCGTTATTGAGCTGGTCGTTAGCAATGGTGAAGTCCGGGACTTTTTCCTCTACCCAGCAAACGGAGCAGCAGGCCTTGGGCGTAGCTACCCAACACTCACATCCTTCTGCGTCATAAGCTGTGGCCAATTCAGGGTGCGTAAAAATCTTATATGTGTAATCCCAATTTACCAGATAAGTATTCTCGGTTTCCGGGGGATCGTTGATGAAAGCCCTTGTGTAAAACCCCGTTCTTTCAATTACAGTATTCGCTTGCGAAATATATTTCTGTGAGGCATACTCAATACCAATACTGTCGATATCCGGCATGGGCAAAAGTTCTACCTGCTCCGACTCGTAGCTCTCACCATTTTCGAGCACTATCGTTAGCTGGTACTTTTCCCCAACTTGCCCTCTAAAGTTCCCTGACGTGTAATAAACCCCCGAGGTATCCTGGTCTATCAGCCTCACCACGCTACCGGTCGAAGTAGTGATAGAGACCTTGGCATTTTGCACCCGCAGCTTAAAAGCGTTTTCCTCATTGCCTATGTTTCGGGTGGTTGTCAAAGTGACCGAATACGGACCCGGCTGGGTCGTAATAGCCCCTTCTACCACAAGATAATTGGTTTGTTCCTTGAAAGGATAGTCGTACGGATCAATGCAGCCAGCCAGCAACATCCACATTGTCCACGATAGTCTTTTGACAACCAGCATGACTAAAACTTAAAGTTGTAGGTGATCGAGGGAAAGGCGGCGCCCAAAATGGCCAGCTTGTAGGCCGTTGGTCTTGCATCGGCTGTGTCTTTAAAGAAAACGCTGTACGCATTTTTTCTCCCGTACACATTGTACACAGCGAACGTCCAGCTACTCTCCCAAAGCTTCTCTATCTTCAGGCTGGTGTCGAGCGTGAAGGCGAGATCGAGCCTGTGGTAGTCAGGAATTCGGCCATTATTTCTCTCCGTATAGTTGCCCACAAGCACTCCGTCGAAAAGAAAGCCATTTTCAGGAACGGAAAAGGGTCGCCCGGTAGAGTAGGTAAAATTAGAGCTGATCGTCCATCTTCTGGTCGCTTTGTAGCTGCCCGACAGCGTTAGATCGTGGGGCTTGTCATAGTACGAAGGAAACCAGTTGCCTTTGTTAATTGTGGATTCCCTGTCAGCGCCTTCCATTTTCCTGAGCGTTCTTGAATAGGTATAACTTGCCCACCCGTTGAGCTTGCCTTTGCTTCGCTTCACGAGCAGCTCAAGGCCATACGCCATGCCCCGGCCCTGAATGAGTTCTGTTTCTAAGGTAGGATTGAGCACCAGATCGGCTCCATCCTTGTAGTCCACCAGGTTATCTATGTCCTTAAAGTATACTTCAGCAGAGGTCTCCCATGTATTGTCATCATAGTTTTTGAAGTAGCCGATGCTATACTGGTCAGCTATCAACGGCATTAAATAATAGTTGCTTCCCATCCAGATGTCATACGGCGTAATGGCTGTCGTATTCGACACCAGGTGGATATACTGATAAATCCGGTTGTAGCTGGCCTTCAAAGAAGTCTCCTCATCGAGGCTATATCTGAGAGACAGCCGGGGCTCCAGACCTGAATAGGTTTTGATGGTTTCATTGCCTGAATACTGAAGGGTATCCGTCAGCGTCGATGTCCTTCCTGGCCTTTCTCCAGCATACACAAATACGTCGGCTGGGCCATAGCTGCGATACATGGAATAACGCAGTCCCGCCATCACTGACCAGGTCTCGTTCAGGTTAATTTCGTCGTTTGCATACAAAAAACTTTCCTGGCTTTGCTGCTCCGGCAAAGCAACAGGAGTAATCTGCGTGTCAGCATTTATGCCACTTCGATGGCCTGGCTTGAAATCATAAAAAGTGGTGCCGCCTCCAAATTGAAGCGTCTGCCTTTCGGTGTACTTGGTTACATCAGCCTTTACATCAAGCTGCCCCACGCCACTCGAAACCTTGTAGGGGTCAGTCAGCTGAAGATCTCCCAATTGGTATTGATAGTCGCTGTAAGCCACCGATAAGCCGCCAAGCAAATTTTCCGAAAACACATATCCCAACTCCGCTGAACCGAGTCCGTTCTGGTAGTCGAACGACGACTCGTTAGCAATGGTGAAATTGTCTTTGCTTACATAGCCGGAGGCAGTTAATGAAAGCCGGTCTGATAGCGAAAAGTCCAGCTTGCCCGATAAATCCCAGAAGCCAGCTTTGTTCCCAACAAGCTCCTCCACTTTTATGAAAGTATCGAAAAGATAGTTGACATAAGACTTACGGGCCGCCACAATAAAGCTACTCTTGCCTTCTTTGATTGGCCCTTCAACCATTAGTCGGCTTGCCACTAAACCGATCCCCCCTTGCGAGCCAAATTTTTCCTTGTTACCCGACTTTTGCTTTACCTCCACTACGGATGAGACCCGGCTGCCCAGGTTAGCTGGAATACCCGCCTTGTAAATGGTCACGTCATCAGTCGCATCCGGGCTGAAAATAGAAAAGAAGCCAAAAAGGTGGGAGGTGTTGTACACAGGCGCTTTGTCAAGCAAAATGAGGTTTTGATCGGCAGTGCCACCCCGCACATTGAGCCCAGTAGTACCTTCACCAACGGTACTCACACCAGGCAGCAGTGTAAGCGATTTGATAATGTCGACCTCGCCCAAAAATGCGGGCAGTTTTTTCACATCTTCCACCTGTAGCTGCACAGTACCCATCTGAATCCCCTTGACGTTGATATCAGGAGCTTGGCCTGCAATGGTAACGCCTTCCAGCTGTATCGTCTTTTCATAAAGATCCAACTGAAACTCCCCAGGGCCAAAAACAAACATCCGCTTGGCCTCCTGCTGGAGGGTTACGTGACTCACTCTCACATGATAGTCACCAGGCAAAAGCTGGAGGCTAAACCTGCCCGCAGCATTCGTCACTGTTCCACTGGCCAGCTCATCCACATAAACACTGGCTCCAAGAAGCGGCTCGTTGGTTTGACCATTTCGAATGGTGCCTCTCACAGAAACGGCGGTACCCGAAACAGCATTTGTAGAGTCGCCAACGACGATAAAGTCGGTGTCCTTGAGCCCCGCCAGATTCAGCGTAGAAAGCAGGTCACTCCTGAGATAGAGGACTACATTGTAGGCGTCATAAAAATGATAGTTGAGTCTTGTGTTCGCTGTCCAGTCTTCCAAAGCCGACCGTAGCGAGGCACCGGAGTACTCGCCAGAAACACGCACATTTCCAAGCCACGCAGGGTCGTAGAAAAACTTAACAGATGAATTTTCTTCAATTTGACTGAGCACATCAGTTAAATATTCGCTTTCAAATTTTTTATCAATCCTTACGTCGGAAATTTGCTGCCCGAACGAATGAAAAGATAAAAAAGTGAATACGGTTAGCGTTAGTAGTAGAAATCGTAGCATCCAATTATAATTACCCTTTCTGAACAAACCTTCTCACCTAGCCCCTTACTAGACAAAAATCAATTGCCATTTCTCGGCACTCTTGGGTCTTTTACTCTTTGCGTTTTTAGAAATAGCACCAAAGTGCCAACCAACTCTTCAAAATCATCAAATTCTCTGTTATCGCCAAGATCTATGTTCCACTCATCAGCAAGAAAATCAAAAAGCCTGGCCGGTAGGCCATCCAAATAGCCATCGACACGGCTATTAAAAAAAAGTCCTCCGACTGGTATTTTATAAATACCTGAGATGACGTTAGCCAGGCTGATAAGAATATCGTTCGGAGTAAATTTATTCCTGTAGAAGTCAATACGGCGCTCAAATTCAATGCTGCCTCTTTCGAAAATAGTGAACTGAGTAGCCAGGCCAAGCTCGTCAAAAGTATAGCGACAGTGATGTCGTTGCCCGCCAAGTTTGAAGCCGTAAGACTTTGCAAACAACGATCTGCTGGTGTAGACTTTCAATATCCGAAGATCCTGATAGTCGACTTCCTGCAAGCCCCTGGCGAAGAAATCCCTGTGAAAAGAACTGTTCAGTACTCGATCCGGAAGATCCGGTAATGCCATAGTATGAAATTATATTCCTATTGAAAAAAGGTACACTTATCCTTTGACAGTGCCTAATAGTTTCCCGCCGTTCCTCAGGAAAGAAAAAAATATTTTGTCGCCTTCCCCAACTCCCCCTTTTTTTTATTCTAGATTTACAGCAGATTGAGAACCATATGAGGTCTGTTTGTTCAACAACGGCTTTACTTCTAGGTCTCCTGTGCCTGATTTTTGTGGCCAAACGGCCCATTTCTTGTGGCGAGACAGGAGAATATTCGTCTGCTTCGAAATTTGTCCAGTCAACAATGCTGGGCCAATGCCTAGACAATTCATTTTTTGTTACTCCCAATCCTAAGCTTCAAAATTTTTCTTTATTCATTTTCAACAACAGATCGTCTGGGCATTTCTCAATTACATTTCTTGAAAGGCTTCTAGTTTTACCCGCCGAATACGCCAGCAGCAGAGCTATACTCAATCACCTGCTGAACGACTCCCTCACTAAAGCACCCTAACAGTTCAGGGCACACCATTCTATAGGTACCATTTATTGCCGGTGAGGTTCAAAGTAGGTGTAATAATGAAATGCCAAAAAAAAGAGTCGTTAAATAGCCCACAAAGTGGGCTGCTAGTCAATCAGCGAGGTATCTTGACCGCTGCTACTGTACTGTTTTTCATAATTGTCGGGCTTTCCGGTACAGTGAGGCAAAACGCTTCGGGTCAAAACTCCTCTGCGGATTCCCAATTTGAGCCGATCTGTAAAAAGAAGAATAACAACCCTCTCAGCGGTTTACACACTGTCCTAGTTGCAGGCAATCAGTCTTTTTTAGCCATAGCGAGCGTACCTGTCAGCAAGTCGCTTCCCAAAGTTAAGGCAACTAACTGGTGTGAGCGGCCATGTCACAAACGACTGCTAGTTCGAGGCCGTTCTTGTCTAGGTCTCTTGTCTGGCGTCGGACGCCCCACCTATTTCCTTCGTATTTGAAATCGAAGCTAGTCCGAGAATTACCCGAGTACACATTTTTAAAAAATCGATTTCACTTCCAAGGCAGAATGGGAATGCCATATGCTGCGGTCAAAAAAATATTGATTAACGAATGAGCACGCAACTATTCGCCCGAAAACCACCTGAGTGGGTGGTCAGGGATATCAAAACAAATCCTTTGAAGAAAGTCCTCAGCCGATGGAACCTAACTACCATGGGCGTTGGCGCAATCATAGGTGCCGGCATATTTGTTATGACGGGGTTGGCGGCAAGAGAATATGCAGGGCCGGCACTGGTCATTTCCTTTGTCATTGCCGGTCTGGGGTGCTCCTTTGCGGCTCTGTGCTATGCAGAATTTGCCTCGATCTATCCTGTAGAAGGATCGGCGTATTCGTACAGCTACGCCACAATCGGAGAACTATTTGCATGGATTATTGGCTGGGATCTGATTTTGGAGTACTCCATGGCTGCGTCTACTGTGGCGGTTGGGTGGTCAGGCTACTTTGGAAAATTATTAGGCCTTCTTCACATCCATTTGCCCCTGTGGCTGACTAACGACTTGCATACAGCGAGGGCCCTTTTGACGGAAGCCTCTGCTAATGGCACTATTTCGACACTGCAGCAGAACTATAGCTCGCTGGCTATTCCTGAAGTCTTCGGCTTGCCATTGGCTGTTAACCTCCCAGCCATTATCATTGCACTTGTCGTCACAGCCATCATCACAATTGGTATAAAAGAAACCGCTGGAACCAATCTGTGGCTGGTTGCTATCAAGGTCAGTGTCGTTCTGTTTGTCATTATTGCTGGCATGTTTTTCATTGACACTGCCAACTGGAGTCCCTTTATTCCTGCAAGAGGCCTGAATGGAGATGGGGTAATGGCCTTTGGGTTTGCTGGCATCACTGCTGGGGCAGCATATATATTCTTCGCCTATATAGGTTTCGATGCTGTGGCTACTCAAGCCGCTGAGTCAAAAAATCCAACCAAAGACCTCCCATTTGCAATCATTGCCTCCCTTATCATTTGTACGGTTCTCTATATCGCCATTTCCCTTGTAGTGACAGGCATGGTCAATTATACCCTGCTTGACAAAGCGGCACCAGTGGCGGCAGCATTCATGGGCCGGGGACTGAACTTTGCAGTCTGGATCATCTCAATTGCCGCAGTTGCAGGCCTCACTTCTGTGCTGCTGGTGATGACTATGGGCCAAACTCGAATATTGATGGCCATGTCAAAAGACGGTCTTCTTCCGGCCAAAATATTTGGCTACGTTCACCCAAAATTAAAAACCCCAAGCAGAAGCTCCATCTTGATCGGCGCTCTCATCGCCCTTGTAGCGGGCTTCACACCCATAGACACTATTGCAAAGCTGGTCAATATTGGTACCCTGCTTGCATTCGTCCTGGTTTGCATTTCTGTGTGGAGACTGCGGCACACTCAGCCTAGCCTGCCGAGGCCATTTCGGGTCAGGGCGCTGCCCCTTGTAGCAATTTTGGGAATAGTATTCAATTTTGGAATGATGCTCAGCCTTGAATGGGAGAATTGGTTAAGATTACTGATTTGGCTATTTATCGGCCTGTTAGTCTACTTCATCTATTCACGAAAGCACAGCGTTCTTCGCAAGCACTTGGCGGACGCCAGCGAGCGCTCTTAACAGCGTTCTCGCCACAAAACCTCACACCAGCAACCAGTGGCAAAGTCCTATCCACCCTTTATCAACTTCTCAACTTAAACCTCATGAAAATCAATATCCCAAACTCGTCTCTTCCCAGAATCGTGATTATTGGAGGGGGATTTGGCGGCCTCACGTTAGCGAGAGAGCTCAAAGGAAAACCCTATCAAGTAGTCTTGCTCGATAAGAATAACTATCACGTTTTCCAGCCTCTACTTTATCAGGTAGCTACCGCTCAACTTGAGCCTTCAAATATTGCCTCACCTTTCAGAGAGCTTTTTGAAGATAGCCCCAACCTTTTCTTTCGAATGGCTGAAGTCCTATCGGTTTCAGCTGAAGCCAAGCTTGTAGAAACTAATATCGGAAGTTTGTCATTCGACTATCTGGTTATTGCCACCGGAGCTGTTACCAACTTTTTCGACAACGCCGAAGTTGAAAAATATTCTTTGGCAATGAAAAACCTCCCGGAGGCTCTGGATTTGCGTAGTGTATTTCTTCAAAACCTGGAAGAAGCAGTGAATATGGAAACCGGAGACGACCAGGAAAGTCTATTGGACCTGATCGTGGTGGGAGGCGGGCCGACTGGCGTGGAAACTGCAGGTGCTCTGGCTGAACTCAAGCATCATGTTTATCCAAGCGACTATACAGAACTAGACTTCCGCAGAATGGATATCTATTTGGTAGAGGCGGGGGCAAGACTCCTCCCCTCTATGTCTGAGACATCGTCCGAACGAACAAAATTGTATCTGGAAAAATTGGGAGTACAGGTACTTTTGAATACAACTGTAACTAACTACGACGGCCGATATGCTACCCTAAAGTGCGGTAGAAAAATTTTGTCGAGCTCGATGATCTGGACTGCCGGTGTCAAAGGGAACCCAGTACCGGGACTTTTGAAAAGCTCCATTACCAAAGGCAACCGACTAACTGTGGGTCAATACCTTCAGGTGATTGGCTATAAAGGGATATTTGCCATAGGGGATGTCGCTGGTGTTTCCACCTTGAAGCAACCCAACCCTCACCCGATGGTTGCGCCGGTGGCCATTCAGCAAGCAAAGTCTTTGGCTGGTAACTTCCAACGACGAAGCCTTGGGAAAAATCCCATACCTTTTAAGTATGTCGACAAAGGGTCAATGGCCACCATCGGCAAAAACAAAGCCGTTGTTGACTTCGGCAAAGTTCACTTCAAAGGAATTTTTGCTTGGTTCGTTTGGGGACTGGTGCATATCATGTCTCTGGTCGAATTCAGAAGTCGGTTTGTTGTGTTTTTTAGCTGGGCATGGTCATATCTCAGCTCCACGAAAAGCATTCGGTTGATCATAAGACCCTATAAAAAAAGACGTTTACAACATATCCACAAAGCAGCATGATCTTTGGCCTTGAAACCTGGCTGGCTGGCACTCTTCTTCTCTGTCTGCTTGCAGCTGTTGTTTTCGAATTCATCAATGGCTTTCACGATACAGCCAACGCCGTCGCAACAGTTATCTACACCAATACACTAAAACCCTGGACAGCCGTTGTCTGGTCGGGTCTATGGAATATTGCAGGGGTACTGGCTGGTGGAATTGGCGTGGCTATGGGCATCGTATACCTTTTACCGGTAGAATTGCTGGTGGATCAGCAAGTCAACCATGCAGTTGCCATGATTATTGCCTTGCTGGGGGCAGCTATCCTCTGGAACTTCTCTACCTGGTACCTTGGTATTCCCTGCTCCAGCTCCCACACGCTAGTAGCGGCCATTCTCGGCGTGGGCGTAGCTTATTCTCTTCTTCCGGGCTCCTCCAGCACTGCTGTGAACTGGAATAAAGCAATCGACATTGGCACCTCGTTACTGGTTTCCCCATTTTTTGGATTTGCGCTTACAATTCTACTCATGTTCATCTTACGGTGGTTTGTAAAAGGCAAAAAGCTGTTTGAAGAACACAAAAAAAAAGAGGTACCTCCTATTTGGATCAGGGCGGTTCTAATTTTCACTTGTACATCAGTCAGCTTTTTCCATGGCTCCAATGATGGCCAGAAGGGGGTTGGCGTTATCATGTTGATACTCATTGGTCTCCTACCAGTTCAATTTTCCCTAAATCCGCATATGGATCTAAACAAGGTCAGAAACGCCTCTGTACAATTGGCAACGGAATTGGGAACACTGTCACAGTCACAATCGTCATCGTCTCTTTCGGCAGAAGCTAAGCTGCTCAGTGCCCGATTTGAGACACTAAGCCATGCGCTTGGAGTAGGAGTCACAATTACTGAGGATCGGAAATTTGAGGTAAGGAATATGATCATAACCGAACGCCAAAACTTAGAAAGATTTGAAAAGGCTTATAAATATGCCCTAACTACGCAGCAAAAGGATAATCTAGTGCACCACAAAAAAGCCCTATTGGGCGCCACCGACTACGTACCGTTTTGGGTGTTGATCATGGTATCACTCTCGTTAGGCTTAGGAACTATGGTCGGCTGGAAACGCATTGTTGTTACTATAGGCGAAAAAATTGGTAAGCAACATCTTACCTACGCTCAAGGAGCGTCGGCAGAAATAGTGGCGGCCAGCACCATAGGTGTTTCGACCCTTCTCGGGCTGCCGGTCAGCACAACGCAAGTGTTGAGTTCGGGAATTGCAGGCAGTATGGTCGCAAACAAAGGGCTGAAGAATCTGCAAATGGGTACGATTAAGAATATGGCCATCGCCTGGCTATTGACATTTCCTGTGGTATTTATGCTAGCGGGCACGTTATTTTATCTCATTCGGGCATTCTGGGGTTAAATTTTTGCAGAACACATACAACCATTCGTAAATCTCTTTTGTTCTGCTTCACTGAGCCAGAAATGACCTATTTGGCAACTGGAGTCTGGCTTATCAGGAGTCCTGACAAAGCCAACATGCTACAGTAGCTGATTCGCAATGTTTGCCAGTTCAGACCTTTCCCCTTTTTCCAATGTAACGTGGGCGTAAAGAGGGTGATCTTTGATGCGGTCGATCAAATACGATAGTCCATTACTTTGAGAGTCGAGATAAGGAGTGTCAATTTGGTAAATGTCCCCCGTAAAAATGATCTTGGTATTTTCACCTGCCCGTGTAATAATTGTTTTCACCTCATGGGGAGTTAAGTTCTGCGCCTCGTCAACGATAAAGAAAATGTTGGAGAGGCTTCGGCCCCGGATGTAGGCAAGCGGCGTAATTACCAGTTTCTCCTGATTCACCATATCCGTTATCCGGGAGTATTCCTTATCTGACTCGCTAAACTGGTTCTGAATAAATTTTAGGTTGTCCCACAGTGGCTCCATGTAGGGATTCAGCTTCGATTTGATATCACCCGGCAGGTAGCCAATGTCTTTGTTGCTCAGAGGAACGATTGGGCGGGCCAGGTATATCTGTTTGTAGTTCCGTTTCTGCTCCAGCGCACCTGCCAACGCAAGCAAGGTTTTGCCTGTGCCAGCCACCCCGGTGATGGACACAAGCCTTACCTCAGGGTTCATAATAGCGTGGATGGCAAAGGTCTGCTCCGCATTGCGGGGCTTGATGCCATACACGGGCACTTTATCCACCTTCTCCACATTCTTTGAGTTGGGATTGTAGGTGGAAAGAATCGAGTTCTTATCGCTTTTCAGAATGAAGTAGTTATTGGCAGTGGGCTTAACCCCCTTCAGAATCTCCTTTCTGTCAATCACATTTTCTTCATACAACTTACTGATGTGGTCGGGGTCTATGTTTTCGATGATCGACTTGCCTGTATATAGATCGCTTACATTCTTAATTTTGCCGGTTTCATAGTCTTCTGCCAGCAATCCCAGCGACTTGGCCTTCAGCCTCAGGTTGATATCCTTGCTGACAAGTATCACCTTCTTCGTTTTTTCCTCCCTTTTCAATGTCAGAGCGGCGTTCAGAATCTTATGGTCAGCTTTTGGTTCGTCAAACACCTTTTCCGCATCTACTTCCGGGTTGCTCTGCATCACCACTTTAAACTTGCCCTTTGTCTTGCCGTTCAGTGGAATCCAATCCTGTAGCATGTAATTCTCCGACAACGTATCTATCAGTCTGATGAACTCCCGGGCCTCAAAATTCTTGGTGTCGTTCCCCTTTTTGAAATTATCAAGCTCTTCCAGCACGGTGATGGGGATGGCCACATCGTGCTCTGCAAAGTTCATGATTGAGTCGTGAGAATAAAGAATAACTGATGTGTCGAGTACAAAAACTTTCCCTTCCTTCGATGCTTTAGCCATGTGTACTTTATCAAAAAAACCAACAATACAAGTTGCTCTAAGGTTAATGATAAATGCCTAAATCTCTAAGTTAACTTTATAAAAAATTTGTCATTTTTTTTGACTTCACTCAACGTTCCATACCACCTGGATTGACCACAGAAACTCTTATCTGTCAGTGGCATAGACATGTACATTCCTTTTCTTTAGGTATTAAGTGAAGGCTCAAAAGCTCTCCTTCAGCGTGAACAAATCTCCTTTTTCGAGGGGTTGAATTGTTAGCACATTGGCAAGACACAACCGCACCAATGTTCTGGAGGCAATGATGACAGGGATTTTTGCTACTGATGCAAACTCAGAAAGGGTAATCGTCTTGTTGAATTTGAAATGCTCCATCAGCTTTTTTTCATTCTCACCATAGGTAAACTTGATGTTTTTTGTTCGCCGACTCCGCTTCAAAATTTGGCGCATCTCATCACTGGCCTGAATACTTTTGTCACCCACTCTGATATAGGCCTTGCCAAAAGCTTGTGTCGTGTCGGCAAGCGCATAATGCGGGCGCCTTCTGCTTGGCTTGATGAAATAATAGAGCACCCCCAAGTTGTCATCAATGGGCACTATCTCCGACTTATAGTCAAGAGTTGGTCTGCACAACTCATCAATCGCCTTTTTCAGCAGGTAATCATGCTCTTCAGCATATTTTAACCCGGGAATGCCCCCCTCATCGCTAATGCCAACAAGTAAATAACCTCCATCGGCATTGGCAAAGGCCACAATCTCCCGTACAATCTTTTCCGGATGGGCTACCTTCCGCTTGAACTCTATCTGCTGACCTTCTCCCCTCCGAACAAGTTTTTTGATTTCCTGAAGTGACACCGGCATGATACAACTTAATCAATATCAGCCTTAATATTATGTATTAAAATCGTCATCCTCATCATCTTCCTCGCCAGGGCCAGGCATGCTGAACATGCTGCTCAGCAAATCTTTGAACGACGTGCCTGTGGCCAGATGGTGCTTGGAAAGCTGGCTGAATTCGGCCAGGCCATGGAGGGCAAACTCCATCAAAAAGTATTTCAGCTTGTCGTCTGCTTGCTTATGGTATTCCTTCACCAGCTCCTTTAGTCCGGGCACTCCCTCAAGCAACTTGCGATGCTCCTTCTCAGTAGACTCATTTAGCAAGTCGACCATATTACCCTCACCAAACCAATCAGTGATCGCTTTGTACGGGTTGGGGGCGTTTCTTTTCTTTCTTATTTCTTCCGGATTTGGGAAGTAAAGCAAAAACTGGCTCCTGATCGCCTTACCCACCAGGTTCTGTGCCACTATACCAGGACCCTCCTGCTCGCCTTCATATACGAGCTCCACTTTTCCAGTAATAGAAGGAAGCACGCCAACAAAATCGCCCACTCTCACATTGGTGGACTTCTCACCGTTAATCAGTGCCCTTCTTTCTGCCGAACTGTACATGTTTTCCATGGCAGAAATAGTCAACCTGGCCGACACGCCACTCTTCGCATCCACATACTCGCTGGAGCGTGCTTCAAACGCTATCTGCTCAATCAGATTTTTAGCCAACTCTCCGGCACTCACAACATCCAGCTGCTCTTTTAAAACCCTTGCTTCCTGATCGGTTATCTTCCGTCCTATCTCAATAGATTTAGGATAGTGAGTGATAATCTGGCTGTCAATCCTGTCCTTCAGCGGTGTCACTATACTTCCTCTGTTGGTATAGTCTTCAGGATTGGCCGTAAATACAAACTGAATATCCAAAGGCAGCCTTAGTTTAAACCCACGAATCTGGATATCGCCCTCCTGAAGGATATTGAAAAGCGCTACTTGTATCCTGGCTTGTAAGTCAGGAAGCTCATTGATCACAAAAATCCCTCTATGCGACCTTGGCACAAGTCCATGATGAATCACTCTCTCGTCCGAATAAGGAAGCTTCAGTGAAGCAGCCTTTATCGGATCCACGTCTCCAATCAAGTCGGCAATGGTCACGTCGGGTGTTGCCAGCTTCTCTGTATATCTTTCATCCCGGTGCAGCCAGCTAACGGGCGTCTTGTCTCCGTGCTCAGCCACCAGGTCTTTGGCAAACCTCGAAATCGGGTTCAGGGGATCGTCATTCAAATCTGCTCCCTCAATCACCGGAATGTATTCGTCCAGCAGCTCGATCATTTGGCGGGCCATTCTTGTCTTGGCCTGCCCCCTTAGCCCGAGGAAGTTAATATTGTGCCTCGATAAAATGGCTCTTTCCACATCGGGAATCACCGTTTCTTCATAACCCCATATCCCTTCAAAAACGCTCTTTTTGGCTTTGAGCCTGGCGATCAAATTGCGCCTGAGCTCGTCTTTGATGGATTCGGGTTGGTAGCCACATGCCTTGAGCTCGCCGAGTGTATGTATTTTGCGTAGTTGTGCAGAGGAGAGATCCCTATATTTCATTTGTACGTGCGAATTTTCTGGTTGGTTAAAATCTTTTCTTTTTGTTCCGGCGGTAATCTTCAAATATGAGTTCGCCCAGGCCCTTGAGGCTGCTGTAGTAAGCATTACCGTTGTTGACCATGGTAAACTCCTTCACAAATTGCTTTAAATATGGGTCGGAAGCGATCATGAAGGTGGTGATAGGGATATTGAGTTTGCGGCAGGCAGCCGCCAAATCTAATGTTTTGTTCAGAATCTTTGGGTCAAGGCCAAAGCTATTCTTGTAGTACTTGATACCTTGCTTGATACAGGTGGGCTTCCCGTCCGTGATCATAAATATCTGCTTGTTCTTATTCTTTCTTCTTCGCAGTAAATCCATTGCCAACTCAAGTCCGGCAACAGTGTTGGTGTGGTAAGGCCCTACGCTAAGGTACGGCAAGTCTTTAATGTCGATCTGCCAGGCATCGTTGCCAAACACGAGTATGTCCAGCGTGTCTTTTTTGTATTTGTGCATGATCAACTCAGAGAGTGCCATGGCCACTTTTTTTGCCGGCGTAATCCTGTCCTCGCCGTATAAGATCATCGAATGGCTGATATCTATCATCAGCACGGTGCTGGTCTGCGTCTTGTATTCTGTTTCAACAATCTCCAGGTCGTCTTCAGTCAGCCTGAAATCAGAAAACCCGTGGTTGATTTGTGCATTCTTAATAGAATCGGTAAGTGAAATCTGCTCGAGGGTGTCCCCAAATTGAAATTCTCTCCTGTCGGTACCTGGCTCATCTCCATGACCCGGCATAGGCGTAGCGTGGTTTCCCTTGCCTGATTTTTTCAGCTTTCCGAAAATTTCCTCGAGAGAATTTTTTCGAATGGCTCTCTCCGATTTCGCCGTTATCTTAAACTCACCATCCGGCGTCTTATCAGTAATAAACCCTTTGTTCTTAAGGTCATCTATAAAGTCTCCTATGCCGTAGTCGGGATTTGTGATGGAATATTGTTTGTCGAGGTTGGTCAGCCAACTCAAAGCCTCCGAAACATCCCCCGATGTAATCACCAGGAGCTGATGGAAAATGTTGAGCAAGTTCTCAAATTCGGTCTTGTCTTTGTCTTTGGAGGGTATATAGTCAGTAAAGCGGTAGCCTATCATGTGTTCCTTTTCGTTATAACCATTAACCAACAATTAAAGTTATTGATTCAGTCCTTAACACAAAATAACTTGTGCTGCTCGAATCGATGGTTATTATAATTTGTATTAATTAAATATTAAATTGAACTTTAAATATTGAATTAATATTTTTCTCCTTGAATAATTTTGAATACTTAAAGTAATGCTTTAACTTATTTATCCCATTTGAGCATTATAATTATGAAAGGTAGAAGAAGATTCTTTTTTACACTCGTTAAAGACCTGTTCTACAAGTTTTTAGCGCATTCAGATCAAAAAGGTACTGAGACTAACAAACACCACCACTATAGTACACATTGACTATTGGTGAATGTTTAACTTCAAAATGAAGGTCACTTAGTGCGGCCTTCATTGACTACTTTTTTGGCAAGGTTCCAAACACAAAATCCCAAAATGGGGATGAAACGCCGAACCCACGGTCGTCGTCCTTATAATGGTGTATGCCGTGGTTGACCCACAATACCTTCAGAAAGTTTTTCGGAGGTTGATAGGCATGTATGGCATAGTGCATAAAGGCATAGGTCACATACCCAAGTAAAAAGCCCGGAACAAACGCAAATGCGTATTGTTGCATCGGAATCCAGAAGATCACAAAAAGTACACCTCCTATCATTAATGCGCCGGCCGGCGGCATTACAACCCTTGATTTATCCTTAGGATATTCGTGATGAACACCGTGCAAAGTGTATTGAATGGCATTCTTGATCTTGTTAGTCGGTGCCATATGAAACACAAAGCGGTGCAACAGGTACTCAGCCAGTGTCCATCTGAAGTAGCCAGCAGCAAACAAGCTGGCAATTTGAGTGATAGAAAACCCTATTTCCCTGGCCGACCAGTACAACAAAAAAGCGGCTATTGAGCAGAGTATCCCAAGTGTTACTGAATAGTGGGCCCTTGTCAGTCTTTCAAGAACAGGGTTTTTAAAAAGCTGCGTGGTGCCACTGTTGTTCGGTTTTACCTTCGTTCTAACACTTGCAGGCATTTTTCCTTACTTCTTATTTCCAACAAAAATTTATTTGGCGCTCGAAAATTGGCTCGATTTACAACAAAATTCCTACCCCCTTAAATTCCACTATACCGCACTTATTTTGAAAGATTCCACGATTTTGTTATAAAATGATTCATACATGGGAAGAATATTGGTTATGTCAAACTCCTTAGCACGCTTAAGTGCACCTTCTTTGAAGCTGGGTAAGTTTTCGTCCTTCAAAATGTGAAGCGACTTTTTAGTCATGCTTTCGATATCACCTATATCACAGGTAAACCCGGAAACACCATCAATATTGAGCTCTGTGAGGCCGCCTGTATTTGATGACACCACAGGGACTTCGCATGCCATTGCCTCCAACGCTGCCAGGCCGAAGCTCTCCTTTTCAGAAGGCATCAGAAACAGATCCGCCACTGACAGTACTTCCTCCACATGATCAAGCTTGCCGAGAAACCTGGTGTCCTCAAATGAACAGGTTTCACGGCAAAGTGCTTCTGCCTTGCTTCTTTCAGGGCCATCACCCACCATCAGGAGCTTTGCCGGCATCTCCTTTCTAATACCAATGAAGATTTTTATCACATCCTCCACCCGTTTTACTTTTCTGAAATTGGACGTGTGCACCACCAGTTTCTCTCCGTTAGGACATATTGCTTGCTTAAAATGATCCTTTTTTTGCTTCTTGAATCGCTCGAGGTCGATAAAATTGGGTATTACCTCGATCTCCTTGGTGATAGCAAAATGCTCATATGTTTCATCCCGCAGCGAGCTTGAAACAGCTGTTACCCCATCGGACTGATTGATCGAAAATGTAACCACGGGCTCATAGGATGGGTCCTTGCCAACCAGCGTAATATCAGTACCATGCAGTGTAGTGATCACCGGTATTTCGATCCCCTTGGCTCGCAGTATCTGCTTTGCCATGTAGGCAGCCGACGCATGAGGAATAGCGTAGTGCACATGCAACAAATCCAACTTCTCGAACTGCACAACCTCTACCATCTTACTGGCCAACGCCAACTCATAGGGCGGATACTGGAACAAGGGATACGACTGAACGTCTACCTCGTGGTAGAAAAGATTCTCGTTAAAGAAATCAAGTCGTGTGGGTTGTGAATAAGTAATGAAGTGAATCCTGTGTCCTTCTTTGGCCAGGGCCTTTCCAAGCTCGGTGGCCACCACTCCGCTACCACCAAAGGTGGGATAACATACTATTCCGATGTTCATATCTCTTGCTAACTATTCACCGGAAGTAAGCTGCCAACCTAGCGACTGATAGATTACGTCCTGGATTCTTGTACGTATATTCGATTCTACGAGTTTGTTATTGTGAGCGTCGGGATGAACCCTGTTAGAAAGGAAGATATAAATTAGTTCCATTTCCGGATCCACCCACACCGCCGTACCAGTAAACCCAGTATGACCATAAGTAGTTTCAGAACTCCAAAAAGAAGTATTATTTCTTGTGAAAGAGAGGTCTTTCATGTCCCAGCCTAACGCCCGTGGAGCGTTGTTAGACAGGCGCTGAGTAAACAGATCAACTGTCTTATTGTCAACATATTGCCTGCCTCCGTAATAACCCTTTTGCAGGTGCATTTGAAGCAAAATCGCCAGCGAATTGGCATTACCAAACAGGCCGGCATGCCCGGCTATTCCACCCATTATTGCTGCGTTTTCATCGTGCACAGTTCCCCAAACCATGTTTTTTCTGAAATAGAAGTCGAGCTCAGTTGGTGCGATTGACTGGTAGGGATAACTGCACAAAGGTTGGAAACAAAGCCGATCCATGCCAAGAGGCTTATACACCTCTCTGCTCACAAACTCGTCGAGTGGCATTCCTGTCACTTCCTCTACGAGCTTTTGGATGATCATGAACCCAAGGTCACTGTATTTGTAGGTGTAAACTGAATCGTTCGGCGCCAAAGTCATCAAATCCGTTTTCAGCGTCCATTGCCAAACTGAGTCTTTCATCGCCGGAGTTGAATACATACCGGGCAGAATTTCCATGGAAAATTCCTCGCCGGCGGAAGCGTTGAAGAACATAGGGTCAAGTATCTTCTTTCTTTTGCTTTCGTAAGATCGCTGCCAAAAAGGAATGTAAGGCTTAAGCCCCGCTTGATGAAGCAGGACATCCTCCACAATCAGCCTCTCTTTGTTTGTGCCTAGCGTACTCTTAATGTAGGCTCCAAGGTTGGATTTAATATCGATCTTTCCCTGATCCACCAAAATCATCAACGCCTGTAAAGTAGCACTCACCTTGGTTAACGAAGCAAGGTCATAAAGTGTCTCGTTGGTAACAGGCATCAGGCTGTCGTAGCTCAGGTAGCCAAAGGCCTTTTCGTAAAGTACCACTCCACTTTTAGCAACTAAAATCTGGCAACCAGGGGTGGCTTTATCTCTAATGGCCTTTATTGCAATGCTGTCAACCACATCGAGCCCTTTAATAGTCCTCATCCATGGCTCTCCATACTTTAGTCTGGCCAGCGGTGCTGTTGAAGATGCGCTAGCAAATAATTCCCTCGATCCATTCCATTTACCTGAGTAGCCATAGGCCCCAAAAAGAAGCTGCGGCGCCAGCCGCTCTGCCTGTTCACCGCCCACAGGGTGGTAGCTTATGTGCTCAATGCCCGCAAACAACTCAAGGTTTTCGCTCAATCCCAAAAGCACCAACGTAACCTTCGTCCGGTCTTTTTGCAGTTTGATCAAAAAACCCAGCAGCCTGGCCTGCTCCTCTTGGCTCAGGGCATCGAACCACGCCAGATCGATAGCGGCGATGTAATTGTCAAAATGTGCAATCTGCCAGGCTGGCATTTCTGCGCTCATCAGCCCCATGGGAAAGGCAAATTCTGTTACGGACGCATACTTGTGCATATGCTCAAGAAAATCCTTGCTCACGTCGCCAAAAGAAGATGTTGCAAAAGATTGATTTTCCAGTTTTTTGAACGGAATCAAGGCCTCAGCATTGGCAAGAAGCGTGGCAGACTTCAAATTCAGTTGAAAAGCAAATGACCTTTCAGCTGCGTTGCCTGCGGCTGCCATAACCTCCTCAGGCTGGCTTCGGAGCAGGAGCCGCTGCAACTTCCATTGCGAAATTTTCCCGGCTACTGCTTTTTGTTTTTTGTATTTAATCTTGGCATCAGCAAGCCTTGCTGACTCGTGAAATGCCTGCCCTGGCGACACGAAAAGAAAATCAGCAACAGGGTTCTTCAAGTCTTGACTCCAGGCCTTTTCTGAAGGGTAAGAGGCGAATGTGATTGGATGGTAGCTAAACTCCTTAGCCAGGAATTTAGTCGCCTCGTAGCCGTTTTCGAAAGCCACTGGCTGATTTTGGAGAGAACTAATATTGACCCCCCTAATTTCGGCCTCCTTATACAGGCTGAGCTCTTCGGTTAAAGGAAGTCTTAATTCACCAAACGCACTGGATGAGAAATTACCGACAACATCAATTCCCCCTTCGGTAAGACCTTTCAGGTAAGCAACGGCAGACTGTTTTACAGCCTCGGGCTCCTCACTATAGCCTTGCCAAAAAGAAAGCCGAAAGAGGTCTACCATCACAAAGCCAATGCCTGCGCCACGTAAGAGCACTGCGTCACGTGAGGCTGCCGTACGTATCAAGTCGTCGTCCGCCACTGCTGCCAGCACCGACGGTGGCGTGAGCCCAAGGTTGCGATAGGTTTTTTGATCAGCGGCACTGAGATTGAGCCCTATCAGCAGCTGCTGCGGTGTCCCTCCTTCAACCAAGGCGATATGGGCTGCAATTTCGGAAAGGGAGTGGTGCGACTGATATAAAATACCCCCCAGTTGATTTTGATTCAAAAACTTTACAACAGAGTCGTTTTGTGATCTTCTATCAACCTCCTCCAGCGTTAACATCCACCTCTGTGTTACTATTTCACCGAAAACTTCCTGCTCACCCCATGCATACGCCCCGCCACCGAGGTGCATCAGCACCAGGCAAAGTAGCGTTATTAAGGCCGGGTAAAGTTTTTGGAACATTGATCTTTTGATCTGTGTTAATCCTAAAATATAACCTAACTTTGTTTTAAAACGTAAAGAATTTATTCGCCTTTCTGCACACAGTAGCAAAAGCGGTACCAAATTTTGAAGAACGGAAGACCTGCTTTATTATGAGAATTCCTTCAATTATTCGCCTGCCAAGGTATAAGAACTTTGATTATACACCAAGACACTATGACCCTGTCAAGGAAGATATCGAAGAGCGTACCAGAAAAATAAAGAATGAGATGAATGAGGATGCCGAAAGTGGCACTACCTCCAGCATTGCCGGAGCATTCAGAAGAAAAACGGGCTCATCGTTTACGGGCACCAATTATTCCACGTCGCTCCTTCAGCTTGTCATTGCTGTGATCCTCCTCGGCGGGTTTGTTGGCTATCTTTTTTACGGCAATCAAGTATTTTACTTCTTAATGCTAGGTGTTCCTGTTTACCTTTACTTTCGCTTCAGAGGTATCTTTTTCAAAAAATAGCAAATGAGTGATATCATACGTCTCCTTCCTGAGTCGCTAGCCAACCAAATAGCGGCAGGAGAAGTCGTACAACGCCCCGCATCGGCTGTCAAAGAATTGCTGGAAAACAGCGTAGATGCTGGAGCCACTTCTATTCAATTGATCGTGAAGGAGGCTGGCAAACAGCTGATCCGGGTGATCGACAATGGAGTTGGCATGTCGGAAACCGACGCCCGCATGAGTTTTGAGAGGCACGCCACCTCCAAGCTAAGAACGCCCGAAGATCTCTTCCGGATTCAAACAAAGGGGTTTCGGGGCGAGGCTCTCGCTTCCATTGCCGCTGTGGCTCAGGTAGAGCTCAAAACAAAAAGAAAAGAGTCGGAGCTGGGCTCATTTATATGCATTGAAGGGTCAGAGATCAAAAAACAGGAGCCCTGTGTAACACCCCAGGGCAGCACAGTATCAGTAAAAAATCTTTTTTTCAATGTTCCGGCCAGGCGTAATTTCCTCAAGAGCAACCCAGTGGAAATGCGCCATATTATTGATGAATTCCAGCGGGTGGCACTGGCACATCCGGGCATTGCATTTTCCCTCCATCAAAATGACCTGCCGGTATATCAGCTCGAGGAAGGAAAGCTATCAGGCCGGATCATTGGGCTCTTCAACAAGAATTACAGGGAACAATTGGTGCCGGTGGACGAAAGCACCGACCAAATAAAAATCCATGGCTACATTGGTAAGCCTGAGTTCAGCAAGAAAACCCGTGGTGAGCAGTTCTTCTTTATCAACAATCGCTACATCAAAAACAATTACCTGAATCACGCCCTCACAAGTGCGTTCGAAGGACTTTTGTCGGCAGACACCCACCCGTTTTACGTGCTTTTCATTGACATGGATCCTTCCAAAATCGATATCAATGTGCACCCGACAAAAACAGAAGTAAAATTTGAAGATGAGCGAATGATATATGGCGTGGTAAAATCTGCCATCAGGCAGGCACTGGGTGCACACAACATTGCCCCTTCGCTGGACTTCAATTACGACGTGAACTTTGAGGCCATCACCCGCTCAAAGCTTAATTTTGATGAAATAAGCCAGGCGAAACGACCTATGCCAACCGGTTCGTCATCTTTCAGTTCTCCGTTGAGTAAAAACAACGCAAAGAACTGGGAAAGACTCTACGAAGACGCCAACCTGGAAGCCCAATATTCTTTTGAAGAGGTGAAGAAAGAGGGAGCTGCTGGCGTCGAACCTGTTGTGAAAACGTTTGCCAGCGACGCAACACCAGAGGAACCTACTCAGGAAATTCAGGCCTCAGTGCTTGAAGTGGAAATCAACGCACCGTTTCAGCTTCATAAAAAATACATTTGTAAGCAGGTGAAATCAGGCTTGCTGATCATCAATCAGGAGCACGCCCACGAAAGGATACTTTTCGAGCGGTTCACACACCACCTCGAAAAGGGGCAGGCAGCTTCGCAGCAATTCCTTTTTCCGCAACAGCTCAACCTTAATCCGTCCGATTATCAATTAGTGATGGAAATGGAAGAAGAAATGAAAGCACTGGGATTTGTTTTCAGTATATTCGGCCAAAATACCCTCGTGATCAACGGCATGCCTGCCGAACTTTCGGGCTCCAACGAGAAGGAAGTGCTTGAGGGGTTGATAGAACAATTTAAAGTTTATAAATCTGAATTGAGTATAAATCGTAAAGAGAATCTGGCGAGGTCTATGGCCAAACGCACCGGGCTCAAAAATGGGAAGATGCTTAGCAACGAAGAAATGGTCTCATTGATCGATCAGCTTTTTGCCTGCACCCAACCTAACTATACGCCCGGAGGCCAGGCAACCATGTACATATTGGGCCTTGATCGGCTTGCCAGTTTCTTTAATGAATAAACGCCTATGTTCAACCTGACACCCATGGTGAAAAACCTCCTGATAGTAAATCTGGTGGTGTTTTTTTTGGAAAGTATTTTAAAAATGGACTTCGCAGCCACATTTGGGCTGCGGTATATTCTGGCCGACTCGTTTGCTCCGTACCAGTTCATCACCTACATGTTTGTGCATGGTAGCTTTATGCACCTGTTCGGGAACATGTTTGCCCTGATCATATTTGGCAACATGCTGGAGCGTTTTTGGGGGCCGAAAAAATTCCTCTTCTTTTATATGGTCACTGGCATCGGTGCCGGTGTTTTGTACGCTGCGATCGACTATATTGAAACTTCGGCTGTGTCAAATGATGCGATGGCCTACCTGGCCGACCCTGACCCCGAAGCATTCAACCTCTTTGTGGTGCAGCATGCCAGCCAGTACTACGAAAGCTTGATTAGCTTTATCGATGCCTATGTAGAAAACCCAAACAATCCGGAGTATATCAGCCAAAGCAGGGTATTTGTGCAGGACCTTATGGGGAGGATTGAAAACGTGCCCATGGTGGGAGCATCTGGAGCTGTGTTTGGGATTTTGATGGCCTTTGGGATGCTCTTTCCCAATACTCAACTGTTTTTGTTATTCCCTCCCATACCCATCAAAGCAAAATATTTGGTATTTTTCTACGGAGCTTATGAATTGTATTCGGAGCTAAACCGTTCTCAGGGGGACAATGTCGCTCACCTGGCCCACCTGGGTGGTATGCTCATCGCATTTATAGTGATTAAATACTGGCAAAAAAACTCCAGCAAATTCTATTAGAAGACTATGTACGGAAACGGCGGACTTTTCGACGATTTTAAAAACGCCTGGAGCAGGCCTAACAATGGGCTGATCCAGCTCATCATGATCAACGTGATTATTTTTGTTGCGCTGATCATTTTCAAAGTGATATTGGTCTTGTCGGGCAACCCTGATGTCTATCAGACGATCCTTCGCCAGTTCATGTTACCTGCGTCCATTGATAGCTTCATCGTCAAACCATGGACGCTGCTTTCGTATTTCTTCACCCATGAGGGCTTCTTCCACATCATCTTCAATATGCTTTTCCTTTTTTGGTTCGGGAAGATCATTGTAGAGTACCTGGGTGACCAGCGGGCCATTTCCATGTATGTGATTGGTGGCATAGTTGGAGGACTGTTCTACATACTCATTTATAACCTTATCCCCTACTTTCATGAAAGAGTGGCTGGATCGGTCATGCTGGGAGCTTCTGCAGGTGTGTACGCCATTGTGGTAGGAGCTGCCACGTTTATGCCCAACTACACCTTTTTCCTGCTCTTTCTAGGGCCTGTTAAAATCAAATACATCGCCATTTTCTATATACTACTATCTTTTTCACAAACCATTGGTGCCAACGCCGGCGGCGAGCTGGCTCACCTGGGAGGTGCTTTGATGGGTTTTATCTTTATTCGACAGCTCCAGCGAGGCAACGACATAGGCACGCCCGTGGTAAGTGTGATGGAATGGTTCAAAGGCTTATTTAAACCCTCACCAAAAATCAGGGTAACTCATAAGAGCACAAAATTTACCGGAACGAAGAAAGCTTCATCCTCCAATACTAAATCCGATCAGGATGAAATTGACGCTATCCTCGACAAGATTTCTCACTCTGGGTATGAGAGCCTGAGCAAAGAAGAAAAGCAGAAGCTTTTCAATGCAAGCAAGAAATAGAAAATGTAGCTGATGTCAAGAGCAGATCAGGCAGCGGGTTTGTCTTTGATGGCTAGCTGCCCGCAGGCGGCGTCGATGTCTTTCCCTCTGCTTCGCCGCACATTCACCACCACACCCCTGTCTTCCAGGTAGGCTGAGAACTTATCAAGCGCCTCGGGGTCGGCATTTTTATAAGTAGCTTCCGCAATCGGATTGTACTCTATAATGTTCACCTTGCTTGGCACTGATTTGGTAAACTGGAAAAGCTCTTCCGCATCCTTCAACGTGTCATTGAAGCTATAGAACATGATGTATTCGAAGGTGATTTTGTTCTTCGTTTTCTGATAGAAATACTGCAATGCCTCTTTCAATGCCTCCAATGTATTGGACTCGTTGATGGGCATAATCTGGTTGCGCTTTTCATCGTTGGCGGCGTGGAGCGACAAAGCCAGGTTAAACTTCACCTCGTCGTCCCCCAGCTTTTTGATCATTTTGGCAATGCCGGCTGTAGAAACAGTAATCCTCTTGGGCGACATGCCTAGCCCGTCAGGAGAGGTAATATAATCCACCGACTTGAGCACATTGGCATAGTTGAGCAGCGGTTCGCCCATGCCCATGTACACTATATTAGTAAGAGGTACATTATTGGCCTCTCTTGCCTGCTTGTCAATCATCACCACCTGATCGTAAATTTCTGCGGGATCCAAATTCCTTTTGCGCTCCATATAACCGGTGGCACAAAACTTACAAGTCAATGAGCAACCCACCTGTGAAGACACGCAAGCGGTCATCCGATCATCGGCTGGTATCAGCACACCCTCAATCATGTGGCCGTCGTGCAAGCGAAAGCCTGATTTGATCGTTCCATCTGAAGACATTTGCCGGGTGGCCGTGCTCACAGCCAAAATACTGAAATGCTCCTTCAGCATCTCTCTTGTCTTGAGTGAAAGGTTGGTCATTTCATCAAAGGAAGTGGCCGACTTTTTCCACAGCCATTCGCTCACCTGCTTGGCTCTGAAAGCAGGTTCTCCCCATGTTTTAAAAACATCGACGAGCTCTGATGATGAAATTTTCCTGATATCTTGCACTATGTGTGGGTATTAAAGCTGTAAAGTTAGCGACTATTAGTTGTTAAGTGGTGCCAGAGGCAAAGGAATTTGGGTTTTAACAAGCCAATGAGGTCGAAACGGAATTGATTTGACGACAAACAACCAATCACACAGCTAACCTTCCCGGGTCTTACGAAGTTCCTTCAGCCTGTTTACTTGCTCCCAATAAGCACCATCAGACTTGGTGGTGATCGGAACGGCTGTGACCATTAAAATTCTTAAATGGAAGACGAAAATTAACCAGGAGACCTTTCAGACTTAAACGAGTTGGCCCGGGCACAAAAGTTTCACTATTATTACTTTTCAATAAGCTTATCACATACTAACTGTTAAAGACTAGTTGGAAGCAATCATTGTTGATGACGAAGCCCCACTGCGAGAGGCGCTAAGAGCTCTCTTGAAGGTTTCACACCCTGATATCCAGGTAGTAGGTGAGGCAGCCTCGGTTAGTACTGGGTTTGAGGTGATCAGCGCTAAAAAACCCGATCTCGTTTTTTTGGATGTCGAGATCAATGAAGGCACGGGGTTTGACTTACTCTCAAAGTTTGAGACGATCGACTTCAAAATCATTTTTGTCACGGCGCACAACGAATACGCCATCCGGGCTTTTAAGTTCAGTGCGGTAGACTACTTGCTGAAACCAGTTGATCCAGGCGAACTCAATTATGCAGTATCCAAGGCCAGAGAATCCGTAAAAGCCCATTCCGACAAACTTTCTCTCAAATTATTGCTTGAGAACTCAAGAGATGAGCGTCTGCCCAAAAGGGTGCTGCTGAAGGATCACGATAGCATTCACTTGATTGAAACGGATGAAATTGTGAGGTGCGAAGCTGAAGGAAACTATACAAAGTTCTATTTAGCCAATGGCAAGTTCTTACTTATCTCAAAGACGCTGAAAGATTTTGACAGCCTCTTCTCTTCGAATCAATTCTTTCGTGCACATCAGTCTCACCTGGTTAATCTTAAGTTTTTTCTTCGCCTCGATAAAGCCGATGGGGGTTCAATTGTGCTGAAGGATGGAACGACCCTTCCTGTGGCTACAAGAAAAAAGGAGCATTTGATGGGAAAATTAGCTGCATACACAAAATAGCGAATACTAATTGACAAAGTACTTTTGCTAAAACTTGACTAACAAATAAAAATTTCCCTATTTCATGTCCCGTGTTTTTTGAACTTTTGGATTAGATAATGATAAAATACCTAGAAATGGGTATTTCGAGCGAAATCTGTTGTGGTTACTTTTAGACTTTAGTCATCAAACAGAACTAAGTATTTAAACCATTCTTAACTATATAATATATGAGAAGTTTTGTTTCACGCTTAAGGCGTTTGCGAAGCACCCATTTAATATTTCTATTATGTGGGTTGTGGGTCCATGATGCGTCCGCACAGGATGATGGACTTAGTGCCTTTAGCCCTTTACGGTATGGGGCAAAGGTTGGTGCGAACCTAAACCAGTTCAGTCAGACAGGCATGACACTTGATGTAAATGTTGGCGCAGTTGGCAACTATCAGGTGACAGAAATGATTGCGGTCCGGGGTGAGTTGCTGTACATGGGTATCGGTGGTGGCTTGGAGAACAGAACCGTTGATTATTCTGAAATCGAGGGAAATGTGTCTTCAATCACTTTTATGAACAGATCAGTGTCGATAAAAAATGCAGAGCTGCCTGTGATGGCAGTAATCAGCATTCCAACATCGGGAAGCTCTGTTTCTCCAAAAATCCTGATTGGAGCCAGCTATGGTTATTCAGTGGCCTCATTTGAGACACGGGATAACTATTACAATTTTGCTAATGGCACCACAGGTATTCATTCCAACTCTCGTGAAAACATTACCAGCAGTATGCAAAGCCACCAGTTCGCTGGCCATGCTGGTTTCGCACTGGAGTATGACCTGGGCAACGGTAAATCCTTTTATCAGGAAATACGCTATCGCCACGGACTAGACAACATTAACATCTATTCAGGTTATCCTGGTACCGGAGGAAGACTTATTCCATCCACTCTCAGTATCAACTTTGGGTATTTCTTTTAAAGATTTAAAAAAACAAACCTTCATAAAATCATGAAAACAATTAAACTCAATTTTTTACTCGTAATAATGGCGCTGGGTGTGTTCACCTTTACGTCGTGCGAAGATGAATTTACAGAGGAAGACTTCCTCGACAAGCAAGCTGAATTGGCTGCTGCGCAGCAAAGCTTTGATCTGGAGAAACTGATTCTTCAGTATGAGCTTATGCGTGAGAATGACTCTTTGATGGCGGTATTCTCAAATCAGCTTGCTGGTATGCTGAAAGATGAAAATACTGAAGCTTTGCGTCAGGCAGGTCTTTTGGCGTCCTACACACTAACAATTGAAAATCAGGGTGGTGCGCCGCTGGAAGGCGTTACCGTTTCAGTTGGAGGCAGTAACCCTGCAGCCCGTGTGGATGCAGTAACTGATGCCACCGGCCAGGTCATTATCAATGATATTGTCATAGGAGCAAGCCCTGTTCAGGTAACTTTGGCAGGCTTCGTTGGCGTTTCTTACATACTGGATTTAGGAACTATTTCCAGTGGTGAAGAATACTTCCAAATTGGAAGCTACATTTATCCATTAGGAAGACATGAGACTACTCGCATCGTTCTGCTTTCAGCAGATGGCGCAAGCGGAACATTTGCCACTGTGAATGGCACAGCAACTATCGAAACTGATCTTACCAACTCGGCATCTGAAGTTCCACAGGATGTGACTATAGTTGCCTATCTCGATGGTACAGATTTCGACTACGAAAGTGCCCAAAATTTTTTCCACTCATCTGTTGATATTTACGACGTAAGGTTTAGCGGTGAGGGAATTGGCTCAGCTATTGTGGACAATACAACAGGTAGGTTCAGCATGTTATTGCCAGCAAATGAAAACGGAATATCATACACACTAATGGTACCTGACGTAACAGCTGACCAAACTATCGTTATTGATACGAGAGACGATTTACCTGTTACTCCAGAACTTGCTACCGTGCCTGCGAGATACGGACCTGTGAATGCCGCTTCTTTCTCTCCAACAATTTCTATCGCTGGTGCCAAAGCTGTATTCCCTGCACCTACGGGCGCTGGAAATGGCGCAAATTTGACGTTTACGGTGGTTCCTAGGGATTTAAATATCGGATTCACTATTGATGGCAATGCAGGTACTACTCCTAACTCTGGAAACGTTGAATTCGACATTATCAGTGACGGTGGTACTGTTCAGATTTCTCCCACAGCTGCTGTAGCAACTGCTACTACCCCTACCACGCCAATTGCGCTTCAGACGTCTATTATTGGCGACCTTGATCTAACGGTTGCTGGTGGTGTTGGCTATACAATTGGTGAAGACTATGACATTACTATTGATGTACTTTCCGGCGCTACAGTTCTTCAGACTGTTACGGTAACTGAAACCGCCGTGGATGATGGTACTGGAAACGGCGTTCTGCCAACCATAGACGAAACCGGTGGAAATATCCTTACCAATGGCAGTGATAACCTTAACGCTTTCGGTGTAACTGGCTATCAAGTTACTGTAGTAGAGGTAGCTCCTGCCGTTGCTCCGACCACAGCTGCAACAATTACAGTTACTTGCGACTGTAGAGTAGATGCTATTCAAACTACTACTACAGGAGTTGGGTATTCTGCCCCCATCACAGGGATAACTTTTGCTGGAGGCGGCACGGGAGCTGCTTTGCCAGTTGTAGACGTGGTAGCAACCGGGTTTGAATATACTATAGCGATTGACAACACCGGTATTACCGTACCTTACACTATTTTGCCAGCGGTAAACTGGTATAACACAACCGTTGCAAGCTTCCCAGACGCTAGCGCAACTGACACAGACGTAATCTCTTATACAGAGGCCGGAACAGGCTTGACAGGCAACCTTGACGATCTTCTTGGAATCGACGGCACAGGGAACCTGATCTTGACAAGAACAGTAACCAACTTGAGAACTGGAATCTCTTACGCCGCTCCCGTCCTAGAAATTGTTGAGCCAATGGCTATGATGGCTTCGGCTGATGTTGATATCAATTCAGATGGAACCATTGGCGGCCTATTCAACGAAGATGGTGGTATGGGTTACACTGGAGTATTCGGCGTAACAATCATGCCTACTCTGGCAACCTCTCCTGGAACAGGCGCCGCCGTGCAATTGTTTGATTTCACAACTCAGGGAACCAGAGAGGTTCAGTGGAGCACTAACTGGACAGTAACTGACAAAGGCTCCGGCTATTTGGAAGAGTTGAACAACAGCGCTTTTGGAGCCTACTCCGGACCTACCAGCGTTTACGCCGTTTCTGGAGAAGTATTTGAGTTGACAGTTAAATATGGTTCAGGTGTGCGTTTGCAAAACGTGAATCAGTGACTTGACGATGATCTTTAGACACTTAAACCCCGGCAATTGCCGGGGTTTTCTTTTTGTCTTTTCTGGGATGAGTAGATTAAAGGATAGCAGGATTCTTCATCTGACTTGCCCTTCTTCCGACTACTAAAGGTTGAACTGGCCTCGCTCAAGTCGCAAACCACTCACTAAACACCTTGCAAATCATTTACCGGGCTCTCTTGCAAATGTAGCCTTGCTCTTCAAAAGGAAAACCATATCTTCATTCCACAAAAGTTGATATGCACCTACTTACCCTTATTTCAGAAAGGATTGATGCACTGAATGAGTACACTGGACGCCTTATCTCCTGGCTGGCCGGCATCATGGTCTTGGTCTTTTGCTTCGATGTAGCAATGAGGTATATTTTTAATGTCAGCTTTGCTTCTGTATTTGAGCTGGAATGGCATTTTTTTGCAGCCATTTTTTTAATTGGAGCAGGTTACACACTCAAGCATGACAAGCATGTAAGGGTTGATGTGTTTTATGGGGAAATGTCGCCCAGGAAGCAGGCTTATGTCAACTTACTCGGAGTATTGCTTTTTCTTCTGCCAATATGTGTAGTGATCATCAAGACCTCCCTGCTTTTTGTCTACAATTCGTGGATCATCAGAGAAAATTCTCCTGACCCGGGTGGTCTTCCCGCTCGCTACATCATCAAAGCTTTTATCCCGATGGGCTTCTTTCTTTTGTTTTTACAGGGCGTTTCCGTAGCGTTCAAGTCGCTGTCCACCATTTTGAACCCTCTGAAATCGGCAGACAATGAATGAGATTTGGGCGCTGGTACTTTTTGGTCTGATATTCATTTTTATTCTCTGGGGATTTCCTGTTGCCTTCACGCTAGGGGGCCTCTCAGTGATTTTTGGTCTTATATTCTTCGATGCCGATTTCTTTTACCTGGTGGCGCTGAGAATTTATGGCACCATGAACAATTTTGTTCTCATAGCTGTACCCTTGTTCGTTTTTATGGGAATCATGCTGGAGAAGTCCGGGCTTGCAGAGAGCCTGCTGGAAACGATGGCCCTTATTTTTGGGAAGTTCAAAGGTGGCCTGGCCGTCGCTGTTGTGCTGGTTGGTGCCATGCTGGCAGCTTCCACAGGGATTGTTGGGGCTACTGTCATTACCATGGGGCTTATTAGCTTACCAACCATGCTCAAGCGGGGTTTTAGTCCTGAGTTGGCAACAGGCACCATCGCTTCAGCCGGCACTTTAGGTCAAATTATCCCGCCATCTGTGGTTCTGGTATTACTGGGCAGCGTGCTCAACGTCTCCGTTGGGGATCTCTTCACTGCTGCCGTTGTGCCTGGCGTTGCACTGGTTTTTTGCTACCTGGCCTTCATAGTGGGGTACGCCATAGTTAAACCAAACAAGGCACCGGGTATGCCGGAAGAGGAAATCCGGGCTTTCAGGGAAAAAGGAATAACCGGACAGGTTATAAAGGCTTTCGTACTTCCTCTCCTGCTGATTGTAGCTGTGTTGGGATCCATTTTTGCGGGCATTGCGTCTCCTACTGAAGCTGCTGGAGTTGGTGCTCTTGGCGCCACATTGCTCACCGTTATGTCTGGCAAATTCAACCTTGACGTATTGAAGGGCGTGATGAGAGAAACAACCCACCTCACCACAATGGTCTTTACAATCCTCATTGGCGCAACCGCATTTTCGCTGGTTTTCAGGGCATTAGGAGGCGATCGATTCCTTATTCAACTCATTGAGAATTCCGACTTGTCTGTGAATGCATTTCTGTTTGTTGTGATGCTCGCCGTATTTATCGCTGGCTTCTTCATCGACTTTATCGAGATCATCTTCATCATAGTGCCGGTAGTAGCACCAATATTTGCTAAGTTGGGAGTTGACCTCGTATGGGTGGGAATACTGCTGGCCCTCAACCTGCAAACTTCTTTCCTCACACCACCATTTGGCTTCTCACTTTTCTACCTGAAAGGAGTAGCACCAAAACATATCACCACCGGGCAACTATATAGAGGCATTGTTCCTTTTGTCCTGATACAGCTTGTATTTCTTCTGCTTGTAGTTCTCTTTCCAGAGATTGTTTCCTTTTTACCGAACCTGCTCAAAAAGTAGATGAAAAAAAGTCCTACTGGCCTAGCACATCATTATAAAAAGCTCGTTCGCTAATATCTGACCAGGGTTTCACCTGATCTCGAAACGTTGTAAAGCTGTCGTATACTTTTTTAATGACAGGATCGCTTTGAGCCATATCTCCAAGCATCACATCACTTATTTTCTTTAGCTCCCTCAAAATCACATCGGGAAGTTTTCTGATATCCGTTCCCTCTTCCTGCCGGAGCTTTTTAAGGTACAAACTGTTCTTTGCGTCAAACTCAGCAAGCATCCATTCATTGAGCTTAGACGCCCCTGCCCGCACTATTTCTTTCAGATCTGTTGGAAGTGCCTCAAATTTGTCTTTGTTCACCATCTGCTCCAGCACCGAGCCTGGCTCATGCCAACCTGGATAGTAGTAGTGCTTAGCCACTCTCTGAAATCCCATCAGGTAGTCATGATAGGGGCCAATCCATTCGGCAGCATCGATCACGCCTCTTTCAAGGTTGGTGTAAATTTCGCCACCAGCCTGTAGCACCGACGTGCCTCCAGCTTCCGACAACACCTTCCCGCCCAGCCCGGGAATCCTCATTTTCAGGCCTTTCAGGTCGTCCATTGTGTTCAGCTCCCGGTTGAACCAGCCCGCCATTTGCACGCCGGTATTCCCGGCGATCATGGGCACCAGCCTGAAGGGCTCATACAGTTCCTCCCACAACGCTATGGCCCCGCTGCTTATGATCCAGGAGTTCATCTGCTGAGCGTTCATGCCAAAAGGAACAGCGGCGAAAAACTGGGCAGCCGGTACCTTGCCAGCCCAGTAATAGGAGGCACCATGGCCTATCTCAACAGCGCCGCTGCTTACGGCGTCAAACACCTCCAGCGCCGGAACCAGCTCTCCTCCCCCATAGACTTTTATTTTTAGGCGCCCTCCACTCATGGTTTCCACCCATTTCGACATCATCACGCAGCCCTCACCTACCACCGGGAAATTTGGAGGCCAGGTGGTGACCATCTTCCACTCAAACGACTTGTTAAAATTGATGTATGGAGTTTCAATCTGCTTCTTTTCCTCAGTGCAGGCAGAAAGCATTCCGGCCGTGCCACCAGCCAGCCCCAATCCGCCTTTCACTAAAAACTTCCGTCTATTGATTTCCATTCTTTTGGGATTTGGACAACTCTTCCAGCTTCTCAGTAAGCGTATCTAGTTTCTTCTCAACCTCCATCAACTTATCATGCACCCGATTAACGTTCACCTGAATATCTTCATCCTCAATAAAATAGTCAGTAATCGTTGCAATCATGGTAGCACCAATAATCATCCCGGCAAAAATAAGAACGACAGAAAGCACCTTTCCTTCAGGCGTCACGGGTGGAATATCCTGCAGAAAGCCAACTGTCATAGTGGTAATTGTTGTCCACCACAGGGAATCAGTGAACGTGGAGATATGAGGGTTGGCATTTCTCTCCGCATGATAAAAACTGATCGTGAAAAGCAATACCACGACAACATTAAGAATGACCACATTCCGGAAGGTGCTGAAAGAGGTTTTTCTATTAAAAAACTGAAAAACATACTTCGCTGACCTAAGTACCCTCAAAAGCTTAAAAATCTTGAAAATTCTCGCCGCCCGAAGGAAGCCCACAGTTGGTATGGAAGCAACAAAGTCTATCCAATTGTTGGCAACAAATTTCCACTTGTTCTCTGCCTTCCAAAGCCCGTTGAAAAAGTCATACAGAAAAATCATACATATGGCGAAATCGACATAATATGTTATCTCATATACCAGCGGAGTATACTCTGTGACTGAACTCACGTATAACTCCACCACCACATACAAAGACAGCCAAAGCAAAAGTTTTTCAAATTTCGTCGCCTTGGGTGGCTGCTCTAAATTATCCTCTGCTACCGATTCCATTCATGATTTCTATTTCGGCCTGAAAATAAGAAATAAAGAATGGAATTGGTATTACATTTTTATGAAGCTTGAATACGCCAAATTGTCTGAAAAGTCCACGGATGATCTGGTTTTTCTGTCATTTTGACCTAAAAATAATCCTATTGCGGCCTGGTTCGATATTTGACCGCTGGATAAGCACAAAAGAAAAAGAGATGAACTTCAATAACTACACTATAAAATCACAGGAGGCTGTTCAAAAGGCGGCCGAGGTCGCTCAAAGTTATGAGCAGCAGGCTATAGAGCCAGCGCATCTACTCAAAGCAATCATGTCGACAGATGAGAATGTTATGCCTTTTCTTTTGAAGAAATTAGGCATCAACAGACTAAATCTGGACGAAAAAATTGAGGAAATAATAAATTCCTATCCTAAGGTCTCAGGATCACAGCCCTATCTCTCTAATGAATCAGCGGCGGCCCTACAGAAGGCTGTCGGCTATCTCAAAGAGTTTGGGGACGAGTTTGTAGCGATTGAGCATATCATTCTTGGGTTACTTAGTAGCAAGGACAAAATTGCAACTGCGATGAAGTCGGCTGGGTTTGCAGAGAAGGAAATGAAGTTGGCCATCAAGGAACTCAGAGGTGGCAACACTGTAACAGATCAAAACGCCGAAGCAAAGTATAAATCGCTGGAGAGGTATTCGAAAAACCTCAACGAAATGGCCCGCCAGGGCAAGATCGATCCGGTTATCGGACGGGACGAAGAGATCAGAAGGGTGCTGCAAATCCTTTCCAGAAGGACTAAGAATAATCCAATACTATTGGGTGAGCCGGGGGTGGGTAAAACCGCCATTGTTGAAGGGATGGCTCAAAGAATTGTGGACGGTGACGTGCCAGAGAATCTGAAGGAGAAAGTCCTTATCTCTCTGGATATGGGTCTACTTGTGGCTGGCGCCAAATACAAGGGTGAGTTTGAAGAGCGGCTAAAAGCAGTGATCAAAGAAGTGATCGACAGCGACGGGCAAATCATCCTCTTCATAGATGAAATACATACCCTTGTTGGAGCCGGTGGGGGAGGCGAAGGAGCCATGGACGCTGCCAACCTGCTGAAGCCCGCCTTAGCACGTGGAGAACTTCATGCGATCGGGGCCACCACGCTGAAGGAGTATCAAAAGTACATTGAGAAAGACAAAGCTCTTGAAAGACGGTTCCAGGCGGTTGTGGTAGACGAACCGTCTGTAGTGGACGCCATATCGATCCTGCGGGGCATTAAGGACAAATACGAACTGCACCACGGCGTTCGGATAAAAGACGACGCCGTGATAGCCGCAGTTGAGCTTTCAAGCAGGTATATCTCTGACAGGTTTTTGCCCGACAAAGCCATCGACTTAATGGATGAAGCAGCATCGAAACTTCGGATTGAAATTGATTCACTTCCTGAGGAACTGGATGAGCTGAACAGGCGCATTATGCAGCTGGAAATCGAGAGAGAGGCCATTCGACGGGAAAAGGACAAGGAGAAAGAAAAAGAACTTTCAAGAACAATTGCTGACTTAAGCGAACAAAGAGATGCACTGAAGGCCAGGTGGCAGCATGAAAAGTCTGTGATTCAAGGCATTCAGCATGAAAAGGAAGCCATCGAAAAATACAAACTGGAGGCAGAGCAAGCCGAAAGAAGTGGCGACTATGGGCGTGTAGCCGAGATTCGCTATGGGAAAATTGTAGAGAGCGAAGAAAAGCTCAAAAAATTCCAGGAGCAGCTAAAGGAACTTCAGGGAGGAAATTCGCTTTTGAAAGAAGAAGTTGAGGCCGAGGACATAGCCGAAATAGTAGGTAAATGGACAGGTATACCCGTAAGCAAGATGCTTCAGAGCGACCGGGACAAACTTTTGAAGCTGGAAGAAGAACTTGGAAAAAGAGTGGCCGGACAAAGTGAAGCCATTGAGGCGGTGGCTGATGCTGTCAGGCGAAGTCGTGCCGGTCTTCAGGATCCTAAGCGGCCTATAGGTTCGTTTATCTTCATGGGTACGACTGGTGTTGGTAAGACCGAGCTGGCAAAGGCACTGGCCGAATACCTGTTCAACGACGACAACGCCATGGTAAGAATAGACATGAGTGAGTACCAGGAACGTCATGCTGTAAGCAGGCTGATTGGGGCCCCTCCGGGATATGTGGGCTACGATGAGGGCGGTCAGCTGACAGAGGCGGTGAGGAGAAAACCTTACTCAGTCATCCTTCTGGACGAAATTGAGAAGGCACACCCCGATGTGTTCAACATCCTGCTACAAGTGCTTGATGATGGAAGGCTTACCGACAACAAAGGAAGAGTGGCCAATTTCAAGAACACCATCATCATCATGACCACCAATATTGGTTCCGGAATTATTCAGGATGCCTTCGACACCATGAACGACTTGAACAGAGAAGCCACTTTGGCGGAAGTGAAAAAGAATGTGTTTGACCTTTTGAAAAAATCTGTGAGACCAGAGTTCCTCAACAGGATCGACGAGACCATTCTTTTCGAGCCGTTGAATAAGAAGGACATTAGAAAAATTGTCGAAATTCAGTTTAAGCTGATTCAGAGGAGACTGGAAGAAAACGGTATAAAACTGGAGGCTTCGGCAGACGTACTGGATTACCTTGGCGAAATGGGCTTTGATCCTCAGTTTGGTGCCAGGCCTTTAAAGAGAGTGATGCAAAGAATGATTCTCAACGAGCTGTCGAAGCAGATTCTTGCAGGCAAGGTACAAAAGGACTCAGTCATAGGAGTGTCGCTCAACGACAACCGGGAGATTGAGTTTATTAACCTGGATGAAGTCAAGATTTAGCCGTGGTTGATCTGAAATAAAAAAAGTAAAGGGAAGTCAGTTAACAACTGCTTCCCTTTTTTTATATTCTTATAGCTGGATCAAAAGACCTTGAAGATCTATACAAAGGTATCCAGCTCACTTTGACCTAAACTATCAACATCAGCATACATCTTTCTCATGTAAGAAAAATAAAAAAAAGGAGCACATTCCTGTACTCCTTTTCTTAGCGACGGTTTACACTTTTACTTCTTTTTCCTCTCAAAGTCTAAAACAACCGGAGTTGCAATAAACAACGAAGAGTATGTTCCTATCAAAATACCAATCAATAGGGTAAAAGAGAACCCTTTGAGGACTGCTCCACCAAACAAGAAAAGAATCAACACCACGAAAAGGGTGGTAGCAGAAGTGATTGTAGTTCTGCTTATTGTTTCGTTCAATGCCAGGTTAAACACTGTCTTGTTATCGCTTGACGGTCTCAATTGCATATTCTCCCTCACCCTGTCAAACACTACAACGGTATCGTTAATTGAATAACCGATCAGCGTCAACATGGCTGCTATAAATACCTGATCAACCTCGAAAGAAAGGCCGAACAAGTTCGCAATTGCCAAAGCCGCCAGCACGAAAAGCACGTCGTGGAACAGAGCCACCAGGGCGCCCAGGCCAAATTGCCATTTCCTGAACCGTATCAGTATATAAAGGAAGATCGTGATAAGAGCAAAAACCACAGACTCCGTAGACGAAGCCTTTATGTCATCTGCAATTGTTGCACCTACTTTCGAGGAGCTCGAAATTGCAAAATGTGTATCGTCCACTTTACTATCGTCCTCGGTGTATTGGAACCCGGTGATGCTACTCACACCGCTGATCAAAGCCTCCCTCACTTGCAAGTCGGCTTCGTCCGATTCATTATTGATCAAAAAGCTAGTTGTAATTTTCAGCACATTGTCACCGCCGTACCACTTCACTTCTGTGCTCTGCCCATCAAAGGAGTCTGACAGCTTCACTTTCATCTCTGATGGCGTCTGGGGAGAAGCGAACGACACAATGTAAGAGCGCCCGCCAGTGAAGTCAACACCCATGCTTAGGCCTCCTTTGATAATAAAAGCTACTATACCCAGCGCAATGAACGTGCCTGAGAAAATGTAAGCCAAACGTCTTTTTCCTATGAAATCCACTTTTGTATCCTGTAGGAAGTTCTTCGAAAGAGGTGAGTCAAAGCTAATCTTACTCTCATCACCTTTCTTAGACCACCACTCCACAATTACTCTTGTGATGAATACGGCCGAGAAGAACGAACAAACAATACCAATCATCAGCGTGATGGCAAAACCTTTCACAGGTCCCTGGCCCAACGTATAAAGGATAAGACCAGTAAGGAAGGTGGTAGCGTTGGAGTCAATGATAGAGCTGTAAGCCTTTTCATAACCCCCAGAGATTGCCTGCTTAATAGAGGCACCGCCTCTTAGCTCCTCACGAATCCTTTCAAAGATTAACACGTTGGCGTCAATCGCCATACCAATGGTAAGCACTATACCCGCAATACCCGGAAGGGTGAGTGAGGCACTTAGCTGGGCCAAAATCCCAAGTATGAAGAACACGTTGAAGGCAAGTGCCAGGTTGGCGATGAAACCACCCTTGGCATAATAAGCCACCATGAAGATGATCACAATGGCCAAACCAGCCACAATTGATATGATTCCCTGCTGCTGAGCCTCTTTACCAAGCGTCGGCCCAATTACTACGTCTTCCACGATAGTCGTCGGTGCCGGAAGTGTACCGGCCTTTAGCACATTGGCCAAATCCTTGGCTTCCTCCAGTGTAAATGTGCCGGTAATAGAGGAGCTACCGTTAGGTATTTCACCCTGCACCATTGGCGCTGAATAAACGTAATTGTCAAGTACAATGGCAATCCGCCGATTGATGTTCTCGCTGGTAAGCTTTCTCCAGGCTTTTGCCCCTGTAGCATTCATTTGCATGCTCACAGCCGGTCTGGCGCTTTGATCCAGGTCCTGACGGGCATCCGTGATTACTTCGCCGGTAAGAGGGGCTCTGCCGCCTCTGCTCGTTTTTACTGCGTATAGCTCCAGAAGTTCCTCGGTTGAAAATTCGTCGATTTGCGTCGGTTTTACTGCCCAAAGAAATTTCATCGTCGAAGGAATCATGCCCTGCACGTCTTTGCGCTCAAAAATGCGGTTGATTTTGGCAGTGTCCTTCACATCATACATCAGCCCATAACCACCTTTCATCAAGCTGAAAAGTGGTGACTGTCCGCTCGACAGCGCTGATATGTCAGAGGTATCTGACTCCAACTGAGCAGCCAAATCTGTAGAATCGTCAGCCGTTGAGTCAGAAAGTAAGTCAGCCAGGTCATTTGATGCAGTGGTTGACTCTGCGGCGCTCGAGTCTGGATAAACAGTTACTTCAGCATTCTTTGCTTTCTCATCGTCAACAACCAGCTGATTGATAGCCGAAAGTGTACTAAAAATGTCATTGACTTCATTTACTTCCCAAAACTCAAGCTGCGCAACACCCTGCAAAAGCTTGCGAACCCTTTCAGGGTTATCAACTCCGGGCAACTCTATCTGAATGCGGCCTGTGCCTGGCAGTCTCTGAATATTTGGCTGCGACGTTCCAAACCTGTCGATACGAGTGCGCAAGATCTGAAAAGAACGATCAATTGCATTTTCTACTTCGAAATTGATGATTTCCAGCACCTCTTCGTCAGTAGACTGAAGGCTGATGCGCCCCCTATTTGCTGCATTGGCAAAAATATAGCTTAGCTTTTGACCGGGAGCATTCCGCTGATAGGCAGCATAGAACTCGGGAACAAAGCTGGCCTGAGACGTCAGGGTTACCTGTCTCGCCTCATTCAGCGATGCGATGAAAGCCGGATCCTTGCTATCACCGCTCAGCCCCTTTACAATCTCAATCGGCGACACCTCAAGGGTTACATGCATCCCGCCCTGAAGGTCTAGGCCGAGGTTTAATTCAGTCTCCTTTATTTCTTTGTATGTGAATTCAATACCCAAAAAATTGTAGACTGGCTCATTCCAAACCGAATCCAGGTATTGTTGTTTTTTGGTAAAATCTACCGTTCCCGATGCATCGGTCGCATACTGCTCAGCCTTGCGCTGTACTCCCTTCGACACGAATGTGAAGGAGAGGTAATAGATACATAGTAAGGAAACAACTACGGTAAGTAGTATTATTCCACCTTTATTTTTCATGAGTGTTATGTTTATTTTTCAGTAGTTTATTTAATAGCTCATCACCATGCCGCACAAAATTCCTCTGCTTTTTACGTGATTAGCCCTAAAAGCTATTTGTGGGCAGTATGTATGAGATCATCAGCAGGCCAGACTCGGCCTTACAGGGAAAGGGATTCCCTAAGGGGCGTTTGCAGCTATAATGTCTGTGAAGAGCACCCTAAAATACTCCCAACCGGCTTTATATAGCTGCTGCGGAATCTCCGCCTTAAATTCAGGTAAATCAACGTCGAACGACTCCCAAACGATGGGCGTATAAGTCACATGCAATTGGATTCCCTGCGAAACAGCCTGGATTTTATATACTGTTTTTTGCGAATCAGTATTATCGTCCGCCGTCCGGTGGGCTTCAAACTGCAAATTGTCTGTGTCACCCTGGGTCTGAGCGACTTCACTTTTACTAACGTCAGCATCGATAGAAGTTAAGCTAAACTGAAAAACAGACGTGCAAGCCACTACGACGGCAGCCAGTAGACCCACTGCCAGCGTGATGCTTTTCTTCTTGCTTAATATTTTCAACTGAGTTTTCATGAAGAACCGCAAAAGTAAGGCTTTCCGCCAAACTTCCCAGTAAAGTTGTCTATTTATGCCTTTCTGTCGGCCAGTTCCATTTTCAGATAAGCAACCACCACCTGAAGCGCTTTGTGAAAATGGTGGTTATTGGGAATAATTATGTCGGCCTCATGCTTAAGGGGTTCTATGTATTTTTCGAAAGTGGGAGCCACATGCTTTTCATATCGATAGAGCACGTCATCCAAATCATATCCCCTTTCGAGGGCGTCCCTGGTTATCCGGCGCTTGAGCATGAGGTAGTTTTTGGCTTCAATAAAAAGCTTCAAATCGAAAAGACTGGAAAGCTCCTTGTCATAAAACACAAAAATGCCTTCGGCAATAATTATGGGCGACGGCTTAAAGACCAAGTCCTTTGGAGTGACGTTCGGGTTGTTGAAGGTATACTCTTGTCTTTGCACGGTCTTGCCTCTTTTGAGCTCCTCCAGGTCATGCCGAAATTCGTCGAAATCTATCGAAAGAGGGGTGTCGAAATTTTTGACACCGTTTTCATCAACTGGTTGCGTGTCTCTTGACTTGTAGTAATTGTCCTGAGAGACAAGACAGATTTCGCCGTCCTGAAAAATCTCCATCAGGCTGCTGAGAAACAACGTCTTTCCTGACGCACTGCCTCCAGTCATTCCTACAACAAGCGGTTCTTTCATTTTAGGCTAGCGGACATTTGCTGATACTTCAAAAAGGCAGCAAACTTTGCGAGGGCTCTGCCCCGGTGACTTATTGCATTTTTTTCCTTGCTACCCATTTCAGCAAAAGTAAGTGTTTTACCCTCAGGTAAAAAAACAGGGTCATACCCAAAGCCTCCCGCACCTGTGGTCCTTGTAGTTATTTCTCCAAACACCTTTCCTTCGAACTGATAAATGCTGCCTGCATCAATAAAGGTCATTACTGTTTTGAAATGCGCATTTCTTTTCGGATTTCCATCGAGTTTGTTTAGCAGCAGGGCAATATTGTCATCCCCGCTTCTTTGGTCACCGGCATACCTTGCAGAAATGACGCCCGGCTCACCGTTGAGGGAGTCTACCAGTAGACCTGTGTCGTCTGCGAGGCAATTTACTTTGTAACGATCCCAAATGTATTGGGCCTTCTGCAGAGAATTCCCTTCAATAGTTGGCTGCGTTTCCGGAATGTCGTCGGTACAGCCAATATCAGAAAGGGAGAGCAATTGATAGCTCTCCTCCAGTATTTCTTTTATCTCCTTTAGCTTGTGTGCATTGTTAGATGCGATGCAAATTTCATTCATTTTTTGCGTCAACGAATTTGAACCATTTTCAACTCCCACACCGAAGGCGAGTTGGCCGGTATTTGCCCGTAGGCAACCGTCCCAAAGGCTAATTTTGAAGGCAGGTAAAACACAAACCGGTCATTCAATTTCATTAACTGACTGCCTTCTTTAAGCCCTGCCACCTGAAAGCCTGAGAAAACAAATCCGGCACCAAAATTGAATTTGTAGGGCACGTAGGCAAACACGGTATCATAGATATTATAGCGAATTGCTACATCTTTTAAGGTGGTCTCTATTACGGCGCTATCCATCCTGCTGATGGTAAAGTGCACCGAAACGATGTCGTTCTTATTTGGCGCTGGCCCGCCGCCCTCTTCGAGGATCTTGTACCTCAGCCCACTCTCTGTTGTCTGCACGCCCTCAATGCCATACTTAGCCAAATATTCATCGATGGCTATGCTGTCCTTTTTGTATTGTGCCTCCACATCAAATACGGGGTCGGGCTCATCCACACTAAGATCGCAGCTCGCAAGTGACGCTGCCAGCGTTCCAACAAACAAAATAACCGCAGCTGTTTTAACTCTAAATATCATCACTCGACTTTATTTATCTTTTGCTATCCAAAACTTCAATCTTAAAAACCAAAACTTGATTGGAGCCTATATCGTCCCCAAAGCCTCTCGTGCCATAGCCAAGATTTGAAGGGATGAGCAATATGGCTTCGCTGCCTACAGGCAACAACGCCACTCCCTCGTCCCATCCTTTAATTACTTTGCCAACGCCAAGAGTAAACTTATATGGCTCACCGCTATCATAAGAAGAATCAAATTTCTTGCCGCTAAGCAGTTTGCCTTCGTAGTTGACTGTAACTACGTCGTTCACCCTGGGGAAGGCACCGGTGCCTTCCCTGGTGATTGTATACCTGAGACCACTTGCGGTAGTTTGAACATTTTTCAGGTCGTTCTTCTTAATATACTTATCAATAGCATCGTACTGCTCCTGTAGCGTAAGCGGATCATCGTCCTTCTTACACCCCAACGTCACCAGCCCAATCACCACAAGTAAAAGAAGAGAAATTCGCTTTATCATAGTCTACATTTGTTCGATCCCAACCAACACTACTTCAAATTTCAAAATTTCGTTCGGCTTAATTGCTCCGCCCGCACCTCTTGCTCCGTAAGCCAGCGAAGATGGCACATAAAGTGTAGCTTCAGCACCTGTATTGAGCAGGGCAATGCCTTCGTCCCAACCTGGAATCACTTGCCCCCGGCCTATCACAAACTGTAGAGGCTCGCCTCTGTCGTATGAAGCATCAAACTTCTCGCCTGCAAGGGTGGTGCCAATATAATGCACGTTTACCATGCTTCCGGGCGTTGGAGTTTCGCCGGTGCCCTGCTTTGTGATAACGTAGCGAAGGCCGGACTCAGTGGTTTGAGCAGCAATATTATTGTCAGCCAAATATTTGTCGATGATTTCACCGTCAACTATAATTTGACCTTCGGCCTCCATCTGCATTTTTTCCATTTCAGCTTGCTGTAACGCCATCTGCTCCTCCTGATATTGTTCTTCGCTCATCATATCCACCAGGCTGCAATTGAAGGTGATCTGGCTGCCTCTCTTGATAGAGTCCGGCAACTGAGTTCCGAATGTATCCTCAAATAGTGCTTCAGCAGTCATTTTAAATTGCACACTGTCTCCCTTTTTTAGTTCACGGAACACTTCATAAAGTACTCCCTGAGTTTGCCAGGCCGAGTCGTTATAAAGCATCGGCAATGGTCGGCCTCCTCCTGCTTCTACACTGTTGAACAGCGCATTTCCATTCTCGTTGAGGTACGAAATATGCATAGTAAGAATCTGGCCATCCGCAGGTTTCTCTCCCTCGCCGTTTCGAATGTAAGACACCTCTGCCCCGGATTTCGTTGTAAATTTGTCAGCACCACCACAGGCAATTACCAGAGCTGCCAGTCCCAGCAACCCCGATAGGTTTTTAATTTTATTAAACATGTAAGAATGAAATGTTTTTGTTTAAATCTTCTTTATATAAAGGCAATAAATTCTTGAACTTTTCAACTGTAGCTTCCAGGCTATCCGTGGAGGCTCCTCCTGCTGCATTTTTGTGGCCCCCGCCATCAAAATGATCTCTGGCAAACTGATTGACAGAAAAATCTCCCATCGACCTGAAAGACATTTTTACCTTTCCGTCTCTTTCGATGATTGTGGCCGCCATCACCACGCCCTTTATAGACAAGGCATAGTTCACAAGCCCCTCAGTGTCACCGTTCTTTGAGTTGAACTTCTTCAGGTCTTCCTTGCTGATAACAAAGTAAGCAACACCAAGGTCAGAGACTACCTGCAACCTTTGGCTGAAGGCAAACCCTAAAAACTTCAGCCTGTCAATGGAGTTATTGTCGTAAATTAGTTTACTCACTTTGGTGACATCCGCACCGCTATCTATCAGGTCAGCCACTATTCGATGAACCCTGGATGAGGTTGAAGGATGCCGAAATGAGCCTGTGTCGGTCATAATGCCGGCGTACAGGCATTCTGCAATATCTTTGTCTATAAGAGATTTATCCCCCAGCTGCTCAATAAGCTGAAAAACGAGCTCAGCGGTTGCCGAAGCTTCTATCGTCCAAAGGCTGTAATCGGCGAAGTCACCTGGGTTGAGGTGATGATCGATGAGTACCTTCACTGCCTTGGAGGCAGCCACCAGCTCTCCTACTTTTTCAATCCGGGACAGCGTGGAAAAATCCAGGCAGAAAATGATGTCAGCTGCATCGATTAGCTTGGCCGAGAGCGTCTCATTGCCATCTTCGAAGTTGATTACAGCGTCATTTCCCTTCATCCAGACCAAAAACTCCGGGTAATCAGTGGGGGTAATCACATCCACATGATGCCCTTTTGCCAAAAGATAATTCGCCAAACCCAACGAAGAGCCCAATGCATCGGCATCTGGCTTTATATGGGTAGTGATGATTATTCGCTTGGGTTGAAGGAGTAAATCCCTAAACTGGTCAATTTGCTGCATGTAAAATGATACCTTCCGAGGAGAACAGGTAAAATGTGAAGTGCAAAAGTGAGAAGAATATTTTAATTAGAAAAACGCATTCCCGAACGCAAATGGTTAAAGGAGTGCCTATTTAGTGCCAGCGTTCGTTCAAAACAAATTAATCTGCTAACTTTGCGGGCGTTTTGAAAACCCTTTCTAATATATAATCAAAAATGGCAGGATCAATTACCTTTTCAATGATTAAGCCTGACGCTTACGGCGCAGGAAACTCCGGCGCAATCCTAAAAATGATTGAGGAAGCTGGGTTTACTATTAAAGCAATGAAGCTAACTAAGCTGACTCCCGAGGTGGCTGGTAAGTTCTACGAAGTGCATAAGGAACGTCCTTTTTATGGTGAACTTTGTGCCTACATGTCTTCAGCTCCAATAATTGCACTGGTGCTTCAAAAAGCCAATGCAGTAGAAGAGTTCCGCAAACTGATTGGTGCCACCGACCCTACCAAGGCTGCCGATGGAACCATCCGCAAGATTTTTGCTAAGTCAATTGAGGCAAATGCTGTGCATGGATCAGACTCAGACGAGAATGCTGCCATTGAAGCTGGCTTCTTTTTCTCTCAGTTCGAGAGGGTTTAAGAAAGATTAGCCAAAGCAAGCCACAGAGCCATGAAGCATTTCATGGCTTTTTTTTATTCTTCAGGCAGCACCACCACTTCTTCGCCTTCAAGTTTTTCAATCCAAAAGTTGTTAAATCCTTCGCCAATGAAAATGGTGATCATTCTCATTTGCAGCAGCTCCAGAATGGCAAGAAAGTTAAATATCACTGCGATTTTTGTTGGCATATCTTCCATTACATTAGCAAACGACAGCCGGCCAGCATCACCCAGTTTATTCATGATGAAGTCCCTTTGGCTGGATATGGTGAATGGGTATTGCACCACATTGTGTATCGGTTTTTTCTGCTCGTACTCAAACCTCTCCAACACCCGCATATACACTTTCAGCAGCTTATAAAGGTCAATATCCTGCAACTCGGCTTCCACATTGTTTATTTCTGACAGCGACCTGAGCTCTTTTTCAAGATTCCCCCTCATTTCTCTGTCCAATCTGTCTGCCTCCATTTTCGAGAGCTCCTCCACCACCGACTTGTACTTCTTGTACTCCAGCAGGTGTTTAACAAGCTCCTCTCTTGGGTCAATTTCATTGCCTAGCTCGTCCAGCACTGGCCTGGGTAGCAGCATCTTTGCCTTTATGCGCATCAACGTAGCTGCTACTAATATAAATTCGCTGGCCACCTCAATATTCATCGACTCGAGGTGCTGCAGGTAGTCAAGAAAGTCGGCCGTAATTTTAGAGATCGGAATATCATGAATATCCAGCTCGTCTCTTTCAATGAAGAACAAGAGCAGGTCAAACGGCCCTTCGAACAATGCCAATTTGATTTCAAACTTTGAAGAATCGGTTTGTGAGATATCCATTTTCTGTAAGGTAGCATCAAATTTACCAACTCAGTAAATAATAGTAAGCCTTTAGCCAAAAAAATGTACCTTTGCCACCTCGATTGACTCATAAAGAGAAAAAAGTTACAATAAACATTTAAGGAACTGGTTAGTTGATTACCTTATATCACAACCTGCGAATAGTATGCTGATACAGCCCGGCGAGCTTCTTTCCACTATCAATTACCCTTCTGACGTCAGAAAACTTGATCCATCACAGCTAGTGCAGCTGGCGGATGAATTACGTCAATTCATTGTCGACAATGTGTCAGTATATGGTGGGCATTTTGGAGCCAGCCTTGGCGTTGTGGAGCTTACCGTCGCCCTTCACTACGCATTTAATACGCCAAATGATCAGCTGGTTTGGGACGTGGGGCATCAGGCATACGGGCATAAAATTCTCACAGGAAGAAAGGAGGTATTCCACACCAACCGTTTTTATGGTGGGATATCCGGCTTCCCCAAAAGAAAGGAAAGTGAATATGACGCCTTTGGGGTAGGTCACTCTTCAACATCTATTTCTGCGGCGCTTGGGATGGCAGTGGCTTCCCACTACAAAAAAGAAAAGCAGAAGCAACATGTAGCTGTAATAGGCGACGGTGCCCTTACTGGTGGAATGGCCTTCGAAGCCATGAATCACGCCGGCGTAGCGAACAGCAACCTGCTGATAGTGTTGAACGACAATTGCATGTCGATAGACCCCAATGTGGGCGCACTAAAGGATTACCTTACTGATATAACCACGTCCCACACCTACAACAAGGTGAAGGACGAAGTGTGGAACATCCTGGGAAAAATCAGCAAGTTTGGGCCAAACGCCCAGGAAATTGCTTCCAAAGTCGAAAACAGTGTAAAGGGCTTTTTGATAAAGAGCAGCAACCTCTTTGAATCTCTTAACTTAAGATATTTTGGCCCGGTAGACGGCCACGACGTTACGCATCTGGCACAGATTTTTAATGACCTGAAAGACATTCCCGGGCCTAAGATCCTGCATTGTGTTACGGTGAAAGGCAAGGGCTTCGCTTTAGCGGAAAAAGACCAAACAAAATGGCATGCGCCGGGTAAGTTCGACAAGCTAACAGGAGAGATTCACAAGAAAGTTTATGATGCGCCACAACCGCCCAAGTATCAGGACGTGTTTGGACACACTCTTGTTGAGCTGGCCAAAAAGAACGAAAAAATAATGGGGATCACCCCAGCGATGCCCTCTGGCTCCTCCATGAACATCATGATGAAAGCCATGCCGGACAGGGCTTTTGATGTAGGCATTGCCGAGCAGCATGCGGTAACTTTCTCTGCCGGCCTGGCTACGCAGGGATTAACACCTTTCTGCAATATATACAGCACATTTATGCAACGTGCTTACGACCAGGTGATCCACGACGTGTGCCTTCAGAATCTGCCGGTGGTATTCTGCCTCGACAGGGCAGGCTTTTCAGGAGCTGATGGGCCTACGCATCATGGGGCTTACGATATCGCCTTCATGCGTTGCATCCCTAATATGGTCGTTTCCTCACCGATGAATGAGGAGGAGCTTCGAAACCTGATGTATACCGCCCAGCTGCAAAAAGAAGGTGCATTCACTATCAGGTATCCAAGAGGCAACGGGGTAATGCCCAATTGGAAGACCCCTTTCAAAGAAATACCAATTGGCCAAGGCAGAAAGCTAAGAGAAGGCGATGACCTGGCTATACTAACCCTAGGGCACATTGGGAACTATGCCACCGAAGCATGCCATATGTTAGAAGAGGATCATGTGGATGCAGCACATTACGATATGCGGTTCGTGAAGCCATTGGATGAGGCGATGCTGCACGAGGTCTTCAAAACTCACAAATATGTAATCACAGTCGAAGATGGCTGTCTACAGGGTGGTTTTGGTAGTGCCATCATTGAGTTTATGGCCGATAACGGTTATGCCTCCAAAATTGTGCGCCTGGGAATACCCGACGATGTAATTGAGCATGGGGAGCAGCATGAGCTGCACCATGAGTGCGGCTTCGATACCCAGGGAATTTATGAGGCAGCTATCAAACTGCTTGAGCCGTCCGGCGTACTAAAATAATCTTACTATATTGGCCATATGGCCCTATTTGTAAAGAAACTATCTCTCGAAGAGCTACCATCTTCTAATGACTCTCCCGTACTTTTGCTTCACGGTTTTTGCGAAGACCACAGCATCTGGAAAAACATGCTGTCGGCTTTTCCAGGCAGAACAATCTATCTCGTAGACCTTCCCGGATTTGGGAAGAGCAATTTAGAGCTACCCCACCCACTTTCCATCGATTGGGTGGCTGAGGTTATTTACCATCAGGTGATTGAACCTGAACAGATTGAACCGATTGTTGTCGGACATTCACTGGGAGGCTATGTGGCACTGGCTCTGGCAGAAAAATATGGGAATAGCCTGAAAGGCCTGTGTTTGTTTCACTCCACTGTCTTTGCTGATTCACCGGAAAAGAAAGCAACAAGAAACAAAGTGATTGATTTCGTCAACAAAAGCGGAGTAGAAAGTTTTACTACTGAATTTGTCCCAGGTCTTTTCCACAGCCTCTTTAGAAGAAAGAATCCAGTCATTGTGCAGCAAGTAGTTGGCCTGGCAGCAGAAACCAGGCTTGATACTCTGACCGCCTACACTGCTGCCATGCGGGACAGGCCTGAAAGAAGCGAAGTGTTGAAGATGTTTAAGCAACCAAAGCTCATCATTGCCGGTGAAAAAGACGGTGCTGTGCCATTAGAACAAAGCCTGCTAATGAAAGAAATGGTTGGGTCTGATCAGTTTGTGCTTTTGGAGGAAACAGCCCACATGGGCATGTACGAAAAGCCGGAAGCGTGCAAAAAGGCGCTGGACTCGTTGGTGTAAAAAAGAAAGGCCATCCCGCTGGGATGGCCTTTGCATTTATTTGCTTGAACGCAAATTTTTAGTCTTCAGATGGCTCTATCTTAACTGTAACAGTAATCGACCTGTTAGTTCCAGAAGTTCCATCAGTTTTCACAACCTTTACAAGACCTTTCTTTGATCCTCTTGCAGAAGCTTGAACAAACGCAAATACTTTACCAGCCTCAAGGTTATTCACTTTAGAAGCATCTGCCGCCACTTCGCCATAAGCACTGGCTAGTGCGTCCACATCTCCGATTGCGTCGAATTGTGCAGCAGTCAATGTGGTTACCTTAAACTTAGTAGCGTTTTTAGTTGGCATTATTGCAGATAGCGCATTGGTAACGTTTAGGGCAGCAGAAAATGCAGTATTTGCATCGGCATCATCCATTGCAGCAATTGCGTACTTATTAGTGTCACCATAGAAAAACAAGAAGTCGACGCTGGCTGAATGAGTATCTCTGGTTTCAGCGTACTTATAAACTTTGTTCTCCTCCGCATCATAAAAGCTTCCTAGGGTTGCATTTGACTGACCGCCAATAAGTGTTTCAGTATACACAACTACTTCAACAGGAGCTGCTTCAACAGTAGCTGTAAAAGTTTTCTCTGTTGTTTGGTTGCTATCGTCAACTCCCTCGAAAGTCCATGACAAATCTTTATCAACGTCATCAGCATCGAAAGTGTAGGTCAGACCAATAACAGCCACAGTGCCTTCCTCTGATAAAGTAACATTTGACGCAGTTCTTGGATATGGCGTAGATGTACCAGCAACTCCATCAACAGAAGGAGTAACATTCAATGTGTTAAATACACCTGGTGCTGTTACTGTTACTGTAAAAGTAACCGTTTCACCCTCAACAGCAGAAATAGCTGCCCCTGTTACTTCAACACCTTCTACTTCTACTTCCATTGAAGGTGCAGTTGGAAGTGGCTCTTCTTCGTCACCACCGCAACTTGCCAGAATGGCTACAGATCCGATTGCACTAAAGAACAATAAATTTCTAAATAGTTTTTTCATGGTTAAATAATTTGAATTGGTTTGCAAGATTATGAATTATATCGTAAAAATTAAAGTTTATACCCAGTTAATGCTATTTTTAAATTTTACCAACGTTTTTATCAGGTCAAATGAGATTTTACAAAAAAATTACACTTTGATAACAAACAGAGGCCTAATTGCCCTTAGGGTTAAAAATTTGGGTTGCTAACAACATCTATGCCCCCAATTTATATTGAGGCATTCTAAATAATTATGGTTGGCTTTGGGGTAATGAAATTGAAGAGTCAATAAACTACCCAAAGGTACCAATAACCACCTGCAAATTCCATACCTAATAATAGGTATTTCTAATACTGAACCAGATTTTCATCAAAAAGTTGCGAAAGAGAGTGCTATTTTTGCCTTCCACAAGAAAATCAAACAGCTATGCCTGCCTTTTTGATTAGCATATTACATTGAGCGGTAGCCCAAAACGACCCGGCCCGGCATTCTAATACTTTTGGTAGCCGCCATTTTTTTTTTAATTTTAGCTGTCTATAAGATTGAATAAATGCTGAATTAAATATATTTGTACATTGCAATACTGTAAATGTGCAATTCTCACAACGAAAGAGCTATTTAATTGCCACATAAACCTTACATCGAACAAAACTTACTTTTGAACCTATTAACGTCGAATCGCTATGCAAGAAATTTCACCTAGTCTGCTTGAAGCTTGGAACACCTATGGGAAATATGGGGCTTATGCTTTAGTTGCTATCGGTTTAGTTGTCCTTATTTATCATTTCCTCAGATTAGCTTCTATCGGTGATAAGAAAACTAAATATGACTATATCAACAAAAACGAGATTAACTTTTTGTGGTATGCCTTTCTTCTTATAATCATTGGTGCTGCTCTGTATTCAAATACGCTTGTAGAACAAACAGGTGTTCTTTGGTTCTTCGTAAGGATATTCGTTAGTTCCATGCTTGGTATCATTGCTGGCGTGGTTGTTCAAAATGTACTCAAGTTTTACTACCCCTTCTATATTGAGAAGCGTCTGAAGAAATTGAGATACTCTCCAAGGCTCTCTCCCGATGGCCGTAAGATGAAGCTTCTGAGTGAAGAAGAGGAAGATGAATACCTTGACGAAGGTATGCAGGCTGAAGAACTTGCCTTCTCCGTAGACTATGACGTTTGGATTGATGAGGTGTCAGGCTACGTGAAGATTGAAAAATACAATGGTCGACTTCATGCACTACAGTGCAGCGAGTGTAACTATCAAACCCTCAGAGTGATGAAAGAGGAAGTTACCAGGACAGCCACTAATGATGAAGACGGCGAAATGATGAAATACTACGAGTGCTCTTACTGCGGCCATAAGGAGCGTAAGCCATTCAAAATCAACAGACTTAAGCCAGAAGGCGAAGCTGTTTAATCGATCACACCCATCATAAAAAAAGAAAGGCCTCAATTGAGGCCTTTCTTTTTACAGTTTGATGCAAATGTTTTGGGCTTCGGTAAAAAACCGCAACGACTCGAAACCACCCTCTCTACCCAAACCAGAATTCTTCATTCCGCCAAACGGGGTGCGAAGATCCCGCAAAAGCCAGGTATTGACCCATACAATACCAAAATTCAGCTTGTGAGAAACATTGTGTGCTTTCTTCAGGTCAGACGTCCAAATATTTGCCGCCAGACCATATGATGACTCGTTGCCCAGGCTAATGGCCTGATCGGCCCCTTTAAAAGGTTGAACCGTTACTATTGGCCCAAATATCTCCTCCTGATTTGTCCGGCATGAGTTTGGCAACCCAACAATCACAGTCGGCTGCACAAAATAGCCCCCTTCACATCTGCCAGCAACCATTTCCATGCCGCCGCCACACAAAACATGCCCACCTTCCTGTTTCGCTACCTCCAGATACTGTAGCACCTTCTGTTGATGTTGTTGAGAAATAAGTGCCCCTATCTTTACGTTGACGTCCAATGGATCGCCCACCTTCAAACCGCCAACCTGTTTTACAAATTCACTCAAAAACTTCTCATAAATACCCTCCTCAACATAAATTCTCGAACCACAGAGGCATATTTCACCCTGATTGGTGAAGGAAGATCGAACAGCACTTTCAACAGCCAAATCAAATTCACAATCTTCAAAAATGATGGTTGGGTTCTTACCACCAAGCTCAAGGGATGTCCTTTTAAATGTCTCGGCAGCGGTAAGAGCAACCTTTCTCCCTGTAGCAGTGCCTCCGGTAAACGACACGGCCTTGACCTCGTCGTGTTGGACGATGGACTGACCAACCTTGCCGCCGGCCCCGTGTACTATATTCAGGACGCCAGGAGGCAGTCCGGCCTTTATACAAATTTCTGACAACAGGAAGGCCGTGTGGGGAGTGAGCTCAGAGGGTTTGGCGACCACCGTGTTGCCTACAGCTAACGCCGGCGCTACCTTCCAGGTGAAGAGGTATAGGGGCAGATTCCAGGGAGAAATGCACCCAACCACGCCAAGAGGACCACGGCGGGTATAATTCAGTGCAACACCGTCGACCAGATGCGACTCGGAAGCAAATTGGGTAATAGCGTGCCAAAAAAATCGAAAATTGGCAGCCGCCCTGGGAATATCCATGGCATTTGAAAGCCAAAGGGGCTTTCCCGTGTCGGTTGTTTCGGCAAGAGCAAGCTCCGCCTGGCACTGTTCCACAGCTTCTGCAATTTTAATAAGGTACTGTGATCGATCCCCGGGGGAAAGGGCAGACCACCCCGGAAATGCTCTTTTTGCTGCGGCAACTGCCTCCTCGACGTCTTCCTGGCAACTGTCGGGTAGCAAACTGTAGACGTCTCCTGTCGCCGGATTATAGTTGTCCAGATAATCCTTTGACTTTGAGGGCACAAGCTTTCCGTCGATATAGTTGGCAAACTTCTTCATTTCAATGATGAGTAATAACCAATCGCATTCTTATAGGCAATGCCACTTTCAAAATGCTTCGCTCCTTTCTCCCTCATTTCGGCCAGAATCTTTTGATACCAGGAGGCGTTGTCTTGCCCTTGAAAATAGATTGGGTAACGAGATGGGTCAGGATGATTCAATGCATAAAAGAAGTCGGCCCCAAATGCCAGAAGGTGCTGCGCCCCAAGCTTTATGCCATGGTCAATGTGATCATATAGCACTCCGGGATCGGTGTCGTTGATATAGTTACGCAGAAAATTGATGCCGATCAGTCCATTTCGTCTTATCAGCTCCATCGCCAGCTCATCCGGAAGGTTTCTGACATGGCTGTGAACGTTTCGAAAGTTCGAGTGACTAGCCAACACCGGGACATTCAGGCTCCTTTTGTCGATATAATTCAGAATGCCGTAAGCCAGCTTGTCGCTCGTATGTGCCAAATCAACCGGAATCCTTTTTCCGTCCAGAAAATCAAGCAGCACCTCGCCATCGGCCTTCAGCCCCACATCCGAATAGTTGCCGCCTCCAAAGCGATTTTCATAGTGATGAGTCATAATAATGTAGGCCAGCGGGCCGGATGATGCGACCATTTGCTCCAGCCGGAGCAAGCCGGAGCTGAGACTCTCGTCCTCTTCACAAAAGGCTGATCCATTTTCTATTGCCAACCAGGCGTAGCAGCCTGAGTGGTTCTCCAGTGTCTCCAGAGAAAGTGCACTGCTTGTAAAACGGCTAAAAGAACTGTTGGAGAGAATAGGTAGCTCCTCAAAAAGCTTTCGCTGCTCCTCGCCAGCCGCACTACTTCCTGCTTTGGTATCGGTGTAGATGGCCATTACCTGAAGTTTAACATTGCCAGCCTTTAAATGCGGTACAGCGGCGCCAAATTCCATAGCCTTATCTACCCGGGCACCTGGTACTGACGACAGATAGGATAGCAAATCGCAATGAAGGTCGACAATAGGCTGCTTCATATCAAATGGAGCCAGTTCTCCCACCATCCACCGGGATGCTTGTGCCGTTAATATAAGCCGCAGCCGGTGTCGCCAAAAAAGCGACCAGCCCCGCAATTTCCTCTGAGGTACCAAAACGCCCCGCAGGTGCCTCCATCTTCATCGACCTGGCCACTTCCTCTTCCGATTTGCCTTCTTTTTCAGCCTTCGATCTGATGAGGGAAAAGAGTCTCTCAGTTTCAGTGAAGCCGGGCAACACATTGTTTACCGTTATTCCAAAAGGTGCCAACTCAAGTGAGAGCGTTTTTGCCCAGCTTGCTACTGCCCCTCTCACGGTATTGGAAACGCCCAAACCGTTGATAGGTATTTTGACTGAGGTGCTTATTACGTTAACGATTCTTCCAAACTTCTTTTCCTTCATCCCCGGTGACAGCTTCTGCACAAGTATATGGTTGCAATGCAGGTGCGCCTCCATGGCATCGAACACCTGCGAATAATTTGCGTCGAGCAATGGCCCGCCCGGAGGTCCGCCGGTGTTATTGATTAGTATGTCATAGCGAGCTCCTCTGTTGATGGCGGCTGCGACGGCTACCTCAACACTAGAGGGGCTACTGAAGTCGGCCGAGAGGTAATTGTGCGACTGCCCGTTTTCAGAAGCCAGACCAGCGACAATTTTTTTCATAGCTGCCTCATTTCGGGCCAGGAGCGTAACTTCAGCGCCTAGCCTGGCCAGCTCAATGGCGCTGGCCAGGCCAATTCCCTGAGTACTGCCACAAACCAACGCCTTCCTTCCTTTCAAATCTAAATCCATAGTTTAGTAACCGTTACCGTTTTCTCGTAATACTACCTTTTCCTAAATGGGTATTATTCGTTATTTTTAGAAAAATACGAAAACATTATTCGTTTAGCTATGACTATTAAAAGACCCTTCAATTTTAAAGGTTGGATAGATGAAAATCGACATTTATTGAAGCCTCCGGTAGGAAACCAGCAAGTTTATAAAGGAAACGATGATTTTATAGTGATGGTAGTTGGGGGCCCAAACTCCCGAAAGGATTATCACTATAATGAAACTGAAGAATTTTTCTATCAGGTAGAAGGAGATATAAAACTGAAAATAATAGAAGATGGGAGGCCACTTGACCTGATCATTAAGGAAGGAGATATTTTCTTGTTGCCAGCCCGAGTACCGCACTCCCCGCAAAGGCCCGCCAATACTGTGGGGCTGGTAATGGAAGTGTACCGGGGAGAAAAACACAAGGATGGCTTCATGTGGTTTTGTGAAGCGTGCGGTCACAAACTCCATGAGAAGTTTGAGGTAATTACTGACATCGTTTCGCAACTGCCTCCAATTATGCAGGAGTTTTACGAGAGTGAAGAAAAAAGAACCTGTGGCAACTGCGGCACTGTGATGGAGCCTCCAGCAAGAACCTAACTTTGTGTCAAAGTGGATAATGATTTCAAAATAGACATACACACCCATATTCTACCGGAAAAATGGCCGGATTTGAAGGAAAAGTATGGCTATGGCGGCTGGATCAGGCTGGAGCACCACAAGCCCTGCTGTGCCCGCATGATGATTGACAATAAATTTTTCAGGGAGGTAGAAGACAATACATGGGATCCGGCGAGGAGAATTCATGAGTGTGACCAGCATGGAGTGGGTGTGCAGGTGCTATCGACTGTACCAGTAATGTTTAACTACTGGGCCAAGGCAGAAGACGCCCATGATCTTTCGATGCTGCTGAACGATCACATAGCCTCCATTGTGCAGGAATATCCCGACAGATATATCGGCCTCGGCACCCTGCCTTTGCAGGACACAAAGCTCGCAGTGAAGGAACTGGAAAGGTGCGTGAAGCAACTAGGCTTGCATGGGATTGAGATAGGCACACACGTAAATAAACTCAACCTGGATGCAGAAGAGCTTTTCCCCGTTTTCCAAGCGGCAGAAGAGTTGGGTGCTTCGGTATTTGTTCATCCATGGGACATGATGGGCAAAGAGGACATGCCAAAGTATTGGCTGCCATGGCTTGTAGGAATGCCTGCAGAGACCTCCAGGGCCATTTGCTCACTCATTTTCGGGGGAGTTTTCGAAAGACTTCCAAATCTTAGAATAGCCTTTGCCCACGGAGGCGGTTCATTTCCCTCAACCATCGGCAGAATTGAGCATGGCTTCAATGTTCGCCCTGACCTTTGTGCCGTTGACAACCCTGTTAACCCGAGAAATTATATAGGCAAATTTTATCTTGACTCGCTGGTGTATGATCAAATGGCGTTAGACATGTTAGTGAAGCTGGTCGGCGAGGATCACATTGTTTTGGGGTCGGACTACCCTTTTCCCCTGGGTGAGCATGAACCGGGAAAACTTATACAGTCAATGCCCTATTCGAAGAGCACCCGGCAGAAGTTACTTCACAAAAACGCCCTCAACTGGCTGGGCATCCATCAAAACAAACTGGTAAAAGCGTGAAAATTAGCCACTCTCATCACTCCAACCTTTCTAATTTACCTATTTTTGCCGTTGGCAGGGACTAAATGGAAGCTAGCTTCAAACCTTCAGGCGTTACTGCTCATTGCGAGGACGGCGCATTGACCATATATTTTATAGACAACTTTAGCCAAACAATACATGAGCATCCTTTATAAACATTCTCTTAGCTTCGCCCGGGGGCTAGACGAGAATGATCCTATGAATTCGTTCCGCCCTCTGTTCAAAATCCCTCAAAGGAACGGAAAAGATTGCATTTATTTCTGCGGCAATTCACTTGGCCTCCAGCCAAAAGCTGCAACCAACAGCATAGAGGAACAAATGGATAATTGGGCACACTTTGCCGTAGAAGGTCACTTTGAAGGAGCGACACCCTGGATGACTTATCACAAGCAAGCCAGGAAAACGCTCAGCCGCCTCGTTGGGGCGAAAGAGCACGAAGTCGTTGCGATGAACAGCTTAACGGTGAACTTGCACCTGCTACTCGTCACCTTTTATCAACCTAAAGGGCAGCGCAGAAAAATTCTGATGGAGAAAGGTGCCTTCCCTTCTGACCAATATGCCCTGGAAAGCCATTTGAAATGGTATGGCTACGACCCGGAAGAGTGTATCATAGAAGTGGAGCCAGATGTCGACACCAATCTTTACTCTACGGGTCATATTGTAAATGAAATCTCGAAAGCTGGAGACGAACTTGCTTTGGTGCTGTTCAGTGGGATACAGTACTACACCGGCCAGCTTTTCGACATGGCTGCTATTACCAAAGCAGCCCATGGGGTCGGAGCGCTGGCGGGCTTTGATTTGGCCCACGCCATGGGAAATGTGCCGATGTCCTTGCATGACGCTGAGGTTGATTTTGCAACCTGGTGCTCTTACAAATACCTGAATTCCAGTCCGGGAGGCATTTCGGGAATTTACGTCCATGAAAAACATGCCGCCAATAAGGATTTGAATCGCTTTGGCGGATGGTGGGGACATAATGAACAAGAGCGATTTAAGATGAAAAAAGGGTTCGACCCAACACCCAATGCCGACGGTTGGCAGCTAAGTAATGCCCCTGTATTACTGTTGGCGGCGCACATGGCTTCTCTGGATATTTTTGAAAAAGCTGGCATTGATGAGCTGAGAAAGAAGAGCATGGCCCTTACCGGTTTTTTGGAGTTTTTGCTCAGGGAGCTTAATGAGGATGACGAAACTGTTCAAATCATTACGCCTTCCAATCCCGAAGAAAGAGGTAGTCAGTTGAGTTTGTTCATTACCAACGGGAACAAAGAAGTTTTCAATGCTATCCAAAGAAGAGGAGTTATTGCGGACTGGCGGGAGCCGAACGTAATAAGAATTGCACCCGCTCCACTATACAATACCTTTGAGGAGGTCTTTCAGTTTGTTGAAATTCTTAAGGAAGAACTTTTAAAGCTAGCATCAATAAAACATGGCTAAAGAAAAAATACTGATCCTGGGTGCGGGGCTGGTTGGTTCGCTGCTGTCCATTTTTTTAGCAAAGAAGGGTTTCAAAGTAGAAGTTTTTGAAAAGCGCCCTGACCCAAGAAAAAATGATGTGTTAGGGGGTAGATCCATCAATCTCGCTTTAAGTGACAGGGGCCTGCTGGCTTTGGAAAAAGCCGGGGTTACCAGGAACCTCAACAAGGTGATGCTGCCTATGCATGGTCGTATGATTCACCAGTTAGACTCCCAGGTTCATTTTCAGCCTTACGGAAAGGCCAATCAGGCTATCAACTCAGTATCGAGGGGTTTGCTGAACGAATACCTTATTGGTGAGGCAGAAGCTGCCGGTGCTTCCTTCAGGTTCGGACACAAATGTGAGCAGGCCGATATCGAAAACTCGACACTCCATTTCTCAGCGGCTGGAAAAGCGAAGGAATATCCTGGTGACGTTATTATCGGTGCTGATGGAGCCTATTCTGTTCTAAGAGCCTCCTTTTTACATTCCGACAGGTTCAACTTTTCGCAAGACTACCTGCCACATGGGTACAAAGAGTTAAACATTCCTGCAGGGAAAAATGGGGAGTTCCAGATTGACCCCAACGCCCTCCACATTTGGCCAAGGGGCAAATTCATGCTCATTGCCCTGCCCAATATCGACAAGAGCTTTACTTGTACGCTCTTTCTTCCATTTGAAGGGGCCTCCTCTTTTGACGCATTAAATACACCAGAAAAAGTGGGTGCTTTCTTTTCAGAAGTTTTCCCTGATACGCTACCGGTTATTCCCAATCTCACCGATCAGTTTTTCACCAATCCCACCTCCTCCTTAGTCACCATTCAGTGCTTCCCGTGGAGTAAAAAAAGAAGCTTGCTGCTTGGCGATGCCTCCCATGCCATTGTTCCTTTCTTTGGGCAGGGGATGAATGCAGGCTTTGAAGACTGTCGGATACTGGATGAGATCATAGATGCCGAATACCCAAACTGGGAAACAGTGTTTCAGTCTTTCGAAAAGGCACGCAAGCCAAATACTGACGCCATTGCCAAGCTTGCCAATGATAACTTTATTGAGATGCGGGACAAGGTAGCGGATGCGGGCTTTATCTGGCAGAAAAAGCTGGAAGCGAGGATCCACGAAAAGTATCCTGACAAATGGACACCGCTTTACACCATGGTGACATTTTCGAACATGCCTTACAGCAAGGCACTTGAGCGTGGCAACAGGCAGGAGTCGATTATGCGTAAAATAAGGGAGGTGTACCCAATGAGCACACCTCCGGAAGCTATCGACCTGGAAAAAATCGTTGGTTGGCTGAACTAGTTATTTAAATCCAGCCTGCTTGACAGTTCGTCAATCAATTTTTGCTCAGCACTTGAAATCCCGTCCGTAGCATTGGCAAACAGGTACATTGATTCCAGTACCAAATCCTTTGCTGTTGGGTCTTCCTTAAGGAAGTCATTCAGTGCATTAATAAATTTCTTTCTCCAGCGTTCGCTATTGTCAATCAGGTAGCGAAACTCTGTTTTGTACACATCGGAAAGGGATTCGACTTCGTCGGGACTTGCTGCCAGGTTCTTGCCGAGATTTTCGGCAGCCCTTAGCACAGCATCCCATTCCTCTTTGTCCAACACCCCATCGCTCATAGAAACCAGAAGCGAAGGAAACATTTGAACCAAATAAGTAAATTGCTCAAGAGTAAGCTTGGCAGGGCGGTACCTCTGGTATTCCTGCTGTAATCGGTCGATGGCGTAAGACATGGTGTCGTTAATTGCGTTCATTTTAAGTAGAAATCTAACTGCTGGTTGTCTTTACATCATCGATTAATACGCCTTACAAAATAAAGGTAACCAATTTTTAGAAACTATCTTATAAAAAATATAATTTTTTATAGTAAAATTTTCCTGTGCGAAAAAATTGTGCTCAGAGAATAACCTAAGCCTGACTTTAATGTTACTAAGAAAATACATTTAATGGAAAAAACCGTCGGAATTATTGGAGCGGGTATAGCAGGCATGGCTGCGGGTATCAGGTTGGCTAACAAAGGATATCAGGTTTCAATTTTTGAAGGAAACGATTATCCTGGAGGCAAATTGACTGAACTCAGGCTTGGTAAATATAGATTTGATGCTGGGCCTTCTCTATTTACCATGCCTGATTATGTCGATGAATTATTCAAAATATCAAAAAAAGATCCGAAAAATCACTTCACATACAAGCGACTCTCAACCACCGCTAATTATTTCTTCGATAACGGAATTTCTCTGAAGGCCTCTGCTAACCCACAACTACTGGCCGCAGAGCTCGAGGAAAAGCTGGGGGAACCAACTGCGAATACGCTAGCTGCTCTCAAACACAGCTCCTTTCTATACAACCACCTGGCTGATCTCTTTATTCACAGGTCGTTGCACGATGCAAGGACGTTTTTCAATGAGCAGGCATTTAAGGCATATAAAGTGCTGCACAAGCTTGACCTTTTCCGGACTATGCACGCTGCCAACCAACAAAGATTCGCCAAGGACAAAACCACACAACTGTTCAACCGGTATGCGACCTACAATGGCTCCAGCCCCTACCTAACGCCGGCCACAATGAATATTATTCCCCACCTGGAGTTTGGTGTGGGGGCATTCATCCCAGAAAAAGGCATGCACCAAATAACAGAAAGCCTCTTTAAGCTTGCGAAAGAGAGTGGGGTAGAATTCCGCTTCAATAGCTCGGTGCAAAAAATCAATCTAAAAAATGGTAAGGTAACCGGCCTCAGGGCTAACGGCCACGATCATCCATTTGACAACATAGTCAGCAATATGGACA
>NZ_LR701621.1 GCF_902498805.1 Imperialibacter sp. EC-SDR9 | reverse complement strand
GACAAGCTCCATCAACTCAAAACACTCAGGTATAAAATCTTTGCTATTGGGGGCTATATAACCAAATCCGGCAGTCAGAAAATACTCAACCTTTCTCTGGCAATGAAACGAAGAAAATGGATTGAAGTAATCTGGACAGAGTCCCAAAATTTCAACTGGCCTTTTGCTCCGTCCTAATTCCTAATGACAATTCCGGGTTAAAAAACATTCGGCAGCACATACCATTGACGCCCGATTGTATGCCACTGTGTACAAGGTTGGTTCAAAGTAACTCTGGCGAACGGGTTGGCATTCTTTTAGATTTGCCACGAAGGCACGAAGACGCTAAGCAAAGTGTTTCTTCACTCCCTAATCTCTTCCTCTCCCGGCGGCTGGCTTTTGCCTCCTTCATCAGGATGTGGATTCACCACCATCCTAGGTTTATTACGTCCTTTCAGGGCTCGCATACATCAAAGTCCTGAAACGGCGGTATAGTTTTGAACAGCGCTTTGCTCAATGCTCCCAGCTTGCCGCTGGTTTCACCATGGGCTTTACCCACGTCTTTCTCTCTACCCGGCGGCTGACGGTTGCCATCGCTCCGGCTCCGCTACCGTACCGACGCCTGATTCCCTTGCCCGCCTAAGCTTTTGGCGCAGGTGGATCACTTCGCTCTTCGATATGGCCACGAAGGCACAAAGACACTAAGGGTTCTTCAGCCTCCGGTCTTCAAACTCCCACTTCTTTCTCCCTACCCGGCGGCTGACGGCTCCATCGCCCAGACCTGCCAGCCGTACCGACGCCTGGTCATCTTCCGTCTCCGGTCTTCCGACTTCTTCGCCCGCCGAAGCCTCTGGCGTAGGCGGGCCCCTCTAAACCAACACCGGCTCCTTATAGTACTTGTTCCTGTACTCAATGGGCGTAAGTCCCGTGATTCGCTTGAATACTGTTCTGAATGCCTTTGTATCGGTATATCCCACGTCATACATGACCTCGTTGATGTTTTTGCGGCTCTTTTCAAAGCTGCGTTTGGCGGCCTCTACTTTCACCCGTTGTATGTACTCCACAATGGTGTTGTTGGTAGCCTTCTTGAACCGGCGCTCAAAGCTCCGGCGGCTGACGGCGAACATATCCACCAGCTGATCGACGGTGATTCGCTCAGCTGAATTGTCCTCAATAAAGTCCTGGGCTTTCTTCACTTCCGGGTCGTTGTGATCCTTCTGTCCATTGAACATCATAAAAGCCGACTGGCTTTCTCTGTCGATGTCGATGGCAAAGTATTTGGCAGCGAGAATGGCTGTGTCCCGATCTGTGTATTTTTCCAGCAGGTACAGCAGCAGGTTCCAATAGGAATTAGCACCACCGCTGGAGTACAGCCGATGCTCTTCAGTAATAATGCTGCCATCTACCAGTTCCACATCGGGAAACGTTTCCCGAAACTCGTTGGCAAATGCCCAGTGGGTAGAGCAGCGTTTGCCTTCCAGCAAGCCGGTGGACGCCAGCAGGAATGCCCCCACACAAAGCGAGGCTATTTCTGTGCCCTCATTGTATTTATTCACCAGCCATGGAATAGCTTCTTTGTTGACTTCCACCGCCTGTTTCATGTCGCCAAACAAAGCGGGGATCACAATCAGGTCAGTTTTGTCAACATCCTTCATCAGCTTGTCGGTATGGACAGAGAAAGCGCCATCGTGCAGCTTCACGTCCTTTGTAGCGCCCACCAGTTGCACTTCAAAAAGTGGCGCCTTACCAACGGCCTGCAAAAACTGGTTGGCGGCGGTGAACATATAGCGGGGATCGGCCACCGCTTCCATCACTGCCGAGTTAGGAACAAGGATTGAAATACTCTTCATTGGGATGAAATTTGACCTGATAAAAGTAGGAATTACTTGTGACGCAATCAACCCTCCAAACTGCCGTTTTCACACCCCGGCAAGCGATGCTCCCAAGGCTACTTTTGTATGGTTGACAAATGCTGACAAATGGCTCATTTGATTACATATTTAACCTTCAATGGCAACTGCAGGGAGGCGATGAGCTTCTACAAGGACTGCCTGGGCGGGGAACTTCAGCTTGAAACAGTGGCAGGGACACCGGCCTCTACTCAGCTCCCAAAGCAGATGAGAGAGTGCATCCTGCAGGCCACCCTTTCAAAGGAAAACCTGGTGCTCATGGCCACTGACATGGTGGGCGAAGACGGCCTGAGTCGGGGCAATGCCGTGTCCATTCTGATAGACTGCAACAGCAAAAAGGAGCTTCAGCACTACTTTAAGAAACTGTCCTACCAGGGCCAAGCCACTCACCCGGTTGGAAAGACCTTTTGGGGCGCCTGGTTTGGAGGACTCACCGATAAGTTTGGGAACCACTGGCTGCTCACCTGCAGAGGCTAAGCGAAAGCTAGCTGCTTCACAGCTTCTCAATCTCATCACAAGTTTCCTGAATTTTCCTTCCTTACGTGTTTTGCTTCCCTCTGCTATATTTGCGGTTCACTCTTGAACAATGAATATAGGGCTGCTTCAAATTTTACTTTTTGCAGGCTGCATCCAGGCTATTCTCCTGGCCACATACCTATTTTTTCATTCTGCCATCAGAGGCTCCCGACTCTTCGGTTTTCTACTGTTGTTTCTGGCCATCCACTTGTTTCTTGTCACCAACGACAGGCAGGAGTTCTTTATGCAATTTCCGCACCTTTTGCATGTCACCTGGTTGGTTCCGTCACTTTACGGCCCCATCATTCTCATTTTTGTGCGACGAATCACAAGGTATTCCCTTAAACCGACGCTGGTGGAATGGCTTTACTTTGTTCCCTTCGTACTACTGGCGGTCTATCACATGCCCTTCTATCTCCAGTCGGCAAGTGAGAAACGGGCCTATATTATAGACTTTGCCCATTCCGTAAAGGACGACTTTGGGCTGATCAACCAGCTGGTCAACGTGCTCCATGTCACGTTTTTCTCTGCCTCGCTTTGGTTCTATAACCTTTACAGAAAAAAAATCCTGAACTATGCTGCCTCTGAGGAAACCAGGCTCCTGTGGCTGGGTAATTTTCTTTGGATCAATCTCGCCATTGTGTGCGTAGGTGTGGCAGTGTTTTATGCCAGAAAGTATAACCTCCCCGTGGTTGGCAGCATTTACCCCTATCATTTCCTGGGTGTCATTTTCCTTATTTACTGGTCTGCATACAAGCTCATCCGGCAGCCTGCGATTTTTCAGTCAGAAACTGAAGAAGGAGGCTTTGCAGAAGTATCGGAAGTCCAGTCGGCCCGGGAGGCTGCCAGGCCGGTTACAGAACAGCACAGGCAGCTGGCCAGCGACATCAAAAAGCTAATGGAAGAAGAAAAGCTTTACCGAACGGCGGGCCTCACACTGCTCGACTTGTGCGCAAAGGTGAAGTCCAACAAGCAGTACGTTTCGGAAGCTATCAACCTCGTATTTGGTAAAAACTTCTACGACTTTGTGAATGAGTACCGGCTGAAAGAGTTTACCGACAAGCTTGAAAGCCAGGAAGACCAAAACCTTACGCTGCTGGGCATCGCCTCCAACGCAGGCTTCAACTCCAAGGCCACCTTTAATGCCGTATTTAAGAAACACTATGGGATGACGCCGTCGGAATACCAACGGGGAAATTCCAATGTTCAAGCAGCAAAAGGCAAATAAGCAACAAGGGGGTTGTTCCTATATAAAAGTCATCATTAGGCTAAATACTACTTGGCGTCATTGCGAGGGAGTTGACTAAAGGTCATCTATGTGGCTGCTCATCTAACGACCGAAGCAATCTTGGTCATTAGAATTGGGCTCCGAAATAAACAAGATTGCTTCGTCACTTAGTATGTGGTACACACAATTCAAACTCATGCGAGTATCCTCGCAATGACGAATGATAAAATACACGTCTCAATGCGTCCGAATTGATCAATTCGGACGATCAGCTTTCAACTCCCTCCGTATATCAGCCAGTCAAAAAACTCAAAACCATTATGAAAAAGAATTTACTCATGGGGCTGATGCTCCTCGGCTGGGGAACAGTGGCTCAGGCACAAACAAAGCTCTCACTTTCGGTGCCGCTGCTCGACTTGCCGCAAAACACCCAGCTTCCGCAGCGCTACCCTTCCATGCACCAGGCCCTTCAGTGGAGCGCCGATGTATACGACGTTAGCTTCTGGGGCATTGATGCTGCCAGCAATGCGCTGTTTGATAAGAAATGGACACAGACCGGCTTCAGCTATGCAACAGGCCTGCTGTTCAGCAAGTATGGCAGCGAGCTGCCCCTGCCGCTGGGCGTATGGGGGCACGAAGAATACCACCGCTCCGTACTTGGCACTAAAGGCATTGCCAGCAAAAACGGCAACTGGATTTTTCACCGCTGGGACGGTACCGTGTATGGCCCGTCGGACGAAGACCTCGCCAACCTGAAGGCTACCGACAACAACGCCCTGCTGTATGCCTACACGGCGGGTGTGCAATACGAAACGCAGCTCACCAAAACCAGCGTGATGAACGACTTCTACAATGAGCGCAGCTTCTACAAAGCACCGCTTTACCTCTACAATGCGCACTATGTGTGGAACTACTTCCGCTTTGCCACAAGCATTCATTCCGATTCGGTGAAAGTGATAGCCCCGGAGTTCGAACACAAAGAGGCCACGCAGCGGGACTTTGCAGGTGCCGACCTCACCGCCTGGGCCTACGACATGTTCAACCCCAATGCGTCGTACTACGACCGTGACGACTTCCCCAACGGCCAGGGCGAGAACCGCCGCATTGGCTTCCACGACCTGTCGGAAGAGGCGCAGAAATACCTGGTGAAGCAGAAACGATTGTCGCTCCTCAATTTTTTAAATCCGGCGATCATACTGGTCAATCGGATCCGGATCAATGAGGAGCTGACAATCCTTCCCTTCGTTCAATACTCTCCTACCCATTTTGGCAACAGCATCTCGCTCAATATGCCCTTCACCTACAAAGGCGATGGCTATTTTTTGGGTGTGAATCGTTACGCCAACTACAAAGATGCCTACTACGGCGTGGAGGCTGGCGTTTACCAGCGTGCTTTGAATGCGCTCCAGGGACTCAGCATGTCGTGCACAGTGAAATTATGGAAGCAACCGGACAGCTTCTTCGGAAGCAAAGCCAACTGGGGTGGCGCCATCAAATGGGGCGTGGCCTACGCCGTTGCCGACCGCCTGGCCCTCACGCTCGACGTAACCGGCAAAACAGCCGGATGGCTCGAAGGGAACCCTTACCTGAAACGTAACTTCAATCCGGTGCTGGGCTTCCAGTATATCGTGCCGGGGTTGAACAGCGCTAAGCTTTAATCAAACCACCATCTTTTATTAATCAATTAGTCAAAATGAAACACAAATTTCTATCAGCAGCACTATGCCTGATCACAGGCGTGGTTGCTATCCATCAGGGCTGTTCAACAGCCCAACCGAGAGAGGAAGAAACCTCAGCTGTCGTCGTCCCTATTTCCCGGGAAGAGGTAGTCCTTAAGGGCGCTCACCTGGTCGACATCATGGGTTGCAACGACTGCCATTCGCCAAAAGTGTTTACCGAGCAGGGGCCCATACCTGATCCGGAAAGGCTCCTCAGCGGCCACCCGTCAGATATGCCGTTGCCACCGGTGGATAAAAGTGAGCTAAGCAACTGGGTGCTTTTTGGTATGCACAACACCAATGCAGTAGGTCCCTGGGGCGTATCCTTTGCGGGCAATCTAACTTCCGACGCAACGGGCATCGGCAGCTGGTCGCTGGAACAGTTCAAGCGGGCGATGACGCAGGGGAAATACAAGGGATTGGAGAATGGACGCATGTTGCTACCTCCCATGCCCTGGCCCAACTACCGCCACCTGAGCGATGAAGAGTTGGAGGCAATATTTGCCTATCTGCAGTCGACCAGGCCGGTGAAGAATGTAGTGCCGACGCCCATCGCACCCAACGAACTGTAACAGGCTGGCACTCCTTCCACCGCCTGGAACAACGGACGAATGAATCAATGACTAACACAATTTTTTAATGCAATGAACAGAATGAGAACAGCCAGGGCAATCGCATTTAAACCTTGAGTAATTCTTCTCTGAAAGCAGGGTTGAATGCAGCTCTGTTTCTTTTCTGGGTTCTAGGTAATTTGATCTGACAATCTTCTAGTAAGGAGAGCGCTACTTTTG
>NZ_LR701577.1 GCF_902498805.1 Imperialibacter sp. EC-SDR9 | reverse complement strand
AATAACCAAAAACATGACTTCGACCAGAGGGTATCGTAAATTACCCCGATAAGTAGTTCTGCAATCTTTCATTTGACTAAAGATATTGCAAAAAAGATTGTCTTTTACCTGTTCAAAACCTTTTGAATCCGGAAAAACTATTTCGCTCTAATGGATCAAAAAAAAAGATAAAAAAATTTACAATTATCTCATTTTCAGTATATTGAACCATGAAAGAGGAGCACAACACCAAACACAACAGCTCCCTTTTTTTATACTAAACACACACCATATGAGACTTTGATAAGCCTCCTTGAGGCTTTGACCATTCTGTGCCCCGGGCCCCGAAAAATTCTTTTACCATTAGTCTCGTAATAATCAGTTTGAATGCGATTGCCCTGTTTTGAGGTGCCTGATGTGTGTTATTATAGTATCTTTTCGGTATATTAGTTAGCAATCAACCTGGGCCATTGTGTGAAAACTGATAACAAAGTCAGCCAAAGTCAGCTGAGAAATATATTGCCCTGGTGGACGTGGGTGGCTCCTCTTATTATCTTTTTTGCTGCAAGCTACCTGTCGTCGATATACAGAATTTCTTCCACGGCTGCTCTGATCTACCTGCCAACTGCTATCGGAATAATACTTGTCAACTGGTGGGGGCCAGTCAGGGTACTTCCAATGGTGTACATCAATGCGGTCATTTGCGGGTACCTGTGGGGCGTGGATCCCTGGTATTTCCGCCCCTTATTTGCGCTGCCTGAAACATCATTTGTCTTCCTTTCATGGTACCTCTTTTCTGTAAAGAACCATGGGAAGTATTGGATACCGGATACACACAACCTCAATCTGTTTTTGCTGTGGGGAATAATTATTCCCCTGTTCATTTCCTTCCTTTTTCTGAAAGTGTTATTCTATTTGACGTTCCATTTCCCGATTGTGATGTTTTCCAGCACTGCTGTACTTGGCTGGCTCAGGGAGTTTATGTGTAATTTTGGACTAACCCTGCCAATTTTATATTTTTTGACACCTGTGATGGGGCGGCATGGCCTGCTCGCTATTCATTTCGACTTCAACGACTACAGCCCTAAAATCCCTGGTAAGGATAGACTTCTGGTAATTGCTATCTACTTTTTAATCTTCATGATGTCATTTTTTGTCGGCCTGGATCAATACTGGTTTGTGTATGGTGTTTTTTCACTCTGGTTTGCTTTGCGTTTTGGGTTTGGCATGGCGGTGCTCACCAACTCCTTCATCTTTATACTTGCCTATATTATTCCGGTCGTCAGGGAGATCGAGGCGATGGGGGAGTACACGATTGATCCGGTTTTGATCAATATTTACCTCGGCACCAGTTTGCTTTACGTGTTTTCAGCGATAACTGGCAGAGTGATTGATGACATAAATTTCGCCAGGGAGCAAATCACCGATCAGGTGATTCGGCTGGAAAGGGCCAACAGTGAACTTAAGACAACTAATAAGGAGCTGGATCACTTTGTTTACAGTGTTTCTCATGACCTTACGGCACCTCTTAAATCGATAAAAGGGCTGGTTAACCTCAGTACCCTCACTCGGGACCAGGCGGAGCATAGAACCTATTTCAATAAGATTGAGGACAGTGTCAGGAAACTCGAACAATTCATTGTGGAGGTGCTCGATTTTTCGCACGTTAAGCGAGTGGAGGCTAACTACCAACGCATAGACATGCAGGAACTCATTGCTGATATCATTGAAGACGTTCGCTATATGGATGGATTCGATGCTGTTGAGATTGACTTCTCGTCGCTTACTGTGGGTGAGATTATCAATGATAAAACAAGCGTTCGGGTGATTTTGGCTAACCTGATTGGAAATGCCATTGCGTATAGAAAAAAAAATGAGAGCCATCCGGCTAAAATTACCATCACCTCCCGAAAGAAAGGCAGCGAGGTATCTATCATGGTGAGTGACAACGGTGAGGGAATAAAGCCAGAGATTCTAAAAAGAATTTTTGAGATGTTTTATCGAGGCACTACCAGCTCTAAAGGATCGGGGCTTGGGCTTTATATCGCCAGCGAAGCGGCACAAAAGATCAAAGGGAAGATTACTGTCGAATCTGAGTTTGGTATGGGTTCTGTTTTCACACTTCACCTGCGAACCGTTCATAAGTAGTTAACCTTTTGAAGTTTTCTCTTTTTGTTAACTTACCTGGCAGGTTAGACCAACTCGCAACACCTAATATTTGAGAACATGGAAAAGTCGAGGAGACAGTTTATAAAGGGTACAGCCTCGCTGGCAGCCCTCTCCGGTCTGGGAGGCAGTCATGCATTTGCTGAAGTAGGCCGTAGGGACCCGGAAGTGAAAGACGAACTGCAAATTTGCATGTCTTACTTCTACGGTATGCAACCTCAGAAACTGGCTTTACAGCGCCAAATGGGCGTGGATGGAGCGGTTTGCTCTGTGAGTCCCAGCATGGCTGGCGTGCCTGGCAAAAAGCCCTGGGACTATGAGACTATTCAGGGGCTGAAAGACGTATTTGCGAAGGAAGGATTGGTGCTGCGGGTATTGGAAGGGCCACCGACACTTGAGAAAGCAAAGTTGGGACTGCCGGGGCGAGACGAGGAGCTTGATAATTTTATCACATTCTTAAAAAGCAGCGCCAGGGCGGGCATCGATACTGTTTGTTATAACTGGATGCCCGTGATTAGCTGGCATCGCAGCCAGGTCGACAAAAGGGGCCGAGGGGACGCCTTCGTTACTGCCTTTAACTACGAAGACGTAAAAGACCAGCCCCTTACGGAGTACGGCGAAATTTCGGCGGAGAAAATGTGGAGTAACCTCGACTACTTCCTGAAGGCAATTATGCCGGAAGCGGAAAAAGCAGGGATTAAAATGGCCATGCACCCTGATGACCCGCCAATACCCAATATTCGTGGCATTGCGAGGATCATGACGTCGGTGGAGGCCTTCAAACGTATGCTGGATATGCATTCCAGCCCAAGCAACGGGCTCACTTTCTGCCAGGGCACCTTTGCCACTATGGGGGAAGATATTCCGTCGGCCATCAGGTACTTTGGCAACAGAAACCGCATCTACTTTGTGCACTTCAGGGACATCATTGGCGACAAATGGAAATTTGAAGAAAGCTTCCATGATAATGGCAAAACTGACATGTACGAAGCCATGAAGGCATATTATGATATTGGCTTCAAGGGGCCTATCAGGCCGGATCATGTGCCGACGATGGAGGGAGAGGAAAACAATCACCCTGGTTATGGTATTCTTGGCAACCTTTATGCTATAGGGTATATGCGGGGGTTAATGGAGGCTGTGTCGAAGAGCAACTAAGTTTCTTTGCTCTGAGAAATTTATTTACTTTTGTTGAAGAGGGTGAATAAAAACGTTTCTCTGGTGTTAATAAGGGAACTATTGGTTACCTACGCCGTTGTTTGTGTATTAAAAATGAGTTTTACAAAATATAATTGGATATGAGAAAGTTTGCTTGGTTAGTAGTTTTCATGCTGGCATCGGCAGTAGCTGTACAAGCGCAGGATGCGGCTACAGAAAAGAAGGGCCCTGAAATTAAGTTTGAGGAGTCTACTCACGATTTTGGTGACATTACACAAGGCGATAAGGTAGAATATGTATTTGCCTTTTCAAATAAAGGCACTGAGCCTCTGATTCTGTCGAGAGTGTTGACGACATGCGGGTGCACAGCCCCCAGCTGGCCAAAAGAGCCTATTGCTCCCGGAGAAAAAGGTGAAGTGAAGGTGTCGTTCAACAGCACTGGAAAAATGGGTATGCAGAACAAGGTGATCACCATTATCTCTAACGCTACCAATAGCAGCGAAAGGATCAGCATTACCACAAATGTGTTGCCTAAGAAAGAAGCAGGCGAGTAAAGAAAGAGATTCCTTTTAAAAGGCAGAGGCCAGCTCAAGTTTATTGGGCTGGCCTCTTTTTCTTTATCTCATTCGCTTCTGAGGGAGTTTACAGGGTTGGCACGTGCAGCTCGCCATGTTTGAAAGCTCATAGTGAGCCAGGCCACCACCAACGATAGCAAGCCCGCAATGAAAATGGTCACCAGGCTGAGGTTGGTGCGGTAGGCAAAGTTGTCGAGCCACTTGCCGACAGCATAGTAGGCTGTAGGTGCAGCTATGACAAAGGAAATACCAATCAACTTCACAAACTCCCTGGACAGCAGGCTCATGATACTGGAAACACTGGCACCAAGCACTTTGCGTACCCCAATTTCTTTGTTGCGCTGCTCGGCTGTGAAAGCTGCCAGCCCAAATAGCCCGAGGCAGGCAATAAACACAGCCAGCGAAGCAAATACCATAAAGATGGAGCCTATCCGCATTTCCGACTTGTGCACTTCCTCAAACTGCTGGTCGATGAAGTTGTAGCTGAAAGGCTGCCCGGGGCCAAACTGCTCCCAGGTGCTCTTCAGGGTGGCGATGGTTTGATCAATATTGTCGCCAGCCACTTTGAAAGTGATATTCCCCCTGCTGCTTGCCAGTTTCATCATCAGAGGATAAATACTTTCTCTCAGAGAGGCATAATGAAAATCCCCCATAACCCCAATGATTTTGTAGGAAACAATGCTGGTGCCATCTTCGTCATCACCATGAGTGGAGATAAATTCGCCAACGGGGTTTTCAAGGCCAAACTGCTTCACAAATGCCTCGTTGACTACTATAGCAGAAGAATCACTTGGAAACTCTCGAGAGAAGTTTCGCCCCTCTTTTATTTCAATACCAAATGTGGGCACGTAGTCCTGATCGACTCGCCAGTCACTGACTATGTGGGATTCGTTTTGAGGATTTTTCCCTTTGAAATAGAGGTTATTATTGGTATTGCCATTAACAGGCAGGAAGCTACTGAGAGTGCCGCTGACGACAGCCGAGTTTCGCAGTGCCTCAGTTTTGAAGGCGTTGAGGTTGTCTTTCAAAAGCCAGGGATCGTTGATAATAACCAAGTGATCTTTCTGGTAGCCAAGCTTTTTGTTTCGTATGAAATTCAATTGATCATAAATAACCATGGTGCCCACTATCATGATAATGGAGAGCGTGAACTGGAAGACAACAAGAAAGCTACGAATGGCCCCACTCTTCATGCCGAGGTTGAGCTTGCCTTTAAGTACCTCTACAGGCTTGAAGCCAGAAAGGTAGAAGGCGGGGTAGCTGCCAGCCAATAAACCGACCGCAATGATCAATCCCAAAATGGTGATAATAAACCCTGGTGTAAGCAAAGCACTGATGGCTAATTGCTTTTCGGCCAGTGTATTGAACGAGGGCAGGAGCAGAAAGCATAACCCGTAGGCCAGCATAAATGAAAAGAAGCTCAGGATAAGTGCCTCTGCCAGAAACTGGCGAACGATGAGAGGGCGCTGGGCGCCCAACACTTTTCGAACGCCAACCTCTTTGGCCCTGTTTGCAGAGCGTGCCGTTGACAGGTTCATGAAATTGATGCAGGCAATCAGCAGAATGAAGAAAGCAATGACCGAAAACAGATACACATAGGTGATGTCGCCATTGGCCTCGAGTTCTCCGAGTTTGCTTGAGTTGAGGTGGATATCCTTTACAGGATATAAGGCATAACCCAGCTGGCCACCAGCTTCCTTGAACTCCTCCATGTTCTGGCCCATGAACTTCTGAATTTCAGGCCCAATGTATTTGGCGATCATGTCCGGGAATTTCGCTTCAAGTGCTACAGCAGCGTTCTCTGGTTTTATTTTGAGGTAAGTGACAAAATTGAACCCCATCCATTGCGTATTGAAAGCTTCGCTTGTGCTGGTAATTGAGAATAATACGTCGGCATGAAAGTGTTGATTGCTTGGCATTTCTTTGTACACAGCTGTAACCTCAAAGTTGTCCCAGCCCTGTACTTCTATTGTTTTGCCAACGGCTGTCTCATTACCAAAATACTTTTTTGCTATGGCTTCGCTTATGGCTGCCTTTTTAGGAGCTGCCAGCGCTGTTGCAGGGTCTCCTTCGATTAGAGGCAGCTGAAAAAACTCAAAAAAATTCGAGTCAGCCAAAAGTATTTTCTCCTCGTTGAAGATTTGCATCTGGCCCTCTGGTTTGATCATCTCGTTGCCTCTGTCCCGCATCCGCACTGCCGACTCCACTTCTGGGTAGTCGTTCATGAGCGCTTGTGCTGCGGGCACGCTCGAAAGGGAAGTGATGAACGTGTTGCCACCAATGGTACCAGTGAAATCGAGTCGGTAGAGCCTTTCAATAGCTGGCAGGTGTTTGTCGTAGCTCAGCTCATCTTTCACGTAGAGCGTGATCATCAAAAAACATGTGATGCCGATGGAGAGCCCTAGAATGTTGATGAAGGAGTAGAATTTGTGCTTCAGAATGCTCCTGAAGGTTACATTGAAAAAGTTTTTAAGCATAGTGTGTTAATTTGACCTTGTTGGTTAGATGCGACGAATCGCCGACAGGTTGCGTTGAAGAGGCAATTTTTTTTAGGCGATATGACATCGGATTTACGTAGCCCGGCCCGGGGGCAGCAATGAGCATAGAATAAGGTGCAGGCTGTAGCTCTACTTGTTTTTGCTTTTAGTGAATGAATAAAAAGCGAGCTTGCTTTCAAAAAGTAAATAGCAGTGAATGATATTCCCTTCTTATTATCAAAAAAGCCCAAGAAGTTGTATTTTTTGGATTAATCCACGGATCACTACAAACATCTGGCAGCTGGAATGAACGAATTGGAAGACTTAAAGAAGCAACTGGAGAGAGAAGTAGCTTTGCGGAAGCAAGCTGAGGCTGCGCTTGTGTCGAGAACTACGGAACTTGATAGTGCCAACAAGGAGCTGACAGCGCTGAACGAGAGCCTTGAGGTGAAGATAGAGGAGAGAACCAGACAGGCCGAGGAAAGCGAGCTAAGGTATCGGCAAATTATTGATTCCGCCAGTGACTTTATCTATGAAACAACAGGAAAAGGTATCATCACGCTGGTGAACCCGGTAGCGGTCAGGAGTTTGGGCTTCAGCAACAAATCAGAAATTATTGGGAGAAAATTTGTCGACTTTGTGCCTGACAAATACAAGAAACAGGTGCTGTTTTTCTACCAGCAGCAACGAATTGAAAAAGAGAAACGCAGTTTTAGCGTGGTGCCTGTTACAGGCATTAATGGTCAATGGATCTGGATAGAACAAAATGTACAGTATTTCTACAACCCTTCCGGTAAGCTTCTTAAGGTAAGTGCCGTTGGGAGGGATGTTACGAAGCGAATGGACTCGGAGCAGGAGTTGTTGAAGGCGAGTTTAAGGCTCACCTCGTTAATTGGCAGCCTCAATGCAGGCATTCTGGTGGAGGATGAGCACCGCAAAATAGTGTTGGTGAATGAGAAGTTTTGTTCCATTTTCAATATTTCTGCTGCGCCCGATGATCTGATTGGTGCTGACTGTAGTAATTCTGCAGAACAGACAAAACATTTGTTTGCAAACCCCGCGGCTTTTACCAAACGGATAGAACAGCTGCTCACCAGGCAACAGCCAGTGAGCCGGGAAGAGTTGCTGATGAATGATGGCACTGTACTGCTCCGGGACTACATTCCGATTTTTGAAGACGAAACCTATCTGGGCCACCTTTGGCACTATTTGGATATTACAGAAGAGAAAAACCAGGAAAAAAGATTAAGGCTCAGTGAAGAAAAGTACAGGGGCCTCATTGAAAACATGGAGCTTGGACTGCTGGAGGTGGACACCAGTGGGATCATTATCAAACCCTACCGGCGATTCTGTGAAATGACTGGCTACACCGAAAAAGAACTAACAGGAATGTCTGCCGACGAAGTGCTTTTGCCTCCTGAATATAAAAAAGTAATGCAGAAGCAGGAGGCAGAAAGAATGAAGGGTAAGGCGGGGGTTTATGAAATAGAAATCCTGAAAAAGGGAGGTCAGCGACTTTCAGTATTGATCAGTGGTGCACCATTCTACAGCGATAAGGGCGAAATCATCGGATCGCTTGGCATTCATTATGATATAAGTGCGAGGAAAAAGCTCGAAGAGGAACTGAGGATCGCCCGCAACAAGGCAGAAAAGGCCATGCTGGCAGAAAAGCAGTTTTTGGCTAACATGAGTCACGAAATCCGCAACCCAATCAATGCGATCGTTGGGATGTCGAACCTGCTGGGAGATACGATGCTGGATCAGCAGCAAAGCGACTACCTCAAAACAATCAAGTTCTCGACGGAGGTACTGCTTGGATTGATTTCCGGTATCCTTGACCTGTCTAAAATAGAAGCAGGGCTGTATGAGTTGGCTGAGCAGCCTGTCAACGTCAGGGAAGTGGCAGAATCGGTCATGAAGACATTTGAGGTGAAGGCGGGCAAGGGCGATATCAATTTCTTCACCGACATATCTCCTGAGGTTCCCGAGATCCTTTTGGCCGACCCTACCGCCCTGAATCAGATTTTCATCAACCTGGTGGGTAATGCTGCTAAGTTCACTGAAAAAGGCTTCATCGTTATTGCTGCTAAGGTGTTGGAGAAAATAAAGGACTCGGTTAGAGTGGAGTTTTCGGTGTGGGACACTGGCATAGGCATATCGGCCGACAAGCAAGCTGTGGTTTTTGAGACTTTTAAACAGGCCGACAAGGAAACCAAACTTAAGTATGGTGGCACCGGCCTTGGCCTATCAATAGTGAAGCAACTGGTGGAGATGATGGATGGTACCATACAGCTCGAAAGTGAAGAAGGTCAGGGAACCACTTTTCGGGTGATTCTTGAGTTAAGGGTGGGCGAAGCCGAACTAGCCGAGGAGCCAGGCCATGATAGTAGTTCTCCTCCCGACCTGAGCAGGGTGCTGATAGTGGAAGACAATGAAATGAATCAGCAATACCTCTCGGGGTTGTTTTTTAAATGGGAAATTCCCTGTGATATAGCTAATAATGGGGTTGAAGCACTCGAATTCGTTGAAAATTATGTTTATAATTATATTTTAATGGATATTCGGATGCCTAAAATGGATGGTTATGAGACAACCATACGGATTAGGGGCATGGAAAACAATTCAAACAGCACAGTCCCGATTATAGCGTTGACTGCTTCAGCATTAGTAGATGAGCGCAACCGAGCCCTCGAAGTAGGTATGAACTACCATTTGACTAAACCGTTTACTCCTGAGCAATTGCTCAAGGCCCTAAAGGATCAGAAAATGCAGGAGAAAGAGAAAAAAATGACCGATTTTGAATTTTCAGCTTCTTTGGATAGAGAGCACCTCTACATGATGTATGAGGACGATGTAGAGAGGACTTCCATCATTTTTCAGATTTTTGTTGATGGTATTGCCAGCGAAATTGAGCTTTTGAAACAGCTGGAAAAAGAAGGAAATGAAGCGGAATTTATTCGAAAAGTGCACAAAATATCTCCCAACTTTGCTATGGTGGGACTTACCAAAGTCTCAGAGCTTCTTGTTGAAATAGAAACCGAGGGAAAAGCATCAGGAATGACTGATTTACTCAAACAGAAGTTCGCAAAATTTATTGGGGATATTGATCCTAAGTTGCAAATTGTACAAAACGAGTTGGCCAGGATCAAAAATCATTTAATACAATGAGGTGTCTGATAGTTGACGATGATGAGATGGCGAGAAAATCGCTTGAGATGATGTGCGACAAAATTGAAGACCTCACTGTGGTGGGGATGTGTGTTAATGGTTTGGAGGCACTCAATTTTTTAAACAAGGAAGAAGTCGATTTGATTCTGCTTGACATCGAAATGCCCGAACTGAACGGCATGGAGCTGGTTCGAATGAAGCCCGACATTCCGCAGGTGATTTTCACCACCACCCTCAAAGAGTACGCTCTTGAAGCATTTGAATACAAGGTGACCGATTACCTTCACAAGCCTATTGTTTTGAGTCGGCTTTTAAAAGCCATCGACAAGGCAAGAGAGGTACATGGCAAAAAGACATCCAAAGAGATCAACGAACTGTATGTGAAAGTAGATGGGAGGCACGTAAGACTTAATCTGGATGATATTTTATATATTGAATCTATTGGCGACTATGTTGTTTTCCATACTGAGAAGAAGGAAAAGTTCATTGTTCATTCTACCTTAAAGAACATCGATGCTAAAATAGACAACAGCAAGTTTTTAAAAGTACACAGGTCTTATATCGTGAACCTCTCCAAGATTGTAGATATTGAAGAAACTAACCTGGTGATTAAAGATAAAGTAATACCTATCAGCAGGGCACATAAGCCCGTTTTGATGAACCATATCAAAACACTCTGATTCCCTCTTCCACCGATTCAATCCAAAAATCGACAGTTCGTCCCCAACTATCGAATACTTAGGCCCCAAGCACTGGTCACCCGCTAATTTGGTGGAAAAGATCAGAAATGGAAATCCTAATTGTAATCAGTATTGTTGCGCTAAGCATTCTTTTCTACAGCTACCTGGGCTATGGCATTGTGTTGTTCGCCCTGGTGCAGATTAAGAGATTTTTTGCGCCTAGAAAGCCGGTCGAGATGACGGAATGGCCTGAAGTTACGATGCTCGTGGCCGCCTACAATGAGCAGGATTGCGTAGAGGATAAAATCAGGAATTCCCTGAGCCTTAGCTACCCGTCAGATAAGATCAAGTTTCTTTTTGTCACTGACGGTAGTACAGATAAAACCAACGAAATTATTACGAAATACCCAGCCATTACCCTGGAGCACAGACCAGAACGGAAGGGTAAACTTGCGGCTGTGGAGCGGGTAATGAAGTCGATTACTTCTCCGATTACCATTTTCACCGATGCCAATACCCTGCTTAACAATGAAGCGATCACCAACCTGGTTCGCCATTTTGCTGATCCGTCGGTGGGTGCCGTGGCTGGAGAGAAAAGGATTGAGCAAACCAATGCCGACGATGCTTCAGCCGCCGGTGAAGGTATCTACTGGAAATATGAATCAAAGCTTAAACAATGGGACTCTGAGCTACACTCAGTGGTGGGCGCAGCCGGTGAGCTTTTTGCCGTGAGAACTTCCCTTTATGAGCCCGTGCCTGCCGACACCCTGATCGAAGATTTTGTACTCACAATGGGAATAGCCGCTAAAGGGCATCGGGTAGTATATGAGGCACAGTCATATGCTCTTGAAACGGCTTCCCTTTCTATTACCGAAGAAATAAAGCGGAAGGTGAGAATTGCCGCCGGAGGACTTCAGGCAGTAGTGCGCATGAGCGGATTGCTTAATCCTTTCCCCAACCCTGTATTGACCTTTCAGTATGTGTCGCATCGGGCACTTCGCTGGACACTCGCTCCGCTGATGTTGCCGCTTCTTCTCTTCACCAGCTTTATGCTGGCTCTTCAGGGCTACTTGCCAGGCACGATTCTCTTCGTTGCCCAAATAGCATTTTATGTAATGGCGGCCGTGGGTTACATACTTGAAAAGCGAAAAACAAGGCTGAAGATTCTGTACATCCCTTTGTACTTCACCATCATGAATGTTTCTGTTTTCCGGGGCCTATGGCGACTAATAAATGGTAAGCAGTCGGCCGTGTGGGAAAAAGCGCAAAGAAAATTAGCAGTATAAGTATGGTATCGATCATCACAGTTAATTATAACAATACTAAAGTCACCCTGGAACTACTTCGGAGCATTGAAAAGCTGGGGATGAAAGACATTCAGATGGTGGTGGTAGACAATGGGTCCCGGGAAAACCCGGGCCCGTTGTTGAAGGCTCAGCATCCGTGGATCACGTTTGTAAGAAGCGACATCAACCTCGGCTTTGCCGGTGGCAACAACCTCGGCATCAGAAAAGCAAAAGGAGACTACTTCTTTTTCATCAATAACGACACTGAATTCAAGGCCGATATCTTACCCAGACTCGTTTCGCTGATGCAGAGCCACCCAGCTATTGGCGTGCTGTGCCCTCTGCTTTATTATTTCGATACGCCGGATGTAATGCAGTATGCGGGCTTCACTCCATTCAACAAAGTGACTTGTCGCAACGAATGCCTGACAGCAACGGCAGCAGCAGATGACGAAGGACTGAGCTACACGAGCTTTCCACATGGGGCGGCTATGATGATTCCTAAGCGAGTGGTGGAAGCAGTTGGCATGATGCCAGAAACATACTTTCTCTACTATGAAGAGCACGACTGGGCCGAGATGATCAAGAAACATGGATTTAAGATCGCTGTTGACACCCAATCGATGCTGTTTCACAAGGAGTCGCAAACCGTAGGCCCAATCAGTGAACTGAAAAGTTACTTCATGAGCAGAAACAGGATTTTGTTCATGCGTCGCAATTCAAGGTCTTTCTACCTCACTTTGTTCTGGATCTACTTTCTGTTGGTAGCCACACCAAAAAGCCTGGTTTCCTATGCTTTGAAGAATCAGTGGGGCAACATTAAGGCTCATTTAGCAGGTATTGGCTGGAATTTTCAGTCGCCTACCTACTCTCAAAAAATTGGTTACAAGTTTAATAATCTAAGATACTCATGAGCTCACGATTCAATGTGCCCAGCTGGGTGAGAAAACATAATTTCAAAGATGGCGACTGGAAGCAGGCTTCGGCCTCTGAGCTTGACAGAATCAAGGCTGGACTGTCAAAGTTCAGCGAGGATAAGCCGGTAATTTCGGTGGTCATTCCGGCGTGGAACGAAGAGAAGAACTTACTAAGAACGCTTTCTTCCTTTTCAGCCATGGAGCTGAAATATCCAACCGAGTTGATTATCGTTAACAATAACTCCACCGACAGCACCCAGGCATTACTGGATAGGCTGGGAGTGAGGTCATTATTTGAAACGAAACAAGGCATTGCTCATGCCAGGCTGGCCGGACTGAGAGCGTCCAAAGGCAAGTATCAGCTCTGCGGGGATGGCGATTCGTTGTACCCTCCGCACTGGGTCGAGACCCTGGTAAAGCCACTCATGGACAATGAGAAAATCACCTGTGTGTATGCCAACTACAGCTTCTTACCCTTTGGAAAGGCCGGTCGTATCCAGCTTGGTTTCTATGAACTATTGGCAGAAATTCTTTTCGAATACAGACGCATCAGGCGAGAGTTTTTGAATGTGCGTGGTGCCAACTTTGGGTTCCGTATAGAGCAGGGGCTGGCTGTGAAAGGCTTCGAAATGCCTGTGACCCGGGTGTTTGACAACGATGAGTCGAGTGCCAACTTCGTTGTTTTTGGAGAAGATGGCAGGATGGGCCGGAAGCTTGGAGAGATTGGAAAGCTGAAGCTGGTGCGCAACAACAAAGCCAGGATGTGGACCAGCTCAAGAAGGCTGCTGAAGGATGGCACGCTGTTCAATGCGTTTATCAAGAGAATTCAGAATGAGTCAGGAAAGCTAATTGAATACGCTTTCGGGCCAAAAAAATTAAAGCATACTACCGATGATTTCGTCACCAAATCGTAAGATGATGAGAAAGGCAATAATCACTTTTGGGGTGGGCTATGGCTTTGAGCATATCAAACACTTTGTTCTGAGCTGCAAAAAGTTCATACCAGACACGGATATTTACATGTTTGCGGGCAAAAATATACCTCAGCTCGAGGCAGACTGCAGCCATATTCAAGGTGTTCATTTTATTCCCTTCAAGGAGAATTTTACAGGCAAGGTAATAGCCAAGGTACTTAGCAAAATGCCCTCGCTGCAGCAAAAATATGCGCAGTACCTGTCAGCAAAATGGGAACGGGACCCGCTAAGAAGAGCGAGAATTGAGGCATTAACCTCTCCGCTGACACAGTTTATGGTCAAAAGATTTTTCCTGATCAAGCAACTTTTGTCGCAGCTTCCTCATGAGCAAGTGATGATTGCTGATGTGCGGGATATCATTTTTCAATACGATCCATTTGCAACCCTTCAGAGCGATGCGATAGTTACAGGTATTGAGCCAGTGGCCAACAGCGAAAGTGAGATGAACGAGAAGTGGATCAGGAGGACATACTCTGATGCTATTTTCGAACAAATGGCCGATAAAAATGTGGCTTGTGCTGGCGTAACCTATGGCTCACGCCGTGCCATCAATCAGTATATAGAAGAAATGCTGGAAGAGACCTATGAAAACCTTCCGAAGATCATTGATATGCTTGGCGCCGATCAGGCCATTCATATTCGCTTGTTTTACTATCGCCTGCGTGGGCTTACCAGACACATGGAAGCCAATGGATCAGGATCGATCGCTACTCTTCACTTTTCGGATTTAACAGAATTTTCGGTATCTAATGGAAGAATTGAGAACCTTACCGGACAACCGCTGGCCGTGGTACATCAGTACGATCGTCACCCGGATTTAGCGGTGGAGCTTCGGAAAGGTTTGGAGGCGAAACTGCCGGTTAACCAAATGGCATCCTGATGACCAGACTTGCAAATACTAATATACTGGTGCTTTCCCTTCCCCGGCACGACGAACGATATACGTCGACTACCTGGCAGATTTCCAGTGAGTTAGCATTGGACAATAATGTGGTACTGGTCGATCACCCCTTTACATTTACTGAGTTGCTTAAGGGGTTCCACAAACCGGAGATTCGCAAAAGGATTTTGGCTTACTTCAAAAAACCTGTGATCGAAAAAGAGGGAGTGAAGGTGCTCCTTCCTCCCTTTGTTTGGCCTATTAACTTTCTCCCCAGGGGGATTATCTACAATTTATTCTCTGGCCTGAACCACCGCACGGTGGCCAGGAGGATCAACCGGTTTTTGAAGCAAAGCCACATTGAATCGCTGGTGTACATCAACTCCTTCGACTTCTATTTCCCTGGACTTAAAAGGAAGCTGGCTATAAAACCTGCACTGAGTGTCTATCACTGCATTGACCCTATGGTGAAACCATTTACACTGCGCCATGGCCCTTATCTCGAGCAAATAGCCCTGGAACAGTCGGACATGGTGATTTCAACAGCACCAGCCCTTCAAAAGAAATTTACCGACCAGGGAATTGAGAACAGTTACCTGGTACCTAATGCGGCCAATTATAAGCTTTTCAACAAAGCACTGGCCATCAAAGGAGCGTATCACAAAAGCCTTGCTGGCATTGAAGGCAAGGTATTGGGCTACCTTGGTAACATAGAGCGGAGAACAGACTTTGATTTGTTGCATGATGCGCTGGAGGTATTGAGCGACTGGCATCTTGTGCTGGCAGGCCCTGTGGAGCCGGGATATGTACCAGAAAAAGTTTTTGATCACCCCAGAATACACTTTACAGGTTCATGCAACCACGAGGAGGCACCTTCGGTGGTGGCTCGGTTTGACGTGGCCATAATTCCATTCAAATGTGACGAAGTGAGCCAGGGAATTTACCCGCTGAAGCTTTTTGAGTACCTCGCAGCAGGCAAGCCGGTCGTAAGCACCAACTTTAATCCCGAAGTGCTGGACAGCCTCGGTGAAGTGGTTGAGATTGGTTTGACACCGGAAGACTTTGCGGACAAAGTGTTAAAAGCCTACGCCTCTGATGATGATGAAAAGCAAAAACAGAGAGCGCTCGTCGCATCAAAAAATACATGGACACACCGGGCAAGGCAGTTCGGGACGCTTATCAGGTTTGCTCTCGAAAAACAACCAAAAGGAAATGTCTCTCAAAGAAAAGATCAAAAGCAGCCCGAAGCTTAAGGAAGTTGTTCTGAAGCTGATTTTCCAGCGCAAACCCTACAGTGCCAGGGTACGTTGGTATATCTGGCTATGGCTGATCTTTCCCCGCTATTTTAAAAGAGGCATCAGCTGGGGCTCCCGCCTCGACCTGGTTCCTTTCAACAAGTTCAGCATGGGCAAGTACTCACGTATTGAAAAAGGAGTGCTGATCAACAACGGCATGGGCGACGTCATCATTGGAGACGAGGTGCACACCGGCCTTGGCTGTGTGGTCATTGGCCCGGTAACGCTCCACAAGCATGTAGGGCTTTCACAGTACGTCAGAATACTCGGCATGCACCATGGCATTGACCCTGACCTGCCACACCATCACCAGCCTTCTCAGAAAGCACCAGTGATTCTCGAAGAGGATGCTTTCGTAGGCACAGGCACTGTGATCATGGGTAAAAAGAACGGAGAACCGTTGGTGCTTGGCAAATATTGCCGTATTGGTGCCAATTCAGTGGTCATGACCGATATTCCGCCATATTCAGTAGCCGTTGGCAACCCGGCCAAGGTGGTCAGGGTGTGGGATTTTGAGAGAAAGGAGTGGGTGAAGCCATTGGCTACGACCAAATAGTTTAACAAGTCTTCAAAGCGGCAACAACCGAATCAAGGTCAGAATTGCAATGAAAAACACTATGGAGGTGTAGATCAGTTTGGTGTGCCTGGCCAGCCAATTTGGCAAGAAAATATCAAAATTGTCAGCTGTGGAGGAGGAGTACTTTCGGGCGGCAACGGTTAGTGGGCAAACCCACTTAAAGGCTAATAAGGTGATTCCCTCCAACGCCACCAGTGCAAAACCGATCCATAGCCATTTGTCAATTCTATTGGTGATGACTGCGTAGAGCATGTAGAAAATCACAACATTGAAAAACCCCCAAATGAAGGTGTGAATTGCTCTGATAATGGTAAGGGGCGTCCTGTTGCTCATGCGCAGACAATTTTATCAAAAATCGCAAAAGCGATGCTGAGAAAACAGGACATCCGTCATGTTTGAAGGGGTAATACGTCAGTTGTCGGTTGGTGATTCCGGCTGACTAAATTTTTGTGCAACTTTTGCCTTTATTGTTGCTTTAATCGGGGGCCACGTGTTTTTACAACCCCGTCGCCTTTTCCATCGCTTCAGTGTATCGGTTACCCACGATTTCAATCTGAGCGGAAGCGGCTTCCATTTCCTTCAACTCGTCAGCTGCAAGCTTAATAGCGGCGGCACCAATGTTTTCAGTCAAGCGGTCGATTTTGGTGGTGCCGGGAATTGGCACGACCCATGGTTTTTGTGCCAGTACCCAGGCCAGAGCAATTTGGGCTTTGGTGGCATTTTTTCTTTCGGCAAACACTGCAATCATATCCAGAAGTGCTTTGTTAGCCGTTCGTGCTTCTTCGGCGTACCTTGGCAGCATACTGCGAATATCACCTTCGCCAAACTTCGTGTTTTCATCAATTTTGCCCGTCAGGAAGCCTTTGCCCAATGGACTGAACGCCACAAGCCCTATCCCTAATTCTTCAATGGTGGGAATGATTTCCTTTTCATGCTGCCTTGTCCAGAGTGAGTACTCGCTTTGAAGGGCAGCAACTGGTTGAACGGCATGTGCTTTCCTGATCGTGGTGGCTCCGGCTTCTGAGAGGCCGAAGTGTTTCGCCTTTCCCTCCCGAATAAGGTCCTTTACGGTTCCGGCTACATCTTCAATGGGCACATTGGGGTCTACCCTGTGCTGGTAAAGCAAATCTATTGAGTCTATCCGCAGTCGCTTGAGTGATGCTTCAACGGCCTTCTTTATATTTTCAGGGCGGCTATTGACACCAGCCATCTTTCCGTCGACGATATTGAAGCCAAACTTGGTAGCAATAATTACCTTGTTCCTAAAAGGTTGAAGAGCTTCCCCCACAAGACTTTCATTTGTGTAGGGCCCGTAGACCTCCGCAGTATCAAAGAAAGTGACACCCTGCTCTACAGCAGACCGAATCACTTTGATCATTTCGTTTTTCTCACCGGCTGGACCAAGACCAAAACTCATACCCATGCAGCCAAGGCCAAGGGCAGATACTTCCAAACCGCTTTTTCCGAGGGTGCGTGTTGGCAAAGTATTACTCATGATTGTTTGCGTTTATTACGTTTAACAAATCAAAGGTAGGGTCATGGAGGCTGTTTGAGTAATGAAAAAAAAATAAACAGCTACGAAAATCAAACAATATTAAATCCTCGACCTCGACAACTCCTCCAGCGCAGGCGCAAATGGCTGATCGTACAGGCGTTTGCCAGTGGCCTGGTAAAGCGCATTGGCCAATGCGGCGAAAACAGGGGGGTAGGCCGGTTCTCCCATGCCGGTTGGGTCAATGTCATTCTTGACGAAATGCACGTCGATGACTTTGGGTGCTTCTTTCGTGCGGATCATCCGGTACTTGTCGAAGTTGGTCTTTTCGGGCACGCCGTCTTTAAAGGTAAAGGCACCGAACATCGCCGTGCCTACGCCATCCACTGTGGCACCCTCCGCCAGGTTTGTGGCTGTGTCAGGATTCACGACAATGCCACAGTCGATGGCACAAGTGACTTTTTCTACCCGGGCATTGCCATTCTCAAACACCAGGTCTAACACATTGGCGGCGTAGCTGTTGTGGCAGAAGTAAGCAGAAACACCCCGGTGCACGCCTGCCTTTTTCTCACCCCAGTTCGATTTTTCTTTCGCCAGTTGGAGTACACCAGCGTAGCGCTCAGCATCATAGTCATTGTTGTCGCCGACCGGGGTGTTCTTTGCTCGTTCCAACAGCTCCAGCCGGAAATCGATGGGGTCTTTCCCTGCTGCTTCGGCTACTTCGTCGAGGAACGACTGCTCTGCGGCAGCAATAAAGTTGGAGCGGGGTGCCCGGAAGGATCCGGTGGTGATGTTGGAGTCGAGCACCCAGTCTTCAGCGAGGTAGTTGTCGACCGCACCAGCCGGAAACCGGTTGGCGTAGATGCAGCTTTCCGGAATGCCACCACCGTTGACATGGAAGCCAATCAGGTTATTCTCAGCATCCAGGGCTGCCCGGTAGATCGCCTGATAGGTGGGGCGGTAGATACCTGAGGTCATGTCATCTTCCCGGCTGTAGACAAGCTTCACAGGCGCTTTCACTTTATCGGAGATGACGGCAGCCTCTACCATCCAGTGGGCGTACGACCGGCGGCCAAACCCGCCGCCAAGCCGGGTCATTTGGATATCTATTTTTTCAAGCGGAATACCCAGGCGTGCAGAAACGGTTTTTTCGGTGAATTCTGGTTTCTGAAGTGGCCCAACCAAAGTGGCTCCGTCCGCAGTTACGTCAGCAAAGAAGTTCATTGGTTCCATGCAGTTGTGCGCCAGAAATGGGGCTGTGTAGGTACGTTCAATCACTTTTGCTGCATTCTGAAATGCCTTTTCCGGGTCACCGTCTTTACGAAGCACATTGACGGTTTTGCCAGTTTTTTTCGCCATATGTTCCCTGTGCCCTTCCGTGCTTTCGAGTCCGGCAGGGAAAAGCCGGGTGCCATTGTCTCTCGTTTCGGAATAATCAGAGAAAGGCTCCCATTCCACTTTGAGTGCCTTTCTGGCATTCATCACCTCCCAGGTGGACTTGCCTACTACGGCCACCAGTTCTGTAAAGGCGCAGGTGTCGAAAAACTGTCGCTGGTAGTCGTCCTGCATGTTTTTGATGGGAAACACGTCGACGATGCCGGGCATAGCCCTGGCAGCACTATCATCCACTGATTTTAATTTCAAACCAAATGCAGGCGGATGCACCACCATGGCGATGAGCATGCCTTCCTTTTTGTGGTCGATGCCAAACAATGGCTGGCCGGTCACGATCTTTTTCGCATCCACATTTTTGCGGGAAGTGCCAATGATCTTAAAGTCTTTTTGCGCCTTGAGCGCCACTTCTTCAGGCACGGGAATCGACACTGCCGCAGCGGCCATCTCGCCGTAGCCAGCCTGTTTGCCGCTGGCTTTGTGGTAAATTACACCAGCCTCAGTGGTGATTTCTCCTGACGGAACTCCCCAGGCTTTGGCAGCAGCTTCTTTCAGTACGTACCTTGCTGTTGCTCCGGCCATGCGCAGGCTTTTCCAGCCCTGGCGGATCGCCTGGCTACCACCGATAAACTGCCGGGTGTATTTCTCAGTGTCCAGCGGCGCCTGCTCTACGACTACATTCTTCCAGTCGACGTCCAGCTCGTCGGCGACGATCATGGGGAAGGCCGTTTTGATGTTTTGACCTCCCTCTGGATTGGGCGACATGATGGTGACCAGTCCGTTATTGCCAATTTTGATGAAGCCATTGAGGTCAAACCATTCGTCGGGGAGACTGTGGGCCTGTTCGGGAGAAGGCTTGCAGCCGACCAGCCAGCTAAAGCTAAGCATGAGGCCGCCACCTGCGAGGGCAGAAGTTTTTAAGAAGGAACGCCTGTTGAGAGATGTTTTTGCTGAGGCCATTTGCTGGGAATTTTTTGTTAGAAGATCCATCGAAATTCTAATAAGTTATGGAATAACGGCATCATAAGCAATCATCAATACATGGCCGGGGCTGGTGGGGGCAGCATTGCTTTTGAGACATCAATAGACTGAAGCGGCCAGATGTGAAACGTCACTAGCTTCAGACAAGGGTGCCCGGCTGGAGTGCGTGGCGTGTAGATTACAAATCATCATTTTTTTCTTCTAAGTCCTTATTAAAATACTGCTCATATTGTGGTTTTAGGATGAATTCCTCGTGGCTTAAGTTGTAGAGATGGAAAAGGATTTTGGTGAAGCAAATTCCATAATTGGTATAGTCAGTAAAATCGACAAATTGATACCTTAAGTCGATTGTTCCGCTCTCTGTTTTCGTACGGCTTAGTTCAATCATCCCTTTTTTGTTAACAACTATGAGATCTGGCCATAATGCCGGATCTATTTTGTTTTTTGTCAAGAAACCTAGTATCTCCTCCACCCATCTTTCATTGATGTCTCCTTTAAATGCGAAAACGCAGGTAAATGGAAAAAGTAGCTTATAGGTATTCATAGTTTGCTTTACAAATGTTTCCCCGTAGAATTTCTCAATGGAAAAATGATACCCATATTTGGGAATGCTGTGAAATTCCTTCATGCAATCTTTTAATTTGGAAAAAGATAAATTTGCAGTAATACTAAAAACGCCTGCAACTGACTCGATTGGGTAAATTCCTTTGTCACCAAATATTTTAATTGTTCTTTTTCCGCAAAGAACAATATCAAGCTGTTTAGAGCTTTTTCCCGAAGAGTTTATGATTTGGCCACCTCGGAATATTTTAAAGTTGTCAGCTAAGGAATCGGTTAAAAACTCTTGAACGAAATTTTCGCTTAATTCCCCCTTATCTCCCGAGTGTTGATTTTCCCTTTCATGACCAAGAAATTTAGCCTGAAGAATGTCCGCCACCCCTAAAAAATAGTTCTTGAAAAACATGAATTATAAAATTTGACTATGCTAATGGAGAATTTGCTCTTATTCTAATCGAGAGCTTCAATTTAGTGTTTTTTTGATACGAGAGTCTCGGAATAGGTAAATCATTAAAATTACTCAAAAACTGCCAACAAAAAAGGCTCCGAAGTATACACCCCGAAGCCTTTTACTATTGACCTAATCAATATTATATCCTCGATCTCGACACATCCATCTCTTTCATGAAGGGCTGGTTGTAGAATCGCTTGCCGGTGGCTTTGTGCATGGCATTGGCCACGGCAGCGAAGGTAGGAGGGAACAGGGGCTCTCCCAGTCCGGTCGGATCAATATCGTTTTTCACGAAATGCACTTCCACATGCCGTGGTGCTTCCTTTTGCCTGATCATGCGGTACTGGTGGAAGTTGTTCTTCTGAGGCACACCATCAACAAAATCCATTTCGCCGAAAAGGGCATTACCAATACCATCCACAATGGCACCTTCGCCCATATTGGCAGCAGCATCGGGATTTACCACAATGCCGCAATCCACAGCAGCGTATACGTTTTTGAAGACGGGTGCATTGTTTTCTATCACCACATCAATCACCTCGGCCACATAGGAATTATGGCAGAAGTAGGCTGACACGCCCCGGTTCACACCAGACTTGGGTTCGTCCCACTTGGATTTCTCCCTTACCAGCTTCAGCACACCCGCATAGCGGTCGGCTTCGTAGTCGTTTCTTTCACCTACAGGATTGGTCTTGGCACGCTCCAGTAGCTCCAGTCGGAAGTCGATGGGGTCTTTGCCTGCCAGCTCCGCCAGCTCGTCGATAAACGACTGCTCGGCTCCCGCAATAAAGTTGGAACGAGGCGCACGGAAAGCCCCGATGGTAATATTGGACTCTACTGACCAGCCTTCGGCGAGATAGTTGTCTACCGCTCCGGCAGGGAACCGGTTGGCATGTACCGGACTCTCAGGCACCCCACCACCATTCACATGGAAGGCAATGAGGTTATTGTTTTCGTCGAGGCCTGCACGATAGGTGGCGCTGTACGTCGGGCGATAGATGCCGTAGGTCATGTCGTCCTCACGGTTGTATTGCAATTTTACAGGAGCACCTACCTTCTGAGAGATAACAGCGGCTTCTACCATGTGGTGTCCGTACGCTCTTTGCCCGAAGCCACCACCCATTCTGGCCAGGTTGATCTGTATCTTTTCTTTATCAAGTCCCAGTCGGGCGGAAATTGTATTTCTGATCAATTCGGGTGCCTGGATAGGCCCATACAAAGTAGCTCCGTCTGCCCTCACGTCAGCGAAGCAGTTCATCGGCTCCATACAGTTGTGTGCCAGATAGGGGGCCGTGTAAGTACGCTCAAGCACCTTGGCAGCTTTTTTAAATGCCCCTTCAGGGTCGCCGTCTTTTCTGAGGAGGTTCACTTTCCCTTTGGCCATGGCTTCCATGGCGGCTTTGTGGCCTTCTGTGCTTTCGACACCGCCGGGTACTTTCACCGTCATTTTGTTGCCTCCAAACCCTGCCATTGAAAATGAACTGTCAGCGGTTATTTCCCATTCGACCTTGATGGCCTTTTTGGCTTGCATCACTTCCCATGTGGAGGTACCCACGATGGCAACGAGGTTAGAAAAAGAGTTTACATCGAAGAAATTCCTGTCGTAGTCTTCTTTTACTGGTTCGAATACGAAAACATCTTTGATGCCAGGCATGCCCTTCGCCGATGACTCATCCAGTGATTTCACTTTCATACCGAAAGCAGGCGGGTGAACGACCATGGCCACCAGCGCATTGGCCGGATAATGATCCATGGCAAACAAAGGCTTGCCAGTGACAATTTTCTTGCCGTCCACATTTTTCTGCGAAACACCGATCAGGTTAAAGTCCTTGATATCTTTCAGTTTCACCTCTTCAGGCACCTCCAAAGTAGCTGCGAGAGAGGCCATTTCGCCATAACCGGCTTTCTTGCCACTCGCCTTGTGTTCAAGGGTGCCCGCTCCGGCGGTGATCTCTTCTGCCGGCACGCTCCAGGTTTGTGCGGCTGCTTTGATCAGCATTTCACGGGCAGTGGCACCCGCCGTTCTCAGTGGTTTCCAGCCCTGGCGAATGCCCTGGCTGCCACCCGTAAACTGGCGGTCGAAGCGTTCGGGATAGAAGTCGGCTTGCTCCACGATGACGTTTTTCCAATCTACGCCGAGTTCGTCAGCGAGGATCATCGGCATGGACGTTTTCACGTTGGAGCCAAATTCCGGGTTGGGCGACATGAGTGTTACCACGCCATTGTCACCTATTTTGATATAGCTGTTGAGCTCAAACCATTCTTTGGGTAGCTCCATTACCTCGGCCTGGGTAGTTGGCTTGCAGCCAGCCAGCCAGCTGAAGCTCAGCATCATGCCTCCGCCAGCAAGGGCAGAGACCTTCATGAATGAGCGTCTGTCTATTTTTTTTGCAATGAGTGTCATAGTCGGATGAGTTGAATGGGATTAAGCGTTTGCGGCGGCTGTTTTTACTGCTGCTTTGATTCTCAGGTAAGTACCACAACGGCAGATATTGCCATTCATTGCTGCTTCGATTTCGTCGTCGCTTGGATTCGGATTGCTGGCGAGTAGGGCAGAGGCAGTCATGATTTGGCCTGCCTGGCAGTAGCCGCACTGCGGCACATCGTGTTCCAGCCAGGCTTTTTGCACCGGATGGTCACCCTCTTCTGATAAACCCTCTATGGTGGTAATGGCCTTGTCGGCTACCGCAGATACGGGCATTTGGCAGGAGCGGATCGCTGTGCCATCGAGATGAATGGTGCAGGCACCGCATTGGGCAATGCCGCAGCCGAATTTAGTACCTACCAGGTTCAGGTGATCCCTCAGCACCCAAAGCATAGGGGTGGCGGGGTCAACATCTACCTGCTGCTTCTTTCCATTTACGCTTAAATTGAATACTGCCATGATTTTAAAGTTTTTTACAATTTCGGGTTTTCCTCTATCTTAAAGTTACGAAATCCAAACAATTGGTTACAAGGTTCAAATAATATAATGCTTTGATTTCTATCGGTTTAGCCATGCAGCTCTTTGAGATTGATAATCGTTAAGCGAGTGGCTTCTTATTTTTCAATTTCATGGGTATCCCGCACGCTGCTGAAGGTCAGGTCGAGGAGCTTCCAGTCGCTACTTTGTTTCTGAAAGATTTCGGTCACGGTAAATTCAGTCGATACCTCGTTGGTGCGAACCACGGCATCAAGTGTGATTCTGCTCCACACGATAGCCGTGTTACCAAAAACCTCCACTGCAACATCGTGCACCGTGGCCTTCTTGTACCAGATGCTTCCCGTTTCAATGATCTCCAGCTCCCTTGCCTTCTTCCAGCTTCCGCTCATGTGAACAAATTTTGCCCTGTCGTCGAAAAGCACCGCCAGCTTATCCACGTTTTTGTCGGCCATCCACTGCCATTTCGATTGGGAAAGGTCCTTAAGTTGCTTTTCAGTGGAGGCATCCTGTGCAAAAGAGAACTGTACGCCAAGAAGGGTGATGAGTAATCCGAAAATTAATTTTTGCATTGTAGAAATTGTTTTGTTGTGCTGTCTGAGATTGTCCAGGGCGCCGTTGGTACTGAGTATCAAAGGCAGGGTTGACCTCTGGCCATGAACTTACTTTGCAAAGATGATTCGGTATTTTTGAGTTGGGCTTATACAGATTACTGGTTTACCTACCAAATCCACTGATTCGAATTTCCGGGGAAGGAATGAATGGTGGAACGCAGTACATTTAACCGGAAATAAGAAATGCCATGAAAGAGATCGCAAAATTTGAGACCATCAGCCAGTACAATGCTTTCAATAATCATGAGACGCTACATCCACTGGTCAGTGTGATAGACTTCTCAAAGGCATCGCCCAGGCGGTTGAGAAGAACCTATTTTGGGTTCTACCTGGTGTTGCTGAAGGATGTGGAATGTGGAGACATGCGGTACGGCAAAAATACGTACGATTATCAGGAAGGAACACTGGTGTTTATTGGCCCTGGTCAGGTGTTTGGTGCCGATGGTGGTGAGGAACTTTATCAGCCCAAAGGCTATGGAGTAGTCTTCCATCCTGATCTGGTCAAAGGAACCTCACTAGGACGACACATCGATGATTACACTTTCTTCAGCTATCAGGTAAGTGAGGCGCTGCATATTTCAGAGCGGGAGCGACAATTGGTGTTAGATAGCTTTTCAAAAGTGACTTATGAGCTGGAACATGCCGTGGACAAGCACAGCCGGATGTTGATCGCAGGTAATATCGAATTATTGCTCAACTATTGTGTTCGGTTCTACGACAGGCAATTTATTACCCGAGACAATGTTCACAAAGGCGTGTTGGAAAGGTTTGAAAAGCTGCTGCATGTGTTTTTCTCCACCAATAAGTCTGGCGACGTAGGGTTGCCAACGGTAGCCTATTTCGCCGGTGAACTCAATCTGTCACCCAACTATTTCGGTGATTTGGTAAAGAAGGAGTCCGGCAAATCTGCTCATGAGTTTATCCAGCTGAAGCTGATCGATGTAGCGAAGGAAAGGATATTTAACCCGGGTAAATCGGTGAGTGAGGTAGCTTACGAGCTGGGGTTTAAATACCCACAGCATTTCACACGGGTGTTTAAACAGCAAGTGGGGGTGACACCGCAGGAGTATCGGGCGTCGGTGAATTGATCAACACCAATTAGCAGAGTCAACGGCCCAGATAAACGACAAACAACTCGTCGGTAGTGGAGGTTCGTTTTTTTCTATATTGCCTCAAAATACTGTCGCACACCGTTGAACGCTCAGCCACTCATCGATCATTTTGAAAGCTTCCTTCCACTGAGCGACACAGAGAGGCAATTGATTGAGAGCAGAGTCGCCCGACGAATCGTTAGAAGGAAAGAGGAGATTTTGCGGGCAGGCCATCTTTGCCGTCATTATAGCTTTGTGGCTGAAGGTTGTTTGAAGATGTACGTTGTGGATACTAAGGGTGTTAACTACAACATCCAATTCGCTGCGGAAGGCGACTGGATCGCCGATATCGGAGGCTTTCATTCAGGGAAGCCCAGCCAGGCTTTTATTGAGGCAGTGGAGCCTTCCATCGTGTTCACTATCGAAAAAGAGGATTTGTACCACCTTTACCGATCGATATCCAAGCTGGATCGTATTTTCAAGGTCATTATCGAAAACAAGTTTGTGGAATTGCAGAATCGTGTCCTTCAGAATATCAGTTCCACCGCCCATGAGCGCTACCGGAGCTTTGTAGAGCAGTATCCGAAGCTGGTGCAGCGACTTCCCAACACGCAAATCGCCTCGTACCTTGGCATTACGCCAGAATTTCTAAGCAAAGTCAGAAAAGACCTGTCCAGGCATTGACGCTATCCTCATTTCTTAACATAGTTTAAGGGTAAACCAGCTGTAACTGTTGGAATTTTGTGCCCAATGTTTCACACAAAACATGAAATCACTTTTCGTTCTATGTACTTTGATGGCCAGTAAATTGAGAGGGTAATGAAAAAGAGATTATCGATAGCTATAGCTTACGGAATACTCATTTCTGCAGCGAATGCCCAAATCATCAAATTTGAAGGCAGGGAACTAGAACTTGTGAATGTGAATGCTTCTTTTGTCAGGCTAAATGGCGAAGAAGCCTTGAAGATAGAGCGTGATATGAAGGCGCTGCCCCTTGATTTCGACAATATGATTTCGACTATAGACGAACCCACCTTCTTGAAATTGTCAGACACTGATTTCAGCGACGGCACCATCGAAGTGAAAGTACTCAGCCGCTTGTTGCCAGAAGCACCACCATTTGCCAGGGGATTTATTGGTGTTGCTTTTCGGATTGGGGATGATAATTCGGTTTTTGAATGCATTTATGTCCGGCCAACTAATGGCCGTGCAGAAGACCAGCAAAGACGAAATCACACAGTGCAATATTTCTCGTATCCAGGCTACAAATTCGCAGAGCTTAGAAAACCCGAGTACGGCGGCCAGTACGAAACCTATGCCGATATCGGACTGAACGAATGGATTACCATGCGTATTGAAGTCGTTGGTAGCCAGGCAAAGCTCTACCTCAATGATCAGCAGTATCCTTCTTTTGTGGTCAACAGCATGCTGGGCAAACCAACCCATGGGGCTGTTGGATTGTGGGTGGAAGTAGGTACCGAGGGTTATTTCAAAGACATTAAGGTGTCGAAATAAAAACCGTCCGTTCAATAAACTGCCTGCCTGGAACTTGTCGAACCAGAAGGGCGGTCAGCATTTTGTAGCTAAACACCGGAATATCTTTTACCAATTAACTAACCGACCATGATTGTAAGAATGCTATTGTTTGTTTTGGTTATGACCACTTTTCATAGCCTGGTGAAGGCACAAAAAGAGGATTCTACAGATCACGCTATGGAATTTGCGGGCTCAGTCAATATCAATAACAACGGCATTGCTCTGGTTCCCACTTTTTCCCTTGGAAAGCCATCGGCAATTATCGAGTTATCGGCAAAAAAGAATCGTTTCTCCTTTATTCCACAGCTTAGATACAACCTGAAAGATCGTCAACCCTGGAATTTCATTTTTTGGGGGAGGTACAAAATGATTGATAAGAACAAGCTGAAGGTGTCGGTGGGCAGTTTTTCTTCCATTGTTTTTCGGGATGGTACCGCTGTTTCGAATGGCATTGCAACAGAATCTTTGACGGCAAGCAGATTACTGATAGGCGAATTGATTCCCTCGTATCAGTTCTCGCCAAAAGTGAGTGTAGGGCTGTACTATATGTTTGCAAAGGCCCTGGATACTACCGTCAACGACCTCCATTTGGTAAGCCTGAACAGTACTTTTTCAAAGATAAACCTGACCAAAGGATTTCTACTTACAGCTAAACCACAAGTGTACTATTTAGGGATACCCGAATTAGACCAGCAGGGGTTGTACGCAAACGCTAGTTTAGCATTATCGAAAAAAGAGATTCCCGTAAGTATCACCTCCATGTTTAACAAGGCAATAAGTTCAAACCTGGTGGCAAAAGACTTTGTATGGAACGTTGGAATCACTTATTCATTTTAATGTTTTAGATCAGTGTACAGTTCTGACTTCATCATCATATAGGCCATGCGTTTGATCTCGAATCATTGTTTCGGAGCAACTCCTAAATCAACAGAAGCATGAAAGCAGCAGTCATATTCCAACCAGGCCCTCCTGAAAATTTTGTGGCCGAAGAAAGGCCAACGCCGAAGCCCGGAGCCAATCAGGTACTTGTTGCCGTGAGAGCCTTTGGACTCAATCGGTCGGAACTGATGACCCGCAAGGGTTTTTCGCCATCGGTTCGGTTTCCCCGTGTGTTGGGGATTGAATGTGTTGGAGAGGTGGTTGAGGACCCGTCGGGCGAGTACGGTAAAGGCCAGCAGGTGGCTGCCTGCATGGGTGAGATGGGCAGAGCCTACGATGGAAGCTATGCCGAATACGTTGTGCTGCCGAAGTCCAACCTTTTTTCATTTTCAAGCACCTTACCATGGGAACAACTGGGTGCCATCCCCGAAATGTTCCACACTGTTCACGGTTCTCTGCATTCAGCTTTACAGACCAAAAAGGGAGAGATACTTTTGATCAGGGGCGGCACCTCTTCGGTTGGCTTACTAGCGGCTCAGCTGGCGCACAACCAGGGCCTGACAGTTGTTGCTACTACCAGAAATCCAAAAAAGGAGCAGCTCTTGCTAGCTAATGGAGCTGCTCATGTAGTTATCGATGGCGGGGATATAAAAGATGATGTTAAAAAACTTTTTCCCGGCGGAGTTCACAAAGCACTGGAGCTGGTAGGAACCACCACCTTGAAAGATACACTTGGCTGCGTTAGGCCTCAGGGTATTGCCTGCATGACGGGCATGTTGTCAGAGCAATGGTCGATAAAAGAATTTGCACCCATGGACTATGTGCCAGCTGCTGTTTGCCTGACCACTTTCGACAGCGGACAACTGCTAAGTTCAAAGGAGGCCTTTCAGGCTTTTATAAAAGACGTCGAAACTGGCGCTGTCCGCCTCCCCGTTGGCAAAGTGTTCAGGCTTGATCAGATCATAGAAGCCCATCAATTGATGGAAAACAATGCCGCAGGGGGAAAGATTGTTGTTCTGCCCTAAGAGAGCCGAATCTTCACTGGAGCAAGAAGTCATGGGGCATCAGCTATGGTCGGCATTCAAACCTTTCTGAATTTTAGCGGACTTGTTTGGCTATGCTTCTTGAAAAAGTTATTAAAGTGCGTAACTTCTTTAAATCCCAAAGCAAAGGCGATTTCCGACACGCTCCAGTTACTGTGGCGGAGCAGCACCATTGCTTCCTGTAGGAGTCGGTCAGCAATGACTTGTGAAGTGGTTTTCTGCGTGGTTTCTTTCACTGCCCTATTGAGGTGGTTCACATGCACGTTGAGCTGATCGGCAAATTCGGAGGCAGTACGCAGGCTAATCGACAGGTGAGAATCGTCGATAGGAAACTGACGCTCCAGCAGCTCAGTGAACAACATCGAGATTCTGTTGGAAGCATTGAGCGGTTGTGCATTTATTTGCGAGGTGGGTTGAAGCTTCAAGGCAAAGTGCAGCAGCTCGAAGATCAGGTTTCTTATCGCATCGTATTTGTACTTATAGTCGGAGTTGAACTCACTGCGGATTCGTTCAAACACACCGCTGACCTGCTCAGCTTGCTCATCTGTTAGCTCAAAAATGTGGTCGCTGTTGGGTTGAAATACCTCATAATGCGCAAATTGACCGAACTGAGTAAAAAAGGTGGGATTGAAAATGCAGTATACTCCACCACCTAGCTTGTCGAGATGCTCCCATTTATAGGGTATTTTTGGGTTGGAGAACGACAGCGCCTGCTTTCTTACTTCCACCACTTTGTCGGCATAATGCACCCTGCTGCTTCCCTTCACCAACATGATCTTATAGAAATCCCGCCTGCGGTAGGGGATAGCCGTAGCTTTGCCTGCCACGAAAGGCTCGAGGTCGAACATATTGAAATGCCCAATATCCTTCCGGATGTTCTCAGGCAGCCATTCAAACTTGCGGCGATAAAATTCTTCTAAACTCTCTGAATTCTCCATGGTTCGCAGATTACAAAATTCGAACAGACTGAGCTTTTTTCATCATATCAACATGTCTAATGTTTCTCAGCGTATTCTTTGGCAAACGAGTAAATCAAACTAATATTCCAAATAAAGTCCTTACCAGCCAGCTCGGTGTCGATCGATCTGCTCATGATCGATTGAAGTGACAAGGGGAAATTGTTCAGCGCCAGACTGAAGGTGGAGCTGGCATAGTAGCCCCGTTTGTCGTCCATTTGCAGGTAATAGAGCTGCGGACTGGCGCCGAACAAAAGTTTAGGCCCAAGCCTTACTTCTGAGAAACTGGCTTGTGTCGCAAAGAAATAAGTATTCTGAGTTCCCTCAGGCTGAAAGCCGTGTGCCTGCAAATAGTATAGCCCGACAGTAACTTTCTTATTGATGGTGTATCGTGGCACAATTTCGCCTGCAGCAAATTGTCGGCTGATCATAAGGGTAGTAGGCACCCCGTTTACCGGATAATCGTCAAATTGGAAGGTGAATGCCGGATGTGCTCCCACATGCAGCTTGAATTTGTCGCCGGTAATTATTTTGTATCTCCACCAAAAGATGAACGACCATGGCCTGCCTGTCATGGCAAACCTGAGCTGTGGTTCAAAGCTTAATCGCTTTTTTCCCACATTCATGTCAAAAATGAAGGCCGGCTTACCCAGGGAGAATGCCGGAAGGAGGGAAATGCCGTTGTTGGTGGCGGTTACGGCGCCGCTCAAATGGCCAACGCTATTTGTGCTGTCGGCCTCCTGTGCATAGGCCATCCGACTTGAAACAACGAGGAGTATGATAACTAAGGCGACGGTGAAAGTCCGCAGATCAAAATACTCGATCCCTGAGGTTTTCTTGGGGTAGATAGAATGCATTGGCAGGATAGGTGTGTTGGTAATTGTCTGATGCAAAGGTAGTTCAAACCTGGAGCACCGGATAATGCAAATCAAAGCAATAGTTACGAAAATCAAACAACAAGGAGATAAATGATTCCTGGCTGTGAGACTGGTCAGGACATTGTTGGCCAGAGCTCCCTCGTTAGCTGATACACCTTGCAATCGCTGGTGTCGAAGGTTCGTTCTTCTACAAACTGAAAGCCGAGGCGCTCATAAAAGCGAATGGCGACAACATTGGATGCCAGAGGGTCTATCAGAATGGCCGTTACTTCGGGATCATTGAAACATCGGTTGATAGCCTGCTTCATCATTTCGGTGCCGTATCCCCTGCCAAGATCGGCCTGTTCGCCGATCCAAATGTCAATGGCCCGAAGGTTGGGTGGCACATCGCCCCAATAGTGTGATTCTCCTTCTCAGGATCGATGATTTGAACAAAGCCAATGGGTCTGCCATCCAGTTCGGCAACGAGCTGCTCCCGCCAGGGAGGCGTTTTCTTCAACTCGCTTTCCCATCCCCACTCATCGTCGGGGTCGGAGGCGATTACATGTGGTTGTTCATCCCAGTGCAGCAGGAGCGGGAGGTCTTGTATGGTGGCTGTTCTGAGCTTTATATGGCCTCTTTCAGTCATTTTACAGTGATTTCTTTACTCTTGTTGACACCTATACTTTTGGTTCGGGAACCGGTTGATCCGGCGGGGCTTCATGGGGTGTTCACTCAATGTGCCCCCGGGCAGGTAACTATGAGCATATTATCTGTAAGCAACTTTATTGATGTAAAACACCTGCCGGTAGTAGGCTGCTTCTTCGCTATGCAGGTTTTCAATGTCCCGAATCCCATAAGTGTAAAAGGTCGTGCCAAACCACCTGCTCAAGTTTCCTACTTGATTTCTGCCACCCCACGACTCATCATCTTCAAAGGTCAGGGAGATGTCGTTGAAGGTTTTGCCCTCAATGATTTTGTCTTCCTTTAGCACTTTTGAGCGGATGGTATTGTCGTAAAGGTATAAAAGGACTGTTTCGTCGCCCTTGGTGCCTACGTGCACCAGGTCTCTGGCTCCAAAGGTGGTGACATCGTTGATCTCGAACGAGCTGTCCCAGAGGAAATTACCCAGGCGATCGAATGTCATCACCACAGCATGGGTGTAGTGGTATCCAAAGGAATAGCTGGGGTAGTAGGCTTCGCCAAAGACGGTGTAGTAGTTGCCATTTGGGATAATATCATGCAAGAGTAGCCGATAGTGGAATCGTGGTTGCTGGCCCAGGACTTTTTTCTGGTTGGCCCTCTCTCTGATGCGCCTTTCTCTTCCAGTCGACAAATAGGAAAAAAAGTGATCAAGCTCGCTGTAGTCGAAGTAGTCGATGCGCTGCTGGCTGCTGTTGCTCAACCTGGCGATGTAAAGGCCGCTCGAATAGGTTAGTCGTTGATGTGCATAGGTGCCGGCCACAAACTGGCGATCCAGCTCTGGGTTGGTGGGTGCTCCGTTTAGCAAGCTCTTCGATTCATCTGGTTCCAGGTGAATATTGCGCATCATGTCGCCGCCCTCGGAAAAAGACCTGACAGAGACCGTCGTTCGAAAATCTGGCATGCGCTCGCTCATGGTCACCGTGAAAATCCTTAGCCTGTCGTCGGTAGTAATTCTAAGAATCTCGCCGTAGTCGTTATAAAGGCCCGGAATGATCTGTGGTAATTTATCGATAAGGTTATACCTGAAAATAAACGGCTTGTAGTCAGTGTACACAGCCATTAGCAGTGTGTTGCCCACCACATGAAATTGCGTGGGAACCATTGGTATCACAGTATTGATGTAGAACCGGGACGTGTCGCCATTTTCCAGGTTGATTCTCAACAACACCAGCTCCTCCTGCTTGTATTCTTTTTCTCTGATCAGGTAATTGATAAATCCCGGCTGGTAGTCGTAGTCGGTAATGCGGCTGCCGAATGGCAAATGCATGTCTTTTTGCCAAACAGTACCTAGTGTGGTGTCGAGCCGTATGAACTCCCAATTGTAACCGTCCTTGTCTTTATGCTCTGTTTTGTGACAAATGAAAAGGCCTTCTTTTTCGCATCCTGTCACGATGTAGTTCTGATAGTTGGCGTTGGTAATTTCGAATTCAATTCTTCCGGGTTGTTCAATTCGGGTGCTAACCTGTTTTTCTTTTTTTAGGGGGAAAAGCTGCGCCATAGCCACAGCGAATGGGCAGAGACAAAAAATAGCGAACAAGAGCAGTTTGTTCATCCAAAAGTAGGTTTTTCAGCCCGTTAGCATGAGTGAATGAGATAATAAGTTCACTTAATAGCGGGTAAAAGTCAAGCTTTTCCATATTCTTTTAAAGGGAAAGACTGGCCTACGTCTATCCCAGCAGCTCCAGCACAGTTTGCCAAACTTCGTCGCTGACGGGTATCCCATCTTTGAGATTGCTGGCTCGGGTTTGTAAGGCCCGTTCCCCGGGGTAGTAGGTGCTGTTGCCCGGCTGCATAGGTTCCACATCGTGCGTGTAGTCGATGATTTCATTGAGGAGCTTTTCCTGCAGGTTTTTGTCGTTGAATACTTCAGGGTAGATGCACAGAAACACCTGCGAAATCCCAGTTTCATATTCCCTTTGGCTCACCCTGTAGGTAGAATCTCCTGCCGATAACAGCGTGGCCAGCATGTCCAGAATCATGGAAAGTGCAGAGCCCTTCCAGTAGCCGATGGGCAATCCACGTTCCTTTGCCAGAATTTTTTCCGGATCGTTCGATAGCTCGTCGTTGTCGTCCCAGCCTCCGGGAAAAGGCAACTTTTCGCCTTTGAGTTTGTAGTCGTTGATTTTGCCAAAGGCAAACTGGGACAGCGCCATGTCCAGCACCACGTGCCCCTGCTGCCTTGGTATGGATACAACGAACGGATTATTCCCTGTTCGGCTGTCTTTACCACCCCAGGGGGGCATATTGGGCTGCGTATTGGTAAAGAGAATAGAAATGCAGCCGGCTTCCGCAGCCTGCCAGCCGTACGTGCCGCCTCGCATCCAGTGATTGGTGTTGCGCAACGCTACCAGCCCCATACCATGAAGTTTGGCCAGCTCAATGGCCCGGTTAGTGCACTTTGTTGCATTAATGACACCAGAGCCAAAATGACCATCCCACCTTTCGATGCTACCAAAAGTTTCTGCTTTTTCGGCTTCGACGTCCACTTTTGCTAGTCCTTTTTCAACATAGTTAATAAACAGTGGCACACGGTTGATCCCATGTGAATTAACACCGGATAGCGTGCTTTCTGTATGTACCTTGGCTAAGGTTTGGGCTTTTTCCTCCGAAAAATGGTGTTTAATGAACAGCTGGTAGAGCACTTCCTGCATTTGCCCTGATGGTATTCGCATAGCTTTTTCAGACTTTTTTTATTAGCAGTGAACTCAGGACTTTGAGACATCTGAAAATCCCGATTAACCACTTCGATTGCAACCTCTAAGATACAATTTCTGATGAGAGAACCGGGACGGCAGTTGACAGTATGAAACTCTTATTCTTTCCCGCCCGTTGGCTGGCAGCCATTGATGAATTCGCCCTGGCTCTTTGCTGCTGTTTTTCTATCGTGCTGATTCCTGATCCTTTTTCGTAAAATATAGTACCAACAAAAAGACTTTTGTCGCTATCTTCCGGCCTTCAAAATAGTACTAATCTAATTAACCCAAAATGCAACGATTACTCCCGCTCATGCTGGCAGCTATGCTCGCCATTGGTTTTGGTACCGCCAACGCTCAAAAATCGAAGAAAAAGGACAAAGGCAAAGACACCGAAAAGGTGACCCCCGCCAAAAAAGATGATGACAAAGACAAGGGCCCGAAGCCTTATGCAAAGTTCATCGACAGCACTTTTACGACAAGTAAAGGTTTGATGACTGTTCACCGGAAGAAAGACAAGTATTACTTCGAAATTCCAGAGGCGCTTTTCGGCAAGGAGCTAATGGCGATTACCCGCTACACAAAAACTGCCGCTGGCGGCGACGTGTTCGGCGGTGAAGAGGTAAACGAGCAGGTAGTGAGGTGGGAGAAAGGCCCCGACGACAACATCCTGCTGCGTTCCATTACCTATGTGATGATGAGCCCCGACAGCCTGAGTCCCATGTTTCGTGCCGTGGACAACTCCAATGCGGCACCCATCATTGGGGCATTTAAAATAGAAGCGCTGAAGAAAGACTCTGTTTATGTGATTGATGTGACGTCGACTTTTGATGGCGACAACCAGGCTTTTTCGGTTGACCCGAGAACGAAGCAGGAATACAATATCTCCAGCCTCAAAAAGGAAGCGTCGTTCATTGAGAGAATCTCGACTTATCCTACCAACACAGAAATTCGCACGATAAAAACATTCGGCGTTAATCCACCCAAGCGGGAGTCAGGGCCGTCGACAGGGCCACGCACCACCTATTTCCCCGCCTCGGTAGGGGTGGGAGTGGTCACGCTTGAGTTGAACACTTCGTTTGTACTGCTTCCTTCGAACCCTATGCGGAAGCGACCTTTCGATTATCGGGTGGGCTATTTTTACAATCAGTATTCTTTGTTTGAAGAGGAATCGCACAAGGCCGATGAGGATATTTTCGCTGTTCGTTGGAGACTGGAACCAAAAAATGCTGCCGATGCAGCCAGGCAGAAGAACGGTGAGTTGATTGAACCAAAAAAGCCCATTGTCTACTATATCGATCCTGCAACACCTGAGAAATGGCGACCTTTCCTTAAGCAAGGTGTCGACGACTGGAATGTGGGATTTGAGGCCGCAGGCTGGAAAAACGCCATCAGAGGTGAGTATTGGCCCGAAGACGATACCACGATGAGTCTTGAGGATGCCAGGTACTCTGTGATTAGGTATTTTGCTGCCGATATCCAGAATGCTTATGGCCCCAATGTGCACGACCCAAGGACGGGTGAGATCTTAGAAAGTCATATCGGGTGGTATCACAACGTGATGCGCCTGCTACGCAACTGGTACATGATACAGGCAGCGGCAGTCGACCCAAAGGCACGTTCCAAAGAGTTTTCCGATGAGCTGATGGGCCAATTGGTTCGTTTTGTGTCATCGCACGAGGTGGGACATACGCTGGGTCTTCGCCACAACATGGGGGCCAGCTCAGCCACGCCGGTGGAGAAGCTGAGAGACAAAGACTGGGTGGCGCAAAACGGCCATACCTCTTCTATCATGGACTACGCCCGGTTTAACTACGTGGCGCAGCCTGGTGATGGCGTTACGGATTTATTCCCTAGAATTGGTGACTACGATGTTTGGGCGATCAAATGGGGTTATAGTTACTTCGGCGACGACGTGACTGAAGAACAGGCAAAAGCCACCCTGAACGCATGGACGAAAGAAGCCTACAAAAACCGCAGGCTTTGGTTTGGAACCGAAATAAGCCCTTATGACCCCCGCTACCAAACAGAAGACCTTGGCGACAATGCTATGAAAGCGTCGGACTACGGCATTCAAAACCTGAAAAGGCTGATGCCGTCGCTTATTGAGTGGAGCGCTGAGGATGGAGAAGCTTACAAGGAGCTGGAAGAAATCTATAGAAACGTACTTAGCCAGTACCGCCGCTACATGGGCCATGTGATCAAGAACGTTGGAGGTATTTACGATTCGCCGAAAACCTACGACATGGAAGGCCCTGTGTACGAAGTGGTGCCAAAGGCGCTGCAAAAAGACGCCATCAACTTCCTGAGCAAACAACTGTTTACTACGCCTACCTGGCTAATGGATCAGTCGGTGTTGAATAAGATTAAGCCGGAGTCTGGTGTGGAGTCTGTGTCGGCGCTACAGGAATATGGCGTTACCAGGCTGCTGGAAGGCGACCGGCTGGTGCGGTTGATTGAAACCAGTGCCCAAAGCCCCAACAACTATTCCGTGAATGACCTGTTCACCGATCTGTCTACCAGCATTTTGTCGGAGGTCCGTTCCCGCAGCAACATCACGGTCAATCGTCGTAATCTACAGAAGATTTATGTGGACGAGCTGCTCAAGCTGCTGGAGCCGGGTGATGTGAATGTTCGCTCTATCCCCAATGGCGCTGGCTATGCTTTCGATACCCGCAAGGTTGACCTAGGCCAGACCGACGTACCGTCGCTGGCGAGAGGACATTTGGAGAGGATTAAAGGATGGCTAAGCTCAGCCGCCACTGGTTCAGTCGATCAGGTAAGCAAATACCACATCGCCGATTTGAGGAAGCGCATCGAGCAGGCGCTGGATCCGAGGTAAGGAATAAGTGAGCAAATAAGAGAAACCGCTCTGGTCCGTGATATACGGGCTTGGGCGGTTTTTTTGCTTAGAGGGATATTTAAGGATAATGCAGCTGTAGTAAAATGACGCTAACCTTCCAAGTTGTTTTAAATTGACCCCAGATTCAAACTAAAGGGAGTTAACTATGGAAATCAAAAAAGTAGGGTCGCAGGTGAGCAGCAAGGGGTCAGCTGACTGGTTTACCGGCGAAGTTCGTGTTGATCCGTTGTTTCAAGCTGTAGCACCGGCACGAGTCGCTGGAGCCAGCGTTACTTTTGAGCCCGGTGCCCGCACCGCCTGGCATACGCATCCATTGGGGCAAACGTTGATTATTACTTTCGGCTGCGGTTGGGTGCAGAAGGAGGGAGGTCCGGTGGAAGAAGTTCGGCCTGGTGATGTCATCTGGTTTGCCCCCGGCGAAAAGCACTGGCATGGGGCTACCGCCACCACGGCGATGGCACACATAGCAGTGCATGAGCAACTGAATGGCAAAGCGGTCGACTGGATGGAGAAAGTGACAGAAGAGCAATATCAAAGGTAACAGGAAGGTATGGCCTCTCTGGAAAGTTTTTTTTCGGGTCACAAACCCTTCGATAGGGCTTCGGAGTTGCAAATTCCGAGGAGTGGTTATGCTGTTCTATATTACGATGGATTTGAATACATCATTATTTCGACTTCGGCTTTCCCGCTAAGCGGTGCTCTTCAGAACCTGTCGAGGAGTGAGTTGTGGGTTTTAATGAACGCTTTTAAGTACCTCAGTGACATCCAATATCTCTAAAACTCCAAAAATAAGGCCACACAAGCCAATGGCGACAAAGAGCCTTGGCAAAATCTCTAGTGTAAAAGGGGAATTTATCTCAACGTCCGTCGGGTCTTCTGGGTCGTAAATTACCTCCAGCTTCGTGCCCTCTTTCTTTTTAGGGCTATAGCCAACACTTAGTTCTTGTGTGAACCACTCTTGTTTGTCCGTCAGGAACCTAACCACTGGGTGGTACATATTATCATTCCCATTTGAGCTACGATTGTTCTTGTATATCACTGCGCTGGCTTTTTTACCATGTCTTAATAAATAAGCTCCTTTCTGCCAGAGATGGATACCAATGGCCAGGAAACCCAAGGAAAAGACAAGTAATAGTAGTTCCTCAAACATGATTACACATTTCGTTGGATATCAATATTTCTGACTTCTACATCTGGATTTGGAGGCTGAGGATACTTTTGAGGTATAGCAGGGTAGAGTGACGGGTAAGCTCCTTTGACCTCATCTCCGCTGACTTTTGAAGCCGCATCAAGCGCTGCCAGATTCCATTCTAATTTGGCAGTGACGCTCGGCTGCTGGCGGGCCACGTAGTGCGCCGCAATGAACTTCTCATAGTCATTTTTTGCCAAATGCCAGGCACACATAAAAAGTTGAGCAGCTTGATTGCCATTACCCTGACCTTCAAGGTTCATTCCTTCAGCGCACAGTTGAACTATTTCGTTGGTAGGATCGAATGTCATGGGGAATCGGATGAAAGAGTGGTTATGCTGTTCAATAAAGCGATGGATTTGAAGAGCGGAGATCTGGTCTGACTAGTTTAGATGTTGAGGGAAACTCGAGGAGTGGTTGCTATTTTTTTAAAAACGTCTTGTTCAAGACAAATGAGTTTACAGATTCAATGTAGATTGTTAGATATTCAATAACCAAATCTTTATACACTGTTAGCTCAGTAGATGTTAACATTTCTGCAGCTTTTTTAAAGCTTTTATTCCCATGAGCTAAGAGATTCCTTTCCCTTTTGATCTTTAGCATTCCCTTTTTAAGATTTTCTGAGTCTGAAAGAGCTTTTTTGCTTATTACTCCGAAAAGCTTCTTTTGTTCTTCCATAAACCTGAAGTCAACGTTCCCCGAAGTATTACTAATTTCGTCCAGAAATTTGATAGAGTTATTGTTTATATCTTCCAGCAATTGTTTTAAAGAGTAGGTTATTGTTTTTTTGTTTGACTGTTCAGAATACTTGCTTGAAATGCCGAACAAATATAGGTTCTGATACTTAACAGTTAATTGATCGAAGCTTATTTGTTCATCGTTTATAGCATCCTGTATTCTCTGGATTCCGAACCTAAAAGTTGCTTCAACTAAATTGTAGAGCATCAAGAAGCACTGAGATCTCATGATTTTTTGAACATCTCTATTCACTAAAGATCTTAGAGTATCTGACTCTGGAGAAGAAACCTTTCGATGTGTGTCGATTTGATTTATTGACACCATGAAGGAAAAATACTGATTTACCTCGTCAACACGCTCTTCAAAATCAGCTTCAATGTTGTGCATTTTCTAGAAGTTTGTCCCTAACTAACTCTAGTCTCTCTCTTATACTTGCGGGTCTGTGGGTATGATACTTTCCTGATAGCGCTTTAAACAACTCATTAGGATTCCTTTTATCCAAGTGAGACCATGAGATATCCGATATTACTAAGTCCGGCTTTTTTCTTAGGGCAAGTAAGGCACCCACAGCTATTGCTTCGAAGTATGATCTCGAGGTAGACTGAGAGTTTTTGTATTTTCCAAACCCTCTCTCAGGGAATGTCCTTTCTACGAACTTCAGCACTTTAACTAGAACGTCTTTCCTTTTTTCCAGATCATCTTTCGTCAGTTCAGAATTTTTTAGTTCGTAATATCGGTCAAGAAAGTTGGCTACTCCTGTCCGATCAAGGTCTGTTCCTCCGATTTTGAAGTGTGGATAAGTATCTGCGAAGGCGAAGAACCTAAGAATTAACTCTTCGTCCTCTCGACGATCCTTAAAATGGAAGTCAATTGGGCAGAGCTTTTTAAATAACTTAAGGGCTGCCATTTCTGTTATGAAGTCGGTAAAAGGGCCTCTAAAAACGCCTCTCCTTGTTTCCATCCCAACCAAGGGAACACTACTTGTGTTGATTCGGCCAAACATGTCATTTCGTACTTCTGGCGTCGCCTTTGTGCTAAGAACGATCATTCTAAGTGAGCTGTTCTTAAATATTCTCTGTCTGGCGGGTTTTAGATGCTCAAAATTCAGTCCGTTGAGTTCGCTTAGTTTTTTTAGATTTTGAATTTTTAGATCATTTTGCACATAGGCTGCAAGTGTTCGTATTCTTTGAGAACCATCTACTATCTCCAGCCTTCCCGTTTCTTCAATTTCCGCAACAAATATCAATGGGATTGGCAATCCCAAGAATATTGATTCGATAAATCTAGACTGTCTTCCATAGTCCCAAATAAATTCACGCTGATAGTCTGGTACGTAAATTTCATTGTCGTCTTTTTCAATTCCCTTTAGATATTTATCGACGTAATACTCAATTGTAAATTCTCTAATATCATAGCTTACGCTTTGTTGCTCTTGTTTGATTTGGTTCTCTAGTTTTTCCAGTTTCGCTTCAGTCATAACAAAAAAATCTTGGTAAATGGGAGTAATTTCTTCCTTCATGAAGTTTTTTTATCAGCTATCTTTGAAGTAGAATTTTTTTTTTAAGCTCAATGAATAGTATGGTAAGTATAAACATATAATTTTTCCTCTATACATCAAATATTTTGACCCTATATTCAATAGCTTTGATATTGACAGAACTGATCAATATGCTCCTTTTGTACGTGTTATATGACACGCTACACTATTATTCTCTTTATATTACATCGGCAAAACCGAAACTAATAATTACCTTTGTTCGTAAACGAGTGTTATGAAAGGAACTTCCATAGGAGAATTTGAAGAGCTCTGCCTGCTGGCGGTAGGGGTGCTGTACCCAGAGGCCTATGGCCTGTCTATCAAAGATGAAATAGAAAACCGTACCGGTCGCTCGGCTACCATCAGCACAGTGCACTCCACGCTGATCCGGCTGCAGGAGAAAGGTTTCCTGCAATCAGAAATGGGTGGGGCCACTGAGGAGAGAGGAGGGCGTACCAAGAGACTTTTCGAGTTAACAGCTTATGGTAAGAATGTAATCAACGAGGCCAGGGAGCTAAGGAACGGGATGTGGAGGGATATACCGAAGGTGATTTGGGAGGGGAAGTAATAAACAGTAAGTAGTAATCGGTAAATAGTAAGAGAGTGAAGAGACGGCCCGCCTACGCTAAAGCTTCGGCGGGCAAGGAAGACGGGAGATAGTAGCGCAGGCGTCGGTACGGCTGGGATGGCAAGTGGGCAGTCAGCCGTCAGCCGGCGGGTTGATAGAAGAGGAATTTGAGAGTGAGGGAATGGTAAGTAAGTGAGGAGACGGAAGACGGAAGTGAGGAGACGGAAGTTTGAAGACGGGAGACGGAAGTGAAGTCTACGCCAGAGGCTTCGGCGGACGACCCGCCTACGCTAAAGCTTCGGCGGGTAAAGAATATTGTGCAGCCTTGGTGGCTTCGTGCCTTTGTGGCGATGAAGACCCACCGTTGAGGAGTTGGAAATAGTGAAGGCAAGGAGACGATAACGGTAACACTCGGTGTCTGACGGCTCTTTCAAGGTGGCTAGTTGGCCGTGCCGACACCTATGATTCAAGCCCTGAGCCGGGCACCCCTAAGCCGGGCGCCCCTGAAGGGGCGTAATAAGAAAAGGATGGCGGTGGAGCCCCATCCTTGAGAAGTGTGAAAGCCCGGTGTGAAGACACAGCCGGGAACAAAATTGGTTACAAAAGAAATTCGCCAGGAGACTCATTGGCTTCGGCGGACAAGGAGGAGAGAGAAGACCGATGAGAACAAGCTTTGCGCCTTGACGTTTCCCCCTCACGGGGATTTGCGAGACACAAAAAAAATGAGCCTGCGGGAAAATAAAAAGCATGAAACAACAACAACCACCTAAATGGATCAATCGCCTGCTCGACTGGTATTGCAGTCAGCAGTACGCCAATGAAATCCGTGGCGATTTGCTCGAACTGTTCGACCGCTGGCTGGAGGAAAAAGGAGCGAGGAAGGCTAATTGGCTGTATGTAGTCAACGGGCTTATGTTCCTGAGGATGTACAACGCACGAATAAGGAAAACTCAAATAAAGACTAATCAAATGACTATGATCGCCCATTACCTCAAAATCGCTGGCCGCAACATGGCCAGGCAGAAGCTGTATACCATGGCCAATATTGTCGGATTGTCTGTCGGTATCGCCGTCAGCCTCATGATCTTCCTGCATGTCGACAAGGAGCTGAGCTACGAAAAGGCTTATCCGAAACATGATAATATCTACCGCCTGGCCGCCACCACCTGGGCCAAGTCGTCGCCTACTTTGGGTGAGGCCTTTGCAGCCTATATGCCGGAAGCAGATCAATTCTGCCGCTTTGCCGGACTGGGTGGGGAGCTGAATGTGATCAATGTGGACGAGAAATACATAGGCATCGACTATGCCTACTTCGCCGACCAGTCTGCCATTGGTATGTTCGACTATCAATTTGTCTTTGGTACCCCGGAAGGTGCCCTTTCCAGACCTGCCACCGCTTTACTTACCGAGTCGCTGGCAAGCAAGTTGTTTGGCTCTGAGAACCCTGTGGGGCAAACCATCACTCTCAACGAGGACTCGGAGTTTGAAGTGACCGGTGTGATCAAAGACTTGCCTGCCAATTCTCATATCAAAGCGGAGCTACTGGTATCCATGGCTACGTTTGAAAACGCCGTGAGCCCTGACTGGTACAATAGCAAGGGCTGGATGGCTCTTTACACCTATGTACTCTTTGACAATGAGCAGCAAGCACAAAGTGCCATGGCCAAAATGTTCGATTTCCAGGTCGACTACCGCCAGATTCCAGATGAAAGGCTGACGGAGGTGAAAGCAGGTGATTTTTTTTATGAGCTCATGCCACTCACCGACATCCACCTGCAGTCGAACAAAATTCAGGAAATGGGGCCAAATTCCAGTGCCACTTATATCTATATTTTTATCACGCTGGCCGTGTTCATTACTATCATCGCTTGCGTCAACTTCGTCAATATCTTCGTCACCATTTCTATGCGTCGCATCAAGGAGATAGGCATGCGCAAGGTGATGGGTGCCAAACGGGGACAGCTATTGCAGCAGTTCCTTGGAGAGAGCATGCTTACGTCGGCGCTGTCGGCGCTCGTAGCTTTGGTGCTTTGCGCTGTCGCCATGCCGTTTTACAATTCGCTGGCGGGCTCAGGCATTGAGGCCCTGCAACTGCTGGAGCTGAAATACCTGGCCTTTGTGGCGGGCATTGTGTTGCTGATTGGTCTGCTGGCGGGGGCGTATCCTGCGCTGGTTGTATCAGGCTTTACGGCAACAAAAGCCCTTTCCGCCAAGCGGGATGCCCGCACGAGCGGCGTGTCGGGTTTCCGCAAGGGATTGGTGGTGTTTCAGTTTGTACTGTCGCTGTTTATCATCATCAGCACGGTGGCGGTAACGGAGCAAATGAACTTTGTAAGAGACAAAGACCTGGGCTTTTCCGCCAGCCATGTGGTGGCGGTGAAAACCTACGGCAAAATGAAAGAGCAGCTGGTGGAAAACAGGGAGAGCCTGTTTGCCCGGCTGAAGGAAAATCCGGCCATTGAGGACGTAAGCCTGTCGTCGAACCTGATGGGTGATCAGCTCAGCGTGGAGGGTTTCCGCCTGGCCTCCATGGATCCGGATGCGGACTACCCATCGGTCAATGTTTTGCGGGTAGATGAGGGCTTTCTCAGCACCCTGGACATCGAGCTGCTGTCGGGGCGCACATTTCAGCCGAAAGCCGACACAGGGGGTGTTTACATCATCAACAAAAAGCTCGCTGACATGTGGGGTGTGGAAAACCCCGTGGGGGAGATGGCAGAGCAAGAGACAAGGAACGAAAGAGGACCAATCGTCGGTATGATTGGCGACATCAACTATTACTCCCTGCACAGGGAAGTAGAACCCCTGGTCATCGAATTTAAACCATGGTGGACAGGTTATATGCTGGTAGAAATCAACGCAGAGAACGTACCGCAGACCGTGGCCTACCTCGAAAACTTTGTGCAGGAGGTAGCACCTGCCAGTATCTTCCATTACCGCTTTCTGGACGATCGGATCAATGAGCTGTATAAGGAGGAGTACAGCATGTTCAAAATTTTCAGAGTGTTTTCGGTGCTGGCGATTATGATTTCATGCATTGGCCTGTTGGGATTGGCAGCCATTGAGGTACAGCGCCGTACCAAGGAGATAGGCATCCGCAAGGTGCTGGGAGCGAGCAATCAGGGCATTCTAGGGCTGCTGAGCCGGCAGTTTGTGGTGATGGTAGGTATTGCCATAGCCGTGACGGTACCCCTAAGCATCTACGCTGTGGGAGAGTGGCTGGCCAACTTCGAATACCATATCACACCGGGTGTGCTAACCTATCTGCTGCCATCGGTGTTCTTTGTGGTGCTGGCGTTTGCAATGGTGGGCATGCAGACAATGAGAGCTGCGACGGCCAATCCGTCGGATAGTTTGAGGTATGAATGAGAAAGTGAGAGAGTGAGGAGTTTGAAAGTGAAACGAGTTGGACAATCGGACAGTCAGACAGTCCGAGAGTCTGATACCTCCTGTAGTTGGACGTCTCCAAAAGTCTGATTTCTTAGATTGAAAAGGAAAGGGCCGGATGTCGGCCTTTTTCTTATTTCTTCGTTGGAGCCACCCAACCTTCCGATTTGAATACAGCCCATATCGCCATGGAGTGCCCGTGACCCAGGTCATAGCGCTGTTTCAGCCAGGCAACGAGCTCGGTGGCCTTCATATCGGGCGACAGCAGGCCTTCGCCTTCCAGCTGTTTCTTGAAGTCTTCTGGATTCTTGCCCGTTTTGCTTTTGATATTGTCGATGTATGCTTGAAATGACATGAGTTAGCTTTTCTTATTCTTTTGAATCTTTTGAAGCATTTCTATATCTGCCTGATCCTGAGGTCGTCCGGTATTCAATTTTGACAAGATCAGGTGGTTGAGGTGCAGAAAGGGAATCGTTATCTTACCCAAATTAGCTAATACTTTTTCTTTATTCGCCGTCTCGTAATCAACGAGGTTGATTTTGGTAAGAAAATCAATCCGCTCCGGTACTTCACCAATCTTAAAAAAAACTGTTTGAGCGAAATCTATTTCGTTGAGTTCTTCAAGAGAGTCCTCTTCGATGCCGCACGATCTGAGTGCCTGTAGCAGCCTGGCTTTATTTGCATTGTCGGGCTTCAGCCAAATGTCAATATCGCCGGTTGTTCTCGCATACCCGTGAAAAATGACTGAATAGCCGCCTATAATGATGAAATCTACCTCAGCCTTTGTAAGCTGTATGAGTAACTTTTGATGTGACTCTACAAAAAGATTCATTCGTTCCTGGTGATCTCAACCCTCGTAGCACGCCCCCTTTTCGAAAGCTGGGCCCTTGTGACCCCATAAGCCCTCAGTGTTAAGTCAACCGTGTTTTTGATTCGCTCATATGGAGAGGTCGCAGCCATTTCCTGGATGTCAGATTCGTTCATCTGTTCGAATGAATCCAGGATGGTGATTCGGGTTTTCTTTTGAGTAGAGGTTGATATTTCTTCTTTTGGAGACATTAGTCTTTCTTATTGCGGCTAATGATGATGACCTCAAATAACCTGCTGATCTCTTTGCAACGCAATTTAAGGTTTTGAATGGATGTTTGGTTAAAACGATGGGTTAATTATGGATTCGCTGAGGTATGAGTAGCACGGCGTGAGGGTAAATCCAGGGACAATCCCGCCTACGCTAAAGCTTAGTCAGACGACCCACCTTCGCTAAAGCTTCGGCAATATTGTGTATCCTTGGTGTCTTCGTGCCTTTGTGGCCATGAAGCCCTGCTCTTAAGGGGTTGGCAATGGTGAAGATAAAACGGATATCGGTAAAAAGCGGATCAACCGGAAAATCTGGGAAATTACACTTTAAGCCCAAAATCCCGAGTAGTCATAAAAAAGCAAAAGGTCCAAGCCTATCCGACTGGAGAAGCCCTGCCGGGCGGGACGCATTGAACCAGTTTTGCTTTTTTATTTAACCACAAACAAAACATTCAATCCCTAGAAATACAGATTGATCCTAAAAAGCCGGTGTCTGACGGCTCTTTCAGGGTGGCTATTTGGCCGTGCCGACACCTGACGAACCCAGTGTCGACGGCCTTGTACGGTGTTGCCATGTGATGTCTGAAATCAAAGCCCTGAAAGGGTGTAATGAGAAAAGGATGGCGGTGCAGCCCCATCCTGCCAAGGCCTTTCAATCCCTGATCCAAACCAAATTTACGGGCGTGCGGCTTTCTTTAGTGGCCACTTCTTTGAACCGGCTCATCATTTTCATAGGCCCGTCAATAGTGAAAGTGTCTTCCAGCATTGAGGGAAAATGGGTGGGATTGGTATGATAGGTATAAGTCACATGGGTGGAGAGCTCCCCATTTTTGGAAAAGCTCCATTCCCGTTCAGGTACATTTACCCTGGTCATAGAGGTAGCTTCTTTTTCGCCTGGCGATGACCGGAGGTTCACCGTGACCGTGTTGAAGTCGGGCGTATGGTTGAAAGTGGCCCTTGTCACCATGTCTCTGTTAGGAATCGGCCACGGCAAATCGATCACTTGATAGAATACAAGCGACTTTTCGTGGTGGTACCTCACAAGCTCGCTGCTCTTCATTCCATCCATGAAGTCGGTATGAAATTCAGTATTATACAGGATGTTGACGCATGTTTTAACGCTGGCTGGCACGGTAAAGGTTGCCATGAAGTTTCTGAGGGTATCACACCTCTCATTTGACTCATAAAGCGTGATGCCATTGAGCTCCTCCAGCACTGTCCACTTAGGCTGCGAACGGCAGTTAAAACCAAACAGAAAAAATACAGTAAGCAGGGAATAAAAAAAGTATCTCAACATTATATCTCAGCATTATATGTGAGCATTGCAGCATCAAGATACGAAATTCAAAATAAAAAAGGCACGCTCAAAATGAGGTGCCTTTTCCCTAAACCTACTCTAAAACCACTCAAAACATTTTCTTGTGTACTTTATTGGCATTCCAAAACTTTGGATAAAACCTGATCAGGTCCCACCACCAGATGAAAGTCAGGGCCAATCCCTGAAACATCAGCTTCGGTCTTTTCAGGTACTTAAACCTTGTTTTGAAGTAATACCATTGTGTCTTTACCATTACCTCCCAGTAGATGATTTGCCAGGGTGAGGTGCCTCTGTTTTTCCGGTAGCTTTCGGGGTCTTTATAAAACAGTCGGAATTCACTCTCCATGATCTTCATCCTTTTGGAAACCTTCGTGAAGGTATCCATGCGGGGTGGGTGATATACAAGCATATCAGCGCAGAATCCAATCTCTCCGTTTTTCTGTATTCTCCAGGCCAGGTCAGCGTCTTCGTTGTGCGGAAAAGGAAATTCCGTATCGAATCCGCCAATGGCGTCAAGAGCACTCTTTAGGTAGGCAGCGTTACAAGTAGGAACGCTTTTGTTGCCCTCCGTATTATCTATCTGGTGAGTAAGAGGTGTGATTTTGTCCTTGTCAGTAAAAGTGCTTCCCTGCAAGCCCACTATGTTGCTATTCTTAAATTGAGCATCAATCGTACATAACCAGTTTTGGGAAGGGATGCAGTCGTCGTCAGTGAAGGCAATTATTTTTCCTTTTGCATACTGAATCCCCAGATTTCTTGCAGCAGCCGGCCCCTGATTTTGTTGATTGAAGAACCGTAGGCCGATGGTACCGAAAACAGCGTACTCCTCGAGCAATTCAGCCGTTCCGTCGGTGGAGCCATCGTTGATCACAATTACCTCGTAAGAAAGATGGCAGAAGTCCTGGCGGCTAAGAGCATCCAGGGTTTCTTTTAGAGAATCCTTTCTGTTGTATGTCGCAATTATTACTGAAATATCCATAGCTAAAATCTTTTATGTCTTAGAGTGAAGGCGGCGTATTCAACAGTTGTTATTAGCTTCTTCATTTGATCACCTCCGCCGCTTTTAATGGAGTTTCTGGCTTTTTCATTAGCCCCAGCACTTTTCCGGTACTTCTCAAGTAGACACCAGGAATTTTTGCAAATGTGGAAACGATGCTGATGTCAGCCTCTTTTTTGAGTATTGTGCCAATCCAGATAAATCCTCCCAGCTCAGTAATGGCCATAGAAAGCGGGGCTCCCATCAGGCCCATGTTGCTCATGAGCAAGTAGCCAATGCCGATATTCAATATGCTGTTAACCAGCACAATGCGGAATGCCATTTGAGGTTTTCCCATGGCAGTCACCATGCTTCCAAAGGCTGCGCCAAAAGGCGTTATGATGGTAGCCAGCAGAAGGTAAATGGCTAGTATGGACCAGGATTGTCTGTATTCTGGACCACTCACCAATTCCAGAATAAAAGGCGATAAGAAAACGCCAGTTATTGCAAAAGGAATGGTGAAGGCCAGAAGCTGGGCAATAGAATCTTCGAATGTGTGTTTGGCTGCTTTCAGGTCGCCTTTGTTCACATGCATCACCAGGCTAGGGAAAAGAATAGACTGGAAGGCGTTGTTGGGCAAAAGAGCGATTTGGGAAAAGCGTTGCGACACACCCAGGAAAGCCGTTTGCTGCAGGCTTAACAGAGCACTTGAGTAAAACAAACTTATCCTTGAGGATACCGCCGAAGTAGCTTCCCGCAGCATAGCAAAAAGGCCAAAATGACGGATCAGCTTTAGGTTTTCCTTTGCCGTAGTGGCCCGCACTATTTGCCTGTATGGAAGGAAGAAAGAGGCGAAAATGCCACCCGCTATGCTCCCGGCTCCCATGGTGGGCACCAGGTAAATGACTTCCGCTTTGTTCAGGTAGAGTAGAACGAACAAAACGATAATGGTGCAAAGGTTAAGTAGATTAGTAATAAATATCTCTTTGATCTGCAATTGGCTTCTCAGGAAAAAAACCTGCCAGCGAAACCATGCATTCGGAACGGCATATAGTGGGTAGAAAAGCATAAACTTCCCCAGCGTAGTGCTCAGGAAAAAGCTTATCGCAACAATAATGAGGCTGGTGATGAGTTCGAAAGAAAGCATCACGGTCAGGTTGGTCTTTAGCGAGCTATGGGCTGAGCTACCAGTAATGCCAGCGGTGCTTTTCACCATGGCCGACTGAATGAGGGCATCTCTGAGGCTGCCTGCCATGGCAAATATGGCGATGAACAGGAACCAGGCTCCCGTGTCTTCGGTACTATACATCCGGGTGATGGCTGCGACCAGGCCTATGCCCAGGGCGAACTCAATCCCGTTGTTTAGTAGTGACCATATTTTGTTTCTGAATGAAATCATTAGCAAGTAAGCCTTTCATTGAATTATGATTCAAATTTAGCTTGCTCGGCCTGCTCTTTCTGGTCAAAATCGATGGATCGAAACATAATGGCGGCAAATAGCCAGAAAAGTACGCTCATTGGAAAAACGCCTACGACCTCCTGTCCCCATTCCACGACGAGTAGCGGGGCTATGGCGCAGATCATACCGGAAACAATCGCTTTGTAGCGTTTATTCTTCATTTTCCAGAAAAGGAAGGTGCCTTTTACGAGGATATTGTAATACACATTGAGAAAGAAAAGCAAGCCTATCCAGCCCAGCTCTACGGCCACACGGATCAAACCTGAGTCAGGGGGGAAGTTGGCCAGAAAGGTGCCGGGAGAGAAGCGTTGTCCCCAAACCCCCGTGGAGCCCAGGCCACCACCAATGGGGTGTTTAAGTATCCAGGGGAAGATAATTGCCTTGTTGCGTGCCCGGGTCTGGTAGGAGGCGTCCTCAGAAGCTTTGAAGGTGCTTTGTATGCGCTGGATGTGGTAGTTGTTGGTAGGCATTACGGCCACCGTTACCATCAGTGCACCGGCAAAAATTACTGAGTAGTAGAGTTTCTTGTTTCTTGAAAGCACCACCCACGCAAAGTAGAATATGGGAATGATGACATAGGCAGACCTGGTGCCGGAGTATACCATACCCATCAGGGTGGCAAGAAAGGTAGCCAAAAGAAAGAGCCTGGTGAATGTGCCTTTGAAGGCTGTGAGCAGTGCCACACAAAGCATGGAAATGAAAGCCATCAATATTCCAAACTGGGCGGGAGATCCAATACTGCCTATCGCTCTCCAGCGGCCGTAGTTAAAAACAAGGTGCATGACGTCGTGCCTAACCACGTAATTGTACTCCCAGCTAAAATAGCCGAAGTTGGCCTGCCAGATTCCCCAGCTGGCCGAAAACAATGAAAGCCCAAGGATGACAAACAGTAACCTGTACATCTTTTTGGGCGTGGTGAGCATGTCATAAGTAAGGAAAAACAGCATGAGATAACCCACGGCTGGCCTTATCACAAAGAACCAGGCTTGTCGTGAAGCCGCCATCGGATTGAATAGCTCAAAAACATTCATACCCGCCCATAGCAAAATAGAAATGCCGAACGGACTTGAAAAGGTACTCCAATCTTTGTTATAGGTGCTTCGGTAGAGCACACCCACCAGCATCGTAACGATCACCACGTCAAGCAAAATACCCATGGGAATGCCTTCAAAGAGCCTGTTGGGGATGCTGACAAAAAAGGCCAGCCCCAGCATGATATAGATGCCGATTTCCGTTTTCCAAAGGGCAGATACGCCAATTGGCAGTGCTACTACGACCACAATAATGCCTAAGGCCACGATAATGCCTTTCGCCACCATTAGTTGGGCAACGACGGGCACAAGACAAAGCCAGAGCACCCACTGCATCCATGGAGGAATACCTCCCTCACCCCGGATAAACCGGCCAAGAATAGTTCCTGAAGATGGAGAGAGGTTTTTCATTTATCTGGTATGAGTTGCCTCCTGAAAGGCAACTTCTTAAAGTTTGTGAGTTGTGTGGATAAACTTGCCCTGGTTTTCCTTCTTGACACTTTTTGCAGCATTGAAAAGGTTGTTGAAAGCCAATTTTGGAAGCTGAAGGCCATGCTTTAATGCGGTTCCCAGCACTTTCTGGCTAATGAGAAACAAAGCCACAGCCAGTCCAAGAACGACCGCCGATGCGGTAAACAATGGCAAGTGCAAAGGCCAGCTGCCAAAATAGGCATACCATCCGATTTCCAAAGCCGCCACCATTGGCGTGATCACCACCTGAATAGACCTTGGTGGCCTCCAAAGTGTGATGAGATAGTCGAAAGCTGCCAGTCTTCTTTGGGTGAATGCGGCTTTCAGTAGCGTTTTGCCATGATAAAGTGCATTGTAGTACTGCTCACCAAACCATCTCAGGCGCTGTGGGTTGTGTGCTTCAAGGGCCGAGGTCTTTTCCTCATAGAGCTCGCTGCTGGGCCAGTAGATGGTACGCACATCTCGCTTGTGGCTCAGCAGCTGTACCATGAAATTTTTATCGAAGCCAGGAGCCCTGGGATCCAGGCTGTTGATGGCCTCTGAAAACAGCTCAGCTTCAATTAACGCACCGCTGCCACTGATTTCGATCATAAGCCCCATATTTTGTTTCGCCTTGCGGAACATGGTATCGTTTAGCGCTTCCGTGGTATTGTCGAAGAAAGCAACCGAGTTGTTTACCGACAAAGACGATCGTTTGCCCTGTATGATATCGTAGCTATCGTAAAGTGATTCAGGAATATTGTTGAAATAGTCTTCGTCGAGCAGGTTGTCTTTGTCCACCAGCATAAGAAATTCAGGGCACCAGGTACCTTTGTCGCATTCGCAGTGAATAGTACTGGTAATGTGTCGCAGTGCATGCTGATAGGAATTGCCTCCCAGGTGTCCGAAGCTCTTCTCCTCGATAAAGAAGCCCTTTGATTTCACAAAATCGGCGTATTCGCTGTCAGCTTCCTGGAGCAATACATAAACGTGGATGTTCTTTCTTGCCTTGATAGCTGTTTCAATGGAGTTAAGTACTTCCTTGAAAATGGGGCCAGGCTTGTAGGCCGGTAGCACAAGCAGCAGGTGTGGGTTGGTCGGGTTTTTATTTTCTTCCATTGCCTTGGGGTTGGCATATCCCAATACGACGAGCGCCAGCCAGTAAAGGCTATAAAAGAGCAGGAAGAAGGCGATTGGGTACATTATAAACTGCATAGCTGTCATTATTTCTAAAAGTCTCTTGTTATCAATTTCTTGGTGATCCTCCTGATGAAGGTTCTTTTCTTGGGTATTTCACCCAGGTAGTCTTCCATGTTCTCAACATCTACTTTGTTGAGCAACGTACCCAGGAACTGCAACCTGGACTCCAATAGCATCTTCTCGACTCGCTGATCAACTTTGGTGATGATGCGATTAGCGCTGAATATGTATAGCACGTGTTTGGAGAGTTCCATCCAGAAGCCTGCCTCAGCGCTGATGTTGATAGGGGAGGTGATCAGCACGACGAGGTCGTTTTCGGTTTTCATCTTATCTAGCGACTCTACAATTTTGGTTCTGTTTTTTATTAAACCATTGTTTTCCACTAAGGGCTTGAAATCAATGAGAGACTCATAGGTGTTTTCGTTCATCCAGTCAGCGTCAACAAAGGCCACCTTTTTCCCAGAGCCTTCCAGCAGCGACTGAAGCTCCAGTGCGACGTAGTGTTTGCCTTCACCTGCCTGGCTGGAGGTTAGCATCAGTATGCCCTCATCGTCGAAGCATTTGCTCATGATCATTTGCAACAACTGTAGTATTTGTTGCTGATGTATGAGTTGAAGTGCTTTGGCTAGCTTTTTGTCTTTTTCCTTCGCTGTTATTCTTGGGAGGGCACCAATGACTGGCAGCGATGAACTTCTCTCAAATTTCTCCACACTGATGATGGATGCGTCGAGCAACTGAATGATAATGAACACAGCTGCCATTAGCACGAAAACTGCGATACCACCGGCTGCCACTATAACAGGCCTTTTTGAAGGCTCCGGCTTAGTGGGAAGATATGGAGGGTCAATCACCTCTATCATATTCTCACCAGAGCTTGACTCCATGGTTTGGGTCAGGTTGAGCTTGTTCAGCAACACCAGATACACGTTTTGTGCCGTGCTTATCTCTTGCTCCAATGCCACTATGGTGGACTCAAACGGAGCGAATTTTTTAGAATACCCGGTCACCCTTTGGATTTCATTTTCAATGATGCTCAACACGTCGGCATTGATTTCTGTGTCAAGGTCATAGTTGAGGTACTTGCTGGCCAACTCAAGCTGTATCCTGCTTGGGTCGTAGGGGCTCTTACCGGTCAGCTCTATGAGTTTCGCATTGATGGCTTTTCTTGTGGTTTCCACATTGCTTTTCACCTGCGCCAGGGCTACAGCATTGTTCTCTTCCAGACTAGTAGTAAGGACCTGACGGTTAAGCCTCTTCAGGTCTTCCTTTAGCTGCACAATTTCAGCGTTGGTAGTCAGATCAAGCGACAGAGCGTTACCTGCGGCCACAGTGCTCAGTACTTCTGACTTGCCTTTTGCTGAGGAGCTAACCTTGGCCATCAGGTTGGCCCGGGTGCCCTCCAGCTGCACCAGATACACCACTATGGCTTTGGTATGCTCGCCAAGGTTGATGATGCTGTTTTCTACTTTGAAGTTTTCGAGTTTCTTGATTTTTTCATCAAGATCTGCTTTTGCTTTGTTCACTAGCCCTTCAATCAAGTCCTTATGACTCTTGATTTTGTTTTTGGCAATCTCACGGTTTTCATCGATCAGGGCCTCAATAAACAGGTTAGCTATTATTTGTGTCTTTTCAGGGATATGCTCTGAGAGCTCAAACTTCATGAAGTTGCTGTCCATGATGCGGTACGACATCACAATATCCTTCAGTCTTTCAATCTGTAGCTGATGGAAGTCAAGGTAGCTGGCGATGAGCGTGTCAGGAAACTGCTTCGGACGAAGCTGCTCATTGTTATGCTCCATTTCATCGAGACGTTTCAGTACTTCCTCTTTGTTCGCAACAAGGTTTTCATTCCCAACGGAAAAAATATTTCCGCCTTCAAGACCTTTTCTTACTGCTTTGATCCTTACCCTTTCTATAGGTTTTTTTGACTTCAGCAGTTCCACAATGTTTTGGAATACCGTGTGGATTTGGTACTGCTTCATGTCCTCGTCTGTAAGACTGGTGCTTTTGCTTTCCTGTAGGTTGAGGTAGAGTTTCGCTTCTGTTTTGTAAGTCTTTTGGCCATTGGCCGTCATGTAGATGATCAACGCCATAGTTAGCCCAGGCACAAGCACAAGCTTAAGCCAGTGCTTCATTAATGTTCTGAGTATTGCTATTAGTTGGTCCATGGTTTTATTGTTCTGAAGTGGCAGATGCAGCTTCAGTATCTGAGATCATGATTGAAATTTGTCGGCGAATTTTCCTTACTGCCAGTTCAGATTTGAGGACTGCTTCCTGGGTGAGGTTCATTCCATTCTGAATAAGCAGCACTTCTTCCATGCCTGCCTCACCTTTTCTGAATCGCTCTGTTACCAGGGTCACCTGCTCACTTTGCGTTTGGTTGGCAGAGATTCTTAGCTGCGCAATGCCTAGTGCTTCCAGATAAGTGTAGAAAATGTCGATTACCTGGGAGCGAACAGCCTTTCGTTGATTTTTTAAGGAGTTTTCGGCTCGCACAATATTGTATTCCGCTTTTCTTATGTAGCTACCACGATTGATGAATTTTTCAGGGTCAATACTAAGCGTCACCCCAAGGTTGGGGAGTACCCCGGCTGTAGTTACCGACTGGTTTTGGCCATCTACTGAAGTGTTCAGCGAGAAAAAGTTGATGCCCATTCTGAAGGTAGAAAGCCACTTGTTTTTTTCCTGCTTCACATTTTCGTACTGCTGGGCGAGTTCGGCGTCAAAGCTTTTGAGGTAGTAAGAATTGACAAGTGCCAGATCGACCAGACTGTCGATCGCCGCTTCGTTAGTAAGAAGCACCTCAACCAGCTCGATTTCCCTAGCCACGTCAATCTCTTGCTGAGCGAAAACCGTCAGGGGTGAGAGCAAACATATAAAGATGAATAGGCGCATAACTAGTTTATTTGATAATACAAATCTATAGCACAGCACTCCCTGGACGGGATTTATTAGATGTTTGGAGGGGGTGAGCCGGTTAATGACAGAATCCGGCGATAATTGGAAATGGGGGAAAGTGGAGGAGGTGGACTACAAAAACAGGCGTAAGATCTTTTTGGCATCCTTTGCAGGGCTGTCGAAAGAGAAAGGGAAGCCAATAGCCTCCCTTTCACGCCATAAACCATGAATATTTAAAAAATGTATCTTTATTTCTTTTTGTAAAGCTTGCTCGTGTCCCGGTATCCCGGTTTGTCCATGTACCAGTCCATAAAGCTGAAGCCTGAGCTTCTGGCCCACTGGTTAAGGTTCAGGTAGCCCTCTCTCACGTCTCCACCTTCTACCGGGTAGTCGAAGGTCATAGGAAGGTTCATCGCCCATGGCAGCTCTTCTTTTGACCTGTAGTAGATGCCTCTGGAAGGATCCGAATTGTCATTTTCCGTTCCAAAATAGCTGTGATCAGCGAGGTCAGTTGGTTCATAGCCTGGCATGTGCACTTCACGTCCTCTTTCCTGATTGATGAACAGAAATGGGTTGTATGGCGCTGACCCCAACTCGGCAAAGGTAACAGGTCTTGTAAAGGTGACCAGATTTCGGATGGTGTCGGGAGCCACAAAGCTGTTGGCTTGTATGGTATTGATAATACCCGTGGTTGGAAAACCTCCATGAACCTTGTCTGACACAATAATTGTGGCTTTTGATTGGCCCTGTTCGGTGCCATTGGCACTTAGTGTAACAACTGAGCCATGAAGTTCGCTGCCGGTTACGCTTGCAACCAGGCTGGAAGCTATTTTGGTCGAAAACCCAAACCCATTCTGATAGCTTGCTCCAATGGCCTTGATCACAAATTCTGATTTCAGGTTAGTGATTTTATTGTTGGCGTCAGCGAATTGTGTGAACCGATAGTCTACTACAAAATCGTTGAAGTCGTAGTCGCCATAGCCAGGCCACCTGTCTTCGAAGGTAAAGGTGCCGTATGACTCCGATGAAGGATAGTCGTATTTATAGGCATACGCCGGGTCATCAGGAAACTCGTCGTAAACATTGCTGACACCATCTCCGTCGTCGTCGCCGGGCTTGTCGATGGGTTTCACATTTTCGGTGCTGATGGCTGTAATCGGATTGGAGGTGATATAGAAAACAGCGTCGTTGAAATCGTCGTCGCTTCCGGTTGCTCTATTCAAGTCTTCAAAACCAATGACAAAAAGCTCATTTTCCTCGTCATAAAGCGTGACAGTGTGTTGTTTCAATGAAGCATCAGCTTCAGGGTTGAGGCGGCTATGTGAGTAGTACCTGTTGGCGTTCTCTTTTATTGTAGAGGTTGAGCTATCGAATCCATCGGCTATCAGCACAAACCCAATAGACGTTCCTGAATTAAATGTTCCGAGGTGAATTTTGTCGCCGGACTTCAATGGCCCACCTGACCCGTGAAGAGAGGCATTTGGAAAGCCGATATAGAGTGTCTCGATGTCACTTGGCTCTGAGGGAGGATTGCCAGTGGGGTAAGTGTAAAAACCCAAAGTGTTTAAGAACCCTGCACCTTCAGTCACGAAGGTCATCCACACATCGGCCTCCGATGTCACATTGAGGTTGGTTTCTGTACCTTCAGCCAGATAACCGGGATGGTAGGATGGTACTGGCTGCCTTTCCGGCAGAGAAGCATTGATAAACTCTAGGGCTCTATGTTTAATTTTGTCTTTCTGAAGCAGATAGTCAGGCTTTCCATCCTTTCTAAAGGATCCTAGGGCTGTTAGTGTTGCTGCTGCCATTCTTCCACCTGAATTATCCACCGCAGTGCCATCCTGCACACTTTGATTCGGCACTAGTTCGTCCGCTAAATAATCAAAGTCATGCTCAAATCCGGCAACGGTCACCTGCCCGTTAAAGCGCTCGACGGGAATCACCAGGAAGTCAGGAAGGCCAAGGTAAGACAGTTCCATAACTACCTCTGTAAAGGTGTTGGGCATGCTGTACTCAGTTTCAAAATTGCCGGTTTGATCGGTAAAGCCCTTCAGGATGATCACTCCATTGTCGAGAGGCGACTTGTCCCAGAGCGTAATCTTAACTCCTTTATGCGGAGTGCCTTCCTCATCTGTTAGTTTGATGCGAATGGCCTTTGTAGTCACATTCGAAAAGTCCAGGTCGTAGCTGTTCGCTGACGAATTGCCTGGGCCACCGTCAAACTCTTTGACACAACCCGTCAGCAGGGTTGCTCCAAACAGAAAGGTAATTACATCGATACTTTTAATTCTCATAGCTTTAATTTTCATAAGGGTATTTATACGTTCTCGTGCTGGAAGGCTGCAAGAGGCGTTTTAACTAAAATTTTTATATCCATCCACAGAGAATAGTTCTCTGCATATTCAATATCCAGGCGTTTGCGGCTGTCTTCAGACGTGGCCTTTTTGCCTCTCTCTGTTACCTGCCAAAGGCCGGTGATGCCGGCTGGTGCCATAAATCGTTTCGACCAGTCGTCGGAAGTAAGCTTCTCAGCTTCATACAAGGGGAGGGGACGGTTGCCAACGATTGACATATGCCCCAGCAGTACATTGAAAAGCTGCGGCAATTCGTCTATGCTTGAGTTGCGGATAATTTTGCCAACCCGGGTAATTCTGGGGTCATTGTTGATTTTAACAAACGAGTTTTTTTCTTCTTTTTGCTTGAAGGCAGCGAACTTCGGCTCTTCCACCCAGTAGTCGTCACCAATCAAAACGTTCTCGTCGTCAAAGGCGATACTTTGATCAACACCGTCAATTTTTGTAGTAGGATCCTCTACGGCTTTATCGTCCTGGGCGTAATGATTCAAGTGCTTCATGTTTTCCAGCAGCTTGTCAGCATCGGGCCTCATGGAGCGGAACTTGTAAAAGGGGAATATTTTATAGCCTGTGCCTACCCTGGGCGATTGATAGACAATCGGTCCTTTGGATTCCAGCTTGATGAGAATAGCCACCAGAATAAGAATGGGGCTGATCATGAGAATGATGAAGGAGGAGACGAAAATATCGAAAAGTCTTTTTGACAAAGGCATCTTGAATACTGTTGCCTGCTTTTTTTCCGTCTTCCTTTCAGCGGTCATGCGAACAAGGGTTCGCACAATGGTTGAAAAGTTGTTCGAATCTTTTTTGTATTGTACAATGTCGATAATAAACGGAGGCAGCTGAAGAGTGGGGAGCACCTGAACATCGTCCATTGCCACAAGCACCATTTTGTTGTGAAGGTTTTTTTCGCTCTGTTCCAGGCTTAGGGCCTGCACTTGCTTTTCGATGTCCTCTTCTGCTTCAATCAGAAGCAGGGCCTGTGAACTGGCACTATCCACCGACGAATGCCACGAGGCATGCAAGCCGTTGGCCACCAGTTCGTTCGTCACGCTCAAAAGTCTCTTACCTATCGCTGCAATTTCCATGGTATCAGGCAGGTTGTTTGGTTCTGTTTGTCTCTAATATGCCTTGAATTTTCACTTGAAGCTCAACCGGGTTGAAAGGCTTGGTGATAAAATCAGATGCGCCTGCTTTCAGGCAGTTGATCCTGTTGTTGCTATTTCCTTTACCAGACAGAATTACTACAGGCACCTGCTTGTAAACGGCAGATGATTTCAGGTATATCAGAAGTTCGAGGCCATTCATTCCATCCAGGTCGAAATCGGCCAGGATGAGTTCCGGGGTGCGGGCCTTGTCGTGTAAAACTTCCAAAGCCTCTTCGCCACTGCTTACCACCTCGGCGTCGAAGTTGTTCGCCAGTATATGCTTAAGAAAGCTCCGCATCATTTCGTTGTCGTCAATAATCAAAAGTTTACTTTTCATGGTTTTGTCGTTTTATGGATGATCAAATGTAATTGGAGATGCTCCGAGGCAGAGTAACCTTTAGACGATTGGTAGGCTTTTATCGATATTTGGGGGGTAATGAAATGATGTTTAGAAATGAATATTGGTATTTCAAAATAGATTTTATCGCCTCAATTGGCCGATAAGTTGCTATGTATGTGTTAGTAATGTTATATTTCGGCGTTTTTCATTATTGAAAGATATTTTATAGTTTCACCAACTAGGGATGTAGGCAACTGAGAAGGCCGGATTGCTCCGAACAATGGTTTTTTTAGCTCAAAACCAGCTAGTTTGGTGGGGTTTCACTTGGCATGCAAGTGATTGCCTGGCAATCGGCAGCATTATCTTATTGTATTATTTATGTAATTGACTTGGAACAATCACAAAACGAGTGATTGTTCAACAAGACCCTTAGTTCGACACCATGCCTCGATTGTTTCTGTTTTTTGTACTAATAGCCACGTGTTTTACCGCCTCTGCTCAAAACGTAGATAGAATGCTTCGTGATGCGGAAAAGATTTTTTATCAGGAGAACTTCGTTTTGGCTCGGGAAAAGTACAAAGAGATACTAGAAATAGACCCCAAACAAACCAAAGCAAAGTACCACTATCTCATTAGTCACTTCCTTACCGATGGCAGAGGCAAGCCAATAGATGAATTATTAGAATTGGACGATATTCAGGGGAAAAAGGACAAGTTCTTTTCATACTGGCTGGGTAGAATTTATTTTGGAAACTATGATGCCCAGCATGCCATTAAGCATTTCCAGATCTTTTTGGACCTGAGAGCAAAGAAGAGTGAGGAGATAGTAGATGAGACCAAGCGTTTCTTTACTGATGCGGAATGGCTCCTGAAATACCTGAGGAATCCTGATGATTTCGAGATTAGGCTCGTTCCAGGTGTCAACTCTGAGCAAAACGACCTTTCTCCGGTATTTTTTAGTGGTAACGATGAGTTACTGTTTCTTTCCTCACGCTCCAGCGAAGGCAAAGAAGATGTATACAGGGTGTATCATACTAAGTTTGGAGAGTCCACTTGGGAAAAGCCGACACAAATTCCGTTGCTGGGAGACTTTGAGTATGAAAATGCCAACCTGGAAGTGGTGAATGAAGACGGAAAGCTGTTTGTTTTTGACAGAAAAAAGGGAGGGCGCCTCTTTTATAGTGAGCAAAAAAACGGCCAGTGGACAGTCCCAGCCGAGTTTGACGCCATGTTGTCTAACGCCCACGTTCATTCTCATTTTTTTATCAATCCCAAAGAGAACCGGGTAATATTTGCTTCCAACGATGGAAAGAAAGGCAAGGATTTTGACCTTTTTGAGTCACTAAAAGATCCTGCAACAGCGAAATGGAGTGAGCCAACATTACTGCCAGGAAGCGTAAACTCCACTTTTAATGAGCTTAGCCCCTATTTGAGTGCCGACGGAAATACCCTGTATTTCAGCTCAGACCGGATTGGGTTTGTTGGGGGATACGATGTGTTTAGTTCAACATTTAACGAAGCCACGAAGACGTGGGGAGCACCAGTGAATATGGGGTTTCCAATTAACTCCCCTGATAATGAGTTGAACTTTAAAATGAAGGTGGATGGTGAGGAAGGATATTTTTCATCGGATCGCATACACGGTATGGGAGCTTTCGATATCTATTACTTCTGGGCCATTGAGAAGGTCAACATAAAGGGTGTGATCACTGACGGGGTCACAGGTATGCCGTGCGTCGACTGCCAGATCAAATTCCACCCTTCGAGCTATTACGATGAGTCGTTCACCAGTTTTACGGGGGAGTCTGGCGCCTACGGAAACGAGATTATTGCCGACGAGATTTTCGTGGCTGAGATTTTCGATGTCGATGAAAACATGATTTACAACAATAGCCTCCAGATTAAGGCGTCGGGTGGTTTGGCAACCACACTCACCAGAAACTTTGTTATTGGGGGAGAGCAAACGGAGGAGATGTTTACGGTAACCAATATCGATGTAAAAATGCCTGAGCAGGCCGATACAGACTACCTCATCGCCAGTAAGGAAAAGGCAGTTGTGGCGCTGATCAATGAAGGTGGGGTTGAAAACTCAGGTAGCGGAAGCACAGGGACAAGCGCTACCACCGCCGCTGGCAGTGATAGTCAGACTCATAGCCACAAATACAAAGAAGCTATCCGCAAGCTGGTAAGACCAAATGTATATTTTGAAAATACCAAAGTCTATTTCTCTTCTGACTACCAACCGCTGTTGGATGAGGTGTTGTCTTTAATGCGAAAAGATGAAAGTCTCGTAATTGAAGTGGCTGGTCACACTGATAATTTTGGCGGAGAGAAGATCAATATGGTTATTTCGCAGAACAGGGCGGAGTCAATTAAAAAGCATCTTGTCGGAAGAGGTATTGCTGCCAGCCGGATCATCGCCAAGGGATATGGAGAAACTAAGCCTATGGCTAGTAACGACCAGGAGTTGGAGGGGCGGGAGCTCAATAGAAGAGTAGAGTTTCTGGTGGTAGCGGAAGGCAACTAACCTGATCCTCTGAAAAAACTAAAAAGCCGCTGTGAGCGGCTTTTTTCATGATATAGAGGTTATTTTTAACCCAGTAAGAAGAGAAAAATCAAAGGAAAAACGAGCCCAATGGCAGCCAGTTTCCATCCCCTTTTTCTGAAGCTTTTGTCACCTTTTACAATAAACATCCCGGTGAAGGCTATGACAAGCATGGCAACCCCAAATATGTCGGAGTAGTAGATCCAGAAGTCACTGGTGTCTACATGAAGCTTGGTCATTTGACCGAGAAGCGGTGTGGTCATGTATTTTTCCAGCTTTCCGTTGCCCGTGCTCACGTCCATTGTCACGTCTTGATTAGCGTAGGAAACTCTCAAGGTATTTCCGTCCATGCTGTACCTGCGAAGCTGGTCATCTATGGACTGAGTTGCGGAAAACGATTTGATGAAGTCATCGTTAATCGATTCGGCGCTGACGGGAGTCATTGTAATTTCCTGTGAAGTATACTTTACCCGACTCGGGTGCCACACTCTTCGGTGATTGAGGAAAATTCCTGAAAAAGAAAAGGCAATAATGAGGCCTATATAAAAATAGGCGATGTCCCTGTGGGTGTTTCGTGCGGTTAGCTTCATTTCAGTTCGCTTTTTGCGGTGAAATTATACATTTCATCTAACAAAATTTGGTAAAATCGACGTTGACTTACTTTTTCAGGATGCCAGAGCCTTATTCGGCTACCAGTTGGCGGCCGAGTCTACTTACTAATCAATTTATCTACAGAGTATTTGCCACCCCCCATAATCAGCAGAGAGATGAAAATAATCAGGAACAGAAAGGGCTTTTCCTTGGTGCCAAAAGGGTCTGTGGCGTGAGCTACGAAGCCTGCTGTTGTCATCGTTACAATGAGAGGGATAGCAGCCAGTCGGGTGGCAGCGCCCAGCATAATGAGGATGGCACACACAAATTCGGCAAACACAGCAAGAGACAGGGAGACGGTTGAGCCAAGCCCCATGAAATCCATGAAGCGGATTTCCTCTCCGGAGAACAGGCGTTGGAACTTACCGAAGCCATGAGTTAACATAAAAGCGCCGGAAAACAGCCTGAGAACGAGGAGGCCAAGTGAGACATAGTTTTCATTGATCGAGCTGGAGAAAAGTTTTTTCATAGTAGAAAATTTAACGGGATTCAATAATAGCATTAAAGGGTAAACCAATAGTTCAGCTTAAACACGATGGCCTTGCTTTTGGCCTTCAGGAAAGGATCTGCAAAGTAGTTGTCGGTGTATACCAAATAGAGGTCAGACATAGGCTTATACCTCCATTGCAGTCTGCTGTTAATATTGAAGTTGTTTCTCTGGGTGTTGTACTGAAAGAAAGTTATCCAGAACAGACTATTGGAAAAATTGATTTCTGATCGCTGGCTAAATAAGCTTATACTTGCGCTGCCGTAGCCTTCAGCAAAGGCCAGCTCGTTTTGCTCGAAGCCAAGTGAAAAGTTGCCCCAGGGCTGTAGCCGATAGGTAAATTCTGTTTGGTATCGCTGAATTTCGCCGTTATAGAAGCCACCAGCACCGGCCTCAACCGAAAAAGCCAGCTTTTTTCGTTCATCTGACTCATAGGCAATATTGAATTGGCTGAACTGATAAGTGTCGGGTGGGAGCGGCGTATCGTCAATGAAAGCCGTGTGAAAAAGCAGCCGAACGTCGTTGCTGCTCAGCTCTGTTTCTATCCCAGATGTATTTTTAAACTTGATTTCATAGCCCAGGGAGGAAGATCTTTCATTCAGTGTCCAGTCGGGATTCCAATCTACACTGGTGCTCGTTTGAATTTCATGGGTATTGATGTTGCCTCCATTGGTGGGGCGGATGGTATAGCTAGCCTGACTGTATATATGTTCAAATCCCAATCTGATAACAGTGTCTCGCAGCGCATCATAGTTTTCTAACCTCGGAATGAAGCCCATGTCGGCATGAAAGTCGGTAGGAACGGAGATATAGTCTGCGAACAGAGACCAGTGCCTGTCGTCATACCCGGCGGTATAGTGTTGTGAATAAGACACACCGGCACCTGGCTTTTCAGATACGCTTACGAGGGCTGTGCCCGTTATGGACCCCGGAATATTGGAGTAGTCGAACCCAATCCCCCCATTTCGCCCATAATTGGTTTTATCGGTTCCCGCTCCAGCAACAAAGCTTTGCCTGTTATGAAAATAGCCTTTGATGAGCGACCTGCTAAAAACACGTTGGTTAACGGCGACGGCTGTGTAATTCTGTGCTTCGGTGTCGTCTGTTTCCCTGGTTTGAATGTTCATAACGCCTACTCGCATGCGCTGTGTGAGGTTACCACTCAATCTGGCACCTGCCAGGATGGGGATCGGCCGGGCATTTTCGTCGAGCCCTATTCGTCGGGAAAAAAAGGGACGATTCGGGCCACCACCGAAACCGGAAAACAGATCTGCATTTTCCAGAAAGAAGGTTCGCCTTTCAGGATAATTGAGACTAAAACGGGTCAGGTTGGTTTGTTGCACGTCGACCTCAATCTGGGAGAAGTCGGGCAATACAGTAAGGTCCAGGTTGAGGGAAGAGGTAATGCCAATTTTCGCATCCAAACCGCCCGCCAGGTCAGCTGAGGTGACAGGTACTTCGTCTTCCCGGTTGTTGTTGATGCCTCCAGTGACAAAGGGGATCACCGATAAGTTGGTTTTTACAGGGTCTGGGGCTTTGTCCCATACCATCGATCCGGTATAGCCCAAATCATAGCCGTCGAAGTTGATTGGGATATTGGTCCAGGCGTGGTATTGATTAGCTTTCACATCGTTGCGGATGAAGTTGATGCCCCACTCATCATTATTGGCTTCAAATCGAAGTGTTTTGAACGGGATGGCCATTTCTACTATCCAGCGGTCTTCATGCCTGGTTACTTCTGAGAACCATTTGTTGTCCCAGCTAAAATTGAGGTTGTTGGAGCTCGAGGCCAGCAGGTCTTCGGCCTGTACGTTCATGGGGCTTACACCAAAAAAGAAGCCGTTGGTTTTTTTATTGACTGGGTCAAGCACCACTGCGATGCCGTCGCTATCAAAGTACCGGATATCCCTTTTAAGCGTTTGTACCACGTAGTAGCTGGTGTCGTAGCACACGGCGCTTATGTACAGAAATTTCTCATCGTAGGCAGCACGCATTTCTGTTTGCCGGGGTGCTTTTTGGTCGTCTCTTGGAAATTTCATCCAGAAGTCAGTCGCTACATCGGCGGTTTGCCAGGTACTTTCGTTGAGTTCGCCGTCAAGCACGATAGGATCTTTGGCTCGCTCTATCCTGAGCTGATACTTTGACTGAAATCCGGTGTTTTTCTTATCGTTGACTTCCTGGGAGGTTGCGTCGAGGAAAAAAAGTTGTCCAAAAATGAACGTAATTATGGTTTTGCGCATAAATCCGACCGATCGGTTATTGGGTGTTGATTGTGTCGTTGACAAAGAAAATGGGTTGACATGCGACAGTCAACTAAAGATTTGTTGGGCGGAGTGTAAAAGAATGTCACCGGGCAAAAAAAAGACCACCCTTTCAGGTAGCCTCTCTATTTTTATTCACTCAGTAGCTGATTAAGCCAGCTGAGCTTGAATTTTCTGGTTCAAAACTGACTTGGGCACTGCACCAATTTGTTTGTCAACCACCTGGCCATTTTTGAAAACCAAAAGGGTGGGGATGCTGCGGATGCCAAACTTAGCCGGCACCTGTGGATTCATGTCCACGTCCATTTTGGCGATAACGGCTTTGCCTTCAAAATCACCAGCCAGCTCCTCTACGATTGGCCCAATCATTTTACAAGGCCCACACCATTCTGCCCAAAAGTCAACCAGAACGGGTTTGTCTGAGCTAATGATCTCCTCGAAATTAGCGTCAGTTACTTCTATTGCTTTACCCATTGTATGTATAATTTTTGTAATTGCTGAATACCTTACACAAATATAGATCAATAAGTTCTACATCCTTGTCAAAAAATCTCAATATGTATGCGTGCGGACAAAAGGGGATAAGCTGAGTATTTGAGGAATCGAGGATTTGAGTTTCAGTCAAATACTCAACTCTTCAGTTCTTCAAATCCTCTTTTCTTACGTCATCACCTCATACTCCAAATCACCCACTGCATCCAATTGCTTAATGAGTTCGCCTTTCGGCTCTACTTGTAGCTTTCTGGAGAATAGTTCCAGAGAAATGTTTTCCGAGGGGTCTTGCACCACCACCTTCAACGGACAGGAGCCAGCATGGTCTATTACCATCTGGTGCAGTTCGTCAATCATCTGCTCGGTCAGATTATTGACATCCAGCTTTAGAATAAGGCCCTTGGCCATTTTATCTCTGATGTCATTCAATAGCTGGATTTCGCTGATTTTGAACTCAAGTTCTCCCACCCGAAATTTGGATGGTTGCATAAAACCTTCTACGAACAGGTACCAGCCCACCATGTAGAACTGCTTGAATTTAACATAGGTGTCAGAAAACATGAAGAACTCGTAGGAGTCAGAATAGTCTTCCAATGTCAACACACCAAATGGATTGCCCTTTTTGGTTGTGCGGTGGTTGATGCCACTAACAATGCCGCCAAGTCTGATAATGCCGCCATTTGCCAGGCTTTCGTCGTTCTTGAGGTCAGTTAGCGTGGTGTTGCAGAAATGTTTCATTTCAAAGCTGAACTGATCGAGTGGGTGACCTGATATATAAAGCCCCACTACCTCTTTTTCTATGTTCAGCTTCCGGATGTCGCCAAAACGTTCAATGTCCGGAATGCGTGGCTTGGGAACTTCTACCTGGCCGGAGCCGCCGAAAAGTGATACCTGGTCGCTAGCTGCCTCCTGCTGGAGCCGCTGCGAATACTTGGTAATGAGCTCGACCAGCGTTGATTCGCCGTCTGCCGCCTCCAGATATTGCCTGCGGTGGTAATCTTCGAAACAGTCAAAGGCACCCGACATGGCGAGGCATTCAAATGTCTTTTTATTGAACCCGTTTTTCACCACCCGCACGCCGAAGTCCCAGATGTCCTGGAAGGGGCCATTCTTCTCCCGTTCTTCTATGATGGACTGCACGGCTGCTTCACCGGCTCCTTTGATGGCACCGAGGCCGAAGCGAATTTCGCCCTTTTTGTTCACCGCAAAGTTCACCCTCGATTCGTTCACGTGCGGGCCAAGCACGGGGAGCCCCAGGTTGCGGCACTCTTCCATGAAAAACGATACCTTTTCAATGCTGCTCTGGTTGTGGGTCAGCACCGCCGACATATACTCTGCCGGATAGTTGGCCTTGAGGTAAGCCGTGTGATAGGCCACCACAGAATAACAAGTGGAGTGCGATTTATTGAAGGCATATTGGGCAAAGGCTTCCCAGTCTTTCCAGATTTTGTCCAGCTTGTCTTTAGGATGCCCTTTTTTGGTGGCACCCTCAACAAACTTGCCTTTCATTTTGTCCAGCACTTCCCGCTGTTTTTTACCCATGGCTTTCCGCAGCACGTCGGCCTCACCTTTGGTAAAGTCGGCCAGCTTCTGCGACAGGAGCATCACCTGTTCCTGGTACACCGTGATGCCGTAGGTTTCCTTCAGGTTGTCCTCCATTTCGGGGAGGTCGTAGGCTATCACTTCTTTGCCCAGTTTTCGGGCGATAAAGTTAGGGATGTATTCGAGCGGGCCCGGACGGTAAAGGGCGTTCATGGCAATGAGGTCTTCCAGCCGGTCGGGCTTCAGGTTGCGCAGGTGCTTCTGCATGCCAGGCGATTCAAACTGGAAGGTGCCATTGGTTTGGCCCTTCTGGTAGAGCTCGAAGGTTTTTGCGTCGTCCAGGGGAATTTTGTCGGGGTCAATGGTAATGCCATGCCGCAGCCGTATGTTCTCGATGGCCGTTTTGATAATGCTGAGCGTTTTCAGGCCCAAAAAGTCCATTTTCAGCATGCCGGCACTTTCCACCACGCTGTTGTCGAACTGGGTCACCAGCAGGTCAGAGTCCTTGGCGGTGGATACCGGCACGTGGTTGGTAAGATCATCAGGCGTAATGATGATGCCACAGGCGTGAATACCTGTGTTACGCACAGTCCCTTCGATAACAGCCGCTTTTTGCAGCACCCGTGCTTTCAGGTCTTTTCCGTTTTTGAAAGCCATCAGCTCAGGCACTTCCCTGAATGCTTGAGTAAGCGAGGTGCCAGGTCGTTCGGGTACCAGCTTGGCCAGAATATCGGCATCCGAAAGCGGCAACTCCATCACTCTGGCGCTGTCTCTGATAGAAGACTTGGCGGCCATGGTACCATAAGTAATGATTTGCGCTACCTGGTTTTTGCCGTATTTGTTCACCACCCAGTCAATGATCTTGCCCCGGCCTTCGTCGTCGAAGTCAATATCAATATCGGGGAGTGATACACGGTCAGGATTAAGAAATCTCTCAAACAGCAGGTCGTACTTGATGGGGTCTACGTTCGTAATACCCGTGCAGTAGGCGACTACGGAGCCTGCTGCCGATCCACGGCCTGGGCCTACCGAAACGCCCATTTTTCGGGCTTCGGATGTGAAGTCTTGCACGATAAGGAAATAGCCCGGATAACCAGTTTTTTTGATTGTCTCCAACTCAAAGTCCAGCCTTTCCTGAATTTCCGCAGTGATCTCTTTGTACCTCTTTTTTGCTCCTTCCAGGGTGAGGTGCCGCAGGTAGTCGTCTTCTGTTTCAAAGCCTTCAGGAATAGGGAAGGCGGGGAGGAGCACATTCCTGTCCAGTTTGTAGCTTTCAATTTTTTCCAGCAACCCGCCGATGTTTTCGATGGCTTGTGGCACATCGGCGAACAGCTTTTTCATTTCCTCTTCCGATTTGAAGTAAAACTGGTCGTTGGGAAAACCAAAACGATTGCCTCTGCCTGCTCCCTTAGGAGTTGACTGAACCTGGCCATCTTTTACACATAGAAGGATATCATGGGCATCGGCGTCTGCCTTTTCAGTGTAGAAGACATCGTTGGCGGCAATTACCCTGGTGTTGTATTTGGCTGCCAGCCCCAGAAGCACTTCATTCACGTGGTTTTCTTCAGGCAGGCCATGCCGGATCAATTCCACATAAAAATCGTCGCCAAAAACCTCTACCCACCACTTGAAAAGCTCTTCACCCTGGCTCTCGCCCTGGTTCAGAATGGTGTTGGGAATCTCACTGCTTAGGTTGCCACTCAGTGCAATCAGGTTTTTGCTGTATTGCTTGATCAGCTCTTTGTCGATCCGGGGATAAAGGCCATAAAGTCCTTCCATGTAGCCCAGCGAAGAAAGCTTGATGAGGTTGTGATAGCCGTCCTTGTTTTTGGCTATCAATACCTGCTGGGTCATTCTGTCGGGATTGTCTTTGGTGAACTTTCTGGTTTTGCGATCCTCAGAAACATAAAACTCACAACCGACAATAGGCTTTATCCCCTGGGCGTGGGCTTCTCTTACAAACTTAAAGGCGCCAAACATGTTGCCAAGGTCAGTGAGGGCCACCGCTGGCATGTCATATTCTTTGGCTTTACTCACCAACTTCTTGATGTCGGCGGTGGCGGGCAGAATGGAAAACTGTGAGTGGACATGAAGGTGACAGAAGGGCCCTTTGATGTCAACCGCAACAGCTTTTCCAGGTGTCTTACCCTTGTCTTCCTTTTGAGCGAAGTTAGCTGCCGCCAGTTTAGGTTCTTCATAAACTATAGAAGCAGGGTCAGCGCCATCAAGGGGCTTGATCACCTTTTCTGTGATCAGTCCGAAGAAACATTTGGTGGTGGCTGCCACGTCGTAGGCAGCATCGTGCGCCTCATCGAAACCAACGCCGAAAAGTTTTTTGTGCAGCTCCGTCAGCGTAGGCCATTTGAACTTACCACCCCGGCCGCCGGGAATGGCGCAGTACTCTGTCGACTCATTTTTGGTGTCAATGCTTTTGAGTGAGGTAAGTGGACTTTTGATCTCCTTACGGAGATACTCACAGCCCATGATATTAATATCGAACTCAATATTGTGGCCTACTACTACTTCGCACCTGGCCAGGTCTTCGTTGAACTGCTGAAGAACATCTTCCAAAGGGAGGCCTTCTTCCAGTGCTCTTTTAGTGGAAATGCCATGTATTTTCTCAGCATTGAAGGGAATTTCGAAGCCTTCTGGCTTCACAATCAGGTTGTTATTTGAAACGAGCTTTCCGGAGGCATCGTGCAGTTGCCAGGCAATTTGCACCACCCTGGGCCAATTGTCGAAATCCGTTAGTGGCGCATTATAGTTTTGGGGTAAACCGGTGGTTTCGGTATCGAATATGAGGTACATAAAGCGTAGGGAAAGTCAATCAGAACAACGACGGTGAAAGTAGAAAAATTCCGCAAACAGTTATCCACAATTTTTGACTAACAGATTAGTTATATTAACAGCGATAATTCCTAAAAACAGAATTTATGTTATTATCACAAGTATTTTTAGGCTAACTTTTAGGCTAATAATTAATCGAAACCAATCAATACTTCAACCGCATGTTTAAACTTAAAGCTAAACTCTTTCTCATTCTATGTATTTGCGCTTTGTTTTCTTTTTTAACACCGCCAGCTTCTGTTAGCGACCTGATAGAGAAACTGGAGGCTTACCTGGCCTACTACACACCGGAAAAAGTGTATGTCCATCACGACAAGCCTTACTATTCGGCTGGGGATACCATTTGGTTTGCCACCTACCTTACTCATGGTATTTCGCACATGGCATCAGCCCCAAGCAAGCTGGTGTACGTGGAGGTGGTAAGTACCGATGGATCCGTTGTGGCCAAAAGAGATATTTTTATTAATGAAGGTAGTGGTAGTGGGGATATTGCTCTGCCAGACACACTGGTATCTGACACCTATGAACTAAGGGCCTATACTAGTTTTATGCGAAACTTTGACCATGATTTCTTTTTCCACAAGGAGCTTCGAATAGAAAATACGCAGTCGCCGTCGTTTGACGAGGCTGATGTCTCCGGCTCGACCGCACAATTGAGAAGTGAAGAAATGAAAAACTATTCAGACCTCGTCAGACTACAGTTTTTTCCTGAGGGAGGTGATCTTGTGGAGGGGCTGTGGAGCACAGTTGGCTTCAAAGTTACCGGGCCGGATGGTAAGGGTGTGGACATTGAAGGCGAGGTTTCTGATAACACAGGCAAGAAGATCGCTGACATCAAAACCAGCAGGTTTGGTATGGGGAAATTCCTGATGCAGCCCGTGGCAGGTGAGAGCTATAAGGCTACATTTAAATTTGGCATGGAGAAGATGCAGGTGCCTTTACCAACGGCCAGGCCATCAGGCTATGTGATGACCATGACCAACGTGTCTCCAAAGTATGTAACGCTGAAGGTGGAAGGAGCCGGCGGTGAAAGCACAGATGGTGGAACCGTTGTGGGTCATGTAAGAGGAGTGGTGTTTTTGACGCTGCCCGCAAGTGATGGGCAGCCTTTACAAGGGTTGATACCCAAGGAGAATTTGCCCGAGGGTGTTGCACAGTTTACTTTTTTTGACAAGAAAGGGCAGCCACAGGCTGAAAGGATCGTGTATATTGATCAATCCGATAAGAGACCGGTTGCCAGGGTGGACGGGCTTCAGGCGACATACGAAAAAAGGTCAAAAGTTGACCTTGCCATAATGATGGCGGAAGCAGAGGCTACGACTACATCCCACTTGTCGGTGGCGGTAGTGGATAAAACGAAAGTGCAATTTGACCCTAATTCAGATGATATTGTAAGCTACCTGCTAATGACCTCCGATATCAAAGGTGATATTGAAAGCCCCGGCTACTATTTTGATGAGGGAAACAAAGACAGGGTGCCAGCGCTGGATAATTTGATGCTGACGCAGGGATGGAGACGCTTTACCTGGAAAGACATTATGGAGGACAAAAAGCCGGACATCAATCACCTGGTGGAACCGGGCTTCAGTATTGCAGGTAGAGTGACCGATTTCTTTTTTCAGTCCAAACCGGTAAAGTCGAAAGTGACAATTACTGGCACTGAAGCAGACGGTGATTTGTGGTCAGCTGAAACGGAGGCGGACGACGATGGTTATTTCTTATTCACGGCTTTGGACATCGACGATACGGCACGAGTAGTTATTCAAACGCCTGATGAAAAGAAGATGGGGAAAAAGGGTGGCAAGAAAGATTTTGTTGAAGGGGGCAATGTAAACCTTGCAACCAAAATAGTCGTTAACGAAACGAAATCACCGGAAATTAAATATGGTGAAATGGCTGTGGATGAACTGGTTAGTAGTAAAGCAATAGCCGCCTACCTTGAGGAGGCCAGAAAGGTGAGGGAAATTGAAGCGGCATTTGCAAAGCAAGACGTAGTAATTTTGGATGAGATGCAAGTGGAAGGAGAGAGAGTGAGGACTGGCGAAAGATTTAATAAGCCAGGAATGACATACAAGAGGCCCACGAGAAGAGTTGACGTGGACTCTATAAGTAGAACCACTCAGTTTCTTAGCATTTTCGAAGTGTTTATAGGACGTACGCCCGGCGTTCGGGTAGTCGGGTCTTACCCTAATTATGACCTGATTATTAGAGGTGCTTCTAGTTTGCAGGGAGGAAGCATTAATCCCCTATATGTGTTGAATGGAAGTATCGTGGATGCAAGTTTCATCAATACCATTCCGGTTGATCGGGTTGATTTCGTCGACGTATTGACCGGCACGGGAGCAACCATGTACGGCTCAATGGGGGCTGGTGGAGTTGTTGCCGTTTATTTAAAGGATGGTAGCGAAGTCGACGAATCTTTTGTGCCTAAGGGATCGCTCGGAATGATTCACCCTGGTTTTTATCACGCCCGGGAATTCTACACACCTGACTACAGCAGCAAAAAGCAATCCCACGTCCGCACTGATGTTCGGCCGACCCTTTACTGGAAAGGTGGCTTGAAAACAGCGGAAGGGGTTCCAGCTAAGCTGGAGTTTTATACATCGGATGTGGCTTCCACTTTTGAAGTGAGGGTAGAAGGAATAACGGAAGATGGTCGGCCATTTGTCAAAACGGAGGAGTTTGTGGTGAATTAGACACTCACCATCACAAGCTTCTTCGTCTCAAAAAATTCTTCTTTAAAGAAGTCGCTGAGATCGTGCACATGGTAGGGGTAGTCTATTTCTGACAGTTCTTCTTCCAGATCGCCGCCTTTGAGGTAAAGAATGCCGTTAGGAATGGAGTGTTTAGGTGTTTTGCTTATCTTCCCCTTTACCCATTCGGTAAAGGGCCTCAGGCGGGTAACTGCCCGGCTTACAACGAAATCCCATTCGCCTTTCAGCTCTTCTGCTCTTCCATGAATAGCCGTTACGTTTTGGATGCCAACACCCTTACATACTTCTTTTACCACCAATATCTTTTTACCGATCGAGTCGACAAGTGTGAATTCGGCCTCAGGAAAGAGGATAGCCAGCGGGATGCCAGGAAAGCCACCACCAGTACCTACATCTAATATCCTTGTTCCGGGTTGAAATGAGATAAGCTTGGCAATAGCCAGCGAGTGCAACACGTGGTGAAGGTAGAGTTGCTCAATGTCTTTCCTGGAAACGACGTTGATCTTGGAGTTCCAGTCTTCGTAAAGAGGGTAAAGAGCGCTAAACTGCTTCTTTTGTGTGGCAGTTAGATCAGGGAAATAGCGGAAGATAAGGTCTTGATTCAAGGTCTTGATTGTTTTAAGTCTGTCAGGGGACAGACCAGGGGGATTGGATCTGCGCCCAAGGTAGTTGCTTTTGGATGTCCTAGGTTAGGAAGGGTTAATAATTAATTGATAGGACGGTGGACAGTCCTTTTTGAATTTTTCCGAAGGTTGTCCTGTCAACTTCTCCGATCTTTCTAACGAAACGCTCTTGCGAGACAGACCGTACTTGAAAGCAATCAGCAGAGGAATCCTTAAGTAGTCCGTTTGACGAATCAGGATCTATTTTTACCATCCAGGGGGCAATAGCATATTTTTCTTTCCAGTCGGTCACAGGCACAATAACTTTAAGTGGAAGCTTTCCTAATCCATTGTCACTTACGATGATTGCCGGCCTGGTTTTCTTGATCTCAGCGCCAACTGTGGGATCCAGATTTATTAGCCAAATTTCACTTTGCTTCATAGAAACCTTCCAGATCAAGTGATGTGAAAACAGTCAACTCTTCATCGGACTTATAGTCTTCAATCAATGCATCCGTAGCTACCACAAGCTGCTCACTTCCGTGAGGTTCCTTTAGCGAATGGATTATTTTCTCGGCCAGGTCGATTCTCTGTGAAATTGGTAGTCTTTGGATTTCCTTTATTAGGTCGTTTGTTTTCATAGAAGTTCGCCATTAAATGATAAACGATATTTTTGATAAAGGTTCTATTTCTCTGGTCTGTCCCCTAAACCCCACGGCCTGTCCCCTGACAGGCCTCAGCAGGAATCAAATATCATCCTCAAATATCATCCTCAGATATCATCCTCAGATATCATCCTCAGATATGATCCTTTTTCTCTTTTACCAGGTCGTACATCAACTCCCGTGCCCTGTGTAACTGAGCCTTGACGGTACCGAGAGGTGCCTCAAGTTCCACGGCTATCTCTTCATAGCTTAGCTCGTCAAAATAGCGAAGGCGCACCAGCTTCTGGTATTTGGCAGGTAGCTTGTTCACAAACATCTGCACAATCTCTATCTTCTGCGTTTTGATGGTTTCCTCTGCAGGATTCAGGTTTTCATCCTGCACATCTATATTCACTGAGTCGCCACTTTCGTCGGTAAAACTGGTGTTGAGGCTATAGGTGTCCAGCTTCTTTTTCCTGATAAAGTCAATGGCATTGTTGGTGGCTATTCGAAATAGCCAGGTGCTGAATGTGTAGTCTTTCTTGAATTTGTGCAGGTTCCGAAATGCCTTGGCAAATGCCTCAATAGTCAGGTCTTCTGCATCGTCAATGTTCCTCACCATTTTGAGGATCATATGATAAACGGGCTTCTTGTATAGCTGCATCAAATCTGCATAGGCATGTTCCTCCCCGTCGACCGTTGCTTTGTCGATCAGCTTGAAATCCCGTAATGCTTTGTCAGAAAATTGTTTGTTTACGTCCATTTAACCCGTTTAGCAAATGTAGCCCTGCCACCAACCAGAAGCAGGTATACTCCATAAAATAAATCAATTACTGGTAGCGCCCAGTAAGAAAAACGATGTCCGGTTAGCCGATGGAAGTAACTCAACAAGCCCAAGGTCAATACTTCCCTGCCCAAAAAACCTCCCAAAGCCCAATAGGGTTGGGTATTTGAAAGGGCTAAAATAAGCAAAGTCACCCAAAATCCTATCTGGGAAAACGACCAGAGGCCTAAATTAATTTTATCCCCGGCATTATATCTTTTGCCCACCGAAAGGTGCCTTAGCTTCTGCGTCCAATAGGTGCCAAATGATTTTTTTGGGTGAGAGTAAACCAGTGCCTGTGGGTTCACAATGGCCACCGTGTTTTGCGAAGTGGCATGGGCATTTACGTACAAATCATCGTCTCCTCCGGTCACTTTCAAATGCGCATTGAAACCTTTGTTGTCAAGAAAGAACGACTTCCGGTAAGCCAGGTTGCGTCCAACTCCCATAAAGGCGCCACCCACACCAACTGAGCCAAGGTAATTGATGCCCGTAATGGTGGTTTCCCACTGAATGAAATTGTTAAGGAACCCTTTTTCAGTGTAGTATGGAGAATACCCAAGCACGAATTGTATTTTTTCTGAATTCAAGCCCTTGGCCATTTCTGCCACCCATTGGTTGGAAGCAGGGCGACAGTCGGCGTCGGTGAGCAGCACAATGTCGTTGGCCGCAGCTTTGATTCCCAGTGTCAGGCCATACTTTTTGCCGTTGACATGGTTGGGCGAGTTGTCTACCCTAACCATTTTTAGCTTTGGAGTGCTGTCCTTAAGGCCTAACAAGTGGTCGTAAGTGCCATCATTGCTGCGGTCATCCACAATGATCACCTCAAAGTTGGGGTAGTCCTGAGCCAGCAGAAGCGGAATAAGCGCTTTTAGATTTTCTTCTTCGTCGTGGGCACACACAATGACTGAGACACCCACTTCAGTTTTAGCGAGCGCCTTCTGCCGCTTATTGACTTTGCTCAAGCCAATCCACCATTTGAATTGAAAGAAAAGATGAATGAAAAGAAAAAAACCACACAAGGCTGGTACTAAATACTCCATGTAGAACGCTCAAGTTTTCAAAAGCACCAAAGATAGGTTTTTTAGCCAATTAGATGATCGAATTGCAGGGCTAAATATGAATTGATGATTTGCGATGGTGACACCCAAAAAAAAAAGGAGTGACAGGTGCCGCTCCTTTTCAAACTCCAACAACGAACTATCAATTATTCAGAAATCAGTTACCTCTTGTGCTTAGCTGACGGGCCGTTGCGGTTGTCGCCGGCGTCACAGGTTGAAGGCCTCTTCTGTAACCAGTACTTTCTGTTTTGCTATTAGTATCCGCCACTCTGCTTTCGCTGGCCTGGCCACGGTAATTATCATTTGAGCTGCCTTTTCCAGTGTTTTGGTTGTTGTCACGGCGCCCATCTTTATCATAACTCTTTCCATTCTGGCTATCACGGTATTGATTATTGTCACGACGGTCGTTATCATATTTGCCATGTTGCTGACCTTTCTGATGGTTGTTGTTGCCATATTTGTGGTCATTGTTGTGATGGTACTTGTCATGATGACCCTTGCCGTGGGCGTATCCTTTGTTATAGTAATGATACTTGCTGGCAACCACTATTGGTCTTGGACGGTAGTACCTCTCATAGTGATTAGCATGGAATCCACAGTAGCTGTCACAAATGTGATGTGCAAAGTGGGAGTTCACGATCTGCACCGAGTTGATGATTCTACCGTAGTGGTCTATATTCACTGACACGAAGGTGCCTCTGTTTTCAAGGATAATTTCGAAGTCAATGAAACCTCTGTAGGGTACCTGGCGAACATGGACTACATCGTAGCCGTAGTACGAACGATTGATTTTGTACATCACTGCCTGCGGCACATTCCAGCTCAGCTGGTCGCCGTAGCTGCTATAATAGAAGGCAAATGAAGGTTGTGAAAAAGCTTCTGTAGTACTAACCAGTACCAGCAAGCTCAAACTCAGAATTAATGTAGAAGTTTTCATGACCGTAATTGTTTGGTTCTGTTGTGATATATGCAAATGGCGGGCCAAAAACGTAAGTAATTATATGTCAATTAGTTAATGCCTTTTTCGGCGAGCGTAGAGAATAGCAAGGAGCTAGCGTTCCTCCAGATTATGTTGACTTGAGGGGGCCTGATTAGGAAAAGACCGGGAGTATTTCTCATTTTACCCCGAGTTTTTTGGTGTACATCGAAGTTTTTTGAGCGTTCGATGGATGGACTATTTCTTCGTGCTGAGAAACAATCACAAAAGACACATGAAGGCTAAATCGATTATTGGAATGCTTGCCCTGGTAATGGCGGCTTCCTCATGCACTGTTCAGTCGTTGCACCCCTTGTACGATGAAAAAACTATGATCTATGAGCCCTTTTTGGAAGGAGAATGGATAGATGATGACGGCAATAGCTGGGTAATTAAGAGAGCTCAAAGGCCGGATGCCAATCAACTGAAGAAGGAGTTGGTAAACCCCAAGGCCTATCAAATAGCCTACCATGGAGATTCGGTTGAAACCAACCTCGATGCCTATATGGTGAAACTGGATGGGATCTATTTTATCGATCTGTTTCCAGCAGAAAACTATGACAAAGAAATAGGAAACGACATACTCCTGGGGAATTTACTTCCTGTCCATACCTTTTCAAAGGTGGAAACGCAGGATGACAGTTTATACATCTATCAGTTTGACAGCGAATGGCTCAGTGACCTGATAAAAAACAACCAGATCAGAATTTCGCATGAAGTGGTGAAAGCGCATGGTGCCGACAGGGTAGTGTTGACGGCGTCAACGAATGAGCTTCAAAAGTTTGTGGCGAAATACCACAATGACCCCAAAGCTTTCAGCGAACCTGACAAGTTTGTCAGAAAGCGTCAGTAAATGATGAAAAGTAGTAAACAGTTGTTCAAAAAGACAGTATCCAACAGGTTGGTGCAGCACCTGGCCTTTTGGGTGCTGTCCTTTTATGTATTGCTGCGGATTTTTTCTACTGACAGCGAGATTCGTGATATTGACTACATCTACGACGGGTTGTTTCATTTTACGCTGATCATACCCGTTTACCTCAATCTCCTTGTTCTGATCCCGAAACTGCTGGACAAGGGCAGGTACTTTCTTTACATCGGCCTTGCAAGTCTTTCTATTCTGATTTTCAGCCAGCTCAATATCTGGTTCTTCGATTATTTGGTCGACTTCCTGCTGCCCGGCTACTATTTCATCAGCTACTATGAGCTGCCTGACATTGTTCAGTTTTTTCTCGTTTACGTAGGTGTGAGCACTTTGTTGAAGCTATCGAAGGGCTGGTTTCAGCTAGCCGAAGCGAAGACCAAACTGGCAGAGACCCGACAAGAAAAGCTCGATGCGGAGCTGGAGGCACTCAAGTCGCAGGTCAACCCACATTTTCTTTTCAATAGCCTCAACAACCTTTATGGGTTGTCGCTCAAAGGAGACAAGAAAACGCCCGCTTCGATATTGAAGTTGTCCGAAGTATTGCGCTATATGATTTATGAGGCAAAAGATGAGAAGGTACGGCTTGAAAAGGAGATAGCTTTTATCGAGAATTACATCAACCTGCAACGGTTGCGATCCGATCACCATGCCAGGATATCATTAGAAATCGTTGGCGAGGTAAGAGAACAAAGAATTGCTCCATTACTGTTTATTCCATTTGTTGAAAACAGCTTTAAGCACGGCATAAAAGGGGAGACAGGCGAATCTTACGTTGATGTGAAAATGGAAGTTGGGGACGATTTTGTCGATTTTACTTGTCGCAATAATGTGGGAAGTATTGACGATGTGGAGCAAAAGAAATACGGGGGCATAGGGCTGGAGAATGTGAAAAAACGGCTTGAGTTGATATATGAAGACCGCTATACCCTGGAGTTGGATGAAGCGGAGGACGAGTATAAAGTTCACTTAACAATAGAACTATGACCAAACTCAGGTGTCTTATTGTGGATGACGAACCACTGTCGCAAGAGGTAATTGAAGGCTATGTGACCGACACGCCACAGTTGGAATTGGTGGCCAAATGCGGCAATGCGCTGGAGGCCGCTGAGTTGATCAGGAGTCATCCCGTCGACCTCATTTTTCTTGATATCAACATGCCCAAACTGTCGGGCATTAGCCTCGTGAAATCGTTGGCCAAACCACCAGCCATTGTGTTCATCACTGCCTATCCTGAGTTTGCAGTGGAAGGGTTTGAGGTGGAAGCCGTCGACTATCTGCTGAAACCATGTTCTTTTGAACGTTTCCTGAAGGCCGTGGGTAAAGTTGAAAACTATTTGCAGGCCTCAGGAAGAAAACAGGAGACAGACTATTTTGTAGTCAAGGCTGATAAAAAGCTGCACAAAATAGCGCTGGAGGATATTCTTTATTTTAAGTCGATTGGCGATTATGTGAAGGTATACACCCGTGACAAAGTATTGATCACCAATGAGACCTTAAGAAACATTGAAGATGGACTACCACCAAGCAAATTCATCAGGCTACATAAATCCTTCGTCGTTTCTCTACCAGCGATTCAGTACCTGGAAGGCAACCAGGTGAAAGTGGGAGAGGAGATGTTGCCTGTAGGGCTGACTTATAAGGATAAATTGATGGAGAGGTTGGGAGGATGAGGTGGATTCAAATAAGATTTTAAGTATTTTAGTCTTAAATTGAGTTGTGATGACACGAGAGGTATTGATAAAAAGAACCATGGAAAATCTTAATAAGCTACCTGACCAGAAGCTTAGAGAGGTGTCGGACTTTGCAGAATTTTTACTAAACAGGATTGATGAAGCGGTAATCACTGAAGGAATACAGAAACTAGCCAGTGATTCGGTAGCATTTAAGTTTCTTGATGAGGAAGAAGAGCTTTATTCAGTCGATGACTTAAAAGAAAAGTACCAGTGACCAGGGGCGATATCGTTCTTATCCCCTTTCCTTTCACAGATTTATCCGGTGCGAAGACTCGTCCAGCATTAGTCCTTTTGGAATCTGATTCAGATATAACTGTGTCATTTATCACGACTCAGTTGAAATGGAAAGAAGAATTTGACGTGGAGTTGTCCCCAACTTTAGAGAATGGACTCAAGAAGGCTTCGTTGGTTCGGTTGAGAAAGATAACGACGATTGATAAAGCCCTGGTGATCGGACGGTTGGGGAGGCTCAATCGAACTGAACAAGACGGTTTAAAAAGAGCTTAATCAACTTGTTTGGCCTAGCTTAGGTTCCTTTTCTATAGTAAGCTCCCTGCTGCTCTATCCACCGTTATATAAGCCTGCGGAGTCATATGCACAATGCTGGCAGGCAGACTTTCGATTGGTTGCGAGGCGGCTACTTTAGCTATAATGTTGGCCTTCTTTTCACCATTTGCCATAATGATGGGCAGCCTGGCTTCCTGAAAATGCCTCAGGCCCATGGTGATGCCGGTGGAGAGTTTCGTTTCACCGGGGAAGTATTTTTGTCCCACCGAGATGGTCTCTTCTGCCAGCTGACTGATGTGAGCATAGGTGTCGAACGAAGTGCCCGGCTCATTCATGCCAATATGCCCGTTGAGGCCTATTCCAACCAGCATCACATCCAGGCCCCCATGTTGATGAATCAGCTCATTCACCTCATCACATTGCGCCTGCACGTTGGGTTGGGTGCCGTCAAAGAAAACGATTTGCTTTTCTGGAATGTTCAGAGGTTCGAACAGGTCTTCATCCATCATTTGGCGGCATGAGCCTTTTGTGCTACCATTCATGCCATTCCATTCGTCAAGTCCCACGAAAGTCCAGTTGGAGATATCCAGGCTGCCAGCCTTCACATCTTCCACCAGGCATTTGAAGACCCCGATAGGAGTATGGCCAGAGGCAAGGCAGACCAGAGGATTGGATTTGTTCTTTACACTTTCGATGATCAAGTCAGCAGTCTTACGGGATAGCTCTTCGTAGGTGATGTAGGTTTGGATGGTCATGCTTTGAGTCAAATATACGTTTCGTGAAGATAAGCTGACGATTGCCAATTATTACGCTATTTTTGCACCTGTTTTTAAAAAGGAATGCAATTTAAACTTCAAGCCACAGACAAAGGATCGAAAGCAAGGGCCGGACAGCTAAGTACAGGGCACGGTGAGATTCAAACCCCCATTTTCATGCCGGTTGGCACGGCAGGCTCAGTAAAGGGCGTGCATCAGCGGGAGCTGAAAGAAGACATCAAAGCACAGATTATTCTTGGCAATACCTATCATCTTTACCTAAGGCCGGGTCTGGACATTCTCAAGCCCGCTGGCGGGCTTCATGGCTTCAATGGTTGGACGGGCCCGATTCTTACCGATAGCGGAGGCTATCAGGTTTATTCCCTGGCCGATCAACGGAAGATCACAGAGGAAGGCGTAAAGTTCAAGTCACACATTGACGGCTCCAATCACCTTTTTACGCCTGAAAATGTGATGGATATCCAGCGCACCATTGGCGCTGACATCATCATGGCTTTTGACGAGTGCCCGCCTTTTCCCTGTGAGCTGGACTACGCAAAAAAGTCAATGGAGATGACCCATCGTTGGCTGGACAGGTGCATCAGCCATCTGCAAACGACAGAACCCCTTTACGGGCACGAGCAGGCGCTGTTTCCCATAGTGCAAGGCAGTGTGGACAAAGAACTCCGTACGATTTCTGCAGAGTACATTGCTTCCAGAGGCATGGATGGCAATGCTATTGGTGGCTTGTCGGTGGGCGAGCCTGCTGAGTTTATGTACGAAATGACAGACCTTGTTTGTAATATACTACCTGCCGACAAACCCCGTTATCTGATGGGAGTAGGCACGCCAGCCAACATCCTGGAGTGCATTGCCCTGGGGGTGGATATGTTCGACTGCGTGATGCCAACCAGAAATGCCAGAAACGGCATGTTGTTTACTTCTGAGGGGATTATCAATATCAAAAATGAGAAATGGAAAGACGATTTTTCGCCGATTGACGAAACAGTTGGTGGGTATGCCAGCACTTTCTATTCCCGGGCTTACCTGCGTCACCTCATCATGAGCAAGGAAATGTTGGGGGCACAAATAGCTACGGTTCACAATCTTACTTTTTATCTTTGGCTGGTTAATACAGCAAGGGAAAAAATCATTGATGGTACTTTTGCCAACTGGAAGGAAATGATGGTGAAAAAAGTAAGCCACCGTTTGTAGCGAAATGAAGCTGATCGACAAATATATTCTCAAGAAATTCCTGGTCACATTCTTCTTTGTGATGGTCATGCTCGTGTCTGTCATCTGTGTGATCGATTTCACTGAGAAGAATGATAAGTTCATTAAAAATGGATTGGAAGCGGCCGTCATTTTCAAGTATTATCTCACCGTTTTCCCTTTTTTTGCCAGCTTAATCACCCCTATCACTGTCTTCATAGCGACGGTGTTCATCACAGCCAATATGGCTGCCCGAACAGAAATCATAGCTATTCTGGCTAGCGGCATCAGCTTTAAGCGCATGCTTGTACCCTATGCTCTCGGTGCTATTTTGATTGCTGTCCTTACTTTCTTTTTCAACGGCTACGTCATTCCAAATGCCAATAAATTCAGGATCGCCTTTGAGGTGAATTATGTGAAAAAGGCTTTTTATTTTGTTGAGAGAGATATTCACATGAAGGTAGGAGATGACACCTACCTGTACCTGCAGAGCTACAACAATAGCTCGGACGTTGCCTATAAAGTGACATTAGAGAAGATTGAGGGAGATCAGATGCAGGCCAAACTGGTAGCTAATAGAATGGACTGGGACTCGACGACGCACAAGTGGAAGGTAATCAACTGGCAGCTACGGGAGATTGATGGTTTTGAAGAGAAAATAACAGCAGGAACTCAACTTGATACGGCATTGAGCCTGTCTCCGGCTGACTTTACAAACAACTACGGTCGCCAGGAGACCATGAACATGAATGAATTGGAAGAGCACATTCAATTGCAAACCGCCAGAGGAGCGGAGGATGTAGTGATTTACAAAATTGAGAAATATATCCGCTATATGCAGCCATTTGCCGTCATCATCCTCACGTTTATAGGAGTGATTGTTTCAGCAAGAAAGTCGAGAGGAGGCACTGGCTACCTTATCGCCCTGGGCTTTGCCCTGGCTTTTTTGTATATCATTTTCTACACGTTTTCAAGGGCAGTTGCCGAAGCAGGCTCCATGGATCCCATACTAGCAGTTTGGCTGCCTAATATTGTATTTGGTACTATTGGAGGGCTCATGTACTTCACGCTTCCCCGATGACGAGTCAGTATACCAAAGACTATCTCCAGCTCCATTTCATTGTTTTCTTATGGGGCTTCACAGCCATATTGGGCATGCTGGTGAGCATGCCGTCGGTGGAGCTGGTTTTTTACCGCACATTCATTTCAGCCATCGCACTGGGCATAATGCTGCTGGTTGGAAAGAAAAGCTTTGCGATAGGCACTAAGGACATTGTTAAAACGCTTGGTACAGGCATTATCATTGGCGTACACTGGATTCTCTTCTTTGCAGCAGCACGGCTTTCCAATATTTCCGTTTGCCTGGCTGGAATAGCTACTATTTCGTTGTGGACTAGTCTTTTGGAACCCCTTATGACCAAAAAGCGAGTGAAGGGCTTTGAAGTCGTGCTGGGTCTGATGGCCATAGTCGGTATCGTCATTATCTTTAACGTGGAGTTTAAGTATGCCTGGGGGCTTTTCGTGGCGATAGTTTCGGCGTTTCTGGCGGCCGTATTTACGGTCATCAACTCCCAGTTCACGCAGCGACACTACCATTTTACGGTCACGTTTTATGAGATGATTGGTGCCTCACTGAGCATCATTCTGTTCTTCCCGATATATGGCGCTTACTTTTCCGATGGGGTTCAGCTTGGGTTGCATGGCTACGACTTGCTCTGGCTCACAATTCTGGCGCTCGCCTGCACGGTGTATGCCTATTCTGAGTCGGTGAAGCTGATGAAAAGGATTCCGGCCTTTGCCGTCAATTTAGCGGTCAACCTCGAGCCTATTTACGGGATTATTCTGGCGCTTGTGATCTTCGGAGAGCAAGAGAAAATGAAACCGGGATTTTATCTGGGGACACTTGTTATTTTATCGTCTGTGCTGGTGTACCCATGGATCAATAGGTACTACAAGAGAAAAGCACTGGAGACCGATGTGTTGCGGTGATTAGAGCATAGTGGTCCAGCTACTCATTTCACCTGCCAGTCTTGCTTTCGGTTTGTCTTCGAAAATTCCATACATCGTTGAACCGGAGCCTGTCATGCTGGCATAAACGGCCCCTTTGGCATAAAGCTTTTCTTTTACTTCCTTCAGAGCAGGGTGGCTGGGGAAGACAGATTGCTCAAAGTCATTTACCAACTGGCCTTTCCATTTTCCAATGGGCTGGGAAAGGATATCAGTGATGCCGTGCTGCTTATCATTGGGTTCTACACCAGCGTAGGCCTCTTTCGTTCCGATGTGAATACCAGGGAATACAAGCAGCAGATGGTACCCTTCGAGGTCAATAGGGAAGGGCGTTAGCTCAGTTCCCCGACCAAGCGCCATGGCCGGCTGGTTTTTCACAAAAAAAGGGCAATCACTACCAAGCTGAGCTGCGTAGTCTTCCAGCTGAGTGTCGCTCAGCCCCAGCGCAAATTTTTTATTGAGCATCACCAGCATAAAAGCGCCATCGGCAGAGCCGCCGCCGAGCCCAGCGCCCATAGGGATGGCTTTGTGGAGGTGGATGCTGATGGGAGGGAGTTGGAAATCCTTTTGAAGTAACTGATAGGCTTTCAGGCAAAGATTGTCGTCACTATTGCCGGGGATGGGCAAACCCGATGATGTAAATGACAAGGATTTGGCTTCAACTATTTCTAATACATCCTTTAGTGGAATAGGCAGAAAAAGGCTGGATATATCGTGATAACCATCAGGCCTCTTGCGAAGAATCTGAAGTCCCAGGTTGATTTTGGCGTTGGGGAAGGTGATCACTGATTTTTTGAGTTGTAGCCAGGGCTATTTTGTAGTATTGATCTGGTAGCTAATGCCAACTGTCTCTAAACGGAGATGCCTGCTTTCGCAGGCATGACGCTCCGTAGAATATTCTTTTCCGCTAATTATTTATTAAACATCTCTATCACCTCTTCAGAGATACCTGTGCTGGAGTATCCACCATCGTGATACAGGTTCTGCATCGTTACCATGCGGGTAAGATCTGAGAAAAGGGAAATGCAGTAGTCGGCACATGCGCCGGCTGGTGCGTTGCCCAATGGCGACTGCTTGTCAGCAAAATCATAGAAGCTCTGGAAACCATCGATACCTGACCCTGCAGTCGTTTTTGTAGGCGATTGAGAGATCGTATTCACTCTCACGTTCTTCGCTTTGCCCAGTCTGTATCCGTAGCCTCTGGCAATGGATTCCAGCACAGCTTTGGCGTCGGCCATATCGGTGTAAAAAGGATAGGTGCGCTGTGCAGCTATGTAGGACAAGCCAACGATAGACGCCCACTCGTTCAGTGCGTCCTGCTTTTCGGCCACATGCATCATTTTATGAAAGGAAAGAGCGGAAATATCAATAGACTTCTGGAACCAGTCGTAGTTCAGCTCACCGTACGACTTCCCTTTGCGGATGTTAGGTGACATGCCGATAGAGTGCAGCACAAAGTCGATTTTCCCACCCAATATTTCTGTCGACTTGCTGAAGAGGTTTTCCAGTTCTTCCACAGACGTGGCATCGGCTGGAATGATTTCCGCATTGCAGGCCTTGGCCAGGTCGTTTATTTTCCCCATTCGCATGGCGATAGGTGCGTTGGTAAGTGTAAACGTCGCACCTTCGGCGTGGGCCTTTTCGGCCACGTGCCAGGCAATGGAATTCTCATCCAATGCGCCAGAAATGATTCCTCTTTTTCCTTTTAATAGATTATAAGCCATAGTTCTTGTTTTAAGCGAATGTAATATGGGCAAAAATAGAAAAATTTAAGTCAATCCTGTTGTAGCAACTCCCGTGCATTCTGTAGTGCAGATGCGGTAGGGGAGGCACCGGCAATCATCTTGGCAATTTCATTGACCCTCTCTTCCTCTGCGAGTAGTTTTATCTTACTCACCGTTTTGTCGCTGCTATTGTCTTTGTAAACAAAATAATGAGCATCACCTTTTGCCGCAAACTGGGGCAGGTGACTAATAGAAATTACCTGGTGCTTCATGGCCATAGTTTTCATCATTCCCACCATCTTGTTGGCGATTTCACCGGAGATACCCGTGTCAATCTCGTCGAAGATGATGGTAGGCAAAGCGGTTTTGTCGGTGAGGATATACTTGATAGCAAACATGAGTCTTGAAAATTCACCACCCGAGGCTACGTCCTTGAGTTCTCTTGGCGTAATGCCCTTGTTGGCACTGAAAAGGAAACCGATTTCATCAACACCGGATTCAGTTGGCGGGACTAGCTTGTGGCTTACGTCAAAGGATCCTAAAGGCATGCCCAACTCTCTGACTATCTCCACTACTGATTTTGAGAAGCTGGCGAAAGCAGTTTTTCTATGCTCACTCAATTTAGTGGCAGCCAATGTCAATTCCTTTTCCGCTTCATCGAGCTCGTTTTTGGCATCGGTTAGTGTATCATCCATGTTCTGGACAAGTCTCACCTTTGCTTCAAGGTTTTGCTGAATAACAAGCAGCTCTTCTATAGAGGCCACCCTGTGCTTCTGCTGCAGCTGGTTAATCAGGTCCACTCTTTCCTTTGTCAATTGGATTTTCTCCGGATCGTATTCAATCTGATCGTCTTCTTTTTTTATTTCCTCGCCAATGTCCTGTAACTCAATCACAGCGCTTTCCAGCCGCTCTCTGAGGGCATTGATTTTACCTGAAAATTTACCAGCAGCAGAGAGGGCATGCGTTACCTGGGCCAGTTGGCTTTCAATAGAGAATTCTGCCTCGCTAAGCAACTGCAGGCTTTCGTTGAGCCTCAGCTTGATTTCTTCGGCATGTTCCAGCGTAGCGAGCTCATCTTCCAATTGTTGCTGCTCGTCTGCTTTCAGTGCTGCTTTTTCAAGCTCGGTGTACAGAAACAGGTTGTATTCCGCCTCCTTTTGCAGCTCAGCACTTTCGGTCACCAATTGCTCGTAAGCTTTCTTTTTCTTTCTGAAGTTTTTGAAAAAGTCGGTATAGCCATCTATCAACGACTGACTGCCAGCATAGGCATCGATCACACCCAGCTGAAACTTATTAGAAGCCAGCAGCAATGTGTCGTGCTGTGAATGGATATCCATTAAATGATCTCCCAGCGACTTGAGCACATCCAGCGTTACGGGTGTGTCGTTCACAAAGGCCCTCGATTTGCCGGAAGGGCTGATTTCCCTTCGGATCAGCGTTACTGCCTCGTGGTCAAGTTCATTTTCCTCAAAAAGCGGGGCCAATCTGTAGGCAGAAACATCAAAAGAGCCTTCCACTACACACTTTTCATTTTCGTTGTAGAGCGACTTGGTGTCGGCCCTGTTGCCAAGCAGCAGGCCAACGGCTCCCAGCATAATGGATTTACCTGCTCCAGTTTCACCTGTAATCATGTTCAGCCTGGGCGATGGCGTCATCTCCAGGTGTTCAATGAGTGCATAGTTTTTAATGAGCAAGTGTTTTAGCATGGTTGCCGGTTACTCCCTATTGTCTTTGCGTTAAGGAAGCCAAAAATATAAGTTTAAATGTTTTGAAAGCCGAGTTGAGTGGAGAATTCTTTAAAAAGAATCCCTCACTTCCAACGCTCAATTCTTGAGGATTGCCTGAAGCTTATCGTTTTCTCCCGGGTCTAGTTTGGTCAGGATGTCATAAGCCTGTTGCCGAACCGATCTATCTCCTTGTGAGTATATATTTACCAGTTCATCCAGTTTGGCATCCATGAAAGCGATGGGGTAAATACTATTTGGCCTTACGGCTTTTACTTGTTGGATTTTTTTTAGGGTCTCGAGCATCGCCACCCGGGACTCGTTTGGCTTTTCCTGAAAGAGGTCGAGACCTTTCAGGTGGTAGTCGTAGGATGCTTCACGAAGGGGAATCATGGCAGCGTTCATCAGGTTTTCTGTAAGCCAGTAGCGGTTTCGGTTGTTCCCAAACTGATCCCAACCCACAGCGCCCGACTGCTGGGCGTTGTTAACAACGAGAAAGGCCTTCTCGAAATAGGGTGTGCCCCCCATCTTAGAGTAGGTGTCGTAGTCCATGCCCAGGATGATGTACGCATAGTAGGCCAGCATCGACGTGATATTGCTGGTGAAGGCGTTCTCGTTGAATTGTAGTGGCTGAGACTCCGTGTAGTCAAACTGCCAGTCCCGGTCAGCAAAGTTGAAAACAAGCGATTCGTATCCCGAATTATACACGGGCCTGGCAGACAGCACTTGCACAGCTGCCTTGAAGTTGCCAACGGAGGGCATTTCCTCCATGTTAATGATGATGTTGCAGTTGATCCGCTCTTCTTGCTTGTAAACGTCGTTCGTCCATTTGCGGCTGTTGAAGAACTGGGTAAATGCCTGCTCCATGTCAGAAAAGATCCGGCGTTCGGTGGTTTGCACCTGCTGTGCGTTCACTGTCACTTTGCAATTGAGTTCCTGGGCGTTGGCACTCACTGTCGCACACAAAACGCATGCTATTGCCAGGCTATAAGCCCATTTTCTTACAAACCACGTCAACAATGTCATTGGCCACTTCCTGTTTCGATTTAAGGTCAAATGTGCTGCTTCCATCATGGTCTAAGATAGTAATCTTATTTGTATCGTGGGCAAATCCCGCTCCCTGGTCTTTCAACGAATTAAGAACGATGAGATTGAAGTTTTTCTTGTGCAGCTTTTCCTTCGCATAAGCTATTTCGTTGGTCGTCTCCAACGCAAAGCCGACAGTAAATTGCTTTTTCTTCTTTTTACCGAGCGTAGCTGCAATGTCCGGGTTCTTCACCAGGTGCAAAGTGAGCGTGTCATCGCTCTTCTTAATCTTTTCCTGTGCGGGTGTGTCGGGGCGGTAGTCGGCTACAGCGGCAGCAAAAACGGCGATATCAACATCGTTAAACAGCACCTCGCAAGCTGTCAGCATTTCTTCAGCCGAACGAACCTTCGTGACATTGATAGCCGCATGAGTGGAAGAAAGGGTAGAGGGGCCACTCACCACTTCCACTGTCGCCCCCTGGCTGGCAAACTGCTCTGCCAACGCAAAGCCCATTTTGCCCGTGGAATGATTGCCTATAAAACGAACCGGATCGATTGCTTCGTGTGTTGGGCCAGCCGTGATGAGGACTTTTTTCCCGGCCAGGCGCTGTGTTTTGCTGAAGTACTCCTCCAGATGCTGCACAATATGCTCTGGTTCAGCCATGCGACCCACACCTCTCAGGCCACTGGCGAGCTCGCCATCTTCAGCATCGATGAGCTTATTACCGTAGGACAGAAGCGAGTTGATATTGGCGGTGGTAGATGGATGCTTGTACATGTCGAGATCCATGGCAGGGGCAAAGAACACGGGACAGCGGGCAGAAAGGTAGGTGGCCAGCAGCAGGTTATCGCAAATGCCATTGGCCATTTTCGCCAGGGTGTTGGCACTTGCCGGTGCTACTACCATGGCATCAGCCCAAAGACCTAGCTCCACATGGTTGTTCCAGGTACCGTCGGTAGCGTGAAAGAAGTCGGAATAAACTGCTTTCTTAGAAAGTGTGGAAAGCGTAAGCGGGGTGATGAAGTTTTTGGCGTCGGCAGTGAGAAGTACTTGCACCTCTGCGCCTTGTTTAACGAGTAAACGGGTAAGAAGAGCCGATTTATAAGCGGCAATGCTGCCACAAACACCCAGAAGGATTTTTTTACCTTGAAGCATGTTAATGTAATTGAAAAACTATGAAGCGGCCAAATTCATAACCAAAGGTCACTTTCAGCCGCCTCACTTTCAAATTAACGCTTTTCAGGCTATTCGAAATGAATTTGGTTGAAGGAAAAGCTAATTAAGCTGTTTCCTCTTCTTCGTTTCTTCTGAAATAAAGCTTTCCTTCCAGAAACTCATCTGTTGCCACGATGGTAGGCTTAGGCATCTTCTCATAGAACTTAGAGATTTCGATCTGCTCTCTGTTCTCGAAAATTTCCTCCAGGTTGTCTACGGTAGAAGCGAATTCAGCCAGCTTATTGCTAAGCTCCTCTTTCATTTCTGCAGAAAGCTGTCTGGCTCTCTTACCAACTATTACTACAGACTCATAAATGTTGCCTGTGGGTTTAGCTAGTTGCGCATTATCACGGGTGATAATAGATGCCTGCGAATTTGTTTTGTTAACTGCCATATCTTAGTTACTTGAAATACTTGCTAATTCACGTACCTGCTCGAGGCTGATCGTGTACATATCCTGGGCCTGCCGTACAAATTTACCTTCTGGAAATTTGTCTATAAACTTCTGGTAATAAACAATTGCTTCTCTGTATCGTTCCTCCTGCTTGCTCGGGATGCTTTGCTGAGCATACTCGAACTGACATTTAATACGAAGGAATGATCCCTCTTCATTAAACTCAGAATCTGGAAAATCTACTTCAAAGTTATTGAATGCCACAACCGCCGATTTGTACCTCCTGAGCTGGTAGTACAGGCGGGCATTGTCAAAAGCTTTCTTCTCTAATTTAAGCTGAAGGTCATCTATGATCTGCTGCGATTTATCTTTGTATTCGCTGTACGGGTACTTATTTATAAAGGTTTGCATGGATGCAATGGCCTCATAGGTGCTGCTTTGGTCGAGGTCAGTTACCGGCGACTCAAGATACAGCGAATAGGCATTCATATATTGCGCTTCCATGGCATGCTCACTTCTGGCGTAGGTAGTGGCAAATGTTTTGAAGTAGTGGGAGCTTAATATGTATTGCTTCTGATAATAGTAAGAATAAGCATAGTAGTACTCCGCCAGCTCAGCTTCTTTGGTTCCTTTAATGATAGGGATGATATCTTCAAAAAGCACGTTGGCTTTGTAGTACTCTTCCTCCTCATAATATTTCATTGCCGCATCATACTTCCTTTTCCAGTCAGTGCTCTTCTGGATTTTTCGAAATTCGCTGCAAGAAACTGTGATGAAACCTATCGAAAGGTATAAAAGCGTTACTAAAAGCCGGGTTTTGAACATAAGCTCGCAAAATTAAGTGATGGTCAGCTAATTACCAATCTATTGTTGGCTGTTTTCTTTCTTTTTGACACCAGATGTGCCGTTAGGGTTGGGTTTTTTTGTCGGAACGGCGGTTTTAGATGGTAGAGTACCGCTTGCGTTGTTTGGCGAACCTCCTGCCGCACCCTTCGCTGAACTTGAAGTTGTGCTCACACCGCTTTTTCGGACAGGTTTTGTAGGAGAAGGGTTCTTGATGGCATTGCCCAGGCTGTCGGTTGTGATTTCTTCCGGCGGAACGGGGCTGAGTACCTGTAGAAGAGTAGGCCGTTCACTGGCCCGCCAGGCAAACCCATCCAGCTTTGTGAGCTCGGGCGTAATTTCGTGTGGCGGGTAGAATGTGGCCTCCGGTTTCATGTAGAACGAAATATTATTTAGGTCATTTCCCTTGAACCGCATGGTGATATTGCTGCATAGTATCCGGTTCATGCCCATCAGCAGGCTGTCGCCGTCGCTTAACACATAGTAAATGCTCTCACCGTTGCCATTTACGTCCACTCTCTTGATGGAATTATCAGCAAAGTAAGCCCTCATGTTTCGTCCCTTGACTTGATTAAACTGTTTGAGTGTATCCTGCGAAACGATGAATGCGTCTTTCTGCATGTACATCTCGTCGATCACGTTGTTTTTTAGATACAAACTGATCGTGTCAGATTCTATCTGATTCTTGAAGTTCCACAGCACCGGATCGAAATAGTAGGTGATACTGGAATCGGCAATGAAATAGGCCAGAGAATCGGCTTTACCCTGTAGATTAGACCTGAACATTCGCACATGGTTGTAGGCCAGGATTCTCTTCAGGGAGTCTACATTATCTTCTATGGAGATCAGGGTGTCGGCAGCCAGGTAAAAGGTATCCGCCTGCATCATTTTTTTCATGACCGGATTGCCAAACACCTTCGACAAACCTTTGTTTCTCCAGTAAACTCCCTTTTCGCCAGTGATGATGACATCATTGTTTTTTGCTGTCATTTTCACATGACCAGTAGCGGTGTAGTATTTATTGATGTCGTCAAAAAACAGCTCGTCTCCCTCCAGAATATAGTCTCTGGTGTCGATTTGTCCTTTGATGAATGAAGACTGCTCGGGAATAGTTTTGAACTCTCCACCTTTAGAATAAAGCATGGTGCTGTCGGAAGTGATAATCTCCGTACGCCCGTCGGTGATGGCAATTTTGGTAAGGGTGTTGTACCTGAGTGTATCGGAATGTAGTGTGTATTCCGGGCTTAGTAGTTCGACTTTGCCGTAGAAAGTGGCCCGGTCTTCAAAACCGTAGAAATAGCCCCGGCGGCTTGAAAGTGTGTTATTCAAATCTACCAGCTTACCATTGTTAAAGTAGTTGGCCACACGGGTGTCTAGTTCATAGTCCAGAAAGTCGGTGTAAAGCCTGTTCTCGCCGCTGGTATACACCACATTTTCCCGCATCTGCGCTTTTCTGGTATTACCATCGTAAAAAAGCTTGTTGCCTGTAATAGTCACGGTGTCATTGTCAACAATTCTTACGTGACCAAAAGCCTCCATGGAGTTGGTGGATTTCAGCATCACCGCCGAGTCGCAATAGATGATAGTATTCTTCTGTGAGAAGGTCACATTTTCCCACAACCTTTCATATGAGCCAGCTTTGTCTCTCACCACCATGCCATGCTCTGCCTTGTATTTGAGCTTCTCCTTGCGCTGCGCCTGGGCGGGAAGCGAGATGCCCAGCAGGAAGAAAAAGATGATGAGTATTTGAAAAGAGAATTGCCTCATTGTTTTTGTTAGTGCGTGGCAAAAATAGAGAAAGAACCTTTACTTGCGTAAAGTTCCTTTAGCTGCTTAAACGGCAGGGCCACCAAATGCGGTATGGATATCGAAAATAAACTCCATGAATTAAGAATTTTTATCCGGAAGTACGACCTTTTCAGTGCTGAGGAGAAGATTTTCCTGGCGATTAGTGGGGGAGTCGATTCGGTGGTGATGGGCAGATTGATGGTGGAGCTTGGGCAACCTTTCGGTGTTGTGCACTGCAATTTTAAGTTGAGGGGAGAAGCTTCCGATGGCGACGAGGCCTTTGTGAAGCAAATGGCCAATGAATGGAAGGTACAATTTTTTTCGACCTCTTTTGATACTAAGGCTTTTGCAGAGGAAAATGGCCAGTCGATTCAAATGGCGGCCAGAGAGCTCAGGTACGGCTACTTTTCCACCATAAGTCAGCAACAAGGCAATGCAAAAATTGCCACGGCTCATCACGTGAACGATGCGCTGGAAACCATTTTGCTCAACCTCACACATGGGACTGGCTTTCGGGGGCTTTCTGGCATCACACCGGCCAGAGACCACTTTGTCAGGCCTATGCTGGCATTTACGGGCGAAGAAATAAGAGAAATAGCCGGTGCGCTGGCCCTGAATTGGAGAGAGGATGCCTCGAATGCCAAAGATGACTACGAGCGAAACAAGCTGCGACACCGTGTAGTGCCGGTGTTGGAAGAACTAAATCCTTCTCTCGGAGCTACACTGAAGGACACGCTGGCAAGGCTTTGGGCAACTGACGCAGCCGTTAAGGGAGAACTGGAAGTCTGGCAAGCCCATCATGTGGTGGAAAAGGAAGGTTACACGGAAGTAACACTGAAGGGAGCTGGAGAGCACTCCACGTTTTACGTCTATGAGTACCTGAAGGCTAAAACCTCGCTGGCCTACAAGCCTTTCAAACAATTGCAAGCAAGTATTGAAGAAGGCACTTCCGGCAAACTTTTTTTCACTGATACCCATCAAATCAATTTGGACCGGGGCCGACTTATTATAAGCAGGGCAGGTGGGGATGAGGGTGATGAACCGATTCTTATTGAAGCAAATGACAAGGAGATAATATTTCAACTCGGAAAGCTTAGCTGTGAAAGGTTGGCTATGCCTGTAGCTATTGACAAATCACAGAACCTAGCTTTGTTAGACGCTGACTGCCTACAGTTTCCCCTGGAACTTCGGCGCTGGAGGGAGGGAGACAGCTTTGTGCCACTGGGCATGAGCGGCCAAAAAAAGATCAGCGATTTTATGATTGATGCCAAAATTCCAGTAAACTTGAAAAGCAGGGTATATGTCCTGTTGTCGGGCGGCGAAGTGGTCTGGGTGGTTGGCAAAAGGATTGATGACCGATGTAAGATTACTTCTTCCACAAGCAGGGTGTACAAACTAAGTGTATGTTAAAGAGCATATTGAATCCATTCAGAAGGTCTTATAATTCAGAGGAACTCAACCTTTTTGGCTTTTTGCAAAAAGTGAGGCTGTTCGAAAGGCTGAGCTATGAGGAGATGGCTTTGTTTGTGCCTTACCTGTACCTTAGGCAATATAAAAATGAGGAAGCTGTTTTTTTTAGAGGTGACCCCAGTCATGCGCTTTACATCATTAAGAGTGGGGAGATAGCGTTGAACATCGATGTGAAGGATAAATTCGAGGAGCTGTCCCGGATCTATCCCGGCGATGCCTTCGGAGACAATACTGTGATTGAAAATGCCACCCGAATATTTACCTCCGTTGTGGTGAGCGACAACGCCGAGCTTTATGTGATTCCGCAAGTAAACTTATTGCAGATCATGAATGATAACACGGTGATCAGGGCTAAGGTGATGACCTCGTTTGCTGAGATTTACAACGCCTATTCAGCTAACCTTGTGAAGTCGTACCGAAATCACTTCGGCTTTTTTGACCTGAGCCTGGCTTACAAAAGACGCTAGATATTTGCCGCACATATTTGTTAGCTACCGGGCAGGCCAATTAGTCAAAAGCTTGTTCGAATAATAGCTTGTATTTTATAGCTTTGTCCCGATTATTAAATGGTTCAACTCCTAAAAAAATAGACATATGAAAATTACCGTTGTTGGCGCTGGAAACGTGGGGGCCAGTGTAGCTGAATACGCAGCCATGAAAGAACTGGCTGACGAAATTGTGATCCTCGATATCAAGGAAGGCTTTGCGGAAGGCAAGGCAATGGACCTCAACCAATGTGCAACTCTCAATGGATTCAACTCGAGAATCCTTGGTACTACTGGCGACTATAGCAAAACAGCCGGATCGAAAGTAGTAGTAATCACGTCAGGCATCCCAAGAAAGCCAGGCATGACCCGTGAAGAGTTGATCGGCACCAATGCTGGTATCGTCAAGTCAGTAACTGAAAATGTGCTCAAGCATTCTCCGGAGGCGATTATAGTGGTGATCAGCAACCCTATGGACACGATGACCTATCTCGCTGTTAAAACAAGCGGTATACCTAAAAATCGCATTATTGGCATGGGCGGCACCCTTGATAGTGCTCGTTTCCGCTACAGGTTGGCTGAAGCGCTTAACTGCAATGCCAATGACGTGCAGGGTGTTGTAGTGGGCGGACATGGCGATACCACCATGATTCCTTTGACTCGTCTGGCTACTTATAATTCAACACCTGTATCCAACTACCTTTCAGCAGAGAAGCTTGAAGAAGTGTCGAAAGCTACGATGGTGGGTGGTGCCACGCTTACCGGCCTGTTGGGTACTTCAGCATGGTACGCTCCGGGAGCATCGGGAGCAGCCGTGATCGAGGCCATTGTGCGTGACCAGAAAAAACTAATGAGCGCCTCGGTGTATCTCGAAGGAGAATATGGTCAAAAAGACATCTGCGTAGGTGTGCCTGTGATCATCGGTAAAAACGGATGGGAAAAAGTGGTGGATTTCAAGCTCAATGCTGAAGAAAAAGCCAAGTTTGAGGCCAGCGCAGCAGCTGTTCGTAATATGAACGATGCTCTGGCACTTTAGTATTTAAACAGCAAGTACAAAAAGGCACCGGAGAATTCACTCTGGTGCCTTTTTTATGACCCATTCAGGGCATTCAATTGTTTAAATCGCTTTCAGCGCAGCCTCATAATTTGGCTCCTGACCGATTTCCGGCACAAGTTCGGTATATGCTACCCGGCCTGTTTCATCTATCACTACCACAGCTCTTGCGTCGAGCCCCTGGAACCCGCCGTCGATAATTTCTACACCATAGGCTTTGCCGAAAGCGTTGCCGTCTCTGAAGTTAGACAGCGTGATGACGTTGTCCAGCCCCTCGGCGCCACAAAACCTTTTGGCGGCAAATGGTAAGTCTTTGCTAATACACAAAACGACTGTATTGTCGAATGATGATGCTTCTTTGTTGAACTTTCTGATCGAGGTGGCACATACCCTTGTATCTACGCTGGGGAAGATGTTTAGGATCACTTTCTTTCCTTTGAAGTCAGACAAAGATGCCTCCGACATATCTGCTTTTACCAATTTAAAATTTGGTGCTGAAGACCCTACTACAGGAAGTTCGCCAATAGTGGTGCATGGGTTTCCACCCAATGTAATTCTAGCCATCTGAATAATCTGTTAACGGTTTATGTGAGTAACTAAATAATGAATGCTTTGTTAGAATACCGAGACGAGGGGGAAATAATTCCAAGTCCAAATCATTAACTCATTTTGGAGACAAAAATCAGGACGGCTATCAGATCGACGATAGCATGGATACCAATGGCATACATCATTCCCAGCCTAATGCGGAGAAGGCTAAAAAGAAAGGCATAATTGAAGTAAGGAAATAGGACGACAGGCAGAAGTATGAAGCTTTGGGGCTCCCAGCTATAATTTCTAAGATGTGAGACGGCGAAGATAATAGCTGACAAGTAGAATATTCTTTTGAAATCGGTTTGCCAGATATTTTCAAGAAACTTAGTGACAGTCGGAGAATTGCTGAGAGGTATGTAAATAATGGCTGAGAATGCTCCCAGCATGATAAAAGTGAAGAGTAGTTGCCCGGTAATGCCAATACCCTCAAAATAGTTAGGGTAGAGCAACCTGGCGAACGTATTGATAATGAAATACGAGCAGATCATAGACACGGAGATGTTTGCATATCTTTTGTTGAACCTGCCAAGAAAAAGCCGAAAGGCAAATTCCTCAACCAGTCCTACTAGTGGTGGCATTAGTATTACAAACATGATCAAATCTACTTGATTCATGTTTTCGCTAGAAAAAAGGGGCTTACTTGTTGGGAAGGAGACCTCGGGGATTTTTGCCAGCAGGGGCAGCAAGTACACTACAGGTAGATACATGAGAATTGATACTGCATAGAACCTCAAGGCAATCATTGCCTTACCTGCGAGCCCAGCATCGATAGCGTGTATATCTGGGTGAAGAATGAACCTGACATAGTGCCTCAGAAACCGAAACCTCTTCTTTTTTCTTCCTGTTTTTTGTTCGCCGGCAGGTTGCGTGGCGCCGACAGGCACTTCTACCTCTATTTGCCTTTCTTTCAACACCGCCATGGCGGCCTCAATAGCTTCAGCAGTATACTTCTGACTTTCAGCGATTACCTGCTTAAGGTCTTTAGTGGAGCGCTTGTTCATACTCGCCAAAAATGGATTGGTCATTTGCTCGCTGTCGGATAATCGTTATTCCAAAAAGCACCACTCTTCAAGTGATATTTCCTTCATTGTACAAGGCTACTCTCTCAGGTTAATTTCTTTCTATATTAAAGAAAAAAAAACGAATGAAGAGATTTACTACTTTTCTATCCTTTCTGGCTTTTGGCTTGTCTGCCACTGGTGCTTTTGCCCAGGACAAAGCCGTTATGGGCTTCAAAGATCCGGCTACTGAGCTGGAGCTGGAGAAAAAATTTGATCAGCAGCTAAAGGCTGAAAACCTCGATCAGTGGTTAAAGCGTATGTCGTCGAGGCCACACCACGTGGGGTCGCCTTTTGACAAAGACAATGCTGATTTTATGGCTGCGATGTTTAAATCGTGGGGCTACGACGCTGAGGTAGTGAGCTACGATGTGCTTTTCCCCACGCCCAAAGTGAGGCTGCTGGAGATGACAGGCCCCACTCGCTTTAAGGCAGGGCTTGTTGAGCCAGCACTTAAAGAGGACGCCACATCCGGGCAGACCAAAGAGCAACTGCCCGTGTACAATGCCTACTCTGCCGATGGCGATGTGACTGCCGAGCTGGTCTATGTCAACTACGGCGTGCCAGCCGACTACAAGGAGCTTGAAAAGGCGGGTATAGATGTAAAAGGCAAGATTGTGATAGCCAAATACTATGGCTCTTGGAGGGGCATCAAACCCAAGCTCGCTGCTGAAAAAGGTGCCATTGGTTGCATCATTTATTCTGACCCGGCCGACGATGGCTATGTGCAGGGCGATGTGTATCCTGAAGGGCCTTACAGAAGCGAGCATGGTGCTCAGCGTGGTTCAGTGATGGATATGCCGCTGTACCCAGGAGACCCTTTGACGCCAGGAGTCGGTGCAACGAAAGACGCAAAAAGGCTCGATATCAAGACGGCGCCGACATTGACTAAAATTCCTGTGATTCCCATCTCTTATGGCGATGCAAAGCCGCTACTGGATGCCCTGGGAGGCCCTGTAGCTCCCGCTTCCTGGAGAGGTGGCCTGCCAATCACGTATCACATAGGTCCGGGCCCGGCAAAGGTTCACCTGAAACTTGAATTCAACTGGGATATCAAGCCGGCCTACAATGTAATTGCCAAAATGAAGGGCAGCGAATTTCCCGATCAATGGGTGATTCGTGGCAACCACCACGATGCGTGGGTAAATGGTGCTGCCGACCCAGTCAGTGGTATGGTGGCGTTGATGGAAGAGGCCAGGGCTGTTGCCGAACTGACCAAAACAGGATGGAAACCCAAAAGAACGCTGGTTTATTGCGGCTGGGACGCCGAAGAGCCCGGCTTAATTGGCTCTACCGAGTGGGCTGAAGATCATGCTGCAGAGCTGAAAGAGAAAGCGGTTGCTTATATCAATACCGATGGAAATGGCAGAGGGTTCCTTTTTGCAGGTGGATCGCATACGCTCGAAGAGCTGGTAGGAGAGGTGGCGGCCTCTGTCACCGACCCGCAAAAAGGGGTGACGCTGGCAGAGAGACGAAAGGCATTTGACATTGTGAACTCAGGCAAGCCAGACCACAAAGGGTTCCAAATAAGCGCATTAGGGTCAGGGTCTGACTTTACCCCGTTTATTCAGCACTTGGGTATCGCCTCGCTCAACGTCGGCTTTGGTGGTGAAAGCGGCGGAGGAGAGTACCATTCCATTTACGACTCTTACGACCACTATTCCAGGTTCCAGGATCCTGGGATGGTGTATGGAGTAGTGCTGGCACAGGTTTGCGGGCGTTTGACCATGAGGCTTGCCAACGCCGATATTCTTCCTTTTGAGTTCGATCATTTCTATAGCACTGTTGCCACTTACGCCGATGAGGTAATGAAGCTGCCGGAGCAAATGAGAAAGGAAGCAGAAAAGATCAACGGTATGCTAAAGCAGAACTACTACGACCTGGCTGCCGATCCGAAACAGCCTAACTATAAGCCACTACCCCCCAAGGAAGTGCCTTATCTTAATTTTAGCCCATTGCAAACATCACTGGCAACATTGAAGGAAAAGGCAGCTGTGGTGGAAGGCTTGCTCAAGGCGGGAAGCATAGAGCCAGCCAAATGGGCGAAAGTGAATGAGTTGCTCTATCAGTCGGAGAGGACATTGATTGATGAGAGCGGACTGCCCAGGAGAAATTGGTTCAAGCACGAGATTTATGCGCCAGGTTTTTACACAGGATATGGCGTAAAAACGCTTCCGGGTGTGAGAGAAGCTATAGAGCAAGAGGAATGGGCAGAAGCTCAGGAAGAGATAATCACTTTGGCTGCAACGCTTGACAAGTTCAACAGCCACCTCGATAAGATCATTGCCGCTGCAAAGTAATTGCCCCCCGGCAGCATCCTCGCCATAGGATGCTGCCGGATTAATGTGGGAAACCACAATTTTTAAAATATTATTTGGCTAGCTCCGTGAAATCTGCTCAAAGATTTCAATCTTTAAGAATTTACTATCAACCCTAGTCAGTATGAGACACCTATTCTACAGGTTCATTGTGATCTCTGTAATTTTTATTGGCATTGTAAGCTATTTCTGGCCCCCCATGTTGTGGGCATTTATCGTTATTGGCCCATTGATTTTTGTGGGCATTATGAACAGGCTTCAGAAGAGCCACACTATCCTCCGAAATTTCCCAATTCTGGGATACTTTCGTTATCTGTTTGAGCTGATTTCTCCCGAGATTCAGCAGTATTTCATTGAAAAGTCAACGGATGGAAAGCCATTTAGCCGCAATCACCGTGCGCTGGTGTATCGCAGGGCAAAAAATGTGAACGCTACTCACCCTTTTGGCACTCAACTGAATATCAACGATGAACACTATGAAGGGATAAGGCACTCGATATATGCCACGGAGCCTGTGAAGGAGTTTCCGAGGGTAGATATAGGAAGTAAATTTTGTAAGCATCCCTACAGTGCTTCTGTGCTCAATATCTCGGCTATGAGCTTCGGGTCGCTGAGCAAGAACGCCATTCTTGCCCTGAACAAGGGGGCAAAAAAAGGCAACTTCTACCATAATACTGGCGAGGGTGGTCTTTCACATTACCACCTCGAGGGAGGAGGAGACATTACCTGGCAGATAGGAACCGGATACTTTGGCTGCCGCACACACGATGGAGATTTTGATCCCGACGAATTCAAGAAAAAGGCTGCTACTCCCCAGGTAAAGATGATTGAAATCAAGCTTTCGCAAGGGGCGAAGCCTGGCCACGGTGGTGTGTTACCCGGATCAAAGAATACCGAAGAAATTGCAAAGATCAGAGGTGTGAAGCCTCATACCACTATTATTTCACCCCCCAGCCATAAGAAATTCAGCGATGCAAAAGGCCTGGTTCATTTTATCGCCGAGCTACGTGAACTTTCCGACGGGAAGCCGATCGGTTTTAAGCTTTGCGTGGGACGGACGGAAGAGTTCATTGAGCTATGTAAGGAAATGAAGGAAGAGGGTGTTTGGCCAGACTTTATTACTGTTGATGGGGCAGAAGGCGGCACTGGAGCAGCTCCACTTGAGTTCTCAGACTCCGTGGGCATTCCGCTTGAGCCTGCACTGATATTTGTGCACAGCACGTTGAAAAAGTTCGGATTGAGAGAAGAAGTAAGGGTAATTGCCAGTGGCAAGGTGCTTACCGCTTTTTCTATTCTACGGATGAAAGCATTGGGAGCAGATATTTGTAATTCTGCCAGGGCGTTTATGTTCAGCATCGGCTGCATTCAGGCGCTGCGTTGCAATACCAACGATTGCCCCACGGGAGTTGCTACACAAGACGGTGAGCTGGTCAAAGGCCTAGTGGTCACTGACAAGGCTGAAAGAGTATACAACTTTCACCATAATACTATTGAAGCGGTGCTCGAGTTGCTGGGAGCTTGTGGCTGTAAGCATACTGAGGAAATCAACATTAGCATGTTTGTAAAAGGTGACGAAATGGTGGCCCTTACTAATCGCTACTTCCCCGATTCGGTATTGAACAGGGTAGACGAATAAGGAAGAGCTTAAAAGTTAGAACTTAGTCACCTTCAGAGCGACCAGCTGAGTGGGGGTGCGGTTGCCTTTGTTGCCGAAATTGTTGTCCGAAACCAGTAGAAGGTATTGGCCGTCAGGGGTGAAGGTGGCCCCCTCGATATTATTGACTTTGTAGGGTTGTCCGCCCAGCTTGAGGTCTTGACTGAATGAGAAAATCTTTTCAGGCACCAATACCGGCTCTCCTGACTGTGGACAGTCAGAGTCATTATTTTTGGATGCTTCAATCAACGTAATCTTGTAAATATTCACTTCGTTGCGATCCTCGGCTTTCAGGTAGTCCCGCTCGATGACCAGCAACTCATAGTCGCTCAGAGCCACCAAAGAGCTAATGCCATTGCCTTTGGTATTCCACTGCATTTGATACCAGTATGTTTTAGTGCTATGATCTGCCAATGAGTACTCAAGAATTGGTAAGATGCTCCGGCACCCGCTCGTTGGCAGCGCCCTTTCCATAGCCAGGAAAAGCTTCTTGCGATCGGGACTGATGGTGAGCCCCTCAAAGCCGCTATTGTCGTACATTTCTCCATAGTATTTGACGGGCAGGTCTTTGATGTTTTGGAGTTTTCCTGAAGCGTCGGCTTGCCACACAAGTGTCTTTTCTACATTGTCAATATCCCTCTCATCGGATACAAACATGCTTGATCCAGAAAGCGCCATTCCCTCACCACGAATTTGGCTTTCCGCCAGATAGTATACGTCTTTGTAAACGATGCTCAGGCTCTTTATTGGGTCGATGCTAAATGTGTAGTACCTGGCTGGAAGGCCATCGGACAGTAAATAGTAGTCACTTTCGTGCCCGGAATATGTGATGGCAGAAATGCCTCCAAAGGGCTTTTCCTGGCCTTCAAAAACGCCCGATGTATCGAACGGGATTTCAACAAAGAATGAGTGTTCGGTGTCAAAAGAGACTTGTGCGTCCACCCAATGCGAGATACAAAAACAATTGAAAAGGAAAGCGAGTGAACAGGTTAGTCGACGGGTTAATTTCATCGCTCCAATTTATATATATCGAAACCGATTATTCCAATTTATTGCGGAATTCTTCGAGCGCCTGGGTGTTTCCAATCACTGTAATTACGTCGCCCAACAATAACTGTGTATCCCCGTGCGGGATGAAAATCTCGTTGTTTCGACGGAACATCACCAGAGAGCCCGAGGGAGGAAAGGCTATTTTTTTTACTTTTTCTCTATCGTGTTGAGAATTGCTCATGAGAATTTCTTCTACCCTGTATAATCCAAAACTTTCTGAAAAGGCCTGGTAGGAGTCGGGCCTCATGATTAGGTTTTCCACATGGCTGGCAAGCGTGTCTTCAATGTTCACCAGCTTCACTCCCGAGGTCTCACTAAAGAGTGTGGAGTGCTTGTCCTTCGTAAGCGTGATGGTTTTTTTGTGATTCAGCTCTTGTTCCAGAAACAAAGCCAGGTTCTTGTTCATGGCAAATGAATCAGTCAGAATAACCACCTGGTCGGTCGGTCTTATCTTCAGTTTACGAAGGTAGTAGGTGTCCAGGTTAGGCACATAGGCTGCTTGAATTCCTTTTTCCTTTAACGCTTCGACATCTTCTGCGGCGGTTACCACGGTAAAGAGGTTCAAACCATGCAATTTCAAACGTTCTGCGAGCAAAAGACTTGCTTTGCTGCCTCCAAACAAATACAAATTGAAATTCACTTCGCCTTCGCTGTGAAGCAATTTGTAAAGCATAGGAGCCAAAACGGATGCGAGGATCGAAGCAGCTACAATGCCGGAATTTGTAGACTGGCTGATTACGCCAAGCGAGAGGCCTATTTGAGCAGTAGCTATACTCAGCCCCATTCTCGATGACAACAGGAGGCCTCCTGAAAGGGCTTTTTTCCATCCAAATATCTTTGCCATGGCAAAAGCAGGCAGCACCTGAGTGATAAAGAATCCGGCCAAAATGGACAGGGTTAATGGGATTGATCTTTGAAACTCACTCAGGGCAGAGATGTCGAGATTGACACCCACCATCACAAAGAAAATGGGAATAAAAAACCCATAGCTCATGCCGTCAAGCTTAAACATGAGAGCGGATCGCTGCTTGTTCAAAAACATGGAGAGGAGAGAGCCTGCAAAGAAGGCACCTAATACAAGTTCTGTTTTGATAAGGTAGGCCACCACCACGAAGGACAGCAGTAACGCAACGGTACCACGAATTCTGATTTGGGAGGCGGCGTGTTCAAGGGTGTAAAGTAATTTTTGAAACGTACGTATCCCTATCAGCCATCTCCCTGTTTTGTAAGCAACAAAGAAAACCACAAAGATGACCAGGAAGAGAAGAAGCTCAGATTCAAACCCATTCTTCAGGATTCCTGAATAAATAGAAATCAGAATAATGCTCATGATGGTGGCAATGGCGCCAACCATCAAAATGATTTTTCCAAATTTTCGGCTAAGCTCGCCGTCAGCTTTAATAATAGGGACAATAACGCTTAGTGCTACTGTAGGAAGAAGCAGGGAGAAGAAAACGATGTCGGTGTCGAAGAAAAAATGCAGAAGCCAGGAAAATGGGACGGCGAATAAGAGAGATCCCGTGTAGATGGTGATAGCCAGCAACATTGAATTGCTTACCAGATCTATTTTTCTGATTTTTTTTGGAATCGAGCGGTATATTTCTCCAAGGTCAATTTCGAGCCCCGAAAGAAATATAAGGAACAGAAAGCCCGAGTAAGCTAGAAACCGCATGTAGGGAGTTTCTTCAATCCAGTCAAGCACGTAGGGGCCAATGATAACGCCCACAATGATCTCGACAATGACCGCCGGGATTTTGGTCACCCTCCCCCAGGTCAATGCCATAGGTACCAGCCAGGCTACCACCATGATTATAAAAAGAGGAAGGTAATTAATGCTATTTTCCATAACGAAGGTTGACTTTTGGGTTAGGTCGACCCCCAATATAACAACCACAGACTGTAATCAGAATTTTCCCGGCCCGTAATCGGCGGCAGGGTTGGTGGTGGCAGCCGAATATGCTTTTTTCTTCAGGCTTCGCAATAAGAAACATTTTCGCTTTTTGGTGCCAGGAAGATTAGGCGTTTTATGAAGTTATTAGAGATGCGCTGCAAAAAAATGCTCATTGCTGTTGCTTTTATTTGGTCGGTGACCAGCACAATAAAGTGTTTCATTTCAGGTCAATTTCTGCTACTTTTCTTTTTGGTGGATTAAATCAACTCTGCATGTCAAATCCTTTGTGGGTGCTTACCGTCCTTGTCGTCAATATCCTGATCAGTGAATGGCTTGAGAACCATACTTTTCTCAAGCACATAGGTACCACGCTGCTCGTAATTATTCTCACGGCAGTGGTTGCTAACCTGGGAATTATTCCGTCCGCCACCGAGTCGTCCGTTGTTTATGAAGGAATTTTTGCCTTCATCGCTCCACTTTCAGTGTTCTTTTTACTGCTGGATGTGAGATTGGTTGATTTGAAAAAGGCAGGCCTGCCTATGCTCAGCATGTTTCTTCTGGGAGCTGTTGGCACAAGCCTGGGAGCGCTGATGGCCATTTGGGTCGTGAACGGGCCGGTGGTTTTTGGAGAGCATTATAAGGCACTGGCAGGCATGATGACGGGCACTTATATAGGGGGAAGCCTCAATTTTAATGCGATTGCTTTACATTATGGCGTAATGAAAGAGGGTGGTTTGTATGCCGGAACCGTTGCGGTGGACAATATTCTCACTGCGACGTGGATGGTGGCTACCTTACTTTTGCCACGAATGCTCGGTAAAATATGGAAGAGGGTCGGTAACCGTGCCTCCACTAGGGATATTGAAGGAAAACTGCCTGAAGCAAGGGAAATGGTTTCTATTTGGTCGCTGGCTGTACTGTTGGCGTTGGGCGGCGGAAGTTTGCTATTTGCAGATTGGCTGGCTGTTGCGTTGAACGAAGCGTATGGGTGGAATTCCCCTTCCATATTGATAGTGACAACCATTGCTCTTGGACTGGCGCAATTCAAAGGCATAAGAGAATTACAGGGCAGTCGTTTACTCGGGCTCTTTACAGTTTATTTGTTTCTGGCTGTTATTGGAGCTTTTTGCGAGTTGGCCGCCCTCAAGGGGATTGGCGAACTGGCGATTTACATCGGTCTGTTTACGCTGATCATTGTAGCTGTGCATGGGCTTGTTATTTTTGGTGTGGGTGGACTGCTTCGGCAGGATTGGGATGTGGTAGCCATTGCCTCACAAGCCAACGTAGGCGGGCCGTCATCTGCCATGGCGCTTGCCAAAAGTTTGAACAGAGAAGACCTGCTTTTGCCTTCTATAGTTATAGGATCCCTTGGAACTGGCTTGGGTACCTACATTGGCTTTTTGGTGGCGGAGGTGCTTTTGTGATGCCGCTCCGATCAGTTCTTTAGCCGAAGATTGTAATCTGGCGTGAGCGTTTTCTTTGCCTTTTCCACATCTATATAGCGCTCAAGCCCTTTCATAGAGAGCACTTTATAGCCGTTTTCGGATAGGTACTTCAAGTATTCCTCAAATAGCTCTTGAGGGGTAGTCACCCAGGGGTGCTCCACATCAGGTACACCGTGAATGGTAAGCACAGCGATCTTGCCGTCTTTGGCCTCATTAAGTGCCTGCATGATTTCATCTCTATTTGTGCTGTCCATGGCCCAGCTGGGAACCAGCAACGGGTGATCCTTCAACGGGTCGTATGGGCGGCCACCGCCAGCACGGGCAAATGCATAACCCTGTTCGTCAAGTGTCTCAGCGACCAACGGGCTGAGGCTGTAGCCTGGGTAGGCAAAGTTAGCTGGCTTGGCTATTCCCAGGGAATCACACTTGGTTTCAATATAGGTAAGCTCTTTGATCAATTGAGGTTTGGTAAGACTGGCCACCCTGGCATGCGACCGGGTGTGGCTGGCGATCTCAAACCCCATTTGGTCGAGCTCTCTGATCTGTCGCCAGTTCATGTAAAGTGAGCTGTCTTTGTAGTTTGGAGGAAACTCACAGACGAAGAAGGTGGCATCAAAGCCATATTGCTGAAGCAGAGGAGCTACCACCGAATACTGGCTTGCCGGGGCATCGTCAAAGGTCAGCACCACGGTTTTGTCTTCGATGGGTTTTTTGAGGATTTGAGCTTTGACTGGCAAAAAACTGCAAAGCATTATGACGAAGATCAACGGTTCTTTCATGGAGCGGCGGCGGTGATAGGCTTTTGAGTGAAAGTTAACAAAATCAAATCCAACTGCTACCTAACTTTCAACATCGAAAACACCATCTTTCCAAACAAGGACAATACATTTCTCACCTGAGGCATCACTTTCTTCACAAAGCGTGATGTTTTTCCCTTTGCGTGGAAGATGGAAAATAAATTCGCAAGGGTCGCAGTCGCTTGGGTACTTGGCTATCAGTAGCGGTTTTAAAGTGTCGAATGTGGGGATGATGTCCGAAGTTTTCTGAATAGAAGATATGCCATTGAAATATTTTGAAAAATGAATTTCAGACTCGCATACAGGGCCACAGCCTTTTTCAACCTTTGCTATTAGTTTTGTGCCATCCTTTAAGTTCCAATACGTCATACTATAGGTGACTTCGGCACCTCTGGGAGCATATTCGATATAACCACCTGTTTTATCCAAGGCAATTATTTCATACGTCTGTAACCAATCAGTCGAACTGGCCAGAATGTTATTGACCCGATCAAAACTGCCGTCGTTGGCATGCTGTAAGAGGCTGGCAAACAGGTTGAAATTATTCTCTACTGCAAAACGTTCTATACCAGTCAGTTGATTGATCAGGCCATTGATGTGCAATGAATCGGAGGACGAAATGGGGATCAACTCCTTACTTCCATCGCCATCTTCCCGGCTGCTTGAGGCCTCACTAGTCGTTTCTTCACCTTTGTCCTCGTTTGGACGTGTTTTATCCTGGCAGGACGTGCATAGGAAGTAGCAGCAAAACCAGAGCAGTAGGTGGATAGGTTTCATAGATATATTGATGTTCTATACCAAGTTAGCTCAAAGAAGTTGAATATCAGAGAGGCCGATAAAATGTGCTTGTTAAGCTCGGCTTGTGTGACGTAACTTTCTATGATATTGCTTGTGATGGATTGCTTAATACCAGCTGACGAGAATCTCAGGAATGAATGACGCTAGTCAGCTAAAAGAAAGGCGCCCCATCAGATATTTACAGTGATATTTTGGAAAGCAATTAGAATACACACGTAAATGGCATTTATAGACTATTACAAGCTTCTTGGGATAGAAAAAGGAGCTACAGAGAAGGAAATAAAGAATGCCTATCGCAAACTGGCAAGGAAGTATCATCCTGACGTAAATCCCAACGATAAAGAGGCGGAGAGGAAGTTCAAGGAAGTGAACGAGGCGAACGAAGTGCTGAGCAATGCGGAAAACCGCAAGAAGTACGATGCTTACGGCAAGGATTGGAAGCATGCGGAAGAATTTGAAAAGGCGAAAGCGCAACAGCAGCAGCAAAGGAGAGGAAGTACCCAGCAGCAGACTGCGGGAGGCTTTGGCGGAGAAGACTATTCAGATTTTTTTGAATCAATGTTCGGAGGCGGTGCCGGTAGAACGGGTGGGCGCAGTGTGAAATTCAAAGGACAAGATTATCATGCTGAATTACACTTGCGTTTACGTGATGTGTACAATACGCAGAAGCAGACATTGACCGTTAATGGCAAGAAGATAAGATTGACAATCCCCGCTGGCGTTAAAGACGGGCAGGTAATCAAGATCAAAGGCCATGGAGGTGATGGAATGAACGGTGGGCCAAAAGGCGACCTCTACATCACCTTTGCTATTACCAACGATACCAAATTCAAACTCGATGGCGATAACCTTTACTCTATGGTTGACCTCGATTTGTACACAGCGATGCTAGGTGGCGAAATCACCATTGATACTTTCGATGGAAAAGTGAAATTGAAGGTGCAGCCGGAAACCCAAAATGGATCGAAGGTGAAACTGAAAGGAAAGGGCTTTCCTGTCTACAAAAAGGAGGGAGCGTTTGGCGACTTGTATGTGACTTATCAGATTTCCATACCCACGAACCTGACCAGCAAAGAGAAGGAATTGTTGAGCGAACTTGCTAAATTGAGAAGACCATGAAAACCGATACCCACATACCAATAGAAACACTTTGCGAGCACTATAAAGTGGAGACCACCTTCTTTATTGGCCTGGGAGAGATTGGGTTGATCGAGATCGAGACGCTTGAGCAAACGCAGTATATTCATGAAGACCAAATGAATGCCGTCGAAAAGATGATCCGCATGCATCATGAGCTGGATGTCAACATAGAAGGCATCGATGTCGTATTCAATTTGCTGAACAAGATTGAGGCGCTGCAGACGGAACTCAGCCAGGTAAGGAGTCGACTGAAGCTATATGAAGACTAGCTAGTCTGGCAAGGCAAAAGCGACGTACCTGTCTCCTGAACGACTTCTCAGCTTGCCACCGCCACACGCAATAACGACGTACTGCTTTCCATTCACCGAGTAGGTAGAAGGCGATGCATAGCCTGCCGCCGGAAGATCCGTTTCCCAAACCAGTTCACCTGTCAATTTATCAAACGCCCGAAATTTCTGATCGGGTGTGGCAGCTATGAAAATGAGGTCGCCGGTAACCAGCGGCCCGCCGTAGTTGTCGCTGCCGGTAGCTGGCAATCCCTGCGCTTTGAAGCCAGAAAATTCACCCAATGGCACCTGCCATTTTCTCCTTCCTGAAGCCAGGTCAATAGCCGTCAGGGTTCCCCAAGGCGGTGTATTTACTGGGTAGCCGTCTTCAGAATACCACCGGTTATAGCCAGTGTGCTTGTAAGGCGAGCCCGGCAATTGGGAGGAAGACGTCAATGCTTTGTCGGCAATTCCCATGATGTAGTCGGCAATACCTTGCTTTTCCTCGCTGCTTAGTTGTGTGAAAGCAGGCATCATTCCCCGGCCTCGTTCTATAATACTGTATGCTTCATGAGTAGTTCTTCGCTTGTTAAAACCTTTCAGAGATGGGTAGGCACCACTATGGTCGCCGGTCATGTCTTTGCCATGGCATGAAGCACAATGAAGTTGGTACAAAGTACCGGCCGACGTCAAAGCTTGTTGTTGCGGGGCGTCGGTAAGCGAAGAGTATACAGGAACTTCCTTGGCTGGAACATACATCACGCCTTCAGGATCAGCGGCTGCACCTCCCCACTGACCACCACCGTCGGTGCCAGGGAAGAAGATGGTACGTTGTTCAGTCAGAGGAATATAGGCCTGACCTGTTTTTGCTTCGCTGAGTTGCCGGAGAATCTCCTCCCGGTCGGGAGCATCGGTTCGCACATCAGCTAACGTAAACGACTGCCTGGTAAAAGGTTCGGGCAGGGTGGGGAAGGGCTGTGTTGGGCTCACTTGCTCATCGGGCATTCCAACTGTAATCATGGGCCTTTCTTCTATCGGGAACAGTGGCTCCCCGGTGAGGCGGTTGAATACAAAAACGTAGCCCTGCTTTGTAATTTGGACCACTGCTTGCATTTGCTGACCGTCTTTTTCCAGCGTGATCAGGTTGGGCGGAGCGGGGAGGTCTCTGTCCCAAATATCGTGGTGCATGGTTTGAAAATGCCAGAGGCGCTCGCCTGTTCTCGCATTGAGGGCGAGGAGGCAATTGGCAAAGAGGTTGTCGCCTGCCCGGTCGCCACCATAGAAATCAAACGCAGCCGAACCGGTGGGCACATACACTATTTCATTTTCCCTATCGATGGCCATGCCCATCCAGGAGTTGGCACCGCCTGTATTTTGCCTGGCGTTGGGTGGCCAGGTGTCGCTACCAAATTCACCGTTTTCCGGAATCGTTTTGAAAGTCCAGGTCAGCTCACCTGTGTGAACGTCAAAGGCCCGCACATCGCCCAACAAGGCTGCGGAGTTTTCCTGCACACGTGCACCAGTAATCAACAGGTTTTCGAAGATGACACCGGGCGTGTTGTACACGACGTAATCGTCGGCAGTTGGGCGTTCCAAACCTTGCTTCAGGTCGATTTTTCCATTGTCTCCAAAAGAGGAAATAGGCTTTCCAGTTTTTGCGTCGAGACAGTAAAGCAGGTGCCCATAGCCGAAGAAAATCCGCTTTCCTGTTTCGTCAGCCTGGTACGTAACACCCCGGCTGGTCATGGAAAAGGTTTTGTCATTGAAGTTGGTTTTCCATAATTCCTGCCCTGAAGCGGCGTCTAACGAAAAAGCCTGCGAACCTGCCGAAACGCCATAGAGTATGCCATCAATGATGATGGGGTTGCACTGAATCTGCGTTTGATTTTTGGTGGTGTCGGCACCACCTGAGCTGTATTCCCATGCCTTTTCCAGGCGATTGATGTTTTCTTTGTTGAATTGGGTTAGTTCAGAGTAGTGATTCCGATCAGGGCCACCATTGTATTCGGGCCAGTTGATATCTGACTGTTTTTTTGGAGAGCAGGCCACGGTGGACAATATCAAAGTAAGCCATGAAAGGCCTTTTGGTAAACTAGTTGGTAGGGTGTATCGATCCATTGAGATGAAGATACAAAGTAGATGCTGAAAAGTGGGAGGTGAATTATCTGGGTGGAACCAGGAAGGGTTTATCAGCTAGCTTTTTAAACAACCTTAAAAGTTTCTTGAGTCTCTATGTCAAGGATCAAAAACCCCTCACTTTCTGAGTCCATTTTTTCCAGTAGAATGCCATCAGAGTTCCATACGGCCGATCCACCGGCTCCCACGAAATCGTCGCTTGGCCCCACCGAATTGGCCATCAAAACCGTCATGCCATACTTTGCAGCAATGCCAGACAGGGTTTGGTGGGCTGCTTTCACTCCCTTAGCGGATTTGGCTACGCTGGCCAGGTAGATTTTGCCGCCATTTTTGCCGGCATTGGCCGAATGCTCAGGTACCGATATTTCGTAGCAGATCGCTAACTCAACGTTCGAGCCTCTTATGCACGTGGCGTTATTTTCCCCACTTACGAAGAACGGTTTTTCATCGGCGTGGAGGTACTGTTTGGAATAGGTTTGCCTTTGTGCATTGGGGTGAAAAAGTACCATCGTGATGTTGATGCCATTACGACACTTCATTGGGATGCCTGCTCCGATAATTATCGCATGCAGGTCGGCTATCTGTTGCAAGCTATCAAGCCTTGTATCGCTGGCGTCCATAGCCAAGCCCCTGGCCAGGGTTGGCTCATAGCCAGTGATCGACAACTCAGGGAAAACGATGACATCTGCCTTGCTATAAATAGCCAGGTGGATGAGCTTTTTGTGCTGCTCAATATTGGCAACGATGTCCTCTTTAATCGGCTTGCTTTGCGCTACACAAACCCTCATTTCATTTTTTGATCACACGTAGGTATAGCTGCTCCACTTTCTCTCTTGCCCAGGGCGTTTTTCTCAGGAAGGCAAGACTCGACTTAATGGAGGGATCGTAGTTAAAAGAGCGAATGTTAATTTTTTTACCCAGTTCTTCCCACCCAAGCTTGGCTACCAGTTCTTCCAAAATAGCATCCAATCTTACTCCGTGGAGTGGGTTGTTCCTTTGCTCTGAATCCTTCAGTTTTGTCACCCTTCCAGCCAGACCGTCTTTTTTTGGATCTTTGCTTATCATCTGTTTTTTACCTGGTTTTCGGTTCTATCTGGCAACAAAGTTAACGATTCCCGGCCATTGACAATTCACATTCAAAGCCGCCTAACCAATTAGCACGCACGATATGAATGTTAAACCATGCTAATACTATCGTCGCAGAACGTCCAAATTAACCAATTTGGTGGTCTGTTGCATGGGTTAGGCTGCCGCCTGCTCCATATTTTCTTCAAGCTTCTATTGGGGTTGATGAACGTTTTAGTAGGGGAGACAGCAAAATAATTCGTCAGTGACAATCTAGTACTCAAAAAAAATATACCTATAGTATTGATATATCATATATCTATGTATTATTGTACTATGTATTCAAAAGAACTATTGAAAGGTACCATCGACATGATCATTTTGAGGTTACTCAGTGAGCATGGCAGAATGTACGGTTACGAAATTTGTCAAAAGGTGAAGGAGCTCACTGGAGGTAAGATACTACTCAAAGATGGCTCGTTGTACCCGGCCCTTCACAAAATGCTCGTGGACGGCACGGTAACTACCGAAGAAGTGAGTATAGGCAAACGGGTCAGGAAGTATTACGCACTCACTCAAAAAGGAAATGAAGCCAAGAGGGAAAAGGTGTCGGAGTTAATGGACTTTTTGAAAACCATTGAGAGCATCATGTTCGAACCAAATAGTAAACCGGCCAGGGCATGATTACTGACAACCAATTAGACTTTATCACTGGTAAAGTGAAGGAAAGTAGCATTTCCAGCAAAGAAGTGCAGGATGATCTCATCGACCACTTTTATTGCCTCATAGAAGAAGACATGGATCAGGGTGTGTCTTTTGAGGTTGCCTATCAAAAAGCATTTCAGCAAACCACGCCGAATGGTTTTGATGAAATACAGGAGGAAGTATTTTTTGTTCTCAACTTTAATAAAATCACTAATATGAAACGAATTACTTATCTAACCGGATTCATTTCCTCATTGGGGCTTACATTGTCCGTCGTGTTCAAATCGTTGCATTTGCCGGGCGCTTCTATTTTGCTGTTCGGTAGTATTATGGTTACTGCGTTTGTGTTTGCTCCGCTCCTTTTGGTAAGCCATTTGAAGACTAGCGGGACTTATTCGCCATCGGAAAAAATGAAATGGATAGTAGGAGCTGTGGGCTTTATGATGCTGGCACTTGGCAGTATTCTCAATATGCTTCATTTGGAAGGTTCAGGGGCGGTGCTTATTAGCGGGGGCTTTCTTTTTGGGTTCGGCTTCCTGCCTTTTCTTTTTTACACTTTGTACAAGCGATCAATTGAGGCCGTCTAGAAAAAAATAGACGGACTGCTGAAACGAAGAAATCACAGCATAGTAATAGTGGTAGATAAAGGTGAGAGGAAGCTCTCGCCTTTTTTTATGCGGAAGTGGAATTTAAGTGCAATACAATAAGAGATTGTTGCCAAGTTTAGTCTGGAAGATGTAACTTTAAAAATAGCCCGTTTTTCAAATAATACCACTATGAAACGCCAACTGCTGTCTGTCACCGTCCTTTTCATACTCTTGTTCGCTACCGCCTGGGTGATGCCTGTGGATCATTTATCAAAGAAAGTGTTACCAGCCGGAGGAACAGGGCATTTTTTGTATGTGGCTACTCCCGGCATCAGAGACTATCTAGGCTACGGCGGACATGGCTTGCTTGTCTTTGACGTGGACAATAACCATAAGTTTGTTAAACGCATTAAGACGCAGGGTTTTCATGAAAACGGAACCCCTTCCAATGTCAAAGGCATTGATGTAAGTGTCCAGCTCAATAGTGTCTATATCTCCACCCTTGAATCAATGCAGCGAATTGATTTGGCAACAGAAAAAGTAGTTTGGGAGCGAAAATACGACGGCGGTTGCGACCGCATGTCTATTTCCCCTGATGGGATGACGATGTACCTACCGTCGCTGGAAAAAGACTTCTGGAATGTGGTAAGCTGCGAAAGCGGTGACATAATAGCCAAAATAAAAATACACTCAAGAGCGCACAACACTATTTATGGGCCATCTGGCAAAAAGGTATACATGGCCGACATTGGGTCGCCTGAACTTCATGTAGCCGACCCTAAAACCCATACAGTAGTTCAAAAGATCGGGCCCTTTAGTGCCGGCATCAGGCCTTTTACGGTAAACAGCGATGAATCGCTGGTGTTTGTGAACGTCAACGACTTGCTGGGCTTTGAGGTGGGCGACCTGAAAACGGGGGAGAAACTGGCCAGCGTACAGGTGCTGGGCTGGGACAAAGGCCCCGTGCGCCGTCACGGTAACCCTGCGCATGGTATTGCCCTGACGCCGGACGAAAAAGAAATCTGGATCAGCGATGGCCACAATATGCGCATTCACATTTTTGGCGGCAAGCCGCCCTATCAGCAGCTAACAACCATTCCGCTGAGCGACATGCCCGGCTGGATTACCTTTAGCGTCGATGGTAAATATGCCTATCCTTCCAGTGGAGAGGTGATCGATCCGGTGAAGAGAGAAGTACTGTATTTATTGAAAGACGAGAACTACAATACGGTGTCCAGCGAAAAAATGGTGGAGATTTTTATGAAAGATGGCAAGGCCACCAAAGCCGGCGATCAGTTTGGTTTGGGCAGGAAGAATGAGATGGGGGGTTGAGTGGAATCTCAAGCTTTTTTGAAAACGGCTCTGTATATGAAAGGCGAGTGGAGACATTCACCTGAACCCGTCGTGAGCGGAGACACTCGCTTTAAAAAGGATACACCCATCCAAACAGGAAACGCTTATTCTTTTCTCTCCGGCGCATTGAAATACCTGTGGTCGACTATCTTCCATTCGCCTTTTACATTCTCCAGGTAGTTGCTTTTGGAGACGTCTGTGAAGGTGCCTTGTGACGTGTTGGGGGTTTGCAGGCAGCTGGCAAAAGCGGTGTTTCAATTTACCTTATGCCCCTTCAGCAAACGCTCATGTATTGGGGTTGGACTTACCATCATAATTCTGAATCACTCTTTGTGCATCTGCCTTCACAGCGTCGTAACCCATAGTCATTTTGTCGTTCGAAGGCCCTAACTGAATTTTCTCAGACTCCATTAAGCAGGAGAGATAAGCCTCCAAATCAGGGTCTCTGTTCAGCGCATCTACTTCTCTCTCGATCAACCTCCTTAATCGTCTCTTCATCTTTGGCAGTCTTGGCATTTTGGGCATAGCTGTAGTTGATGATAAGAATTGAAAATAGTGGTGGTAGGCAAGAAGCTTTGCGCATGAGGGAAAGATATGTGGTGTCGTTTTTCTTTTTGTTGAAAGAACTCACTTTCGCTGGAAGAAAGCAGTCACTATGTGCTAAAAGTCACTGACTTAAATCGTGGATTGGTAGAATTTTAGCATTAGCAAATTAAAAAAGAAAAGAAAATTGACCCGGCAAAAAAGGAATCAGCCAAAACGATGGTAGCCATTATAGTTGGGTGAGTGTTCTTTTCAACTATCGCTCACAAAACCTTACGATCATGAAAACAATAATGAAATTCTTAGGTGTTCTGATGCTGGTTACAATGATGTTTCCGGCTCAGGCACAGGTGAAAGATCAGGACAGATTACGTCTGCAGGAACATTTGATGCTTCAAGATGGCAACATGTACCAGATCAGAGATCAGGAAAGGGTGCAACTCAACGAGTCACTGCAACTGAAGAACGGCGGCGCAATTACCCCTGATGGAATGTTGCGTTTGAAAAACGGAAAGCAGATCAGGCTTCGAGACGGCGAATGTCTGGACATGGATGGCAAACGCTACAAAAACGAGTCGCTGTTCCGCAATAAAATGGAAAAGCGAATGCAAAAAATGGACAGGGGTATGAAAGGTAACCAGGATATGAAAGGTAACAAGATGAAGGAAAAGGGTGGAGGCAATAAAGGCAGGAATGGGTAAACCTGCCGAACCGGTATGGTTGGCATGAGTGTCGATCATACCGATTCTTTCTTATAGGGGGTCAAAATGCCGCTGTTTATGAAAACCTTGCCTGAATATCTTCTTCCGATACTCTTTTTGGCAACTCAACTACTGTCAGAGAGTGTAGCTGCGCAAACCGACTCCATACCAGGTAGATCAGAGGTGCAGATAGGTATCAAATACACCAGCGACTATTTGTATATGGGCCGTTCTGACTCTGTCAAAGCGCCTTACCTTTCTGCAGCTGTTGAGTACATACATCGTTCCGGCTTTTTTGCAAGTGGGGCATTATCATATCTTACAGCGAGTGATCAGGGTAGAATCGATCTGCTCACTCTTTCTGGAGGATACGATTACTATGGTACAAACTTCCTGGCGGGCGTCTCTCTTTCTGAATACTTTTTCAGCGACCTTAGCTACACGGTTCAGTCGGAAATGAAAACTTATCTGAGTGCCTATGCCGCCTACGATTTCTCTGCATTCGTGTTACACGCCGATGTAAACCTGGGCTTTTCAGATAATACGGATGTGTTTTTAGGCACAGAGATCAACCGGACCTTCTACATGCTGCAAAGCCGCTTGCGGCTGACTCCTCTGGTTATGATCAATGCCGGAACGCAACAGTACTACAGCGAGTACTACACTTACAGAAGCTCACAAACGGGCAAGGGTGCTGCCAAAGGGAAAGGTGGCGGGCCATCGGGGCAGGGGTCTGCCACATCTGTTTCTGTTCTTGAGTCAAACAGCTTCAAGATATTGGATTATGAGGCGGCCATGCGGATCACGTACAGGTTTGGCAACTGGCGTTTGTTTGGGCAGGCTACATGGGCATTCCCCGTCAATCCTTCCAGGGTTACGAGCGATGCAGGCACTTACACCGAAGAGCTTCATCCAGGTTTCTACTGGTCTTCGGGGATCAGGGTTTCTTTTTGAGCATCAATCCAAAAAGGAGTTGATGTGCATTTTCCTTCTGCTATTGAAGAAGTTTAAAACTTATAACTATACCCCACTCTCACCACCTGGGTTTCGTAGTAGTCGGTAGCCAAGTACTTGAAACCATCGCCCTGAATCTCCCGCTTCACTCTCATGGTGTTGAGCAAGTCAGTGGCGTTGGCGTAAAGCTCACCTCTTCCTTTCTGCATTGATTTCTTTACACCCAGATCCAGCGAAAAGCGGGTGCCAATGGTTCCCAGGGGGATGATGTCAGGGGCGAGGTAAGTGCCGCTTAGCTGAATATCCACTTGCTTTGCCAGGTGAAAGACGCTGTTCAGCTTTACGTTTCCTGAAAGGATTTCCTGCCGGGCAGCCGTGAACACGTTCACTTCAGGATAAAGGTTGGTTACCGTAAAGGCCTCGATGATGTTCTGGTAGCCATTCACACTCAAGTTGATAGTGGCCCATTTGTCCAGGTTTTGAGAAAGCAGCACTTCAAAACCCGTATTGTAGCTTTTGCCGGCATTTTGAAAGATGTTGTAGATAAGTACGCTGCCAGGCACAATGCTTCCGATGCGGGTGATAGTGGCGTCCATTTGCTTATGGTAAACGGATGAGTACAAATAGCCCGTGTTCCAACTGCCCTTATGGCCCAGCTCATAATTTGTGGTGAACTGAGGCCGAAGCCCCGGGTTACCCACTTTGATGATCTCTGCATCGTCATACTTGGGAAAGATCCTGATGTCGACCTCGTTGGGCCTGTCAACACGGCGGTTGTAAAAGACCGACAGTTTGTTGTTGTCGTTAAGCTTGTAGGCCAGGCGCACGTTAGGAAAGGGCTGAGTATAGTTGTACCCGCTGGTTTTGTATGTGGGGTGATATGGGTTTACCTTGTAGTCAATCTTCACATACTCCATCCGTACACCCGCTTCCACTTCATACTTTTCGTTTTCGAAGACGTAGTTACCATACACTGCGGGAATTAGCTCCCCGTAATTGGCCCAACCACCTGCAGCTGAGTCGATAGGGGAGTTGAGTCCCGGAAAGAACTGCATGTTGGTTGGGATGGTTCGCCTGCGAAACTTAAGGCCTGTTTCAAAGCGGCCGTATTGTAGGGGCTGCACGTAGTCTAGGTTGAAATCGGCCACATGTTCGTCGGAGATGAGCTTGAAGGCATCCCTTCCAGTTGACTCCGGCAGAATATTATCGAAGAAGTACTGCTCATTTTCTCGATGGTAAGTATAGTTGAAGCCGATGTTCAGGAGTCGACCCGGCTGCTTGTATTTGTGCTGATAGGCAGCAGTAGCCATCACGGTTGTTTTTAGCTCATCCTCCAGGAACTGCCAGAGTCTGTAACGGTTGCTGAGGTCTCCTTCGAAAAAGGGCTCATCGCCACGATCAAGAATTTTCTCACTACTGAAAAAGCCAGACACAGTGAGGCTGTTGGCATCATCGATATTCCAGTCCATGCCAGTTTTGCCTGAAAAGAGGTTGGTGTCCCTGTTACGCTTTGTTTGGTTGTAGATCACCGTGCCATCGTCATAGGCCCTGGTGACGAATTCATTTTTGTTGAGGGTATGCGTGTAGAGGTTGTCAGCTTGTAAAAAGGTGTTGACCTTGTTCTTTTTGTAGTTAAGAGATAGCGACGGATTGATTTTGGGCGTTGCCTGGTATTGAGGGCGGATGGTGGGCAGGTTCTCATTTTTGACCCAAAGCGCTCCCAGGCCTGATGAAAGTCCGACTTTTCCGTTGAAGCCTTCCTGCTTGTCTTTTTTGTAAATGATGTTGATGATGCCTGCGTTGCCGTTGGCGTCGTATTTGGAGGAAGGGTTGTTGATGATTTCAATTTTCTCGATAGCCGATGCCGGCAGGTTATCCAGTCCCGATTGAGAGCCAAAGCCTGTCAGGGCAGTTTGCTTGCCATCGATGAGCACTGCCACCCGATCATTGCCCCGCAAGAGCACCTTACCATCTTGTACAGTCACCCCGGGTAGGTTTTGCATGGCCTGGAGCACCGAGCCACCCGCCTGGCTAACGTTGTCGGCCACTGCGAAGGTCTTTTTGTCGAGCGATTCACTTACCGCATCTTGCTGACCTGTGACAACCACCTCGTTCAATGTTTCTATATCTTCATGCAAAATGATGGGCGCCACCTCCAAAAACTTACTCAGGCTACCTACAAAGAGCGGTTGCTTTACAGGCTTGTAACCAACATAAGAGGCTTCCAATATATACTTTCCTGGTTTCACACCGGTGAGCACAAATAACCCTTCGTCGTTGGTGATGGTGCCTGACACAAACGCACTATCTGCCTCAGTTTTCAACACGACGCTAACATAAGCCAGTGTCGATTGTGACTTGTCGTCTTTTATCGATCCTGATATTGTGATGGCGCTGTTTTGGGCTGATATTACCAAAGGCACTAGAAATAGGATACTCAGAATAAATTTTGTGATTTGATTCATTTTACTTCAGAACGGTTTCTTTCTACTACATATCGCCCTATACCAAAGACGTTTTCTGGCAGCTCTTACTTGTTTCTAGTATTTAGAACATTTACTGATGTAAGGTAGCTGCTGAATTCTGAATAAACTTTGAAGACTTCTTTTGTGTTCGCAAGGAGTTAGAAGAAACAAAAGGGTATGAGTTCCGGCAGGAAGCTCAGGTGGCCGCAAAAGGCCAGTCGTGGGAGATGAAAAATGACTATAGGAGAGTCAGTAGAGTAACCAACCCATAACCTCACAAATTGAACTTTAACTAAGGCAACATTTTTAGCTGAGTCAGAATTTGCTTCGTAATCGTCTTTCTGCAACTTCCGAAATTTGGGTTCGGTACCTTCCTGTCTTTTATCAACCGGGTGGCAAAGAAATAGACATTGTCTTCCTTTTCAATGTACCCAACCCACCAGCCGGTATCTTTTCCGCCGTCACGTGTCCAGCCGGTTTTGGCCCGTAAGGTGTAGCCTTCGTTTTGCTCTTCTATCATCATCTCTTTCAGGATGGTAAAAGAGCGTTTGGAGAATGGCAGCGTCTCTTCGTACACTCCAATGAGGATTTCTATTTGGTTGGCTGGCGAAATGGCAAACGAACCAAAGTTCCAGAAATCGGGGTCGTTGATGGAGACATCGGCATTGCCATAGCGGCTGGCTTTCAGAAAGTGCTCGTAGCGTTCTCTGCCAATTTCTTTTGCCATTTCCACATAGGCCCATCCGGCAGAAAGCCGAAAGGCCTCTTTCATAGTGATGTCATAATAAATGTCTGGCCGGTAGCCATACTTTACCGTGTCGGTGGTTCCGGGCCATTTTACCAAATGGTTTTCATCTTTTGCGACGCCTGTTTCCAGCGCTATCAGGGTGTTGATGATTTTGAAAGTGGAGGCTGGCAAAGTGGACACATGGCTATCGTTGATGTCGCTGGAAATCCATTTTTTGGCGTTGTAATCGAAGAGGGTGATACTGCCGTCGATATTACAATCCTTAAAAGGCTTTGTGAGAGACTCTTGCGCTGACAGGCTGTGAAATAGAAGGACAGCGCTTGCCAAAAAGGTGATTTTCATTTTTAAAGAATTTTGTCGGAATGACTCTATTTTCTTGAAATTGGTGGGTATATGCCGTGAACTATTTGAGATTTTTTTCGGAGCGTATTCTGAAGATGTTGATGATCACCAGCGAAGTCAGTATGGCCAGATTACCAACAATAAGGTAGTTTGACATAGGAATCTCCAAATTTTGCAAAGACCTTTTGACATACGTACCAATAAACAAGGCTGTAACCAGCGCAAAGCCTGAGATGATAATTTGGTAGCGGCTTCTTGTTAGCTCTTTTTTGTTCCATAGAAAGAAAGGGGAGAGCGTCAATACAATGTAGGCAACGGCACCCGGTAAATTTTTGAACTCACGCAGCTCCATGCCCCTTGTCTCAAAGTTCATGGCGAGAAAGTAGAAATGGATGAGATGGTTGAGGGCCAGTAGAAAAAGTAAACTGACGAACAATTGCCGACGCTGCTCTTCTGCATAAATGTGCTTCAGCCCTCTGATGCCCGTCCAGCAAAGGATACCTGCAAAAAGTAAAAATGAAACCCTGGCAGAATACCGTGCTGCAAGCTGGAAGTAGATGCCTGGCTCGGGTGATACATCGCCCGACCACACGTAAATAGCATACTCGCAAAGAACCACCAGAAGGGAAAGTCCTATCGTTTTCTTCATCATGGGCATGAGGTGAGGGGAGGTGGAATTGTCATGTTGGCTTGCTCAGTCATTCATTACCTCGCAGCGAATAGCAAAATCGTAGTTTCCTCCCATTATCCACTTCCCCATGCTCACTGGTCTCACCCGCACTCTTTCGTCAAGGTTGTTGCCCCTGAGAGCGATCATCGGATTCTGAAGATTGGATTCGACCCATTCATAGGAAATGTAGAATGCATGGTTGACCACAACAGGCTCCTTGAAATCGTAGCTCAGCCAACCCTCTTGCAGGTCAGATTCTAAAATGATTGACTGGCTAAGTAATGATCGTCCCGGTGACCCTTCTTTGGGATCAGCGGTGTATACATTCAGCCGAAGCTTGAACGATTGATCCTTTTTATTCTTAACGTATATTGACGCCGTATTCAGTACAGACGGTTGGGATATCCTCATTTTACGAGATATTTCCGCTCCGGCACCAATGCCTCCGACAAAGCCAAATTTTTTACCGGAAACCCGCTGAACTCCCAATACTTTGCTGTTGGATGGATCGACTTCGATTACAACCTCTGCCAGCTTAATCACATGCTCCCTGAGTTCTATTTTTTGCGGCGAGAGGTTTGCCAACAGCTCACGCAATGTTACAGCCTTTCTTTTGTATCCAACAATTGAAAAGATAACAGAATCACTTGGAGCAATCTGCCCGATATCAAAAGAAAATTCCCCTTTCTCGTCTGATACAGTTCCTATGTTCTTTTCCGCCACACCTAAGTTAACGTAGGGAATTGGTCCGCCATTCTCGGCACTCACCACCGTGCCCCAAATCTGATTTTGGGAAATGAGTTGAAGGGGGGTACCCAGTACCAGGACAGCGAGAAACAAGCGCAATTTGTACAACATTTAAGCAGGTATAAGGCTACAAATATCGCAGATTACTTTTGAAAAGTGTAAAGCGACTTGTGATAATCAACAGAAGGCCGCCTCAGCACGGCTTTCAGCGAAACGTCGTCCAGCACCCTTGCTCAATCCTGCTCTTGTGATCGGCAATGAAGTTTGCCCATTCTGCTTCACCTGCTTCCGTGGCTAGTTGCAGTGCCTTGGCTGAAGCATTCAGGGCTTCATCGTGTTTACCATTTTGGTAAAGAAACCATGCGTATTTGTCCCATGTGGGGAAGTCTGTATCGATTTCATAACTCCACCGGATATTCAATAGGTGGTACTTACTATTGGCAGGCATTAAGTGGAAGGTAAGGGCGAGCGCTAAACACATTGCCGGGAACGTCAATGTCTTCCATGTTTTTCTTTTTGCAGTTGTGAGAACGGCAACTAAAGTGAAAACAACTGCCAGGGCCAGTACGACCGATACAAACGGGTAGAACTTAATTGTAAACAGCAGCATGGCCAGCCAGAAAGCGGAGGCAAGGTTGGCCCATCCGTTCACATTGTTTTCTTTTTTGCTAATGGCAATCAGGCTAGCGGCAAGCAATATAAAAAGACCTGCCAGCATCACAATTGCATTGTAGTGAATGTGAAAGAACTTGATAAAGAACCCGGCAAAGAAAATGACAAAGCAAGCAACAAGCATCTTTTTCATAAGCAGCAATGCTATTTTATGGCTTCGAAACTAGAAAGTTTTCTGGCTTTCCCAAAAAGTCGCCATTGTATGGGCTTAGAAGTAATACTGCATACCAAAGTCGAGGGTCGCAAGAGAAAGGGATAGACCGTAGTCCCGTTGAGTATTAGTGTTTCCAATAGGCAATTCGGGGCGATCAATAGGCTTTCTGGTTTCTTGTTGATAGCCCAGAAGGCCAATGGAAGTTTCTAGCCCTATTTTTTCGCTAATCATGAGGATAATGCCAGGTTTCACACCAACACCGAACCCAAGTACTTTTTCCTCATATTCATTCCCCACAACCGTCGTTTTCCCTTTTCCAAAGTTTAAATTGGCAAAGCCCTCCCCAAACAAAATCAAGTGGTCAGTAATATTTACATGATACCTGCCAAAAATCTGTGTTGCTGCGAGATTTGATGCCGTTCTCTGGTCAATATTAAATTGGGGTGCCGAGGATTTGGTGCGGGTTTGGTTGTTTACGAAGCCCACTGAAACGCCGACGCTGAAATTGTCATATATAAAAAATCCCGCTCTCGGAAGTATTTTAATCTCGCTGTTTTCGTTGATAGACTGTTGTACGAAGCTAACAGGTGTCGTATACTCGTTGTTCACCACTGTTCGGTAGAACTTCAAATTTCCTCCAACCTGCTTTGTTCCCTTTGAGAACTGGGCGTGTGAGGTAAAAGAAATCAGGGACAGAAGTGAAAGAAAGATAGTGAGGCTGAGCGATTTGTTCATGACGTGGTTGTTGATTTATTTGTTGTGGAAATAGAACATATTTTTACCCTTTATATTGCGTAATGGTCGCTTTAGTTTAATTGGAGGAAATAGCCGGTATTAATTCAGTAAATTTGGAACGAAAATACTTGCGGTAAATCAAAGAATATCAATCAGAAAGGCCGTCGTAGATATCCGAATAGTCTTCCACCAAATGAATCTTCACATCAAGGTTTTCCATTAAGTTTTTCACTGAGGGGCTGGGCGCACCTTTCGTTACATACCAAACATCCATGGCATATCTGAGTTTGATGGAATACCTTTTCCTTTCAATTAGCAGCCACCTGAGAAACACCTCGTCGGGTTCGTAGCCAAAGCCAAAAATGATGAGTGGGCTGTGGAACCAGATATGGAGCCAGGTCTGCTCGCCTTGCCACGATTTCGACAGAAGTGTTTCTTTATAAAGCCTGCGTCGCCCTTTGGTGATGAGGCTTCTAGCTCGCTGCACACTCCCCATGTAGTCGCCGAGTCCCAGCCTGATGCTATCCCGATAGTTTATGTCGCCATGAATCTTCCAAATACCAAAGCCGTGAGTAGGAGTAGTCATTTGTTCGAAGCCGTAGTAGGTTTTCCAGGGGTAGAATCGGGTAAATCCATCTGAGTCAATGTGAAATGGCCTTGCCCCTACGGACTCTTCGAAAGCCGTGTCAAAGTTCGTTGTTAGCACTGGTGTGTTTGTTGACCTGGCAAATTCCATGATTTTTTTATGGACACGCAGGTCATCACTGTTTGTCAATTGCAACTCAGCTTTCACTCTATTTTTCACTTTGACAGGGTCGTTTGCGTACAACTCGATCAGGTCATATATCTCTGTATTAGTCAGTCCTGTCAGGGCGAAGGGAATAGGTTTTGGTGAAGCTGCTTTCAGTAAATCCTTCCAGGATGGCATAATACCGCTTCGTAAGTTGGGCCCGTTGCCTATAAGGAAAGCGGCGTTATTGTATTTGCTTCTGATGGATGCAATGGCGTTCATGGGAGGTTGGGCTATGCTTTTTTTTGATAGAAAGTAACAAAAAAAGCCCACGTTTCCGCAGGCAATATTGGTATTCAATTTCTTGCGGGGTACTCAAGTATGCCAATAAGGCTGGGGTCAAGACGATAAAGCGAGGTCAGCTGTTGTTGTCGGCTTCCAACTCAAGGCAGGCCATTTCTTTATACGCTTCTTGCAGTAAAAAACTTTCTATCGTCGAGTAGTTGTTGATTAAAAGCTGGGCTATTTGATTAGTTGAGAGATTGCCTGTTCTAATCCAAATCACTTTTGGTGGATGGCTGTTAATCACACTAATATCATAAAAATCGGCGTCAAAAGTGACAATGGTGAAGCCATGTTCTTTTGAGTAAGCCCAAATATCTGAATCTTCCATGTCGGTTAAGCCACAGTGACTTAAATGGAGACAGGCGGGGAAATAGTCAACAAGCTTTTTCACCAACCTGAAAGAGATATTCTGATCGAACAATAGCTTCATGCACTGTGCTGAAGCTTATGCTCTCTGTCTGCTGCATAGGCAAGACAGGCCTGAATGTCTTCCAGTGTCAACTCGGGAAAGTCTTCGAGAATTTCGTTGAAACCCATTCCGGCAGCTAGCCAGCCAAGCACATCATATACGGTAATCCTTGTATTTCGTACACAAGGCTTACCGAATCTTTTGTTTGGGTTCCTTTGGATGATCTTTTTATAGTCTACCATTTGGACAGGGTTTTAACAAAAATAGCTCTTTTGCCGAAACCATCCGAAAAGGAGGTGTAAATCATTTATTCCAACGATATGTCGGAGTTTCCAATGTGATGACGTTTTTTGAACAAAAAAGCCCACCTTCCGGCAGGCTCTTTCCTCATTCTAATTATTAACCGTGTTTATTTTCTAAAGAAGGTGCCCGAGCCAGGGTAGTTGGCAGCTCCACGCCAGTCGGGCTGCCACCACAGGTTGGTGCGGTGGCTGTAGTCGTTGTCAAAGTCGTTCACACCCACGTTGATCCGGACGGTTTTCCAGTCGCCACTCTGCTGCTCGCCAAGGTAGCTTAGCGGGATGGCCAACTCAATGGCATAACCCGTGTCCGTTTTTGTTGTTACGCCAATCGTTCCTTCAGGCTTGTTGCCGCTGGTAAAGGGCGTAGTGTTGTCAGTACCGTCCACATAGGGGCTCATTCCTATATACAGCACACCTGAAAGGCTTGTGCCGAAAGAGCTGATATTTTCGCTGCGGCCGTCGATAATTACCTGAAAGGCATCCTGGTTGTAAGGCCTTGAGGAGACCACTGCCAGCAGTTCATCGTCTGTTACCTCGGCGCCAATGTAAAGGAACTGGTCGTCGTAGCTGATTCCGAACCGAACCGAGCCGTCAGCCTTGCCACCTTTGTGAGAGAAGGGATTGGCTTCCGTGTACATTTCGATTTCTGAGTATGGGAGGGCCGCCCAGTCGTCAAGTTTGCCATCTATTGTCTTGCTGGTGCCCTTTGAAATGTATTCCTTTTTGGCCGGACGGGCATTTTGTGTTACATCCATCGTGACGTCCGCCATGCCCTCGCCGTGGAAGGTGACCGTTCCTCTCAATTCTACTGGCTCCAGTGTAGCAATCGGGGCAGCTTTTCCACTAAGCTTTAGGGGAATTATTTCTACTGAATTCGGAGCTATGGTGAGACTTTGACGGATAATGCTGGAAGTAAGATCTTTGTTAGCAGCCAATTCAAAACTAACGTCCATTGGGGCATCACTGTCGTTGGTGAGACGGATTTCTGTAGTGCCGTTTGAAAACGTGCTGCCGTCGGTAAACATCGGCGATATGCGCACAGGCTGCCCATTAAAAAGTGGCCTGAAGTAGTTACTCGACTGCTCTGTCACCACGCTCTCGTTCCAAACGCCCGAAAGCTCCAGGTTAGCCATGATGGGTCCGTTGTCGGTCATAGTGATCCACACCACATGGTCAAACTCCCCAAACTGTGGGCCTCTCAGTCGGCTGCTGCCTCCTGTGGTAGCCAGAATAAAATATTTGCCATTATTTCTTTCGTATTTCACGTAGCTGTGGTGGTGGCCTACATACACGGTATGTTTTCTCGGCTCAAGCAGTTTTTCAACATCTGGCCAGCGAAGGGTTTCTGCCTGCTGGTTCCACAGGGGCTGATGCATGAACACCAGCGTCCATTTCACGTCTGCGTTGGCTGCCAGTGTCTTCTCAATCCACTCATATTGTTCATCACCAATGGTACCTTTGCCCGACCCACGATAGTTGTCTTCAGAGTTGAGGCAGAGGAACAGCACGTCTTTGTATACAAAATGGTAATAGTCCTTCCCAAAAATCGCTTTGTACTTGTCATACATCACCTTGTTGGTGATGTCGTGGTTGCCAGGCACGTAAAAGAAGGGCATGGTGAGGGAATCAATGAAACCATTGAATTCCGTCCACTCAGCATCCAGCCGGGCTTCGTCTTCCGTATATCCTTCTATAAAGTCACCCACACTCATCACAAACTCAGGCTGTAGCAGATTAAGCTTGCTTAGGCCCACTTCAAACACATTGTCCCGGTGGCCGCCTGTGCGGTCAGTAACAATGGCAAACTGAAATGAAGAGGGGTCATTGTTCAGATCAAGGCTGGTGTAGGGTGTTGGCCCTTCGATGGGTTCAATCTTAATACTTGCTTTTTCGACTGGAGCGGTGCAAGCTGCACCAAAGACAAGAAGGCCCACAACAGCAGCTGAAAGATGATTCATACTAGATAGATTTGGTTAGGGTGAAGTTACGCCTCCTTGCCGAGAGGTATTTGAAATTAATAGTTAAGTTTAAGTTAATGTTTCCTGTGAAAGGAAGCAATGAAATAACCTACTTAACTATCGCCTATGAAAACCACTTTGTTTGCTCTCTTACTTCTTGGCGCCACCTCGTTTGTTTATGCACAACGACCGGCAGTTACCGTGGCATGGGACATGGAAGACGATGCCCTCATGCGTGCCTCCGGCTATAAGTATTTTGTAGAAAAGGTGGACAAAATTATCAGTCCGCAAAAAGTGTCAGATGAGCAGTTTGCCGAAAATGTTGCCACCATCAAAAAGATGAAAACCAACATGTTTGCTGTGAACTACTTTTTGCCAGGCAACCTGAAAGTGATTGGCCCTGACGTAAATGAGGAAGCCATACTGGCCTACACCGACGTTGTTTTTCAGCGTTGCAAGCAGATTGATGTAGATCTGGTGGTATGGGGCAGCGGTGGTTCCCGGCGGTTGCCTGACGGCTGGGACTATCAAAGGGCAGTAGATCAGTTTGTAGCCATTGCAAAGAAAGTAGCCGTGCAGGCGCAGAAATACGATATCCTGATCACCGTAGAAAACCTCAACAAGACCGAAGCCAACTTTCTCAACGGCTTTGATGAGGTGGTGAATGTGGTGAAGCGGGTAGATGAGCCAAATCTGATGGCTTGCGTGGACATTTACCACATGCTCATGGATGGTGATCCTCCGTCGATGATAGCGCAGGGAAAGGGCATTACTTTCCATTGCGATATCGCTGAAAAGGCAGACAGGGACCCGCCGGGTACGCTTGGCGACGAAGTAGTTCCGTACCTGCAAGAGCTGAAGAAAATTGACTACAAGGGAAAAATCGTCATCGAAGCCCGTTGGGACGATTTTCCGAAAGAAGCGCCTGCCACGTTGAAATATTTGGAAGCGAAGGTAAAAGATGTGTGGAAGTAGGAGGAGAGTATTTGACTATTTGAGGAATCGAGGATTTGAAAACTACCGAACTACCTATCTACATGAACTAACCTCGCATTATTTAACTAGTGCCATCGGCACGGTTTTTTTGAACAGCTTGGAATTTATTCCAGGCTGAAGATTTGAATCACCTTGGAATTCATTCCAGGCTGATCAACTCCAAGCTGCATAATTCCCCAAAATCCATTACCTTCGACTTATTAAAATCTCCTGATAAAATATTGACTTAGGCTTAGCAGAAAACACTTCTGCTCAATCGGTTTGCCTTTCTGGCAATACCAGGTAATCAACTATTGTCTTATTTTATTGAGAGTAAAATGAATAACACTTCAAAAATAGCCGTCATTGGCGGCACAGGTAAGGCTGGCAGGTACATCGTAAAAGAGCTGCTCAGCCGTGGGTATCACGTCAAACTTCTTCTTAGGTTTCCTGAAAACCTTCAAATTGAAGATCCGAAAATCGAGTTACTGAAAGGCGATGCACGAGATGTGGAAGCTATCCGGTCGTTGTTGGACGGATGCCAGGCCATCATCAGTGCAGTTGGCCAGCCAAAAGGGGAGGATTCAATTTTCAGCGAGGCTTCAAAGCATATTGTAGCGGCAATGACAACTTATGGCATCCGGCGGTATGTCGTCCTTACCGGGCTCAACGTCAACACGTCATTTGACAAGAAGAGCGAAAAAGTGGCAATAGCCACTGAGTGGATGAGAGCCAACTACCCCAAAACCACAGCAGACAAGCAGGTAGAATATGAGTCTCTTAGAAAAAGCGATATCGATTGGACGCTGGTGAGGCTGCCCATGATTGAACTTACGCACGAAAGGAGGGGAGTGAAAGTAAGTTTGGAGGATTGCCCCGGCGACGGGATCAGTGCTACAGACCTGGCTCATTTTGTGGCCGATCAACTGATTGACGATGCTTTTGTGGGGCAAGCACCTTTTATAGCCAGTAATTGATTGAAAAGATGCGGGTCTGTATTGATCCGCATCGTTTTACACTTTTATTCACTGTCATCCAGCATATCTTTCAAGTCGTCGAGTGCTCCGAAAATAACCAGCGTATCTCCTTCTTCCAGAACAGTCTCCGCAGTGGCTACACCGGAAATCTTACCATCTTCTTTCCCTTCCACTGGCTTAATAGTGGTCAGCACTGTTATGTTGTACTTCTTTCTAAACTCTGACTCCAGTAGTGTTTTTCCTACATATTTCTCAGGGCACTTCAGTTCAATGATATTGTGCTTGTCCGACAGTTCGAATGAATCAACTACGCCTTTAAAGTTAAGCCTTTTTGCGAGCCTGATGGCGGAGGTTTGCTCTGGCCGACTGATTTCATGCACGCCCATGGCCTGCATCACCGTAGTGTGTAATTCGCTCACCGCTCTGCCGATAATTCGTTTAGCATGGAGTTGCTTCAGCAGGGCTGTGGTCATGATAGAGGCACCTTCGTCTTCACCTATGGCAACAATAACCGCATCCGCATCTTCCAGGGGAAGCGAGCTTACCGCTTGAATATCAGTGGAGTCGAGGCAAATAGTGTGCGTAATGTCATCCTTGTGCAGTTCCACCTTGTCCATTTTTTTATCCACCCCAATCACTTCATGCCCCATGGCCGTGAGCGTGGTGGACAGGCTGCTGCCAAAATTTCCGAGACCAAAAACGATGTATTTCATACAAACTTAATTTATAAACAATTCCTCGTTTGGATAACGATACCTCAATGTTTGCACTCTTCGTAGCATGCCTACAAGCAGGGTAAGCGCACCCACCCGACCAATAAACATGATAAGAATAATCACTAGCCTGCTGCCGGTACTAAGACTCGATGTAATTCCCATGCTTAGCCCCACGGTGCTGTAAGCCGAAAAGCATTCAAACGCCACCTGAATAAATGGTAGTTCCGGGTCAAGCATGGTAATCATAAATGTGGCCAGCCCGATAAATATCAACGAAAGAGAGATAATGGCAAACGCTCTCCTGATCGACTTGTTGGAGATTTCTCTTTTGCCAAACTCCACCCTGTCTTTGCTGCGGGCCAGGCTTAGAAAGTTAAGGGTGGCCAGGAAGATCGTGGTAGTTTTTATGCCACCACCGGTGGAACCGGGCGAGGCTCCGATCCACATGAGCAACAATATGATCATGATGGTATGAAGCTTCAATGCCGTATTGTCGACAGTGTTGAAACCAGCAGTTCGGGGCGTGACTGCACCGAAAAAGGCGGTCACCCATTTGCCAAATTCGTTGTGCTCAGCCAGCGTATTGTCGTATTCGAAGAAGTAGAAAAGCAAAGTGCCGGGGACTATGAGAAGTGCCGTTGTAATAAGTACGATCCTTGTGTGCAGGTTGATCCTGATGGGTAGCCGATACACAATCCGCCGTTTTACCAGCCGGGCCACTATTGTGCGGGCTGACTCCCTAAGATAGTTTACGAAGTTGAAAACGATAGGAAAACCCAACCCTCCGAAAATGAAGAGAAAAGCGATGACTAAATGCAGAGAGTAGTTGAAGCGATAGTTTAGATCGTACAGGCTATTACCAAGCGTAGAGAAGCCTGCGTTGCAGAAGGCCGATATGGAATGGAATCCGGCGAAGAGTACCCTGTCGACAAAACCTGGCAGCACTGCCTTGTTGAGTTGCGTGAATATGGCAATACCTCCTGCCAACTCAACCAGAAGGGTAAAAGCGACAATTGTTTTCACGATGCCACTCACCTCCGCCAGCCGGTTAGTATTTGTTACATCTTTTAGAAATAACTGGTTCTGGATGCTAAACCCACCTTTAAAAAAAAGGCCAAAAAAGCTGGTGAAGGTAAGAATGCCAATACCACCCACCTGAATGAGGCCAAGTATCACAACCTGGCCGAACGTAGTGAAATAAGAACCAGTGTCAACTACTATGAGGCCTGTAACGCACACGGCGCTTGTTGATGTAAAAAGAGCGTCTACAAAGCCAATACCCTCATAAGTGGCATTAGGCAGCATCAGCAGTCCGCAGCCTAGCAACACAATGAGCGCAAAGCTGAAGATGAAGAGGTTGGCCGGATTCTTTGAAAGCCTGTAGAGGGACGTCGTGCGCCTTGAAAACTCTATCACGAAAATGAAAAAACAGCCCCAATAGCCGGTGAATTTGTGCGTGAAAAAGCTCAACTGAGGATACAAGTGCGGGTTGATTGAAAACACTACATAGGCCAGCATGTAGATAGCCAGCAGTGCCTCTACCAGTCTTGACCGGAGTCGACTGGAATCGAGCATCCATGCGATAGTGCTTGCAGCTATAATCAGCACAAACAAGATGCCAGCAAGAACGGGAAGCAAGGTATGAAGGTAGACTTCAAGGACGCCGCTGTAGGGGAAGCCAACGTCAATAATCAGTAGAAACAAGCCAACACTGCTTACTCCCAGCGAAGACCAGTTGATGATATTGAGTGCTTTCCGTTTCAAATTTTTTGTACTTCTGCGTTCGGTGGATGATATTTTACCAGAAAGCTAAGCATCGTTCATTTAAAACGGCAGTAGATATAGATTAAAATTAAGCTTTTTGCCAAACCAAGAAAAAGAGAAATTTCCAGGCAATGATTTCCCGTTTTTTGGGTCACTTTCTACCAAACACTGCGTATATAATAGCGGTAACTATGCTAAATAGCAGCGCACATATTGTCCATAGTAATTTTGTGCCCGAACTCATCGACTTGCGGTTGGCCCATACGTCATAAATGACCCATACTGCGCAAAGAACAGCAACGATATAAAGTAGATTGTTCATTTGAATTTTGGTTGGTTATCTCCACAAGATAGAGATATTCTCAATACCAATATTGTTTTACTGTCTGTCAGAATTAACTGAGTGCATCAGGTCAGCCGCCAGGAAGGATCTCTTTTCAGTGTTTTGATTTTATCTGCTTTCCTGAACCTCAGCGCCGACCAGTCGTCGTCCACCGCTACCATACGCACGCCTTCGAAGCCCAGTTTTCCAAGCGATGCCCAGCCATGGTCACGATGGATTTCAGCTTTGTACTTTTTGGAGCTCTTCTTAGGGTATACAAACCAAAATGGGGCGTCGTCTGTTAGTTTTGGCGCCAGTTCCAGACTCAGTTCGGTAATGGCCTGTTCTGTTTTTACAAACACGAGCACAAAGTCAAAGTTGTCGGCGGAGTTGATTTGGGTATAAACGGTTCCCAGCTTCTCAAAGTCCCTGATATGAGGTGCGAACTCATCCGGAGACTCAAATATGCCTATCGCCTGCTGAGCTTTGTAGTTAAGTTTTTTGATAAGATCTGTCATGGTTTGGTTTTTTACCTGAAAACGATGAGTCAAATGAGCGAAAATCATGCAAGGCCAGAAGACATTATCTGGCAGGAAAAAGGGGCTGCTGGGTAACCCGTTTGGCTTGATTTACGTGCCTCTCCGCATGGCCCACCACAATTTGTAGCGTGTCGTACAGCGAGTAGGTCACCAGCCTTGACACTGGCGACGTAATAATGACTGTTGTATGATCTACATGATCCATCGCTATCATTTTTCTAGTCAACAGCTTGAGGCTATCAGTAAAGTCTTTCACAATATGTTGGCTAAGCCTGCCTGCGGTTGGCCGGAATATCGCCGGCGACTTCGATTTACGCTTGACCTCCGGCCCTAGGTATTCCACCAGTTGCCCGCCCCAGAAGCTGTGCCAAAAAGCAGGCATTTTCTGCCAAAAAGCGGGATCGTATCTGCCATCAGCAATTTTATCAAACTGTGGATAGTATTGGTTGTGGGTCGTCATGATATGATCCAGGCATTCTCTGATGCTCCATTGACCTTTTACAGGCTTCCAGCCTAACTGCTGCGCCGACAGGTCTCCGAATACATTGTTGACCTCTGCAGTCAACTCCTCCATCTTGTCAAGATGCGATTGAATATTGACATTGTGGAAGCTCTGACTCATGACGACTCATTTGAAAACCAATTTACGGCTTAATTGTCACATTGTACACCTTGCGGTCGTTGGTGTTCGCTGGCGGACGCTATGGTGTTGTCAGCTCCTTACAAAGGGCCTTTTAAGCTATATTTGGGCAGGATTTATTTGGTAAGCTATTTGCCAACACATGTGCCACAGGGCAACTAAACTCACCGATATGTTCAAAAGCTACCTTACCATCGCCTTTCGAAGTTTCTGGAAAAATAAGTTTTATTCACTGCTCAACATCTTTGGTCTCGCCTCCGGCGTGGCGAGTTGTTTGCTCATTTTCCTTTTTGTGTCTCATGAGCTTGGCTACGATCAGTTCTTCAAGGAGAAGGAACGCATATTTAGAGTGGTGACTTCCGCAGTCATGGGTGAAGAAAAAGGCAGGATCGCCGTTTCTGGTAGTATCCTGGGCCCAATAGCTAAAAGAGAGGTGCCTGGCGTGGAGCTGTTCTGCCGTTATGCTGATGTGGGCATTTTTAAGCCGACTATTGTAAAGGAAGGGGAAAGGGTATTTATGGAGAAGACATTTTCGTATGCCGACTCCTCATTTTTTAAGGTTTTCTCGTTCGGCCTTATAGAAGGAGATGCAGAGACAGCTTTAAAGGATCCTAGTTCGGTAGTGATCACATCCTCCATGGCCAGGAAGTATTTTCCTGGTGGCAGCCCAATGGGCAAGACGCTGAGAATCAACAACAATACCGACAAGAAAGTAACTGGCGTGGTGGCAGACCCGCCTGCGAACAGCCACTTGCAGTTCAACTTTGTCTGCGCATTTCACAGCATGGACGATGGAGAACAATGGTTTCCCATGAACTACATCACCTATTTGAAACTGGCTGAGGGAGTAAATGCTGGTGAAGTGGGAACGAAAATAAATGCTATTGTTGAAAGGGAACTGAAACCTCAGCTGGATGGATCAGGCATGTCCGTATCATTTGAAATGCAGCCTATTACAGACATATACATGGACAGTGATTTGCAGGCCGATATAGGTCAGAGAGGAAACATGTCGAATACGCTGGCTTTTGCACTGATTGGCGTTTTCATTTTGCTGGTGGCCTGCGTGAATTATATCAACCTGACGACGGCCCGCTCTGAAAAAAGAGCCCGTGAGGTAGGCATCAGAAAGGTAATGGGTGCGGTAAGAACGCACATTATCCTACAGTTTTACGGCGAAACCCTTATCATCACTTTCCTGGCAGTGCTTTTAGCCGTGGGCATCACTGAGTTCACGCTACCCGCTTTCAACGAGCTCATTGGACAGAAAATATCGATCAGCTATTTTGACAACCCCGGCTGGATAGCGCTGCTGGCAGCCGTTGTGTTTGCCATTACCCTGATCGCTGGTAGCTACCCGGCGCTGTATTTGTCGCAGTTCATTCCAGTGAAGGTGCTCAAGGGCACTTTCAACCCGGGCAAGGCTGGCGACATGTTTCGCAAAGCGCTGGTCATTTTCCAGTTCAGCATTTCTATTTTTCTGATTTTGGGCACTTTGGTCATCTACCAGCAGCTCAATTTCACCAACAGCAAAGACCTGGGCTACAATTCAGAACAGGTAATTGTTGTGCCCTTTGCCGATAGAAAGATGTTCAACAAGTTTGAGGCCTTCAGCAGCGAGCTAAAGCAGAATAGTGCCATTGGGGATGTGAGCAGAGGCTCGGCCATGATGGGCAATATTCTCGCCACCTGGTCGTCGTACAAAGACGGCATGGATCCCAACAAGGGCATTCGTACCCTTGGGTTTACCACCGACGATCAAATGGTAAATACCCTCGGTATCGAGCTGCTGGCAGGGGAGGGTTTCAATGCTACCTCCATGCAGCTGAACGATAGCACCGACGAACCGCTCAATAGCCATGTGGTGGTAAATGAAGCGTTGGTGCGCATGCTGGGCTGGAGAGCTGAGGAGGCCGTTGGACAAACACTCCATTATGGAGACGAAGCGAGCGGAAAGATAGTAGGGGTGATGAAAGATTTTCATTTCAACTCACTAAGGAGCCAAATAGATCCACTTTTCTTTTTCATCAGCCCGTGGCAGGACAGGTATGTGTACGTGAAAGTCAATAGCATCAACGACCCCGCCGGGGTGGACCATGTGCGTGACGTTTGGATGAACATCTTCGCCGACGCACCCTTCGAGTACAGCCTGCTTGATACGGAGCTACAGCGGCTTTATGACAGCGAGCAACGACAGGCCAGCGTGTTGGTGCTGTTTACCCTGCTCTCGGTGGTGATTGGGGTGTTAGGGCTGTTTGGGTTGACCAACTACATGATTGAAAAAAGAACCAAGGAAATAGGGATTAGAAAAACCCTTGGTGCCAATGTAATCGGTCTGGTAAGGCTGCTGTCGTGGGATTTCCTCAAGCTCGTGTTGATCGCCAACCTCATCGCCTGGCCCTTTGCCTGGTATTTTATGAATGGATGGCTGGAAAATTTTGCCTATCACATCAGCATGAGCTGGGTATATTTTGCTGTCACTGGCGTTGCGGTAGTGGTTGTGGCTTTCCTCACGGTGGCCTGGCACAGCATCAACACCGCCAGAATGAATCCAGTGAAGTCGCTGAGGTATGAATGAGGTAGGGGACGGAAGACCGGAGACCGAAGATGGGAGCAGGCGTCGGCAAGGCCAGGAACTCATTGCGGTGGAGCTGTCAGCCGCCGAATTGTTGCGTAGGGCTCCACCCAACGCATAGATATATCGCCCGGCTCAGGGGTGCCCGGCTCAGGGGTGCCCGGCTCAGGGGTGCCCGGCCCAGGGCTCGAAACTCCGCAAGCCCTGAAAGGGCGTGATAATCAGGAGGATGGCGGTGCAGCCCCATCCTGCAAGAAGGTTTGTGTCCCTAATTGGTAGGGCGTCGGAACGGCCAGCAGGTCTTGTGCGGTAGAGCCGTTAGCCGCTGGTTGGTGCGTCGGGCTTTACCCAACGCATGAATATACCGCCCTTTCAGGGCTCGAAACTCCGCAAGCCCTGAAAGGGCTTGATAATCAGGAGGATGGCGGTGCAGCCCCATCCTGCAAGAAGGTTTGTGTCCCTAATTGGTAGGGCGTCGGAACGGCCAGCAGGTCTTGTGCGGTAGAGCCGTTAGCCGCTGGTTGGTGCGTCGGGCTTTACCCAACGCATGAATATACCGCCCTTTCAGGGCTCGTACCTCTACAAGCCCTGAAAGGGCGTGATAATCAGGAGGATGGCGGTGCAGCCCCATCCTGCAAGAGTGGTTGTGCTCCCTGTTTGGCCAGGCGTCGGCACGGCCAGTGAGCCAAGGCGATGGAGCGGTCAGCCGCCGGTTGGTGCGTAGGCTTTACCCTTCGCATACATATTTCACTCCGTCCGGGCCCTTTCAGGGCTCGTACCTCTCCAAGCCCTGAAAGGGCGTAATACCTCGAGGATGTCGGTGAAGCCACATCCTGCAAGAAGGTTTGTACCCCCAGATTGGCCAGGCGTCGGCACGGCCAGCAGGCCATGTGCGACGGAGCCGTCAGACGCCCGAAAGGCGGAAACATCGGGGCCGTCAGCCGTCGGATTGGTTCGATCCAATCAAATCCCACAAATTACCATACAAGTCAGCAAAAACAGCCACAGTACCATATTCTTCCTGCGAAGGCTCACGAACAATTTTGATGCCCTGATCAAGCAGGTTTTGGTAGTCTCCTTTGAAGTCGTCGGTATGAAGGAAGAGAAACACCCTGCCGCCGGTTTGGTTACCCACCCTGGTTTGTTGTTCGTCGCTGGCGGCCTTTGCTAGCAACAGCAGGCAACCATCGGTTCCGCCAGGTGGTGCCACCAGCACCCACCTTTTGGTCTCGCTCAGGCGAGTGTCTTCCACAAGGGTGAAACAGAGCTTTTTAGTGTAAAACTCAATGGCCTCGTCGTAGTCCGCCACCACCAGGGCGATGTGTTTCAGCAGCTGTGCCATTGCCTAGTAGCCTTTGCCTGGAATGTCGTTCAAAAACTTCTCCATGCCTTTTCTGTCCTGTAGCGTAACAAACACTGTTTTGCCATCCTCACCGCCAAAGACCAGGTTACTACACTTTTTGCCCATCAGCGCCACCTCCCTTACAAGTTCCCCAGCGGGATTCAGTACCGCAATCACGCCTTTTCCATAACGTGCCACATAAAGGTTTCCCTCCTTGTCGCATTTCATACCGTCAAAACCGAAATCATCGAAGGAAGCAAATTCCCGCTTGTTGGTAATTTCTCCATTGGCATCCACGTCAAATGCCCAGATTTTCAGCTGCACGCTCTCATTCACATACAGCGTCTTTTCATCGGGACTCAGCGCAATCCCATTGGTGGTGCCCATGGCGCTGTCGAGCAAAACGGTGCTGCCATCGGGTTCAATTCTCCAGATCTGCCCGGTTTTGTCTCCCCAGTTGGGGTCGGAAGCGAAGAGCCTGCCCTGGCGGTCAATGCAGAGGTCGTTGGGCTGATTGAAAGCGTCGTTGTGAGCAAAGGTGGACACCGCTTTGGTGGCCATGTCAACCGCCAGCACATTGTGGCCGGTGTAGTCGGCCAGGTACATGGTGCCGTCTTTGCCAAATTTGATGCTGTTGGCGGTGCTGCCCTCCGGTAGGGTCAAAAAGAGCGATGCATTGCCTTCGCTATCCACCTTACCAATGGTGCCGTCTTCTCCAAAGTTGACTACGTACAGGTTGCCGTCAGCATCAAAGGCCGGCCCCTCAATGTTGTTGGTGAAAAGATTTTCGGCAGTGAAATCCGTGGCTTTGAACAGCTCGGACGATTTTTTTTCCGAGCAGGAAAAAAGAATGAAAAACAGGCTGTTTAGGTAGATTAGGGTCTTTTTCATGATCTGGTTTTGCCTCAAAGGTAAAAGGAAAGTCGTTCAAAAATATTTTTTGGAACAATCTTTGGCTTATTGCTGGCATGAACCAAAAAATCTAATGATATGAAAAAGCTCATTTACTCAGCCTTTGTTGCTATGCTCCTTATCGGTCAATCCTGCGTTGGCCCGGAGGGCCCTCCCGGCCCACAGGGGTTCGATGGTTATGATGGTGTCGACGGAAAAGATGGCGAGGAAGCCTATGTGTTTGAATTCGTCTTCGACTTTGAATCGCCCGATTATGGTGTCCTTCTTGAGTACCCCGATGGATTTACTGCATTGGACTCCGATGTGGTTTTGGTTTACCTGCTGTGGGATACACTCGATGATGGCACTGAAGTGTGGCGATTGCTGCCACAGTCTATGATCACCGACTTCGGCTTTCTACAGTACAACTTCGACTTCACCAAGTTCGACGCCAGGGTATTCCTCGATTCCGACTTCAACCTCGACAACCTGGGCTCACCATTTCTCGATAACTGGCTGGCCAGGGTAGTGGTGGTGCCTGGGCAGTTCACAGGCCGGATGGACTACAGCGACTACAATGCTGTAAAGGAAACATTTAACCTGCCAGACAAGGAAATACCCACTGGCTACGTTATATCAGAACGACCGGAATAAGCAGGTGTATGGATAATATGTTCCGGTATTAAAAAGACCCGGCCTTTGGCCGGGTTTTTCGTTTTTTCCCGTCAGCCAATAGCAATGTGCCCCAGGGTTGTTTTCCTCCCACAGGGTTGATAAATTTAAAGCGAGACTTTCGTTTTATGGCAAAAAAGAAAAAGAGCACATCGGACAAAATTGAATGGCTAAATCACGTCCTTGGATTTGCAGGAGTGGTTTTGGGTGTGCTGATAGCCTTTTGGCTTAACAACTGGGCGGGTAACAGGCGGGAGCAGCAAATAGCAGAGGTGGCTTTGAAAAATATTCGAAGTGAAGTAGCAAGAAATCAGTCTGCCATGGATACGCTAGTTCAAGTTAACGCACGTCAGCTCGGCTTTTTGGATGCTTACCTTCCATTGGTGGATGATGATATGACATTCTTAGGCTCCAGTAGTCAATTTGATTCCCTTCAGGCGCAATTCCCGGACTTACTGCTAGCGAGAGGCAGGCTTGATATAGAAATCGAATTGCTTGGCTTGCCTGAAGTGGCGTGGAAAACGAGTCTCAATTCTTCCATATTGTCATCAATCGATTTTAATCTATTGTACGCAATTAACGAATCTTATGATCTTCAGGAAAAGGTAGCCGGCATAGACAACCTGTTAATCAGTGACCTGAGAAATATTGGAAATGGCAGGAAGAATGATTTCCACAGCTTCCAGCGAACGTTGGGCACGTATATGCAATTGTCGGAGCAGTTGCTACTAGAGAAATACCCCACATGTCTGAAAGAAATTGATCTTTTTTTAGCCGACGGTAGTGTGGATACTGACGCATTGGTACTTGATACCATCAAATAGCTATTGTTTTTTGTTTGGCATACAGCTATTATAGCCTAACAAATTTTTTATCGACATACTAATTGCCCGAACCATGGAATTCAAATTGGTGAAAATCGGTAACCAGATATGGATGGCCGACAACCTGGACGTAGACACATATCGCAACGGTGACCCAATCCCCGAGGTAACCGACACTGACGAATGGGACCGCCTCACCACCGGCGCCTGGTGCTACTACAACAACGACCCCGAAAACGGCAAGCTGTATGGCAAGCTGTACAACTGGTATGCCCTGGTCGACCCCAGGGGACTGGCCCCGGAGGGCTTCCGAATCGCTGGAGACGACGACTGGAAACTGCTTCTGCAAACCGTGGGAGGACATCTAAATGCCGGCGCCATCCTCAAGTCAACTGAGCTGTGGAAGGCACCCAACGAAGGCGCTACCAACGAGGCTGGGTTCAACGCCAAGCCCGGCGGCCTGTGCGACGACGACTGCTCCTTTATGGACAGGGGCAGCATCGGCTACTGGTGGACACCCGCCGAAGAAGGCAAAAAGCTCGCCTGGAGCTACATCATGGAATACGACAACGCCCATGTGAACCGAAGCTACTACGAAAAGAAAGACGGCCTTTCTGTTCGTTGCGTGAAGGTGTAGTTGGTCTGTTTTATAGCCTTTCGAAGCCAAATAACCGGCGACTTGCATTAAAGAGGTTACTCTCTGCGCTTCCGCAGAAAGTAACCTCTTTAATTTTTCCAGGGTACACCTTTCTGGCTAACAATTGTCTGTATTGCTATTTACTCTTTCTTTTTTTGGGCGTGCCCCCCGCCAGCCACATTTCGGTTGAAAGTAACCTGCTCGATTGGCGGGGGTCGGGCTATTCGCTCCAAGTCCTCCCCGTCCCGATAATATCGGGAGCGGGTCCGGGCTTTCCGCTGCTATCCCTCACGCAAGAGCATGTGAGTCGGTTCACCAGCAAGGCTGCCGATCTACCACCGTCTCCATAACAGTCGTCACTTCGCAACGTAGCGGAGAAGTCCCCGTGACCTTGCAGTGTTTTCTAAAGGCTCGCTGCAATCACCTGGGGGATGTGTCGTTCCACGATGGCTTCTAATTGATAAAAGCTGGTGTATAGGTTTTGCCATCTGCGACAGTATGTGCAATTTTTGCACATACTGAGCTTTCTATACGCTCATTGCTTTTTCTTTTTGTGGGCGTGCCCCCCGCCAGCAATAGTTCGTTTGAAAGTAACCGAAACGGTTTGGCAGGTTCGGGCTATTCGCTGCTATCCCTCACGCAGAGGCGGCGATTGGGTTCACCACCAGGGCCACCAATCAGCCACCACTTCCATAACAGCCGTCACTTCGCAACGTAGTGGAGCCGACGAGGAACCCGACGCCGGAACGAAGTCCCCCCGATGTTTGCAGTGCATTTAAACAACTAGCTACCATTACCAGGGGGATGTCTCCCTCGTTCCTCGGAATCGACATGACGTTGGTGTGGGAGCGATCGACGTGCTTCAGCCAGACAGTAAAAACAAACATCGTTTGGCAGGTCCGGGCTTTCCGCTGCTATCCCTCACGCAATGTCTAAACAATCGCTCTCAGCAGCTCATCCACTTTGTTTTCAGAAAAATCAAAGAAGCTTGAGCCTGGCTTCTTTTGGTCTGTGCTGTCAATCATCTTTGAGCCTTGAATTCTTTTCCTGGATGGATTATTGACTCTTTGTTGGATGGCCTCAAATGAGTTGATGTACAAGCCAACAGGGGAAAAATCGTATCCCAATTCAACCAAGTAAAGATCATCGAAGGTTCTATTGCCCTCATCGTCAAATAATCGAAGCGGCGCAATGATCCTGGTTTTTGAGTGCGCAGAGACGGCTTTTACCTGGGCTCTTATTGTTTGTCCTGAGTTTGATGTGTAGCTAATGTCAAACGGACTCCCATGGCTGGCATATTCTGCGACAACATGGTTCGAATATTCGATATAGCATTTTACATAATACTCCGCTATAACACCAGTCTTCTGATCGCCACCAGGTAACGATTTGCAATTTTTATCTTGGAGGGCCTCAAATTTGCCGTATACTTCAGCGTATTTTTCGATCAAAGACTTGATTTCAGACTTCATTGTCCCTCGATGATTTTGATTTCGTCTTCAGTCAAATGATATAGTTCATATACCAAGTTATCAATTTCCTTTTCAATTTTTGTTGTATTGACGTCGCCACTTTTCCTCCTAATTTCCAGCAACTTTCTAACATTCTGCTCAATTTTTTCTTTTTGATTGTCAGAGGCTGAGGGAATGGGAATTTTTTCTACATAAACAATCTTAAGTCTGGCGAAGCCCCCCCTGACGAAATCGCATACGCTTCTTAGAAACAAATTCGATACTGAAGAATTCAATATTGCCAAGATTACAAGGTCAGAAGTAATAATCATTTGATTATTATCATTGCCGTAATACTTTAAGTTGTCAAGAGCAAAAGACGTAATGTTGCTACTGATGCCTGGCCACAAAATTTTTTCCTTATCAAACTCCTCATAATAGTCACAAGCTCTCAGCTCCCACCAAAATTGTCCCTGATCATAGCGGGCTTTGGCGGGCTTCTCGAACTGCTTCAAGTAGCCCATTATGGCAGGGTATTTTTGAAGTAGTAGTAATGCTGCTTGCTTCTCATCAACTTCGCCAAACCATTCTTTTGTATCTCCATTTTTCAGAAGAATCAAAAACTTGTCACTGCTTGGTTGTTCGTAACGCTTAACATCCCTACCTGCCAGAAAAGGTTTAATAATGTCAGCACTATTAGGGTCATCGTTGATCAATCTATCACGAGTTACCCCGTCGATCACAAACGCTTCGTTTAGACCAGTCTTGATCCCATAGAAAATTTTGCCATTTACAAATTCTCCAAGAGGGGTTCCATTTGCTCGGATTTTTGCTAAAAGTTTTTGTGTAATACTGTCGGTTAAAGTCCAGCCATTGTCGTCTAATTCTTCAGTCAACACAATCATTTTTTTAGCCTTAATAAACTCTGGCAAAGGTACATCCCATTCTAGGGTAATATGATTCAATGCTTCGAATTCACTTGTAGGTGTAGTTTTAGAAAGCTCTATAATACACGGGTATGTTGTAGCCTCTTCAAAAACTGGCAGGTCGCCAAAATCCATTAGTCGGTGGATGCGATGCATCTTTACAAAGTTTCTCAATTTCTTTCCATACCCTGCTCGCATCCACTTGTTTGGGATAATGTAAATGAACTCTCCGTTGTCCTTCAAGAGATCCATTGCCAATTCAACAAAGAATACAAAGAGATCGGCTGTGCCTGAAAACGTCCTGTACCGATTTGATAAATATGGCTTTACGGGGGAAAGCTCTTCCTGCCGAATATAGGGGGGATTCCCAATCACTACATCAAAGCCAACAAAGTCCCCTTCATTGCTTAGTACCTCAGGAAATTCAAACCGCCACTCAAAGGCATTTTCATAAATTTTATTACTTTGAGCATCTTCTTTGAGAGCGGCAAGCTTATTGATCTCATCTTCTATTGCCTTTATCCTCTTTTCTCTTTCTTTCCTTTTTTGCCCATCCTTGCCATACTCCTGTTCTGGTTCAAAAAGCATCATGCCAATACCATCTGTTCCTTTGCCAGTCAGCATGAAAAGATCATTCCCTAACTTATCTAGCCTCTTTTGTACTGGGTCACTTCTGCGTATTTCTGTCTTGAAGTTGCTCTTTATTTCGTCAATCAGCCTCTCCATTTCCCGCTTCTCTTCTTTACTCTTTGCCTCCCGGTAGGTCTGCACGGCCAGGCGATAACTATCTATACTCCACTTACTTTTCTTCAGGGCTTGCTTAATATCGGCATCCAGCGTAAAGCGACTAATGAGGGAGTTACCTGTTTTAATATTGATATCAATATTAGGTAGGGTTTCCAGCTCTTCAGTTCCAGGCCTGTAGTAGGCACTTTTGAGTAGCTCAATCCAAAGCCGCAAGCGGCATATCTTTACAGAGTTCGGGTTGATGTCGACCCCAAATAAGCAGTTTTCAATAATGGTCTGCTTTTCATGAAAAAGTGTTTCCTGAATGCGTTGGCTTTCCTTACTTCCTGGCACGTAATCAAAGAGCTCGCCGTCCTCATCTGTCACTATCAACTCATCATTCACCACCTCCAGTTGATATTCCTTTAGCCTACGGCCTTCCGTATCCTGTAGAATGTGTAAGTCGCTTTTAATGGCAATTAGCTCGTTGAGTGCAGACACCAGAAAGTGTCCGGAACCAACTGCAGGGTCACATATTTTTAAACTATTAACAATGTCATTGGCCTTAGTTCTGCCTTCCTGCGTGGGCTCAATTAGATCGTACAGCAAATTGAAGCTTTCCGAAATATCAGTGGATTCAGGAAGGCTATATCCTGCCTCTCTAAACTTTTGCACCACAGCCCTGCGGATCGTTTCCCGGCACATGTACATGGTGATAAAGCCGGGCGTAAAGAAGGATCCATCTTTGTAGCCATTGATCTTTTCAAAGATCAGCCCCAAAACGGAGGCATTGATGAGCGTTTTGTTGTCCTCCTGAATGTCCTCTGATCCTTCACTGCTAAAATCGTAGGCGTTGAGGAATTCAAAAAAATAGGTCAGCGCATCCAGTTCACCGGTCAGCTTTTTTCCAGCACTTGTTTTCAGCACGGTAGAAGACAGCACTGGCAAATTGCGCTCATTTCGCAAATTGCTGATGAAGATCGTCGTGTGCTCCATTTCCGTGGGCTCAAAGAGCGAGCTATTCAGATAGGGAACCTTAGCAAAAGCTTGCTTGATCTCCTCATCACGTTCTGATTCTTTTTTTGCCAGCACACTAAAGAAGAGACTATTGAGGTCGTCGTAGTCATGTATTCTGTCATGTGACAGGAAGGCATAGGATTTATCGCCTTTGTGGTAAGTAATGAGTTGAGCCTCCAGTAGCTTGAGAAAAAGAATGCGGTTGACCCAGGTAATAACCAATTCTAATCCCACAGTGAATAACCTTTCCTCCGTGGTATTGCCGTACTGACTTGGCTTTTCTAGTCGGGACAGTTTATCGAGGCTATCAAGCTGCACAATAGCGTTCTCCAGAAGGGAACCAACATTACGTTCTCCTGCTTTTTTGCGCTCAATAATCTTCTTACCTCCTTCTTTGGTTTCAGTCAGGCCAATAATATGCAGCAACTCAGAGTAAAAAGACTTGTCCAGGCTATTGCTGTCGTTGGCAAACGGGAGCTTCAAAAGATGCTCCGGAGCAAGCAGCTTATAAAGGGCTATTAGCTTGTTGTCGTCAGTCTTATCAGCGTTGCGCAGGGTCTTGTCATATTCCCTGATATCAAAGTAGGCGAACTCAAGGGTGTCTTTGATTGCTTCGATGGCAGGACTAGCGATTTCTTTATAAAAAAAATCGGTTTTTGTGCCACCCAGCCGACCTTCTTCAAAGTCTGTGAATTGCTTCACCAACGCCTTGTTCTGAGCAAAAGCTTTTTCGAAAGCTTGCCCATCGAAAATAAACCACTCGTTGATGTTGGTGGCTACTATGTGTTTGATTTCGAGGTTCTTTGAAGTAATACGCTCCCTCAGGTAATAGAGGACAAGCTCCTGCAATGCTTTGCCGTTAATATTTTCCTGCTTAAGCATTTCACCCTTATTGGAAGGCTTTTTTGCTTCGAGGATCACACCCACGGTGGACTTGCCATCTTTGCCATTGTGGATCACCATGTCATTCCGCCCCTTGGTATTGATGGAATGGGCAGGGTCGTAATACGTTTTCTTTAAAAAGTCGCTTACCAGGTTTTTGTGGAATTCCTCAGATTCTCCCTCATTGATTTGATCCAACACGCCAATGAGGTTAGTCTTAAACTTCTCAATTTCGGCCCTGCTGGGCTTTACTTTTAGGTAGGCTTTGTTGAGTGCTTTTCGGGGCTGAATGGAGGGCATGGCAAAAAATGATTTTCTTAGCTGATAAATATACAATCAATAATGCTCTGAGCAACCGCTTAGGTGAAAGGAGCTGAGGAGGGCCTCAAAAATTCCCTCGCTCGTTGGCAAACGAAACAACTTTACGCACTATCAAAACCCCAAAAAATCAAACAGCTCCTTCGAGTCATTGGTCAGTAGCACTTTTTGCTTCTCCGCCAGCCCAAGCTCCGCTATCCATCTCGCCCAATAGCCACCACAGGTGCAGGGCAACTGCGGAGGTGCCATTGAGCAAGGGCGGCGCCGGGGTTGCGCAATGTCGGGGGGGATAAAATAATCCGCAGAGCCGAGCCGGGTGGCCGGACCCCCGGAGTGGCTGGCGGCGGGCAGGTCAAATTCTACGCCGGTATCTACAGAGAGCGTGAGGCAACGTTACGAGAGCTCGTAAAGGAGATCTCTTCCCGAAGCACCGTAACCACGGCAGATGCCATGGCAGTGATCGAGAACTTTCTCGAACTCGTTCCTAAGTTTCTTCGCAACGGCCGCACTGTTAACCTGGGCCAGCTGGGTCGCTTTTCGATCAACATCAGCAGCAAGGGCTACGAAACGCCAGAGGAAGTAGGCAACTTCAGCATCAGAAAAAGCAAGGTGTTGTTTACACCCAGCAACGAGATGCGAGACGAGCTGAAAACGATCAAATACAGCAGAGTGGCGCTGGGAGCCAAAGGCTCGTCCATCGATTGGGAAACTGACCAGGAGGCTGCATGATACGTCGCCTTCGGACTCAGTTCCTAACCTGATATCCCGCACTCAGCTGCGGGATTTTTTTGTCCTCACATTTTTTTGAGTGGCGCACATCTGGCGACGGTACCCCCCAAAAAACAAAACCGCCACCCATGGGGCGGCGGTTTTTACTTTACTTGATCACAAGCTTATGCACGGCTGCCCCGTGGCTGGTGATTAGCCTGAGAATGTAGACTCCGGCTGGCTGACTGCTGATATCGACAGTCAGCTGTGCCGTAGTCATCGAATGCTGCCACACGGCTGAGCCGTTGTTGTTGTGGATGATAATTTCTTTTACATCTGCCAGCGAACCATCCCAAGCTATGGTGAACTGTCCCTGCGATGGGTTAGGGTAAGTTTTGATCATCGAGCGGAGAACTTCGGCTGAAACGCCCGTGGTAGCGGTGGGCATGGCAATGATCACAATGCCTTCGTCTGTTACCTCAGAGGCTACCTCAAAGCTTAGCTGCCCGGTGCTGATGGTTATTTCAGGCGATTCCAGGCTTACATTCCCTTCGTAGTCGATCAGGAGTTTGTAAGCGCCGAGTGGCAGGTTGCTGAACCCAAAACTTCCGTCGCTGGCGGTTACGGTGCTGGCGATCAGCTCACCCCCGGGGCTGCTTACAAGCAAGATTGTGACACCTGAAAGAGGCGTGCCCTCCATGGTTCTTCCGTCTGTCACCAGATGGCGGCTTCCATCGCCCGAAAGCAATAGCTTTCCTGCAATAGAGCCAGGCCCGCCTGGCACCGACGGCTTTTCGATCATGTCAACAACTATTCCTTCAATGCTTTCCGCTGACAGCGTGAGCAAGGTAGCATTGGCAAGGGTGGTGGCTTTCTCAAAATAAGTAGTGAGCACGGCAGTGGAAGCAGATGCAATGCTCAAAGCATATTGGCCCGCTGGCACATCATCAAATGTAAATGCGCCATTGGCAGACAATGCCGACACGAGCGCCGTCGCAAAGCTACCGTCGTTGTTTTTCGGGTGAAGCTTTGCTTCGCCCTGGGTGAAGGCGGAGTTGCCCAGGGAAGCCACGCCCGAGATACTCAACGCTTTTACAACTGGTGCCGTCACTTCAAATGTTTCGGTGGCTTCAGCAGAAAGGTAATTGTCGTTACCAGCCTGGATGACGGTAATGGTGACTGTGCCTTCGGCACCGGTTAATGTAAGTGTGGTGCCTGAGAGAGTAGCTGGCCCCACTACACTGTAACCAAGGGCAAGTCCACTGATTGTAGAGGCGATTACAACAAATGGCCCATCTGTTGTGAGTTTGTCGCCAATGCGTTCAATGGTGACGATTTGTCCTTTTTTAGCTATCACAAAGCTTCGTTCCACAGGAGTGGCGGGCTTAAATGCTTCGTTTCCTGCCTGAGTGGCCCGAATGGTAGCGGATCCCGCACCGGTGATAGAAATGGTATTTCCAGCAAGTGTAACCGGGCCGCTTACCACCTCAAAGCTGACGGCAAGTTCGGAGGTTGCCGTTGCTTCCAGGGCAAAGGCTGCATCACCAAAGGTTTTGTCTGCTATGGCTGCAAAAGTGATGGTTTGCTCTTGTTTTTCGGCTACCTCTGGTGCGGTCACTTCAAAAGTTGTAGCAGCGTCAGCAGCGAGATAGTTCTCGTTGCCCCCCTGGCTGACTGTAATAGTCACAGTGCCCTCTTCACCTGTCAGTGTCACAGTTGCACCCGACAGCGTGGCCGGGCCATCGATGCTGTATGATAATGCCAGGTCGCTGTCTACAGAGGCAACGACATCAAAAGCAGGGTCGGTGGTGAGCCTGTCGGCCAGCTCACCAATTGTTATGACCTGGGCCTTTTTCGCAATGGTGAAAGACCTTTCGACAGGAGTGGCCGCATTGAAATTTTCGTTGCCGGTCTGTGTTGCCCGGATGGTGGCTGTTCCTGCACCAGTGATGGTTACTTGGTTGCTATTCAGGGTCACAGACCCGCTCACTACCCCCAGGCTGACGGACAGGGAAGAAGAGGCCGTTGGTGACAAAGTGAAGGCAGCGTCGCCAAAAGACTTATCGGCGATGGCATCAAAAGTGATGGTTTGGCTGCCTTTTACTACTGTCAGCACTTGCTGCTTTTCGGGGGCTGGATTGTAGGTGTCATTCCCATTTTGCGTGACCGCAATGGTAGTTTCACCTACTCCAATTAAGGTAACCGTGCTACCGCTTATCATCGCCACTGCCGTGTTACTGCTGCTATAGCTCACCGCCAGTCCTGAGCTGGCGCTTGCCTCAAGCTGGAATGTGCCGCTGCCGAAGGCCCTTTCTGCGAGGGTGTTAAACGTTATCGACTGATTCGTTTTCGTAGCATCAGTCACAAACAGAGTCCTCTCAACTGGCAGAGCGGCATTGTAATTATTGTTGCCCGCCTGCGAAGCGGTGATGGTGGTGGTGCCTGTTCCAACGACAGTCACGGTGTTTCCGCTTACGGTAGCCACAGAGGGATTGGAACTCGAGTAGCTCACATCCAAAGACGAACTTGTTGTCGCCTCCAGTGTGAAGTTGCCTTGCTGTAGAGTTCTTGCAGGCAATTCATTGAAGGTGATGGTTTGGTTGGCTTTTTCTGTTGTAAAACTCCATGTAGCGCTTCCTGTCCAGCCACCAAACCAATTGTTGGCAAGGTCGGCAATAACGCCGTCAGCCAAAGTAACATAATACGTAAGCCCGGGTAACCAACCATCATAGTTCATCACCAGAGTATTTCCAGAAATTGTAAAGGCTGATTCATTCTCCAGATCGACAGTTGTGTTCGTCAAAGATTCGCCCTCCGGAGTCCACCAAATAATGGCCTGCTTGGTGGAACCACTGGCAGCTATTTTTATTTCCTCATTGAAAGTGATAGATATAGAAGTAGTAGCCAGGGACACTTCTGTAGCATTATTGGCAGGACTGAAAGAGACCACACCTGGCGGTGTTTCATCAGGCCCTTCTCCCGTAGTAAATGTCCAGAAATCATTGGACCATCCCCCCATATAGTCAGCACTTAGTGAGAATGGATATTGATCATTCTGAAATACATTTTCAATATAGTACGTCGTTTCGGGTTCAAGAGAAAAGCCTGTAAAGGTGTACTGCAGATTGTTTACTTTTGAAAAGTCGGGCGATTCAGATTCCCATTCCTTAATAATTTCATTTGAACCAGCCTTTCTCAACCGAAGGGGTGCGCCGCTTCCAAAGAAGGCTTCCTCATTAAAGAATAGCTGTATCTCCGACAATTCGGAGTCTACATCCACAGCTCCCCGGGAAGGTGAAAAAGAGGCGAACCTGGATTCATAATTGGCTACACTTTCAGTTGTGAAACGCCACGTCGTATTGTCTTGAATTCCTTCAAAGAAAGAACCGGTAATAGTGTTATAAATCACATCGTCGTCGATCGTGATGTAATAGGTAGTAGAAGGTTCTAGTTCGGTAGCAAAATAGAGGCTGGTGCCGAAGGGGCCAGTGTTTAAGAAGTCCCGTACTTCAGCTCCTGTATACTCTGCTACTACTTGGTCATTTGATAGCTTCTTAATCCGTATACCTCCAGTCGTGTTTTTGTAAACGGAGAAGGATTCATTTCCTGCCAAATCGGGGCTCATGGTAAAAGAATAAGTACCTGCTGACCAGTAAACTCCAGTTGCATCATTGGCAGGGTATTCAATCACGTTAAGGGTCAATGGTGGGGCGCCGGGGTCAAATTGTGTTGAAGTGGAAATCAACCATGTGTCGCTGTCTTTCGTGTTTATTGCGGCATTGCCACTTCCAGGATCATTCCATACGGTATTCGCTGGTAAAACCATATGCACGCCAGTAGCCAGGTAAGGAAACGCAGCATTATTTATGATCAATTTGTTTCCTGATATGATAGACGTGGAGCCGGCAGCACCTATAGAAAATGATTTCGAGTAGGTGTTTTTATCATCGGAGCTAAGACTAAAAACCCTCAAAAAAGGCATACGAATAGGTTCGTTGAAGTGAGCCGTCACCTTTCCATCAAGTGGATATTCTTCTGTTAAATGCTCAGGCTCAAAAAACACGATATAAGGAGCCTCATTCTCACTACCAGCCGGCTTGGTGGTATGAAACTGCCAGGTGCCCTGCGCTGATATCCCCGTAAATAAATTACCTCCAATATCCTGAATGGCATTGGCATCCAAAAGCACATAGTAAATCGTTTCGTAAGCAAAGTCCGTAGTTGGATTAACCGTTAGTGTGTTACCACTTATATTCACCTGGGCGCTGCCCATCGTATACTCGGCAAAAAGGCTATTGTCTGATTTTTTGTAAATCTGCACCTGAGCACTGCTATTGTTGATGGCGATGGCTTTGTCAAAAGTGATCACAAGGTTGGCATCTATAGCTACTTGAACACCCAGGTTTGATGGACTTAACACTTCAACCTGCGGGGCGGTAATGTCCTGCTCTGTGGTAAAGATCCAGTGAGTGGTTGCCCAGGGAACTATTCTTACGGTTGTCCAAATGTCTTCGGGCTCGTTGTAGGCAAAATCGTACTCCATCCACCCAGGCTCATACCCACCAGCATTATTAAATTGGTTGTCAACATAATAGGTAGTACCTGCTTCAAGCGTGGCGCTGAGCGGCAGTTCGGCAAAGTATAGGCCTGCTTGTGCATCATACCCGTATGTTACGTCTGCATATACATCCCATTGTTTTACCAGCGAGTTGTCAGACGCCTTTCTTAGGCGATAATATCCATAACTATCATACACTTCATTGCTGAAGTACATCTTGATACTTCCCAATGCTGTGCTCACTGAGGTTGCGCCTCTTGCAGGTAAATAGCTGCTGATAACCGAGTTTACGCTGCCAGTAGTAAATCGCCAGCTTGTGTTATTTGCAATACCACTGTAGTAACTAATCCCTCCTGATTTTCTGAAAACATCATTGCCTATGTTGAAATAGTAGGTAGTTGCCGGTTCTAAAACCGCCTCTCCCATATCAAAAGTCACATTCTGATAGCCAGAACCCATGTTCATAGCAGTATTCTCGAGCACAACTGTACCGTCAAGTTTTTTCAGTTGCACTGTCCCCACTGCCGATTCATTAACATAGGTAAAGTCGTCGAACACAATGTTGAATCTGGTTACACCAACGGGGACATCAGTGGCATTGTTGACCGGGTAAAAAGCAGTGGCCACCGGCGCTGAAGCAGGCACTGCTGTGAAATTCCATGTGGTTGCATTGGAAATACCTGCAAAAGAATTACCAGCTACATCAATAAAAGCTCCAGCCTCAATATTGACGTAATACTCACCCAGGTTGGCCAGGTTGCTGGTCGGGTTGACTGTGACAGTGTTGCCGGAAATGGTCACATTGGCTGATGGCAATGTATATGACTCAAAAATGGCACCGGGTACTTCACCGCCAGCGTATTTGATACTCACGACTTTGGAGGTAACTGCTGTAACGTTTTCTGAGAAAGTAGCTACTAAATTGGAAGCAACAGCTACGCCTGTGGCACCATCTGCGGGTGAAAGGCTGGTGATGGTAGGAGGGGTTATGTCTGCTGCGGGTGTTGTTGTGAAAGTCCAGAAGTTGGTGGCCCAGGGAACTATTCTCGCTGTTGTCCAGATATCTTCAGGCTCATTGTAGGCAAAATCGTACTCCATCCATCCTGGCTCATACCCACCAGCGTTATTAAATTGGTTGTCAACGTAATAGGAAGTGCCTGCCTCAAGGGCGGCGCTGAGCGGCAGCTCGGCAAAGTATAGGCCAGCTTGTGCATCATAGCCGTAGGTGACGTCTGCATATACATCCCATTGTTTTACCAGCGAGTTGTCAGACGCCTTTCTTAGGCGATAATATCCATAGCTATCATACACTTCATTGCTGAAGTACATCTTGATGCTTCCCAGTGAAGTGCTCACTGAGGTAGCGCCTCGTGCCGGTAAGTAGCTGCTGATAACGGAGTTTACGCTGCCTGTGGTAAATCGCCAGTCCGTATTATTTGATATCCCGGCATAATAACTGACACCTCCGGGTTTACGGAAAATATCATTGCCTATATTGAAATAATAGGTGGTTGCCGGCTCTAAAATAGCCTCGCCCATATAAAAAGGCACATTCTGACAGCAAGTAGAGATGTTCGGGGCAGTTGTCTCGAACACAACTGTGCCGTCAAGTTTTTTCAATTGCACCGTCCCCAGAGCCGATTGATTGACTTGGGCAAAGTCGTCGAAAACGAGTGTGAAGCTATTTACACCAACTGGGATATTCGTAGCATTGTTGACAGGATAAAATGCGGTAGCCACTGGCGCCGAAGCCGGCACTGCAGTGAAATTCCATGTGGTTGCATTGGAAATGCCTGCAAAAGGATTACCAGCGGCATCGACAAAAGCACCGGATTCAATATTGACATAGTATTCAGCCAGGTTAACGAGGTTACTGGTCGGGTTGATGGTGACAGAGTTCCCGGAAATGGTCACATTGGCTGATGGCAATGTATATGACTCAAAAATGGCATCGGGTACTTCACCGCCAGCGTATTTGATACTCACGACTTTGGAGGTAACTGCTGTTACTGTTTCAGAAAAAGTAGCTACAAGATTGGCCCCAATTGTCACGTTGGTGGAGTTGTCCGAAGGAGAGTAAGATAAAATTGAGGGTGGGGTCACGTCGGCGGCTGCCGTTACGGTAAGCAGCTGATTTACGTTGGAGGCTGGGCTGTAAGTTCCGTTGCCGGGCTGAGAGGCCGTGATGGTGGTGGTGCCAGGGGCAACCAGCGTTACTGTGTTGCCACTTACAGTAGCCACACCAGTGTTGGAACTGGTGTAACTCACCTGAAGCCCTGAAGAGGCCGTGGCAGTAAGTGCAAATGGTGCGTCGCCCATGGCCTTGGATAGCAGCGGATTGAAGGTTATGGTTTGGGCAATGAGTGCACTCTGGCTCCATTTAAGGACGAAGGCATCGGAGCCAGTTGAAGTCTTGTTGTCGGCTCCCGCCCCCGGATCGAAATCTACTGTGCCGTTGGTGAAAAAACCTGTGCAGTAGATATTATTTGATCCATCCAAAAAAATGCCATTCACCTGGTCCCAGCCGTTGACGAAGGGAGCATAGATAGACTTGGCCCATTGGTAGTCTCCCGAGGCATTTAGTTTGACGATAAAACCATCATATCCATTGGTTCCAGTTGGCAAGGCCACCACTGCCGGCCCCGGATCAAAATCGTTGACAGTAGTGCCCCAAAACACCCCGGTAACGTATACGTTTCCCACAGCGTCACTAGTAACAGCATAGCCGTAGTCAGACAGAGTCGATCCAAAATTTTTGGCCCACTGAAATTCCCCCAATGAATTCAGTTTAAAGACATAGGCATCCTCGTTGCCTACGGGAGTCAAATTCGTTTCACCGACCCCTGGGTCAAAGTCCTTTGCCCCCGCAAAATAGCCCGTGACAAGTAGATTTCCACTGCCATCAATATGCATGGCCGTCGTGTTTTGTACAGATGGTGAATGCACGGCCCACACATATGAAAGAGAGGAGTTGTATTTTGCAATGAAATACGCTCCATTTGCTGCGTCAAGTTCTGATACTCCAGCGTCAGGATCAAAGTCTACATTTGTTCCGTTTACGCCAGAATTGAGGTTTCCAAAAATGCCTGTCAAGATGATGTTATTTGAGGCATCCATTTCCATTGCACTGGAATTCACAATTCCGTAATTAGTAACCCCCAGCCTTTTCCCTATTACATAGTTTCCAGATGCGTTCAGCTTTACCAAAAAGGTGTGGGTAACATTTGAAAGACCAGTGTTAACATTTACCGTTCCTGCGCCAGGATCCAAATCAACTATATTGACGAAAGAGCCACCAGTATAAACGTTGCCTGAAGCATCCACAGCCAGACCTATTGGTGTCACGCCTAGATTTGAACCCCAACGTTTTGCCCAGGCATAGTTGCCTGACGCATCTAGTTTTAAGACATACAAATCTGTAGAACTGGTGGCGGTCATATTGCTCGTTCCCGCTCCTGGATCAAAATCCACGATTCCCCCAAAAGTACCTGACACATAAACGTTTGAGGAGGCATCGACTACTATTGACAATCCCTTGTCACTACTTGTTCCTCCGACCTTCTTAGCCCAAACTAGTCCACCGCTGCTATTTAGCTTGGTGATAAATACGTCTTCACTTCCAGACGAAGTGAGCGTGCTTTCACCAGCGCCGGGATCAAAGTCGGCCGTGCCTAGAAACAACCCGGTCGTATAAACGTTTCCTGAAGCATCCACCGCGACGGAATTGCTTTGAACAGTCGAAGCTCCAGAAAACACGCTTACCCATTGGTGGTTTTGAGCCTGGGCTTCAAGTGCCAAGAAAACACTTGATGAGATTAAAAAAATAGCGAAAAGCCTAAAAGTGCCAGATAGGCTTTTAAAAATGGCAGCGAGTAAAGTAATCATGACTAATGGTTCATTTGGTTTATACACCAAAAGTCACTCTAAGCCTGATTTTTTAGTATGGGGGGAATCCCGCAAAAATCGAGAGAAAAACCCCTACTTATAATTCTATGATATTGTTTTTGATCGCATACTTCACCAGATCGGCGTTGGAAGAAAAGCCCAGCTTGTCGAAAATAGCTTTTTTATGGTGCTCAATGGTCTTCTTGCTGATGTGTAGATGGTCTTCAATTTCCTTGAAACTCATGCCATTGGCAAAGCAGCGGAGCACTTCCAGTTCTCTCTCTGTTACAGTGCTTGCATCAGTTTGGAGGTGCAGCTGTGAGATATATTGCTGGAAAATAGATTGCGCCAATTCGCTGGGAAAGTAGAACTGTCCGCCAGCTACATGTCGGATAGCTTCCAGCACTTCCGTCTTTGGGGCGCTTTTCGGCACAAAGCCTTTACCGCCCGCTTTCAGGCTCTGCTCTATATAGGCTTGTCCCTCGTTGCCTGAAAGAAAAATGATTTTCAGCTTCGGGTATTCTTTTAGCAGCTGCTTGCTGAGGTCAATGCCCGACTGCTGAGGCAAGCTGATGTCCATCATCACCACATCCACCTGGTGGGCTGACAGCAGGTGACGCAGTTCCATGGGCGTGGCCGCCGTAGCTACGATCTCCAGGTCGGTTTGCATCTGAAGGAACAAAGACAGACCATCTCTGAACAACTCATGGTCGTCGATCATTATCAGCCTGACCTTACCAGTGCTCATCAGGCTGCTTTTTTAAGTTGTTTGCCAGCCATACGGATCGTGAACGTTGTGCCCTTTCCCAGCTCGCTGGTCAGCGCCAGGGTACCCCCTAGTTTTTCTATCATTTCTTTCACTAAAACAAGCCCCAGCCCTGTTCCCTTTTCTTTGGAGCTGCCAATCGATTTTTTGTCCGATTCCAGTGTGAAAAGTTTGTGGAAATCGTCACTTGCTATCCCAATTCCTGAGTCTTCCACTTCTATGATCACATTATTGTCAATAACATTGGCCCGCAGCCAGATGCTTCCCTCTGCCGGTGTGAACTTGATAGCGTTAGAAATAAGGTTACGCAAAACGGTTTGCAGGTACTCTTTGTCAGTCTCCAGGTGAATCGGCGCTTCAATTTCAATGTAAATGTTTTGCCGCTTCACCTCAAGGTTGAGATGAAAGAAACTCCTCAATTTTTCAGCCATGTCCCGCAGCTCAAATACTTCCGTTTTTAAGCTTCTTTCGGAAATTTGGTGCAACGACCATTCGAGCAGGTTTTTCATTTGATCCTCCAACGATTTGGCAGCGGTTTCCAGCTTTGTAAGATACCTTTTTATGTCATCGGGGCTAATCTGCTCATAGTATTGATTTAGGGTGCTGGTGACAGTGTGAAACGACGACAGCGGGCTTTTCAAGTCGTGGGAAACAATAGCAAACAGACGGTCTTTGACCTGATTCAGGCTTTGCAACTCCTTATTTTTAGCGTCCAGCATCCCGGCTGTCTTTTGTTTTAGCCGGTAGCGGCTGTAGAGGATTGCAGCAGCCAGCAAGAGCAGGATAACTATGGCAATGAGGAACAACCTGAACAGGTTCGAGCGCTCTGCTTCAAGATCTTTGATGGTGTGGGCCTGCTCCAGTTTCAGAATTTTTTGCTCCTTGATCTCTCCCTGGTATTTTTTCTCAAGATCCAGCACCAGATTCTTTCTTTCTAACTCGTCGAAATGCACTTTGGAATCCATATACTTCCTCATATGGACGTATGCGGCACCCATGTTTCCTTTCACAGAATCGGCAATAGCCTGCGAAAGATATACGCCTGTAACCGCCCTGTAATCGCCATGATTGGGCACAAGCAAAAAAACGGAGTCGAGGTACTGGTAAGCAAGGGCCGCTTTTTTCTGTTGAAGGTAGATCTCTGCTAAATTTTTGCACACATTGATCAACTCAAAACCTCTCTGCAGTTCTTTTTCCAGCCGAAGCGCCCTTAGGGCATAGAATTCAGCCTTTTTGAGGTCAAGCAGTCGCAGGTAGCTTATTGACAGATTGTTGTAGCAGGTGGCCAGGTTTCTGTTGTCTGGCAAACTATCAAGGTGCTGAAGGTTTTTTAATTCATACATCAAAGCAGAATCAAGCTCGTTTCTGTCTCTGTAAATATTACTGATATTAGTAAGAGTTGTGGACAGGCTGGTGAACTGCCTGTATTGTATTTTCGCATCTAGCGATTTTTTGTAGTAGTAGAGTGCTTCCTCAGTTGACCCAAGGTCAGTAAGCACCAGCCCCAGGTTGTTATAGGTTGACGTAATGCCAGGGTCTTGATGCCTCTCCCGGATTTCCAGTGCTTTTTTATGAAACTCAAAGGCTTTTTCATACTGGCTCAGGAAATAGTGAGCAACTCCCATGTTGTTGTAGTTTTTTGAAAGGTTCTCGTCGTCCTGTAGCCTGCTGAATATCTCTGATGACCTGGTAAAGTATTGAATGGCAGTGTCATAATTCGATTTGAAATAGTAGGCATTGCCCATGTAGTTATAGGCCTTTCCTTTGATGCTGTCGTTGCTGGCGGCAAAATAGTGGGGTAAAAGCATAATTGCCGAGTCGGGCTGGGACCGGAGCATGCTGAATATTTTTTCAAGCGGGTAAAGGGGTATGTCCTGATCCGCTTTCGGGCTTTGCGAAAAACTGCTGTGAAACACAAAAAGCAGCAACACACAGGCTCCCCGGTTATATCGACTGATAAAGTTGGTATACATGTGAGTTGATGGTCTATTGATGCTCTAAAATATCCAAAATAAACAATCGATCAATACACTGTCTCCATTAAATCATTCCTCTAGCCGGTGGCTATCGAGCCCCGGCTATGGACAAGACTTTTTTAATCGTAAATTCAGCTCGTGAGGTAGTTTCAAAAAAGACTGAACACCATCATTGCTTAGTTGAAGTTTTAGTCCCGAAAAAGGGTTTCAATCGGATAATCAAGAGTAGTATGAAAATACTTGTTACATACGGAAGCACGAGCGCAAAGCAGGGGGTGTTTGTTTTCGCCTTTTTATTACTTGTAAACTGCAACATTTTTGCACAAGCAAATTCTCAACCCTTTCCCTGGCCCGATGGCAAGCAATGCGCCGTTAGCCTGACCTTCGACGACGCCCGTGCCAGTCAGGTGAATGGGGGCACAGCGCTGTTGGACGCATACGGAGTGAAGGCCACTTTTTACGTGGTGCCCTCAGCGGTAAAAGGCCAATTGGAAGGCTGGAAAAAGGCGGTGGCCTCGGGTCATGAAATAGGCAACCATTCTCTGAATCATCCCTGCTCCGGCAATTTTGTGTGGTCTCGTTCAAAAGCCCTGGAAGAGTATACGCTGGAGAAAATGGGGGCGGAGCTCATAGAAGCGAACAAGCAAATCAAAGAGATGCTTGGCATCGACTGCAAGGTATTTGCTTACCCCTGTGGCCAGACTTTCGTTGGCAGGGGCGAGGGCACCCAAAGCTATGTGCCCATAGTGGCAAAAATGTTTGATAACAGCCGGGGCTGGATGGACGAATCGGCTAATGACCCTTCCTACGTTGACTTTGCACAGCTCACAGGTGTGGAGAGCGACGGCAAAGATTTCGATAAAATACTTTCATTGATCGAACAGGCCAAAAGATCGGGCCAATGGCTGGTACTGGCCGGGCACGAGATGGGGGAGGGTGGAGACCAAACCACCAGACTCAAGATGCTGGAAGAGCTGATGAAATATGCTGCTAACCCCGCTAACGGTATTTGGCTGGCACCGGTGGGCACAGTGGCCAACTATGTGGCCGCTAAGCGATAAAAAAAACCTAACCAGCCCAGGTGCTGACCGGGCTGATTAGGGCTCCCTTTTTAATTACATCGTGTAATTAATCTTCAAAAAACCGGACAATTCCGGTTTCTACGTCGTACATACCACCAACTATACCAATATCTCCTTTGTCGAGCATGTCTTTCAAAATGGGGCTTCTATCCTTTACATTCTTCATCGTCATTCTCACATTCATAGCTGCCACATTTTCCACGAATTCGGAATTGCCTGAATTTCTGTTCTCCGAAGGTTCTTTAACAGCGTCTGCAGCAGGCTTGAGTTTGCTCATGAGCGCAGTCAGGTTGCCCATGGTCACATTATCGCATACGCCTTTGATGGCTCCGCATTTGCTATGGCCCAGTACCACAACGAGCTTTGATCCTGCTATTTTGCAGGCAAACTCCATGCTGCCCAATATGTCTTCGTTGACAAAGTTGCCTGCTATCCGCACGCTGAAGATGTCGCCCAGCCCCTGGTCGAAGACCAACTCTGCCGACACCCGGGAGTCGATACAGCTTAATATTACTGCAAAAGGCCACTGTCCCTCACTTGTGTCGTTCACTTGCTCCAGCAGATTGCGGTTGGCTTTGAGGTTGTTTTGAAATCGTTGATTTCCTTCTTTGAGAAAGGCCAGCGCTTTTGCTGGCGTCATTGTGCTTTGGGTTTCTTTTGTATGTGCTTTCACAGTGTTTTACCTGTTAGTGTTAATTAAATATATGTGGTGCCTCAGTGTAGCACCTGAAGCAAATCTAAATCAGTCAAATTGGTCACCTGATCGGCGACCCCCGGAAACCTGATACCTTTGAAGCATGTTACTTAAATTGCCAGCTATGGTGGCACTTCAAGTGATGCGTTTTGCAGAGGATAAAGGTAATCTGCTATCGCTACAAATTTTTAGAAAACTGCCAGAGGGGCGGCGAGCGGAAGTAATTGAGGAGGAGGTGATATCACCTCGAAATGCAAATTTGCTTTTATGAACATGTTGTAGAAAAACTGCTGCCCACGATGCAAAAACAGCTCTGGGTAAAGGTCAAACTGGTGTGCTGCGAAAAACTTTTCTACTTCTTCGCTACTGTCATCAGCTTTCTCTTCTTCGCCACTTTCGGTTCCTCCCAATTCTGCTAATTCGATGTCCTCCAGTAGAGCACTGTTGTTGTCGAAAACAAACAAGACAAATTGGGCCTCAGTCGCTATGAAAAGGCTTAGCAAAGTAATCGCTAGTATTTTAAACAGAAATCTCATTTCGACCGCCACTTAGAATTAGTGAACATGGTCAAAAATAATGATAATTTGAAATTCAACCCTACCAATATGGTGTTGCTTTTAGTTCTAATCAAATTTTAATTGGTAGGCTCCTTACGAAAGCAGTGCCCTTGGCTCAGCAATGATGTCTGACAGCACCTCATTGGCCTTCACAATGAACTCAGTGCGCTTGGTTACCTGACCGACAGGTAGGGGGAGCACAATGTAGACTGTCATGACGGCTCCGTCGGCCTGTAGCTGCATTTTTGGGATCGATTTGTCCTTTACAACCGCCTTTGCCAGTTCATCAATTTTGTCCATTCTGGCCTGGATATCGGCCGGGATGGTTTTGATGGGGAACTTTACCGTATGCATTACCCTGTTTTTCCCCATGTTGATAATGGCTTTGCTAAGCAGTGTATTGTTCGGTACTTTAATAAAATCTATGGCTCCGGGATTCTGTAAAGTCACGAAGAAAGTGCCGATGCGTTCTACAGTGCCTGCCTCATCCCCAATTTTCACATAGTCACCTATGCGAAAGGGATGTTTGGTGAGAATAATAAACCACGCAAAATAGGAGTTAATGACGTCCCGAACGGCAAAGGCTACGCCCGTGGTGATAAGGCCCAGAAAAATGGTGATGTTTTCAATTTCCAGCCCCATTCTCCAGAACACTACCGCTGCTACAAGAAGATACAGTGTGGTCGAATAGATTTTTGTAAAAAGAATTCGTTGTTCGATGTCTACTTCATCGTCATTGAACCGAAAGACCCTATTTTCGGTAAATCTTAATATGACAGTTACGGTAATCAGTGCGCCTACTGCCCACAACACCACATCCAACAGCTTGTCGAGATAGCTTGGAATAGTAATGTACCTCTCACTATCAGCCCATTTTAGTCCTTCTTCAACACCAAGAAAAATAAGCAGGAAGAAAATCCTGCGAAGCAGACGGAAGTTTCTAAGTTTCTTAAAATCCACAAATCGTTTGGCCATGGAATAGTGTTTTAATGGCAGTGCAAATCTATGGAACAACGACAGTTATTTAAACTATGGAATCAAATTAGTGCAACCGGCTATTTGACAATTTTCCTTGGGATGGCTGCCGGCAATCTGCTGAGCATTTCGTTGTTGATCAGCTGAGTCACGTTCGTAAAAGAGCTGATATTGATGGTGTTGTTGTTCTGCCGACCTACGAGCACCACTTCGTCGCCCACTTCTACGCCAGGTATATGGGATACATCTACCATAAACAGGTTCATGTTGATCAGGCCCACTATCGGGGCTTTTTTCCCGTGAATGAGCACCTGTCCCCGGTTCGAGAGCGCCCTGGGGTAGCCGTTGGAATAACCTAAAGGCATTACTGCTATTTTCATTTTTTGTGTTGCCTGATAGGAAGTGCCATATCCGATAAACTCGCCGGGGTCAACATCCCTCACGTCCATTACATCAGTTTTCCAATTGAAAATCCTTTTCAGGGCTCCATCGGACGGCTTGCCTGTTTCCTGTAAGTGGGTGTAGTAAATATCCGGACTGGGCCAAAAACCATACTGAGCTACGCCAATCCTCACCATGTCATATACTGTGTCGGGCATCGCCAATGCAGCGGCCGAGCAGGCGATGTGCCGGTATTCGGGCATGATGCCCTTTTGTTTGCACTCCCGAAGGAAGTCCTTGTAACGCTTATGCTGAGAGGTGATCTTGAACTGGTTAGCGAAGCTTTCAGCACCACCGAAATGTGTACATAGCCCTTTGAACTCGAGATCGGGGGCATTTTTCTTGAGGAAAGTGAGCGTTTTTGGAAACTCCTTAGCATTCATGCCAGTGCGATTGGCACCGGTTTCCACTTCAATGTGTACCATTGCACGCTTTCCAAGCCTTTTCGCTATTTCCATTACCAGAGGTAGCCGGGCGTAGTTGAAAACAAAAAATTCAATATCGTTTTCAATGGCCCATTCAATATCCTGATCGTACAGTATGCCCATGATCATGATACCTCCCTTTTCCGACTTGGCTGCCAATACTTCCTCGGCTTCAAAAGCCGATGCCGTAGCAAAATGATCTACGCCAGCTTTCTCAGCCATTTTCACAAATTGCGCTATGCCATGGCCATAGGCATTGGCTTTCACCACCGAGGAAATCCTCACATCTGGACCAATTTTCTTTCTGATGAAGTTGATGTTTTTCACCAGAGAAGACTGGCTGAGCTCAATTCTCGATGAGTGCCTTACCATAGTTTAGTTTGTTGATTCCAGACATATGATTTTCCCCAGCTTTCTTTGGCCAGGGGCTCTACTTTACTGATTTCCTCTTGTGGCACCAGGCTCAACCAGCTTTTCACATCCAGGGCGCTGTAGTGGAAGGCGTACACCCTGGCAACGAACTGATAGAACGGCAGCGATGATTCCCCGGGCTTCTCGCCATTTCCAAACACTGTGGGTTTAATTCCCTGGCCCCAGTCCTGCCGCCCCTCATTGTTGGGGTTGAGAAAGTAGGCCCTCATTTCTCCTTTTTTGTTCTTGTCTACACGGAGCAGCGAGATGGCATGAAGCCCCACCATCACTCCTTTGTTGGTAGTAAGAAAAATGCCTACTGGGTTGGGGTACACCATTTGGTGCTGACCGTTGAAGTCGGGGTGGAAAGCAGCGTAAAAGATTTTGACAAAACCTGCATAGTCAACGATCGAATTGCTCGGGTAGTCATAACACGAAGCAAAGCCCACGTGCACCCACTGCCCATACATGGCCGGGTTTACCCATTTGTGCGGATCTTCACCACGAAATGACGAACGCCTCATCATCTCATTGTAGATTTTATCCAAATGAGGCACAAGCACTACCGACACCACATCAAGGTTGTGATCCAGGTTGTCAAGCAGCCCTTTCCCCAGCTGGTTAGAGGTCAGGTCCTGGTTGTCAAAGCGCATAACCAGATCGTTCTGAGCGGCCACAGTAATGATCATATCTATGAGCATGGCGGGGGCATGCTGGCTCCACATGCTGATCCCTCTGGCCGATTGGCAGGTGGGGTTGTTGCCCTGGCCAACACCAAGGTGCTGCCCCAGCACTTTGATGGTGCCACCGATCAGGTACTGCAATACGGTTACATCAGCATCTTTGTTGATCAGTGACTTGCTAATCCGCTTTTCCACCATACTGTGGATTTTAACTTTGCGGAGGTTCTCGAGACCCACCCTGACAGGCCGGCGGGAAAACAGGCTTTTTCCCAACATTCGGGCCAGTCCATAAATGCACTGGCAATTGTCGGGGCTGACTGTTTCATTGATCAGCGTGGAAATCAATCCATGAAATTTTTCCCATTCCGCTACGCCCCGGTCATTGAGGTGGAGGCAAACAGGAACCAGGTCTTCATAGTCAGCAACGAGCTTTTTGAGTAGCACAGAGTGGTAGCCACTCACCAGGCCAGTGGCGTTCATATGGTCGCCCATGGCTCTGGCCTCCCTTTCCAAAGTGGCCACGCTGCTTTCCGAAAGGAAATGCTCGTAATCCTTGAGGCTGGCATTGTTTCTTGCTCCTTCAGAAGGAGCATAGATAGCGTTGATGTACAGCCGGACTGACCGATCCGTTTCGGAGTCTCCTGTGGTATCGAAACGCTCGTTAACCAATCGGATGAGCTCTCTGGCTTTGCGGGTCATGATGGGCCGTTGAGCGCAGATGAGTCGGATTTCCTCGGCGAGCTTTTCATACACGCCCTGCAGGTCGATTTCTGAGACGATGAAGCCGAAGAGATTGAACGCCTTTTTCAACTCTCTCACAGGCATGGCCAAACGGGTTTCTTCCGAAACGTCCTGGTGAGCAAACTCAAGGTTGTGCACCATCACCTCTTCCAAAAAGCTTTGAGCGTCTTTCTGCGCTATCTTATCGCTTTTTTCAATGCCGGTTGCAAAAGCTAACAGCCGCAGCTCAGAGAGAATCTCAAAGCTGGAGGTAGGGTGGCCGACTTTCAGGGTGCCCTTCACCAGCAGAGGAATGAGCTTGTCGGGCTCGCTCCATACTGTGTTGTTGAAAATGCCCGCACGGTCGAGCTCACCGATTTTTTGAAGCAGGTAGACCAGCCCATTCCTGGATTGACTGAGTATATCTACCTGACTTGCCAGCTTGGCAGCTTTCTCCTGCTTGGTTAACTCAATTGACTCTTTAAACTCTTCTAAACTCTTTTCAAAATTTTGAAATATCCTGTCGGATGCTATTTCCATAAGGGTGGTTTACCTTCGCTTATACATAAAAATCGACTTTCTGATAATGCTTTAAAAGCTCTGTCATGCGGTCGGGGTCTTCTCCCTTGAAGTTGATAGTTCCAAAGTGATTGCCAAATCCTCCACGGTCGCCACTGATTTTCTGACCTTCGTAGGGCGGCACCAGGCTGTGCTCAATGAAGTAAGGGTCGTTGTTGAGCTCTTCGGGTATTTCAAGTTTCGAGAACTGACGCTTGTGAGGATAGATCATCACATTACCGTGATAGTACTCCGGTTTAAAGCCCTTTGGAGGGAAGATAGCATCCAGCTCTTCGTCGGTTGCATTCGGATCGTGCGAAACGACAAAAGCTGCCAATGCATCGAACTCGTACGACTTGGAGCAAAGCTCAAGAATGTGTCCGCCGGGAATTCTACAGGCAGTTTCTCCAAAATTCAGCTCATCGTTTTCGGTAAGGAACCATTCGGGGTGTACCATACCAAACTCAATACCGAAAATATCGACCATTTTCTGCACCTGTTTGTGGATCAATTCACGCTTTGTTTCCAGATAGTTGCCTTCGGGAATAAAATTAGAATACCCGAGTTTCACATACTCGGTGATATTGAGGAACCTGATTTTGCCTTTATGGATAAATGCTTCACAGGAAAACTCCCTGCCCGGCAAGTGACTCTCAGCAAGACATGGGAAATCGCCATCTTCGCATTCTTCGTCTATTTGAGCCATTGACTTCATCAGGCGATGGCCAACAGTACCGGCCGAGGCAAAGGGCTTGATGTGTACCCAGCTATCCTCTTCACCTTCCAGCTGCAGATTGGCTTCATTCAGTCGTCTCATAAAGGCCTTCACACCGTCTTTGCTATACACCTCTTCAAACAGACCAACCCTCAGTCCTCCAATAAGGGCTTTGCGCTTCATAATGGCCTTGTTTCGAAAAAGAAAAGCCCGGTTAAGTACCCTGGGGTCATTTCTGTAAATTGAATTCAGTGCTCCGGCCCATTCTACTGTTTCCTCGTAAAGCGGAACAGCCACGTCAGCGTTATATGGTTTTAGCTTTTCAACAAGGTCAAGCGAATTGGAAGTGTCACTCCACTCATCTAGCTGATAAGGAACAAAGGGTATGTTATGTTCGGCTGCATACGGTGCGAAGTCTGGAAACGAAACGACTACATAAGGCTTTCCAAGTTTTTGCATGCTTTCTATCACGGGCAAACTCCAGCCCATTAATGCGAAACATTTTGCCATATCTATATTGGTTTAAGGTGAGAAATCTATTGAAGATGCGAAGAGGACAGAGGGAACCCGTTAGTGGAGAGAAGCCGGTCGGTCATCAGATTTAGGCATACACGTCCTGCGATACTTCGATGCATCTTTAAACACAAGGTGATATGGGCAGAGATCGTTCAAAAAAATGGCGATTCATTTAAATAAGTCAATTAATAATTGAAATAGTTATATTATTACAAAAAGAGACCCCATAAGTGAAGCCTCTTTTTCCAAACAACTATTAAACAAACTTTTATCCTGCCGTTCCGAACTGCCCTACATAACAGTGGAGTTGAGTGGACGATGGGTAGCCCGCTTGCATTGCAGGGGCAAATGCAAACTGCTGCTATTTGTTGGCTTTGTAGTGCAGGCCAAACCAGATAAGCCTTGTGATAACAAAAATAAGCATGCCGTAGATGCTGGTGATGCTTGACACCTTCAGCCCACCTGCCAGCATGGCTTGCGATACCTCTCCAATTTGCTCGATTGCCTGGAAGGCCATGAACATTCCAATGAGTTGACCAAGCACTCCAGTGACAAGGGCCAATAGTCCAAAGAACTTTACATAGTCCAGCCTCCTTTTGACTTCGTCACCTTTCAACCCTTTGGAGAAAATATCTGAGGCAGAAAGCCCGCTGAAGATCAATGCAGCAAGAAACATTAGCGTAAGAACTGACATGAATTCTATTCCGCCCATCCAAAATAATTCAAACATAGTTGTAAAGATTTAAGGGTTTAAAAAAAACATCCAGGGCAATCTTACGGTTTTTAGCCAGGCAAAATGGGCAAAGTAGACGGAGTTGCCGACGATGTCGGTGGACAACCACTTTTCGTGGGGATTCTACATTTTTGGTAGAATACCTGCCGAAAATGGCATTTCGTCGACTTTCACTGTATGATTTAGAATTTATCGGCATTTTGCAGCAATGATAAGCGATTATCTCAACAAGTTGGCCTATTCAAAAGGTGGTAGAGTGCTGGCACATGTGGTCTTCTGGTGGCTCTCCCTTGCTTTCCTGATGGTTTATTTTGCCAGGATAAGTAGCGATTATGGCTTCTCTCTGCGTTTTGCCTGCCTGATGCTGCCCGTGGCCATTGGCACCACTTATTTCATTAATTACAACCTTGTACCTAAGTACCTTCTGACGAGGAACTATGGCAAGTTCGGATTGTATTTCGTGTACACACTTATTGTGTCGATGTATTTCCAGATGTGGGTAATTGCACTCACCTATATCTCCATCGCTGAGTACAACTATGAGAAACTAGGGCCGGTAGCCGGGGATTTCATTTTTCAGCCGGTAGGTCTTTATTCTATCGTACTGTTGGGTGTCGCTCTTAAGTTGCTGCGACTTTGGATGAAAGCTGAGCGAGAAAGGGCCGAATTGAAAAGTGCCAGCCTCGAAGCAGCGTTGAAGCTGAAGGAAGCAGAACTGCAGTTGCTCAAGGGTCAAATACACCCTCACTTTTTATTTAACACCCTCAATAACCTCTACGGTTTGGCATTGGAGAAGTCGGATGTTCTCCCTGTTAGCATCCTGCGCCTTTCCGAACTGCTCGACTTTCTTTTGTACAGAAGCAATAAGCCATTGGTGCCGCTGGCCGACGAGATTAAGTTAATGAAGGATTACATAGCACTGGAAGAACTTAGGTTTGAAGAAAGACTTCGGCTTGAGTTGGATATTCAGGCCAACGGGAATGACTGTAGTATCGCACCTTTTCTTCTTTTTCCATTTGTGGAAAACGCATTCAAGCATGGTTTTATGCAGGACGATCAGCAGCTTTTTCTTTCCATTTCAATCCAAACAAAGGGTGAGCGGCTTTACCTCGCAGTGACCAATTCATTCTCAGAAAACGAGAAGGAAGCGGGGCAGCTCGGCGGGGTGGGGCTGTCAAATGTGAGGAAACGTTTGGAGTTGTTGTACCCTGGCAGCCACGAGCTCAGGATTGAAAATGATAAGCAGCATTTTATTGTAAACCTGGAGTTAGACTTAAAGCCAAAAGATGATGCCGGAAGCGACTCGTAAATGTATTATTGTCGACGATGAGCCGATTGCCATTCGGGTGATCAGGGGCTATCTGCTGCAAATTGGTGGCTTTGAAATCGTAGCTGAGTGCCGTACGGCCACGGAGGCATTTCAGCTTTTGCGCAGCCATTCCATCGACCTTATTTTTCTCGATATTCAAATGCCTAAGCTCACAGGTCTCGATTTCCTGAAGGCACTTCAGCACCGACCAAAGGTGATTTTGGTAACGGCCTACCGGGAATATGCCATTGAGGGTTTTGATCTGGATGTGGTGGATTACCTGCTCAAGCCAGTTTCTCTGGAGCGGTTCATGAAGGCGGTAGATAAATTTTATCAGTTGACTGAAGGCAACACAAAAGCGCACACAGCAGTCCCGCAAATACCAGCCTCAATACTGGTAAAATCAGATAGAAAAACTGTGAAAATAGTGTTGGACGACATTCTTTACATTGAAAGCTATAGCGACTACATAAAGATTTTCACGGCTGACGAGACCATCATCACCAAAGAACGAATCAGTCATATTGAAGAAAGCCTGCCCGGCAGTTTTATCAGAACACATCGGTCATTTGTGATCAACAGTGCACAGATAAAGTCATTTACCAACGAGCACGTCAACGTTGCAGGCAAAGAGGTGCCCATCAGCCGGAGCTATAAGGAGGAAGTGCTTTTAAGATTCCAAAGCCTCTAGCCTCTCCGTGTCCCATATTGCCTTTTCTAATTCGTTTTGATCTCTTCGAAGTCTTCCTGGCTGGCTCCCATGGAGAAATGCCGGAAATTGTAGGTGAAAGAAAGCATCACATACCGGTTAAGCACATTCGACTGGGTATCCTCAATGTAAATTTCGGATATATTTCTTCGGATATTGTTGTTCTGCTTCAGGATGTCGTACACATTCAAACTTACTTCACCAAGCTTGTTTTTGAACAATTTTTTACCCACACTCATGTTCCAAAGAGTGAAGCTGTTGTCGAAACCGGCAGAAAGCCCTGCGTTGATTTGATGCCTCACGTCTGTTCTGAACGTGAAGCCGTTTCCGAAGATCATGTTGTAGTTGAGCCTGGTAGTTTGAGTGAAGAAGTTATTGTTGAGCGCCGGCCGCAGGCTGTTCTCCACCACATTGTATCTCGACCAGGTGGCCACCCTGAAGTCGATATTTTCACTGATGTTGCTGCTTAGCGAAAAGCCAAGCCTATAGTTCCACGAGTTGGCCAGGTTGAGCTCGTTGTTGATGAGGCCCGGCCTGCTTGTGTAGTTAACGCCACCATTGAAGTTGATATTTGATTTAATCAATGAGAAGGGCTGGCCATAACTCAGGTATGACCTGAATTCCTTGTACCCATCCAGGTTAACCGGGCTTATAAGCTGAGAGCCTTTTTCAAGCACCACCCCTTCACCAACGGTAGTTTGTTCTTCGGCAATAAAGGTGCTGGTTCCGATATAGTTCCCGGTGAGTTCGGTGTGGGCATAAACAAACATCGACCTGTTCGTTTCGGGGTTATTTGATCTGATCCTGGTCCTTATTCTGTTGGTATAAGTTTGGTTAAGATCTACATTTCCTGTGCGAAGTTGAAGCGGGTTTGAGTTGTCAATAACGTCCTGTAGCTGTCCTATTTGTGGTTCCCTGGTCCAGGTGCGGTAATCTAATTCGATATTGGTATTGTCCGTAAATTTGTAGCGAAGCCGGGACGATGGCAGCACGCTGTTGAAGCGTCGGTTGAGCGTGTATTCCCTTGGGAACTGCTGGTCGTTCTTCAGTTTGGCATCCTGATATTCCACTTCTACCTGCGCAGTAAGTTTTTTTAGTGAGTACTGGTAGCCCAGCTCTGTTTCTTGCGTAAAGTAACTGTTGTCGAAGGTGTTGCTCAGCGCCTGGTCGAGTAGGGTGTAGTCATCAAACTGCTCCGAAAAGTCGTACAGTCTTCTGTCAGAATCATTGATTCTGTCTCCCATTGTATGTTCCAGTTCAATCCGTCCGTTCGCACCGACGGGCTCAGTATAGGAAGCGTTGACCCTCCAGTCGTGCCCCCTTCGGTTCCACTCAATATTTTGCTTAAGCAACTCACTACTGTCAGCCGACTGGTAGAAAATATTTTCGGCCAGTCTGTACCTGTCATCGGTGTTGACGTGAAAGCCGTTTCGGAGGTTGATGGTGAACGCCCTGCCCTTTTTTTCAAATTGATGGTTGTACATCAGGTTATTGAAGTAGTCTAAATCGAAAAGATCGAATGAAGAGCTGTTTTCGGTTTGATTCAAAGGGCCAAAGTCGGTTGTGGTACGGCCCAGGAAGTTGGAGTTGCGGATGTTGTTGCCGAAGGAAGTAGATGGCCGCCAGATGATCCTGTTGTTGTCGTTGATCTTGTAGTCGACTTTCATAAACACCCTGTGTTCGGCGTTTGTGGCATTGTTGTAGCTGCTTTCTGAGTAAACCTGCCCTGAGTCAGATGGGAGCACATATTCTCTGAACCTGGTTTGGGTTGTTTCATCCTGCCTGTGGTTGTACAAGTAGCTGCCACTTACCTCCAGCGACTTTGCCCAGGTATCTGCAAAGTTTACTGCGATGGCATTGTTGACGATGATACCATCCTGGGTTCTGCTGTCGGCACTTGCATTGGGGCTTGCCGAGTAGTTGAGAATATTGATGTTGTTACTAAGGCCTGAGATAGTGACCCGACGGTCGCCATTGAACATATTGAGATTAGCGCCTGCCATGTACCGTTGATCAGTACCGGCGCCCACCGACGTTTTTCCAAACTGTCCTCTTCTGCGATTGGGTTTCGTAATGATATTAATGGTCTTTATTCTTTCGCCATCGTCGAACCCCGTTAGCTCGCTCTGATCGCTCTTTTTGTCAAACACCTGAATACTTTCTATAACGGAGGCTGGCAAACTTTGCAAGGCTGCCTGCACGTCCCCACCAAAGAATGGCTTCCCATCGATAAGAATTCGTTGAACATTTTCACCCTGGGCTTGCATCACGCCATCCACCATAGCAATGCCCGGCATCTTTTGCACCAGGTCTTCAGCGCTGGCGTCGGGCACTGTTTTGAAAGCCAGGGCATTGAAAACAGAGGTGTCTCCTTTCTGCTCACTCATCATCGCCTGAGCGGTGACTTTTACTTCTTCAAGCGTAGTGGTTTCTTCTTCGAGTAAAATGTCTCCAAAGGAAATATCCTTTGCACCGACTGTTACATTTTTTATCACCGTCTGATAACCTATGTATTGAAACTGAAATCTGTAGCTACCCGGTTCTACTTTTTCCAGTTTGAATTTCCCTTCGAGATCAGTTACCACACCCATTGAGGCTGGGGGAGAGCTTAGTTTTTCACCCAGCACGGTGGCACCAGGTAGACCGGAGTAATCGTTGGCTCCTTTTATTGTCCCCGAAATGGAGACTGTTTGGCCATGAGCTGCAACAGACGAAAACAACAGGGATATAATGGTAAGAAGTCTTAACATCAAATAGTTATGCTAGTAGTATAAAAATAGGAAATAAGTGTACCTGTGCTTTGATAACTATTCTTCAAAGTCATTATTTAGGACACGTTTAAGCTATTGAGTATATGATGTAGCTATTTTCTGTCGGCCAAATTCAGTGCCCGATAGAGTGTGTAACCAGGCTATAAAAGTAGGCTCCACATTAGAATAGTGAAATTGTAATTTTTTAAAATGCTATTTCACCGGTTGAATGGTACGGAGTTGTTAAAAATTGTCACGAAATGCTGCCAGGTGAAACACTGGAGTTCTTTATGCGATTAGTCGTGCCCAATGGATGGAATAGCCACGCCTTACAGTTACTTTGCCCAGTTGCACTCACGTATGGGCCACAAACATAAAATGGGAGGGAAGGGAAGAAGGGAAAAAAGCCGGATGGAGAAGAGCTTTATCCGTTAAAAGGAAAAAGGAGAGCTTATTGCTCTCCTTCTTTTTGCAGGTAAGTGACCAATTTGTCACATAGTGCATTCATTTCTTGCGACATAAATTCGTCTCCAGTGGCATTGAGTACGCTCTGCGCCATGCCGCCGATGCAGTCTATGTAGAAACGTTTCATGTCGGGCACTTCCATATCTTTCGTCCACAAGTCGATGCGGAGCGTGTTTTTTTGGTCGGCATCCCACAAGGCCAGGGCTATGGCATTGGTTTCGCTGAGCTCTTCACCCGCCTTTTCGTCGGCATCCCAGATTATTTTCTCCGGGACACGGTTTTCGTCCATTTCAACAGTAAAACGTATTTCTGACTTATTCATTAATGCTTTATTATTCAGGTAAACTATTCTTAAAGTCCTCGTAGGAGGCTGGCGCAAGAGGAGTGGTGTCGCAGCCTAGCTCGGTCGCTTTGGCATTGATGTCTTCCACTCTTGACGCAGGATCTGGGTGTGTGCTAAGAAACTTTGGTGTTTTGCCAGCCTGATCGCTATCGATTAGTTTTTGAAAGAAGCTATAGGCGCCATTGCAGGCGTATTTGCCCTCTGCCAGGTAAATCACAGAATACTCGTCAGCCTCTGATTCGTTGTCACGGCTAAATGCCAGGGTGGTTGCATTTCCGGCAACAGCTCCAGCAATTTCTGCCAGCTTTGAAGGGTTTTGGCCAAGGATAACGTTGAGTACCAGTTGAAGACCATATGCCTTCTGCATCTGCTGCATACTGTGTCTTCTATCGGCGTGGGCAAGCTCATGCCCCATTACGCCAGCCAAGTCGTCTTCCTGCTCAAGGTATTTGATTAAACCTGTGTATACGTAAATGTACCCGCCAGGCGTAGCAAATGCGTTGAGTACTTCGTCATCATGGATAATGTGGATTTTCCAGGCAAATTCATCTTTATATTCGATTTTGCCACTGTTTAAGATTTCGTCTGTTATTCCCTGAAGGTAGGCATACGCTTCAACATACTCTGTCTCGTCCAAAACCGGGTATTCAGCCGGGTTGGCTGCAATTTCATCACTTACCTGCTTACCCAGGTCAATATCATTTTGCAAAGAGAAGAAAACAGGCAATCCACCACCATCGTCATCATCTTTTTTACAAGCAACGACGGCCAAAAGAAGACCTGCAATCCAAAAGCTTTTAAGAATTTTCATTTATGTTATGTTTAATTAATCCTCATTTCAGGAATCTCACCTTCTACAATAAGCTTGCCAGCAGTCGAAGCTTTTATTTCTTCTACGCTTACGCCTGGTGCTCTTTCGAGCAGTTTGAACCCGCCTTCAGATAGTACTTCCAGCACGGCGAGGTCGCTTACTATTTTCTTCACGCACCGAATGCCCGTCAAAGGTAGTGTACACTCCTTTAATAATTTCGATTGGCCGTCTTTGCTTTTGTGTTGCATGGCCACTATGATATTCTCAGCAGAAGCAACCAGGTCCATCGCTCCCCCCATGCCCTTTACCATTTTGCCGGGGATTTTCCAGTTGGCGATGTCACCATTTTCCGACACCTCCATAGCACCCAAAATAGTCAAATGTATATGCCCCCCACGGATCATCGCAAAGCTGTCGGCCGAACTAAAAAGGGAAGAGCCAGGTATCATAGACACTGTTTGTTTCCCAGCATTGATCAGGTCGGCATCTACTTCATCTTCAGTAGGGAAGGGGCCAATGCCCAGCAAACCATTTTCCGATTGCAGCACCACGTCGATACCCTCAGGAAGGTAGTTGGCCACCAGGGTAGGGATACCTATGCCCAGGTTGATGTACATGCCATCCTTCACCTCCTGGGCTATTCTTTTGGCGATGGCTATTTTATCTAATCCCATTGGTTCAATATTTAAACGGCTACAGTTACGCCTGGCGTATTGTTCTTTGCTCGATGCGTTTTTCGTAGTTCACACCCTGGAAAATTCGCTGAACGAAAACTCCCGGCGTATGAATGTCGTTGGGGTTGAGCGTACCGGCAGGCACCAGCTCTTCTACTTCAGCAATTGTAACCCGACCAGCGGTGGCCATCATAGGGTTGAAATTCCTGGCTGTGCCTTTAAAAACCAGATTCCCGGCGGTGTCTCCCTTCCAGGCTTTTACCAGCGAAAAGTCCGCCTTCAACCAGGCTTCTAACAAATATTTTTTTCCATCAAATTCCCTTACTTCTTTACCCTCGGCCACTTCGGTGCCGTAACCGGCAGGGGTGAAGAAGGCTGGAATGCCAGCGCCGCCAGCTCTAATTCTTTCGGCCAGCGTGCCCTGAGGCACCAGGTCTACCTCCAGCTCACCATTCAACAGTTGCCGCTCAAACTCTGCATTTTCTCCCACATAGGAGGAAATCATTTTTTTGACTTGCCTTGTTTTTAGCAGCAACCCAATGCCGAAGTCATCCACACCAGCATTGTTTGAAATACATGTGAGGTTTTTCACGCCGCTTGAAAGTAAGGCAGATATGCAGTTTTCGGGGATGCCACAAAGCCCGAAGCCGCCTAGCATTAACACCGAGCCGTTCTGGATGTCGGCCACTGCTTCCTCGGCATTTTTCACAACTTTGCTAATCATAGGTGCAATTATTTAAGCTGTTTCAATACTTTGATCGCCTGCCCTCTGTCTAAGGCTAGTTGATGCTTGAGTGCTTCAAGGCTTTCGAACCGCTGGTCTTCTCTTAATAATGCCACGAAGTTCACCCGGATTCTTTCTCCGTATATTGATTGATCAAAGTTAAAAATATTTACCTCAATAGTTTTGGGTGAGGCTTGCAGCGTGGGTCTGTTGCCGATGTAGAGCATCCCATCAAAGCTCATTCCTTTGAAATCAACGGTCACCGCATAAATGCCATCGGCTGGGATCAGTTTAAAGGTTTCTTCAACGTGCAAATTGGCAGTGGGGAAGCCCAAACCTGTCCCTATATTGTCGCCCTTCACTACTTCGCCTTCGAGCATATAGTGATAACCCAGAAATTCGTTGGCATGTTCAATATTGCCATCCATGAGTGCTTTGCGAACCTTGGTTGAGCTTATGCCAATATGGTCAATGTCCTGCCGGGGTATTTCTTCTACTTCAAAGCCGTACTGAGAAGCATTTTCCTGTAAGTATTCGAAGCTTCCTTCACGGTTTTTGCCAAACTTGTGGTCGTAGCCAATAATGAGCTTTTTGGTGCCAATCGCATCTACCAGCACTTGCCTGATGAACGCATCACCAGTTAGCTCTGAGAACTCTTTTGTAAATGGGATCTTAACGAGAAAGTCGATGCCCGATTTTCTGAACAACTCCTCTTTTTCTTTCCAGGTAGAAAGAAGTTTGAGTGTGGATGCATCGCCTAATATGAACTTTGGATGAGGCCAGAAGGTGATAACAACAGATTTACCATTGTGAATGCTGGCTTGTTCGCATACCTGTTGCAAAATAGCCTTATGTCCTACATGCACGCCATCGAAAGTGCCGGCGGTAACAACCATGTAGCCATCATGATCAAGCCTTGCAATGCCCTCAACTACTTTCATTTCCTGGCTTTGATGTAAAAATATTGCTGAACTCTTCTATGGTAAAAGCATCTTCAACCTGATAATCACCTATAGAGTTCCTTCGAAGGGCAGACATATAGGCACCCACACCAATTTTTTCACCTATGTCTCTCACCAGACTTCGGATATAGGTGCCCTTCGAGCACTCTACAACAAACTCCACTTCCGGAAGATTTATGCGCAACATCTGCAGTGAGTAAATAGTTACTTCACGTGCTTTCAGTTCAAGTGTTTCATTTTTTCGGGCACTTTCGTAGGCTCGTTTACCGTCCACCTTGATGGCAGAATAGATCGGCGGCACTTGCTGAATAACTCCCTGAAAGGTGTCGAGAACCCCAGCTACCTGCTCTGATGACAGATGACTTGTGTCTGTCTCACTGTCAAAAGCCGTTTCCAGGTCAACGCTTGGGGTCGTTTTGCCCAGTACCAGTGTGCAGGTATACTTTTTTCTTTGTTCCTGAATCTGGTTGATGGTTTTAGTGGCTTTGCCTGTGCAGATGATCAGCAGGCCTGTAGCCAGAGGATCAAGCGTTCCTGCATGGCCCACTTTCTTTATCCTGATTGTGTTGCGAACTTTCTTTACAACATCAAAAGAGGTCCATTCTTTAGGTTTATCTATACCGATGGTCTCTCCAGCCTCAAAGTCGTAATGCTTCTTTCCTTTCACAGGCTAACAAATATGGCAACAAGACCTACAATAAGGCAGTAAACAGAGAAATAGATCAGTTTGCCTTTCCTTACTATGCTAATCATCCATTGGCAGGCTGCCATGCCTGAAACAAAAGCAGCCAGGAAGCCTAGTGATAAGGCAGTAGCACTTACCTGGCTGGCAATTTCCGGAGTCTTCAAGAAATCAAGCAGTTTAAGGAAAGCAGCTCCCAGGATTGGTACCAACACCATAAGGAAGCTGAACCTGGTCACAACATCCTTTTTGATGCCCAGCAACAGCCCAGTGGAGATAGTGGCACCTGATCTTGAAATACCAGGAAGAATAGCAATGGCCTGAGCGATGCCTACAGCGAACGCCTTGGGAAAAGTTAGCTCTCCTTCATTGTTCTTTTTAAAGTGGGTGAATGCCAGTAGTGCAGCTGTTATTATCAGCATGGATCCCACCAGCATGATTCGTCCGCCAAAGAAGGATTCGACCTGATCTTCAAAAAAAACGCCCACGATACCTACCGGAATGATAGATAGGGCTATTTGAAAAACGAATTTGGTGGAGTCGTTCCATTGAAACTTAAACAACTCAACGATGAGTTGTAGAATGTCCTTTCTGTAGATGACAATCGTGCTTAGTGCAGTTGCGGCATGTACAACAATGGAGAACAGGAGGTTGTCTTCAGATTGTATGCCGAAGATGGCGGTTCCGATTTCAATATGGCCGCTGCTGCTAACCGGCAAAAACTCGGTCAGTCCCTGAACGATGCCAAGGACAATGGCTTCCCATACGTTCATTTACTCTCTTTGGGCTGATAAAAAATCGCAAAAAATTCGATAATGAAGCCGGCGAGCACGGTAAGGGGGCCAAGTGTTAACCCGGCAAACCCGAAACCATAAGGCTCAGTATCGAGTGTCATGATAATAAAGCCAAGACACAATACTAATACCCCGGCAATCATGATGATGTAGTTCATCTTCTGGAATGGAAACTTTTCTTTGTTGCTCATTTCTTCAATATAATTCGTCCAAAGACATTTTCAGATATTTGTTGATAGCTCTGTAAGTGCTGCCGAAGCCTACCAGCATGCCCACCAGCAGCAGGCTACCGAAAAGAATCATTACCTCGTCGGTTCGTTGCAAATCTGCCAGGTTTTCGATTTTTGAATTGGCATATTTCAAAAGCACAAAAAGACCGACACTGGCAATAATAGCAGATAGCAAGCCATAAAACGTGGCTCTCATAAGAAACGGTTTTTGAATAAAGCCGGCAGTAGCACCTACCAGTTGCATACTTCTGATGAGGAAGCGCTGCGAGAAAAGTGCCAGCTTAATAGTGTTGTTAATCAGAATGATGACGACCAGCAACAGGATAGCCGAGAAGCCAATAAGCACAAGGCCTATCTTGGTCAGGTTTTTATTGATACTTTCAACCAGGTTGTCGAGGTACACAACCTCAAACACGCCCCTTATGCTTTCCAATTCGCTTTTTATCTGGGCGAGTTTTTCAGTGGACTGATAATCAGGGGTTATCTTAAGGATAATTAAGTCTCTGAGTGGGTTATCGCCGATGAATTGAGTGAAGTCTTCGCCGGTTTCTTTAATAAATTCTTTGGCAGCTTCTTCTTTGGAGATTAAAACTACATGGCTCCCTTCTTTTTTGGCTACGTAGTCTTTATCGGCGAGCGTTTTCTGTAGCTGTATTTTTTCTGATTCAGTGACGTTTTTATTCAGGTAAACTTGCACCTCAATATTGTCCTGAATAAAACTGGTAAGGTTGTTTGTCAGCAGGAAAAAAACGCCGAACAGGCCAAGGACAAACAAGGCAAGGGATATGCTGAATACTACGCTTACGAAAGGGTAGCTGCCGAGTTTTTTCTTTTTTCTGACTTTCTTCTCGTATGTAGCCATTTGAGCTTTACCGGGGAAAAGCCAAAAATAGTAATTTGCAGCTACTTATAGGGCAGGAAGGGAAATAAAAAGGCGCTTTAATTAAGCGCCTTGTTATCTCTGAAAATCTTTAACTCGCTGAGAAGATCTTCGTTGGTAACTTTTTCAAGTGTGCTGATCTTCTTGGTTGGGTAGCTTAGCTTGTAGTAAACGTCCTGATGGAACAGGTAAATCCGCTTACCATCTTTGCTATTGATTTCCAATATTTCGTAAGGGATTTCCTCGAAGTTGCCATACAGATAAAGCCTTTCTTCGTAGAATTGGTACTGAAGTTTGTTGCTGTTGCCAGCCTCAGATTTGACCTCAATATCTATTGGCTTGTTAATTTCAATAGGGTCGCTTTCAGCCAGCGCATCTTCTTTGCCAACTGCTTCAACCTCAAACTCCACATCAGTTTCAAACTCAGCAACTGTTGGTTTTTCAAATGTGGGAGTAATTTCTTCGGCGGCAGGTACCGCAACGTCCGGTATATCTTCAGCAGCTGTTGCGCTGGAGGTTGAAGTAACAGATGCAAACTGCTGCTTATGTTCAACGGGCTTGGCTGGTGTTTCAACAGAAGGAAGCTCTTTAAATGCTATGTCGGGTGCAGTTTTATCTTGCTCGAAAGAAGTGATTGGGTTCATTTGCCCAATTTCAGGGGCAGGGTCAACAGCCTCTTCACTAAAGTAGTACATGCCTCCCACCAGCAGGATAGCAGTGCCTACAGTTGCAGCCACTTTCACCACGGCGGATTGGCCAAGGGTGCCCAACACGCCAACTTCTAACGGAACATTGTCCAGCCTGGTCTTTAGTTCGGCCTTACGGAATTCTTTCAAACCGGAAACCATGTCGCTCTGAGTTTTCATTTCAGCTCTAAGCGAGACATCTGAGGCAAGTTTAGATTCCAGGACTGCTTTGTTGCCATCGGAGATGGTTCCTGTCAGGTACTGCTCAATAAGTTCTTTAAAGTCCGTGTTACTCATTCTTAGTCGAGAAAGTCTTCTTCTTTATACCTACTTCTGATCAATAGATCAAGTCGTTTCATGCATTTGTATTTTTTGGTCTTTGCTGTGTCTGTGTTCGCAAACTGAAGTTTCTCTGCTATATCATTCATCGACATACCGTCGAAATAATAATAAGTTAGCAGCTTTTTGCAAATATCCCCAAGATCGCCAATGCATTCCTGAATAATACGTGCCTTTTCTTCTGCGTCATGCTCTTGAAATTCCTCTCCATCTTTCTCTTCATTTGAAAGCCGACTTTTCCTGTCCAGCTCTTTTCTCCATTGATTGAGACAGATACTGTACAAAAAAGTACTGATTTTGGAGGTCATCACAAGATTTCCACTCACAGCCTTTTGCCAAAAAACGATCAAAGCCTCCTGAAATACATCCTTCGCCTCTTCCTCTGTACCATTGTTCGACAAGACGATCTTCGTCATCATCCTGTAGTACTTCTTATACAAGTAGTCCAGAGCCGTCTCGTCACCCTTGCTTATTTTTGCAAGAATCTCGTCATCTTTCATTGGCGGCTTTTGCTTTAATACTGAAATAGCTGGTCAAGTAACCCCCCGGATTTATATTAACAAATTGTAAAGTTATAAAATGTAAATTAATGCTTTTCATTGAATGGTAATTACGGAAGTGGGAGTTACTGCAAAAACTTTGTCGAGTTGCCCTGGGGAAATAGCAACGTACCCCGTAAAATTGCCGAATGCAGGCATCAGAGCTCCTTTTTCCCCAAAATAAAAACAAGGGATTCGCACACCTTGCCTTGCCTTTCCTTTGAGACTGATACCGGGGTGGAGGTGTCCTGCAAGATTGTATCCGTTAGCGTTTTCGGTTGGGTGATGACTCATAAAAAAGGGTGCTAGCAGAAGTTCATCCACCACGGTTACATTAATTTTTTTGTAATTGACAGTTTCGATAATATCATGATTGCCCAAAGTCAGTGTGATTTTGAGGTTTTGGTACTGGCTTCGCCAATCACTGAATGCTTCCCACTCATTGTTTTTGTCGCTGTGAAAAAGGTCTCCCAGCATGATGAGCCGCTTTGGTTGATACTTGTTCAGCAAGAGATCGAGCCTGTCCAAATCCTCGGTATGAATTTTGGATGAGATGGGTATGCCCGCTTTTCGGAAATGCCCGGCCTTGCCGAGATGAAGATCGGAAACAATGAGGGACTCCTGCTCCTTCCAGAAAATGGATTTATGAATCGAAAGTACCAGAGATTGTTCAAGTAGGGTGAACTCCAATGAATCCTTCACGTATTGTTTATTCCTGTGGCAGCCAGGTTTGGGTTCTGTAGAGAAAGTAGAGATAGCCTCTGACTTTTAGTTCATCATCTTCCCTCCATATTTTACATTTGTAGATATTCCCATTTTCAGGATCCATTATTTCACCACCGTCCAACTCACTTCCTTCTTTTTCCATATCGGTGATGATATTCATTCCTATTATTTTTTTGCCCTTTCTGTAGTCTTCACATTCATCACATACAGGGTCTTGTTCTTCACCAGGTTCCCTGAAAAGCTTAACAATTTTACCGAAATACTTCCCCTCGCTCTCATATATTTCTACTACAGAACGCTTTTTACCTGTGTTGTCGTCAATGGTTACCCACTGTCCGGTTATGGACTGTGCTTGTGACAAAGTGGAAGATAGCAAAAGAGAAATAAAGACAAGGGTTCGCATAATGAGTGATGATGTTTGCTTAAATATAAGGAAGTAGAACAAAAATAAGCAATGTGCTAGCCCTGGCTATCGGCAAATTTCTCCAACTGCTGCTGTAGTTTTATCACCCTGTCCTCAATGCTTTCGGTAGTGAGCCTTTCCCTCAGCGACTCAACCATGATGGGAAAGGCGAAGGGGCTTGGCCGGGGCGGGTACATGAGGGTGATTTGCTGTGAGTTGATTCTGTCTACAGCCTCCAGCAGTCTGCTTTGCTCCATTTGAAGGGTGATCACCTCATCCATGGCCTGCTTGAGTAACAGGTTTTCCTTGTCATAGTCCTCAAAAACCTTGTAGATGATTTGCGAATTGGCTTGCAAGTGCTTGTTGGAGATTGTTTTTCCGGGGAAGCCATGAAAAACAAGGCCAGCGATGGAAGCAATATCCCGGAACCGCCGACGGGCCATTTCCGACTCATTGATGCTGTGGTGAATGTCTTCCAATAGGTTGGTGGTGGAAAACAGGTCCAGCTCCAGTGCTTCTTCGATGGGGATTGGTTCGTCGGTCAGCAATTCGAAGCCGTAGTCGTTCATGGCAATGGAAAAAGAGATCGGGGCAAGTTTGCCGATTCTGTAAGCCACCAGGCCGCCGAGCACCTCGTGTACAAACCTCCCTTCGAAGGGGTAGATGAAGAGGTGGTGCCCGAACCGACTCTCTACCTTCTCAATCAGGAGTTTGCCAGCGTCTGGCACTATCGACCATCGCTTCTGTAGTTCAATGATGGGCAGTATGGTTTCCAATTCAATATCACTGAAGTCGCCCAGCGCCGCTTGCTCTAATTTTTGCCGGATGAGGATGGATAGTTGAGAGGAGAGAGGCATTCGCCCACCACCCCAGCGGGGTATGAGTCCACGCTTTTTCTTTGCTTTTCTTACGAGCACGGTCATGTCTTTGATCATGATGAATTCGAGGTTGCGACCAGCAAACCAGAATACATCACCTCTTGTAAGCTTCGAAGCAAAGCTTTCTTCCACAGTGCCAATATTGCCACCTGTGAGGTATTTGACCCTAAGCGACGGGTCGCCAACGATAGTGCCTATGGACAGCCGGTGCATGGTAGACTTTCGCCTGTCTGTTACCCGATAAACGCCCTCAATTATTTCGACCTTCGAAAACTCATCGTATTCGCCGAGGCTGCTGCCGCCGGTGGTAATAAATTGCAGCGCCCATTGCCACTCTTCCTGGCTGAGAGAGCTAAAACAATAGGTTTGCTTTACTTCCTGAAGAATGACATCAGGTATGAAGCCTTCACCCACGGCAAGTGTTACCAGATATTGCACCAGCACATCCATGCACTTTTCCAGAGGCTTCCTGCTTTCGTAATAGTCTTTGTCTATAGCCGACCGCAGGGCAGCTCCTTCGATCAGCTCGAGTGAATGGGTAGGCACAAAGTAAATTTTACTGGTAGCGCCAGGCTGATGACCACTTCTACCGGCTCTCTGCATGAAGCGGGCAACACCCTTGGGCCCTCCGACCTGGATGACGGTATCTACCGGTCTGAAATCAACGCCAAGGTCAAGGCTGCTGGTGCACACCACCAATTGGAGCTTGCCGGCGTGCAAGGCTTCTTCAACCCATTTTCTTACGTTGTTGTCCATGCTGCCATGGTGCATGGCCATGGCACCAGAAAGGTGAGGGGCTGCGTGCAAAATCTGCTGGTACCAGATTTCTGTTTGAGAGCGGGTGTTGGTGAAAAGTAGGGTAGTTTTGCTCTTTTCGATGATTGGGAGTACTTTATCCATCATTTTCACACCCAGGTGTCCTCCCCACGGGAACTTCTCAGCCTCGTCGGGCAGCACAGAGATCACTTCTATTTTTTTGTGAATATTGGCTTTGATAGCAACACTGCCAGGGAATAGCGTTGGCCCCAGCAATACCTCCCGGGCCTGGTCGAGGTTGCCAATGGTGGCCGACACGCCCCATATTTTGAGGTTGCCCGGGTTGGTGGCCCGAAGCCTGGAAAAGGCCAGTTCAATTTGAACTCCCCGCTTGGTGCCCAAAAGCTCGTGCCACTCGTCAACGATGATAGTGGTAAGCGATTTAAAATAATTGACAGCCTCTTTCTGACTAAGTAGCAAATGCAGGCTTTCCGGTGTGGTGACCAGGCATTCCGGGGCTGATCTTTTCTGTTTTGCCCGATCTGAAGTGCTGGTATCACCTGTTCGGATGCCGATTTCCCAGGGAATTTCAAAGTCTGTGCACATGCCCTCCATGGCGAGTTGAATATCTCTCGCCAGTGCACGCAATGGCGTGATCCAAAGGATTCTCAAGCCGTTCTTTCTGGGTTTCCTGTAGTCGGTTGGGTATTCCCTCATGTACTCAAGCAGGCAGGGCACCCAAAGGGCATAGGTTTTGCCACTCCCGGTGGGCGCATTGAGCAAACCAGATTTCCCCTCAAGAAAGGCCCGCCAGGTATCAACCTGAAAATCAAATGGCTTCCAGCCTTTTTTGACAAACCTCAGCTTGCCGTCTTTGATAAGGTTTTCCAATGGAGTTTTGCGGTGTGTGAGATCGAAAATGAATGAGGGCTACCAAAACGAATCTATAAAAAAGTGAGAGTTATTTAAGGCAAGGAACAAAGTATTGTAAATTAAATTGGGGCTGGCTGGATTGGCGAGCAGGCTGTTATTCGGTCTTAAACCTGCATTAATGATGCGTCGGCGTGCAGGTTATTTTCTTGCAGCACTTTTACAATTTCTTCAGCCGCTCTATCGGATGCTTTTCCGTCGAGCGCATAGAAGAATTTCTTATTGGCTGCCTCCCGGGCCGCCCCAAGGGTGTCGTTATTTAACGATTTTTCAATGGCAATTTTTGCTTCATCAAATGATTGGACGGAAATGCTAATGGACCTTATCAGCTCCTTGATGTCGTCTGTTAATCTCGTGCCTGTATCTACCTTAAAGGATACGATAGGTTTGTTGAAGGCACAATACTCGCCAATGATGCTACTGGTATCAGAAATCAGAACGTCAGCCAGCATCAGGTAAGGAACAGTATTGTAGCTGTCAATGTAAACGATGCTCTTTTTGCTACGTAAGCCATCCGTGAATCGTTTACTCATAAACGGGTGAAGGGTCACCATTACATTGTAGGTATCGGTCAGCTCTTCTATTCTATCATGCCACAGGTGAATAGCAGACATGCCCGACTTGTCCCACGTGGCCGAGAACATCACGGTGGGTTTTGCCGAATCCAAATTCAAAGAAGCCTTTAGTTCCTCAAGATAAGTATCGTCAATTTCTCCGTTAAAAGCTTGGTCCAGTTTAGGACAACCTATGGCAACGCCGCATTTTATACCAATTTTTTCACCCATCATCATGTGCTCCTCAGAGGTCATAAAGAATCGCTGAAAAACATTGTACTTTTTGGCTTCGATAAACTTTTTGAACTGGTACACACCATGCGCCATTCCTATTTTGATCACATTGTCAATGGGAAATTCGTGCATGGCATGTCTGGCCATTACAACGACGTCAGGAAAGGAGGGCCAGGATATAGCTGCTACTCCGAGTGATTCAAGCTCCTTTTTTATATGTCTGTTTTTTGCAACAATTCTGGATTGGGGAAACTTTCTTATGATCGGCTTCATAATAAAGTAGTCCATCATTTCTCCTATGTAAAAGTCTATGACCTGGTCACTTGAGTCAAATAGTTTTTTGCCCTTCCAGAAAAGGTAATAAGGGGTTGTGAGGAGATACTCCGATAGTTTCATAAAGTGCCAAAGTGCATCAAACGTTATGCAATTTCAATAATTATTTAATATGCAAACCTTGAACGGAAGTTTTGACGGTGTTTTTCCCGGAAAGTAAAGCTGTTAGCTGTGTTTATCCAGCAAAATTCCGAGGGTTAGAATAGGAAAAGTACTGCACTGGGAAATTCCCTTTCCCAAAACCAAATTTTATGCTCGCCATCTTCATGGATGGTGAAGTTTACGTTTTCAGATGGGATGTATTTTGTCAGCGCCTTGAAAAGCGTCTCATTGTCTGCCGGAAAATTCACTTCACTGTTGTGCTCATTTTTCCCAACAACTCCAAAGACCCGAGCGTCTTCCATAACGAGCTTATGGCTAGCCTGTGAGAACACAGAGTCAGCGTTGAAATGCAAAGCCGCCGAAAAAAGAGCAGCCTTTCCAAATACTTCAGGATATTGGGTGAGCCCATAGAATGCTGCAAGGCCCCCGAGGCTTGCGCCCATGATAGCAGTGTTGGAGCGGTCTTCTTTCGTTCTATACAGGCTGTCAATGTTTGGCTTTAGCGTATGAACCATAAAGTCCAGATATTGCTGGCCTTTCCCACCCGCCCGCAGCGAAGGGTTGGCATATAGACTAAATTCATCTGCTCTCGTCTCTTCGTTGCTTTGAATGCCTACTACAATCACTCCTTCAAACCCCTCTTTCTCAAGTGCTCGCAGATTTTCATCCACATGCATTTCCTGTGAGTACCCTTCAGGCTTTTCAAAAACCCATTGAGCATCCTGAAAATAAACTACCGGATATTCCTTTTCGGTTGTCTGGTAGTCGGCGGGAAGATAGAGCCAGATTGTCTTCGTTACGTCCAGCTCGGGGCTGTACATGTCGAAGGTGAGATAGCTCTTCTTATCCTCCTCATCCTTACAGGAGGAAAGCAGCAGAATTAATGCAAGGCAGGGAAAAACAAGTTTTTTCATATACTTCATTACTACAAGATTAACATCTTCCCTTTATAAGTCACTTATTTTTCCGAGTTTAATGTTTGAAAAAGTTTGTCAAATGCACACAGTTGAATGGCCTTTACCGGAGTCAGTTGCTAATGACGATAACAAACTTGTAGATTTAAAGTTATACAGATCAGTCAAGGGTAGATGTCTTCGTTAAAAGAACCTTCATATAATTTTTTTTCCTTTCTGGGGGAACAGAGACTCAAGGTTATACTAACCGTGCTGATTTCACTATTGATTTTGGTTGTAGGTGCCATTTTAAGTGTATGGACTTTTTATCAAAATAAGAAGACGGTCACGGAAAGGGTGATTTCAAATGAGCTTCCTGTGTTGGTTGACTATGCTGCCGTTCGGTTTATGGAGAATGTCAGCGAATCGATTCATGTGTCAAAATATTTAGCCAACAGCCCATTTGTTAAGGACTGGCTCAGGAACGAACAACCTGATACCACGCAAATTCTCAGGTACCTGGACCAAATTGGGGCGAGCAAGAATATTGTTAGTCTTCACATTATCCCGGTTGAAAACCCGGTTATTATTTCAAATTATTGGCCTCGGAGAAAATTAACCGACGCTGCAGATCCTTTTTTTAAGAAATTCCTCAATAGTGACAACTTTCGGGAGTTCAACATAGACATCAACAAATACGTGCGGCAAAAGCAATTGCTTTTCTATGTCAACAACAAGATTGTTGGGGATGACGGAAGTGTGCTGGGGCTGGCTGATGTGGCCATGCGTCTTGATAAGTTTAGTTCAGTAATTGCCTATGATAGCCTTCAGTCCATTGGTCAGCTTTACATTGTTGACCGTAGCGGTACAATCAAACTTCATAACGACACAACCAGGATTGGGTATAGTAGTTCTGAGTCAAATGGATCAAATATTAAAAATGAGCCAGGCTTGAGTAAAGTGGCAGACGACATACTTAGTGGCAGGGTGTCAATCGCAGAGTTCCAAAGGGAGGGAAAAACCATTTTGTTAATGACTAGGGTTTTGCCTGAGTTTGACTGGCTTGTTGTTGCGGAAGTGCCGAAGGAAGATTTTATGGCTCCTTATCTTAGAATGCTATGGAAGAATTTGATAATGAGCATCTTAGGAGCTGTGCTAAGCGTAGTGCTGGTGGTGGCTATTACTTCCCGATGGGTAGTAAGGCCTCTTATGCTGCTGAAGAGCGGCCTCATCAATTTTTTTCTTTTTTTGAACGGCGACCGAACCGGTTACGAAAAGATATCGGAGAAAGGAAGCAGGGAAATGCAAGACATGGCCCGTGAGATAAATCGGGAGGTTGATAGGATCAAGTCTAATCTCGAAAAAGATCAAGCTCTGATTATGGAAATGCAGTTTCTAATCGAGCAGGTGAACAACGGCGTTTTTTCGGTAAGACTCAAAGAGCAGGCGGCAAACCCAAGATTAAGGAGGCTGAGGGCCGACATTAATCACATGCTTGAGCTGCTGAGTGCAAAGGTTGGTGACAACCTCAATGAGACCCTAAAGTCGCTACAGCAGTATGCGAACCTTAATTTTTCGGACGCTTCAAAGAATAAGAATTTGGGTGAGCTCGGTGCGCAGGTTCACAGCATGGGTAAGTCGCTGGAGAATGCGTTGCGTGAAATTAAATCGCAAAATAATGAGCTAGATGAAAAGCGGATCAAAGTAGATGAACAGAACAAATTTATCGAGTCCCGCAACAAGGAACTGAGCAGTGTGAATGCTCAAATCAATCTGATCAACTCAAAGCTAGAAATGCTGGTTGAGGAGAAGACCCTTAACCTGCAAAAAGCTTACCGTGAGTTGGACACTTTTCTTTACCGGGCCTCACATGATTTGAGGCGCCCTTTAACGACTTTAAGAGGGATTGTCCAGCTGGTTGAGGATAGAAATACTGACGAGAAAGTAGGAGAACTCTATGAGTTGATTGATAAGGTCATCAGCGGGATGGACAGCATGCTTAAGAAGCTAATTGCTATTAGCTATGTTTCCAGTACCGAATTAACGGTTACTCATATCGGCAGCGATTTGTGTGCCAAACTGGTGGAAAAGGTTTTGGATGGTTTTCAGGATAGATTGACCGACAATGGTACAAAAGTCACCGTAAATATTGCCCCTGATTTAGGCTTTAATGCCAGCGAAGACTTGATAGAAAGCGTGCTCACTAACATCGTCGAAAACTCCTTGATATTTTCCTCAAAAGTAGAACCTGTGCTCGTAATAAGCTTTACCGAGGGGCCTAAAGATCATGTAAGTCTTACTGTGGAAGATAATGGAGTGGGTATTCCGCAAAATGTCCAGGACAGATGTTTTGATATGTTTTTCAAAGGCAGTCAGTTATCGCAGGGAGACGGCCTTGGCCTGTACGTTGTAAAGAAAATAGCTGACAGGCTGGGGGCCGCAATCGTGCTCAAGAGCCAGGTTGGCAAGGGCACCACGATTGTGGTGAAGTTTCCAAAGGAGCACACAGAATAGGGCAAAAAAATGACCCGTACCAGAAAGAGGTACGGGTCATTTCGTTTCTTGTATAGCTTTTGCGAGACTTGGTTTTACTTAACCTTTTCAAGTACTTTCTCCACCTTCACGCTGATCTCTTTTGCAGTTTGCTCATTGAGCTGCTGGTCTATCGATGCTGTGTGAGGTTTTTCGGAAATATGTGGCGCAATGATGAGCGCCACAATAGACGTAAGCTTGATAAGAATGTTCATTGACGGCCCGGAAGTATCCTTGAAAGGATCACCAACAGTATCACCAGTCACTGACGCTTTGTGCGGCTCAGAGCCTTTGTATTCCATCTTGCCATTGATTTCAACGCCCTTTTCGAACGACTTCTTGGCATTGTCCCAGGCACCACCGGCGTTGTTTTGAAAAATTCCCATCAATACACCAGAAACAGTGATACCGGCTAGCGTTCCTCCGAGTACTTCAGGGCCAAAGCTGAAACCAACAATGATCGGAGTCAGCAGGGCAATAGCACCGGGCAGCATCATTTCACGAATCGAAGCTTTGGTTGAAATGGCTACGCATTTGTCGTATTCTGGCTTTCCTTTGTACTCCATGATGCCAGGAATTTCCTTGAACTGACGGCGCACTTCATTTACCATGTCCATAGCCGCACGACCTACAGCGGCAATAGCAAGGGAGGAAAATATAAATGGGATCATTCCGCCCACGAACAAGCCTGCAAGCACATCAGCCTTGTAAATATCGATTGAGTCGATTCCAGCTACACCGACAAATGCTGCAAATAGCGCAAGTGCAGTAAGTGCAGCCGAAGCGATAGCAAAACCTTTCCCTGCCGCTGCGGTAGTGTTACCTACTGCGTCCAGGTTGTCAGTGCGCTCACGAACTTCTTTTGGCAGGCCACTCATTTCAGCGATACCTCCGGCATTATCTGCAATAGGGCCAAAGGCGTCGATCGCAAGCTGCATGGCTGTAGTGGCCATCATACCGGCAGCCGCAATGGCTACTCCATAAAGACCAGCAAACGAAAACGAGCCATAAATGCCGGCGGCAAGAATTAGGATAGGTAGCACTGTCGATTCCATTCCGACAGAAAGGCCACCGATAATATTGGTTGCATGACCTGTAGAAGACTGTTGAACAATCGAGTTGACAGGTTTTTTACCCATGGCAGTGTAGTACTCGGTCACTATGCTCATCAATGCGCCAACCACAAGGCCGAGCAGGATAGCGTAGAACACGTCCATGTTTGTGAATTCGTAACCTCTGATGGAAAGGTCAGCAGGAAGCATGTAGTTTACGAGAAAGAAAGAACCAACACCAGTCAGGAAGATAGATGACCAGTTGCCCATGTTCAAAGCTGCCTGAACACTGGAAGTTTCACTTTTGATGCGGACAAAAAATGTACCTACTATAGAGAAAACAAGACCCATACCGGCAATAATCATCGGTAGCAAAATGGGAGAGAACCCACCGAAAGCATCGGCAGAAGCATCAATTTCTTGTCCCAATACCATGGTGGCAAGGATGGTGGCTACGTAAGACCCGAAAAGGTCAGCGCCCATGCCAGCTACGTCACCTACGTTATCACCCACGTTGTCGGCAATCGTTGCAGGGTTACGAACGTCGTCCTCGGGAATGCCGGCTTCAACTTTACCCACCAGGTCAGCGCCTACGTCAGCGGCTTTGGTGTATATGCCACCACCAACACGGGCGAAAAGAGCGATAGATTCGGCTCCTAAAGAAAAACCAGCTAACACTTCAATAGCAGTTTTCATTTCAAGGCCGGTAGCCGCAGCTCCTTCCGGCACGAAAATCTGAACCAATACAATGAACAGTGAGCCAAGGCCCAGAACAGCCAGACCAGCTACACCAAGGCCCATAACGGCACCACCGTTAAAAGAAACTTTCAAGGCCTGGGCCAGTGAGGTTCTGGCGGCTTGGGTGGTTCTCACGTTTGCCTTTGTGGCGATGTTCATGCCTACCCAGCCAGCAAATGCAGAAAGAACCGCACCTATTACAAAGGCGATGGCGATGGTTGGGTGAGAGTCAGGAACAAGAGTGCCCGAATAGGCAAGCAGAATTGCGGCGATTACCACGAAATAGCCAAGCACTTTCCACTCTGCCTTCAGGAAAGCCATGGCTCCGTCGGCGATGTAGCCGGCCAATACCTTCATATTGTCATCACCGGCATCTTGTTTCGATACCCACGACGATTTCATGATCATTACGATCAATCCTAAAATCCCCAGAGCAGGGACTAAATACACTATACTGTTCATGGTCAGTTTTTAGTTCAATGAAAAGTTGTTAGACCTTAATACATGTTAAGGCTCATTTCAGGGGCGCAAAAATAGCTGAGTAAATTGAAAAATTTTAATATAATCGGATGATTTTTGGATACTTGGTATTTCCCTCAACAAATACCGGTGTGGAAAGCCACATTTTTTAATGGGACAAGATTTTGTCTATTCGTTGTGGTATTTTTCCAGGCTTGGCATAGGTAAGTCGGGCTATTTTGTTGGTGGAGTGGTACGAATCGAGCCCACTGCAAGTGACGACCTGAGCAGCTTCCAGGTCAACAAAACCGTCTGATCCGATGCAAAACTCTGGCACCAACGTTTCTTTTATGGCTCCAATAACGAGTTCGGTGCCATTGGCTTTGATGGTTTGCACTTCCACAAGCTCAAGACCTATTTTTATCGTACCTTCCTTCACATAGGGAGAAGAAAAGCTTCCGTTGAATTCTGGTGTTAGCCCGGTGGCTTCAAATTCACTTTCTCCATACCTTGCGCTGGTTTGATGTGCCTGCAGCACGGTCTTTTCTGTGAAATGGTTCAAGGTAAATGAACCGGTAGCCAAAATGTTCTCGAACGTGTGCCTGGAAACAGTATGCGGCCTGAAAAGTACGCCAATCAGCGGAGGTGTTGCTCCCACATGGATCACCTGACTGAAAACAGCCAGGTTATTAACTCCCTCCAAGCTTCTGCTTCCGATCAAGGTCACGCTTTTGAATCCCGTTAGCGAATTGACAAAGTTGCGCCTAACCAGGCTTTCCATGGAAAGTATGTCTTCAGCTCTGAGGTGGGAAACATTTGCACTGTTCATAGTTGAATAGCTTCCTGAATATTATCGCAATACCTGATGTCTAGTTTTTTAACTGCTTCTGGCGACATTTTGCTGGCGATCTTCTCTCGTTCAATGGCAACGGCTGTCTTAAACCAGTTGAGATTCGGCAGTATTTTTCGATGTTGAAGTAATCCATAACGCATCATTTCCTGTTTCCAATAAAGAAAATACCATTCCATTGAAGGCTGATGAAATGTGCGCAGTGATCTTTTATCAAAAATGAATTTTGTAAAATCTCCATTTTCAATTAGAGCTGAAATTTGTTGAAACATAGAGCGAAAATGTTCTATAGGTACGTAGTCCGAAAGTAGCTGGCAAAGGACGACCTTCAAGCCAGGGTGATAGACAACCCTTGCCCAGCGGTTTTCGAAACGTAGCTGGAAACCCATTGCTTCCATGTCGGCTTCTTTCAAGTTTCTTATAGCTTCCATAGGCGTGGCTTTAATGGCGGCTTTCTTTCAAGCGTGCTTTGTCCTGGATAATGTCTTCTTTGAAGGCCTTCATGCTTTGCTCAAGCTTAGACGCATAGTCGAAAGCCGATTTAAGCATGCTTTCCTGAGAGTTTATCTGTTCTTTTAAGTAATCAAGTTCTTCGTTTAGCAATGATATCCTTTGCTCATACTGGATTCGAAGCCTTTCTTTCTCTAGCTCAAGCCTTTTTAACTCAGTTTTAAAAATTAGAAATGCTTCTGGCGGACTTGGCATGAATATTACATATTGAATGATATACTATCTATATCTTTAAGATCGACCGAATTGTTTTGAAGAATGATGATTAAATCGGTCTGATACTCGACATTCCGCCATCAAGGTGCATCACTTGGCCTGTGATCCAGCTAGCGGAGGTGAGAAGGTGAATAACAGTTTCAGCCAGTTCCTGGGCAGTACCTACGTGCCCCATTGGGTTTCTTTTCTCAGCAGCGGTTCGTTTGTCCTCAGACGATAAAAGGCCGGCGGCAAGCGGGGTGTCCACAAGAGAAGGCGCAATTGTGTTCACCCTTATTCCCTGGCTCACCCACTCCGCAGCCAGCGATTTGGCAAGCCCCTCAACGGCTCCTTTGGCGGCCCCTACCGAAGCATGAAAGCCCATGCCCTGCGACACAGCCACTGTGCTAAAGAGTACTACGCTAGATTTGTCAGCAGTTTTTAGCGATAGGTAGGCCTTTTGTAAGGCTTTTACTGCGCCGATGAGATTGACAATGAAGTCAAGATTGAAATCTGCCTCAGTGAGGCGGTGAAATGGCTTCAAATTAATGGTGCCCGGGCAGTATACAAATCCGTCAAGCACTTGAGGAAGTGAGACCCCCGACCAGTCTCCGATGGTGACGTCAAGCTGATGGTGCACCAGGTTAGCATGACTCAAAGGGCTTTGTGATCTTGAAATGCTGTGAACCGAATGCCCCATTTCAAGCAGCTTCTTCACTACCTCAAGCCCAATGCCCTTCGATCCGCCAACGACCAGATAGCTTTTTGCATTCCCGTCACTCATTAGTAAATAGTTTTTTTGGTGTAGCTTATTGCTACTTCACTAACTATTTACCATTGAGATTGTTGGGCGTATTGATGTAATTCAAAAATTCTTTCTTGGTGTTTTCATCTGAAAACTTTCCGCTGAAATGTGCAGTACCTGTTCTGCTGTTGGTGTCGCCCACTCCACGTGAAGAAACACACATGTGCACGGCATCTACCACCACTCCCACGTTGTCTGTCTTTAAAATCTTTTTCAGCTCATTTGCAATTTGCACGGTCATTCTTTCCTGTACCTGAGGCCTTTTTGCATAATACTGAACAATACGGTTGATTTTTGATAAGCCTATCACCTTCCCACTGGAAATGTATGCCACATGAGCCTTGCCATAAATAGGCACAAAATGATGCTCGCAATACGAATAGAAGGTAATGTCACGTTCTACCAGCATTTCATTGTACTCGTATTTGTTGTCAAACAGCTTTGCTGTAGGCTTGTTTTTTGGGTTTAAGCCGCTGAATACCTCCTTAACATACATTTTAGCGACTCTATTCGGAGTACCTTTCAGGCTGTCGTCGGTCAGATCCATGCCCAAAATATGCATGATCTCCCTGAAGTGCTTGGCAATAAGCTCCATTTTGAGATCGTCATCCATCTCGAAAGCATCGGCCCTTAGTGGTGTCTCGTAGGAGGTCGCCACATGATCATCTTCCATGTCGTCTATGTCCAATGCCTGGCTAGGCTGGGTACTCAACAAAGTTTCTTTCTGTTTCATAAAGGGTAATTTTTAAATCAAGTTTGCTGTCAATCCTGGCTCTCAACAGGTCATAGATTACAATCGCAATATTTTCAGCAGTTGGATTCAACGAGCGAAACTCTTCCACGTCGATGTTTAAGTTCTTGTGGTCAAATTTTCTCGTCACATGTTCTTTCACCAGATCGCTTAATACTTTCATATCAAATACGTACCCTGTTTCAGGGTCAGGGTCTCCCACCAGCTTTACCACCAAATCGTAATTGTGTCCGTGATAATTGCCATTATTGCACTTTCCAAAAACCTCTCTGTTCTTTTCTTCACTCCAGGCCGGATTGTTGAGCCTGTGGGCTGCATTAAAATGTTCTTTTCTGTAGACTGCTACCTTCATTCAGGAGTATTTGAAATTCTATAAACGTTTATTTGGTAAATAAGTGCAATAATTCCTGTTAATAGAATCAATTAGTCAGCAAACATTATGAGGAGCCAACTTGTTTAACTTTTTTAACAATAGATTAAACAATCCTACAAAGCATGAAGAATAGAGTGGATGTATGTGTGGTTGGAAGTGGAATGGGTGGTTTAACAAGTGCTGCTCTGTTGGCCCAGAAAGGACTAACGGTGGCTGTGTTAGAGCAAAATTACCTGCCAGGAGGATGCACAAGTTCGTATTGGCGCAAGGGTTTCGTTTTTGAAACTGGCGCTACCACACTGGTTGGCCTGGATGAAGGAATGCCCCTGAAGCATCTTTTGGACAAGACAGGCATCCCGCTATCTGCCAGAAAGCTTGCCTTGCCCATGCAGGTGGTGTTGGCAGACGGAACAGTCATTAACCGTTATGAAGCTATTGAAGACTGGATAAAGGAGGCGGAACGGATTTTTGGAAGCAAAGGCCAACGCCCATTTTGGGAGTTTTGTTACAAAGTTAGCCGGTTTGTGTGGGATGCCTCGCTTCGATTCAGGGAGTTTCCCTCTTCGTCCTTTTCTGACCTGGTAAAATTGGCTTCCAATGCACGAATAACCGATTTTACTTATGCCCGGTGGAGCTTTTATTCTATGGCTGGTCTCCTTCGAAAATATGGGCTTGATCAGAACGAAAGATTTGTTGCATTCGTCAATGAACAGCTCCTTATCACTGCTCAAAATCAGATGGAGGAGGTGAATGTGCTTTTTGGGGCAACAGCCCTATGCTACACTAACTATGGCAATTATTATCTGGATGGGGGCATGATCAATCTTGTAAACCCTTTGGTAAATTATATTGAGGGCAGGGGAGGAGTAGTTGCTTTGAGGTGCCGGGTAGAGAAGATAGTAGCCGACGGAGAGAGGTACACTATTGGCACCTCAAAGGGCACTTTTGATTCCAGGTTTGTGATAGGGGCTATCCCAATTAACAATCTTAGGGAGTTGTTTCCACAGGTGCTGCAGAGAGGAGCAAAGGATATGCCATCGCAGATGCTGAACAGTGCCTTTCAGCTTAGTTTTGGTTTTAGGCCTAGAAGACAATTCGATGCTATTCACTACCAGATTCACCTGCACACACCGTTAAGTGGGATAAAATCCAAAAGCATTTTTTTAAGCTTAAGCCACCCGCTTGACGAAACCCGTTCGGACGTGGAGGGTCTGATGGTGGCGTCGGTCACAACGCACATTCCACACCCTGGAGACACTGAAATTGCCAGTGATATTTTGGAAAAGGAAATCATCGACACCCTCGAGCACCATGGTTTTCTGGAACGAAAGGATATCGTTTACAAACACAACTCTGGGCCAAAGGCCTGGGAAAAGTGGACCGGAAGAAAATGGGGTTTCGTGGGCGGTTATCCACAATATATGAAAATCAAGCCCTGGCAAATGGTCAACAGCAGGCTTGGGCCGAAAGGAGTTTACTTGTGTGGTGACACCGCCTATCCTGGGCAGGGAATTCCGGGAACAGTTTTGAGTGGGATCATTGCAGCTGAAAAACTTTCGAGGGATTGGCTCTGAATTTTTTTCAATCCAAACGATTTTTGTATTAATCTTGCTTTCTCATACGCTTTCGGAATTTTTCTCCGGGAATGGGGGTTTCACTTTTTAAACTGTAAGGAAGTGACTTTTCAAGAGCTAGAAACAAAAATTCAAGAGTATACGGCAGAGGGGAAGAAGTTATTTACAACCTCCTCTTTTCAAACGCACAGCCTGGTAATGCTTCATATGCTGAGCAGGATAGACAACTCAATCCCAGTCTATTTTATCAATACAGGCTATCTTTTTCCGGACACTATCGCTTTTAAGGATCAGGTGGCCAAGGAGTTTGGAATGAAAGTGCTTGATGTAAAATCGAGCATGCCAAGAAACATGCAGGTTGGTAATGATGGTAAACTATTGTTTACAAGTGACCCAGACTACTGCTGCTACATCAATAAAACGCAACCAACTGATGCTTTGCTTCAAGAGCACGACATTTGGATCAATGGAGTAAGAGCGGATCAAAGCGCCGTAAGGGCGGCTATGAAAGTGGAGCAACCGGCTCCGCATAACACGTTTCGGTTCCATCCTATGCTGGACTGGAATGCCAAAATGATTTTCCAGTACATCAGGGAGCACAATTTGCCGAGGCATCCAATGGATGCCAAAGGCTATATGAGTATAGGCTGTGAGCCCTGCACCCGTAAAGTGGATCCTGAAATGCAGGAACGTGAAGCCAGATGGTTTGGGATGAAAAAGACAGAATGCGGTTTACATACCGACCTAATCAGTAAATAGATGCGAGTATTAATTACAGGAGGAGCCGGGTATATTGGAACCCAGGTGGTAGGGAATTTGTGCCAACAGCCCGAGGTTGAGAAGATCATTGTGTATGATAACCTGAGCAAAGGCAACTTCAATTTTTTCTTTGGTCAAAAGTACCCTGGCCACGAAAGAATAAAGCTGGTGTCAGCTGAATTGCTTGACAGCAGAACCCTAAGAAAGCATTTGAAAGAAGTGGATGCCGTGATCCATTTAGCGGCAAGGGTAACGACGCCATTTGCCAATACCGACTCACACTTTTACGAGCAGGTGAACCACTGGGGAACGGCCGAGCTGGTGTATGCAGTTGAAGAGATGGACAATGTGAAGAAACTCATATACACCAGCAGTACCGCCGTTTATGGTGCCAGTGAGGAGCTCGCCACCGAACGAGCCGACACTGATCCGTCGACTTTCTATGGTATTTCGAAGCATAGGGGAGAGGAACACGTGGTTCGCCTGGGTGCAAACAAGGACGCTGTTATATTACGGTGTGGTAATGTGTATGGCTACAATAAGAGCATGAGGTTCGACGCCGTCATCAACCGGTTTATGTTTGATGCCAACTTCGGCAATCGAATCCAGATTTTTGGCAACGGCAAACAAGCCAGGGCTTTTATACATGTGACGCACGTTGCCGAGATTATCAAGGAAACTTTACTGAAGCAGGTGCCCTCCGGAATCTATAATGTTGTTGATAAGAACTTGCCCATTCTGGACATAGTGGATGCTATGAAAGAGATGTTTCCCGAACTTGAGTATACTTTCATTAACCAGCACATCAGCCTTATGGAATTAAAAGTGAGCCCTGAGACCCTGCTGGCAGATTATATCAACATGCCTCACCCAGAAAGCCTGAGGCAGGAACTGCTTGAGTTCAAGGAGAAGTTCTCTTTTTAACCTGCCGGGATTTCATTCGCTATGTTCGATCTGAAGCTGGTTTGTTACGTATCTGATCGTTGACCTTTTGCCAATCGTTGTGTTATAGAGTAGTTAATGTCGGGCTGCCTCAAGTCATAAATGTCGGGAATTTCATTGAGGAATTACAAGAGGGTGCTAAAGCTCTCGTCTTGATTTTTAGATAACAATTTTTTTGCCCCACTCATTGGTTTAATCCAATTTTATATGGGTAATAATGATTTTTTTAAGTAAATCGTAGATTGAAACATGGCTTTGAATCTCTGATTTCAAAACACTGACCAAATAGTTGCAATAAATGCTAACAGATTGTATTTCAAAAAGCCATTTCGGGTTCTCTTTAATTAAGTGGTCGGAGCTGACAACTTTCCTTTTTGTTAAAAAAGGGGTTTTTCTTACCGTAATTCTAGCTTCTGCGTTTCATTTTGGGCAGGCCCAAAATAAAATAATTTTCTCCGACTCTGAGGTAAGTGCAAAACACCACGCTCCGGCGGGGTCTCCTCTTGGAAAGGTAGATAAGAGAAATATTGCCTCGGTCGAGAAAAATAATGAATACGGAGTTAATAGTATTTACGATGAGCATGGGCCCCTGGTAGAGCCGGGCGAAGGACGGCTTTTTTTTAGCAGAAGCAACCACCCCGACAACGTTGGAGGCACCAAAGACGCCGAGGATATTTGGACTGCAACCTGGGATCCAAAGACGCATACCTGGACAAAAGTTGAGCGCATGCCACCTCCATTGAATAACAGAGGGCCTAATTTTGTCACCTCTATTACGGTGGAAGAAGGGGTCGTTAATTTGATTTTGGGTAATACTTACGAGAATGGAGAGATTTCAGGCGAGGGTCTTTCCTATTCCGAACTTCGAAATGGCAAATGGACTACCCCTGCCAATTTTACTATAAAGGGTTTCAAGAACAAGTCCGGATACGCTGACTTTTTTGTCTCTGAGGACGGCAAGCACATGCTAATTTCTGCAGAAATGGACGACTCAAGGGGTGGAAGAGATATCTATATCAGCCACAGAGTAAGTAAAAAAGTATGGGATGCGCCTATCAACCTTGGTGCCTTGAATACGCCTGGAGAAGATACCTCTCCGTCATTTTCTCCAGATGGCCGTTTTCTTTTCTATTCCTCTGACGGTCAGGAAGGTTACGGAGGTCTCGATATCTTTTATTCAGTTAAACAAGGAGAGAATTGGAACGAATGGTCAGGGCCGAAGAACCTGGGTAATCAATTTAATGACCGGCATGACAACAAGCACTTTAGCCTCCCACCAATTGGGGAAAAGATATACTTCGTCTCTGGCAACGAGCAGGGAAATCAGGATATTTACTCATTTGTTACCACGTCGGAGGAGTTATACTCTGAACTGACTGGTGAGGATATCTGTCTTGCGGAAAAAATCTTCACGAACGAAAACGCTTTTTCGCACAAACTTACGTGCAATCTCTGTGTCGATTTGGAGTACCAGTCGGAGAGTAATAATGGAGATGTAAAGTACCGCTGGGATTTTGGGGATAGTTTTGGTGGAGAAGGGCAATCAGTCAGTCATTGTTATGATGCTCATGGCACCTATGACATAAAGCTATCAATTTTGGAGGCGTCCACTAGCCGAACAATCTATGAAATTGACCACGAGTATGAATTGAACGAATTTCTGGAGCTCAAAATGGACGAAGAGGTGTCGGGAGTAATCAATGAGGCTTCCAGATTTAAATCTCATTTGGCAGGCGCATATCCGGCCAATGCCGAGTTCTATTGGGATTTTGGAGACGGTTACTTTGCCTGCGGCAACGAAGTGAGCCACACTTATATACTTCCAAATGACTATGAAGTGAGGGCACTGGCTTCCTTTCAATGGCAGGGCAGGGTGCGGTACCTGATGACCACATCAACCGTTTCCGTGAAACTAACAAAATAAAAAGCTGGCCTTTTGAGCCAGCTTTTGCTATGATTTTATATTATTCTCTTGAAACCTTAGCAATATTCTTCAAAAACATCAACCAAATGAGCTGCAATCATTTGAGCATTGCGGCCCTCAATGTGGTGTCTTTCTACGAAGTGAACCAATTCACCATCTTTAAACAGTGCGATTGACGGAGACGAAGGGGGGTAAGGCAAAGTATATTCCCTGGCAGTCTGAGTAGCCTCTTTATCTACACCAGCGAACACAGTTCCTAAAAAGTTAGGCTTCTTAGCACTATTGGCTAGAGCCATCTTCACTCCGGGACGGGCTGCTCCAGCCGCACATCCACACACCGAGTTGATAACAATTAGCGAAGTGCCTTTGTGGTCTTCAAGGTGATTTTCAACATCTTCGGAGGTTCTTAGCTCAGTGAATCCTGCACTGGTAAGGTCTGTCCTCATGGGGGCAACTAGTGGTTCGGGATACATTTCCTTATCTTTTTAAAGTTCTATTTATTTCTGAATGACGGCTTAAACGGCCGCTGGATGAATAAACTAATTTACATGAAGCCTAGTTCCAATTTGGCGGCCTCACTCATCATATCTTGCGTAAATGGCGGGTCGAACGTAAGCTCAACCTCCACGTCGTTTACTCCCTCTACCTCTTCAATTTTGGCCTTCACCTCACTGGGGATGGCCTCGGCTGAAGGACAGCTAGGGGATGTCAATGTCATAGACACAAAAACGTTGTTGACGGGAAATATACTGATCTCGTAGATCAGACCCAACTCGTATACGTCCACAGGAATTTCCGGGTCATACACCGTTTTGATGGCGGCAATTACCTTTTCCTTTAAATCCGCTTCCTGCTGATTTTGGTTTTCCATAGTTCTCAGCGTTTGTGTTTATGTATTTGTTCCGGCCAACTTAGTCTGAAAGGCCAGCGCATATAGCTTCATTTGCTTGATCATCGACGAAAGCCCGTTCGATCTTTGGGATCCGATCAACTGTCCCATGCCTATCTTTTCAATAAAGAAAAGCTCGGCTTGCATGATATCCTGCGGTTTCTGTCCCGACAATACTCGTATCAATAGGCTGATAAGCCCTTTGGTAACTTCAGTGTTGCTATCGGCGCTGAATTTTATTACTTCGCCAGCCAGCGCTGCCGTGAGCCATACTTTCGACTGACAGCCTTTGATAATATTGTGTTCTACTTTTTCGCTTTCTTCCATTTTTGGAAGCGTAGCGCCCAACTCCATAATGTAGAATATCTTGCTTTCACGATCATCTCCAAGTATATCAAACTCGGAGATAATTTCATCCTGAATGCCTTTTATAGTCTCCGCCATTCTAATTTTTTCTACCGGCAAGCAGGGTAACCGCCTCTGCCAGTCGGTCAATTTCCTCTTTGGTATTGTAAACAGAAAAGGAGGCCCTTACCGTTCCTTCGATCCCCAAATGTTTCATCAGAGGTTGCGTACAATGATGCCCCGTGCGCACTGCAATGCCTCTGGCGTCCAGGTACATTCCCACATCAAGTGGATGATAGCCGTTGACAAGAAATGACACAACACTGACTTTATCAGCTGCCTGGCCTACTATCGTTACCCCAGGGATATTCTCAAGCTTTGCTGTCGCATAATGGAGCAGTTCTTCTTCATGAGCAGCAATTCGTTCTTTGCCATGCTCGTTTACAAAGTCGATGGCTGCCCCAAAAGCAATCACATCAGCGATGTTCGGCGTGCCGGCTTCAAACTTATAAGGAATGGCGTTGTAGGTTGTCTTTTCAAAGGTTACCTCGCTGATCATTTCTCCACCACCCTGATAGGGAGGCATTGCTTCCAATAAGCTTCTTTTGCCGTAGAGTACGCCGACTCCTGTTGGGCCATACATTTTATGTGCGGAGAGAGCAAAGAAGTCGATATCAAGCTTCTGCACATCCACTTCAAGGTGGGCCGATGCCTGCGCACCATCTAACATAACTATGGCTCCAGTTTGATGCGCAAGGGCGATTATTTCTGCGACAGGATTTACAGTACCCAAGGCGTTGGAAGCGAACACGACAGAAACAAGTTTTGTCTTAGTTGATAGGAGCTTTTTGAACTCCTCAACGATGATTTCCCCTTTGGAATTGATAGGAATCACTTTCAGGACAGCTCCTTTTTCTTCACAAAGCATTTGCCACGGCACAATATTGGAATGGTGTTCCAGCGTGCTGATGATGATTTCATCACCCGGGTTTACGAATTTTCTACCCCAGGTGGACGCCACAAGATTGATACTCTCTGTCGTTCCTTTGGTGAAAATGATCTCTTCTACCTCGTTGCTATTGAGAAAAGCAGCTGCTTTCTTTCTTGTGCCCTCGAAATCAGCGGTAGCTCTTTCGGCTAAAGTATGAACGCCTCTGTGGATATTTGCATTGTCTGTCTCATAGTAGTGATCCAGCGCTTTTATGACAGATACAGGCTTCTGATTTGTCGCAGCATTGTCGAAATAGATCAAAGGCTTGCCGTTCACTTCCTGATGTAGCACAGGAAATTGCTTCCGTATTGATTGAATGTCCAATGACCAATCTATTGTTGAAGCTGGGCTGCCCATGGCTAGTTTTCTATTTTATCGGTAATTAACTGCTCGAGGTATTCTTTGACAGGCCCCACGGATATGTTCGCTATCACGTCGCCTGCAAATGCGTGCAGAAGCATGGCTCTTGCCTTGTCTTCTGAAATTCCACGGGCTCGCAGGTAGAACAACTGTTCGTTATCCAGCTGGCCTGTGGTGCAACCGTGCGAACATTTCACGTCATCAGCCCATATTTCGAGCTGAGGCTTGGTGTTGATCACAGCATTGGGGCTTAGCAGAATGTTATTGTTCTGCTGAAAGGCATTGGTTTTTTGCGCATCCTGACGGACAAATATCTTTCCGTTAAAAACCCCGTGCGACTGATCATCCATGATGCCTTTGTACAATTCATTGGAGAATGAATTAGGCTTTCTATGGTCTACAGACGTATGGTTGTCTACATGCGTTTTTCCATCAATCAGGTACAACCCATACATATGTGCCTCGGTGTTCTCGTCATCCAGGGCAATGTAGAGGTTGTTTCTCACCATCTGCCCACTTAGCGTGATGGTATTGATTGTGCACTTGGAATCTCTTTCCTGATATACCAGCGAATTGTCAATCCGCAGCGCAGTTTCGTTTTCGAGCTGCAGTTTACTCCATTCTACGGAGGCATTTTTTTTGCAGAAAATCTCCAAAACGGTATTAGTATATGAAGTATTTGCTCCGGTGGAGAAATTAGCCTCTATCACCTTTAGTTGAGACCCCTCTTCTACAATTGCCAGGTTTCTGTAATGTGCAAGCACCTCAGTAGCCGACGTGTCATTTGAATGGATGATATACAGCGGCTTATCCAGAATGGTGTTTTTCTTGACTCGAATAAAAACACCTTCTTTCGCAAATGCCGTGTTGAGGTGCGAAAAAGCATCCGGCCACGATTTAACAATGCTGCCCAGGTATTCTTTCAAATCGCCTTGTTCTTTAACAGCCGATGCAAGAGAGGTAACAGTAACTTTTTCACTTAAATCTCCCAAATCTGAACGGGAAGCATCCAGCTTACCATTGACGAAGTAAAGCTTATAGCCCTCAAAACTGTCAAGAGGGGTGGGGGCGCTGGCAGCGGCAGTTTCGGCTACGATGCCCTCGTAAGCTATGCTCTTTTCAAGTGCCTTGCCAAAGTTGGTGTAGCGATACTCTTCATGCTTTGGCCCGGGTAGTCCCGATTTGAGAATAGCGGCCAGGGACTCTTTTCTTAGCTCGTGCAGGAAAGTTGATTTGCTGCCATTTAAGCTGGCCTCAAATTTTTCAAATGCCTTGCCGACGGTGTTAATGTATTCGTTTGGGGTTGTCATTACTTACGAATTTTCAGGTTAAAAGAACTAAGCAGAAACTGTGTCAGCTTCTTCTTTGATCCAGTCGTACCCTTTTTCTTCGAGTTGTAAGGCCAGGCTCTTGTCTCCTGACTTGATAATGCGCCCCTTGTAAAGAACGTGCACAAAATCAGGCACTATGTAGTCGAGCAGCCTCTGATAGTGCGTAATCAGAATAGTGGCGTTGTCTCTTGTCTTGAGTTTGTTGACGCCATTGGCCACAATTCTCAAAGCATCAATGTCAAGCCCGCTATCCGTTTCGTCCAGAATGGCCAACTTCGGTTCAAGCATCGCCATTTGGAAAATCTCATTTCTTTTCTTTTCTCCACCAGAAAAGCCTTCGTTCAACGACCTGCTAAGCAACGCCTGGTCGATCTCCACCAGTGCCATTTTTTCTTTCATCAATTTAAGAAACGAAACAGCGTCGAGTGCTGGTTTGCCGTGATGCTCTCTTACTTGATTAAGAGCGGCTTTCAGAAAATTGGTCGTGCTTACACCGGGTATTTCTACGGGATACTGGAAGGCAAGAAAAACACCTTCCCTGGCTCTTTCCTCAGGAGAAAGATCCAAAAGATCTTTGCCAATATATTCTACTTCTCCACCTTCAATTTGATAGTCTTCCCGACCGGCCAAAACAGAAGCCAGCGTACTTTTTCCTGAACCATTCGGACCCATAATAGCGTGAACTTCTCCTGGCTTTACTTCCAGGTTAATTCCGTTGAGGATCATCTTTCCTTCTACCGAAGCTTTAAGGTTCTTTATCTTTAACATTGTCAATTACTTTTCTTTTTCACTTTTGCCTGACCTTATTTTCAGGCGTATAAAAACATAATTTTCGTCTGCTGAGTTTCTGCTTAGCCCACGCTGCCTTCGAGGGATATAGCCAGAAGTTTCTGAGCCTCAACAGCAAACTCCATAGGCAGTTGATTCATCACCTCTTTGGCGAAACCATTTACGATAAGCGCCACTGCATCCTCTGTGGCTATTCCTCTCTGGTTGCAGTAGAAAATCTGATCTTCTCCGATTTTCGACGTCGTAGCTTCGTGCTCTACAATTGCCAGTGGATTCTCCACGTCGATATATGGGAAGGTATGTGCTCCGCATTTGTCGCCAAGTAGCAGTGAGTCACATTGAGAGTAATTTCTCGCACCTTCGGCACGTTTCATTACCTTCACCTGTCCACGGTAGCTGTTTTGGCTTTTGCCCGCAGAAATACCCTTCGAAACGATCCTGGAACGGGTATTTTTACCAATATGGATCATTTTGGTGCCAGTGTCAGCCTGCTGATAGTTATTGGTAACAGCCACTGAATAGAACTCTCCAATGGAATTGTCGCCTTTCAGGATACAGCTAGGGTACTTCCAGGTCACTGCCGACCCGGTTTCTACCTGTGTCCACGATATTTTAGAACCGTCGCCAGAGCAAAGGCCACGCTTGGTAACAAAGTTGTAAATGCCGCCTTTGCCTTCTTTGCTTCCCGGGTACCAGTTTTGCACAGTCGAGTACTTCACTTCAGCATCTTTGGCTGCAAAAATCTCAACAACAGCCGCATGAAGCTGATTTTCGTCCCTCATAGGAGCGGTGCAGCCTTCCAGGTAGCTTACATAGGATCCTTCTTCAGCCACAATCAGCGTCCGTTCAAACTGCCCTGTGTTCATGGCATTGATCCGGAAATAGGTGGAAAGCTCCATTGGGCAACGCACACCTTTAGGTATGTAGCAAAAAGAACCATCCGAAAATACCGCAGAGTTAAGAGCGGAGAAATAGTTATCGTTGACAGGTACTACTGACCCGATATACTTTTTAACTAGTTCGGGGTGTTCTCTCACCGCTTCTGAGAAAGAACAAAAGATAATGCCCAGTTCGCCAAGTTTACTCTTGAAAGTAGTAGCTACGGAAACGCTGTCCAGCACGGCGTCGACCGCCACACCTGTAAGTCTTTTTTGTTCGTCAAACGAAATGCCAAGCTTCTCAAAGGTAGCCCTCAGCTCAGGATCTACTTCGTCGAGGCTCTTAGGCGATATCTTTTGCTTGGGAGCAGCATAAAAAATGATGTCCTGATAGTTAATTTCCGGGAAAGTGACATTTTGCCAGGTTGGCTCTTTCAAAGTCAACCAGTGACGGTAAGCTGAAAGTCTCCATTCCAGCATCCACTCAGGCTCTTCCTTTTTTGCAGAAATAAACCTGACAATATCTTCATTAAGACCTTTGGGTGCCGACTCAGTTTCAATATCGGAGTGAAATCCGTATTTATAATCTGATTTGGTGAGCTCTTCCAGTATTTGGTTGTCCTTACTCATCCTCTACTTATTTAGACTGATTATAATTAAAGCAAATGTACAACATAAATTACTACCCCAAGACTTGAGGAGTCATTTTTTTCGCAAAAGGGGTATGAAAATTAAACCCGATAAAGGTTTCAAAACTATGGCACTCATAGTAAAACCTTTATCGGGCTAAATAGTTTCCGAAATGGGTACTAAAAACTGATATGGCGGCTCAGGCTTTCTTCGAGGCTAATCAGGGTTTCCGTCCTTTCAATTCCTTCCACCTTTTGAATCTTGTCATGAAGCACTTCTCTCAGATGTTTGGTGTCTCTGCAGTGAAGCTTGACGAAGATACTATAGTTACCGGTGGTGTAGTTGACGGTTACAATTTCGGGAATTTCCCTCAAGCGCTCAACGACCTCATCATATAGAGAGCTTTTTTGAAGGTAAATACCGATAAAGCACGTAATATCGTACCCTAGTTTGGAATAGTCTAACTTGAGAGTGGTGCCCTGAACAACGCCCATTTCTTCAAGTTTTTTCATTCTCACGTGAACTGTACCCCCCGAAACGAACACCTTTTTGGCAATTTCAGTGTATGGAATCTTGGCATCTTCCATCAAAAGGTTCAGAATCTTCAAGTCTACATTATCAATTTCGTAATTTTTACTCATTTTAACTACCCTGATTTAATAATCTACTATTATGAGAGGTTCGAAATTATGTGTTGTACATTTTTTTATCAAATTTATTAAAAATATTTTAATAAAATCAAACTCTTGTTAATTTTGTTGCAGTCAATTAGATGAATTGACTTGCAGATCACAATGTAGGGTGATGAAATTGGCAGCCATGCCCTCCTGTCTCGGGGGTGGGGATAAGGAATAAAGTCCACATAGAGCTCGTGTGGACCTAACTGCTCCGTGGAGGTTCGAATCCTTCTCCTACAGCCATCATTTTTGGGTTAATGTTGTTTATTTGGAAACCGGTATGAATTTCGTTCTACCGGTTTTTTTTATTTTCAATTATTGACTTTCACGCCACAGGCTTCGTGCAACAATACTTAATCATTTGATTTTTTGCCGTTAATAGCTTATATCGGATGAGTAAACAATATGCCCTAGCGATAGTCATATTGGCAACTCTACTTAAACGATATTAGAACTATGAAAGATTATCCCTGGTTCAAGCACTACCCCGCTGGTGTTGCCAAAGAAATTAACCCCGATGAGTATACGTCATTAGTTGAAATGCTTGCTGAGTCCATGAAGAAATATGCAGATCAGACTGCGTTTCTCAATATGGACAAAGGCTTTACCTACAGGGAGGTGGATGAGAAGTCCACACAGTTTGCTGCCTATCTGCAGAAAAAACTGGGCCTGAAAAAGGGAGACCGCATAGCTATCCAAATGCCAAACTGCCTGCAGTACCCCATCGTCATGTTTGGAGCCATCAAGGCTGGTCTGGTGGTAGTTAACACCAATCCCTTGTACACACATAAGGAAATGGAGCACCAATTCAAGGACTCGGGCGCCAAGGCTATTGTGATTGTTGCCAATTTTGCGTTCAACCTGGAAAAAATAATAGCCAACACTGATATAAAACATGTCATTGTTACTGAGTTGGGTGACTTCTTGAAAGGTCTCAAAGGCCCCATAGTAAACTTCGTGGTGAAGCGTATAAAGAAGATGGTCCCGCCGTTTCGTATTCCTGGTGCGGTTAGTTTAAAGCAAGTCATGAAGGAAGGTGCCAGTCTACAATTTGATAAGCCGGAGATCAAGGGAGAGGACGTGGCGTTTCTGCAATACACAGGAGGTACCACAGGTGTGTCTAAGGGTGCCACGCTTTCGCATCGTAACATGGTTGCGCATACCTTGCAAACGACGCAGTGGTTTCAGCCAATTTTCGTAGAAGGTGAGGAGGTGGTGGTCATTACTGCGTTGCCTCTTTATCACATTTTTGCGCTTGCAGTAAATGGCCTGCTGATGTTTCATGTGGGAGCAAAAAATGTGCTCGTAACAAACCCGAGAGACATGAAGGCTTTTTGTGCCGACATGAAAAAGAACCCGTTTAGCATTATTACTGGCGTTAATACACTGTTCAACGGCTTGCTTAATCAGGAGAGTTTCAAAACGCTGGACTTTAGTAAGCTTAAGGGAGCGATTGGCGGTGGCATGGCCGTGCAGAAGGCAGTGGCTGAAAGATGGAGGGAAGTGACTGGTTGCCCTCTGGTAGAAGGATATGGATTGAGTGAAACCTCTCCGGTACTTGCCTGCAACCCACTGGATGGCACTCATAGAAATGGATTTATTGGTTTGCCTGTACCGAGCACCGAAATCATATTGCTGGATGACGATGGAAAGGAAGTGCCAGTTGGCCAGCCTGGAGAAATATGTGCCAAAGGCCCTCAGGTGATGAGTGGCTATTGGGAGAGGCCGGATGAAACGGCGAAAGTGTTTGTTGACGGTTGGTTCAAAACCGGCGACATAGGGATTATCGACAAGGATGGTTTTGTGAAAATTGTTGACCGGAAGAAAGAAATGATTCTTGTTTCCGGCTTCAATGTCTATCCGAATGAAATTGAAGATACGGTAGCCAGCAACCCTAAGGTGCTTGAGGTAGGCGCTATAGGAGTGCCTGACCCGAAGTCAAACGAGGCTGTGAAAATCTTTGTAGTGAAAAAGGATCAAAGCCTTACCGCAGAAGAACTCGTAAGCTTTTGCAGAGAGAGCTTGACGGGCTACAAAGTGCCGAAGCACGTAGAGTTTGTGAAAGAACTTCCCAAGTCTAATGTTGGCAAAATTTTGAGGAGAATTTTAAAAGAAAATGATGAGAAAGTGAATTCTTATAAATAATATACCCATATTTGACGCTTTTTCTTCCAGCCCAGAGCATTTTATAGCTGAACTGTTAAACTATATTTCAAAAATTTGTGATGAAGAAAAGTCTATTTCTAATGTTATTGTTATTTGCGGTTTTGGGCTCTGGTATGGCACAAGATGCAGCGCCAACAGACACCACATACTGGAAGAAGGGATTCCTTGGAACTGCTTCTTTTACTCAGGTAAGTCTTACTAACTGGGCTGCTGGCGGCCAGAATTCTATTTCTCTTGGTGGCTACATGACCACTTTTGCCAACTATACTAAGGATAGAAATTCCTGGGAGAACTATCTTGAATTGGGCTATGGGCTTATCAAACAAGGCGACGCCGATTTTCAAAAGACAAATGACAAAATAAACATTGTAAGTAAGTTTGGTAGAAAGATGTCGCAGGCAAAAGACGGCAGGCTGTACTTCTCTTCATTGATTGATTTTAGAACTCAATTTGCGCCAGGATTTTCCGCCCCTGGAGATGAAGAGTATATTTCAAAGTTTATGGCTCCAGGCTACGCTTTGGTAGCTACTGGTGTTGATATTAAGGTAAATCCCAGTTTCTCAGTCAATTTTGCACCTGTTACGGGAAAGTTCACCTTTGTGAACGACGAAAGATTGGCCAATGCAGGCGCCTTTGGTGTTGAGGGAGCTGTTTTTGATACTGACGGCGTGACAGTGTTAACTGCTGGAAAGAAAGCGAGGGCTGAACTTGGTAGTTTTTTGAAGGTGAACTACAAAAAAGAGGTTGTTTCCAATGTCAACATTGAATCGAGGCTGGAAATGTTCTCCAACTACTTGAACAATCCGCAAAACATCGATGTGAACTGGGAAAATATCATCATCCTGAAGGTAAACGAGTGGCTAAGCACAAGCTTTATTACTCAGCTTATTTATGATGATGACATAAAAATCGCTCAATTCGACGAAGCAGGTGTGCAAACAGGGGTCGGCCCAAGGGTACAGTTCAAACAACTTTTCGGGATCGGGTTAACTGTGAAGATGGGAGACAAGCTGAAAAAATAGAAGCTTTTTGCATTTAAGAAAGAATTAATTACATTTACTCCATACTTTTTTAGCTGGGTAAAGAATTTTTTTGGGAAGGCGTTAGCCTTCCCTTTTTTGTTTCAAACGTTCGATCCTTCTTTTTTGGGAAAACTTAACACCAGCCATAACGATTCCAAACACAAGTCCGGCGGCAGTAAAAATGTCAACAATGCGTTTATTGGCACTTAGCCCGGTTGCCTGATCGAAAATGTACTTGGTAAATGAGTTGGGTAGATGTTTTTCCCCGAGTTCTTTTTTAATGTCCCAGTGCCAGTCGGTGAGCGGGCAATAGCCTATCCCATACCAAATTCCAAGGAGTAGCCATGCTGCAATAGTGAGCGCCAATGCTATCAAATGAGCTTTCCGTGTTGCTTCAGGTATCCAACCAAACAGCACAAACAGCACAAAAACGGTGTGAAATCCTGTTAAGAAATAGTCAAGAAATTGTAACATACGTATTAGTTTGCATCATTAATCAAGTATGCGATATGTATGTAGCTCCTTATTTTCAAATGACTGATGCTGATAAAGTCTTAGACTTCATCAAATCGAACCCGTTCGGGATTCTCATAGCAAGCCAATCAAATATACCACTAGCAAGCCATATACCATTTTGGCTTGAGGAAAGGGACGGCAGTTATTTTTTGACAGGCCACCTTTCCATTGCTAATGAGCTAACGTCAGTGCTTGAAAAAGCGGATCAGGTCCTTGTCATTTTTCAGGGGAGCCATGGATATATTTCGCCGTCCTGGTATGAAAAGCAGAATGTGCCCACCTGGAACTACCAGGCCGTTCATATCTACGGATCAGCCGCACTGCTTTCCGGGCCAGAGTTGGAGGAGCATGTGAAGGAACTGATGGATAGTTACGAATCGAACATCCCGGGAGGACGTAAATATGAAGATATGACTGCGGACTATAGGGAGAAGGAGTTGCGGGGAATCAAAGGCTTCAGAATAAAAATAGAAAACGTGGAAGCTGCCTACAAGCTGAGCCAAAACAGGAATGAGAAGGATCATGCCAATATCATTGAGCAACTAAAAAAAAGCGCAAACCCCCACGATCATGAGTTGGCCAGGTTGATGGAGGAAAACCGCCCGACGCAAAAACAAAAAGCCGGACTATAAGCCCGGCTTCATGCTAAAACTAATGTTGAAATTCGTAATCCTTAATCCCTAAGGAAATTTCTTAGTACATAGTTCAAAATACCACCATTTTTCCAATAGGCGATATCGACATTAGAGTCCAGTCTTAGTTCTGCTTTAAACTCTATCTTCGAACCATCCGGCCTCGTTGCTACTACGTCCACCACCTTGTTGGGAGTCAAATCCTTTTCAAGGCCAAGGATGTCGTAAGACTCATCTCCTTTCAGCCCCAGGGTGTCTTGCGTTTGCCCGTTGGCAAATACCAAAGGAAGAACGCCCATTCCAACGAGGTTCGACCGGTGGATACGCTCGAAGCTTTCCACGATAACCGCTTTTACGCCAAGTAAGGTCGTTCCTTTTGCAGCCCAGTCTCTGGAGGATCCTGATCCATATTCCTTACCACCGATCACCACCAACGGCGTACCTGTTTCCTGATATTTCATGGAGGCATCAAACACGTACATTTCCTCGCCGGTTGGATGGTATTTTGTCCATCCACCTTCTTTGCTGGCTAGTTTATTTTTGATTCTGACGTTGGCAAAAGTTCCCCGCATCATCACCTCATGGTTGCCACGACGTGAGCCGTAAGAGTTAAAATCAGGCTTCTCAACACCATTGTTGACAAGATATTGGCCAGCAGGGTGCTCCGGCTGAAATTTACCAGCAGGAGAGATGTGGTCAGTCGTGACCATGTCGCCCAGTTGAAGCAACACCTTGGCACCTTTGATATTGGTTGGCTCAGGCACATCTGCCGAAATGTTTTTGAAGAAAGGCGCTTCCTGAATATATGTCGACGTCTCGTCCCACTTGTAAAGATTGCCTGTGGGCGCATCCAGTTTTTGCCAGGCCTCGTCACCGTCAAATACGGTGTCATAGGTTTTCTTGTAGTCCTCAGGAGTAACCACTTTTTCCATCATCTCATTGATCTCAGCCTGAGACGGCCAAATGTCCTTCAGGAAAACAGGCTCACCATTCGGGTCAAGCCCCAGTGGTTCGTTGTTCATGTCAAAATCGACTCGTCCAGCAATGGCAAATGCAACGACCAGCATGGGTGATGCCAGGAAGTTCATTTTGATGTTCGGGTGGATGCGGGCTTCAAAGTTTCTGTTGCCGGAAAGCACTGAAGCTACCACCAGGTCATTGTCGATCACGGCCTTTTGGATAGCAGGAGGCATATCGCCTGAGTTACCAATACAAGTGGTGCAGCCGTAACCTACTACGTGAAACTTGAGGGCTTCCAGATAGGGGAGTAGCTCCGCTTTTTTCAGGTATTCCGTTACAACCCTTGAGCCGGGGGCAAGGGAGGTTTTTACCCATGGCTTAACGTCCAGGCCTTTTTCTACCGCCTTCTGAGCTACAAGCCCGGCCCCAATCATTACGCTTGGGTTCGAAGTGTTGGTACAAGAAGTAATGGCTGCAATAACTACTGAAGCGTCGCTGAGCTCGTAAGTCATTGAGCCAGATTTCATCTTTACCGAGCGAAGTCCGGTACCGGTTTTAGTTTCAGTGGCTACAGCCCCTCCATCAGAAAGCCATGAGCTTCCATTTCGAAGATCCGGTGCCACGTAGTCACGCTTGTGAACGTCTTTGAGCACACCAATAACCTTTTCTTTTGCTTCTTTCAGGAATATCTTATCCTGAGGACGTTTCGGGCCAGAGATAGTTGGCTCGATGCTGCCAAGATCCAGCTCGATTACGTCGGTGTATTCAATTTGCTCGGAGTTATCTCTCCAAAGCATGTTTTCTTTGCAATAGGCTTCCACCATGCTCACATGGTTGGCAGGCCTGTTGGTTCTGGTCAGGTACGCCAATGTCTGGTCGTCTACCGGCCAGTGCGTATCCGTACAGCCGAACTCAGGAGACATATTGGAGATAGTAGCCCTGTCGGGGACAGTAAGGTTGGCAAGACCTGGGCCGAATACCTCAACGATTTTTTCCACTACCCCATAGTCACGAAGCAAGCGAGTCACTGTCAGCACAAGGTCTGTTGCAGTGATGCCTTCCTTCATTTTGCCGCTGATCTTCAAGCCGATTACTTCAGGAAGGGTCATGTAAATTGGCTGGCCAAGCATGGCAGCTTCAGCCTCAATACCACCCACACCCCAACCAAGTACGCCAATACCGTTCACCATTGGTGTATGGGAGTCGGTGCCTACCAGTGTGTCGGGGAAAAGATAGCCGTCTCTTTCTATCACACCACTTGCCAGATACTCCAGGTTCACCTGATGGCAAATGCCCATCCCGGGAGGTACAACGGTGAAGTTATCGAAGGCTTTTTGGCTCCACTTAAGGAGCTTATATCTTTCGGAGTTTCTTGAGTACTCCAGGTCTACGTTCTTGCCGTAGGACAGTTGTGTGCCAAAATATTCTACCATTACTGAGTGGTCAATGACCATAGCGGCTGGCACAAGCGGGTTGGTTTTACTAATGTCTTTGCCTTTGCGGGCTACTTCCGCTCTGATAGATGCAATATCGACTACAGCCGGAACGCCGGTGAAGTCCTGCATTAATACTCTCGCAGGTGTATAAGGAATTTCCTTTTTGCCCTGAGTTTGTTTCCAATTCAGAAGCGTTTCAAGGTGCTGCTCTGTAACAGCAAATGCGTCGTAGTTACGGATGGCATTTTCAAGCAAAATACGGATAGAGTAAGGCAGTTTCGCCACTCTAGCGTCCTTCTTGCTCAAGTCCCTCAAATTATAATATTTGTGTGTGCCTAGAGGTGTTTTTAGCTCTTTCTCTATTCCAAAGAAATCTTTACTCATTTTTCTGTGGTTTATATCTTAAAAATCAAATTTAATTGAATTAGTGTGTAAAAGAAACGGAACTATGGGCAATGGCACGATTTATAAAAATTATTGCTCTTTCCTTTTATCACAAGTAGTAGTTCCGGATAAAAGTTCACTCTTGTGCCCCCATTGTCTAGCTCGTTATAACCCGGAAAGAAACTTAAGCGTATCTACGCCGTCGGCATAGTCCCACAGCTCAGGTTTTTGAAGTGTTCCGAAAGGAAGCGACCTGGGATACTGACCTCTTCGTGAAGCGATTGCCTGAATCTTTTGCTCATTAGCCACTAGTTTTTGTGACAAGGCAGCTTCGTCTTCATAGAATTCGTAATACACCACCGAGACCGGAGAAACAAGGTCAGTACTTTCCCGGAAAAGGGAGAATCCAGAGTCAAGGTGGGGTTCTCCATTCACGAGCATAATGGACTTGTGGTAATCGTAGTTGTTTCGGTACTTATGGTGTTCCAGTAGCTGATTGAAAGGCTGAATGGCGTCGAGCAGGGTGGGCAATGCATAGCTTTTGGGTACATAAAGCTTCGATACATTTCTGCAACCAAGGCCAAAATAGCTGAACAGATCGTCGCCAAGTGCCAGCAACTCCTCCGGAGATTCTTCACCTGAAATGATCGCACAAGAGCTTCTGTTTTTTCTGATAATGTTGGGTACCTTGGAAAAGTAGTAGTCGAAATAGCGGGACGAATTGTCGCTACCGGTGGCTATAACGGCTTCCATGTCGTTGAGCCTGTCTACCACAGCTACTCGCCCACCCAGTTCTGGTTGTATCTCGTTAAGCGAATTAATAATAAACTGAATGAGGGCACTGTCCTGTGAGCTGGTTTTTACCAACGCCTTGTGCCCGGCAACGATAACGGAGAGAAGATCGTGAAAGCCCACCATGGGAATGTTGCCCGCCATTACGAGCCCCACTTTTTTTTGCTTGTTTTCCGCAAATGAATAGGAAGACGTCCACTGGGTTAGTTTTTCCTTTGTTAGAAAATTGAGGATGCCTTGCCAGGCCAGGTGAAGGCTCTCTTGCGTGAACCAAGGGTTCTCGTTGGCAGCACGCAGAAACAGGTCGTTTTTCGATGTCTCGTCCAGCTCTTTTAAGTAGTCGCCAAGAGCGGCTATTGCATTTATTCTTTCCTCTAACTTCATTTTCGTTTATTTTGCAAAGCAAAAATAAATTGGAACTCAAACATTCCATTTCTACTTTTGTTTGGTAAAGGTAATTGTAGAATCAAAAATTAAGTATCAATATGGCAATAATGATCACCGATGAGTGTATCAACTGTGGTGCATGCGAGCCAGAATGCCCCAATACTGCTATCTATGAGGGCGGTGTGGAGTGGACTTGGGCTGGTGGAACCAAACTCACTCAGGTTGAGCTTGAAGATGGAACCGTGGTAGACGGCAATGAGGCTCAACAGCCATTTTCTGATGAGTTCTATTATATAGTGTCTCAAAAGTGTACGGAGTGCACCGGGTTTCACGAAGAACCTCAATGCGCAGCGGTATGTCCTGTAGACTGTTGTGTGGACGATCCTGACTACAGAGAAACAGTGGAAGAACTCACCACCAAGAAGACCTGGCTACACGACGAATAGCATTCGAATATATAGGAATGAAAGCGGCTTTTGCCGCTTTTTTTATGTTGTTTCGAACCGTTTTAATTAAGCTTTGTCCTTTTGATAAGGTAGCCCGTTAATATTTTGTTGATATCATCCTGAATGTCGGCTTCAACCAGGTCTATTTTTAGCTGACCGCATCTTAGCTTGAGGGTGCTGGCAAACTCTGCCACGGCCTTATGGTACGACTCTTTTACCTGTGATGGCGTCAGCTTGATTTTTTCACCACCTTCCAGGTCCATAAACTCATAGGGCCGATCCTCGAAAGAGAAATCAATTTCAGTTGACTTGTCGGTAACATGAAACATCAACACTTCGTGGCGATTGTGTTTCAGATGTTGCAATGCTGAAAATATTTGCTCGTGGTCAGCGTAGTTTTGAAACATGTCACTAAAAATGATCACGAGTGAACGTTTATGGATTTTTTCTGCCACCTGATGCAGCACTTCAGCAACGTTGGTTTTTTTGAGAGTAGGAGTGCTTTCCAGCAGGTCATTGAGCAAAATGAAAAGCTTTTGGATATGGCTGGACGTAGATTTTACCTGTGTTTGAAGCTCAATTTCTTCTGCAAAGGTGAAAAGACCGACGGCATCACGTTGTTTGTGCAGCAAATAAGCCAAAGCCGCCGCAGCCAGAGCGGAAAACTTAATTTTGCCGTGTGTTTTTTCGGGATAATACATGGACGAGGAATGATCCAACACGATGTAGCAGCGCAGGTTGGTCTCTTCTTCAAAACGCTTGGTGTATATCCTGTCCGTTCTGGCGAACACCTTCCAGTCGATATGTCGGGTGCTTTCTCCAGTATTATACAGTCGGTGCTCAGCAAACTCAACTGAGAAGCCGTGGTAGGGTGATTTGTGCATTCCAGTGATGAATCCTTCCACCATTTGCCTGGCTAAAAATTCTAGCCCCCCATATTCCTTTACCTTGCTGAAATCAACCTTCATTTGAATTAATTAATAACATTGACTAAGTGAATGTCTCTAATTATTGATTGTCATGAATTAACTTGTTATTTTTCGGATAACCAACAAATATTGTTTGGGTTACTCATTCCCATTATTGCAAAGAGGCTGAATGATCCTGGTGAGTGTTTTGCGTATTTTCTATTTTGAACGATTGTATTCAACAAATAATCGGGTATTTCCGATAAACTTTTATTTTTGACCAAACCTAAACCGGAATCAAGTGGAAGAGAATAAGGATAAAAGCAGAGGTGAAGTGTATTCTGAGAAAGTAAGGGCAGGTAAGCGAACCTATTTCTTCGACATCAAAGCCACAAAATCCAACGACTATTACCTGACTATTACAGAAAGTAAAAGGAAATTTAAGGAGGATGGGTTTTTCTACGAAAAGCACAAGATATTTCTGTACAAGGAAGACTTCGATAAGTTTATTGATGCGTTGAATGACTCAGTTAATCACGTAAAAACGGAACTTCTGCCTGGCGTTGATTTTTCACAGTTCGAGGTGAAAATGGAGGCCGGGGGCGACGAAGATGTTTCTGAAGATGATACAGAGTTGAAGTGGGATTGATCTGATTCTTCAAACAATATTTTGCGAGCCCTTGGTATACAAGGGCTTTCTTTTTTTACTTTAGGCACATGGTTAGACGAATGCTGCTCTACCTGCTTTTGATGCTGGTTTTTCTGGTGTTTATTAGCTGGTACTTCTCCAACATATTTATTTATCTGATCTTCTCATTGGTATTAGCCACTTTGCTCAGGCCACTAACCAATACCATTCATCAGATCCACGTTCTCAACAACAGAATTCCAAGGCCAATTGCCATCATTTTCTCATTTTCTATAGTTATCGTGGTGGTAACGCTCTTTGTGATGCTGTTTATCCCGCTTTTCAGCGAACAGGTGAAGGTGCTTTCGCAAATAAGCTACGACTCCGTACTTACATCAGTCAGTCAGCCTTTTAATAGTATAGAACAATTTCTTATTGAGAACAAGCTGACAATTCAGGAGGAGGGCTTTCTTTTTGAGTCGATCAGAGAGAGTCTTTTTGGATTGCTCTCGGAGGTTGACTTTACGCTCCTGTTGAATAACCTGATATCGGTGACCGGGGGGCTTTTGGTTGGTTTCCTGGCTGTATCGTTCATTACCTTCTTTCTTTTGCTGGAGAACGGGATTTTAAGAAGGCAAATCATTGCGCTGATACCTAACCAATATTTTGAGGTGTTTATAGCAGCGATGTTTAAGATTGAAAAACTTCTGAGCAACTATTTGATTGGGCTGCTTTTCCAGATGGCCTCTATCTTCAGCATTGCGTCTTTGGGCTTGTCAATACTGGGTGTGAAATATGCTTTAACAATAGCAGTATTCGCAGCAGTAGCGAACCTTATTCCCTACCTCGGGCCAATGCTTGGCGCCAGTTTTGGTATAGTCGTGGGCATTTCAACTAATGGAGATATTAGCCTCTCTCAGGATCTTTTGATTGTTGTAGTGAAGATTCTGTCTGTGTTTGGTATTGTGCAAGCTGCCGACAACATATTGTTGCAGCCCCTCATTTTCTCAAAAAGCGTAAAAGCCCATCCATTAGAAATATTTGTTATTATCTTTGCCGGCGCAACAATTGCAGGTATCCCCGGAATGATAGCAGCCATCCCTACGTACACAATCTTAAGAGTGTCTACAATTGAGGTTTATGCTGGCTTTAAGGGGTATCAAATATTCAAAAAGTAACAATTGATCATATTTCATGGGATTGCAATGTGGGATTGTGGGACTGCCCAATGTAGGCAAGTCAACACTGTTTAATGCTCTTTCGAATGCTAAGGCCGAAGCGGCCAATTACCCGTTTTGTACAATTGAGCCTAATGTGGGCGTTATCACTGTGCCTGACGAAAGACTACAGGTGCTGGAGAAGTTGGTTCATCCCGAAAAAATCATTCCGACTTTTATCGAATTTGTGGACATTGCGGGCCTCGTGAAAGGTGCCAGCAAAGGAGAAGGGCTGGGCAATAAATTCCTTGGGAACATCCGGGAAGTAGATGCCGTTATTCACGTGGTAAGGTGCTTCGAAGACGATAACATAGTGCACGTGTCGGGAACGGTAAACCCCGTGGAAGACAAAGAAGTGATTGACACCGAGCTTCAGTTGAAAGACCTGGAGTCCGTAGATAAAAAAATTCAGCGGCTTGAGAAGATAGCGAAGTCGGGTGATGCAAAGGCCCGGACCGAGCTGGGATATGTGCAGGCTTATAAGAAGCATTTGGAGTCTGGCAAGAATGCCAGAGTGCTTGATACGACTGACGCTGGGAAAGAAGCAGTGGCAGATTTGCAGCTACTCACCATAAAGCCGGTTATTTATGTAGCCAATGTAGATGAGGGATCGCTGCCAGCGGGCAACCAATGGGTGGAGAAATTAAAGGCATCCGTGGCAGAAGAAAACGCCGAAGTGGTCATCCTTTGTGCGGCTATTGAGTCGCAGATTGCAGAATTAGAAGACCTGGATGAAAGGGCACTCTTTCTAGAAGAGTACGGCCTGAAAGATTCGGGATTGAATAGACTTATCAAGGCCTCGTACAATATACTTGACCTGATTACGTACTTTACAGCAGGAGTGAAGGAAGTAAGGGCCTGGACAATAGAAAAAGGTTGGAAGGCGCCAAAAGCAGCTGGGGTTATCCATACCGACTTCGAGCGTGGATTTATCAGGGCGGAGGTAATAAAATTGGCCGACTACGAGAAATATGGCTCCGAAAATGCTTGTAAAGAGGCCGGTAAGATTTATATTGAGGGCAAAGAATACGAAGTGCAGGATGGCGATATCATGCACTTCAGATTTAATGTTTAACCAGCTCTTTTATGCCCCGGGATGAACAATTTTTTGAATTTATTGTTTTTCTCATGAACATTTTAAGTACTAGGAAAATAGAGTTTGATTGTTCAGGCCTATTTTCTATATAATTTTTACGCTATTGAGGGTACGTATCGTTTTTCAAGTTAAAAATAAGGGAGGGTTTGTTCCTTTCCATCACCAGTATCTTTTAGCTCAGCTTATTAAGGGAATGCTCGTAAAAGGAGGTCAGAAGGAGTTTATTGACTACCCTTTTTACAATTTCAGCGGCCTTAAGGGACAGACAAAGATAAGCAGGCAAGGTTTGCATTTTTACAGCCGGAGAGTTACGCTTGTCGTTGCAAGCAATAACAAGGCTTTTATCGACTATTTCCTCAGGGTGTTGTTTACCTTTCCTAAGGTAGATATTGGCAACTTAATGCTAGAGCCAGAGGCAGTGGAGCTGGAGGATCATCCGGAAATAACTGATGCCTCAAGGTATATTTGCATTTCGCCTATAGTAGTGCTTCAGCCGTCTTTGTATGACGCAGAAGCTAAGAAATTCATTTCACCAGAAACAGACACCTTCTCGGATCTCCTTTTTGAATCCACCATTCAAAGGATGGAGCAAGCCGGAGAAGATCCTCAGAAGATTGAGGGCATTGGCAAGTTTCAGCTAGTACCTGACGAGGACTATTTGAACAAGATCAGGGAAAGCCAAAAGAAGTTCGCCAGGATATACCCTCTGTACGACCAGGATTTGAAGTACGAGATAAGAGGCTATACCTTTCCTTTTGTGCTTTATGCGCCTAAGGTGGTTCAGGAGTTTATTTTCACTTGTGGGCTGGGGCAGTTTTGCCACAAAGGCTTCGGCATGCTCGACATTGCCAATGCCGATCCAAGCAAGAGAGCGGTTACTTACGAATTCGCTGAAACTACGGCTTGATCAGTTTTTTGGGCCGTTGTGAATGATACTTTGGTAGCCGACGAGGCGATCAATAAATGATCCGGGAGTTTTAAAGTAAACGAACACTTCATATTCATTTTCAGCCTGAAAGTTATAGCCTTCAAACATGTAGGGATCAATACCGTTACCTTTTGCCCAATACATGTAGTTGTAAAACCCCTGTTTTAACAGTAGAGATGCCGTGTACATGCCAGAGAGGTCATCGTATACCAACCTGTTCTGAGGGGTTTTCTGCCAGTCGTTAAAACCACCTATTACGTACACATCGGCTGCTTCAATTTTTTCTGCTTCCAGGAAAAACATCACCTTCACATAGTCGGTCTGTAGATCACTGGTGTTAGGCTCTGTGGAACCGATGAAGAAGTTACCATCAAGGTCCTGCATTCTGCTGTAGGGCTCGCTGAATCGGGAGGCGTCTTTCAAAAGCAGTGCCCTTATTTCATTTTGGCTTTTTTCTATTTTGCCCACATTGCGCCCGTTGTAGCTCAGCGATCGGATATCGAAGAACCTGAATTCCCTCGTTGATTTGAAATTGTTCTGAAGAGTGAAATTTCTGTACTCCATGTAGCTCTGGTCTTCCCTCACCAGGGTAGGCTTCAGGTTGAGAATGGCGTTATCCCACCTTCTGTTTTGGCGCACCATTACTTTAAAGTCGTTGTAAGCATTGGTAGACGTTAGTCCACCATAGTTGACAGAGAACTCCACCTGGTGATTTTCTTCTCTTTCCTCTACGCTGGACGAAATCCGAACCTCCATTTGAATGTCTGCTCCGCCTTCAAACACCATAAATCGCCTGCTTAATATGATGTCAGATTTGTTTGTCCCCCGATACACTACCACTACATAGTTCCCTGATTTTTTTACTTTCGGAAGCTCAAGCGTGTACTGCGTGTAAGGAACGATGGTGCTTTGAGAGTACTGATAGTTGTTGACAGGGTAGGAGTTGTATTCGTTAAGAAACTCCATGTCGGTAAGTGCTGATCGCTCCCAATTGAAATTACAGTGCACGATGTATGCATTGTATTGCTGGAAGTCACTTAGAATTTCATCAAATTTGAGTGTGAGCGTTGAAGGTTGGCTGATATGCATGATAGGGGGCTGCATACTGTCTTCAGTTTTTCCAGAATTTGGAAAAAGGCGAACCAACCTGATGTTATCTTCGTATGATCTGTCGCTGAGCTCTAAAACTGCGTCGGAAGTGCTGGTATTGGCAACTTGCTCGAGGGGAAGGCAGCCAGTGAAAAATAAGCAGGAAATGACCAGGAGTAAGAAGTAGTTGAGATGTTTCATCGATAGCTAAACGAACGGCAACTAAATTCATTTTCTACAAATCTGCATAATTCCAACCATTTTTTCAGACCTGGTGTCATAAAAGTCAAAACCTAAACCGATAACTCACAGAATGCCTACTGATGAAGAGTTGATAGAGGGATGTGCCAAAGAGGACAGACACATGCAATATCAGCTATACCAAAAGTATAGTGGGCAGATGTATGCCATTTGTTTGAGGTACTGCAAAATGCAGCAGGAAGCTGAAGATGTTTTGCAGGAAGGGTTTGTGAAGGTATTCAACCACATCAAAACATTCCGTAAGGAGTCATCGCTATTTTATTGGATCAAGCGGATCGTGATTAATACTGCGCTCAATCATCAGCGCAACAAGCTTTATATGTATCCTATGGTAGATGTGGCTGAGTTACGACAGCCATCGGCGAATCACGACCTGCTTGCGGGACTTCAGCTGGAAGATTTAATGGTAATGATTCAGGATCTTCCATCGGGGTGCCAGACAATATTTAACCTATATGCTATTGAAGGCTATAAGCATCATGAAATAGCAGAGCTCCTTGGTGTTACCGAGGGAACCTCCAAGTCGCAGTATGCCAGAGCAAAGCAGCTGCTACAGGAGAAACTTGAGAAATTAGAAAGTACAAATTATGGAAGCCGCAGATAACAACGAATTTTTCGAAAGCCAGTGGCGACAGGCTTTTGACGGAGCCAGCGTGCCACCGTCTCCTATGGTGTGGGAGAGAGTGGAAGCCAGGCTTGCCACCCAAAAAGAAGGGAAGTACAGAAAGGCCATCTTTTACTACAGATGGGCAGCTGCCGCCATGACAACCGTCGCCGTTGGTTTGGGGGTAGCACTTTTGCTCAATGGCACCTCTTCTCTTGTGGAAAATGAGGTTGCGGGCAACACCAAAGAGAACGTCGTCAATTCTCAGGTCGCACAAAACCCTGAACTCAGGGACATGAAGATGGAAAATGAAGTGGCTTCCACAACATCCACACTCAACAAAGAAGATAAACCTGATTTTTATCAAAAGGATACTAAGCCCTTTTTGGCGGTAACTGCAGTTGGCAATAGCAGTAGTGAAGCAACCCGGCAGGTGGCAATTCCAGCAGAGGAAACCTCAGCACCTGGTGAAAATACGTTTGATGCTGCCATTCCTACTGTAACCGGCATCTTTCGTTCAGAAAGGCTGGTCAGCGATTTATCGAAACTGGAGATTAATCACTTGTATGGAGTGGTGCGGCCCATGCAAAGAAAAAAGAGGGAGATCGGAGATCAGCCTTTATTGGCAGGTCTCGGAGTTGGAAGCGGTACTTTTAACCCTAATTATGGTTTCCGGTCGGGAGGCAACTTGTTTGCTTCTGCCAGCGCAGACGAAGCCTCTCTTGTTGCGGAAAACAGTGGAGAGCTAAAGACAAATGATTTTAACGCCGCCAATGGGCTGGTTGGAGCTGTTTCTTCCAGAACATACAATGAGTCGAATGCACAGGGCGGAACTTTCTCATTTGGAGCAAGCATTGGTAAGCGCATTTTCAGGAAGATTCTGGTGCACACAGGGCTTCAATATGGAAGGTACAATAGCAACGGAAGTACCAACCTGGTGTTGAACGACGAGTCGAACGATAAGCGTTATGCGTTGAATCAGGTAAGTTTATTGAGTGATGACATTCAGAATGTGTTTTCATCCTCACAGTACTCCTACGATGGGGAAAGAACGAAAATCACCAATACGTATGAGTTTATTTCTGTGCCGGTTAAGGTCGGTGTGATTCTGTTGGACAGGCGGGCCGGGATCGTTTTGAACACCGGTGTTTCCAATGAGTTTTTGCTCGGGAGTGTGATAAAAGGCAAAGACCTTGAGGATGTGAGAACAAAATCTGGAGACCAATCGCCTTACCGGAGCGTGTATTTGAATGGGACTCTCGGTTTGGAGGTTAATTACGCAATCAACAGCCACTATAAAGTCGTTGTGGAGCCGTATTACCGCCAGGCGATCACAAGCCTGACCAAGAACACTGATGGGTATGCGAGTGCGCCAAGGCTATGGGGAGTGCAGGCGGGCGTTCGGTATGAGCTGAGGTAGGTTTCCAACCAATCGCTATACAACGGTGTCATTTTATCATACCTATTCTTTTAGTATATGAAATAGCCATAGCGAATTCCATTGCCAACGGACATGAAAAAATTCATCGAACATGAGATTTTCATTCTCAAAGGGTTTGGGCTATTCCATCTGGCCGCTTAAAAAAAATTATATTCAGATGAATACAGAATTTCACCCCCACGAAGTTAGAGACATTGCCAGAATTACCTTTACGTCAATTGTGATATTGATTGTCATAGGTCTTCTGTCAACCGGTTGCACCGACACCTGTGAAGTAGACAGGTCGTATACCTATTTCAAACCTGTATACACCACAACGGATGAAATAAGAAGCGCAGTGGCATTTGGCGCTCCGCAATCTGTTAACCAGCCCGGAAAGATCTATTTCAAGGATGGGATGCTTTTTATCAACGAAGTAGGTGAGGGCATTCACATTATTGACAACACCAACCCATCGTCACCCAGTCAGCTTTCTTTTGTTACCATCCCTGGTAACTTTGATATGGCTGCTAAAGGAAACTATTTGTATGCCGACAGTTATATTGACTTACTGGTGTTTGACATCTCGAATGTCAACGACATCAAAATGGTGAAAAGGGTAGAAGGAGCTTTTCAGGCATTTAGCAACCTTCCATTTAATTTTGACTCCTGGCAGGGGGTTATTACTTCATATAAGGAGGCTACAATCGAGGAGGTTACTGAAATGGATTGTGCTTCGAACGGGGGAGGAGATATGTTCTTTTATGCTGAAGCTGCCGATGCTTCTTTTGTAAAGTTTAATTCATCTGGCGGGGCTACTTTGATGGCCAACTCCACAAGCAATGCCCCCGCAACCACCGCCGCCGGTGTTGGCGGTTCAATGGCCCGGTTTGCCATTTATGAAGACTTCCTTTACACTATCGACGCCAGTTCGTTGTATCTATTCGACATCACGCAACTTGACGATCCGCAGTCGGGTGCCAGGGTAGATGTTGGCTGGGGAATTGAAACGTTGTTTCCTTATGAAGATAAGCTGTTCATTGGCGCAAACAACGGAATGCATATTTACAACAATGCCAATCCTGAGGCCCCTGAGCACCTGTCTACCTACGAGCACATTCAAAGCTGCGACCCGGTTGTAGTGGAGGGCGACTACGCCTATGTAACACTAAGGTCAGGCAATGCTTGTCAAGGTTTCACCAATCAACTGGAAATTGTCGACATATCTGATCTAAGAAATCCAAAGTCGTTTCAGACTTACCCCATGCAAAACCCGCATGGACTGGGCGTAGATGGCAAATGCCTCTTCATCTGTGAAGGAGAGTTTGGCCTCAAGCTTTTTGATAAAACCGATCTGACCACCATAGATGACCATCTGGTGGCCAACTACACCAATATGCATGCTTTTGACGTCATTCCGCTCAATGGTGTACTGATGATGATAGGAGAAGACGGCCTGTACCAATATGAGTATGACTGTGAGGGAAAGCTGGAGTTGTTGAGTACGATACCTGTGTTAGCTTTGTAGCCTGACAGATGAGTAATCAAACTACTAAAAATATCATTTTCAACCGGAAGGGATGGCTCCTGTGGGGCTGTCTCTTTTATTTTTTTACGTCTGCACAGCTTATGGCACAGATGCAGGTAAAGGACAAGGCCAGAATAGAAAAAATAGGCGTGGTGCGGGGCAAAGTGCTTGAATACAATGCAGCTGGGGACTTTGTTTTTCTCCGAACTACGGGAGACACCCTCATAGTGGATGCCGACAGGGTGATGAACACGAAAATTATTCACTCTCTAAAAATGCCAACCAAAGGAATGTTTTGGCATTCAGCTGAGTTCGGCCTCGATTTTGGCAAGGCCAATCAGTGGGATGCGGCTTCGCCGTACTTGTATCTTGAAACAAACCATGCCTATGTTGTCAATCGCTTTTTGCAGCCGGGCATCGGTGTTGGCTACCAGCAGGCGGGTGATTTCAGGATTATGCCGGTGTTTTTAAGCCTCACTGGAGACCTTTATCGAAGCCGGGTAACCCCCTTTTATTTCTCAAACGTGGGCTATGGCCTGGGCTGGGCAAGGTCGAATGACTGGGGAAATTACGACAAAGTGAGAGGTGGCTTTTTGTTGCACATTGGCGGTGGTTTGAAAATCGCCGGTCGGAACAATGCAGTGTATTTGAAGTCTGGGTATAAGATCCAGAATATTTATTCAGAAGCCAGTATCCCCAATTGGTGGGGAACAACCGGTGGCTTCGAAAACATAGCCAGAACTATCCGAAGAGTATATTTAGGAGTATCAATGGCTTTCTAGAATCTCATTCGTCTTTGATCCACTCCCCATTTCTGTACAGGTATTCGATTGTTACCTCGCCGTCGGTATTGTACCATTTCGCAATGCCTTCCCTCACGCCATTCTCGTAGGGGCTCTCCTCCATCAGATTGCCATTGTCGTGATAGAGTCTTAGCATACCATTTAGCTTACCGAACTGATAGGCACGTTCTTCCTTTATGTTTTTTCTGTTGTATTTAACATAGGTGCCATGCAACTGCCCATCGAAAAAATAGGCCTTTTCAGTCACCTGCCCATTTTCATCTACAATCACCTGCGGGCCCTGCTTTTTGCCTTTTACATAGCTGGTAACCATTTTCACCACGCCCGTCGGATAGTATTCTGTCCAGCTCCCTTCCTTTTGCCCATTCAAGTAGTCGCCCTCCGCTATTATCTTATCGTTGATGTCGAGCACATGTACTTTCACAAGAGATTCATTGCCAGGGTAGGGTGTTCGTACTGCGCTGGGGGGGAGGTCAGCAAATGCTGGCCCGTCACTCACCGTTTGTGATTGCGAACAACCAAGAAAAAGTCCTGCAAGAAAGATGGAATTGATAATAGTTGCCTTCATTTTTGATCAGATTTTTTCAGATCGAAAAATAAAAAGAAGTTCCCTTTAACAAAACATGTATTTTACAAGAAATGCGTTCATGATTCAGTTTTTGAAACTACTTTTGCATCCGCTTAGTGCATGTTGAATATTAAAGAGTTTGCAGAGTGGAAAAAGTAAAGAAGATTCTTGAAAGTGATCGTTTTCAGTATTTCATCATAGGACTTATCGTACTGAATTCAATCACAATTGGGCTTGAAACATCTCCCGCCATAATGGCTTTTACCGGAGATTGGCTTTACCTGCTCGATGAAGTTATTTTAGGAGTTTTTGTGGTCGAGCTATTGGTGAAGCTGGGGGTGTACCGGGCCAAATTCTTTGGCGAAGCCTGGAATATTTTTGACCTTTCCATCGTGCTACTTGCGCTGATCCCCTCAGCCGGTAATTTGTCTATTCTCCGTACGCTCAGGATTCTTCGTACTTTAAGGCTACTGAAGAATGTACCGAAGCTGAGAATTATTATAGAGGCCCTGCTAAAATCAATTCCCAGCATTGGCTGGATAGGTGTGCTGGTAATGATCATCTTTTACATTTTCGCTGTTATTGGCACCAGCCTTTATGGAGAGCAGTTTCCACAGTGGTTTGGTAACCTTGGAGCCTCCATGTTTACGCTGTTTCAGATAATGACCCTGGAGAGCTGGGCCTCGGGCATAGCCAGGCCTGTAATGCAAGAAATTCCTCATGCCTGGCTTTTTTTCGTTCCATTCATACTTCTTGCCACGTACACTACGCTCAATATTTTTATCGCTATTGTGGTGAACACCATGAATGAGCTACACCAGCATGATATAGCCGAGGAAGAGCGAAAGCTCAAAGAGTTTGTGCACGAAGAAAATGTGGAGCTTCAGCACCTTCTGGAGGAGCTAAAAGCACAGGTAGCAAGAATTGAGAAAAAAGTGAAGGGCTGAATCAGGCCAATTGCTTTTCCAGCTCTTCAATTTTCATTCCGGTTTCCTCCCATTGGTCATTTAGCCTTTCAAGCTCCGCTTTGATTAGTTGGTATTTTTCGTTGCTTTGGGCCAGAGCATCGGGCGATTCGAATACCTCGGGCGAGGCAAGCTCTTTTTCTGCTTCTTCGATCTTTAGCTCGGTTTCGAGAATTTCATTTTCGATTCCATCCATTTTTTTGCGCAGGGCTTTTAGCTCCTTCTGGGTCTCCATCGATAGATTATTGACCTGGCTCGGCGCTGGTTTTGGCTTAGGTTCCTCTTTTTTCACCTGGGGCTGCACGGAGGGCACCACTGCCGCTTGCTTCTCCTTCCACCACATATACTCCTCATAGGTGCCTGGGTACTCCTTTATTTCGTTGTTTTCGATGTACCAGATTTTATTGGCGATTTCTGTCACAAAGTAGCGGTCGTGGGATACGACTATAAACGTTCCCTCATACTGCTGCAACGCCTGAATGAGGATGTTTACCGACTGAATATCGAGGTGGTTGGTAGGTTCATCAAGCAGTAGGAAGTTGGCTTCAGAAATCAACGTTTTGGCCAGCGCTACTCTTGATTTCTCACCTCCGGAAAGGACTTTAATTTTCTTGAAAACGTCTTCATCGGAGAAAAGAAAACACCCCAGCACGCTTCGCAGTTGCATTTCCGTTTTGTCCGTTCCTGAAGCTTTCATTTCTTCGAGAATCTCGTACTCGATGTTCAAGGCCTCCAACTGGTGCTGTGCGTAGAACGACTTGATAACATTGTAGCCCTCCTCCCTTTTGCCATTCACTTTGTCCGTGCCGGCTATGATACGCAGCAAAGTGGACTTTCCTTTGCCGTTGGCTCCGATCAAAGCAATTTTATCGCCTCGCTCGATGTGAGCATTGGTGTTTTTGAGAATGACGAGATCGCCGTAGCTTTTGGATACATCAGTAAGCTGAATGACATGGCGGCCGCTGGGTTTATTGAAGTTGAAGCGAAAGTTGACTTTTGCGTTTTCATCCAGCACATCGTCTATCTTATCCATTCTGTCCAGTGCCTTCACACGGCTCTGCACCTGGCGGGCTTTGGTAGCCTTGGCCTTGAATCGCTCAATGAACTTCTCCGTCTGCTTGATCTTTTGCTGCTGGTTCTCAAAAGCATTCTTTTGAATTTCGTTTCTCAGCTCCTTCTCTTGCAGGTAAAAGTCATAATTGCCGCTGTAAAGATTGAGTTTGCCATTGCTTACCTCCACAATCGTGTTTACCGTGTTGTTGATGAAATGCCTGTCGTGAGAAACCACTATCACCGCTCCTTCATAGGTTTTCAGGTAGCTTTCTACCCATTGAATGGACGGAAGGTCAAGGTGGTTAGTAGGTTCATCGAGCATGAGCAGGGAAGGCTTTTCAAGCAGCAGCTTTGCCAGCATCACCCGCATTCTCCATCCACCAGAAAACTCCTTTAGCGGTCTGGTAAGGTCTTTGGTGCTAAAGCCGATACCTTCCAATATCTCTTCAGCCTTTGATTGAATAGCATAGCCATCCAGTGCCTCGAATCTTTCCTGAAGTTTGGTAAGCTTCGTTACCAGATCGTCGCTGTAGTTGGCTTCCATTTCTGCCAGCACCTTGTCTATTTTGTGGTGAATGTCCACAGCCTCGGCGAAGGCTTTCATTGCCACGTCCAAAATGGGTTCAGCAGATTGGTAAGAGAGGAGATCCTGGTTAAGAAAGCCTACGGTGCAGTCCTTACTCTGGCTGATGTCCCCACCGTCGATAGTAAGGTCACCAACAATCATTTTGAGCAGTGTAGACTTACCCGTTCCGTTAAGACCGATAAGCCCTATTTTGTCTTTGGGTTTTATATGCAGGTTGGCTCCGTCGTAAAGCACTCTTGAGCCAATATTGTAGTTCAAATTATTGATTGAGATCATTCGGCAAATTTAGAGCCCTTACGACGAATAACGAAAGTTTTGACAAAGACCTTTTGTCAATTTTCAGGTTATTTCTCAACCAAATTGGCTAACTATGTGTTCAGATTGAAAAAATAACCGTAATCATGATATTGAAACCAATTCGACTAGCTTTTTACCTTGTAGCAGGTGTATTGTCAGTTGCAATTTCTTCCTGTGGGGAGTCATCTAAGGAGGCCGCTACATCAGAGGAGGAGGTTGTTGATAGCGCAACGACCAATGATGGCGATAGCCTTAGTACAATCAATCTACCTGAGGGCTTTGAAATTTCAATTTATGCCAGTGGCATAGATAATGCCAGGTCCATGGCGATCAGCCCGAGTGGGACGATATATGTAGGTAACCGGGGTGGAGATAAAATATACGCCATTCAGGACACCGACAAGGACGGCAAAGCGGATAAGACAATTGTTGTCGCTTCTGGCCTGAAGACACCTAACGGGGTAGCTTTCAAAGATGGTGATTTGTACGTTGGTGAGATCAGCAGACTTTTGAAATACCCAAATGTGGAGGCAAATCTTGAAGCCGTAGGTGAGCCGGTTGTTGTTTATGACGACTACCCGACCGACGAGCATCATGGCTGGAAATACATCACTTTTGGCCCTGACGGCAAGCTATATGTTCCAGTTGGCGCTCCTTGCAACATTTGCGAAAGCGAGAAAGAAATTTACGCCACCATCACCAGAATGAACCCGGATGGTACGGGCCGTGAGATTTTTGCCAGAGGTGTGAGAAACACTGTAGGCATGACCTGGGATGCTGAAGGCAATATGTGGTTTACCGACAATGGTAGAGACATGCTGGGTGATGACATGCCCGACTGCGAACTAAACAAAGCCACGGAGGCTGGGATGCACTTTGGCTACCCTTACTGCCACGCCGGAGATATCTCTGACCCGGAGTTCGGATCCAAATTTTCTTGTTCTGACTTCGTAGCTCCAGCTCAAAAGCTTGGTGCTCACGTAGCGCCGCTCGGTCTTAGATTCTATAATGGCGATATGTTCCCTGCAGAATACAAGGGCAGCATATTCATTGCACAGCACGGTTCATGGAACAGGAGCAAGAAGTCTGGTTACAGAATAGGGTTGGTGAAAGTAGAAAACGGCAAAGCCGTTAATTATTCAACTTTTGCAGATGGCTGGCTTGATGAAGAAGAGCAGGAAGCCTGGGGGCGTCCGGTAGACGTACAGGTAATGCCTGACGGTTCATTGCTTATATCTGATGACAAGGCTGGGGTGATTTACAGAGTTACCTATAAGGCCTGAGCGGCAAAGAAAGTAAAATGAAAAGGAGGTACTAAGTACCTCCTTTCACCACCTAACCTAAACCAAAAGATTTGACCTCACAGAAATGTAAGGTGTTCAATCAGTGTTAATTAAACCAAATATCTCCGGTAAAAGTTCAAAACCTGGCAAGGCCCCTCATCCTGATGGAAAAACCCGCATTTGACGACATTTATATGGAATTGGCAGTGAACCTTGCCAAGCGGTCTCATTGTATCAAGCGGCATGTGGGGGCTGTGCTTACCAAGGAAACCAGGATCATTTCTATAGGTTACAATGGGCCGCCAGCGGGCACGCACAACTGCGATCTGGAGTGGCCGGAGGTAGGCTGCCCCCGGGATTCGAAAGGCGGCTGCTCATTGGCGATTCATGCCGAGCAGAATGCAATACTATACGCAGTGAAAAATAAGGCGACGGTTGACGGTGCCACCATTTACGTCACGCTGTCCCCATGTCTTTCCTGCGCCAGGATTATCTACACCATGGGCATTTCGAAAGTGATTTACCTCAAGTCGTACGCCGAACACAAGGGTATTCCCAACGACGAAGGAATCGACTTCCTCAGGAAGTTTGGTGTGGAGGCCGTGAAGTACGAAGGCACATTGACCAATGTGACGCACATGATTTAGTGGAAATCCCAAGAACCAAAACTCAAATTTCAATTAAGCACCAAGGCTCCAAATGGCAAATATAAGCCTGCCGTAGTAAGCATGGTTGTGCAGTGCTTTTTGGAGTTTCGTGTTTCTTCGCTCCGTTTTTATTTGAGTTTTGATGCTTGCTATTTGTTATTTGAGCTCCCTTGTTTATTCTTCATTTAATTTCCAGAAATCTATATTTGCACCATGATAAACAGACGCCTTCCGGCAGAATGGGAACAGCAAAGTGCGGTGCAGCTAACATGGCCACATGAAGAGAGCGATTGGGCTGAGGACATGGACATTGTGGTGCCATGTTTTGTAGCGATAGCCAGAGAGATATTGGAACGGCAAAAGCTGGTGGTGGTGTGCAAGGACAGCGAGGCTGTGCGAAAGCAGATTGGTTCGGAGTCAGCGGGCCTGATTTTGGTAGAGTTGCCGACCAACGATACCTGGGCCAGAGACCATGGTGCTATCAGCATTGAGGAGGACGGAAAACCGGTTTTGCTGGATTTCGTTTTCAATGGCTGGGGATTGAAATTTGCTGCTGACAAAGACAATCTGATTTCCGGGCGACTTCACGAAAGAGGAATCTTTGGAAAAGTGCCCATGCGGCATGCGGGTTTGGCTTTCGAAGGAGGCTCTTTTGAATCTGATGGAGAAGGGACGCTGCTCACAACTACTGAATGCTTACTTTCTCCCAACAGAAACCCACACCTGTCGAAGCAGGAAGTGGAAGACAAGTTGAAAGAGTTGTTTGGAGTTAAAAAAGTACTTTGGCTGAATAATGGGTACCTGGCAGGCGACGATACCGACTCACATATTGACACACTGGCGAGGCTCGTGCCTGGCAATAAAATACTGTATGTGAAATGCGATGACACCGCCGATGAGCACTACCAGGCGTTGAAAAAAATGGAGGCAGAGTTGCAAAACCTGACCAATTCGAACGGAATCACTTATGAGCTGATTCCACTGCCGATGGCCGATGTGGCATTTGACGATGATGGTAACCGTCTACCTGCTACGTACGCTAACTATCTCATCATCAATGGGGCTGTTTTGGTTCCGTTTTACCGTTCGCCTAAAGATCAGGAGGCGGCAGCCATCATTCAAAAGGCCTTTCCTCAGCACGAAATTGTGGGGATCGATTGCAGGCCTTTGATCCTCCAGCATGGCTCCTTACATTGTGTAACCATGCAATACCCTGTGGGAGTAGTTGTATAGATTTCAAAACCAGAAAAACTATGGCAGAGAAAATACTGAAAGTTGGCTACGTGCAGCAATCTTGCTCCGAAGTGAGAAAAGACAATGTGGCTAAGAGCATTGCCGGCATAAGGGAATGTGCCAGAAGAGGTGCACAATTAGTGGTGTTGCAAGAACTCCATACAGGCGTCTACTTTTGCCAGGCGGAGGACGTCAACCGGTTCGATATGGCCGAAAGCATTCCGGGCCCCTCCACAGAAGAGTTCGGTGTCATTGCTAAAGAGCTGGGCATTGTGTTAGTGACATCCCTATTTGAAAAAAGGGCGCCTGGGTTGTATCACAACACTGCCGTGGTGCTGGAAAAAGACGGAACTATTGCTGGAACCTACCGCAAAATGCACATTCCTGACGACCCCGGTTACTACGAAAAATTCTACTTCACTCCAGGAGACATGGGCTTCAATCCAGTGGAAACTTCTGTTGGAAAGCTGGGAGTATTGGTTTGTTGGGATCAGTGGTATCCTGAAGGAGCGAGACTGATGGCGATGGCGGGTGCTGACTTGCTGATCTACCCGACAGCTATTGGCTGGGATCCGCACGACACCAAAGAAGAGCAAAAACGCCAACAAGACGCCTGGATCATTTCCCAACGAGGGCACGCTGTCGCCAATGGCTTGCCTGTGGTAAGTGTGAACAGAGTAGGCTTTGAACCCGACTTTAGCGGTGTGGGTAGCGGTAGTCGGTTCTGGGGGCATAGCTTCGTAGCCGGCCCACAGGGAGAGTTTTTGTATATAAGCCCCTCAGATCTGGCTGAGAATGTCGTGCTGGATGTTGATTTAGGCAGGGCAGAGGATGTTCGTAGGATTTGGCCTTTCTTCAGAGACAGAAGAATTGATGCTTATGGAGACATTGTGAAGCGGTGGGGCAAATAGATTAGCCTATACAATATTCACTTCGGCCGACAGTTCAATACCAAATCGCTTTTTTACAGAAGCCTGTATTTGCTGGGCCAGCTCCCAGATGTCGTGCCCACTGCCGTTGCCATAGTTCACCAGCACCAGTGCCTGGTTTTTATGTACGCCAATTTGCCCGATAGTTTTTCCCTTCCATCCGTCTTTTTCTATCAACCATCCAGCAGGTACTTTCATGGCGCCGTCTTCCTGCGGATAGCCTGGCATGTCCGAATACTCATTTCTGAGCCGCTCATAAGTCTCTCCTGATATAGTGGGATTTTTAAAAAAGCTTCCTGCGTTGCCAATTTCATCAGGGTTGGGAAGCTTTGATTGGCGGATGTGAATGACCGCCCTGCTCACATCGGCTATAGTAGGGTGTTCGATATTCCAGCTTGCCAGCGTCTCATTAATGGCACCGTACGTCGTGTTGACTTTAGCCTCTTTTTGAAGCACAAAAGTGACCGATGTAATGATGAACTTGTCCTTTAGGCCCTTTTTGAAAACGCTCTCCCGGTAGCCAAACTCACATTCATTGTTATTGAACGTTCTGGTTTTGCCAGATTCAACCTCCAAAGCTTCGAGGCTATGAAATACATCTTTGATCTCCACGCCATAAGCCCCAATGTTTTGCATGGGCGCCGCACCTACCGTCCCCGGGATCAGCGATAGATTTTCGATGCCTCCCCAGCCCTTCGCCACGCATTGCATCACCAACTCATGCCACACCACGCCAGCTCCTACTTTTATAATTACCTCATCCTGACTTTCTTCTCGCACCTGAACACCTGGCAACGAAAGTTTTACTACCAGACCCTCAAAATCTTTCGTGAACAGAACGTTGCTGCCGCCACCAAGAATTAGGTGAGAATTACTTTTGAAAATCTCTGAATTGATGATTTCCTTTAGCTCGTCAACCGATTTGGCTTCAGTGAAATATTTGACTCTGATATCAAGGTGAAACGTGTGATAGGGATGTAAACTCTTATTTTCTTCGATTTTCATAGCGAACCTAAAATTAGGAAAGCTTAACTATCATCCGCATCTATAGAAGGGATAAGTTTTTACCACTTGCAGCAGAACCATTGGTGTAAGTCTGAAAAAACTTGAAATTGGGTTTATTCCAGGATCATTCCCTCATGCATACTTCGTCACATCAAACATTTTTAAAATGACAGTATTCCTAAGCCGCAAATTATGCCTAACACGCAGTGTTTTTTTGATCACTGCCCTGCTAGTAAGTGCATGTGATACCCCAACCGGAGTGTACAAGGCTGATATTATCATTTACGGCGGCACCTCCGCAGCCGTAACCGCCGCCGTACAGGCCAAGAAAATGGGAAAGACGGTCATTATTGTGTCTCCCGATATCCACCTCGGAGGACTGTCGTCTGGTGGTCTGGGCTTCACTGACACTGGCAGAAAAGAAGTGATAGGAGGCTTGTCAAGAGAATTTTACCACCGGCTCTACCAGCACTACCAAAAACCCGACTCCTGGCAATGGCAGCTGCAGTCGGAGTATGGCAACAAAGGGCAGGGAACGCCAGCCATCGATGGCAACTCAAGAACCATGTGGATATTTGAACCTCATGCTGCCGAGAATGTATTTGAGGATTTTATCGCTGAAAATGAAATCGAAATTTACAGAGACGAATGGCTTGACCGGGAAGGCGGCTTGGTGAAGGAAAATAGTAGGATTATTTCTTTCAAAACGCTTAGCGGTAAAGCATTTACCGGGAAGATGTTCATCGACGCCACCTATGAGGGCGACCTCATGGCTAGTGCTGGTGTAAGCTTTCACGTAGGCCGTGAGGCCAATAGTGCGTATGGCGAAGAGTGGAATGGTGTGCAGGCTGGTGTATTTCATCATGGCCACTATTTTAAAGAAAATATTGACCCTTATGTGGTACCAGGAGACCCATCAAGCGGGCTTCTTCCCTACATTTCAAGTGACAAGCCTGGCCCTAATAGTTCTGGCGACCACAAGATACAGGCTTATTGCTTTCGTATGTGCCTGAGCAACCACCCCGACAGCCGTGTGCCTTTTGCCAAACCGGAAGGCTATGACCCGTCAAAATACGAATTGCTGGCCAGGGTGTATGCTGCCGGCTGGGGCGAAACATTTCAGAAATTCGACCCCATCCCTAATAGGAAGACCGACACCAATAATCATGGCCCTTTCAGCACAGATTTTATTGGTATGAACTACGACTACCCCGAGGCCAGCTACGCAAGAAGAAGGGAGATCATTGCTGAGCACGAGAAATATCAAAAGGGCTTGATGTATTACCTGGCGAATGATCCCAATGTACCTGAAGAGGTTCGTAAGGAGATGAGCCAATGGGGCCTCGCAAAGGATGAATTTACCGACAATGGCAACTGGCCTCATCAAATCTACGTGCGGGAGGCAAGACGCATGATAGGAGACCACGTAATGACTGAGCACGACGTGCTGAACCACAATGTAGTGCCTAAGCCAGTGGGGATGGGCTCTTACACCCTGGATGCTCACAACTCTCAAAGGTACGTAACTGCAGACGGCTTTGTCCAAAACGAAGGCGACATTGGAGTCCATGCACCACAGCCTTACAGTATTTCATATGGCGCTATCGTACCAAAGGCCAATGAATGTGAAAACCTGCTGGTGCCTGTTTGTGTATCAAGCACGCATATTGCCTTCGGCTCTATCAGAATGGAACCAGTTTTCATGATCCTGGGGCAGAGTGCTGCCACTGCTGCTGTGCAGGCAATAGCTGACAATGTACCAGTGCAGGGAGTAGACTATGAGAAGCTCAAGGCGCAACTTATTAAAGACACTCAGAAGCTTACAATGGAAGACATCTAAACAACCGACTAACTACAATCTTTATGAAAAATATCATCTTATTACTTGCCTTAGTTTTCATTTTTTCTTGTTCTTCTTCCACCAGCGAGGAACAGTCGTCAGGATACGACATTGTTGTGTACGGAGGAACCTCCGGCGGCATTGCAGCGGCTATTCAGGCGTCCAGAATGGGCAAAAAGGTACTACTTATCGAACCATCAAAACACATTGGCGGCTTAACTACTGGCGGACTGGGGCAAACAGATATTGGCAACAAACAAGCCATCGGCGGCATAGCACGGGAGTTTTATGCCAATATCCGCACCCATTACAACGACCCCGCCAACTGGAAATGGCAGGAGCCATCCGCCTATATGGATGGTGGGCAAACCCGCACAGTGGAAGGTGAGCCTACTATGTGGACTTTTGAGCCTTCGGCAGCAATGAAGGTTTATGAACAGATGATAGCAAAAGAGAAGATTGAGCTGGTGTACAAAAGACTAAATAGAGAGACCGGCGTCACAATGGATGGTGCGGTCATTGAGCAAATTGTGATGGAAGACGGCACAGTCTACGAAGCCAAAATGTTTATTGATGCCACCTACGAAGGGGATCTGATGGCCGATGCAGGAGTGAGCTACCATGTAGGCCGTGAGGCTAACAGTGTTTATGGTGAGACCTATAATGGAGTGCAGTTATTGGATGGGCATCAATTTCCCGACGGTATCGACCCCTACGTTAAAAAAGGTGACCCAACCAGCGGCCTGCTATGGGGCATAACCGACGCAGAGTTGAAAGAACAAGGCAGCGGCGACGATTTGGTGCAGACATACAACTTCAGGATTTGCCTTACGACTAATCAGGACAATATGGTGCCAATCACCGAGCCTGACAACTACGACCCTGCCAGATATGAACTGCTGTTGAGACTTCTGGAGGCCTTGCCAGACAGGAGAAAGCTGAACAACCACTTTATCTGGAGCCACATGCCCAATGAGAAGACAGACATTAACAACAGGGGTGCGTTTTCTACTGACATGATCGGTATGAGTCATGCCTATCCAGAGGCTAGCTACGAGGAGAGGGAGGCCATCGTGAAAGAGCATGTGGACTACACAAAGGGGTTGCTTTATTTCTACGCTTCTGATCCACGGGTGCCAGCGGAACTTCGGGAAGAAATGAAAACCTGGGGCTACCCCAAAGATGAATACACCAGCAACGGCAATTGGTCGCCGCAGTTGTATGTGAGGGAAGTACGCCGCATGATCGGAGAATATGTCATGACGCAAGCCAACTGTGTTGGGGAGGAAGTGATAACTGACCCCATAGGATTAGCTGCATACACCATGGACTCCCACAACTGTCAGCGCATAGTAGTGGATGGCATGGTGAAAAATGAAGGCAATGTAGAGGTGGGAGGTTTTCCTCCATATCCAATATCCTACCGTTCCATTGTGCCGAAGAAAGACCAGGCTACCAACCTGCTGGTACCTGTGGCGCTTTCTGCCAGCCATATCGCTTTTGGCTCAATCAGAATGGAGCCTGTGTTCATGGTACTGGGCCAGTCGGCAGCCACAGCAGCTGCATTGGCCATCGACAACAGTCAAAGCGTGCAGGCTGTCAATTACGACGCTTTGAAAAAGCAATTGCTTGAGGATGGTCAGCGATTGACCCATAGCACGCCACAAAATTGAAAAGTAAGTTTCAGTAGTTTGGTAGGTGGAGAGTTAAACCCCGGCTTTTGGCCGGGGTTAATTTTTATCTTTCAAATAGCACCTCTCCACCCACAATGGTCATCATCACCTGAGTGTCAAGAATGTTTTTTTCGTCGATAGTCATGATATCCTTATCAAAGACAGTGAAATCAGCGAGTTTGCCCACTTCAATAGACCCTTTGATGTCCTCCTCAAAAGCGCCATAAGCAGCATCCAGCGTGTAAGAAACCAGGGCCTGCTCCCGGGTCATTTTCTGGTCAGCTTCATAACCGCCTTCAGGGGTTCCTTTCAGTGTCTTGCGAGTCACCGATGCATAAAAGGAGGGGAGTGGGGCAAGCGGTTCCACCGGCGCATCGGTTCCATTGATCACTTTAGCACCACTTTGCAAAAGCTTTTGCCACACGTAGGCGCCATCCACAATTCTTTTTTCGCCCAGCCTGTTTATGGCCCAGGGTCTGTCGCTCGACATGTGAATGGCTTGCATAGCTGCAATCACGCCCAGTTCCGCAAACCTTGGGATATCGGCCAGGTCGAGGTGTTGTGCATGTTCAATCCTGAACCGTGAATCTTTGGCGTTTTCAGGGTTGTTCCTCAGAGCGGCTTCATAGATATCCAGTACCTCCTGATTACCCCGATCACCAATGGCGTGCGTGCAAATCTGGAAGCCAGCGGCCAGCCCTTCGTTGGTCACTTTCTCTATTTCTTCCATTGGCGTCACATTGTGGCCAAACACCCCCGGCATGTCGCTGTATTCTTCCAGCAGCCAGGCACCTCTTGAACCGAGCGCACCATCTGAGTACAGCTTGATCGAACGAACCGTCAGGTGATTGTCGCCAAGCCCGATTTCAGGCCCCTTGTCGTAGTATTCCTCCAGCAGAGCCTGGTCATGCCCGCTCAACATTGTGTAGAGCCTTATTTTGAGTTTTCCTTCTTCAGCAAACTGCTTGAAAAGCTCAATATCATCTTTGCCCGCTCCAGCGTTTTGGAAACTGGTAATGCCCAATTCTAAACACGCCTCAACAGCTAGCTCAAGCGCCCTTTGCTGTTTTTCGATAGTGGTTTCAGGAATAGCAGCCCTAATGAGCCCCTGAGCCGTCTCGTTAAACAGTCCCGTAGGCTCGCCGTTGATGTCACGGAAGATATCACCGCCGTCTGGTGTCTTCGTGTCTTTGGTGATGCCGGCAAGTTCCATGGCTTTGGCATTGGCAAAACCAGCGTGTCCGCTCGCATGCGAAAGAAACACCGGGTGATTCGGAACCGCTTCACTTAGCAAATGGTGTGTTTGAAAGCCGTCGACCATTCTCTCCGCTGGCTTTATCCATTTGTCCTGGTGCCAGCCTCTGCCAAGTATCCACTCACCCTCCGGGGTTTCGTCTGCAGCTTTTTTCACCTGTGCCACAAGCTCCTCGTAACTGGTTGTGGCCATCAAATCCACGTTCATCAGGTTGTAACCCACGCCCATAATATGCGCATGAGATTCAATAAAACCCGGTGTCATCGTTTTGCCTTCAAGATTAATCACCTGAGTTTCCGGCCCCACCATATCTTCAGCGCCATCTTTGCTACCCACATATATAATAGAGTCGCCGGTTACAGCCACAGCATCTGCCTTCTGTCCGCCCACGGCGGTGTAAATATTACCTCCCCAAATGACCATGTCGGCCTTGGGGGTTTCCTGGCACGCTGTAAAGGCCAGGCCGATAACAATGAGTAGAATGGTTGGTTTCATATACTTTTACAAATGGGTTAAAACTGAGTAAGCTCGAAATACTTACTTATGTTTCTCTTTTCAAAGAAGAATTATTCCTGGCGTGGAGGCACTAAGGCATTATTAATACACCTATTTTTAATCTTAGTGAAAAATGTCTAATTTTGCGCTCCCATTCGGGTGAATGGGCTTCCGGGCATTCTGGATGAGTTTAAACTAAATATTGTTGTGGGCTGGTCCTGCTGCAACAGTGTAATTTTGGACCTTTATTTTTATGGGAGAAACAGCAGTAGAATTTGATTGGGAAGGCTTGTCAGCCAAAGGATTTGGCGAAGGCTATTCAAAATCAAAGCGTGCCGAAATGGAGAAACTCTATGAAGGCACTCTTAACTCGATCACTGAAAAAGAAGTGATCAACGGAACGGTTGTAGGTATTACTGACCGTGACGTAATCGTTAACATCGGTTTCAAATCCGACGGACTTGTGGCCCTGTCTGAATTTCGTGACAGACCTGAGTTGAAAGTTGGTGACGAAGTACAGGTGTATATTGAGGAGCAGGAAAATGCCAACGGGCAGCTTGTTCTTTCAAGAAGAAAAGCTAAAATCGTTAAGGCATGGGAAACGATCCAACACGCTTATGAGCACGATGAAGTAATCGAAGGTATGGTGAAACGCCGTACCAAAGGTGGTCTTATCGTCGACATCTATGGTGTTGAGGCATTCCTTCCAGGCTCACAAATTGATGTGAAGCCAATTCGTGACTTCGATGTGTTCGTTGGCAAGAAAATGGAAGTGAAAGTTGTGAAGATCAACTACACCAACGACAACGTGGTAGTATCTCACAAAGTATTGATCGAAAAAGATCTTGAGAAGCAAAAGGCTGAAATCCTGAACAACCTTGAAAAAGGTCAGGTACTCGAAGGTGTGATCAAGAACATGACCAACTTTGGTGTGTTCATCGACCTTGGTGGTGTTGACGGCCTGTTGCACATTACTGATATCTCCTGGGGACGTATCAATCATCCGGAAGAAGTACTTCAGCTTGACGCAAAAGTCAACGTGGTTGTACTTGACTTCGATGATGAGAAGAAGCGTATTTCTCTGGGTATGAAACAACTTACGTCACATCCTTGGGATTCACTTGGCAAAGAGATCGAAATTGGCTCTAAAGTGAAAGGCAAGATTGTGAACGTAGCAGATTACGGTGCATTCCTTGAATTGCTTCCTGGCGTTGAAGGTTTGATCCACGTATCTGAAATGTCATGGTCTCAGCACCTGCGCAACCCTCAAGACTTCATCAGCATTGGCGATGAAATCGAAGCGGTTGTGTTGACTATCGACAGAGACGAGCGCAAAATGTCACTTGGTATCAAGCAGCTTTCTGAAGATCCATGGACCAAGCAAGACCTTATTGTTAGCTATGCAGTAGGTACCAAGCACAAAGGCGTGGTTCGTAACCTGACTAACTTCGGCTTGTTCATTGAGCTTGAAGAAGGCATCGACGGTCTTGTGCACGTGTCTGACTTGTCATGGACCAAGAAGATCAAGCACCCATCTGAATTCGTTAAAGTAGGAGACGAGCTTGAAGTAGTTGTTCTTGAACTTGACGTTGACAACAGAAGACTGGCGCTAAGCCACAAGCACCTTGAAGAAAACCCTTGGGATACTTTCGAAACTGTATTCACCAGAGGATCTGTTCACAAGTGTACGATCATCAATAAGAGCGAAAAAGGAGCGATCCTTGAATTGCCTTACGGTCTTGAAGGATTTTCAACTACCAAAAACCTTACTAAGGAAGACGGATCAGTTGCTGAAGCCGGAGAAACACTTGACTTCATGGTAATGGAGTTTTCTAAAGATGAGAAGCGCATTGCTCTTTCTCATACTGCTATCTTTAGCGAGCCACAGCCTCAGGAAAGACCAAAGGCGGCTCCTGCTAAGAAAGATGTGAAAGGAAAGTCGAAGGCTGTTGACAGAATCAACAAAGATGCTGAGAAAACAACCCTTGGTGATCTTGAAGCACTTTCAGCATTGAAAGAGCAGATGGAAAGCAAGGCTACTGCACCTAAGAAAGAGGCAGCAAAGCCAAAGGCAGCAGCAAAGGCTGAGGAAGAAAAGCCAGCGGCGAAAGCGAAGGCTGAAGAAAAGCCCGCAGCTGAAGCAGCCAAGCCAAAAGCAAAAAAAGCCAAGGCTGATGAAGCCGACGCCGCTGATGAGAAATCAGAATAACTGAACAATAGAAAAAAGGTGCTTCGGCACCTTTTTTTATTTTGATTGTTTTACCATTGAAACATTTGGACTGATATAGATAATTTCTAGATTTGCAGTCCCAAAAATGGTCGAGTGGCCGAGTGGCTAGGCAGAGCTCTGCAAAAGCTCCTACAGCGGTTCGAATCCGCTCTCGACCTCAATAAAAAAGAGAGGCTATTTGCCTCTCTTTTCTTATTTTAACCCCTCCTCAAAATGTTCAATCCCGGCCTAATTTAAAATTATTCTAAATAGATCATTTTTTCATTGATAAGGCCTTTTAATTAATTGGTATTCAAAGGTTTTAGATATTATTGCACAGTAGTTCAAAATCGGACAAAAATTTACCTCTAAATAAGTTTTTGAAAAGATTGACTCCCATATTAGATTTGCAAGGACTCTAAAAGGTACAACACAAAAGATGCTAAAACCTGTAAAATTCTCTCCTTTCAAGGAAAAAAGCAGACACCTAACCCGCACCTTTTGTCTATCCCTCGTTGCATTAATATTCTCCGCTACTGTAGCGTTTGCTCAGGACGGTGAAGCTGCATCAGGCGGAGCGGACGACGGCATTCCTTCTGACCCGGCGGTTATCTCAGCCGGAGAAGCATTATTCAAACAAAACTGTACAGTGTGCCACGCAATAAATGATCGGGTTGTGGGCCCGGCCTTGCGTGATATTCACACTCGCAGACCTTTGCCATGGATTATCAGCTTCGTACAGAACTCCCAAAAGGTAATCCAAAGCGGCGACGACTATGCCGTTAAGCTTTACAATGAGTACAACAAGACTCAAATGACCTCGTTTGATTTCTCAAACGAAGAAATCTTATCAGTTGTTGCTTATTTGAAGGCGGAATCTACAAAACCGGCTGAAACGGCTGACCCTACCACTACTACGACCGATGGTCAGGTGGCTCAGGGAGGTGGTTCAGGCGTTCCATCAGAGTATATCAACATTATATTGATAGGCCTTCTGATAGTATTGGCCTTGATCCTATTGGTGCTTGTACTGATAGTTTCAGTTTTAACAAAATACCTTGCTCAAAAGGATGACCTGGATGAAGCGGACAAAGATGTCGTTCAGAACAGGTTCGACCTGGGTAAGACCCTCAAAGGAAACACCTTCATGGGCTTTGCTGTATTTATTTTCACAGCCATTGTGCTTAAGAGTGTTATCGACGGTCTGTTCACTGTGGGAGTGCAGCAAGGATACCAGCCTGCGCAGCCCATAGCATTCTCCCACAAGCTGCACGCCGGTCAAATGGAAATTGACTGTAACTATTGCCACACGGGGGTGAGAACCAGCAAGTCAGCCAACATCCCATCGCCCAATATTTGTATGAATTGCCATACAGTTATTCAAAACGTGGGAGGTCAAACAGGCATGTCTCCAGAAATTCAAAAAATATACAATGCTATTGATAACAATCAACCAATCGAATGGGTGAGGGTGCACAACCTGCCCGACCTGGCATATTTCAATCATTCGCAGCACGTGAAGGTAGGAGGGCTTGAATGCCAGACTTGCCATGGAGAGATTCAGGAAATGGACGTAGTGTACCAGTTCGCTCCGTTAACAATGGGCTGGTGTATCAACTGCCACAGAGAAACACAAATAAATACCAAGGATAACGCTTATTATGACAAACTAGTGGAGCTCCACGAAAAGAAGAGCAAAAAGCCAATGACCGTCGAAGACAACGGTGGTTTGGAGTGTGCTAAGTGTCATTATTAATTGAAAAATCATCTCCTGGGACAACATGAAAGAAAATACTAAAATATATTGGAAGGGAATTGAGCAACTGAAGAACGACCCTGAGTTCGTTAAGAATGCTGACAAAGAATTTCCAGAATATCTCCCAATTAGTGAAAATGAAAATGGAAACTCACGTCGTGATTTCCTGAAATTGATGGGATTTGGAGTCGCCGCCGTTTCTTTGGCAGCTTGCGAGGCTCCGATAAGGAAGGCGATACCCTACCTTAATAAGCCAGTGGATGTCGACCCTAGTGTTGCCAACTACTATGCTTCTACCTACATCAATGGTAGCGACTACTGTAGTGTGGTAGTTAAAACAAGAGAGGGTAGGCCTATCAAAATTGAAGGTAATAAGCTTTCGAAATTCTCAGGCGGGGGAACAACTGCTCAGGTAGAAGCAAGTGTGCTTTCTCTTTACGACAAGCAAAGGCTGCAAAACCCGATGAAGTCTGGTGCGGCTGTCACCTGGGATGCGCTTGATGCTGAGGTAAAGTCCAAGCTAGGAGAGATTGCAGCGGCTGGCGGACAAATCAAAATCGTTACCCATAGTATCGTAAGCCCTTCAACAAAGAAGGCCATTGCTAAATTCATAGCAGCTTACCCAAGCACTCAGGTAATTACTTACGATGCGTCGTCATATAGCGGAGCGTTGAATGCTAATCTTTCATCATTTGGTATTCGTGCTTTACCATCTTACAACTTCAATAAATCAAAGACCACTGTTTCCTTTGGAGCTGATTTCCTGGGAACATGGTTGAACCCGGTGGCTTTTTCGAAGCAATTTGCTGAGACCAGGAAACTTGGGCCTAAGAAGAAAGAAATGTCAAGGCTTTATAGCTTTGAATCCAACCTTTCCCTTACGGGAGCAAACGCTGACTACAGGTCGCCTATCCGTCCTTCAGAGGTTGGTCTTTATGTAGGCAACTTATACAACCTCATTGCCGCTAAGGCAGGAGCACCGGCCATTTCAGTGGCCAAAGTTGATGATACTGCCACTTTGACCAAGGCAGCTAATGATCTTTGGGCCAGCAAGGGATCATCGATTGTGGTGTCGGGTGAAAATGACATCAGTGTTCAAACTGTTGTCAATGCAATTAATAACCTGCTTGGTAACTACGGAAGCACGCTTAGCTGGGATGCTCCTGTGATGACGAAACAGGGAGACGACGCTATGATGGACGTTTTCGTCACCGACCTGTCTCAGGGATTGGTGAGCGGCGTTATCTTCTTCAACTGTAACCCGGTATACGACCACCCTAAAGGTGCAGTAATTGGTTCGAGCCTTGCTAAGGCCAAATTTACACTATCAACTTCCGATAGAGTAGATGAAACCACCTCTCAGGTGACTTATGTAGCTCCTGATAATCACTATTTGGAATCATGGAACGATGCTGAGCCAGCCAAAGGGCAGTATAGCCTTTCGCAGCCTGCCATCAGCAATATATTTAATACACGCCAGGCACAACAGTCTTTCTTAACCTGGGGCAATGTGTCCACTTCATATCTTGATTTCATCAAGGAAAATTGGAAAGAGACGCATTTTGCCAGCCAAACTGAGATTGCTGACTTCCAGACATTTTGGGATCAGTGTCTATACAACGGCGTGTTTGAGGGTGATGCAACCTCTACGATGAGTGCTGTAGAGTTTTCAGGCGATGTAAATGCTGCTGGTACTAAAATAGCTGGTAAATACAAGAAAGGTACTGGTTTAGAGCTGGTAACTTATGAGAGTATAGCGATAGGAGCAGGGGAGCAGGCTAACAACCCATGGTTGCAGGAAATGCCCGATCCACTTTCTAAGGTTTGTTGGGAAAACTACATCAGCATGTCTCAATCCACTGCCAACGAACTGGGCATTGAGATGAAGGAAGGCTTTACTACCAAGGTGAATGTTAAGGCCGGTATTGGAACCGTCACATTGCCAGTAGTGGTTCAGCCAGGCCAGGCAGCTGGCACTGTTGGATTAGCCCTTGGCTACGGCCGTACGAAAGCAGGCAAAGTAGCTGATGGTGTTGGGGTGAATGCCTTTGCATTGTTGAGCTCAAATAGTGAAGGAATCGTTTATTCTGTTGCTGGCGTAACCATCGAGCCAACAGGAGAAAGCTATAGAATTGCGCAGACACAAACGCACCAGACTTTTATGGGGCGTGAGACAGTTATTCAGGAGGCTACACTTGCTGAATACAAAGCGGATGCATCTGCCGGCCGTTACAAGCCAATGATATCGAGCTATTCAGGCCCTAAGAAACCTAATGCGGTATCTCTTTGGAAAGGCCATGAATACAACAACCACCATTGGGGCATGGTGATTGACCTCAACTCCTGTACTGGTTGCGCTGCTTGTTCAGTGGCTTGCCAGGTAGAGAACAATATTCCGGTTGTAGGAAAAGAAGAAGTTGTCAACCGTCGTGAAATGGCATGGTTGAGAATCGACAGGTACTACAGCAGCCAGGGAAACAAAGAAGACAAGTCGATGGAAGGCTTGAGCATGCTGGAAAAAGCATCTGAAAACCCTGAAGTAACCTTCCAGCCAATGATGTGTCAGCAGTGTAACAACGCTCCCTGTGAGACTGTTTGCCCGGTTGCTGCCACCACCCACAGCACAGAAGGTCTTAACCAAATGACCTATAACCGTTGTATCGGCACAAGATATTGCGCCAACAACTGTCCTTTCAAAGTACGTCGCTTTAACTGGTTCAAATACCACGACAACCGTCAGTTTCCTGACAACACAGCCATGAACAATGAGCTTGGTAAAATGGTGTTGAACCCTGACGTGGTGGTTAGAGCACGTGGTGTAATGGAAAAATGTTCTTTCTGCGTGCAAAGAATTCAGACTGGTAAGCTAAATGCCAAAAAGCAAGGCCGACGCCCTGTTGATGGAGAGATTTCAACAGCTTGCGCTACTGCATGTCCTACGGAAGCCATCGTATTTGGTGATATGAAAGACTCTAACAGCAGAATTTCTCAGCTACTTCGCCTTTCTGCTACTGAAGAAGGAGACACTGAAGTGAAAGAAGAAAGAGCTTACAATGTGCTCGAGGAAATCGGCGTGAAACCAAATGTTTGGTATTTCACCAAGATTAGAAATAAAGAATTAACTGATAATCAAGCCTAAGATCGATACTATGCAAGCAGTAGCATCAGTAAGAAAACCTCTGGTAACCAATGGAAAGACCGTCCATGATGTTACCGAAGACATTTGCTCCAGGGTAGAGCAGAAGCCAACCAAAACGTGGATGGTGGCCTTTACGTTTGCTTTGGCACTTCTCATCGTTGGCGGATATGCTGTTTACCGCACCGTTTGGGATGGTATAGGCATGTGGGGTCTTAACAAGACCGTTGGTTGGGCTTGGGATATCACAAACTTCGTATGGTGGGTGGGTATTGGTCACGCAGGAACGCTGATTTCTGCCATCCTTTTGCTTTTCCGTCAGAAGTGGAGAATGTCGATCAACAGAGCGGCAGAGGCGATGACTATTTTCGCTGTAATCTGCGCCTTGATGTTCCCTATTTTGCACATGGGCCGTCCGTGGTTGGGAATGTACTGGGCTATTCCACTCCCGAACACTTTCGGATCGCTTTGGGTGAATTTTAACTCACCGCTGCTATGGGACTTTTTCGCTATTAGTACATATTTCTCTGTATCCCTCGTTTTCTGGTACATAGGTCTAATTCCCGATTTTGCTACTATAAGAGACAGAGCAACAGGGCCAATAGCGAAGGCCGTTTATGGTGCCTTGAGTTTTGCCTGGGATGGCGCCGCCAAAACATGGTCCAGATATGAGTCTGTAGCACTGATCCTTGCGGGATTGGCTACACCACTGGTACTTTCGGTTCACACTATTGTATCGTTTGACTTTGCTACCTCCGTAATACCTGGCTGGCATACCACGATTTTTCCTCCCTACTTCGTTGCAGGTGCTATTTTTTCTGGTTTTGCTATGGTGTTAACGCTTCTTCTGGTGACCAGAAAGGTGTATAAGCTGGAGGATTATATTACCATTGAGCACATCGAATTGATGAACATCGTTATTATCATCACGGGTTCTATTGTAGGTGTGGCATACATTACTGAACTTTTCATTGCCTGGTATTCAGGTGTTGAGTACGAACAATATGCCTTTATCAACAGGGTGTCTGGCCCTTACTGGTGGGCATATGCTTCCATGATGACCTGTAACGTTATTTCTCCGCAGCTTTTCTGGTTCAAGAAGATTCGTACCAACCTGGCTTCCACATTTGTGCTTTCTATTGTTGTGAACATAGGTATGTGGTTCGAGCGGTTTGTCATCATCGTTACTTCTATCCATCGTGACTATCTTCCCTCTAGCTGGGCCATGTTTTACCCAACCAGGTATGATGTGGGTATGTATATGTTCTCGTTTGGATTTTTCTTCACAGCGTTCTTATTGTTTGCTAAGTATTTCCCGGTGATCAACATTGCTGAAGTGAAGAGCATTATTATTTCTGATTCTGAAAAAGCAAAAAAATAATCCGATGTCATCAGATAGTAAATACATACTTGGGGTTTATGACAATGAGGTGACCCTGTTGAATGCGGTTAAAGCCGTGAGGAAGGGGGGAGTTAAAATCCACGAGGTTTTCACACCTTTTCCTGTACATGGGTTGGATATCGCCCTTGGCTATAGGATGTCAAGACTTCCGATAGCTGCTTTTCTTTTCGGTTTGTTGGGCACCAGCCTTGCCCTTACAATGCAGATCGGCATGATGACAGTTGATTGGCCAATGATCATTGGTGGTAAAGACTATCTTCCATTGCCATCCTTCATCCCGGTAACTTTTGAGCTTACAGTGCTTCTGGCTTCATTTGGCATGGTTGGGACTTTCTTTGTGGTAAGTAACCTCAAACCCTGGGGAAAGCCGAAGATATTTGATATCAGAAGTACAGACGATAAGCATATTATGGCCATCGATTTGTCAAAAAACAAGCTTTCAGAAGCTGATATTAAGAAAAGTCTGAAGGACAGTGGTGCTTCTGAGGTAAACGAGAAGGTATTTTAAAAAGACACAGGAGATGATAGGAAATAATCATATTGTTAAGAAACTATTTCAACTGTCTGGGTTGGTATTGTTGGCCGGATGTGCCGCTAAGGGAGATTACCCTGGTGTCGAATACGCCCCTCAGATGTATCATTCGGTACCTTACGAGCAGCTTTCGCAAGTGCAGGACGAGGAGGCGGGTAGATGGTTGACATCGCTCGACGAAGGTCCGGCTGAGTTTTATAATTCTAACCCACTTAACCCGAGTGGCATGACAATGAGAATGCCAGTCGAAGGAACGGTGAAGAGAAATGCTAACGGTTACCTTCCCTACAGGATTCCTAAAGATTCATTCGCACTTGCTGGCAGGGTAATGAAGAATCCTTTGGATTCAACTGCATCTGTTATCAGTGACGGTAAGGCGCTTTTCCTGCGTTATTGCCGCCATTGTCATGGAGACACCGGACAAGGTGATGGACCTGTAGGGAAAGTGTACAAGGGGGTGCTTGCTTATAACTCTGCAGCGGTAAAAGATGCACCTGCCGGACGCATTTTCCACGTAATTACCCACGGAAAAGGAAGAATGTATGCGCACGGTTCTCAGGTAAGTGTGGAAGACAGGTGGAAAATAGTTAGGTATGTACAAACTCTTCAAAGACAATAATTAATTCTTTAAGCCAATATCCATGACTGAAGAAAGATACGAATTTACATCCACTGCTAAGAAGAGGCTTATCATTACCCTCGTTGTAGGGCTAGCAGTACTTGCGCTAGGCATCGTTATGATGAGCTCAGGTGGGGGACATGATGCACACGGTGCAGAGACGGCTGAGGCAGCTGAAGGGGGGCATCACGCTTTTAATTGGATGCAAAGAATTTGGGCTAATTTGTGGATCAACAACGTCTTCTTTGGTGGACTTGCTCTCATTGGCGTTTTCTTTGTGGCGATTCAATATGCAGCGCAAGCAGGCTGGTCAGCCGGTATCGTAAGAATACCATTGGCATTTGGTGGCTGGTTGCCTATTGCATTTGTGTTGATGTTAGTTACCTACTTTTTAGGTGGACATGATATCTTCCATTGGGCTCACCACGATTTGTACGATCCAGCATCTCCTGATTTTGACCCTATTCTCGATGGCAAAAAGGGGTTCTTTTACTGGCCTATGAGTGAACACCCGTCGGTGCCAGTATTCTGGTTGTTTCGCCTCGTGTTTTTCTTTGGTGTTTGGTATTTTATTTTCACTAAGATCCGTTCTCTTATGTTTCAGGAGGACGAAATGGGTGGAGACTCCTACTGGTTCAGACTTCGCAAGCTTTCAGCCATATTTCTGGTATTCTTTGCTTTCTCTTCTTCAATTGCTGCGTGGGACTGGGTTATGTCTATTGACCCCCACTGGTTCAGCACGATGATGGGATGGTATGCATTTGCCAGTTGGTGGGTGAGTGGCCTGGCCCTTATTACTTTTGTAGTTGTGTTGCTGAAAGACAAAGGGTACCTGAAGATAGTAGATGCCAATCATTTACATGACCTCGGTAAGTTTGTGTTTGCTTTCAGTATTTTCTGGACTTATATCTGGTTTTCGCAGTTCTTCCTGATTTACTACTCTAATATTCCTGAGGAATCGATATATTTTGTGGAAAGGTGGAAAAGCGGTCACTACGCACCGTTCTTTTACTTCAATCTTGCGATCAACTTCTTCTTCCCATTTCTGGTGTTAATGACCAGGGACTCTAAGAGGCATTCGAGAATACTTAAGATAGTTTGCCCGGCAGTGGTTTTCGGTCACTGGATGGACTTCTATTTGATGGTTACTCCAGGGACACTGAAGGATAATGGTGGCTTTGGATTAGTGGAAGTAGGGATGCTGACCGTTTTCGTCGCTGCTTTCTTATATGTAGTTCTTTCAAACCTTTCTAAAGCACCATTAGTTGGTAAGAATCACCCTATGTTGCAGGAAAGCTTACATCATCATATTTAACTGGAAAGGTAAAAACATCTGCTATGTTCAATGCGGTAGTAATTATAGGTTTAATCTTAGTGGCGATCATCCTGTTCACATTGTTCAGGGTCAGCACACTTGTTGATGTGCTAAAAGGTAACTCTAAGAAAAAGGTTACAAAAAGTAACGGGGTAAATGCAGGGCTGGGTATCGTATTCCTGATTGGTGGGTTACTGCTGTTCTTCATTTATTCATATACGGAGTTCGACAGATACAATCTGCCGTTGGCGTCGGAGCATGGCGCTGTAACAGATCAGCTTTTCTGGGTTACAATGGCGATAACAGGAATTGTTTTCGTTATCACCCAAATTTTACTTTTCGGTTTCGGCTGGAAGTACAGATATAAGGAGGGTAACCAGGCCTTGTTTTATCCGGATAATAATAAGCTGGAGATGATGTGGACTATTGTTCCCGCAATTGTTTTGACGCTACTTATTTTTTCTGGCTGGAGAGCATGGGTGAGCATTACCGATAAGGCTCCCGACGAGGCAGAAGTTGTTGAAGTCATGGGGTATCAGTTTGCCTGGTCTGTTCGCTACCCTGGCAAAGACAAGCAGCTTGGGGATTTCGATTTCCGTCTTATAGATGCTGAAAATGCTATGGGAATGGATTTCAAGGACAAAGCATCTTTTGATGACTTTATTCCGAGAGAAATTCACGTTCCTAAAGGAAAGCCGGTGAAGTTTAATATCAGAGCGAGAGACGTGATACACAGTGTGTATGCTCCTCATTTCAGGCTGCAGATGAACGCAGTACCCGGTATGCCGACTACTTTTTGGTTTACGCCAACAAAGAGCACTCAAGATATGAGGGAGGAAACTGGGAACCCGGAATTCAACTATGAGTTGGTTTGTAATAAAATTTGTGGAAAGGGTCACTTTGCGATGAGGTACCTCATCGTTGTTGACGAGCCTGCCGATTACTATAAGTGGTATAATGAGCAGCAGGCGTGGCTGGCTAAAAATCCATCGTATCTTTCGAGCGTTCCTCAACACTTGAAAGAGGTGGCTATAATTTCTTCTGGAATGGAAAACAATCCAGAAGTACAGGCTGTTACTGGCCTTGAAGAAGAGGAAGAAATGGTAGGAGCATTTTAAATTAAATTTGTTATGTCAACAACAGCAGTACATACAAACGAACATATAGGTCACGACGACGCTCATGATCATGAGCACCACGAGCTAAATTTCGTTGAGAAATATATTTTCAGCACTGACCACAAGACAATCGCTAAGCAGTTCCTTATCACCGGAATTATTTGGGCGCTTATTGGCGGTGGATTGTCTATCATATTCCGTTTACAATTAGGTTTTCCAGACATGAACCTGGAATGGCTAAGGCCAATTCTGGGCAAATGGATCACGTCAACAGGACAAATTGATTCCGAATTCTACCTGGCCCTTGTTACTATGCACGGCACCATCATGGTGTTCTTCGTGTTGACGGCGGGTCTGAGCGGTACCTTTAGCAACTTCCTTATTCCGCTGCAAATTGGCGCAAGGGATATGGCTTCCGGCTTTTTGAACATGTTATCGTACTGGTTCTTCTTCGTATCAGGGGTTGTCATGTTTATTTCCTTCTTTATTGAAACGGGACCGGCATCAGCTGGTTGGACTGTATACCCTCCTTTGAGTGCACTGCCAACGGCCATGCAGGGCTCGGGACTGGGCATGACGCTTTGGTTGGTGGCCATGGTTTTCTTCATCGTGTCATCGTTGCTGGGAGGTATTAACTACGTTACCACAGTTATTAACCTCCGTACGCAGGGCATGTCGTTTTTCAGATTGCCGCTGACGATATGGGCGTTCTTTTTGACAGCCGTTATTGGCATACTTTCTTTCCCAGTATTGTTTTCTGCGGCTTTGCTACTGGTATTCGATAGATCATTTGGAACTAGCTTTTATCTTTCTGACATCTACATAGGGGGAGAAGCTCTGCCGAACGTCGGTGGTAGCCCAATACTTTACCAACACTTGTTCTGGTTCCTGGGACACCCGGAGGTATATATTGTAATTCTTCCTGCTTTGGGAATCACCTCGGAAGTTATTGCTACAAATTCGAGAAAGCCTATTTTTGGCTATAAGGCGATGATTTTGTCGCTGCTTGGAATCACTATTCTTTCGTTTGTGGTTTGGGCACACCATATGTTCGTGTCAGGACTAAGTCCATTCCTTGGATCTATTTTCATGTTCCTGACATTGATCATTGCAGTGCCAAGTGCTGTAAAAGCGTTCAACTACCTCACGACACTTTGGAGAGGAAATATAATATTTACGCCAGCTATGTTGTTCTCTATCGGCCTGGTTTCATTCTTTATCTCTGGTGGTTTAACGGGAATCTTCCTGGGTAACTCTGCAGTAGATATTAATTTGCACGACACTTACTTTGTAGTAGCTCACTTCCACCTTGTAATGGGTAGTGCGTCCTTCTTTGGAATGATGGCAGGTATCTACCATTGGTTCCCTAAGATGTTCGGTAGAATGATGAATGATAAGTTAGGGTACATACACTTCTGGCTGACCTTTGTTGGTGTTTATTTGGTGTTCTTCCCGCTACACTACATTGGTATGGCAGGCTTCCCTCGTCGCTATTATTCGTTTACCAACTTTGATGCATTCCAGGATTTCACTGATCTGAACACATTCGTGAGTGTGGCTGCCATCATTACTTTTTCGGCACAGTTTATCTTCCTCTTTAATTTCTTCTACAATATATTCAGAGGTAGAAAAGCACCTGCTAACCCATGGGGTAGTAACACGCTGGAGTGGACTACACCAAGAGTGCCGGGGCACGGTAACTGGGAAGGTGATATCCCTAAGGTTTATCGCTGGCCATACGATTATAGCAAGCCAGGTGCTCCTGAAGATTTTATACCGCAGCACATTCCTTTGACGGAAACACCAGAGTCGAACCTGCCACACGAAGTAGAGCAGTTGAAGGAAGAAGGGATAGAAGTGAAAGCTGCTAATGCAGGAAAATCCTAAGTCTCTAAGGAGATACAAGCAACTTACTATAAGTACTATCATTGCCGTCTACCTTTTGATTTTGGTAGGCGGCATTGTTAGAAGTTCGGGTTCCGGCATGGGTTGTCCCGATTGGCCAAAGTGTTTTGGCAACTGGGTGCCCCCAACCAGTGTTGATCAGCTCCCTGTCAATTACAAGGAAGTGTATTCCGAAAAGCGACACCAGAAGAATATCCGCCTGACAGGCTACCTCGAAAAGTTAGGTTTTTCCGATACAGCCGACAAGTTGAAGAACGATCCGTCGGTAAGGGAAGAGGCCGATTTCAATCCATTGAGAACATGGATAGAATATGTGAACCGGCTGGTGGGAGTGGTGATAGGGATGCTTATTTTTGCCACTTTTGTTTACTCCATTCGATTCAGAAAGACGCAGCCGAGAGTATTAATATTTTCGTTGCTGGCATTTGTAGGGGTAGTTTTTCAGGGTTGGGTAGGCTCCATTGTAGTTTCTACTAATTTGCTTCCAGGAATGATCTCCTTTCACATGCTACTGGCACTGCTGATCGTTATGCTGCTAATATATACTTATTTCACTGTTGATCCGCCGGTGGCCGATAACGAAACTGGTGGCGATGCAATAAATGTGAAGTGGCTTTTGTTGGGATGTGCAGCGCTGTTTATTGTTCAATTGATTGTGGGTATCAACGTAAGAGAAGGGGTGGACTCCGGGCTGTCTGCCGGGATAGAGCGCAGCACAGTACTTGAATGGATCGGCTTTAAGTTCTATTTCCACAGATCTTTTTCATGGGCACTGCTTATCGGACATGTGCTACTGACGTACTTCTTGTGGACGTCTTCGTCGCTTTCATTTTCCGTTAAATTCTCGGCAGTTTTGACACTGGTAGTATTTCTTGAGATTGTTTCGGGAGCGGCGATGGGTTATTTCTCCATTCCTGCCTTTATACAGCCGATTCATTTGCTTTTAGCAAGCGTAGTGTTCGGTTTTCAGGTATATTTGTTCCTCCGCATCAATAGAAAAGATGCGCTCAATATTAAACACTCGATTTGAATCAGACTTCTTACATATCGCCGGTTTTTATCGTCATTGGGAGGTTAAAGGCCTACTACGAGTTGCTTAAATTCAGGCTCTCTTTTTTGGTTGCTTTTTCGTGTGGCTTCGGCTACTTGCTGGGGGCGAGAGGCGCCGTCGACTGGGCTACTTTGGGCTTTTTGTCGCTTGGAGGTTTTTTGATCTCAGGCGGCAGTATCACCATCAATCAGGTGATAGAGAAGGATCTCGATAAACTAATGAAGAGGACGATGGGTCGGCCATTGCCTACCAATAGGGTAGGAGTTGGCGAGGCCGTTGTTTTTGCTGCTGTGGTAATAGCCATGGGGCTTGGGCTGATCCTTATTTACGCCAACCCTCTTACTGTGGTGCTGTCTGTGGTGTCAATGGTGCTGTATAGCTTTGTTTATACCCCTCTGAAGCGGGTAGGGCCTATCGCTGTGTTTGTGGGAGCAATTCCCGGAGCACTTCCTCCTTTGCTGGGATGGGTAGCTGCTACGGGTGCTATCACACACGAAGCGTTGATCATCTTTGGCATCCAGTTTATCTGGCAGTTTCCGCATTTCTGGGCGATTGCCTGGGTAGCAGATGAAGATTACAAAAAGGCGGGATTTAAACTGTTGCCGTTCGGCGGAAAGAAGGATTTCACCACAGCAGTGAACATCATGATTTATACATTGTTTCTGCTTCCGCTCGGGTTGCTGCCAGCCTACTTTGGCATCACCGGGATAAATTCTGCAGTTGTAGCTACTATTTGCGGTGTGTTGTTTCTGAGTCAAACCTTTATTTTGATCAGAGACTGTTCTCGTGACGCAGCTTTGAAACTGATGTTTGCTTCATTTATTTACCTGCCAGTTGTTCAAATAGCCTTTTTACTAGATAAATTATGATGAGCGCCAAAAAATCAGATATGGAAACTCCCGCTCAGGTGCTGTCGATGCACCCCAGGAAGTTTTTGCTTTGGCTGTTTATAGTGTCTATCGTCATGATATTTGCGTCACTCACCAGTGCATATGTGGTGAAGCAATCAGAAGGGGCATGGCTGATTTTTGACCTGCCTCAGGCATTCATCTATTCCAGCATTGTAGTGCTGTTGAGCAGTGCCACTATGCAGTGGGCGTATTGGGCTGCTAAAAAGGACAATCTTTCTCAAATTAAAATAGCTGTTGGCGTTACGTTGGCACTTTCTTTGGTTTTTCTGATCGTGCAGTACCTCGGCTGGGGTCAGCTGGTTGATCAGCAGGTTTTCTTTGTAGGTAACCCGGCAGGATCGTTTATCTACGTTTTGACAGGTTTACACGCCTTTCACCTGGCGGCAGGTATTGTTTTTTTGATTATTGTTTTAATTTCGACCCTGAGATTTAAGGTACACTCAAAAAGTATGACCCAGATTGAAATGTGTACAACATTCTGGCACTTCCTGAGTGGACTTTGGATATATTTGTACTTATTTTTATTATTAAATAATTAATCTGAACTAATCGTCTATGTCTAGCACTGCAGTAGTTGCATCCGATTCTGACAAGGACCTCTGGATGGGAGGTAATGAGCCCCTAAAAGCGAGCTATGGCAAGCTTATGATGTGGTTCTTCCTGCTTTCCGATGCCTTTTCTTTCTCTGGCCTTTTGATTGCCTACGGAATGATCCGTTTCAGCCACCCTGCTTTCCAGGGCAGCCCCGACGAATTCGTTTTCTCGCAGGAGTACTGGCCAATACCTGAAAAAGTATTCGAAGCTGTTCCTTTCCTTCACGGTGTTTCGTTGCCATTGGTGTTTGTGGGCATCATGACTTTCGTGTTGATTTTGAGTAGTGTAACCATGGTGCTTGCTGTAGAGGCTGGTCAGCGTATGGACAGGAAGGGCGTGGAGAAATGGATGCTCTGGACGATCCTGGGCGGACTTGCTTTCCTAGGCTGCCAGGCTTGGGAGTGGACGCACTTTATAGTAGGTACTGAACAGGGTGGAAGAATGTTGGATGGCACTTTCATCCATGGGGCTAGCTTGTCACAAAATCAATATGGCCCTCCTAACTTTGCAGCTTTGTTTTTCTTTATCACAGGCTTTCACGGCTTCCACGTATTTAGTGGGGTGTGCCTTAACTTCCTGATATTCTACCAGGCAACAGTTGGCAAGCTTGAAAAAGTGGGTCACTATGAGATGGTGGAAAAGGTAGGTTTGTACTGGCACTTTGTGGATCTTGTTTGGGTATTTGTATTTACCTTCTTCTATTTGGTTTAATTTTCCGTTCTATAAACAATTAGTAAAATGTCAGCAGAACATCACGAAGAATCAACAGTTGTAGTTCAGCCAGTCGACAAGGCGAAAGTCAGACTGTTCATGAAGGTAACACTGATCTTGTTCGTCATTACGATGATTGAGTTTGCCATAGCCTTTACTGTGGATGCAGGTATTTTGAGGACAGCGGTCTTCATCGCTTTGACTATCGTAAAAGCGTTTTACATAGTAAGCGAATTTATGCACCTTGGCCATGAAGTAAAGACCCTTATCTGGTCTATTTTGATTCCTTTGATATTTCTGGTATGGCTTATCATAGCATTGATTTATCAGGGCGGTCAAGTGCTGTTGGTGCGATAAGTTTAGCTGCATAAAAGATATTAGCATGCCGGTACACCTACCGGCATGTTTTGTTTGTACCCACACACCATTCATGAGCAAGCTGACAAAGGGAATTATTCTAATTATAACGCTGGGACTGCCGGTGTCTATTTATCTCTTTCTTCAAGCTTTCGGTGAAAATATGTATGCGCTGCCGGTGTATCCGGAGACGTCATATAGCTCAGCCGATTGCGGAACGGTAAATGTTGACTATACAGTTAGCAGGCTTACCTGCGACAGCACCGATGTAGTGGTGCTGGGCGACCAGCAAACCTATCTCTTTCATTTTCCTGACCCTTCTAAAACGGATATAGCACGTGAAATGAATGAAATGAGGAGGCTGGTGGAAGAAACCAAACCGCTGGATTATCGGTTAATCACCATGAGCAATGAGGAGCAAGTAGATAAGTGGGATAAGCTGGCTGCTTCGCAAGCGGAAACCAGGTATTGGGTGGTGACTTCAGCCTGTGCTGGCAGCATGGAACAGCTGATGAATTGTCAATTGCTGCTTTCTCAAGCTACCCTTGATACTGTGGGTTCGGAGAGCAGAATGGTGTTGGTAGATAAGGTTGGCCGGATCAGGGGGTTTTACGCCAGTGCTGAAAAGGGTGAGATGGATAGATTGTTAGTTGAGTTGGATGTTTTAATGCAGGAAAAATGAGTGCTGTTTCAAATACTAAGCCTAATTATTTGCGCTGGATAAGCGTTGTTTCAGTGATCATTCCAGTGGCAGTCGCCATATTGATATTCATGCCCGCAAGACTAAATGCTGGTGAGTGGGTAAAATTTTTACCTCACTTGAATGCAGTGATTAACAGCGCAACGGCGGCCTTGCTGTTGCTTGGTTTGTATTTCATTAAAAACAAAAAGGTGGATCATCATAGGGCAGTGATGCTCGGGGCGTTTGCCCTGGGAGCTATTTTTCTTTTTTCGTACATTATTTACCATGCGTCTGTGCCGTCGGTGAAGTACGGCGACACCAATGCCGATGGGATACTTTCGGAGGGGGAAATGGCGGCAATGGGCAATGGCAGAACGGTTTACCTGATTACCTTGCTGTCACACATAGGACTTTCTATTGTTGTGGTTCCTTTTGTGCTTATGGCATTGTATTTTGCACTCACCGGACAGATTGAAAAACACAAAAAGGCCGTGAAGTTTGGATATCCGATCTGGCTTTATGTGTCAATTACCGGAGTGATTGTGTATTTTATGATCAGACCTTTTTATACATAAAAGAACTGAGGGAAGTTAAAGACTGTTAGGTAGCGTATGAAAGTATTTATCAAAACCCTTTTTGTTGCTGTGGTGCTGCTGTTGACCAATATGGATAGTTGGGCTCAATGCGCCATGTGCCGGTCGACATTGGAGGCAAACATGAGCAATGGAGAAACAGCCAATTTTGCAGCAGGTCTTAACTTTGGCATACTCTACTTATTTTTCACTCCTTACTTGTTGTTAGCAGTGATTGCCTTTTTTTGGTACAGAAACAGCAGGAAAAATGTCAAAAACCTCCGCCCTTCAGGCAATCGTTCATGGTAAGTGCCCCCGTTGCCGGTCTGGCAACATGTTTATTGAGCCGAATTTCAGGTTAAAAAACTTCGATAAAATGCCGGTTAAGTGTGAGGTTTGTGGCCTACGCTTTGAGCCGGAGCCCATGTTTTACAATGGAGCCATGTATGTGAGTTATGCCATTTCCGTGGCGCTGACTATCATAGTCGGGTTTTCAATCTATTTTATATTTGACAACCCCGACATGTGGGTTTACATGGCGGCAATCATCACCGTTGTGTTGCTTTTGTCTACAACTATGTTCAGATATTCCAGAATTCTTTATCTTCATGCATTTGGTGGCATAAAATATGATGCATCGTTCGGTGTGTCGAGCGAAGACAAATAGCTAAGATAAAACTGTTCCATTTGGCCTCCCATGTAGTAAGCTATAGATATCTCTTTATTGCAGCCCTGTTCGGGGCTTCTGCGTTCTTCTATTGGTATTTTGTTGGTAAGAGTTCGAAGAGAGGTCAGGAGGCTTACGAGCAAATCAGTGAACGGCTGATTAGCCAGCTGCAACTCATTGAGAGCGACCTGGCCAATGCGAAAAGCAGTGGGAAGGTGCCCGGTACACTGCAATCCAATTACCCCATCCAGATTTACACGAATCGGTCGCTCACAGGGCTGAGCTCCAATGCTTTTGTGCCCGACTACAGAGTGATTGAGGGTGACTACCAAATTCAGTATTTGGAATGGGAGGGCAATAAATTCATTGCCCTGAAGGAATATACCGAAAGAGCAGGTGTCCGGAAGGAGTATGTTGGCGTGCTGCCCATCTATCGTAACTTTCCGATTGAGAATGAACTCATCAGGGGAGGATACGACAAGAACATTTTTGACGAACTGAGGGTTTTTGTGTACGACAAGGAGGTGGAAGGAAGCTTCGCCTTTAGCTATCATGATCAGGTAGTATGTTATTTCACCATTCAGTCGCCGCCAGCTGTTTCGTCCCGTTTTGACCGCTTCCTTATTTTTAGTTTGCTTTCTGTGGCGTTTGTGTTGGGGTTTTTCTTCTTCCAGCGATCCGCTTCCAATCTGGTAGAAAACGGCAGGCCTTATGCAGGCATAGGTTTGCTACTTGTGGGCGTAGTGTTTATCCGCTGGCTGCTGCTGGCAACCAATTTCCCGTCGTCGGTTTACCACTTCGACCTGTTCAATTCACGGTACCTTGTGATTTCTTCGCTCCACAAGTCATTGGGTGACTTGATTATCACAGCCTTTTTGCTCGCCTACTTTGTCTACTTTACTTCCAATGCCGTTTTTCGCAGCGACGCCTACGCTTACTTCTCTGGTGCTTCGCAAAAGGTAAAATGGTTGATCACTATTGTGGTCATACTGCTGGGCTATGGGTTTATGGGGTATACCTACCTGCTTTTGCAGGAGATATTTAAGAATTCTCAAATACACCTCGATGTAAACCGTAGCATTCACCTCGATATGTTTCGGATGGGCACGCTGGTGGTGTACTTTCTGTTTTGCTTCAGCTATTTTCTCATTGCTCATGCTTCCTATATACTGCTTAAGCATTTCAGAAGTACGTCGCCAGGGATTGTCTGGCTGGTTCATCTGGCCACGGCTGCCATTTTGTTCCTTGCGGCTCTTATCATAGATGGTGATTTAGCCATTGTACCTGTGCTGCATGCTGCTTACTTCTCCATTATATTTTGGTTCAGTTTGCCTGAGTTTATTAGGCCGATCCAGTTTCAGGCCTTCCTTTATTTCTTTCTGGCGGCGGCTTTTTCGTCCATTCTGGGTAGCTATTCAATTTATAAATACAGCGAATTTGAGAGGAATGTGCAAAAGCAAAAATTTGCCAATAGCCTTCTGATAGAAAATGATATCCAGGGCGAGTTTCAGCTCGATGGCATTATGAAGTCGATCAAAAGCGACATCTTTATTTTGACCCGCATGATGAGCCCTGTGCTGGCCAAGGACATGATTAAGCAGCGCATTAAGAGGCTTTACATGAACAGCTACTTCGACAAGTACGATGTGCAGGTGTCGATGTACAATTCGAAGGGTGATCCTTTTCCCAATGAGCCGGGTATTACTTTCTCTGCCATAAGAGAAACCTATGACAAGCCGATTTACAAAACAGACTATCAGAACATCTTTTTTGAAAGTAACTTTTCACCAGGATCCACCAAGCGCTACGTGTGCTTTATAGGGCTGGAAAGGTACGATAAGACAATCGGATACATTGTTTTGCAACTTCGACTGAAAAAGTACCTTCCCAGCACGGTGTACCCACGCCTGTTGGTCGACGAAAGGTTTATGAATGAACCGGCTGATGAAAACTATAGCTACGGTATTTATGAGGGCACAAATCTGCGGTATAAGTCTGGGACGTTCAACTATATCACCAATCTGTCTCAGGCTATTTTTGACAGGAGTAGCTTGTATACCACTGGCCTGGAAATCAATGGGTTCCATCATTTGGGGATAAAGGGATCAAGAGAGAAAAGAATCATTATCACCTCGCCGATGTACGAGGTGAGCTGGATGGTTTCCAATTTCTCGTTCCTATTTTTGGTACTTATTGGCGGCATTGCACTCACGGTGGTTTTTAATGCGCTAGAGGTGAGGTTTGCTAATACCGGGCTTACGTTGGCTTCCAAAATTCAAATTTACCTTAGTATTGCATTCTTTCTGCCGCTGGTGGTGGTCACTGTGGCTACACTTAGCGCTATCAATAATTCATACAAGGAAGATATTGACAAGCAGTATATGAAGAAGGCGGAAAGTGTGAACGGCTACCTCGTATCGCTGATGGATAATTACATTTCGAATGTGATCAACAAGGAGGTGTTGTCCAACGAGCTGACCGATATTGCCAGGTTTTCGCAGGCTGACATCAACTTGTTTAGCGTGAATGGGAAGCTGATGGCTTCCAGCCAGCAAACAATCTATGATGACAAGCTACTGTCGGAGTACATCAACCCGGAGGCATTAAGACGCATCAGGGAGGATGATGGAGAAAGGATTATCCTTTCTGAAAGTCTGGGCACACTTAACTACAAGTCGACTTACCTGGCGATCAAGTCATTCAATGACGCCAGCCTGCTGGGTATTATGAGTATGCCGTTCTTTGAGTCAAGGGCGCAGCAGCAAAACCAACAGATTGAGGTCTTTACCAACATCATCAATATTTTCACCTTCATCTTTATTTTCTCACTGGTGGTGTCGTTCATGGCTTCGAGGGTGCTCACCAATCCATTGCGAATCATCACCTCCAGGCTGCGGAAAACGACTTTCAACGAAACAAATGAGCCTATTCACTGGAATACCTCAGACGAAATTGGGTTGCTGGTAGCTGAATATAACTCTATGCTGGTGAAGCTGGAAACCAGCCGGGCCGCATTGGTGAGGAGCGAGAAAGAGTCGGCATGGAAAGAGATTGCCCAGCAAGTGGCACATGAGATCAAGAATCCGCTGACGCCCATGAAGCTTACGCTTCAGCACATGCGCAGGCTTGCAGATGACAAAGATGAGGGGCTGAAGAAGTCGATTGATAACCTGCTGAGGCAAATTGACAACCTGAGCGATATCGTTACCTCATTCAGCGCTTTTGCGAGGCTTCCGGCGCCTGATCCACGCCGGTTTGATATCAACGGATTGATTAGCCAGCTGGTGCACCTGCACAGCAAACCCGAAGTAGATTTCGTATACGAATCGCCGATAGAGCCGGTGCTTGTCGTTGCCGATGAAAAGATGCTTTCTGGCATTTTCACGAACCTGATTATTAATGCCTGCCAGGCTATGGAAGGGAGACCAGGGCCCCGCCTGGAAATTGGTATAAGGGTGAAGGAGAAAGAGGCCGAGATTTCGTTCAAGGACAACGGCATTGGCATAGCTGAAGATATTCAGGACAAGGTTTTTGTGCCTTCGTTCAGCACCAAACAGGAAGGATCGGGCATAGGGCTGGCATTGGCCAGAAGAGGTGTGGAGCAAGCCGGTGGGAGCATATGGTTTGAAACGGTACACGGGTATGGAACTACTTTTTATGTTTCACTACCTTTAGGTTAATGGGGCCACGCCAAAATGCTGCTTATATCTTCACAGCCTTCCTGCGAAAGATCAGGGTTCCTCACCTTATGGCTTTGGTTCTCATTTGTTCCCCGTTGTTGTCATTTGCGCAGGCGGGTAGCACCAGATGCAGGTCAATACCTCAGGGCCGACTTCAATTTCAACTCGACTCACTTTCAGCCAACCCAGAGAGTATTGAGCTGCCGGATGGCATTGTGTACAGTTATGACCTGGCCACCGGGGAGCTGACCTTTGAAAGGCCTCTGGAAGAATCCATAGAGGTTTGCTATCAGGTGTTTCCTTTTGCCCTTCATCAACCCATTTACAAGTACGACATGTCGCTTTACTCTCCAGAAGGGCCGAGGGAGAACGTGACGGAAAGCAGTCAGGCCGTAGCCAGTGCGCCGCTTGTGAAAGAGGAGCTTTTTGCTACCGAATCACTTTACAAAACGGGGAGCATCAGCCGGGGCATCACTGTGGGCAACACCAACAACCTGGGAGTGACATCAAGTCTCAACCTGCAGCTCGATGGCCAGCTAGCAGACGACCTGTTCATCAATGCGGTGATCACCGACCAGCAGGTGCCTTTTCAGCCGGAGGGCAACACCCAACAGATCCAGGACTTCGACAAGGTGCTGGTCAGCCTTTACAACGACAAGTTCTCGCTCATGGCTGGCGATGTGGTACTGCGAAACGACTCCACTTACTTTTTGAAATACTACAAGAACGTGCAGGGTGGCAGGGCGGCTTACAAATACGACCTCGGGAGCTGGAAAGCTTCCACAAGTGTTACAGCGTCTATTGCGAAGGGAAAGTTCTCTTCCACGCTGTTGGACGCAGTAGAAGGACTGAGTGGCCCCTACAGGCTTCGGGGCCCGGATGGAGAGCGGTTCATCATTGTGATTGCCAACTCAGAGAAGATCTACTTGGATGGCAGGCTCCTGAAAAGAGGTTTCAATGAAGACTACGTAATTGATTATAACCTGGCCGAGGTCACTTTCACGCCTAAGGTGTTGATCACCAAATTCTCCAGGATCCGGGTCGACTTTGAATACACGGCTCAAAACTTCAGCCGTTCCATACTGTCAGCGTCACACAGGCAGTCGAATGGGAAGACAACGGCCTACTTCGAGGTGTATCGGGAAAAGGATAACCCGTTCCGGCCGCTTAGCTATGACCTGACCGAAGCTGATCGGCTTGCCTTGTCCGGCATTGGTGACGACCTGTCGTTGGCAACCATATCCGGGGCCGACAGTGTGGGGTATTCGGATAATCGAATCTTGTATGCCAGGCTAGACACGGTGGATGCGCAGGGACGTGCCTACAGTATCTATCAGTACTCCAGCGATCCAGCAACGGCGGTGTATCAAGTCAGCTTTAGCCAGGTAGCTGCTGGTGACTATGTGCAGTTGCCGTTGGGCTTGAACGGTAAAGCATATGAGTGGGTAGCGCCTGTGAACGGGGTACCTCAGGGCGGCTACTCGCCGAGTATTCCCGTGGTAACACCCAATAGCAGGCAGATGATTGTGGGAGGGGTTAGTTCTAAAATAACTCCTTATGAAACAGTATACACCGAGCTTTCGGCCAGCAACCAGGACAAGAACCTCTTCTCTACGCTCGACCAGCAGGACAATCAGGGCTGGGCGCAAAAGTCGGGCGTTCGGTCGGAGGGCAGGGAGGTAGGTTTTTTGAAAGGCTATCAATGGCTGTCGGAGGCATCCTACGAATGGAACCATCAGTACTTCCGGCCTATCGACAGGTACCGTTACATAGAATATGATAGGGACTGGAGTTATACACCCATCTTTCAGTCGGGGCAGGAGCCAACTGCAATTGAGGACCACATTGTGGTGGGGAGGCTGGGCATGCAAAAGAGCAGTGTGAACCGCTGGAACTACCAGACCTCGTACCGTAACAAAGGACAGACAATCGATGGCTGGCAGCAGAAAGCATTGCTTCGTCAACAGCTAGGCAAAGCGACCTTTAGTGGTGACTTTTTCGATCTGAAAAGTGCACAGGGTTTCAATGAATCTACCTGGACAAGAGCACAGCTGACGGCTTCCTATAAGTTAGGCAAGCTGATGCCGGGCTATACCTTTCAGAGCGACAGGAATGCTATTACTTACGTACCCGCCGACTCGGTGGTGTCATCAGCGATGAACTACAGCCAGCACATGGTTTTTCTGCAGTCGACCGACACCGCTCAAAACGGCACCACCTTCCGGCTCGATGCCAACCGGCGGATAGACGACCGACCTGTGGATGGCGTGTTGGAGCGAAGCGATATCAGCTATACGTCCAACGCTTCTTTCACCACTCAATGGAAGGACAGACATGTGGTGTCGGGTGTTTTCACCTACAGACAGCTGGACGATATACTTGATACCAGCGACGAGAAAGAGGAAACCGTGCAGGGTAGGATCAATTGGCAAAGCGCATGGTGGGAGCGGTCGATCCGTTCGGATCTTTCTCTGGCACTACTAAACGGTAGGGAGCTGCGGCGGGAGTACGTGTTCATTGAGGTGATTCCGGGCCAGGGCACGCATACCTGGCGAGATGACAATGGCGATGGCGTGCAGGATTTGAATGAATTCTACGAAGCCATCAACCCCGATGAGCGCACCTACGCCAAGATATTTGTACCCACCGATAACTATATCTCGGCCTACCAGACCATCCTCAACTACAGCCTGGAGCTAATAGCACCCACCGAGTGGAAGTCTGCAGGTGGCTTTAGGTCTTTTCTCGGTAGATTTTCTAATGTGTCGGCTGTGCTGGTGGACAGAAAAACGCAGGACAGCAACTGGGCCCAGCGGTTTGATGTGTGGAGCACGCCGGGCACTTCTGAGGATGAATTGGCTTATAAGAATGCTATTCGCAGCCGCTGGTTTTTCAACCGGGCCGATCCGAAGTACGGCCTCGATGTTGGGTACCAGTCTACCGCCGGGAGGCAGTTGTTGACAGGCGGGTGGGAAGCGAGAAACAAAAAGGTGTGGCAGCTCAACACCCGCACCAACCTGTCGGCCGACTGGGCCATTTTTCTGCAAAGTGAGGTAGGAGAGACGAAGTCGTCAAGTGATATCTTCAGCAACCGGAACTACCTGATCAGGCAGCGGCAGGTAAAGCCTCAGCTGCAGTGGATGCCGTTGCAGTGGCTTCGCATAACCAGTAGCATTCGCTATTCTCACAAAAGGGCCTTGCCAATGTCGGAGGAGCAGGGAAGTGACCTGACCGAATACCAAATCGACTGGCAAATGAATAAGTCGCTGCAATCTACTATTTCGGGTTTTGTGAATGTAATTGACATGAACTTCAAAGGGGATGAAGCGAGTCCGCTGGGCTACGAGATGCTGGAGGCACTGAGGCCGGGCACTAACTATACGTGGCGGCTACAGTGGCAGCAAAGGCTGAAAAACGGACTGCGCTTGCAGATCAACTACGATGGGCGGAAGTCGCCCAGTAAGGCGGTGATTCACTTTGGTGGGGTGCAGGTGACGGCGTTGTTTTAGGGCTTGGATACCTCACCCCGGCCCTCTCCCGTGGGGAGAGGGGGGAGCTGCAAGCCGCTTCCTTATTCGGATGGGGCTTCACCGCCATCCTCCTCGTATCACGCCCCTTCAGGGGTGCCGCCCGGCTTAGGGCTTGGACGAACGAAGGTGTCGGCACGGCGAAATAGCCACCGAGCCAGAGCTGTAGCATACCAGAACCGCAAAACCCGCCTGTCTTACCGACGCCTGGGGTTGTTTCCTATCTTCAGCTGGCTGCCGAAGAAACACCAACAATCTGTCTCATCAGTTAGCTTTTTTTAAGGTCAGTAGGTTGCTGGCTTCAAGGTTTTTGACCTTTGCCAGTTGGTCATAGAAACCTTCGTAACCTTTTCCTCCATAGCTTCCGGACTGAACAATGTAGGATCGCTTTATTTGGACTTCGTTACCTTCGGCGTAGCTCGATATCCGGTAGGCTCCGGCATCGGAATCGACCTGAATTTCTTCAGGAAGCTTGTCAACTACGAAATCCTGAGGAAACCTTACGGTGACAGATTCTTCTTGATAAATGGGGTAGTAAAGCTCAAAAGGCAGTGACCTTTTTGCCGGAGCCTCTGTCGACGGAATGTCCAGTGGCAGGTTTCGGACAACATAGCTATCTCCATATTTCTTCACAAAATTATTCGTCGTTAGCTCGGCCGTCAGCAATATTGAGGCGGAGTCTCTATGCTGTCGTTTAAGTTCCCAATTGATAAGTGTGTATTCTGGTAAGTCGATCATTTTCCTGACATACTCTTCCTGTTCCGTGCGGGTGTACTCATTGAGCAGGTAGGTGAATGTTTCGAATTTATCACCCCTAAATTCGATATCAATGTTGATCAGCGTTTTGCCGTTGGATGATACTTCCGCCACAACTGTCCTTTTTTCCCTAACGTCGGGCATGCTTAGGGCGGGTGTTTTAATGAGTTGGCTATCATCTGGAGATACAAAAAGAACCTCTCTATTTTGAGTAAAGGTGCCGAGGTAGCCAAAGGGATTGTACTTACTGGTGCACTCCAGCCAAATGGTGTCGCCCTTGTTGGGAATGGTAACAATCACATGATTAAACTGCTGGCTTGGTAACTCTTTGATCAGGGGAACCACCTTGTCGCCAGCGAACACCTTCGTATAGTTCGACGGAATACCAGCATACTTGAGTGCAGCCATCATGTAATTTGTAAGGGCCTTGCAGTCGCCGTATTTGTTACTGGCCACGTAAGAGGCTGGGTAGGGTTTTAAGCCGCCAATACCCTCTTTCACAAGAATATACCTCATGTGGTCTTGCAGGTAGTGGTATATCCTTCTCGCTTTTTCCCTTGTTTCGCTGGCGTCGGCGATCACTCTGTCGATATTGGCTTTTTCAAAGTCAGGCAGGTCGTTCAGCCCTTCATTGGTTTTGTATTGCCATGTGCCGTACTCCTGCCATGAAGTCATACTTCCCAGCAATCCATATCGAAATGCTTTCGGTATAATTCTTACATTGGGTAGCATGCGTTGCCTGTTGGGGGCGTAAGATTCTCTTGGCACCGGGGCCACGTCCGAGGCACGCCACGTATAGACCTTGTCGCCTTTGGTTGTCATTGTCTCTGTTTTTGTGATGTCTTTTTCGTAGAGCAAAAAATCGTACGTTGGTGAGACTTCCACCACCAGGCTGGCATTGTGGGCTGGGAGGTTATAAAACGATGGATTCCAGTCGGCAATACTCAGAAATTGAGAAAAAGTATAGGAGTAGGAGTAGTGAACTTGGTATGGGTAAACATTGTGTTTCATCTGAAACACTTTTACAAAGTCGTCTTCATACAGCGCAGCATTGGAAACGGCACTCCGTGTAGCTATCTCGGTCTTCTTTAGCTTTTTCACTGTTTTCCCGTTGCGATCGGTAATTGAAGCCTGGATATCGTCAATTTGATCGCCTTTACTGTATGGAATATAAACGATGCCGTAGTCATCACCTTCTCGTTTATTGATTTGCAGCGTGACATCCACCGCGGTGGTTAGTTTGCTTCCGTTGACGACGCATCGGGTGTCATACTTTATTATTTCACAGTCCTGAGCAAATGAAAGGGAGGTACTCAAAAAACAGTAGCTAATCGCCCAGAAGATAAATTTACTTTTCATATAAGAAGTCGTGGTGTAATCTGCAACAGTGCAGTCGCCTATTCCACTGGTACAATGGCCAGCTTTTGGTTAAATAAATCAATTGCCTTGTCGTTCGCTAGTTTAATGGCCATGTAGTGCTCAGGTTTGTAAACAGCATGTTTCAGCTCAAACTTGCCGGACACCTTGATAGTGTTAGCGCTCATTTCCTCTACGTCGAACAGCAGCGTATAAAGAACATTATCCAATTTGTACCCTTTGGGTATCGCTTCCAATTTATAACCATCAGGGATGTTGATGGTAGCCAAGTAGGATGCGCTTCTTGGGTATATAAGGTCCACAGGGTACTTCCGGCTGGTTGATTTAAATTCTGACTCTTTGGGGGGTGCATTGAGAAACGGTGAGAAGTACACTTTGGAGTTAACCACTTCCGGCCGGATCGACGCCGAATATTCAACCACATAAGGCTGCGATGGGTCTTTGTAGTTGGACGTCGACATACGGCCAATTTGTTGCCCGTCGGAGGAGTAGAGGTTTTGTATTGCCTCTTGCTTGTTTTCAAGCGTTCGCCTGAGGTACATGGCTTCATGCCCTGCAGAAGAGTTCTTTGACTCAAACCTGATTGAGTCGAGTGAAGGGGAGAAGCTGAGGGTAAGCTCGCTGGTTGTTGTTGACTGTGAATTGCTTATCACACTCACCCATTGAGGGTCTCCATTTTTGACCAACAGCCCCTGATCATTGATACACCTCACAGGCAGTTCATCGTATTGACTGTGGACTTCCGTGGCGTCCATCAGAATGTGTTGCTCGCCAACCTGCGCATCGGCGATAACATAGTTGAAGAAATGATCGAAGGGATAGTCTTTGTACACTTTGCCATGTCCTCTCGTACTGATGATAACCGGGTTGGCGTCCAGCCCGAGTGTTCTGAGTAAAGCTACAAGGAACAGATTGATATCTGCATCGCTCCCTGTTTTCTGTTCGACAAGGTCTTTTGGCGATTTGGTAGCAAACTTACCATAATAGCCGTCCCAGCTAAAGGTGTTTTTCACCACATCTACGGCCACTTTTAGCTTCTCTAAATCCGAGGTTCCTTTGATATCAGAAAAAGGAGGCTCCTTGCATACTTTTGCCGCCTTGTCCATGTACTTCCCAAAGTCGAAGTGCTTATCGAGAGCGGAGACTAGCTTCGGCCAGGTGGTGATGATCTCTCTGCTACCTCCGTCTGCTTGGGTTACTTTGGCAAGCTGGAAATCGATCCTTTGTATGTAGTCATCTTCCGAAGAAAAGAAATCTTCGTCATCAAAAGAAGGTACATTTTTAGTGGCAAACTGATTAACAGCAATACTATAGTCAACCCCTGCAAAATGCTCTTGCCCAGGTTGGATAAAGGATTTTTTTAGTGTGAGCTTGGGATTCCCTATTAAGATAAAGACGTATTCGTAAAAAGGGATCATCCTGGCTTCATAATAGCTGTACAGCGTTGGGATTTTTGATTGAAAGCGCCAATCGTTAAGCCTGTAGACAAAAGGGCTGATCACATTATATTTTATGTCAATAATGGATCCTTTTTGAACGGCGGGCATGGCAAACTTTTTCACAGTGACATTGTCCGATACCTTCTCTTCAAAAATAGTAGCCTTGTCAAGCTCTGTTCTTGCCAGCCTTCCATTTTCGAAATTAAAGGTAATGGCGTCCAGGCTTTGAAGGAGTTCGTTGTCAACACCATCCTGGTACAAGGTAATGGCATGTTCTGCCCACCTTATGCCTGCATTGCTTAGAACTTTGATTCTCAGGTGGCGTTCAAAAGATAGCTCAAATGCCTGTGTATTGCCACGAATAAAGGAGGACGTGCCTTTGTCAAACAAAATGACAGCTTCTGCGTCGGGCTCAGAATCAAATTTGGAAAACTCAAAATCCTCATTGGCTACCGTTCCGAAATCACGGACATATTCCTGCGCTGAGGCTGTATGAAAACAGGAAACTAGTGCTATAAATAGAAGTATTGAGTAGGATAGGTTTTTCATGTATTAATCTCTCAGTTTTGTAAACAAGGCATAATAAAGCGTATTTGAACATTAAATGAAATAGGAAGTAGCGTTTTGTTTGGCTGATTTTTCTGCACCTCACCCCGGCCCTCTCCCGTGGGGAGAGGGGGGAGCTGCAAGCCGCTTCCTTATTCGGATGGGGCTTCACCGCCATCCTCCTCGTATCACGCCCCTTCAGGGGTGCCCGGCTTAGGGCTTGGACGAACGAAGGTGTCGGCACGGCGGAATAGCCAGCTAGCAAGAGCCGTCAGACACCGGAATGCAGACCTTGCTTGGCAGCGGCCTTAGTGGGGTGGCGATAACGGGGTTGTTTTAGGGAATACTCACCACTTGATCGTCGTTGCGAACGAGTTGACAATTGTCTATCTATGTCCAAAATCTTTGAACGAGTGTGGCAATCTGTCGAATACGGAGCCGGGTTCTGTTGACCAAGATTGCTTCGTCGCAATATAATTCTCGCACACAATCAACGAGTTGACTTGCTTCTCTTCAATGACGCAGAGTGATGTTTTAGGCTTCGGACTTTCAGGCGGCTGGCAGCCCAACGCAAAGCTATGTCCTCTGTTCCGGCGGGTGTCTCCACCGCCGACTGTGATTCGTTCCGGCGGGTGTCTTCACCGCCGGTTCCACCACCCACCGCACTTTCTTTCCCTTTGTCCAGCTTCCATTGATTTCCATGTGTTTCCGTCACATCTTATGCTTTGGATTCAACCTATCTGCCTTATGAAAAAGACTCTGCTCTCCTTCCTCTTTTCATTGTGTATGCTCAGTGCCTTCTCCCAACCACTCTACGAGCAAACCTCCGAGGTTAACAACCTCATGGTGCGCTACGACGCCGACCACGGCAGCCTGCACCGCTTTTACTATATGGACAGCTCGCCGGAGCGCATCGAGCGGCTCAAAACCCTCGATCAGGACTATCTCAGGCAGTTGGAGGCCATGGACTTCAACGCCCTCGGCACCGGTGCCCGGGTCGACTATCTCCTCTTCAGGCGGGATGTGCAGGAAGACCTCCGCAACTTAACCCTGGAAAGCACCGAACTGGCAGCCGTAAAGCAGTGGCTTCCGTTTGCTCCCTATCTCTACGAAATCGAAAACCTCCGGCGGCGGGGCAACCAACTCGAATGGCAGGAAGTAGCCAAAAAGCTGACCGACACAGGCGACGAGATAGAAGCGATCACCATCAAACTAAAAGCCGCCGAGCCCTTCGATCAGAAGCTGACTAAAAGAGCTTCGGCCTCCATCAAAGGCATACAGGAAGGCATCAAAAGCATCCACAGCTTCTACAACGAATACGACCCCTTGTACACCTGGTGGGTCACCATGCCCATCACCCGGGTCGACAGCCTGCTTGGCATTTACGAAAAGGTAATGACCAGCAAGGCCAGGCTCATCACCACACAAAAAGATGACGGCAGTGGGATTGTGGGCAGCCCAATAGGCCGGGACGAGATCATCAAACAGCTGGAGTTTGAAATGATCCCTTACACGCCCGACCAGCTGATTGAGCTGGCCAACAAAGAATTCGCCTGGTGCGATGCCGAGCTGCTCAAGGCGTCGAGGGAAATGGGCTTCGGCGACGACTGGAAGGCGGCGCAGGAGAAAGTGAAGAACTCCTATGTGCCCATTGGCCAACAGCCCGAAGCCATGATGGAGCTCTACAACCAGTCGGTGGCTTTCCTCAAAGAACACGACCTGGTCACCATTCCGCCGATTGCTGAAGAAAGCTGGCGAATGACCATGATGGCGGCCGAGCGCCAGAAGGTGAGTCCGTTCTTCCTGGGCGGCGAAAACTTCATTATCTCTTACCCCACCAACACCATGGAATACGAAGACCGCATGATGAGCATGCGGGGCAATAACCCCCACTTCTCCCGATCCACCGTGCACCACGAGCTCATTGCCGGCCATCACCTGCAGGGCTTCATGAACCGCCGCTACAAAACCTACCGCCACTTCCGCACCCCCTTCTGGACCGAAGGCTGGGCCCTCTACTGGGAGCTGCAGCTGTGGGACATGGACTTTCCCCGCTCCCCCGAAGACCGCATCGGCATGCTCTTCTGGCGCATGCACCGCTGTGCCCGCATCATCTTCTCGCTCAACTACCACATGGGCAAGTGGAGCCCCCAGCAGTGCATCGACTTCCTCGTCGACAGGGTAGGGCATGAGCGAGCCAACGCCGAAGGGGAGGTGAGGCGCTCCTTCACGGGCGGCTACGGGCCGCTGTACCAGGTGGCCTACCTCACAGGCGGTTTGCAGTTTTACGCCCTCAAAAAGGAGCTGGTCGACGGCGGCAAAATGACCCTCAAAGAATATCATGACGCCGTGCTCCACGAAAACGCCATGCCGGTAGAAATGGTCCGGGCCATCCTCACCAACCAAACCCTGCCCAAAGACTTTAAAACGCAGTGGCGGTTTTACCATTAAAGAGGTTACTCTCTGCTTTCCTGCAAGTAGTAACCTCTTTAATCCCAACGTGAACTATTGATGAGGTTACTCCCTGCGCTCCTGCAACAGAACCAAATTAAAGAGGTTACTCTCTGCGCCCCTGCAAATAGTAACCTCTTTAATCTCAACGTTAACTATTAAAGAGGTTACTCTCTGCGCTTCAGCACTTAGTAACCTCTTTAATCTTCCCCGACGAAATGAAAAGTTGCACCCCAATCTCTCCATCACCCAATCAAAAAATACTTCAATGACTTGGGCGTGCCCCCTTGCCGCCGGAGTGTTACCACTCACCCGACAACCCGTTTCGGCGGCAGGGGTCGGGCCATCACCAGTCGCCGGCCAACGCTCGAAAACCAACAGCGGGCTCCAACAATGGCTCAGTCCCTCACGCAAGAAGGCATTCCTTTAACTAGATATTATGGAAGAAGTGTCGCTAGTTCGGAGGTCGATCTTTACCCTGAACGTCACTTCGCAGTGCAGCGGAGAAGTCCCCCAGTCTCGGAGCGAAATCCCTTCGACGCACGCAACCCCTCCTGCCAGTTAGGCAAGTTTGTTAAAGTACTCGCCCTCTCTTTGGAGAAATTTTTTCTTCGAAACAGCAATCTCAGACAAGGCGTAATCAAAACTACTTTCAAGAATCGGGCTACTGTAGCTGTGTGTTCCTTTGGTGTTGTCAAAGAATCGCCCGTCCGGACTAATCATAAGATAGGAGCCCATCATCAAATCATTTTCCTCAGCAATAATTGGAACATTTGGCAATGCCGCTTTATGCCTTTCAATGTATTTAGAAAACATTGAGTCAGTGATAAGGTACTCCTCCTTATATCGATCATTTTGGCCGAGGATTGGCAATACTTGAAATATTTTCCACCGAACCGGGGCCACCTCTCTCACGAAATGAGACAAATCATCCTGCCAGTTGTAGTTAGAGACTACAGTATTCAGCTTAACAGGAATTCCTTCTAGCCGAGCCTTTTCCGCCAGCCCGAAATAGCTTTCTTCTGTAAGGGCTTGCTGGTTTTTGTTTAATGCCCTGCCTGAGCGAACATTAAGGTGCTCATTTATACTATCTACACTTAGTCCAAGGATATCCAAAAAGCGAGAAACAGAACGCCAAACCGCTTCATCGAGTAATCGACTTCCATTAGTCACAATGGACGTCACCATACCCAACTCTTTCGACACACGAAGTAACGTTGGCAAATGCTTTAAAAGTGTCGGCTCACCTCCTGCAAAATTTATCTTCCTGATGCCTGCCAGCGCACATTGCTTAATGATGCTAATGTGCTCTTCCATACGTGAATTTGCGTGGTCGATATCCCGAAAAGTAGCGAAGCAGAACTTGCAGTGCATGTTGCAATTGCGGTTCAAATGGTAGTTGACCGCAGAGATCGTTTGATCATTCATAACAAGAAAATTTAGGGTTAAACAACCGCTAGCTTTCCTGCGAAGAAGACTTCATCAAATCGTCGAACTCTTTAGATTTACGAAATATCTCCGGCCATACCTGGTCATTTTCAATCAACTGAATGATGGTAGCCAGTTTGTTTTCCGAATTTTCCCACATGGGTTTCATTTGTTCGAGTACCCATTTGATCTCAAACCAGGAGACCTTTTGATATCTTCCGATAAATTCATGGTCGTATTCAAACCAGGGCGTAACGATCAGGCTGTGGATGTCACAGTTGCCTATCTCAAGATCTGGCCAGTGTTCCGAGAGTTTTGTTGCCAAAATTGAGCTCTCCTGTACCTTATACAGTTGGCGGGATGCTTTTTGAAGGCCGTCTGTCCTGTCCTTCCATATCCATTCGCTGTCTTTCCTGAACTTATTACGTTTGATTTCGAGAATTAGTAATTGTCCCTTTTCGTAGATACCAACGTCAATCTCTACTGCGTTATCAACCTGTATCCTGTTCAATACTTGAAGTCCAGTTTTTCTAAAGTGAGTTGCAATTTTTAATTCAAAGTCTTTATCTGCCGTTCTATTTTCATCCCTTAACATGTTAAATAGAGTTTCCAAACCAGCAAAAGCTGTATTTTGAACCGCCAAGAGCGGCAGAAGTCTTATCATCGAACCATTGCCGGTTCGGATATTGGGCGTTGCTATAATGTTTAATTTCCCTGACTCATGTATCTCATTTGTTGAGGTTGCACTCAAATTGACGGCATCTGTAATTTCGGCCTCGATCAATGTGCCGCCCAATGAACTAAGCGTTTTTGATCGAAATGAATCTTTTGTTTCAACCTGTATCGGACACCCTTTGCCTTCATCTACAAATAGAATTCTCATAAGTGTTACAACTGGATGGATACCAGCCGACAACACAGAATTGAATGGTATTAAAAAACGCATTTGGGCATGTACATTCAGTAGAGCGAGGATATTAATGTATAGAAGTTGTGTATTGCTTATAATTCCTTCTTGACCGAGGTATTCAAGAATTGTTGCGACTGAATTATTCAAGGCCAATGCATGTTGATTGGCATTCTGGTCTATTTCCGAGTCTCCCTTGAAGGAAATATTATCACGATGTGCCCGATCGTCAGTTTCAAAAATTGCCAGTATTGAATTGAGAGTTTCGAAGGCATAAAGCTTATTTCCATTCTCAATAAACTTCATCCTGGCTCTTTTGTCTATTAGATACTCCCCTTCATCAAAGTCGTCTTGTAAATCAAATCGATATACATCGATTTCAGAACTTTCAAACCTTAAATAGTTGTAAATCTTATCCAGCGCCTGCATCACGACTGGCTTCTTGCCTCTCTTGGCCAATTCTGCAATCTCGGCGGCATACCGTTTCACCACTGACTCGAAGTCAATTTTTTCTCCGCTATTGGGGTGCTGCTGAAAATATTTGATGAACAGCTTATTGACTGCCTCATATTTAAAATGTGTCTGTGATCGGTCTTCATATCCAGGAGAAACCCACCAAACGACAATTGAGGTCAGTGTCTGAGCCAGACTTACTTCCTTCAGCCTTGACTCCAATTGATCAATTTCCTTTACATAGCTGTTCTTCTTAGATCGAAGCCGATCCATCCAATTGAAGTGGTTACTTAGGTACGGAGATGGGTTCTCAAATGCTTTTCTGATATTCTTGAAGTAATGGTCTTCCAAAAAGTACCCACTCAATCTCAGCGACTCAACAAACTTCTTCGGGTGCCTGTCAGTAAAAGCTCTGATCAGGTCTCTGGAGAAGCTTTGTCTTTTCCAGAACGTCTCTAGAAAAGAATAAATGAACTCAGATCGAAATACTATTGAACTCTTTTCATGTAAGAAAAGAACATTCCAGAAATTTTCATCCTCTGGGAGTAAAGACTGTTTGGCGAAGAACCTGGAATGCAGCGGATTAAAAAACTCTTCGACCCGATCCTCATCAATTAGATCAAGAGCCTGAGAGTAATTTTGCTCTTTGAGAGCGTCAAGAATTTGTTGGTACAACATAATTACGAAAAGTTAAGTAACTGCTTCGATAATTATGTCGATCCAAAAGTAGGTAAATCATCCATATATATCAATAAAGTGAGTTAACCCCCAGTATTTTTTTCTCAACTGTCATGCATAAGTTCGACTTTTCCTCCAGCCATGACCTGGAAACCTTAAAAATCTCACAAACCCTATCCAACTTTTCTTCAGTGGGATATCTATCACCCTCCATCCAATATTCAATTTCATTATAGGATACTTCCATGGTGCTGGCAAGTTGTTGCACACTAATACCTCTACTCCAAAACAGGAAAATGAACCTCTCCTCAAAATTTTGATGAAACTCCTCAATGGGATAGCCAGTTTCAAAGGCGACGAGCTCACCTCTGCCCCAGGCAAGCCATAGGTAGCTGACCTTTAATACATAAGCCAGCTTTTGTCTGACGATGGGCCGTGGTTTGATCTTTCCCTTAAGATAATAATGAATTTCAGGCTGGGTTAGATCTAACTGCCTGGCGAGTGATGATTGTGATTCTGCTCTAACCTCCATTGCCAACCTGAGTCGATCATGGAAGCCGATCATGAGGTCTTTTCTTTTGCTATTTTTCTTCATTTGCTTGGCGAAAGCTTTTTCCTAATCAATTACTTTGCCAAGAGATTACTTTCCGCAGGTATGGCTGCGAAACTTCCCTAAGTATATCTCACAATTTTTTCCCATTTTAGCCATTATTCTCTGAGGAACAATCTAGCCTGATGTCAACCAAGTTTTTCACCAACTCTACAGAAAATACACTAATCAAGAAATTTGAGGGAATATTCACTCATACACAGGTAGCTTTTTTCGATGCTCTGGTGGGATTCTTTAGATCCTCCGGTTACTTCAGAGTGAGGGGGTTTCTACAGAAAGTGACTAAAATTAGGATTCTGGTGGGGATTGATGTCGATCACCTAATGACTGAAGCGTCTTTAAAAGGTCTTGAGTTTAAGTTTAATGCAAATGAGACTCGTGAGGAATTTTACAGACGTTTGGTAGAAGATATTCAGGAAGCCAACTATGACAAAGAAGTAGAGGAAGGCATACTTGAGTTTATTAGAGACGTGGGAAGCGGCAGAATCGAAATCAAGGCTCATCCTGATAAGAACATTCATGCCAAAATATACATTTTTCGTCCTGCCAACTGGAATGAGCACAATAGCGGGTCTGTAATATCAGGATCAAGCAACCTCACCGAATCCGGGCTGGAGCGTAACTTTGAGTTCAATGTTGAACTGCGGGATTTTGATGACGTTGCCTTTTCGTTGAAAACATTCGAAGCGCTCTGGGACGAATCGATTGATATATCGCCTCAGATTATTCAAAAGGCGAAGCTTGAGACATACATCAACGATGAATTTTCCCCTTTCGAGATATATGTAAAGTTTCTTATTGAGTACTTCGGCAGTAGTATCGAGTATGATCCTGAATCGATAACCGATCTTCCCAAAGGCTATAAAAAGCTCGCCTATCAGGTCGATGCGGTGAACGACGGCTATAACAAGTTGTTAAAGCACGGCGGGTTTTTCTTATCTGATGTGGTGGGCTTGGGAAAAACGGTGATTGCCACAATCATAGCAAAGAAGTTCTATTTCAGTAACGGCTACCGAACCAAAACCCTCATAGTTCATCCCCCTGCACTTGAACCAAGCTGGCAGAAGACCCTTCGAGATTTTGAGTTTCCTAACTGGGAGCTTATCACCAATGGCTCTTTGCATAAGATTAAACACCCGGAAGACTATGACCTTATCCTGATTGATGAAGCTCATAAATTCCGGAGTGATGAATCAGAAATGTTTAACCAGCTTCAAAAACTCTGTAAGACCCCCTGCAAAAGAAAACAACTCGACGGAACCTTTAAAAAGAAAGTAATCCTTATCACGGCTACGCCATTGAACAATAGACCTGAGGATATACGTAACCAGATTTACCTTTTTCAGGATGCCAAGAGATCCACCCTGGAAGTGGGGAATCTTCAGCATTTTTTCCGACCACATATCGATACCTACGAGAAGCTAAGGAAAGAGCGAGACCGTACTGTTATTGCCAGGGAAGTGAAGAAAATTTATGAAGACATTCGGGTGAAAATTCTTACCCCGATTATAGTAAGAAGAACACGGACGGATATTGAAAATACGCCCCAGTACTGGGAAGACTTAAGCTCTCAAGGGGAGCGTTTTCCTAAGATTATACCCCCACGCCAGGTTCTGTATGTTCTTAAACCAGATTTGAATGTGCTTTATGATAAAACTATTCAGTTACTCAAAGGCAACCGAAATGGCTTGGGGTACTATAGATATCAGGCCATCAAGTTTTTGCCCAAAGAAGTTAAGGACAAGTACTTTAACAAAAGGGCTGACGTCATTTCTGAGCAGCTGGCTAATATCATGCGCATACTGCTTGTAAAGCGAATCGATAGCAGCTTTTATGCCTTTAAGAAATCATTAAAGCGGTTTAGGGATGCCAATACCGCCATGCTCAAAATGATTGAAAAAGGTAGAATTTATATTGCCCCTAAGCTTAATGTAAATGAGTTTATACTTAATGATAAAGAGGACGACTTAGAGGAAATACTTCGGGAGAGTTCCGATCCCGAACTGATTCAGGCGTTTGCCGTGGAGGACTTTGACAAAGAATTTGTAGATGGCATTTTTCGGGACGAAAGCATTTTGAATGAATTGGTCAGTGAATGGGGAAAAGTAACTCAGGATCCGAAATATGACAAACTCAGAGATCAGATCGATAATTTTTTGGACAGCGGCATTAATGACAATCACAAGCTAATTATCTTCTCAGAATCAAAGGAGACCACCGAATACATAACTGAGCGGCTTAATGAGGATGGTTTTAGTAAACTATTAAGTGTCAGCAGCGGCAATCAGAAAGACTTGGCTGAAACTATCGCCAAAAATTTCGATGCTAATTATAACCCTGCCCTTAGAGAAAACAATTACGACATTATTATTACCACAGAAGTATTAGCAGAAGGAGTCAATTTGCACCGCTCCAATGTGGTAGTGAACTATGATATTCCCTGGAATGCCACCCGACTTATGCAGAGGATAGGGCGGGTCAACCGGGTTGGCACCCCCTCTGAGTACATCTACATTTATAACTTTTTTCCCACCGCAGAAACAGATGATCAAATCGAGTTGAATAAGAAAGCCTACATAAAATTACAGGCTTTTCATTCTGCTCTTGGGGAAGATAGCCAGATCTATTCAACTGAAGAGGAGTTCAATAGCTACGGGCTTTTCGAAAAGGTGCCCGAAGAAGAAAAGGATGAAAGACTGGAGTTTCTTAACTGGCTTCGGCAGTTCCGTGACCAGAACCCGGACGAGTTTCGAAGAATTCAAAAGAAGATTCCGAAAAGGGCACGTTGCGGAAGGAAAGACGTACGCTCAAAGCAATGCACCCTGGCTTATCTTAAAAATCGACACAGAGATAGCTTTTTCTTCGTTTTTCCTGATTTTAAGCTTGAGGAGCTGACTTTTATAGAAGCAGCAAGAATCTATAAATCTACTGTCTCCGAGCGTGCTTTTCCTTTACATGGGCATCATCACGAGCAAATACAGATAGCCTTAAATGAGTTTGAAAGCGAATCGAGCCTGAGAAACCTTGGTGATAAGGCAACAGTAAAGTTGGGGCCGAACGAACAAAAAGCAGTTGCACTGTTAGGCAATTTTCGTGGATACGAATTGGCTACTCCTGACGAAGAGGACTTGATGTTCAACGCAAGAAACGCAATAAGAAAGGGCGCTTTTCAAAAACTACCACGGGAGATTAACAAGCTTATCAAAAGCGCTCAGGCGCAGCGGTTAAGAAAATCGGAGTTGTATGAGAGCCTCATCACAGTTCTGAGTGACTATCCTCTGGCTGAAATTGCAAAGGATAATGACGAGGAAGACCACCAAATGATAAAAAGGAAAACCAAGCTTTTGGCGAAGAATGATTTGCCGGAAATAATTATATCTGAGTCTTTTACAGGGTAAAAAGTAAGCGATGACCGAAAATCAACTTCGTGAAGTATTGAGCAGTCCCTACAACAAACAAAAGTGGACTAACCTATTACATGCGGTGTTTCCGGAAGTAGATGTATTTGCGAAGTCAGAGTCTGTGCACTTCGACCAAAAGTATAAGACTGATATTGCCGATTCTATTGATAGAATTGCTGAAGTGGTGCTGAAAGACGCTACCGTCAGCTTTTACGAAGTCCACATAAAAGACGGTGTAAAGCTATCGAAGAACCGTGTGGGAGTTAGGAAACTAATAGAAGACTACATCATAACAGGACTGGTCGATGCTGCTTTGGTTGTGTTTAAAGGCAATGACCCCACATGGAGATTTACCTATGTTACTAAAGAGTTTGATGAAGCTACTTTCAAGGATATTGACGTTCGTGACCGCAAAAGGTACACTTACATTTTGGGCAATGGTGAGCGGGTGAAAACGCCCGCCGCAAGGTTATTTCATCTCGCTAAGGAAACGCCAAAAGAAAAAAGGCATCTGAATGAGGCCTTTTCGGTCGAAACCTTGTCGAAGACCTTCTTTAATGAATATCGGGAGCACTACCAGAATTTCGTACAGTTCCTAACTGGCAAAAGGATGGTAAAAGAGAAGGGGAAATGGAAAGAAGTGAAGTTATCTAGCCCTAATTCATCTTTCGTACCTGTATTTGGTGGTGATGATAAAAAGGCAAGGGATTTTTGCAAGAAGCTCATGGGGAGAATCACATTCCTCTATTTTGTTCAAAAGAAAGGTTGGCTGGGAGCATCTACCAAAGAGTTTAAGGACGGTAATCGTGATTTTATTCGCTGGTGCTTTGATAACTGTAAGGACAAAGGGATTTTTTACAACGAATGGCTAAGGCCGCTTTTTTTCAAAGCACTTAATGAGGAGAGGGAGGGGAGCGACTTTAAGCTTCCCAATAGCACAACGACCAAAATCCCATTTCTAAATGGCGGACTGTTCGAGGAAGATGATGTCGACAAGAAAGCTGTTCAAATTGTTTTTCCAAGCTCACTCTTTTCGAATGACCGGAAGGAGTACGAACAAGAAAGAGGATTTCTTGATTTTCTCGATGCTTTCAATTTTACCATCGACGAAGATTCATCGAAAGAACAGATGGTGGCTGTAGACCCCGAGATGCTCGGAGTCATTTTCGAGAACTTACTTGAAGACAACAAAGACAAAGGAGCCTTTTACACGCCAAAGCCGATAGTTCATTTCATGTGCCAGGAGACATTGACCAATTATCTTCTGACATCATTTAGGAGCAAAAACCTGATTAATAGCGATCAGGAGGAAGAGTTCCGGGGATATTTCGAAGACCTTGTGAAAAAACAGGAGGGGGCAAAGCTCATCGACTTCGAAGAAGAGCTTCTTTTGTCACTGAAAAATGTAAAAATCTGTGACCCAGCCATTGGCTCAGGGGCCTTTCCCGTGGGCATTTTGCAGGAAATGGTCGACATCATTGAGGTATTTGCCAGTGTTTCAGACTTGGCAAAATCTATTTGGGATCTTGACACAGATGAATGGAACCCTGCCAAAATCAAAATCGACATCATCCAAAACTCAATATATGGTGTGGATACCGACCCCGGGGCGGTCGATATAGCCCGGCTTCGCTTTTGGCTCTCGATCATTGTCGACGAAGACTTGCCCAAGCCACTGCCTAACCTCGAATACAAAATCGTTACTGGGAATGCGCTGCTAGGGAAGTTCAAAAATGAGGTAATCGACATTGACTGGGAGGTAAAGGGAGGCAATGACCTGGAAAAACGAATCAAGGATATCTCACGGAAAATCACCGAAAGGCAGGCCGACTTTTATAGAAGTACCAAAGGAAAGGAAAAAATACAACAGGACATCAGAAGCCTTAAAATTGAACTATTGCTTGCTCAACTTGACGCCGACAAAGACAAGGTAGGGCAAAGTCTTAGGCGACAGGTAAGTCTGTTTGAAGATGATCAGGTGAAAAAAGCGGGCTTGAAGGTGCGAGAAGCTGGTTTTACCAAGACGATTGAAAAGCTAAAAGCCATTAAGAAGGATGCCAGCCGACATCTACCATATTTTGATTGGCGACTGGATTTTCCGGAAGTGATGAACCCCCACGTAAAAGCCAATCCTGGTTTTGATATTGTGATTGCCAATCCCCCGTATATGCGGGTGCAGGAACTGGAACGGCTTTATCCTGCCGACAAGAAGTTTTTGGAGGAGAAATTCGAAAATGCAAAAGGAGCCTACGATTTGGCAAATCTCTTTTTTGAGCTGGCCGTAGACTTATCCAACAATCACTGCAGCAACTGTTTTATTTTCCCCCACAAGTTTTTTAATGCGGCTAGCTCTGGTGTATTCAGGGATTATTTGCTGAAAGGCCGCTACATAGATAAGATTGCCCATTTTGGTGCTAATATGGTGTTTAATGAAGCAGATACCTATACCTGTATTAGCTTCTTTAGCAAGCTGCCAAACGAAGGATTTAAAATTCAGAAGTTCCCATTTAAGAGTGATTTCATTTCGTTAATGCAGGACGAATCCCAGTACTCATTTGTGTCTTATGATAAGTTAAAGTCAGCATCAAAATCCTACGGAACTAACCAGTTCATTTTATTCGACGCTGCCATTCAATATGATGTTTTCACCAAAATGTACTTAGCTTCCAAAAAACTTGAGGATGTTTTTGAAGATGTATTTCAGGGCATAGCGACAAGTAAAGACGACCTATATTTCCTGCACAACTCTTCAGTAGACGGCGAGTTTATCGTTGGTTACAATGAACTGGCAGATACCGAGTACAAAGTAGAAAGACAGTTCTTCAAGCCCATACTCATGGGCAAAAATGTCCATCGTTACAAAAAGCTCAGTACCAGCACCTATGTCTTTTTTCCATACATAGTTGATGGTAAAAAGGCAAAACCTGTGCTGCTCGACGAGCTCAAGAAAAACTATCCACTGACATACGCATTCGTTAAGGACAACGAAAAAGCTTTCAAGGCAAGGGAAAGAGGGAAAGCGGAGTCAATGGATTGCTGGTATGCTTACATATACCCGAAGAACCTCACCAAATTCGAACAACCCAAGCTCTCCAGCATGGAAATCTGCTCGGATCATCCCAATGTGACATTGAACTTTGAAAACCTGTATCACAATACAAAGGTATATAGCTGGGTAAAAAGAAAACATGTGGAGACGAGCTATGAATATTTTCTGGCTATATCGAATTCTCAGCTGTTTTGGTGGTTCTTGTTAAACACCGGCGATACTCTTCAGGGGGATGCAAGAACATTTAAAACCAACTACATAAATCCTTTCCCCCTACCAGAAAGGGTGCCGCAGGCCACAGACGATCTCTTTAAGAGTAAAGTAGAGGAAGTAATGGAGCTGAAAGCTGCGGGAAAGGACACAAAAAAGCTGGAAAAGGTGATTGATTCCATGGTTTACAAACTCTACAATCTCACCTACGAGGAAGTGACGGCTATAGATGGTGAATTTGAATTCAGTGAACACGAGTACCAAAACCTCAAGCTGCAATGATATCCGAATACCAACATATAGTGGTAGAAAGCTTCAAGCCCAGTAATACTGCCGGCCGCCACGGCCCCATTCATATCCGTCCCATTCCGGGGCAAGCTCCTTTTTTACCCCATATGCACGTAAGGTGCGCAAAGGAGCTATCGGAGGAATACCCAGTGGGTACTCGCTTCCGGATAAGGGCCAAGCTGACCAATAGAGAGGGAGGCACCCCCTTTATTCACAGCCACTACACATGGCCCTACGAAGTACTAAACGACTAAACCATGACCTTAAAAAAATTTAAGCAAAAGCTGATAGACTACGGACGAACATGCATACCGGATGAATACAGAGAGATAATTCGCATTCCGGGCACTTCTGAGTCGGACTACATGTACCTTCAAAATACGACCAGAGCGGAAGTCCTGGAATTTGTGAATAAAGAATTTCGCAGGAACAGACTTTCCGCCCAGATTGCCAAAAATGATGACATTGAGGGGCTGCAGCCACTGGAGTCATTTTCAGCTGGCAAAGAAAACAACGGAAAAGAAGTTTCGGATTTGTTTCCAGATAGAGATGAAAATGACTTTTTAGAAAGTGAAAAAAATAAGGTAGCGAACAACGTGCGGTGTGCTTTCGCTGACAAAAGAACATCCATCAGCAGGTTGGCGTTGCTTTATAATCCAAAGAGTGTTCGTCCTAATTACACGTGGGTTCCGGTATTAAAAGAACTGTCCACGAAGATTTCAGGACTAGAAAGTCAGCAGGAGTCACTAATCGATACATTGAAAGAGTTGGGAATTAAGGAAGGGCTAACGGACAAGGATGAAACTGGAAAAATCCCGCTTACAGTCATTGACCCGTTTACGTTCCTTTCCATGACTTTTAAATTTGGCCCGGAAAAGAGATTGCAGTTTCTGCAGACCCTTGCAAAGAAATACAAGCTTAGTGCTAAGGAGCCGACAGATGTCAATGGAATTCCTACAGCACCAGCTCAGCGAGTGTGGTACTTCCCATTCAAAGAAATCAGGCAAGCCCCCCAGCTTCCCCTTTTGTGGAAGCTATTCAAGGATGCGATTAGAAAGCAAGTTGATGCGAAAGATTTTGAGGAAGCCCAGAAAATACCGGCTGTTGGGTTCGTAAAGCTTACACAGGGCCTTTTTTACGTCAACCCTGAAGAATACCTCCCTATTAATGCACAAACCAGACCTTACCTCAATGAAAGAGGGATCAATACGGACTTTCATGATTGGCAGGGGTATCTGAACATATTACAGAACGTAAGAGAGCAGATCGATGAGCCCTTTTATGTTATTTCCTATGAGGCCTATCGCAGCGAAAAGCAACCTTCCACAAGTACTAACTCGACTTCTATGAGCAATCATCCACTCAATCAGATTTTGTTTGGCCCTCCAGGAACAGGTAAGACTTACTCCACCATGGAGGAAGCCGTCAAAATAGTGGAAGAACTGGATGAAAGTCAGTTTAAGGAAAAATATGCAGACAGAGACGATTTAAGAAAGGCATATCAGGAGTACAAGGAATTGGGACAGATTGAGTTCGTGACCTTTCATCAGTCATTCTCTTATGAGGACTTTATAGAAGGGATAAAGCCGATCATGTCCACAGACAGGGAAGGTATGCTTGGTTATGAAATTTCGCCAGGCGTTTTTAAAAGGATTGCAGAACGAGCCGATTCATATAAGGACTATGAGCCCGAAGAGTCTAAGACTATCTTTGACCTCTCAGAAAATCAGTACAATCAGGCCACTTTTTATAAAATAAGCTTGGGAAATAGTCAGGTGCCTGAAGATGAGGAGATCTACAAATATTGTATTGAAAATAATGTCATCGCCTTAGGTTATGGTCAGGATCAAGACTACACTGGGATGAATGAATCACAAGTCAAAGAAAAGGTCAAAGAATTAGGTTATGATCCATACAATGCCACTGCTGTTAACACTTTTAAGAACTACTTAAAAACCGGGCAATACGTTGTGGTTTCGTACGGAAATAGCAAGATTAGGGCGATTGGGAAAGTGACGGGTGAGTACAAATATAATCCGGATTCGGGAATTCAGTACAATCACTTCAGGACAGTGGAATGGATTATGACGGATAAAAATATTCCTGTCGAGGAATTTTACAAAAAATCGTTGTCTATGATGACGATCTATAAATTAGCAAAATATTCCCTAAAGAAAGAGTTTTTTGTCAAAGAACAAGGCAAAGTGGTAAAGTCAGAAAATCGAACTAAAAAGAACCATGTACTGATAATTGATGAGATAAATCGCGGTAATGTGTCTCAGATCTTTGGAGAGCTGATTACGCTAATCGAAGCTGACAAAAGAAAGAACCGGCCCGAAGTTCTGACCACCAAGCTGCCCTATTCAAAGACAGAGTTTTCTGTTCCACCCAATCTCTTCTTAATCGGAACAATGAACACGGCTGATCGGAGTGTTGAAGCGCTCGATACCGCTCTTAGAAGAAGATTTGTATTCAAGGAGATAGCTCCCCAACCAAAGCTGCTGAATACAAAGCGCATGTTGTGGCAGATGTTTTGGGACGGTGAGGAAACCCCGTGGAACGATGAGCCATATAAGACTACTGAAGTGGAATTTTTCGAGCTATTTGGTGTGCCGGAAGAATTCCACGACCGGAAGAAGGCAATATGGGAGAGTTGGGATGATAAGAAGATGGAGGCCCAGCTTGATACGTTTGAGCTGACCAACCTGACCGGGATTAATCTTGAATTGCTACTGACCAAGCTAAATGTTAGGATTGAACGGCTACTCGACAAAGACCACTGTATCGGACACAGCTATTTCCTGAAGGTGTATTCATTAAAAGACTTGAGGGACTGTTTCCACAATAGCATTATCCCGTTGCTACAAGAGTATTTTTACGGCGACTTTGGGAAGATAGGGTTGGTTTTGGGCGACTCCTTTATTGAAACAACAGCGGCAGAAAAGGGCCTCTTTAAATTTAAGGGATACGAGAAAGACTTGGTCGACGATCTTATACAAAGGCCGGTGTATGGTTTTAGCTCACCCTCCAAGTGGACAATAGACGCTTTTAAGTCTATATATGAGTAGGATCATCAAGGTATTTGAACACGACGCCATCTACCTTGGGGATAGTTTTCCTGGAGGATCCTCCGAAGATGCCATAGTTATTTCCCAGAAGCACCTCGATTTGCTTGGTAAATACAACGAGAAGCATGGGAGAAAGCATTTCACGCTTGTACCGGAAGGCGTAAAGTTCAACCAATATGTTGGCGTGGTACAGGCAGGAAATCTCACAATAGAAATCTTACCAAAGATTGACCGATATGGAGACGATAACAAGGACCTTTGGCAGAAGGTGCTTTTTTACATGCTGAAAGAGTGCCTGTTTGTTAGGATGGAGTCGGTATCCGAAGCTCAACTTAAATATAGATCGAATTCGTTGCTGGATCTTTACTTCCAGGAATACATCAATGAAGTTAGAACACTACTTCACAAGGGGCTGGCTAAGCGATACAGAAGTAGGTCTGGTAATGTTTTAGCTCTAAAGGGTTCACTGCAGTTTGCTCAAAACATCAGCCGAAACCTTGTCCACAAAGAGCGATTTTACACCACACATCAGGTTTATGACCATGAGCATCTGCTGAACCAAATTTTGAGACGGGCACTGGAAGTACTGCAATTGATCAATGTCAATCCACTTCTGACAGATCAAATTAACAGGACGTTACTTGACTTTCCAGAGCTTCCGGAAACTAAAATTTCCACCAAAAACTTTGGGCTTTTGAAATTCGACCGAAAGACGGAGAGATACAAAAAGGCAGTTGAAATTGCTAAGATGATACTGTTACATCTCAGCCCAGACGTAAGAGGGGGTGATAATCAGGTTTTCGCCTTACTATTCGACATGAACAGAATTTGGGAGGAGTATATCTACCGTCAAATCAGAAAAGAGATCCCTTCGGCTACCAGACAAAATGTAACATCATTTTGGAATCCCGATATCAATTATGGAATCAATGGCAAAACCATTAGGCCTGATATAATTTGCGAAAGTGCAGTGATCGACACAAAATGGAAAACCTTCGATTTAGATTCTATCTCTGACGGGGATCTGCAACAGATGTTTATTTACAATTCATTTAAAGTAAAAGACCATGCTTTTCTTCTTTACCCAGGAAAGGAAACAAAGATCCACGTTTCAGGAACCTATTCTTTTTTAGGCAAGAGATGCACGCTCGCAACCATCAATCCGATCAAAGATGGAAGACTGAATTCCGAAGTAGGAACGGAAATAAAAAAACTAATAGAAACTAAACTTCTCTGAGATAATGAGTTTGATTGAAGTCACAACCATTGCAGCAAATGTAATTACGTCGGCTGGAATCTTAGGGTTAGTAGCTTTCTACATTGGTTATCAGCATAACCAGAAACAATTTCGCTTTACAGTAATGATTAGTTGTATTGAGCGATTCCAAAGTTTACTTCCTAGCCTTAGAAGCGGTACTGTGGATGAGGAAACTCTTATTAAATACATCGATCTCACAAGTGAGGAATTCTTTTATTTTCAAAACCGGTATATTCCTAGACATGTTACAGTGGAATGGCTCGATTCCATCATCGGAAACTTTCCGATTTATTCTGAAACTGACAAAGATCGGCCAGTCAATTACACCTGTTTGAGGTTTAAAGACGTCCATGATGCTAACATGCTTGTAAGCTACCCTAGGATACAAAAAGCCATGACAGTTCGGGGCACCTATTTGTTTCCAGCCTCCTGTGGGAACGAGGGAATGGATCCAAATCAAAAAATTGACCTGATTAAAGAAATCGGCGCAAATTTGGGTATTAGGTTTAAAAAAAGGGATTTCCGACGAGCCATGTTAAGTTGATGCCCAAAAAATCAAGTCTATTGAAGTCACTTCAAACAGGGCCAGATATCCGAAAAGGAGTCCTACAGAAGTAGTTAGCTGCCCCTTTACCCGCACCTTTGTTCTATATACTATACCTGACTGCACTTGCTATTGGGCCGTCGCAGTTTTCTGAGCTACTCTTACCCGTCGCATAGCGTTTCCATAATTGCGTGCTATAGCAACGTCAATTCAATAATATGTAGAGTAATGCCATGTTTTTCACTATTTTTCATTGCCAAAATAACCACCAAACAACACGAAAGATATGGAAGCACATAATGCAATCTACAAATATGGGTTCCTTTATAGCAAAGATACCGGCAAGCGTATTCTTCTTGCTGAGGGCAGTGAACTGACCATCACGGTCAATCCCCAGGATGTGCTCAAGGCAGATCCTTATAATGAGGTCAATTTCCCAATGGTCACTGAGAAACGGCTAGCTCTTTTGAAAGACAAGGGATTTAAGGAAGCCTTAAAGCTCAAGGACAAAGGGGAGGTTCTTCATTTTGCAATAAGTGCGGGCTCCAAATCAAAAAAGACTGACAAAGTGAAATGCATGTTTGCAGTCCAACTCCACGAAACCCTTTTTGGGGCCAGGAAGGAGCCCACCAAGGACTTTGATTTGGTGGATTGTCATTGCACGGTAGTAGACTGCACTTCACGGAACCTTCCTTTCTTCGAACCCATCCATGCGTACTCTCTCAACGATGCCTACTCCAAAACCTACGACTTTTATTTCAGGCTTTACGGGAAGCAAGCCGCCAACGTGAAGACCAGAATGAGGGAATCCCCTGAAGGAGACAGCAAGTTTTTAAAAAGTAGACTGGTTAAGGAGGCAAAACCGGACTTTAAGTTTAATTAATGAAGGAAAAGGGTTTCTACATATTCTGCGACGAATCGCTCAAACAGGGTAAATACTATTCTAATTTCTACGGCGGGTGCATGATAGCCCGTGCTGATTTTGAGAGGGTTAATAATGTACTATTGAGCAAGAGGATGGATCTGAATATGGAAGATTCAGAGCTAAAGTGGGGCAACATCAATAGCCAAAGGATAGAGGCCTATTGCGAAATGATGGAGGTGTTCTTTCAGGCAGTAGCGAACAACCTCATCAAGGTGAGAGTGATGTTTACTGACAACAGGTTTGTTCCTACATCCATTCCGCATGACAATAGGAGAATTCAGTACCACTTACTCTACTATCAGTTTATCAAACACTCTTTTGGCTTCCCCTATTTGGAGTCTGATTACCCTATCCAACTGGAATTATTCTTTGATACCTTGCCTGACAGCCACACTAAGAATAAAAAATTCAAAGACTTTATTTATGGAATCCAATTCCTTCCAGAGTTGGCTTCGGCCAACCTAAGGCTCAGTAAAAGTGATATTTACGAAGTAGATTCGAAGAAACATATCATCCTACAGTGCATCGATGTAGTTATTGGTGCCATGGCTTTCAGGTTGAATGATCAACACAAAGAAAAGCCTGCTGGTCAAAAAAGAAGAGGAAAACGAACGTTAGCCAAAGAGAAGGTCTATAAATACATCAATACCAGAATCAGGGAAATCAGACCCCACTTTAATATCGGCATCTCCACGGGCATCGATAACGACAAACTCGACCGATTTTTACATCCGTATCGCCATTGGCTATTCACTCCCAGCGATTACGTATATCAAAAAAGCAGCAAAAAGGAGAAGCGCCCCAACAAGCTCTAATGATCTCCTACGTAGAACGTAAGCCTTCAAGCCTATAAAGACGCTTCAATACACAAACAAACGAAAATGCGTTCAGGTTTCAAAGAAGATTTTAACCGAGCCTAACCCCCCCCCCTCTACCTCACCAAACCATTGTACCGCCCTACCACCTTGCGGGCATGTTTGATTGATTTCCGTTCCAGCCATATTGAAACACCGGTAGTGACTATGCCTGTGCCCAGCAGGGCGTACATGGGCGGCTTGTCGAATTCCTGTCGTCGGGAGTTGAGGAGCAATGCAGCGCCGGCAAAACCGATCAGGAAGGCGCCGGCAGCGCTGGTAATTCGGGTGGCCTTGTGGGTCTTTTGGTATTTGTAGTAGCTGTTCATAAGCTGATGGTCGTTGACCTCCCTGAATTTGAAATGCATGTACGACAGGTCGGTGAAAGGCTCGGCTCTGTAAGTGAAGTAGAATGTCATAGGCTTGTTCACAAGGCCGAGGGTGTCCTGGCGGAAAGATTGGCTGGTGGCGGTGAAGCCAAGCCCCATAAAGCAAACTAATAGAAGGAAAGAAAGATTTTTTACGTTGACTGGTCGGTTCATTTGCCTGACGGATAGGTTATGTAACAGTTATGAGTAGGTAATATATAAAAATCGTCATAATTGTCACTTCCGGTGATAATTTATTCGATGCTGTGAGCGAACTGGCTTTTTTGCCGGGAGAAATGGTTTAATCCTATTACATATCGCAGCCTATAGGACTGTTTTACTTGTCCCGCCCACTATTTCGGTCACTCATTTCTCTTTTGCACTCTCCATCGAAACCCCTCTCTATTGCCTGTAATCGAACTTTTTTAACCTCGGTGGGTGTATTGCGCTTATCCGCCTCATGTATAGCGCTTATTCGTTTCAAGTCATGCTGTTATTCGTCTCGTGTTAAGCGCTTATGAGGGGGTGAGACAAGCGCTTATCAGGTACCCACACAAGCGCTTATCAGGTACCGGCATAAGCGCTTAACACATAGTGGCACAAGCGCTTGTCTCCGGAGGGCCAAAAGCAGGCAGTCAAAAACCCGACTATTGAGGTCTGGTGGGTAGGAAAATAGTCAAGGAAAAGTACAATTTAAGAGGGGGGAATATCGGTCAATTGAGGGCGGCGGAAGTAGAACGTGAGCTGATGTAGGTTGTCAACATGCGAATAACCAAATGCAAACGATTGCAATCAATCTATTCACTCTAAAACGCCGGGTGTTTAAACGGGAGGAGAGATGTTTTGGTTGGCTTAAAAGAGGGGTTTTCTTCCTGGTTTTCTAAAAAATTATAGATTGAAAAAATAATAGAAAAAAATTCCACATTTGGCACGGTGAAATTCATTTTTGGCATCAATATTGAATTAGAATTTAGCGTACACAAGGAGTAAGAATTACTTCCGCTGAGGCCTCAAACGAACCACTTTTTCACTCCAGGAAAACCGGCCGGATTTCCAAAATCAATTACCGTTTTATCTTTTGAAGTAGTGCATTTTGCCTTTCCTTCTGTGGGCTCACCGGGTATCGGGATGCTTTAGAAGACCAGGTCATCGGAGTCATCCTCTTAGAACATGCCCATGTGGGAGTTCGCATAGCAGGGGAGTAAAAGTGGCACACGCTTCACAGGCTGAGACACAGTTTTAAATCATTTTATTAACCATTTAAATTTTAAAGTCATGTCTATCTTATATAAAGCAATAGGTCGTACCCAGCCGGGAGTGGCTGGAGGAGGACAAATCAAGTACTACGCTGGCATCAAAAGAGAGCGAGAAGTTACACTGAGAGAAATGGTGCGGGAGATATCGTCTCGAAGCACCGTGACTACCGCCGATGCCATGGCAGTGATCGAGAACTTTCTCGAGTTGATACCCAAGTTTCTGCGCAATGGTCGCACAGTGAACCTGAGTCAGCTGGGAAGCTTTCGGGTGAACATCAGCAGCAAAGGCTACGACACGCCTGATGAGGTGGGTAACTACAGCATCAAGCGCAACAAGATCAGCTTTTTGCCCAGCGCAGAGATGAGGGAAAACATGGGTACAGTGAGGTATACCAAGTATACTGAGCTATCAAGCACCCTTTTGTCGAACGAACCTGACGAAGAATGATCAATCACCAGAGGTGTAAAAGCCCAACCTAGAATCCCGCAGGCAGCTGCGGGATTTTTTTTGTGGCTAATTAAAGAGGTCGCTCATCTGCCAGACCTTCCATAACAACGTCATTTCGCAGCGCAGCGAAGAAATCCCCATGAGCCACAGCCGAGGCCTGATAAGGTACTTTTTCCGGTGCTATACAGGTAGGAGTTGTAGTCAAGCTAACGGCACCTATGATCGTGGAACGATTATATGCCGTACCTACGGCACTCGCTCTGCTTTCCTTCCTGGCTTTTGGCGTTACCGCCATGTCGTCCCTAACGGGACTGGTGGTGTCAATACACTTCACGGACTTCCTGGTATCCTTTGCGCAGCCCCTCTCCACGCCGTCATTCCTGAAGCAGCGCCAGCGGAGATCAGGAATCTCCTATATATAGTGATTGTTGATGTGGCCACATCTTGAACGGCCTCACCCGGCCGGACATATGCAAACCATGGGCCTGGCACGCTAAGCCGGGCGCCCTAAGCCGGGCGCCCCTGAAGGGGCCCGGAAGAACGTCATATCCATGCGAAGGGCCGCCACCCTTCGCACCGAAGCACCACTACCTCAAACCTCACCTGCCGTTTCAATCGCTACTTTCTCCCTCAAAATCCAACTCCTATTTGCAAATGAAAAATAAGTACGTATTTTAATATCTCATTATATTATTTCAGCCTAGAACCTATTTTTAGCCGGATGGAGACAGTTTTGCAAGGGGTTTCGTATAAATCATTTTTTAAAATAGCGGGATACTATCTATTAATTTTATCTCCGCTGGCATGATATCGAAGGTATATAGCCCGGCATTTTACCTGATTTTATGGATGCTTCTGCTGGCAATTGTGCCTCAAAGCTATGCCCGGCAATCTTCAGTCCCACCACAAGAAGGCGACACCCTCGACAACATCACGATATCCGAAGACGAAGCCCGCAACATCATGAAAGGCCTGTTTGATCTGCCCCGGCTCACGCATTCCCTGGCCCTGGGCCGCATTGCCAAAGACGAGCGCCTCACCGCCTTCACCGACGGCTTCATGCAGCGCAACAATATCCAGGTGCTCACCATCGGCTATATCGACAGCGATGAGTTCTGGCCCAGGATCTTCCGGCAGCAGCGCCTCGGCAAAATCAACAAGGCCGACAACGACAACCTGCTGGCCGCCAAAATCATCTTTGTGCCTGTGGCCACCGATGGCCCTCCAACGGGCTACACCACCACCCTGGAGCTGACGGGCAAAACGTCACAGGTCTACGAGCTGCTCAGCATCAGCCAAGCCGAAGTCGATTCCATTGCCGCCTCCACCAGCCAGCAGCAGCTGGGCAGCGCCACCTTCGCCACCCCCAACGAGGCCAAAGAAACAGTGGTGAGTGCGCTGATAGCGGCGCTGCAGCGGGTGGAAACGAATTCTAAGGAAGTTAAAGACGAGATAACAGCCAATGCTTCATTGGAGGGAATACAGAAAATAATTATCAAAGAAGCGCTAGCAAGTGCTAGAGAAAATATAGAAGAATGGCAAAAGGCGGTTGAAGAAAATATTGAAAGGCCCTGGGAAAAGCTTAATGCTTGCTTTGTGGATAGGGAAGCAGGCACCGAAACTATTTTAGAGAATATTCAAAAACTGACCGAATCTGTGGATGATTTCTTGAAGCAATTAGCCGCCGATGAGAATAATTCAGAGTTATTGAAAGTGATAGGGCTTACATTTTTAGAAAAGGTGCCGCCGTTTTATCCAGAGCTATCCGATGGAGTGAAAACAAAGCTTTTGGAAATGGTTTGCCCATTCATTATCGAAGATACAGAAGAGGAGCGCCCTGAGTTAGTTACGATTGAACCGATTGAGGATAGGATGTTTGCTCCGGGGATTGGCGAAGATAGTCTTTCCATACATTATTCAATTCAAGCCACCGAGCGGTTCCCGCTTCAATATGCCAAAGTAGAGATATTCAAGAATGATGGCACGTTGGCTTACCTGAATGACGAAGATCTTCCGATTACACAGGAAGGAGTTTTCATTTGGGATGGAAAAATGAATCAGGGAGCTTCTTTGGATAAGTTTATTCGTTTTGATGAATCACCGTTTGAAATACGCATTAGCGCTTCACTTGAATCAGGGAGCGATATTGAATTTGTCTCATCTATCGAAAGTGATGTGGAGGAAGAAGTCGATGAATGGAATGACAACACGGGCATGCAGAACTGGGTACTCTGCACAAAAATAGTTGGTGGAAAGGAGGTTCAATGTAATAATGCCGAAAGGTATGCCAAATACAAGGAGGCAAGCCGGTTGTATAAAAGTAAGTTTAAGGCAATTGAGGAAACTAATCCTCTCGAATACTTTAAAGATAAAATAACTTTTGATACAGAGAGCTCCAAGTATACTTTTTTAGAGCAGACGATTAGAGTTCATAAAAAATTCTACCCGTACCTCAAACAAGTTGAGAACGCAATTATTCAGAATTATGGGAATGCCGTATACAAAGAGGTTGTGGAGAAATACGACGGTTTGATCAATGATTTTGCAATCAGAAAGATCAATAACGGATCAACCCCAAGCACTGATCTAAGTCCTCACTCTTTGGGGTTAGCAGTTGATATTGACTCAAAAAGGAACCCCCAAATAATTTTTTCTGAACGACCTCTTGCGTTTTTCGTTATACGATATTTTACTGGAACGAATTTTGATCCTGGAGCTCCCAAAGTTTCAGGTTTTGATACTAAGAGAGCGCACAGTATTTTTTTGAATAAGTTCAAAGAAATAAACTCGGTTGATTTTACTAATGTGAATTCCTACAGCCATATCGACCTCTATAATAAGGACTCTAGGCATTACCCTATTGATGATCTAGATAATGATGTGATAAAGAACTCTCTTGACGTAATAAAAACTAACTTGAACACAATCCTTGATCTTATTGCCAAAAAAAAACAAAGTGAAAATACTGGAATAGTAATAGAAACTACTATAAATCAGATCGAATCAAGAATTTACAGCATCAATGAATTGAAAAATGTAATTGAGCCTATATTTGATAGAGCAATATTCTCGACCGCTGGAAAAGCTTCCATAGCATATTTAGATGACGTTTATTTGGCAACCATTTTGTTGAAACTATCAGACCTCAAGGATGCTTGCACATTGCTCAGAAACGATTACAATGATGCAGATTTGAGTTCTATAAATAAACTGAGGGAGTTTGTTGCCACCAGCTTTTCCATTGATTTCGTTAGAATTCAGCCTGTTGCCGATGAATATTTTGATTTTGTTAGTGCTTTGAAACTTTATGGCTACGATGGTTTTGACGTCTATGGAAAAGATCTTCTAATCCAATTTTTAAACAGAGATTTTGGAAATGAATTAGGCAAAGATGGTTTTTGTGATATGAGTGAGTCTTTGATGGAAGGGATCTTGCTTGATTTATTTAGCAATATCACAGAATGGGGTGGCCATTATAATGGCAAAAAAGACTGGATGCATTTCGGAATCCCTGGTAGAAATTACAACCAATTTATAAATGAATAAGCTAAAAGAAGCTCTATTGCTACTATTTACAATTTTCAGCTTTGAGGGCGTTTTTGCTCAGGGGCAAAGCAAGGGAGTTGAAACATTGGATAAGCTCCTCGAATTGAAATGGACAGCGAAAGGGCAACGTTATTCTTCAAACCCTCTGGTGAATGAGGGTTTGATATTTGAAACTTATGGCTTGGCGTACGCATACGAAGCTGCATCTGGAAAAAAACTCTACTTTTCAAAACCAGAAGACCAGGAGGCTATCAAAGAAATAACTAATGATAGTTTAATCTTCTTCTCCTCTAGGGGAGGCCAGGCATTGGTAAATATTTTCAATGGAAAGACATTATATAAATCTAATAACAGAATAAGGGAACCGTGGATTAGAAAACCAAGAGTTATAAATGGACCTGTCTTGTTCTCAGCAACCGATGACTCAACTTTTTCCGCAATAAGTGTCCTTAACGGAAAAAAGCTTTGGGAGAGACACATCGAAAATATTTATAATATACCGATCAAAGTAGGCGATGCAGTATATGTTTCTGGCGATAAATTTTTGTATAAAATAGAAGCAAGCTCAGGTGAAATTTTAGAAAAAATACTATTGGGAAAATTTGCATCTGACCCAAAATTGAATGGTGAATTGCTTTATGTTTGGATTAAGGGGATGGGGCTAGCTTGTTTCGACTTAAGTCTTAATTCAATCGTTTGGAAAAATGAAAATAGTAGCGCTTCCGATATGGAAATACTTTTAAATGACAGCATACTCTATACCACCAATGCTAGTCTATCCGCCCATCAGAGCATTAATGGAACGGTGGCTTGGCGCAACGATGGCTATACCCCTGCGGATGCATTTATGATGGCGGAGACGCAGAATTATTTACTGACCTACCGTAGGATTGATGATTATGCGTGTTTGACTGCCGCCAGAAAAAGTGATGGTAAAATTTCCTTTGAATGCTTTTCTAATATTTTCGACAGTCTTCAAAATCCAAAACCTGAACGCCCTTTGATAGAGATGGATGGTCTGTTATTTCGGTTTGGTAATGAAATGCATGAAAATTTGATTTTTGCGACCGATCAAAATGGTACTTTATATTGTTTTCAGGTTAATGAACAACTTAGCGAATAATATCACCTCTCTGTGTCTCCTGAGGCCGATCCGGTTGCAGGCGCTGAGTAAGATGGGGCGTCAACCATCTTACTGAAAGTCCTCTGCGAGACGCTCTGAAAGGAAGTCGATTTCAACATCAACCGGAAATAACTGCCATGCAGAAACTGATATTTGCTCTTTTGATGACCGTGAGTAATGGCTTGATAGCACAAGAAGAGTATCATTTGGCCGATGAATTAATAATACCAAAACCTGATGATCTGAGAGAACTCTTGTCTGGAAGGGTATATTACCCAGCAGGTAGCAGCGATGATAACCTAGTGTATCAAGTCAATTTGAGAAAGAGCACGAAATATGGACTCAGCTCCGAGGCAGTCGGGAAAGTTTTTTATAATGAGTTAACCAATGAGGTGATTGACACCTTATCTATTAAAAAGCAGGGTCGAAATATTTTAAGCTTTATTCAAATGGATGGCAGCACGCTGTACAGAGGCATTTTCCAGGTTCCTGGGGATCTTCTTGACAAAAACGTCGATGAGCTGAGCCGTGGTCAATTTTTACAAGATTTTCAGGACTTTTGGATTAGCTCCAATGGTAGCGATACGAAGATTAGATCTTATCCAGAGCACTATTACGACAGGGATGTCGATTACTTTTTGGATGAATCCGGCAAATTTGTCGTCCTGAACGAATACGTGAGCCAATATTTGAGATCCGGCAGGTCAGATAGCACTGTCCGAATTTTTGAGATAGACGACGATGAGATCAAACAAAGAGATTTGAGTTGCATTGAGTGCATAAACATGCAGGTAAGCAGTGGTAAATTGTTTTTTGGCAAGAAATTTTTTTATCTAAAGGGAGCTGATGTATACGATTGGAAGATATATTCTACCCCCTTATTTGATCTTTCAAAGAGTGAGTTGATTGCTGAATATATCGAAGTTTTGTTAGCCAGCCCTGACGGAAAGTATGTTTTAGGAAAAAAACAAAACTACGGGCGTACATGCTTTGTTATCGTGGATGTTGCGGCAAAGAAATTTGATTTTATTATGGGAAGGGACTATTCAAAATATAAGTACTTTTATTCTCCCGGGCGCCGACAATTTGCTTTTGATACTGAAAGTCACTTTATCTATATCAATTATCCAAAAGAGTTTCCCTTCAATGCAATTGGCCCTGAAGCAGCACCTGCACGAACCACGAACGAAGAAGATTCAGAATTTTGGGCAAAACACCTTCTTCCTTCATTTAGATAAATGTCTTCCGATGCTAATCTTGACCGAGTTATTTTCTCCCCCTGTTTCTGCTTGTCGAGCTTCGGCCGGAGGTGCTGGATAAGTAGGGTGTGATAGCAAGCCGACTCAGTATCCGGGCCTCCTTACACAACTTCCCTCCATTCCCTACCGCTTCAACCAGTCAACTTTAGTAACTTGCTTCCTATAGCTGACCACCTTACCCAATGAAGTGCTTTTTCTCCTCTTTGCTATCGTTTTTGCTGTCCTTTGCTTTGGCTGCCCAAACCCTCGAAACAGTCATCCAACAGGGGCATGAGCTGGCTGTGCTGAGTGTCGCTCAAAGCCCCGACAGTAGTTTGGTGGCCACTGGCAGTCGTGACAAAACCGCCAAGCTTTGGGAGGTATCCACTGGCAGGGAAGTGCGCAGCTTCCTGGGGCATACCGGTAGCGTCAATTGCATTGATTTCTCTGCCGATGGCAAGTATATGATCACCAGCAGCGGTGACAAAACAGCCCGCATTTGGGAAGTGGCTACAGGCAAAATGATTTTCACTACGCCGGTGGAAGCTAAATACCTTACTGCCGTCGCTTTTAGCAATGATGCCAAGTTTTTCTTCACAGGGGGCTATCCCAACGAAGCACACCTGTGGGATTTTGAGACGAAAAAGATAGTTCAGTCCTTCAAAGTCAATGCCGACCAAGGCCTCGGCTATGGCATCAATGCAGCTTTTTCAAAAGACGGCAAGTGGCTGGCCATAGGAGAGGACAACCGAACGGCCAATGTATACAGCACTGCTACCTGGGAAAAGGTATACACTTTCGAACAGGCAGAAGGATGGTGCGGGGGCTGTGCTACCTGGGTAGCTTTTAGCGACGACAGCAAAACCCTGCTGGTAGCCTCCAACAAAACGGTCGTAAGAAAATACAAGCTTTCAAACGGTGACCTGCTTCAAACCTATGGTGAGGAAGTGGAAGAGCTCTCCGGCGTTGGTTTTAGTAAGAAAGGCAACGACATTTGGGTGGCTACCAAATCAAGCGTCGTCACTTGGGAGAATCAGTCAGGGAAGCTCGTGAAGGAAATAACGTCGGAAGCAGCCACCGAAATCAACGAAACCCATATGGCGGCTGATGGTAGTCTGTTGCTTGCCTGCGACAACAACACAGCCTACAAGCTTAATACCACTACTGAGCAAGTCGAAACCACCCTCACGGGGTTGCTCAACGAGCGGGACAAAGGCGGCATCAATTACGACCCCAACTCTTACTGGGACTCGTACATTGCCAAATACATCAGGTTCAAAAATGAGCTGATGCTTTCCAAAGATGGCACGGAGCTGATCAAGGGCAAGTTTGGCACCAAGGTAAAGCGGTGGAACATCGCCTCAGGCAAAACTGTCATGGAGTACAAAGGCCATGAGAAAGCAGCCCTCTGCTATGACCTGACGGACAATGGCCAAACCATGGCCACGGGTGGCGGCGATGGCCGAATCATCCTCTGGAACGTGGCCACCGGAGATACCCTTCGCACCATCAAAGCCCACAGAGAGCCCATCTTCGATGTGAAATTCAGCAACGACGAAAAGCATCTCATCACTGCCAGCTGGGACGCAACGATCAAAATATACGACCTAGCCACCGGCGAGCGGGTGAACTACTACGACTTCCAGTCACAGTCAGTCTACAACCTGCTTTTTCATCCCACCGACTTGTATGTGTTTGTGGCCAGGCTCGACAATTCGCTGACAATGATTGAGCTGGACACCCACTTGCCCGTCCGCACGTTCGTTGGGCACACCGATATTGTTTCCTCACTGACCCTAAGCCCCAATCAGAAAGAACTGCTCACAACGAGCTGGGATGGCTCCATCCGCATTTGGGACATTGCCACCGGCCTGATGACGAAGAAGCTGACGGGCCACGTCGGCCCGGTGCACAAAGCCATCTTTAGCCCTGACGGAAACCAAATTTACACGGCTGGAGCCGACAGAATCATCAGGGTGTGGGATTACAACACCGCTGCGCAGGTCAAGACCTTTGAAGGTCATACGGCGGAAGTCACCTCGCTGCTGCTGGGGCAAAACAACAAAATGCTGATCAGCCATGCCCTGGACGGCACCACCAAGTTTTGGGACCTGGCTTCAGGGAAGGAGTTTTTTGAGCACATTCACTTTGGTGCCAACGAATGGATGGTGAAAAACCCGGAGGGCTATTTTAACGGGACAGACGAGGCGAGAAAGCATATCCACTTTGTTGATAAAACCACCACCTATTCTGTGGACCAGTTTTTTGAGGAGTTCTATCGCCCTGACCTGCTACCGCAGATTTTTTCGAACAGGGGAGGGTCAGGCAACCTTAAAAACATCCAGACCAAGCTTCTGAAATCCCCTCCACCTACCGTAAAAATTGCTACGCTGCCAGCCGACGATGCCACCAAAGCCGAAGTGTATGTTAAAATGATTGACAATGGCGGCGGTGTAAGTGAGCTGAGGCTCTTTCACAACGGCAAGCGCATGTCGTTGAACACGCAGGGCCTTAGCTACCCTTCCGGTAAAGGCAGGAGCACGACTTATCGTCACACGGTCGACCTGATAGGAGGTGCCAACACCTTTGAAGCCAGGGCCGCTAACAATGACAATATTGAATCGGCGATAAGTAACGTGGAGGTAATGGCGGATCATTCTTCGAAAAGTGCCACCTGCCATATCCTGGCCGTGGGCATCAATAGGTACCAAAACCCCAAGATGACGCTGAACTATGCCCGACCCGACGCTGAGTCGTTCAGCAGCATGATTGACGACAACGGCACATCACTTTTCAAGGAAATCAAGCTGCATACGTTGTTCGATGACCAGGCATCAAAGGAAAACATCATCAAAAAGCTGGATGAACTCAGCGCCGAAGTGCACCCCGAGGATGTGTTTATTTTCTACTACGCCGGGCATGGTAGCATGGTCGACAACAGTTTCTATTTTATCCCCACCGAAAGCCTCAGGCTGTACGACGTGTCATCGTTGAAGAAAAATGCCATTGAGGCCAGCGAGCTGCAGGAACACTTGAAAAGCATTCACGCACTCAAGCAGCTAATTGTGATGGATGCCTGTCAGTCCGGCGCATCCATAGAGCTGCTTGCCACCCGTGGAGCAGCCGAAGAAAAAGCCATTGCACAGCTTTCCCGAAGTGCGGGCATTCATGTGATGGCGTCGGCTGGTAGTGAGCAATTTGCCACGGAGTTTGCTGAGCTTGGTCACGGGCTGTTTACCTACCTGCTAATTTCCGGCTTGCAGGGAGCAGCGGACGGCGCACCCAAAGACGGCAAAGTCACGATATACGAACTCAAGTCCTTCCTCGACGATCAGGTGCCCGAGCTCACCCAGAAGCTAAAAGGAACCCCTCAATACCCGTATACCTTTTCACGAGGACAGGACTTTCCGCTGGTGATTAGGAAGGAGTAGGGACTCAAATGCTCGATACAGATCCACGGTTTCGCCAAACCTGCGCAGGCAGGCATCTCTAAAGCCAGGATGACAGTCAACCCTCCAAGGGTTCAAAACCCCTTGGAGGGTTAAAAGGGAAAAATCCTAAGGCCGCACCGGCGTTCCATCATGCATTCTCAGCTGTGTCCAGCCGTTCAACTGCTTCTCAGGAATGGGGTACTTGGCGGCGAGCTTTTCATTAATGTCCACACCAAGGCCAGGCGCTTCGTTTACGTACATATAACCGTCCTTCATGAAAGGGCTGCCGGGGAAGATTTCCCTTAGCGTGTCTGAGAAGTTCACACTTTCCTGGATACCGAAGTTCCATACCGCAAAGTCGATGTGGGCGTTGGCAGCATGGCCTACCGGCGACACATCTCCAGGCCCGTGCCACGCTGTTTTCACATTGAAGGCTTCACCCAGCCTGGCCACCTTCATAGCGGGCGTAATGCCACCTATCTGTGAAATATGAATACGGATGAAGTCAAAAAGCCTTTCACTCATGGGGCCTACCCATTCGTGAGGATTGTTGTAGAGCTCGCCCATGGCCAACGGCACGCTGCTCTGCTGCCTAAGCTGCCTGAAATAGCCAATGTTTTCAGGAGAGAAAGGGTCTTCGATAAAGAAAGGCCTGAACTCTTCCAGCTTGCGGATCATGTTGATGGCATCGTTGGGCTGAAGGCGTTCATGGATGTCGTGCAGCAGCTCCACTCTTTCACCGCATACCTCCCGGGTTTTGGCGAAGATCTCGGGCACACTCTTCATGTAGAAGTAAGGATCCATGTAGTTGTCGTCAGGCATTCCGAAGCCTTTGGCTTTGAAGTCGGGCACCGACGCCACGCCTGCAGCACCATAGCCGCCCATTTGAATGCGCACATACTTGTAGCCCTCGTCCATGATTCGCTTGGCATCGTCGGCTACGGCTTCCGGGGAGTTGCCCGACGCATGAGAGTAGCAGGGGATGGCAAAACGGCACTTCCCACCCAGCAGCTGGTACACCGGCATATTGGCACGCTTGCCTTTGATATCCCACAGGGCCTGGTCGAGGCCGCTCAGGGCATTGTTGAGCACCGGGCCGTTGCGCCAGTAGGAGCTTACGTAGGCGGTTTGCCACATGTCTTCGATGTTGTCGACGCTTTTGCCCTTGCAGAAGTCGTTGAGGTAGTCGTTGATGGCAGAAATAACAGGCCGGGCCCGCTGGCGGAAGGTGGCACAGCCGAGGCCATATAATCCGGGTTCGCTGGTTTCCACTTTTACCACGATCAGCTCTATGCCATGAGGGCAGGTCGAAATGGCCTTCACATTGGTGATGGTAAGAGGAGGGAGGGCTTTCGTGGCGGCTTCATACACGCCCGCCACTGCTGGATTGGCAGCCCCCAGAAACGTGCCAGTGGCTCCAAGGCCGAGCCCTTTAATGACTTCCCGCCGCCCAATATTGGTTTTATTGTTCTCGTTTTCCATGGTAATTATTGTAGTTAAGGTATGTTTTGAATGAATATAGTAATTTGAGGAGAACGATGCTTTGGCTTTTTGATGAGGAGCAATGAGGCTATTGAAGCGGCTTCAACCTTTGAAGTGGAAGAAAGGTGGGGAGTGGTTTGTATTAGCCAGGTTGTTGTAGGAAGTTTTTTTCGTAGGCACGTGGGTGCGCCATGTGCCGTACCTGACGGCACTGGCAGTGCTTGTTTTACGTGTTGGTGGAGTTTACCTATGTGTCGTCCCTACGGGACTACTGTGAGGAGTTTGCGTTTACCGAAAGCCGGGCGGTATTTCTCCCTGGCGCTGTGTTTTCGGTTTTCTCAGCGGTTGAATCCTTTTCAGAGCCTTACCTCGTCTTGATATTCTCCAGGAACTCCTCGGAGATGAATTTCGAAGACAAAAAGGTGTTATTGAACTTGGCCATCAGCTCGTCGCTGAGCTTGAGGAAGTCGATGGCTGACTTGTTTTCAGGATTGACCCTGTTCATGGATTTGCCAATATCTATGGCCTCGCTTACCTTGATGGAGTTCGAGACGGTGCTTTCCAGCATCAGGTCTTCAAATTCCGTCATTGCCTCAGCATACTTTTCTCTGTGGTGGATGAGCGACTGTTTGTACATGTTGAAATAGATCCCCAGTATGTTCAGCGGCCTTTTTCTTTCAACGGTGTAAAGAAACGTTAGCAGTTTTTTGATGCCATCAATGGAGAACGAATCAGCAAGAGCCGGAATCAGGATACTGTCTACGTCAGTAAGCATCGATTTTACCAGTCCTCCGAAATGAGTGGGCATGTCCATGATCACGATATCGTAATCCTTACGTAACACGTACCCCAGCTTCTGCACGATATTGGGACCAAACGAAATAAACCTGCTGTTCGACTCCATTTCCGTCATCAGGTAGTCCCCGGGCAACAGGTGCATATATGGTGTTACCTCCTGCGCTTCAATACTCTCAGGGAGGTTGTCATGCAACAGGTCTTTGATGTATCGGTAAATGGACTTTGTAGAATTATCGGCCCCCAGGGAGTTGCTAAGATTGCACTGTGGATCGCAATCGATCAAAAGTACTTTGAATTGGCGGGACCATGCGTAGCCAAGATTGAGAGCAGTCGTGGTTTTGCCCACCCCTCCTTTAAAATTATAAATGGCAACGGTATTTCCCATAGCTAGGCTGATCACTTAAATATATGCAAAAAACACGTCCCTAAAAATAATTTAATTATTTCAAGAAAAAATTATATTAAGAACAGTGAGTTTTTTATAAGGTCGGCAAAGTCAAAGGTTGACTGCTATAGCTTGTCAGTAAGTTAAACAATTTTTGGTGAGCGAGCCAAACTGATATGTCGAATGGCGCTGGGCTGTGATTTGTGCGTATATAATGATGCTGATGACGAGAGCTAAACTGAGCTCCAAAGACGTGTGAAAACTGCTGTGAGGGCGTCAGTGGTAAAAGGTTTAGTGATAAAATCAACCATCCCGGCTTCCCGGCATTTGGCTTCATCTTCCGTCATAGCATTGGCAGTAACAGCAATGATAAAAGGGGGGATTTGATGTCTCTCCCGAAATATCTCAAGAATTCTCTGGGCTGCTTCAATACCGTCCATTCTGGGCATTAAAATGTCCATCAATATAAAGTCGAAGGTTTGAGAAGAAGCCAGGGTCACAGCCTGCTCCCCATCTTCAGCCACTTCTATTTTCGTGATGCCAATGTTCTTGAGTATTTTAAGCATCACAAGCCTATTGATAGGTACGTCTTCTGCCACAAGGATGGATAGTTCACTAAAGGTTATTGGTTGAGCGTATTTTTCCGCCCCCGCATGGTGAGCTTGGCTGGCTAGTGCCAGTGGAAGTTCCAAATAAAACGAACTGCCTTTGTTCTCCGCAGAAGAGAACCATATCTTCCCTTTCATCAAGTCGGTGAGGCTTTTGGCAATCGAGAGGCCCAACCCGGTGCCTATCATCGCCAAGCCAGTTTCATGCTTGAAGAATCTTGAAAACACTTTGGAGTGCTGACTCTTTGGAATGCCAATGCCGGTGTCGTCAACTTTGAAAAGAACTGTGGCAATCTTATCTTCTTTTCTCACAACGGTGGTAGACATGGTCACTTTTCCTGCCGGCGTGAATTTGACCGCATTCGTTGTCAGGTTAATAAGGATTTGCCTGATCCTCTTAAGGTCACCCATCAGGTGAATGTCGGATTTGCTGGCGTGTACCAACTCAATGGAAACCTTACTGGTTTTCACCGACTCAAATCCATGAAATAGCTGGCTGATATCCTTCGTTACATCCTTCAGCTCAAAAGCATCTTCTTGTAACGTCACCCGGTTGTTTTCAATCATGGTGATGTCAAGCACATCAGTAATCAAGCCTGAAAGTATGTGGCTGCTGGTTGCCAGGTTTTTTACAAGCTCGCTCTGTTCTTTGTCAAGATTGGTTTTCTCGATTAGTTCCGCAAGTCCGACGATTCCATTGAGCGGTGTTCGCATTTCGTGACTGATGGTAGCCAGAAATTGACTCTTAGCCTTATCGGCCGATTCGGCCCTTTCTTTGGCAGTACCCAACTCGAGGTTCATTCGTTGCAGATGCTCTCTGTCTTGCAAATACTCTTTTTTGAAAATATAGAAAGCAAAGCCCATCACCACCAGCATGACCACCCCCGCTATCGAAAGATCTCTCCATTCGCTCACATAATCAGTGTAGGGCACGGCCAGGTCTCTGTGGTAGTACTCGATGGTGACGAAAATGATCACCACGCAAATCGTGGATATGATAAAGATGATATAACGGCGTATAGGTAAAACCAAAAGCCCTGAGATGTAGATGAGCACACACATGTGCATCACAGCACCACGGATGCCGCCGGAGGGGAGCCAGCCAAAGGAGATGATGAGCAATGCAGAGATATAATAAACAGAGGTAGTAAGACGAAAGGATATGCCTTTTTTAACAGCCAAATAGACCGCAGAGTAAAAACACAGTGCGAACAGATAGATGCCGAGGACAGTTGAATTGAATTGCGACAGTATGCCTACCAACGACCACAACAGTAGCGTGAGGATAGTCAGGCAGAGTGTGATCTCAAAAAGCCTTTCTTCTATAGGCCTGGAGGCATCTCTGGCAGGCAGCAGCTTCCCGAGTGCTTTCTTAAGTAAATTCATTGTGCTGGTCGAAAAAAAAGAAGCCTGTTGGAGCTTAAAATTGTATGAAAGTAAAAAAATAATCTGGAATCTGCTTATCCAAATGCCACCTGATCGATTGCAACGGTTGCCTTTAGTATGTTTTCGTCATATCAGAGGGGATCACAATGATAAAATCCGCAGCACCAACATTTCCCTCTCCCAGCTCTCCGATGTTTTCTTGCTCCACACAGTGGATGGTAGCCACGCTTGCCTTCTTGTTGTATTTGTTCAGGTACCAAATGATGCCTTCGCCATTTTTGGAATGGTAGGAGCCATTGAAGTGAATGACCTTGCTCTTACTTTCTTTGCTGATGAACCAGCCCATTGTTGCGTCTTTGCTTGCCTGAGAACTGGCCAGGTTTTCGGCGCTTCCCGGGGCACCGTGTCCACCCATCGACTCTATCATTTCCTGATAACCGGGTAAGTTCAGGTCAATTTCCAGGGGAAGAGGGGCAATGTATTTTTTTGCTTCGTCGGGTAGGTTATTGAGCGCATCAGGCCCTTTTCGGTATACTAGGTTGGCATACCTTCGGGGGATATTTGACGCCACCACTTTCAGTTGGTGTTCTTTGGCAAATTCTACGATGGGTTTGTAGTCCGTTTTATAGTTGTCCCACATTTTAGCTTCCTTGAGCAAATGCCTCTCTTCGATAAGGCCGCTCATGAATTCGTCCACCACCAGCTGATCATCGGCCTCGAGCATCTCCATGGCGACTACCAGCTCTTTGCCATGTTCAGCGTATAAGCCTTTAGTTACCTGCAGCTCGAGCCAGTGGTTGATGGAATTGTCGTGCAGCTCACCGAAGAAGACCACATCGGCCCGGGAAACGTCCTTTAGCATTTTTTCGTAAGCAACCTGCTTGCCTTTTGAATTGTAGATTTCAAACGCCTGCGGTGATTGGGCAAAGAGACAGTGGGTGACTAAAAACAGCGAAGAAAAAAGAAGGGTTTTCATAGGTTAAATGATCCGGTAATGGCAATAAAGAAAGCCAATTTTCTATCAAGGTACTACTTCAGGGCTCTTAAATGCGGATAGTTAGCTGTTGTTTGCTGAAGAATTGATCTCTTTCCAGTCTTTTACAATTTGCCTGTCGAGCAAAAAAGTGCCGCCCGGTAGAAAAGAGGCTAGAAACGCTCTGAATGTCATCAAAAAGCCCCATTTTAACACAGGAGCCGCTAACAACAAGGCCGGAATGTAGAGGAGGAACAGGACGCCGTGAGCCATTCCCACATACCTGACGGCTAGTGGCTGACCCATCCAGTACTTCAATGGCATAGCGATCAATAGCAATACGAGGAAGGAAATGCCTTCGATGGTGGCAACAAACCGGAAAAAGGAAACTTTACTGTGCATTGTGGGGAAAGCGGTTGTTCGGCTATGTTTCGTCGACCAACTCTGGTTAATAATTCAAATCTATTTTCTTATTTCATGTTCAAAGCAAAAACAAGATGAGCGAAATGCCATCAGCTTATTTCACATCTTTAATCATTGTTCGCATCAATTTGTTGGCGAATATAAAGTCTTTCAATTCCGGTACATCTGCCTGTGCAATTGTGTCGGTGCTGCCTTCCCATTTTTTTTGGCCCTGATGCATGAACAGGATATAGTCGCCAATCTCCATTACTGAGTTCATGTCGTGGGTAACAACTACCGTGGTAATGTCGAATTCATAGGTGATCTCCTGAATCAGGTTGTCTATTGTTATCGACGTTTGTGGATCCAGCCCGGAATTGGGCTCATCGCAAAACAGGTACTTGGAGTTGTTGACAATGGCCCTGGCAATACCCACCCGCTTTTTCATTCCTCCGCTGACTTCCGATGGCATTTTTTTATTCACGCCAGCCAGCCCCACTCTTTCGAGACAAAAGTTCACCCTGTCGAGCTTTTCCGCCTGAGGCATCTTAGTAAGTACATTGAGCGGAAACATAACATTGGCCTCCACATTCATGGAATCGAAGAGCGCTCCGCCCTGAAACAACATGCCTATTTCACGTCTGATATCTGTTCTGAGGCTCTTGTCGCCGTGTGTGAAATCCCGCCCATCGTAGGTCACCGTTCCCTCATCGGGTTTTACCAGGCCCACAATACACTTGAGAAGCACACTTTTTCCTGTGCCGCTGGCGCCAATGATCAGGTTGGTTTTGCCCTTTTCGAACGTGCCAGAAATGCCATGCAATATGGCCTTTCCGTCAAAAGATTTCTTGATGTTTTCTATCTCAATCATACAAAATCAAATAAGAAGTTGGGCCAATACGTAGTCGGCAACCAGAATGGCAATACAGCTATTGTTCACTGCGCTGGTACTCGATTTACCTACCTCCAGCGCACCTCCGACAGTATAATATCCTTTGTAAGAAGAAATGGCTGCTACTAAAAAGCCGAATGCCACCGACTTGATCAGCGCAAAGGAGACGTTGAATTGCACGAATTCATATCGAATGCCGTAGATGTATTCCGTGCCTGTAAGCACACCAGTAGCAATGGAAATGAGGTAACCGCCCAAAATGGTCAAAAAGCCCGAAAAGATAACGAGCATAGGGTAGGTGAGCAGGGCAAACGCATTTAAAAAAAGCTGGGGTTGTTGTTGGATATTAGAGTCAGCAAGACCTTGCGGCCTTGGCAGAGGTCTCATATTTGATTATATTTTTTTTTTAAAATGCGGCTCCGTCTGAGC